>CAVVWG010000001.1:0-156000 GCA_963751875.1 uncultured Thermoleophilia bacterium
TCATGTTGTGCGTACCTGGTTCCGTTGCGTCTTGCTTCTGTCCCCAACGGCCGTCGGCCGGCCGATCCGGTCCGCCTGCTCCCCGTAGGTGCGGGTCTCGCCTACGGGATCCGGCGAGCGCCTGCCAGGCTGCGAGCTGGAACGGCGTGCCGTGGAGGTCGAGGGGGAGGTCGAACGTCGGTGCGCGTGCCGGCGAAGTACTCGTCGAGCTGCCCGGCCGTTGCGTCGAGAACCGGCGTGTCGCCGCGGGTGATGCTCTCGCCGGCGAGACCGACGCGGTCGAGGCGGCCGTCGGGCCAGATCACGGCGCGCAGTCCTTCGTCACCCGCGACGAGGGTCAGCACGCCGACGGGGCTGTCGTAGCTGGTTGAGATGAGGTGTCATGCGAGGTGAAACGCCGGCACCGCTCCGCGTGTGAGGCGACCGAGAGGCTTGATGATCGTGGATGATGCGTCGATGCTGTTCATGATCGTCGAGCATTTCGAGGGCGGCGACCCGGCGCCCGTGTATCGCCGGTTCGCGGAGCGCGGCAGGATGGCACCGCCGGGGCTCGAGTACCACGGCAGCTGGGTGACCGACGACCTGACTCGCTGCTACCAGGTGATGGAGTGCGCCGACCGCTCGTTGCTCGAGGAGTGGATGAAGGCGTGGGACGACCTCGTGCGCTTCGAGGTGATCGAGGTGATGTCGTCCGCCGACGCGGTTGCAGTGGTCGCGGCGCGGGACTGAAATGAATGCGATCGTGAACGCACTCGTCAACGTCGAGGCAGGGGCCTCACCCGTGGGGGTAAGCTCGGCGGAGTTGCGTGAACGATCCTGGCACTGCTCGAGGAGGTCGGCCTCGCCGATCGCTCCTCCCATCTCCCGACCGGTCCCTCCTCGGTGTGAGATCGCGCGCGGTGCACCTGGTGCTCGGCGCAGGGTGCGCGGCACTGGCGTTGCTCTCCGCAGGGGCGGTCATCCACACGCCGACGGCTTCCGCCTCACCGCAGCTCGTCGAGCTCAGGCCGTCCGCGTCGTGTGACGCTGCCTCGATCCTTCGTGGCGCGGGTGCCACCA
Source organism: uncultured Thermoleophilia bacterium (assembly GCA_963751875.1). Lineage (GTDB taxonomy): Bacteria > Actinomycetota > Thermoleophilia > Gaiellales > Gaiellaceae > Gaiella. Next base: position 1,060 of record CAVVWG010000001.1, read on the forward strand.
CCGTCGCAGCGAGCCTGCGGCTCTATCGGCTCGAGAGCGATGCGGCCGCGCGGGTGCTGCCCCGCATCCGCGCCTGCCACGCCCTCCGCTTCACGACGCCGGACACCGTCGCCGGAACCATGAGCGTGACCGACTTCACCGATCCCCTCGTCGGCACCGAGTGGTGGCGGGCAGCGATCGGCGTCGTCGGCCTCACCCCGCCCGGCCCCGGCAAGCCGATCACGATCGTCGACTCGGGTGTCGATGTGGCACACCCGGAGTTCGCCGGGCGCTCGAGCATCGTCACCCTCAACGCGCAGGAGCCGGCGCCGCTCGGCGGTGTCCACGGCACGGCCGTCGCATCGCTCATCGGCGCACCCGCCGACGACGTCGGCATGGTGGGCATCTATCCCGAGGCGCTCCTCCAGACGTGGGATGCCGCGCTCGGTGCGGGCACCGCGCTCCAGACGAGCGACATCGTCGCCGGCGTGCTCGCCGCCGCGAACCAGGGCCCCGGCGTGATCAACCTGAGCCTCGGCGCCGAGCGGTCGTTCCTGCCGATCCAGCAGGCGATCGAGACGGCGATCCACAAGGGCATGCTCGTCGTGGCTGCGGCGGGAAACGACGGTGAGATCAGCAGTCCGCTCTCGTTCCCCGCCAGCCTGCCCCACGTGCTCACCGCGGCCGCGACCGATCAGCAGAACAGGGTTACGTCGTTCTCGAGCCGGTCACGCTTCGTCGATATCGCGGCGCCGGGACAGGACATCACCGTGGCGACGGCGCTCGACAACAGCTGGGCGCCCGAGGCGGGAACGAGCTTCTCCTCGCCGCTCGTCGCGGGTGCGGCGGCGTGGGTCTGGACCGTGCGGCCCGAGCTCGACGCGAGCCAGCTGTTCGAGGTGATGCGCCGCTCCGCCGTCGACATCGACGCGCCGGGCAGGGACGACGCATCGGGCTTCGGCCTTCTCAACGTCCCCGCCGCGCTCGCCTACGCGGCGCCGGTGCCCGATCCGCTCGAGCCGAACGACGACATGGACTACGTGGCGCCGGGCAAGATCTTCGACAACGGCATCCCACCGCTGACCACGAGGGCGAAGCCGTCGACCACGCTCGACCGGCCGGCTGGCGACCGTGGAGGACCCGCGTGACGTGTATCGGGTCTTCGCTCCCGGCCACGGCACCGTCACCGTCAAGGTGCCGGCGGCTGCGGGGGTGGCACTCGGCCTCTGGACGCCGGCGACGCAGACGGTGATGGAGGCGACGCCGAGCAGGGACCGGGTTGCCCACGGCGTCACGTCGAAGGGCGACGGTCACCCTCACCTACAAGAACACCGGTGCGGCGCGGACGCTCTACCTCGCCGTCACGCTCGCGACGCGCGTGCGCGACGCGACGTACAGCATCGCCGTCACCGCTCGCTGAGCGGGCGGCAGCGGCCGGCGGCGGCTCAGGTCGCGGCGAACGCGCGCACGGTGAACGTCCCGGCACCCTCGATCTTCGGCGGCACCGCCGTGAACGCGAAGCCGTCGGCCGGGAGAGCAGCCAGGTTGGTCAGGTGCTCGACGATCGGGATGCCCTCCTTGAGCAGGATCGAGTGCACCGGCCGCTCGCCCGTCGAGGTCCCGTCGATGTTGAGGGAGTCGATGCCGACGCAGGCGACGCCTGCGCGCACGAGCGCCTCCGCCGCCTCGGCCGTGAGGTGTGGGTGGCTCTCGAAGTAGCGGTCGGTGCCGAAGTGCTGCGAGTGGTCGGTGCGCACGAGCACCGCGTGCCCGGCCAGCCCCTCGAGCTCGTCGTCGGTCAGCGTGATCGCCTCGCGGTCGCGGCGGTCGAGGAGCACGGCCGGTAGGCCGGTCACCTGCTCGAGCGCGAGGTCGGCGAGATCGTGTCCGTCCGCGTAGCGGTGGAACGGCACGTCGATGTAGGTGCCGGTGTTCGTGCAGATCGTCAGCAGGCCGATGTGGAACGTGATCCCCGGGCCGTAGATCTCCTCGGCCGCCTCACGCGAGAGGTGCGTCCCGATCACGGGCGCCGGCAGCCCCGGGTAGGTGAGCATCCCGTCGGTGATGCGGTGGCTGAGGTCGATGAGCATTGGAGGACACTATCGCGGTCAGGCGGATGCGGCCGCCCGGGCTACATGCGGTCGATCATCGCCTGGCCGAACGCCGAGCAGGAGACCTCCGTTGCGCCCTCGACGAGGCGGGCGAAGTCGTAGGTGACCTGCCGATCGCGGATCGCGGCCTCGATCGACGAGATGATCAGATCCGCGGCCTCGAACCAGCCGAGGTGGCGGAGCATCATCTCGGCCGAGAGGATGAGCGAGCCGGGGTTGACCTTGTCCTGACCCGCGTACTTCGGGGCCGTTCCGTGGGTCGCCTCGAACAGCGCCACCTCGTCGCCGATGTTCGCGCCCGGCGCGATGCCGATGCCGCCGACCTGGGCCGCCAGCGCGTCGGAGATGTAGTCGCCGTTCAGGTTCGGCGACGCGATCACGTCGTAGTCGCCGGGGCGCAGCAGGATCTGCTGCAGGAAGGCGTCCGCGATCGTGTCCTTGACGACGATCTCGCGGCCCGTCGTCGGGTTCTTGAAGGTCATCCACGGCCCGCCGTCGAGCAACTCGGCGCCGAATTCGCGCGCCGCGAGGGCGTAGCCCCAGTCGCGGAACGCACCCTCGGTGAACTTCATGATGTTGCCCTTGTGCACGAGCGTGACCGACTCGCGGTCGTTCGTGATCGCGTACTGGAACGCGCGCCGCACGAGCCGCTCGGTTCCCTCACGGGAGATCGGCTTGATCCCGATGCCCGATGTCTCCGGGAAGCGGATCTTCCGCACGCCGAGCTCGTCCTGGAGGAAGGCGATGAGCTTGCGCGCGCCCTCCGACTCGGCCTCCCACTCGATCCCGGCATAGATGTCCTCGGTGTTCTCGCGGAAGATCACCATGTCGGTCTTCGTCGGATCCTTGAGCGGGCTCGGCACGCCGGTGAAGTACCGCACCGGGCGCAGGCAGACGTAGAGGTCGAGCTCCTGGCGGAGCGCCACGTTGAGGGAGCGGATGCCGCCGCCGACCGGCGTCGTCATCGGGCCCTTGATCGAGACGGAGTACTCGCGCAGCGCCTCGAGCGTCTCGGCCGGCAGCCACACGTCGGCGCCGTAGAGCCGGGTCGACTTCTCCCCCGCGTAGACCTCCATCCAGTGAATCGCGCGTGCGCCGCCGTAGGCCTTCTCGACGGCTGCGTCGACGACGGCGCGCATCACGGGCGTGATGTCGACGCCGATGCCGTCACCCTCGATGAACGGGATGATCGGGTTGTCGGGGGTCGGCTGCCCGGGCTCGATCCTGGCGCCGCCCGCCGGTACCTCGATGAGTGACTTCTCGGTCATAAGGGGACTCCTCGCTTCGCTTCTCTCTCGGAAATTGTCAGTTGAAGGCTATGCGACACAGAGTAGTCGCGGCGCGGCGCTGACTACGCTCCACGCACGATGGGCGACCACGACCCGACACCGGCCGGCGAGATCTCGCAGCGCATCGCCGCCGTGATGATCGAGGGCTTCGATCGCCACTACCGGCTCTTCCGCGAGACGAGCGCCGACGCGAAGCACCGCTTCGAGGTCGCTGCGTGGCCGGAGGCGCAGCAGGCGGTGCGGGAGCGCATCCGGTACTACGACGAGCGGGTCGAGGAGTGCGTCGAGCGCCTGCGTGAGGAGCTCGACGCGGGGTCGCTCGACGATGCGATCTGGCGCAGCGCGAAGCTGCTCTACATCGGCCTCCTCGTCGATCACAAGCGGCCCGAGCTCGCCGAGACGTTCTTCAACTCGGTCGTCACGCGGGTGCTGCAGCGGACGTACGTCCACAACGACTTCGCGTTCGTGCGGGCCGCGGTCTCGACCGAGTACATCGAGTCCGAGCCGCCCATCTACCGGAGCTACTACCCCGACGAGCGCGGGCTGCGGCCCGTGCTGCTCGAGGTCTTCGCCGATTTCGGCTGGAGCCGTCCGTTCGCGAACCTCGAGCGCGACGTCGACTTCCTCCTGCAGGCCTTGCTCGAGCACTTCGACGGCGAGCTGCCGGCGCCCGAGCCCGACCACCAGCTGCAGGTGCTCGGCTCGGCGTTCTACCGCAACAAGGCCGCCTACGTGATCGGGAAGATCGTCAACGGCGACGCCGAGACCGCGTTCGGCGTTCCGGTGCTCCACGACGCGGACGGGAACCTCGTCCTCGACACGGTGCTGTTCGACGACGAGGGCATCTCGGTCCTCTTCTCGCTCTCGCGGGCGTACTTCATGGTCGACATGGACGTGCCGTCCGGCTACATCCACTTCCTGCAGACGCTGATGCCGAGCAAGCCGCGCTCGGAGCTCTACACGGCCGTCGGGCTCGCGAAGCAGGGCAAGACGCTGTTCTACCGCGACCTCCTCCACCACCTGCACCACTCGCAGGACGTCTTCGTCGAGGCGCCCGGCACGCCCGGGCTCGTGATGCACGTCTTCAACCTGCCCTCGTACCCGTACGTGCTGAAGGTGATCAAGGACGAGTTCGGGCACTCGAAGCAGACCGACCGCGCGACCGTGAAGCGGAAGTTCCTGATGGTGAAGCAGATCGACCGCGTCGGCCGCATGGCGGACACGCTCGAGTTCAAGAACCTCGCGCTGCCGCGGGACCGCTTCGCACCCGAGCTGCTCGAGCAGCTGCTCGAGCTCGCGCCGTCGACGATCGAGCCGGACGGAGCCAACGTGATCGTCGGGCACTGCTACGTCGAGCGGCGCATGACCCCGCTCAACCTCTATCTCGATACGGCGACGCCGGAGGAGGTCGAGGACGTGGTGCGGGAGTACGGCGACACGATCCGCGACCTCGCGATCGCCAACGTCTTCGCGGGCGACATGCTCTGGCGCAACTTCGGCGTCAACCGCCACGGTCGCGTCGTCTTCTACGACTACGACGAGATCGAGTACCTCACCGACTGCACCTTTCGCGTCATCCCGCCGCCGCCGAATCCCGAGGCCGAGCTCTCGGGCGAGCCGTGGTATCCGGTCGGCGCGCTCGACGTCTTCCCGGAGGAGTTCGAGACCTTCCTGCTCGGCAACCCGCAGGTGCGCGAGGCGTTCATGCGCCACCATGCCGACCTGCTGCTGCCCGAGTTCTGGCAGCGCTGCCAGGAGCAGGTGGGGAGGGGCGAGATCGTGGACTTCTTCCCCTACCCCGACGACATGCGCTTCAGCCGGCGCTTCGCCTCGAGCTAGGGAGCGACCGCAGGACAGTTTTTTCACCACTCCGAAACCAGAACGTCACCTTGGTCCTTGTTAGGTTGCGTCGATGGCTGTCAGCCCCGAGCGCATCCGCAACATCTCGCTCTTCGCGGAGCTCGAGGACTCCGGGATCGACGTCGTCGCCGGCCTCGCGGACGAGCTCGAGGTCGACGCGGGCGCCGTGCTCGCGGCGGAGGGCGACTTCGGCCACGCGTTCTTCGCGGTCGAGGAGGGAAGCGCCGATGTGCTCCGTGGCGACGAGCGGATCTCCGGGCTCGTCGCGGGAGATGTGTTCGGCGAGATCGCTCTCCTCTCATCGGGCCGCCGCACCGCGTCCGTCGTCGCCGTCACCCCGATGCGGCTGATCACGCTGTTCAAGCGCGATCTCTGGCAGATCGAGAAGAGCTACCCGGCGCTCGCCGAGGACCTGCGGGCGACCGTGAAGGAACGGCTCGACCGTAGCTCTGCAGTGTCCGACCAGGGCTGACGCACCGTCGTCCGCCGGCGCGAATGCGGCTGGTGTTCCGGCAGCGAAACGGGCAAGATTGAAGGTCCGCAATCCCGGAAAGCAGGATCGATGATTCCGCGCGCGCGAACGACGTGCATCGCCCTCCTCGCAGTCGTCTCTCGCCGTCGTGGCCGCCGGCTGCGGCTCCTCCTCTTCATCGTCGTCCTCCTCGACGTCGTCCGAGCCCGAGGCGTCCTCGATCAAGGTGGCGCTGATCACGGACATCGGCGGCCTCAACGACAAGGGGTTCAACGCGCTCGCCTACCAGGGCCTCCAGGAGGCGAAGACGAAGTACGGGGTCGAGGGCCGCGCGCTGATCTCGAAGAGCGCCGCCGACTACGTCCCGAATCTCTCGACGGCCGCCAAGCAGGGCTACGACCTCGTGATCGCCGTCGGGTTCCTGATGGGCGACTCGGTCGCCAGCGTCGCGGCGCAGTATCCGGACACGAAGTTCGCGATCATCGACGTCAACGCCGCGAGCCTGAAGGGCAAGCCGGCAAACGTTCGCGGCATCGTCTTCGCCGAGCAGGAGGCAGGCTGCCTCGTCGGCGTGGCAGCCGCGACCGAGTCGACGTCGGGCACGATCTCGTCGGTCGGCGGTCTCAAGATTCCTCCCGTCGATGCGTACATCGCCGGCTACCAGTACTGCGCGAAGCAGCTGAAGCCGGGCATCAAGACGCTCAACGGCTACTCGCAGGACTTCGTCGCCCAGGACAAGTGCCAGGAGGTCGCGCTGAACCAGATCGCCGAGGGCTCGGATGTCGTCTTCCAGGTGGCCGGCCAGTGCGGCCTCGGGGCGATCACGGCCGCGGGGGACAAGGGCGTGTGGGGCATCGGCGTCGACAACGACCAGGCGTTCCTCGGGCCGCAGGTGCTGACGAGCGCTCAGAAGAAGGTCAACGTGGGCGTCTCCGACACGATCGGGCTCGTCGTCGACAACACATTCAAGGGCGGCGTCGACGGCCTCTTCAACACCGCGAACGACGGCGTCGGCTACGGCAAGGTGAGCGAGCAGGCGACGAACCGCGACGAGCTGATCGCGACGCTCGACGAGTGGACGAAGAAGCTGACCGACGGCAAAGTCAAGCCGCCGCGCACTCTTTCGGGCTGAGCGTCGACCGTGCCCGCCGCTACCGCGTAGAGGCTCCGGGACGGACGCCGGCGGCGGCATCGGCGGCCGCGGCGAAGAGCGGCACGACGATCCCACCCGGGAGGGGAGCCACGCCGTCGAGGGCCTCGACGTGCTCGAACGCGTCGACGACGGCGGGGTCGAACTGGACGCCACGCAGGCGCCGGACCTCGGCCAGCGCCTCAGCGCGCGGCCACGCCGGCTTGTACGGGCGCGAGTGGGTGAGCGCGTCGAAGACATCTGCGAGCGCGACGATCCGCGCTGCGAGCGGGATTGCCTCGCCGACGAGGCCGTAGGGGTAGCCGCTGCCGTCCCACCACTCGTGATGGAAGGCGGCGATCTCCTCGGCCGCGCGCAGGATGCCCGAGCGGCTCCCGGCGAGGATCGAACGGCCGATCTCGGGGTGCGTCTTGACGACGTCGAACTCCTCGCCGCTCAGCGGGCCTGCCTTGAGCAGGATCGCATCCGGGATGCCGACCTTGCCGACGTCGTGGAGCAGCGCCGCCTCGCGGATCAGCTTCACTTCGTGCCCCTCGAGGCCGAGCTCGAGAGCGATCCGGGCGGCGGTGTCCGCGACCCTGTAGCGTGTGGGCCTGGGTGTCGTCGTCGCGATACTCGGCGGCGAGCGCGAGCCGCGTCAGCGTCTCGTGGTGGGATTCGGCGAGCTCGCGCGTCGTCCGCTCGAGCTCGGTCGTGCGTTCGTTCACGGCCCGCTCGAGGCGCTCCTGGTAGGCACGTTCGCGAGCCTCGCTCTCCTTCCGCTCGGTGACGTCCCGCGCGACGGCGAGCATCTCGCCCGCCTCGAGATCGGGTCGTGACGTCCACTCGAGCCAGCGGTACGTCCCGTCCTTGGCGCGATGGCGATTCTGGAAGTTGAGGAGCTCCTCGCCCTCTGCCTGTCGGGCAACGGCCGCCTGCGTGCGCTCGATGTCGTCCGGGTGGATCCGCTCGAGGAACGGCCGGGCGAGGTACTCCTCGCGCGAGTAGCCGAGGACGCGGGTGACCGACGGGCTCACCCGTGTCACGCGGCCCGCGAAGTTGGACGTCACGAACATGTCGAGCGAGAACTCGTGGTGGTGCGCGAGGTCTTGCAGGAGCCGTCGCGCCTGGTCGAGGAACCACCCGAGCAGGACGCCCACCGAGATGCACACCGCGGCGCGCGAGACGACCCAGACGGTCCCCTCGTACTCATCGTGCTGCAGCCACCAGCTCGCGGCGAGGCCGCTGCACAGGATCCCGACGACCAGGCCGCCGCGGAGGCCGAAGCCGCCGGCAGCCAGCGTCAGGGAGATCACGAATCCGAACAGGACGGCTTCGCCGAACCTCGGCCCGGTCGATCTCGCTGATGGCGAAGAAGGCAAGGGCCGACGCCACGGCCGCAGCCATGAGCACGACGCGGCCGTTGCGGCCGCCATGGATCAGGCGGCCGGCACGCGTTCTAGGCATCCCTGGGACCTCCCGTCCCGAACAGCTCACTGGTCCGACACCGTCCAACCGTGACACAGCCTCGACGCGGTGACGTCACCCTTCCGGGGTGCCGCTGAGCAGGGATTTTCCGGCCCGGAGTCGGCTACGCGTGCTGGTGGATACGCACGGTGGTGCCCCGGTCGCCCGTCCTGATCTGGGCATCGGAAACCAGCGACCGAATGAGGGTGAGCCCGCGACCGCGTTCCTCGGATGGTGGGTCGGCGGGCGGCTTCCAATGGCCGTCGTCGCTCACCTCGATGACGACGCCGTCCGCGTCGGCGTCTCCGCGAACCACGACGGGACTCGGTGCGCCGGCATGCTGGATGGCATTCGCGACGGCTTCGTGGGTCGCGAGCACAACCGCCGCCCGTGGCGGCTCTCCCATTCCGCCTCCCTCGAGCCACGCGTCGAGCGAATGACGGAGCGACGCAAGGGCCGCGAGGGCGGGCTCGACACGGGTTTCGAAATGACCCATACCTATGGGTTCCACCGAATGCCGCTCTTCAACCCGATGGACTGCTGTTCGGCCGGGTGTCCAGGGCGGGGATGAGCCCAGGGGAGGGGCGGCCGCCCGCGCGCGCGGACGGCCGCCCCTCCTCGCCGCTAGACGGTCGCTGCGACCTTGTCCTTGCTGACGCGCGTTGCGATCCGCTCCACGATGTGGAGGGCGTCCTTCTCCTGCTTCAGGTTCTCGTCGAGGAGCGTGACTGCGTCGTCCTCGCCGAGCGCCTTGGCCATCCGCCGCAGCGTCTCGTACGCGGCGATCTCGTAGTTCTCCGTGCGTGCGGCCGCACCGAGGTCGACCATGTCGATCAGGTCGCTCGACGTCTCCTCGACCATCTGTGCGTGCTCCTTGGTCAGGCCCTCGAACGCGAGGCAGACCTCGGCCTCGGCGTCCTCGCCGAGGAGCTCGAACACCTGCTCGACGTTGGAGACGTGCTTCTTCGTCTGGGTGAGGTGGTCCTCGAGCGCCGAGCGGAACTCGTCGTCCTCGACCTCGGAGATCAACTTGGGGAGCGCCTTCGTCGCGAGCTGGCGCTCGACGTAGAGGATGTCGCCGAGCTCGTGCACGAACAGCTCACGCGGGGTAGAGATTTCGGACATGTGAGTGCCTCCAGTGTGTTTGGGGTGCGCGGGGTGTGGCGCGTGGGATACCCGGGGCAGCATCGGGACAAACCGGTCGGACCGCTTCCGGCCGACGGGCTAAGGTCGGGAGCAATGTGGCAACGAGCCCTCCGCCTGGCCGACAGCTACGACAGCCTGCTCGTGCTGCTCCTCGCGAACTTCTTCCTGCTCGAGGTCATCGACGACCCGCGCTGGGGCGCGATCGGCAGCACCCTCCTCGCCGCCGTCGCCCTCGTCGTCGCGATCAGCGACCCCGACGCCGGCGAGACGGTCAACAAGCGCCAGGGGCTGACAATCCTCGCGTGCGTCGTGCTCGCGCCGCTCGTGCTCTTCGTCAACTCGGAGTCGCTCGTCGGGCTGACCTACCTGCTGCCGGTGGCCCTCCTCGTCACCGCGACGCTGCCCGTGACGCTCGTCCGCGTCCTGCGCCACGGCCGCGTCACGCACCAGACCGTCGCCGGCGCGCTCTGCACGTACGTGCTGCTCGGGCTCCTGTTCGCGTTTCTCTTCCTCGCCGTGGCCGACCTCCGCAACGCCCCGTTCTTCGCCCAGGCGGGAGTCCACCAGCAGTCCGAGTACCTCTACTTCAGCTTCGTGACGCTGACGACGCTCGGCTTCGGCGATCTCTCGCCGGCGGTCGGGTTGCCGCAGGCGCTCGTGGCGCTCGAGGCGCTGCTCGGGCAGGTCTTCCTCGTGACGCTGGTGGCGCGGCTGGTGACGCTGTGGGTGCGGCAGAGCGCGGATGAGACGGCGGTCGCTGCTCCGCGATCCAGCGAGGAAGGGTAGATCGATGGCGCGGGTGTCGAGCAAGAACGTCGGTCGCTGGGTTCCGGGGATCGCAATGCTCGCGCGGTACGAGAAGAGCTGGCTGCGATCCGACCTGGTTGCGGGCGTCGTGCTGGCCGCGATCCTCGTGCCCCAGGGCATGGCGTACGCCGAGCTTGCCGGCCTACCGGCGGTGAACGGCCTCTACACGACCGTCGCGTGCCTCGTCGGCTACGCGATCTTCGGTCCCTCGCGCGTCCTCGTCCTCGGGCCTGACTCGTCGCTCGGGCCGCTGATCTTCGCGGCGATCCTCCCGCTCGCAGTCACCGACAACCCCACTGAGCTCGTCGCCTTCGCCGGCTTCCTGGCGCTGCTCGTGGGCGCGATCGAGGTCGGGCTCGGGATCGGCAAGCTGGGCTTCGTCGCAGACCTGCTCTCGAAGGAGGTGCAGGTCGGCTACATGATGGGCCTGGGCGTGACGATCGTCGTCGGCCAGCTCCCGAAGCTGTTCGGTTTCTCCACCGACGGGGACGACTTCATCGAAGACGTCAAGGCCTTCGTGAGCGGCCTCGACCAACGCAATCGCGACACGCTGATCGTCGGTGTGGCGGCGCTCGCGTTGATGCTCGTGCTGCCGCGTTTCACGTCACGGATTCCGGCCGTGCTGATCACCGTCATTCTCTCCACCCTCGCCGTGTCGGTCTTCGACCTGACGTCCAAGGGCGTCACGACGGTGGGCTCGCTGCCGCAGGGCTTTCCACGGCCTCAGATTCCCTCGGTCGACCTCGGCGACGTGGGCGCGCTGCTGGCCGCGGCCGTCGGGATCACGCTCGTCTCGCTGGCCGACACGATCGCGACCTCGACGAGCTTTGCAGCGCGTCGCGGAGACGAGGTGAACGCGAGCCAGGAGATGATCGGGATCGGCGCCGCCAACGCCTTCGCCGGGCTGTTCCAGGGATTCCCGATCTCGACCAGCGGCTCTCGCACGGCCGTGGCGGAGAAGAGCGGCGCCAAGAGCCAGGTGACAGGCCTCGTGGGTGCCGCACTCGTCGTGGTGATGCTCGTCCTGCTGCCCGACCTGCTCTCGAACCTTCCGAACTCCGCGCTCGCTGCGATCGTCATCGCTGCGGCCCTGTCCCTGATGGACGTCACCGCCGCGACGAAGTTCTTCCGGATCCGGAAGTCGTCGTTCGTGCTCATGCTCACGGCCACGCTCGGGGTGATCTTCTTCGGCGTGCTCGAGGGGATCCTCATCGCCGTGGCGCTCTCGATCCTGATGTTTTTCCGGCGGAGCTGGTGGCCCAAGGGCGAGATCCTCGGCAGGGTCGACTCGCTCGACTCCTGGCACAGCATCCGCAGGTACCCCGAGGGGACGCAGGTCCCGGGGGTCGTCGTCTTCCGGTGGGAGGCGCCGCTCTTCTTCGCCAACGCGGGCCAGTTCCGGCAGGAGGTCAGGTCAATGGCCAGGAAGCCGGACATCCGCTGGGTCATCATCCAGTGCGAGGCGGTGACCGACATCGACGTGACGGCCGCCGACATGCTCGAGCGACTCGACAAGGAGCTCAATGCCCAGGGCATCAGCATGCTGTTCGTCGAGCTGCGGAGCCGCCTCCACGATCTCGTCGTCCGCTACGGGTTGCTCGAGACGCTCGACCACACGCACTTCTACGACGAGCTGGACGATGCACTCGCCGCGATCGGCCGGGACGGCTGATCGTCCTCGTTCTCGCCATCGCGTCGAGAGGATCTGGACGACCGCGAGGCTGAGGAGCGCGACACCGATGCCGAGGACCGCTCCGGCGACGGCGTCCGACAGCCAGTGCACGTGCAGGTAGGTACGGCTCCAGGCCATCCCGGCGATCACGGCGGCAGCGGCCACCCACCACCCGCGCCGATGCCGGTTCGGCTTCGTGAAGAGAAGAACGAGGATCACAGCCGTCGCGCCCGCGTAGGCGGCGTGACCCGAGGGGTAGGACGAGCCGTGCGCCTCGATCATCGCTCCCGGGGGCCGCTCTCGGCCGACGATCAGCTTGATCAGGTTCACGAGCAGTGGCGTCAGCGCCTCTGCGAGGATGAATGCGAGCAACGCGGCGCGACGGTTCTTGATCAGGAGCACGAGGCCGACGCCGCCGGTGGTGAGAGCGCGCAGGATGCCGTGGCCGACGGCGTTGAAGACGAGCGCGACGTGGGTGAGGAGGGATCCCTCGACGTCCTCCATCAGCCTCGCCCACCGCTCGTCGAGCCGGAGCGGTCCGTCGGGATCAGGAACGCGAGCACCACGACGGCCGCGATCAGGCCCGACGCGTATCGAGCGGTCAGTCGAGGATGGGCGAAGGTCTCCTCGCCGCTCGTGAGCCCGAGCCATCGCTTGACCTGACCGGACACAAGTGTCGCACCTCTCAGGCGCGTCCGACCGCGACGGCGAACAGCTGCCGGACGAAGTCGAAGAACCCAGTCGGCAGGCTGGCTGTCGGCGATGCGCCCGGGTGCTGCGGCGCGATCCGGACTCGCAGCGCGGCGGGCCGGCTCACGAACCGGAGGGGCGGATCGAGGACGAGTGCCTCCCCGTCGACTCCCACCGGAATCGGCTGCGTCGAGGTGATCTCGACATCGGGGGCCGACCACTGCTCGGAGCTCCCGCCTCCATTGTGGGACGGAGCCCACACCGCGATCCCGAGCTCGCCGCCGTCGAGGCGCGGCCGGGAACCGGATCCGACGACTCCGAAGCGATAGATGTTGTTCGAGATCAGGATCACCGCTGCTCCTTCGTGCGCGGTGCCGTCGGGGCCGCGCCAGCCCAGGTCGCTCGTTGCTTCAGTGGGCTTGGAGCCGAGGATATCCGGCATCGTGTCGAGCATCGTCCGCAGCTTCGCGTCCCGGTACCCCTCGCGCTGGACGGCCTCGGCGTAGAGCCCGAGCGAGACATTGTTGACGAAGACGCGGCCGTTGATCTCGGCCAGATCGACCCGGTGCTCTCCGCCCGTGACGAAGGCGTCGAGGGCGCCGACGACGTCGTCGCGGTCGACCCCCAGATCGAGCGCGAAGTGGTTGCGGGTCCCCGCCGGGATGCACGCGAAGGGCAAGTCGTGCTCGGCTGCGATCGAGGCGACGAGCGCCTGGGTGCCGTCGCCGCCTGCGGCGGCGAGCGCGTCGGCCCCGGCGGCCACCGCGTCACGGACGAGCTGCTCCAGGTCGTCACCCTGCTTCAGCTCGATCGGCTCGATCCCCCGCGCCCGCGCCTCGTCCGCCAGGTTGTTGCTGACAGCTTTCCCGCCGCCGGACTTCGGGTTCCACACGACGATCGCGCGCTTCGGCGGCTCGGCCTCCGGGAGCGCCACGCGTACCGTGAAGACACGCCCGGCGAGACCCAGACTTACGAGGATGAGAGCGACCGCAACGAGCCCGACGCCGAGCCGCTCTCCGGTGAGCACCACGACGATGGCTGCGACCAGGAGGAGCGCGAAGCTCGCCAGCAGGATGTACCGCACGTACCCGCGCCGTTGTACTGCGTGCCACGCAGCCACGGCACCGACGGCCAGCAGCACCATCACCACAAGACCGCGGGGGAAGTCGCGAACGATCTCGACGACGGCGACGACCACACCGGCGAAGAAAAGCAGCAGAGCTAGCAAAGCTGTCGCGCGCCGGCCAACCACTCCGTGCTCCTTCCGGTCGGATTGCACCGAACTTCAGACAGATCCCGCACTGCCTAGACTACGACGTCACGGCGTTCGGGCCAAGCGGCAGGGTGGGAACATGTCGCCAGTTCCCTTCTACCGCGTCGACAACGAGGGTGACGTCGGGTTCCCAGGTGGTCGGCTCGGCGTTATCGCAGGGGTGCTCTTGGCAACCGCTCATGACCCGGTTGAGTCGGCGGAGCGCCGCCGTCGCGCTGGTCTGGCGGTTGACGCTCTACTGAATGGCTGAGCCCGAGAGCGCCGGTTCCTAGCAGGCGTCGCTCGATAGCGGCATGACCCAGACCTCGTAGCGGTATTCCTCGCCCTCCCAGTTACCGCGCACGAGGTTGTAGTCGCAGGCTTTCCACCCGGGTAGGAACTCCTCCCCGATGGCGGGGCGGTCGGGAGGGGAGCGGTCGACCACTTTCGGAGTGGCGGGCTCCGGGAAGTGAACAAGGACACGCAACGGCATGCGCACCTGTGGTTGTACCGCGCGCGGAGGACAATGTGAAGGTCAACGCATTCCGCGGCGGCGCTCGTTGGCGTCTAGGCTCACCTCGTGGCGTTCTCACCCTCCGCTCCCGGAACCGTCCTCGAGGAACTCGAGGCCGCGAATCGGCTGCTCATCCAGCAGGTGTTCAAGCCGATCTCGAACGAGTACCGGATCAGCATTCCCGCTCCGGGCTCGAGCGAGGAGGGGCCACCGCTCCTCTACGTCAAGCAGAAGAGGATGAAGATCAAGGAGGACATCCGCTTCCGCCTCACGCCGGACGGCGAGGAGCACCTGTTCATGATCAAGTCGAAGTCGGTGTTCGAGTTCCGCGGCCGCCACGAGGTGCTCGACGCCGACGGTGCCGTGATCGGGTTGCTGGAGAAGGATTTCACGCGCTCGCTGCTGCGGAGCCACTGGCACGTGCGCGACGCGGCGGGGGAGGAGATCCTCGAGGCGCACGAGGCGAGCTGGATCATCTCGCTCGTGCGGCGGTTCGCGGCGCTCGGCCCGGACATCTTCTCGCTCCTCGAGTGGCTGCCGTTCAACTTCGTCCTCCGCCACGAGGGGCAGCCGGTCGGCCACTACAAGCGGGTGCTCGGCAAGTTCCGCGATCGCTACGTGCTCGAGCTCGAGCCCGAGATCGGCCCGATCGACCGACGGCTCCTGCTCGCGTTCACGGTCGGGCTGGACGCGCTCCAGGATCGCTAGCCGTAGGTGGCGCGCGTGCTGCACGCGCTAGAGCCGGAGGCACACAACCTGCACGGCGTCTTCTCGCGCGAGCTGCCGCCCGTGCTCACGATCGAGCCCGGGGATTCGGTCGCGCTCGCGATACCGGACGGGATGTGGACGCTCGAGAGCGGCGAGCAGCTCGTGCCACGGGATCCCGAGGTCGAGACGGGTCATGCGCTCATGGGGCCGATCGAGGTGCGAGGGGCGCGGGCCGGCCAGATCCTCGTCGTCGCGGATCGATGCGGTGCGACCGGGGCGGACGGGCGTGACCCTGACGGAGCCGCCGCACCTGATCCGCTGGGAGCTCGACGGTGACGTCGGTCGCGGTGGCGGGCGCTCGGTGCGCCTGGCGCCGTTCCTCGGCGTGATGGGGATGCCGCCGCCGGAGCCGGGATTCCACTCGACGCACCCGCCGCGCCGCTGCGGCGGCAACATCGACTGCAAGGAGCTCGTGGCGGGGGCGATGTTGTTTCTGCCGATCCCGGTCGACGGCGCGCTCTTCTCGGCCGGCGACGGTCACGCCGCCCAGGGCGACGGCGAGGTCTCCGGGACGGCGATCGAGTGCGCTGTCTCGGCAGAGCTGACCCTCGACGTGCGCGACGACATCGAGCTCGAGTGGCCGTTCGCCCGGGTCGCCGACAGCTGGCTGACGTTCGGCTTCGACGAGCACCTCGGCCGCGCGGCCAGGATCGCGGTCGACGGGATGCTCGATCTGATGGAGCGGGAGCTAGGGATGACGCGGGCGGATGCGCTGGCGTTTGCGTCGGTGGTTGTCGATCTGCGGGTGACGCAGGTGGTCAACGGGACGTCTGGGCGTTCATGCGGTGCTGCGGGATGACGCTTTTCTTTGAATGCCGCGAGCCGGATCCGCTCTCGGCGAAGGTAATCGCGCGCAGATCGCAGCTAGAAGCGGTCGCGCAGGTGCTCTGTTCGGGCGACGGTGACGAATCCGAGTTGCTCGAGGATCGGCGTCGACATGGCGCCTGCCTGGACGGTGAGTGCAGGCGTGCCGCGTGCGACTGCGTCCCGCCAGCGGTGGCCGATCAGCGCCCGATAGACGCCATGCCCGCGCGCGGATGGCAGGACTGCGGCGCCCGAGAGGTTGATGCCGTGCGCGAGGAACATGCCGCGGCCTGTGCCGACCGGCTCGGCGTCGATGTACGCGACCCATTGGCGGAGGACGGTCCGTTCCTCCTGTTGGAGACGAAGTCGCGCCTCGATGATCGATTGCAGGCCGCGTCGGTCCTCGTCGGCGATCCCGAACGCTTTGCTCTCGACTTCCTCGGCCTCGCGCAGCCGCTCGATCGTGTCTGCGAGCTGGATCTCGATGTCCGGTAGGTCGCCCACCCTCGGCGGCTCGACGATCGCCATGCAGTTCCCACTCGGCTCCAGAGGCGGGTCGTCGTACGGCGTCATACCCCGCGCGGTCAGCAACTCTGCCAACCCCTCGGGCCGGGCGGAAGTCCCCACACTCCATAGAGCCTGCGAGCGCCCCATCTCCCGCAACGTGCAGCGCACCTCATCGATCGTCTCGTCCAATTCGTCCTCGGTCAGGCGCAACGCATCGACAAACGTCAGCGAAGGCATCGGCGTCGCAAACAGGCAGTACCGTGGCGTCACGATCCGCCGCATGCCCAGCTCGGGAGGCGGATCCGGCACCACCGAGCTCAGATCCTCGGCCTGACGCCTCACCGGCGCCGGAATCGCCGCAGCATTCATCCGGGCCGAGTATCCCAGACTCCCGCGCCGGCCTCGTCGACGCCCGGGGCGGGAGCGACGCTTCGGGAGAGCCTCTCTTTGAGAAAGAGCGCGCCCTACCGGGTTTCCGCACGCCGGCGGCGATCAGCTTCTCGACGAGCGCCTTTGGCAGCGGCTCGTCGACGCCGAAGTGAAGGGCGCTCTTCGTCGTCGTGTACCCCTCGAGCTCGTCGGCCAGCTGTGAGAGAACGGTGCCACTGAACGGCAGGTAGCTCAGGTGCTTCCGAAACGCGGCGAAGCCTGCGACGGTCTTGCCTTCCACCCGAAACGCGGGGATACCGTACGAGATCAGCTGTTCGGCCTCGGGCAGGATCTCGAGGATCGTGCTGCGAAGCGTCTGCAGTGTGTCGCGTTTCGGCTCCTCGACGCAAAGCAGGTAGTCGTCGACGTCGGCGGCGGCCACTGAGGCGGATTCTATGGGCTGCGACGGCCTCCTAGCGAGTCGCCCCTGATACCGCGCGCGTTCGAGCAGTTCGACAGGTGACTAACCGGCCGAGGTTGTGATCTGCATTCCTTCGCGCGCGAGCGTCGGCGCCGGGCCTGACCTCTCCCATAATTCGCCCGCCCTTTGCTCGAGTTGTTCGAGCTCGGAGTCCGAGTGATTGGGGTCGTGGTGGAAGAGCACGAGCTCGCCGGCCTCTGCTGCTGAGCGAAGGCGACCGCGTGCGCGATGCTCGAGTGGCCGAAGCCGCGCCGGGAGGGGTACTCGTCCTCGGCGTATTGTGCATCGTGGATCAGAGTGTCGACCCGGTGGGCGAGCGCGTAGCCGCTCGTCCAACTCGGAAGCTGATTCGCCGGGGGCGAAGCCCAGATATGGCTCGTGGTCGGGGATGAAGGCGAGCGAGCCGCTGGCGTCGCTGATCCGCAGCCCGACGGTCGGGCCACGGTGGATCACGGGGACCGCCTTGATCGTCGCCGTGCCGATCTCGAACTCACCCTCCGGGAAGTCGTGGAAGTGGATTCGAGCCGGCATCTCGTCGAGCGTGACCGGGAAGAGGGGTGGTGACAGGTAGCGGGCGATCCTCCGCTCGAGCGAGGCGCCCGGTGAGGGTGGCCCCCACAAGTGAAGCTCCTGCTCCTGGATCCAGAGCGGCGCGAAGAAGCCGAGGCCCTCGATGTGGTCGAGATGCAGGTGCGTGAGCAAGATGTGCAGTGGCCGCTGGTGGCCGCGGCCAAGCGTGAGCCCGAGCGCACGGATGCCAGTTCCAGCGTCGAGCACCAGCAACGAATCGTCGGCGAGACGGACCTCGAGGCAGGAGGTGTTGCCGCCGCTTGCGATCGTGTCAGGCCCCGGAGTCGCCAAAGAGCCGCGGCAGCCCCAGACCATCGCCTTCACACGACCTCCCAGAGGAGCAGGAACACTCCCTCTAGGGCATCTCCACGGCCGAGCAATGGTGTCGCGGTGACCTCGAGCACTCGCCGCTTGACCGTCGAGACCCGTGTAGACGAGCGTCTCGTGGACAGGTCGCCGCTCGCGGCGAGCGGTCGCCGACGGCGCCTCCTCGTCTGCGACCTCACTGCCGTCGAGACGCTCGATCGAGAAGCGCTGCCGCCACTCCAGACTCAGGAAGCGGGCAAAGCTCGCCGGGCGTCGACCCCATCAACCGCTCGGCGTGCTCGTTGAAATAGACAAGCGTGCCTTCGCGGTCGAGGACGAGAAACGGAGTCGCCACGTTGGCGGCGAACTCGCGAGCCAGAATCAGCGGCAAGCTGGGTGCGGCAGCCATCTCCCTTGCTGAGGTTACCGGCCACCGCCAGTTTCGGAGACTCGCGGGATCGAATTGGCCGCCGGGATTCGGGCCCTAGCCGCGAGTGAAGTCGGAGGGGGAGCCCCGCCGTCCCCGACCCGTCGGCGATCGGATCGCGGCCCCGAAGGACTCGAGCGCTTCGCCACAATTCGAGCCGTGGACGTTCTCTTCGAGAATCGTGCGGATGCCGGCAGACGGCTGGCAGTGGAACTCGGTCAGACTCGTGTCGACGGATGGAGTGGTCGTCGGCCTCGCGCGCGGAGGCGTCCCGGTCGCGGCCGAGGTCGCGGTTCGCCTGTCACTCCCGCTTGACGCTCTCGCAGTGCGCAAAGTTGGCCATCCTCGCCAGCCGGAGTACGGGATCGGTGGCGTGACGCCGAGCCGAGACGGCGTCTACGTTCGGTCGAGCGACGGGCTCACAAAGGAACAAGTGCACCGAGCCGTCGAGAACGCCCTGGCGAAGGCAGCGGCTCTCGACCTCGTCCTGCATCGCGACCGTCCACCGCTCGACCTCGAGGGCAAGGAAGTCCTACTCGTCGACGACGGGTTGGCGACCGGGGCGACCATGATCGCCGCTGTTCGCTGGGCGCGCCATCGGGGCGCCGTTCGGATCATCGTCGCCGTCCCCGTCGCGGCGGCCTCGAGCCTTCCTCTCCTCATGCACGAAGCGGACGAGGTTGTCTGCCCTCACATCCTGCAAAGGTTTCGCGCGGTCGGATATTGGTACGAGGATTTCAGCCCGGTCGCGGACGAGGATGTCATCCGCCTCATCGCCGAGGTGAATCCCGCCACGAACGAGCTTCAGCATCGGTCGTAGCCCCAGTCCACGGTGCGACAGCCGCGGTGCAAGAAGTTGGATTGAGATCGACGAGATCGGGGTATAAGGCAACGCTGCTTGAACGCCGCGACGAGCAGGGTGGAGGTGACGTGGCCGCTGTCACGCTGGAACGGGTGTCCAAGATCTACCCGGACGGGACACAGGCGGTCGATTCGCTGGACCTCGGGATCGAAGACGGCGAGTTCATGGTGCTGGTCGGCCCCTCGGGTTGCGGGAAGACGACCGCTCTTCGGATGGTGGCGGGGCTCGAGGACATTTCCGCCGGGGTCGTGCGGATCGGCGAGCGGGTCGTCAACTACGTGCCGTCGCGGGACCGGGACATCGCAATGGTCTTCCAGAGCTACGCGCTCTATCCGCACCTGACGGTCTACGACAACATCGCCTTCGGCTTGCGTCTCAAGAAGATGCCCAAGCAGCAGATCGACGAACGAGTCCAGCGCGCGGCACACACACTCGGCCTGGTCGACCTGCTGAAGCGGAAGCCGCGGAACCTCTCGGGCGGGCAGCGGCAACGGGTCGCGATGGGTCGCGCGATCGTCCGTGAGCCGGCCGCCTTTCTGATGGACGAGCCTCTCTCGAACCTCGATGCGAAGCTGCGGGTCCAGATGCGGGCAGAGATCTCACGCATCCAGCGCGAACCTCGGTGTGACGACGATCTACGTCACCCACGATCAGATCGAGGCGATGACCATGGGCGACCGCGTTGCGGTGATGCGGAAGGGGGAGCTGCAGCAAGTGGCCGACCCGCAGACGCTGTACGACCGGCCGGTGAACATCTTCGTCGGCGGATTCATCGGATCACCGGCGATGAACATGGTCGAGGCGACGATCGAGCGCTCGAACGGCAGCCTCGCGGTCGTTGCTTGGCACTCAGAAGCTCGAGCTGGACGAGGCCTCGTCCGCAGGCCTATCGGCGCTCCGGTCGTACGAGGGTCGCCCGGTCATCGCGGGCATCCGGCCCGAGCACCTCGACGATGTCTCGCTGGCGCCGGAGACTCCACCCGGCCGGCGGTTGCGCGGGACGGTCGAGCTCCGCGAGGCGCTCGGCTCGGAGCTGATGGTGCACTTCACGGTCCAGGGCACGCGGCCGGCCGAGACGGAGGAGACACAAGAGCTCGCAAGTGACGCCGAAACGGGTCTCGACGGCCGTCACACCGAGGACGCGCTGTTCGTCGGCCGGTTCGGGGCGCGCGCCAACGTCAGCGAAGGCGGGCCGGTCGAGGTGTCGGTCGACACGAGCTCGATGCATTTCTTCGACCCGGAGACGGGTCTCGGGATCTATGACCAGAAGCAGGGGAAAGGAGCAGCATCGTGACACGTCACTGGGTTCGCATCGCCGCCGTCTGCCTTGCGGTCGCCGCCGCTGTCCTCGCTGCATCGAGCAGCGGCTCCGGAGCGACCAAGGGCACGAGCGCAGTCTCGGGCAGCATCACGTTCGATGGGGTCTGGACCGGAGCCGAGGCGAAAGCCTTCGGCGACGTGATCAAGGCCTTCAACAAGGTCAATCCGAACGTCAAGGTCAACTACAAGCCGGTCGGCGACAACCTGCCGACGGTGCTCTCGACCGCGGTTGCAGGCGGCAAGCCGCCCGACATGGCCGACATCGCCCAGCCGGGGCTCGTCAAGCAGTTCGTGGCCAAGGGGGCGCTGAAGCCGATCACCTACGCCCAGAAGACCCTCAGCGCGAACTTCGCGCCCTCGTGGATCGCGCTCGGCAAGTTCTCGGGCAAGACCTACGGCCTCGTCTTCAAGGCAAGCAACAAGTCGACCGTCTGGTACAGCGCTCCTGCGTTCAAGGCCGCAGGCGTCAAGGCACCGGCGACCTGGCCGCAGCTCACCTCGGTCGCCAACACGATCAAGTCGTCCGGCGTGCCGCCGTACTCGGTCGGCGGAGCGGACGGCTGGACGCTCACCGACCTGTTCGAGAACATCTACATCCGGCAGGCGGGGCCGGCGAAGTACACGCTGCTGACCACTCACAAGATCAAGTGGACGGATCCGTCGGTCACGACCGCCCTGAAGACGATGGCGGGAGTGTTCGCAAGCGCCAACATTGCCGGGGGAACCTCCGGCGCGGTGCAGACGGACTTCCCGACGTCGGTCAACAATGTCTTCCAGAACCCGCCCAAGGCGGCAATGGTGATGGAGGGCGATTTCGTCCCGGGCGTCGCGACCGTGAAGTCAAAGCCGGGAACGGGGTACGGCGAGTTTCCGTTCCCGTCGATCGGCGGTTCTGCCCCGTCGGTCGTGATCGGCGGCGACACGATCGTCGCGTTCAGGGATACCCCGGCGATCCAGGCGTTCGTGAAGTTCCTCGCCAGCCCGGCCGCGGCAGCGGCGTGGGCCGCCAAGGGCGGCTTCGCAACCGGTAACCGGAACATGCCTGCGAGCGTGTATCCGGACGCCACGACCCGAGCGACCGCCTCGGCGATCGCAAAGGCGAAGAACGTCGCCTTCGACATGTCCGACCAGCAGCCCGCCTCCTTCGGGGCGACGGTCGGCCAGGGCGAGTGGGGCCTGTTCCAGGACTTCCTGCGCAACCCGGCCAACGTGAGCGGGATCCAGAAGAAGCTCGAGGCGTCGGCCGCCGCCGCCTACAAGAAGGGGAAGTAGAGCCTTGGCCCAGAGCACGATCGCGGTGGAGTCGCCCGGCGGGGCGACTCCACCGCGCAGCGGGGCCCGAGCCTGCGCCGCTACGGCGCAGGCACCCTGTTCCTGCTGCCCGCGTTCGTGCTTCTCGGCATCTGGATCGTCTACCCGACGATCTACACGATCGCCCGCAGCTTCTTCGGCCCCAGTGGGTTCGACGACTTCGTCGGGATCGACAACTACAAGGCGCTGTTCACGACACCGACGCTGACGACCGCGATCAAGAACAACCTGATCTGGGTCGCGGTCGTGCCGGCGTTCGTCACCTCGATCGGCCTGATCTTCGCGGTCCTCACGGAACGGGTCGGGTGGGCGTTCGCCTTCAAGACCGTGGTGTTCCTGCCGATGGCGATCTCCGCCTTCGCCACGGGAGTGACGTGGCGGATCATGTACGTCCAGGATCCGAACCTCGGTGCCGTCAATGCCCTCGGCCGCTCGCTGGTGGAGATCGTCAAGCAGCCGGGCTCCCTGTCGACGGCGCTGCCGTCGACGCCCGAGCTCCAGGGCAACGCACAGACCGGGATGGTGTTGAAGGTCCCGCTGCAGCCGGGAGGGGTGGCGTTGATCGGGCTGACCGGGATCCCGCCCACGGACGTGCCCTCCTCGGCCACCCAGGCGGTCGTGCCGGCGTCGAACCGTCGCGACATCGTCGGGGTCGTCTGGCGGGACTTCAAGCCAGGCGGCGGCGTGCCCGGCAAGGTCGAGTCGCAGGAGGTCGGGCTGCCCGGGGTGACCGTGCAGCTGCGGAACAGCGAGGACAAGGTCGTCAAGACGGCAGCGTCCGGCGACGACGGCACGTTCGACTTCGGAGCGGTCGCACCAGGGACGTACCACGCCGGCATCTCGGCGCAGACCTTTGCGAAGCCCTGGGGCGGGTTCGCCTGGCTCGGCACGAAGCTCATCACCCCGTCGCTGATCATCGCCTACATCTGGATCTGGGCCGGCTTCTCGATGGTGGTGATCGCAGCCGGCCTGTCGGCGATGCCACGAGAGGTCCTCGAGGCGGCGCGAACCGACGGTGCGAGCGAGTGGCAGGTCTTCCGGCGCGTCACCGTCCCGCTGCTCGCGCCCGTGCTCTCGGTCGTCTTCATCACGATGATCATCAACGTCCTCAAGGTCTTCGACCTCGTGATCACGCTCGCGCCCGGCTCGTCGCAGAACGCCGGCAGCGTGATCGCACTGGCGATGTGGCGCACGTCGTTCGGCGGCATCAACGACTTCGGCGTGGGCTCGGCGATCGCCGTCTTCCTGTTCGTTCTCGTCGTCCCCGTCCTGCTCCTCAACGTCAAGCGTTTCAGGAGGGAAGCATGAGCGTCGCGGCCGTCCCCACCCCGAAGCCGAAGCTCAGCGAGCGCGATACGGCCCCGGCGAAGGTGTTGCGCTTCCTGATGCGCGCACCTGTGAACCTGATCCTGGTCCTGCTCGGCGTGCTCTGGCTGATCCCGACGCTCGGGCTCTTCCTCACCTCGATCCTGCCCGCGCAGGCGTTCACGGTGAAGGGCTGGTGGCAGATCTTCACCGAAGCCGGCCCTCGCGACCTGGAACAACTACAGCCAGGTCCTGCACAACCACGCGATCATGCACTCACTCGTGATCACGGCCGAGATCGCGATCGCGAACACCCTGATCGTGATCGTCGTCGGCGCGCTCGCCGGCTACGCGTTCGCCTGGCTCGAGTTTCCCGGCCGCGACTGGATCTTCATCTGCGTGATCGCGCTGCTCGTCGTGCCGCTCCAGATGGCGCTGATCCCGATGTTCTCCTTCTACAACAAGGTCGGGCTGTACGACACGGTGGCCTCGATCGTGCTCTTCCACGCGGCGTTCGGGCTGCCCTTCGCGATCTTCCTGTTGCGCAACTTCTTCGTCGGCATCCCGAAGGACATCATGGAGTCGGCACGGATCGACGGCGCCTCGGAGCTCGTCATCTTCGTGCGGCTGATCCTGCCGCTCGGGCTGCCGGCGATCGCCTCTCTCGCCATCTTCCAGTTCCTCTGGACCTGGAACGACCTGATCGTCGCGCTGACGTTCGGCCAGAACGTGCAGCCGATCACCGTCGCGATCTTCTCGAACCTCCGCCAGTTCGGCGCCAACATCGACCTGATCGCGCCTGCCTCCTTCATCTCGCTGCTGGTGCCCCTCTGCGTGTTTTTCGCGTTCCAGCGCTACTTCGTCCAGGGGCTCCTCGCCGGCTCTGTGAAGTGAGCGGCGGCTCGGAGTGCGCGGTCGTCGGCGGCGGTCTCGCCGGCTTCACCGCGTACGCGACGTTGATCCGTGGCGGGATCCCGGCCGAGGAGATCACCGTCTTCGACGCGACCGGCGCCGACCCGGCACGGGCCTGGAGGAGGCGCGCGGCGGCCATTCGCCAGCGTCGGATGCGCTCGGAGAGCAACGGCCACTGCCTCCCGACCTCGTTCCCGGGGCTCGCGATGCGATCCGCCTGGCGCGGGCGCAGCGTCTGGCCGCTCGTCGAAAGCGTCTGCGACCGCTATCACCCGACGGTCGAGGAGTTCCTCGAGCACGTCGAGGAGCTGCGGAGCCGGATCGGCTGGGAGGCCGCAGTCGTCCGAAGCCGCGTGGAGCGCGTCTGCGCGGGCGCCGACGGCTTCTCGCTCGACGAGCACGGCACGTTCCGTCACGTTCTCCTCGCCCCGGGCCCCGCGGTCCTCAACGTCCCGGAGGAGCTTGCCGGGGACGCACGGACCGTTCACGCCTACGAGCCTCACGAGTACGCCGACGACGTCGCCGTGGTCGGAGCCGGGATGGCCGCCGCGACGGAGTGGCGCAACGCCCTCGCCGCCGGTGCCCGGGTCACGTCGGTGCGGCGGCGGGAGCCGCTGCGCCGGCCGCTCAGCGTGCCCCGGCCGCTGCTCTCACGCCGCGGGCTGGCGCGCCTTTCACGCAACAGCGCCGATCGAGCGTGCGGCGATCCTGGACACGCTGCTCGCGCCGTCCTATCCGCCCGGCCGCGAGTGGGACGAGCCACTCGAGCAGGGCGGGCGAGCGGTTTCGCGTCGAGGCGGAGGTGAACGGGGAAGCGCAGATCATCTGCGCCACCGGGTTCCGGCGAGGGTTCGGCGCTCAGCCGCTGCTCGCGCAGCTCGTCGCCGAGCACGGGCCGGAGACCCATGGCGACTGGATCGTGCTCGCGCCCGACTGCACCGTGCCCGGCCCTCACGAACGACGAGCGCACGCTCGCTCTTGCCGGGGTCGCCGGCGCAGTGGGCCTACCCGGCCGCCGACACGCTGGCGGGGGCGAAGTACGCGGCGCACGGATTCCTCCGAGCGGTGCAGCGATGTCGTACACGCTGAGAGGGAGGATCGAATCCCGCTTGCTTTCGGCGATCGCGCCGCTCGTCGTCGCCTGCGTGCTCGCGCTGACGCTGCACCGCTGGTGGCCGGTCGAGATCGGGGCGCTGATGGTCGGCGTCGGCGTCACCCTCGACGTGGCGCTCTACCACCGCGTGTTCGCCTACCAGCCGGGCTGGGTCGCGCTCCCGCTCGGGGCTGCTCGAGCTCGCGCTCGTGGTCTCGCTGGCCAGGCCTGTGGGCATCGTGGCGCCGCTCGGCCCGGCTCTCGCGTTCTTCGCCGCCACGTGGCTGCTCGCCCAGGTGCTCGGGCACGCCGTCTTCCCGTGGCTGCGGCTCTCGTATGCGGAGGACGGCGGCGAGCTCGGACGCCTCGGGACCGCCGCGGTCGCAGCTGCGCGCTGCGATCCTGCTGGCGGCGAGCGGCGTCGCCTACGCGACCCGGCCGCCGACCGTGACGCTGCCTGCGGGGGTCGTGAAGGGGCCGCTCGTGATCACGCGAGAGGAGACGCTCGTCGGCAGGCCGGGCACGGTCGTGACGCGGCGGCATCGTCGTCCGCGCCTCCGGCGTCGTGATCAGGGGCCTGACCGTTGTCGGTGGCGAGTACGGGATCGACGTCGAGCGCTCCCGAAGGGTCAGGCTCGAGGGCGTTCGCGTCCTCGGGCAGAAGCTGGACGGGATCCACGTCCGCTTCTCGCAGGTCATGATCCGCGACTGCACGGTCGCGGTCTCCGGGCCGTACGCCCAGGGGATCGACATCTCGTATTCGGGCTTCCAGGGCATGGGCGCAGTCGAGGGCTGTGACGTCTCGGGCGGCAACGAGGGCATCGTCGTCCACGCCTCGAACATCACGGTCAGCGGCAACCGGGTGCACGGCACCGGCATGCGCGCGATCACGATGAGCGAGATGTCGATGGGCGAGATCGAGAAGAACAACGTCTCCGGCGTCCGTCGGGGTCGGGGTCTACTGCGGCGACCACTCGATGTGCGACGTCAACCAGAACGTCATCGTCGGCACGCGCTCCGACCACACGGGCAACGAGGCGGCTGCCGGCGTCGGGATCGAGGCGAACTTCTACGCCGAGGCCGAGCTCGACCGCAACGTGCTGATCGGCAATCCGAAGCCCGTCGCGTTGTTCGATCAGAGCCGGCTGATCAGGGACGATGGCTAGCTGGATCTGCCAATCCGAGCGTGCGGGTCACTGCTGCGTCCTGGGATCGTGCGTCGGGTCGGCGTACATGGGAGGGCAACCGTGGTCGACGGCTGCAGGGCGCAGTTCGTAGTGCCAGGGCTCGTTGCTGTAGATCTGGCACAGGCCGTACTCGGCGCCGTGCTCGGACAGCCAGGCTGTGGCATCGGAGCGCCCGATGTCGGCCGCGTCCCCCGACACGTGAGCGGACGTGCTGGGGGTGGCCACCCATCGGGCAGCTTCCTCTTCGAGCCGTACTTGAGGACCGCCTGCCGGAGTAGTTGCTCCTGGTACGCCGGGGAACGCCAGCCGCTGTCGACGAAGAACTGCACCCCTCGTGCGCGGCATCAGTCGCGGCTTGGCGCAGGGCACCGAGGAGCGCTGGATCGAGGTTGGCCACACCCGGAATCTCGTCATCGAAGACCGTCGTGCCATCGGGAACGGCGCCGTCGGCCTCGCCAAGCGGCCACGCACTCCGGTCGCTCGCTGCGAGGATCACGAAGCTCTCTGCGAGGGGCGCCGATCGGTGATGTGGCGTCGACGACGAGGGCACCGTCGAGGACAAGGCCACCGAGGAGGACGCCGCCGAGGAAGAGGACGCCGGCAGCTGGTAGCCGACGGCTACGGCGATCGCCGCGATGACGACGAGCACGCCGGCGGCACGGATCCTGCGAATCGAATCCGACGGGACGTTGCTCGTGCTCGTCTGGCTTTGGGCCACGCATCCAGTCAAGGCTGCGTGGTGTTGCCAGCACGTATGTGGTTTTCGATACGCCGACGATACGCGGCGGCTCTAGCATCGGAGCATGCGCGTGTTGATCGTCGAGGACGAGCCCTATATGGCGGAAGCCATCCGCGATGGTCTGCGCCTGGAGGCGATCGCGGCGGACATCGCCGGTGACGGCGACACCGCTCTGGAACTGCTGCACGTCAACGCCTACAACGTCGCCGTCCTCGACCGGGACATTCCCGGGCCTACCGGCGACGAGATCGCCCAGCGCATCGTCGCCTCCGGCAGCGGGCATGCCCGTCCTCATGCTGACCGCCGCCGACCGGCTGGACGACAAGGCCAGCGGGTTCGAGCTCGGCGCCGACGACTACCTCACGAAGCCGTTCGAGCTCCAGGAGCTCGTGCTCCGACTCAGGGCGCTCGACCGCAGGCGCGCCCACCACAGGCCGCCCGTGCGAGAGATCGCAGGCCTGCGGCTGGATCCGTTCCGCCGCGAGGTCTACCGCGACGACCGCTACGTCGCACTGACGCGGAAGCAGTTCGCGGTGCTGGAAGTCCTCGTCGCTGCCGAAGGCGGTGTCGTCAGTGCCGAGGAGCTCCTGGAACGGGCGTGGGACGAGAACGCCGACCCGTTCACGAACGCCGTGCGCATCACGGTCTCGGGACTGCGCAAGCGCCTCGGCGAGCCCTGGATCATCGCCACCGTGGCCGGAGTCGGCTACCGCATCGACACTCCACCGGACACCGGGCGCGAGGGAGATGAGCGTGGATAGGGCCCCTGGGCTGAGCGTTCGCCTCAAGCTCACGCTCAGCTACGCCGGCTTCCTCATGGTCGCCGGCGCCTTGATGCTCGCCGCCGCATGGCTCGCCGGCCAGCCGGGGCAATCGTTTGACGTCCTCCTGCGATACGTACCCGACGGTGTGATCAGCACCATCGGTGCGCGTCGTGCCCGGGAACAACTCCTTCCTCCTGCGCGCTCTCGCTCCGGCCGCGGCCGATCGTGCTGGCGTTCCTGCTGGTGTTCGGTCTCCTGGGAGGGTGGCTCCTCGCCGGCCGCATGCTCGCCCCCCTGACGCGCATCACCGACGCCACACGCATGGCCGCGACCGGATCGCTCTCGCACCGAATCCAGCTACCGGGCCGCAACGACGAGTTCCGCGAGCTCGCCGACGCCTTCGACGCCATGCTCGCCCGGCTCGAAGCACACGTCGCCGAGCAGCAGCGATTCGCAGCCAACGCCTCCCACGAACTGCGCACCCCGCTGGCGATCACGCAGACACTTCTCGACGTCGCCCGCAACGATCCCAACCGCGACACCGGCGAGCTCGTCGACCGCCTCCACGCCGTCAACACCCGAGCGATCGACCTCACCGAAGCGTTGCTCCTGCTCAGCCGCGCCGACCAACGGTCCTTCACCGAAGAGCACATCGATCTGTCCCTCATCGCGGAAGAAGCCGCCGAGACGCTCCTGCCCCTCGCGGAGAAACGCGGCCTCACGATCGAGACCTCCGGCGACATCGACCCCCACCATCGGCTCCCATGCGCTCCTGCTGCAGATGACCACGAACCTCGTGCAGAACGCGATCGTCCACAACCTGCCTGAGCAGGGCACCGTCTGGGTCACGACCAGCGTTCACCCCAAGAGCGCCGTGCTCACCGTCGAGAACACCGGCGAGAAGCTCACGCCTGAGTTGGTCGCCACGCTCGCCGAGCCGTTTCTTCGCGGCGCCGAACGCATACGCACCGACCACGCAGGTGTCGGCCTCGGCCTGGCGATCGTCGAAGAGCATCGCCCAGGCGCACGACGGGACCCTCACCCTCACCCCCCGGGCCGCCGGCGGGCTCTGCGTCACGGTGCAACTACCCGCCGCGCCACCGCACAGTGGTCCCGAGTTGAAAGGCGGGCGGCGAGGCACGAATCCACGCAGGCTGGTCGGGCCGGACGGGTCCGCCATGGCGCCTGCGCCCAGCGGTCGGCAACCGCTAGCAGACGACCGAGCGGCGAGAAGGCTCGGATGGCCCGCGTCGTGCCGTCAACTGCGACCGCGACCCGGGCGACGCAGTTCGGCCGCGTCGCCCGGGGGGACCTGTCGTCAGACCGTGATCAGGCGTGGAGCGCGATCAAATGCCATCGGGACATCGAACCGCTGCACCGCCTTGATCTTCTGCTTCGCGCTGTCGGCGACCGTGCTCCGAAGCTGGTCGGCCTGGCTCTCACTCGCCGACATCGCTTCCTCGCTCTCCCACAGCGTGATCACCTTCTCTGCCCCGCTCGCGCGGTCGACAGTGACGATGATCCCCTGCCAGCCGTCGATCGTTCGCAGCTCGGGAAGCACCTCCTCGACGGCGTGCCGGAGGCTCTTCTCGACCTGGGCGGGATCGCCGGCGAACGTCGTGACGCGTGCGGCGTGGACGTCATCCGAGACCTCGTGGATCGCGACCTCGTAGGTCTCGACCGATGCGCGCCTGCCCCGGAGCTCTTCCGGGATCTCGTCGCCCATCTTCTCGAAGGTCGGCTCGGCGCGGCGGACTGCGGCCTCGTCCTCGAAGATGCTGATCCCGAGCGAGGCGCCGGCGGCACGATCGACGAGCATGTACATGCCAAGAGCATCGGGAAACGCCCTCCCCGTGCTCTCGCGGTCGCGCACGAGCCCGACGAGTTCGTCGAAGCGCGACATGTTGGGGTTCTCAAATGCAGCAATCCGTGCATGCATGAGATCCGCCTCCTTTCTCGACCCAACCCACAGTACGCCGATCACGTCGGAGCTTCAACACGAGTTCGGGCCCGCATCCACCATGACGAACCCACCGCGTCGAGGCTCGGTTGGACCCGAATCCGAGCACGCTCCGTCGGCCGCTGAGCCGCTCTAGCCGGAGATCTGCGACGCCGTCCAGTCCACGAGACCGCCGGCGGCTCCGACCTCGAGCACGAGCGGCGGTGCGGCAGGCGCATCGAACGTGACGCCGTCGACCTCGACCGCTCCCGTCGTGTCGATCGCGATCCGCGATCCGTCGTGGGCGGCGTCGGCGGCCGCCGGGCAGGCGACGATCGCGAGGCCGAGGTTGACGCAGTTGCGGTAGAAGATGCGCGCGAAGCTCCGGCCGACGACGCCGCGGATCCCGCTTCCCTTCATCGCCAACGGGACGTGCTCGCGCGACGAGCCGATGCCGAAGTTCGAGCCGACGACGAGGATCGTTCCCTCGACGAGGCGCTCGCGCAGGGTCGGGTCGAAGCCCTCGAAGAGGTACTGCGCCATCTCGTCCGGGTCCTCCACGTTGAGGTACGCGCCGGGGTACATGACGTCCGTGTCGACGTTGTCGCCTTCGACGACGAGCGCGACGCCCTCGACTCTCATCTGATCACCTCCGGGTGGACGAGCTCGCCGGCGACGGCCGCGGCCGCGGCGACCCACGCGTTCGCGAGGTACACGCCCGCATCGGGCGACCCCATGCGGCCGCGGAAGTTGCGGTTCGTCGTCGCGACGGCGTTCTCACCCGCCGCGAGGATGCCGTTCGAGCCGCCGAAGCACGCGCCGCAGGTCGGGGTCGAGACGATCGCGCCCGCCTCGACGAACAGGTCGAGCAGGCCCTCGGCCGCGGCCTCCCGCCAGATCGCCTGGGTGGCCGGAACGATGATCGCGCGCGTCCGCGGATGGACGCTTCGGCCGCCGAGGATCGACGCCGCCTGTCGCAGGTCGGTCATCGTCCCGTTGGCGCAGTTGCCGATGTAGACCTGGTCGACGGCGACCGGGCCGACCTCGGACACCGGCTTCACGTTGCCGGGGAGGTGCGGCAGGGCGACGAGCGGCTCGAGCGCCGCGAGGTCGATCTCGAGCCGCTGCCGGAAGGTCGCGTCCGGGTCGGAGCGCTCGGCCGTCCAGCTCGAGCGGGCACGGCCCTCGAGGTAGGCCGCGACCGCGTCGTCGGCCGGGAAGATGCCCGCCTCGGAGCCGGCCTCGACCGCCATGTTCGCGACGGCGAGGCGCTCGTCGACCGAGAGCGCCTCGGCGCCCGGGCCGACGAACTCGAGCACCGCGTTCGTCCCGCCGCCGACGCCGATCTGCGCGAGCACGGCGAGGATCACGTCCTTGCCGGTGACGAAGCTCCCGGTACGGCCGCTGAGCTCGATCCGGATCGTCTCGGGCACCGCCTGCCAGAACGAGCCGAGCGCGAGGCACGAGGCGATGTCCGTCGATCCGAGCCCCGTCCCGAACGCGCCGAGGGCGCCGTAGGTGCAGGTGTGGGAGTCGCCGCCGGCGATCACCGCGCCGGGCACGATCCAGCCCTCCTCGCAGAGGAGCGTGTGCTCGATGCCGCCGCGGCCCTGGCCGTAGTAGGTGACGCCCTGCTCCTCCGACCACCGCTTCAGGCGCGCCTGGAGCTCGGCCGACTTCACGTCCTTCGCCGGCATGAAGTGGTCGGCGACCATGACGACGCGAGACGGGTCGAAGACGCGCTCGGCGCCCATCTTCTCCATCGCGCGGAACGCGACCGGCCCGGAGACGTCGTTCGCCATCACGACGTCGCAGCGAACGGTGACGACATCGCCCGGGCGTGACGTCGTCGGCGTCGCAGTGCGCGAGCAGGATCTTCTCAACGAGCGTGTGTGCCAACCAACCCCTCCAGTGCCGCGAGGCACTCGTCGAGCGGAGACGACATCGCCGTACTTGAGGTCGATGTCGTACAGCGCCGCCTCGTGGGCCGCCGGATTGCGGTCGCCGACCGCCTCGCGCGGCACGACGGGCCGGTACCCGTACTGCAGCACGTCGACCGCCGTCGCGCGAACGCAGCCCGAGGTCGACGCGCCGGTGACGATGACGCTGTCGCACTGGTGCGAGGCGAGCAGGCTCGCGAACGGCGTCCCGAAGAATGCGGACGCGTAGAGCTTGTTCAGCACCGGCTCGTTCGGTCGCGGGGCGAGGCGCTCGTCGATCTCGACCCAGCTCGAGCCGGCCGCGAGCGTGAGCAGCGCGGGCACCTTCTCGATGAACGCCTTCGCCGTCACCTTGTCGCCCTCGCCGTACGAGACCGTGGTGTAGACCACCGGCACCTCGGCCCGGCGGGCCGCGTCGAGCAGCGTCCGGATCGCGGCGATCGTGTCGTCGAGATCGCAGACGAGCGGCGAGGCCGGATCGGTGAAGCCGTTGTTCATGTCGATGATCACGAGGGCCGGGCGGCGGCCGACGCCGCCGCCCTTCTGTCCGAAGCCCTCGAACTGCTGCCCGCTCACGGCTAGACGCCTTCCCGCTCGCGCATCCGGGCGAGCGCCTCGACCCCGTCCTCGAGCGGCGACCACCGCAGCGGCTTGGCCGGAACCGGAGGCTCGAGCCCCGTCTCCGCCTTGCAGTTCGCGAGCACCTCCTCGAGCGACGGCCCGAAGTCGAAGGCGAGGGCCTCACCGCGCTCGGTGCGCTGGCGCTCCCGCTCCTTGTCGGTCGCGTCTGCATCCGCCGTACCGTCGCCCGCGATGACGACGCCGTAGCTCGCGAGCGCCTTCTCGGACGAGACGAGGCCGAGCTCGACGTCCCGGACGACCGCCTCGACGGGCCGGTCGAGGCGATCCTTCCAGCCGCCGCCGCCCGCCGTGCGGTAGACGAGCATGTCACCCGGCTCGACCACGACGTTGTCGCACTTCGACGCCAGCCGCTCCTCCGTGCCGTCGGTGCGGACGAGGAGCTTCTCCGACCGCTCGCCGGGCTGGCCGCCCAGCACGCCCCAGGGACGCGTCAGCCAGCGGTCGTCGTGGATCGACACCTCACCCGGCTCGAGGTAGACGTACCGCTTCTCGACGCCGTTGCCGCCGCGGTGCAGGCCGGCGCCGCCCGAGTCCTGGATCGTCGTGTACCCGTCGATCCGCATCGGGTAGTACGCCTCGAGGTACTCCGTCGGGATGTTCTCGAACAGCGGCCACCAGGAGTGGCCGTCCATGCCGTCGCCGATCGGCCGGCCGGGGATGCCGCCGTAGAGGATCTCCATCGAGTAGAAGAAGTCCCCGCTCGCCGTCCCAGCCCGAGTAGAGCATGTACGGGGAGGTGCCGTAGCCGGCCGCCGTGTTCAGCTCCGGGGCGTTCTTGCAGAGCGCCCCGCCGAGGACGTCGAACTGCCGCGCGAGGGCGTGCGTGCGGCAGCCGAGCGCCGCCGGGTACCGCGGCTTCAGCAGGCAGCCCTCCGGCATCACGACGTGCAGCAGCGGATAGAACCCGTCGTTGAAGAGGATCTGGGGATCGTTGACCATGATCAGGTAGATCCCGATGAACATCTTGAACATGCCCTCGGAGAGGTAGAAGTTGATCGGCCCCATCGCCTGCGGGTCGGTGCCCGACCAGTCGAAGAAGGCGTGCTCTCCCTCGCGCCAGATCGTCAGCTGCATCTTGAACGGGCCGTTGCCGAGCCCGTCGTCGTCGATGTAGTCGACGAACGTCTGCGGCTCCTCGGGGATGGCAACCGAGATGAGGAACTTCATCGCCTCGTAGGTGCGATCGAGCAGCGCCTGGAGCGCCGCCAGGTAGGTCTCCTTGCCGAACCGCTCGCAGAGGTCGAGCACGCGGCGCTCACCGGCGCGGCACCCGGCCACGATCGCGAACAGGTCGGCGCGGTTCATCTCGGGCAGCCGCACGTTGTTGAGGATCACGCGCAGCACGTCCTCCTGCACCACCCCGCGCTCGATGATCTTGACCGGCGGGATGTTGACGCCCTCCTCGAAGATCGTGCGTGCACCCGTCGGCAGCGACCCCGGGAGCGGGCCGCCCGCGTCCATCATGTGGCCGAACTGGCTCGACCAGCCGACGAGCTCGTCCTCGTAGAAGATCGGCAGCAGGACGAGCCAGTCGTTCGTGTGCGAGATCGAGCCCGAGCACTTGAACGGGTCGGAGGTGAGGATCACGTCGCCCGGGTACACGCCGCGATCCCAGTCGGCCATCATCTCGTTGATGTAGGCGCCGAACTGGCCCACGACCATGCGGCCGCGCGGGTCGGTGAGCATCGGGAACTCGTCGTGCTGCTCGCGGATGACGGGGCTCATGGCGGACCGGAAGAGCACCGCGTCCATCTCGTACCGCGCGTTCTTCAGTGCGCCCTCGATGATGTCGAGCGTGATCGGATCGACCGTGATGCCGGTCGGGATCTCGGCGATCCGCAGCTCGTCGTGCGTGGTGGATGCCATCGGGTCCCCCTCTCAGTCGTTCGGGTTGATGAGGATGTTGAAGTTGACGTCGACCTCGGCCGTGTAGCCCGGCAGGACGACCGTCGTCGAGTCGAACTCGGTCACGATCGCCGGGCCGTCGAACCGCATCTGCGGCCTCAGCCCGGCCCGGTCGTAGACCGTCGTCGCATGCTGTTGCCCCTCGAACCAGACCTGCTGCTCGTCGACGACGGCGCCGGAGGCATCGGTGCCTGCAGGCTCGCCGAGCGGGAGCTCGGGCTTCGGCACGCTGCCGAACCCGACTGCGCGCAGGTTGACGATCTCGCTCCCCGTGCCGTGCATGCGGAAGCCGTAGAGCTGCTCGTGAAGCTGGTTGAACCGCTCCTCGAGGCCGCCGACGCCGGCCGAGCGGATCTCGTCGGGGTCGATCGCGACGGGGATCTCGTAGCCCTGCCCGTGGTACCGCATGTCGGCGGTGTGCGTGATCGACCGCGCGTCGGCCGCGATCCCCTCGCTCTCGAGCCAGTCGTCCGCGCGGCCGCCGAGCTCGTCGAGGATCCGGGCCACCTCAGCCGGTTCGGCCTCCGAGAGCAGGCGGATGTACGTCTGGGCGAACTCGTCGCGGAAGTCGGCGACGAGATCGCCGATGGCGCAGAGCAGGCCGGGCGCCGGCGGCACGAGGACCGGGAACGACCCCATCAGCTTGGCGACGGCGTTGGCGTGGAGCGGCCCGGCGCCGCCGTAGGCGACGAGCGCGAAGTCGCGCGGGTCGTGGCCGCGCTGGACGGAGACGAGGCGCAGCGCGCCTGCCATGTTCTCGTTCACGATCGCGAGGATTCCCTCCGCGGCCTCCTCGGCCGACGAGAGGCCCATCGCATCGGCGATCGCCTGCACCGCGGTGCGCGACGCCTCGACGTCGAGCGCCATCTCGCCGCCGAGCAGCTGCGGCGGCAGGTGCCCGAGCACGACGTTCGCGTCGGTCACCGTCGGCAGCTCGCCGCCCCTGCCGTAGGCGGCCGGGCCGGGAGCGGCGCCCGCCGACTCCGGCCCGACGCGCAGCGCCTTCGTCAGCTGGGGCACGTGGGCGATCGAGCCGCCACCCGCGCCGACCGTGTGGACGTCGACGGACGGGACCCGGATGCGGAAGTGCGAGATCGCCGTCTCGCGCCCGATCGACGGCTGCCCGTTCTGGCAGAGGGCGACGTCGGTCGACGTCCCTCCCATGTCGAACGTGAGGATGTCCTCGAAGCCGGCCTTGGAGGCGACGAAGAGAGCGCCGGCGACACCGCCGGACGGCCCGGAGAGCACCGCATAGATCGGGTTCCGTGCCGCCTCGCGGGTCGTCATCAGCCCTGCGTCGGAGCGGAGGATGTTCACGTCGGCCTTCGCGCCGATCGACTGGAGCTCGGACTGGAGGCGGTTCACGTAGTCGGCGACCTTCGGCCGCACGTAGGAGTTCATGCAGGCCGTCAGCGCCCGCTCGTACTCCCGGAACTCGGGCAGCACCTGGGCGCTGAGCGTGACCGGGAAGCCCGGGTAGAGGCGCTCGACGACGGCGCCGATCTGCTCCTCGTGGGCGGGGTTCACGTACGAGTTGATGAGCGCGACGTGAGCGACTCGATGCCCGACTCGACGAGGTCGCGGACGATCTCCTCGACCTGCGCCTCGTCGACCGGGACGACGACCGCTCCGCGGGCGTCCAGGCGCTCGACTGCCTCACGCGTGTCGGCGAGCGACGCCGGCGGATCGGGCTTGACCATGATGATCCACCCCGCCAGCGGGCCCGGCGTCTGGGAGCGGGCGAGATGGAGGATCTGCCCGAAGCCCGTCGTCGTGATCAGCCCGACGCGCGCGCCCTTGGACTCGAGCACCGCGTTCGTCGCGACGGTCGTGCCGTGAAGGATGTTCTGCAGCTCGTCGACGCCGATGCCTGCTTCGTCGCAGATCCGCCGAACGCCGGTGAGCACGCCCTCCGACGGATCATGGGGCGTCGACGGCGTCTTGACGCGGAACTGCGCGCCGCCGTTGCCCTCCGATACGAGGAAGAGGTCGGTGAACGTGCCGCCGACGTCAACCCCCAGCCTGTACGCCATCTCGGTGTCCTTTCTGTTCTAGCCGGTGACCGGCTGGTTCTGGAGCGCGTCCCGCCGCCCGACGTCACAGATCGTGAGGCTCATACCACCCCATCCTCACGCAATTCGCGCAGCTCGGAATCCGTCAGTCCGAGCAGCCCGCAGTAGACCTCCTCGTTGTGGCTGCCCTCCTCCCAGGTGCCCGACCAACGCACCTCGCCCGGCGTCTCGCGAGAACTTCGGAACGATCCCGGGCCCGACGTAGGGCCCGAACTCGGGGTCGACGTGCTCGACGAGCATCTCGCGCGCCTTGTACTGCGGATCCTCGAAGATCTCGGCCATCGTGTAGATCGGCCCGCACACGACGCCCGCCTCGTTGAGGACGCGGTCGATCTCGCGGGCGTCGTGCCGAGCCGCCCACTCCGCGACGATGCCCTCGATCTCCTCCTGGTTCTCGCCGCGCGCGACATGGGTCGCAAAGCGCGGATCCTCGGCGAGCTCGGGCCGCCCCATCGCCTCGCAGAGCCTGCGGAAGAGGTTGTCGTGATTCGCGGCGATGACCATCCAGAGGTCGTCGCGTGACTTGAAGATGTTCGACGGCGCGATGCCCTTGAGGTTGGTGCCCGCCGGCTGCCGGACGATGCCGAGGCGGTCGTACTCGGGGACGGCGCTCTCGAGCAGCGCGAACGACGCCTCCATCAGCGAGACGTCCACGACCTGGCCGCGGCCGTCGCCGCGAACGTCGCGGTGGTAGAGCGCCGCCAGGATGCCCTGGACGGCGAACATCGCGGCGAGCGAGTCGCCGAGCGAGATCCCCGTGCGTGGCGGCGCCTCGCCCGGGGAAGCCGTTGATGTAGCGGAGCCCGCCCATCGCCTCCGCGACGGACGCGAAGCCCGCACGCTCGGCGTAGGGGCCGGTCTGGCCGTAGCCGGAGATGCGGGCGAGGACGATGCCCGGGTTCGCGGCCGAAAGCCGGTCGTACCCGAGATTCCACCGCTCGAGCGTGCCCGGCCGGAAGTTCTCGGTGAGGACGTCAGCGACGCGGACGAGCTCGAGCAGGAGCTCCTGCCCTCGTGGCTCGCGGAGGTTGAGCGTGATGCACTTCTTGTTCCGCGCCTGCACCGGCCAGAGGAGGGTGCGGCCCTCGTAGCGCGCCTGGCCCCATTCGCGCAGTGGGTCGGGCTTCCCGGGCGGCTCGACCTTGATGATCTCCGCGCCCATATCGCCGAGCAAGCGCCCGGCGAACGGCCCCGCGAGCAGCGTCCCGAGCTCGATCAGGCGCACGCCTGCGAGCGGGCCGGGCCCGGAGTGGTCGCGTGTCATCGGATCACCGTTGCCAACCATCTCACCTACCACGCGGTCCAGCCCCCGTCGACGTCGAGCACATGGCCGGTGACGAGCGCAGGCCTGGTCGGACGCGAGGTAGACGACCGCGCCGACGACGTCGGACGGCGTGCCGATGCGCCCCATCGGCATCCGCCGCAGGACGTCCGCGCGAAACGCCTCGTCCTCGAACATCGGGCGGGTCAGCGGCGTGTCGATGAACGTCGGCGCCACGGCGTTGACCGCGATCCCGACCGGCGCCCACTCCACCGCGAGCGCCTTGACGAGGCCGTTGACGGCGTGCTTGCTCGCGCAGTACGCCGCCCGCCCCGGGTAGCCGACCTCGCCCATCTGCGACGAGATCGCCACGATGCGGCCGCCGCGTCCCCGCCCGCTGACGGCGGCGGCGAACGAACGGCACGCGAGGTACGTGCCCCGGAGGTTGGTCTCGACGACGAGGTCGAAGTCCTCGACCGGCTGCTCGAGCGTCGGGCCGGGACGGTTGAGACCGGCCGCCGTGACGCAGATGGCGAGGCCGTCGTTCGCGGCCGCCTGCTCGACGAGGCGCTCGACATCGGTCGCGGAGCGCACGTCTCCGACGCACGTCTCGGCGCGCCTGCCGCGCTCCCGCACCTCGTCCGCGACCGCCTCGAGCTCGTCCTCCGACCGGGAGAAGAGCGTGACGTCCGCGCCCGCCTCGGCGAGGGCGAGCGCCGCGGCCCGTCCGATCCCACGCCCGGCGCCGGTCACGATCGCGTGCCGGCCGTCGAGGCGCTGGGTGGGAAGCATCGGAGCCGGGACGGGCGTCATGACTCGATGTCCCGCCTCAGCTCCGCCAGCGCCACGTACGCCCGGTTCCTCCGGTCGATCAGCTCGTCCGCCTGCGCCTGGGAGAGCTCCAGGAACCCGCGCCCCGTCTTGACGCCGAACTCGCCCCGGTCGACGTGCTCCTGCAATACCGCGGGAGCGGAGAAGCCGGGGCCGAGGCCACGCTCGAGCGTCTCGTAGATGTCGGCGTAGACGTCGAGGCCGGCCATGTCCGCGATCGTGAACGGGCCGAAGAACGGCAGCCGGAAGCCGAACGACGACCGCACGACCTCGTCGACCTGCTCGGGGCCGGCGATGCCTTCCTCGACGATCCGCGCCGCCTCCCTGAACATCGCGAACTGGATCCGGTTGGCGACGAATCCCGGCCCGTCCCCGACGACGACCGGCGTCTTGCCGAGCCGGGTGAGCGCCTCGACCACGATGTCGACGACCCGCTCGTCGGTCGACGGTGTGCGGATGACCTCGACGCAGGGGACGAGCAGCGGGGGGACGAACCAGTGGACGCCGAGGAAGCGACTCGGGCTCTCGAGCCCCGCCGCGAGCTCCGCGATCGGGATGGACGACGTGTTCGTCGCGATCACGGCGTCGCCGGCAGCGGGCTCGATCTCCGCGTAGACGGCGAGCT
This sequence comes from uncultured Thermoleophilia bacterium, assembly GCA_963751875.1. Classification (GTDB taxonomy): domain Bacteria; phylum Actinomycetota; class Thermoleophilia; order Gaiellales; family Gaiellaceae; genus Gaiella. The sequence continues at coordinate 40,388 of CAVVWG010000001.1, forward strand.
TCGCGTCGGGACGCTCGACGACGGCTTCGACGACGAGATCGGCGCCGCGCACGGCGTCCGCGATCGACGGCGCCGCCGAGAGGTGTCGCTCCGCCGTCGCCGTCGTGCCACCGCCGACGTTTCCCGCCTGCTCCAGCCGGGAGAGGAGCTCGATCGCGCGGCTCCCGCGCCGCTTCGGACAGCTCGGGCGTCGCGTCGACGAGCACGGTCGGGATGCCGCTCGAGGCGAACACGTGCGAGATGCCGATGCCCATCGTCCCCGCGCCGACGACGGCGACCCTGGACGGCCAGGCGCTCCCGGAACCGGTCACAGAGACGCCCTCAACAGCTCCTCGAGCTCGGCCGCGCCGACCTCCTTCGGAGCGCCGACGAGGAGCCGGCGCTGGTCGAGCGCGCCGGGGACGATCGCCGCGAGGTCGTCCGCGCCGTAGCCGATCTCGCTCAGCCGCGTCGGCGCGCCGATGTCTTTCATCAGCCGCTCGAGCGAGACGGCGAGGTCGTCGCCACCGTCGAGGAGCCGCGCCGCGGTCGCGCACCGCTCGGGTGCAGCGTCGGCGATGAACCGGAACACGGCCGGCGCGGTGACGGCGACGGCGAAGCCGTGCGGGACGAGCGCTGCGCCGCCGTATCCCGGTGGCGTCCACTCGTGCTGCAGCGAGGCGATCGGATAGGCGAGCGCGTGGGGGATGTGGACGCCCGCGCCGGAGAAGGCGATGCCGGCGATCGTCGACGCGAGCGCCATCGCCGTTCGGGCCTCGATGTCGGTGCCGTCCGCGACGGCAGTGCGGAGATGCCGGCCGGCGAGCTCGATCGCGCGCTCGCACAGCGGGTCGGCGAACGGGTTCGCGCCCTGGTACGGCGGCCGCTCGCCGAGCGGGAGCTGCGGCCGCGTGTCGTAGGGCGAGACCGTGTACGCCTCGAGGGCGTGCATCAGCGCATCGATGCCGGTCGCCGCGGTGACCCCCGGAGGGCACGAGACGGTCAGCGCAGGGTCGACGATCGCGAGCGCCGGCCGTAGGTGCTGGTGCGAGATGCCCGTCTTCGTCCCGAGCCGCGGGAAGTCGATGATCGCAACCGTCGTGACCTCGGAGCCGGTCCCCGACGTCGTCGGCAGCGCGACGATCGGCAGGACGGGCCCGGGCACCGCGCGGCCCGCGCCGATCGGCGCATTCACGTAGTCGAGCAGGTCTCCCTCGTAGGTCGCGAAGAGCGCGCAGAGCTTCGCGGTGTCGAGCGCGGAGCCACCGCCGATGCCGACGAAGCCGTCGAAGCCACCGCGCGCAGCCGCCACCGCCTCCTGCACGGACGTCTCGTTCGGCTCGCCGACGATGTGGTCGTAGACGACCGAGTCGATGCCGGCGGCGCGGAGCGACTCCTCGATGCGCTCGCCGAGACCGGACTCGGTCACGAAGCGGTCGCAGACGACGAGGGCCCGCGTCACCCCGAGCTGCCGGAGGTGCTCACCCGTCTCGGCCGAGGCACCCGTGCCGAAGACGACGCGCGCGGCGTTGAACGCGACGATCGTTGCCGATGGCCTCGCTCACGGCCGGCTCGCCTCGGGGCTCGGCCACCGCAGCCGCGACAGCGGCGATCGCCTCGTCGATCGAGATCACGTCGCCGTACTTCGCGTCGATGTCCAGCAGCGACCCGTTGTGCGCGTCGATCGCCCGGTCCGCCACGCCCTCCCGCGGCACCAGCACGCGGTAGCCGTACTGGAGCGCGTCGACGGCTGTGGCCCGCACGCAGCCCGAGGTGGACGCGCCGGTGACCAGCACCGTGTCGCAGCCCGCCTCGCGGAGCATCTCGTCGAGCGGCGTGCCGAAGAACGCGGACGCGAAGAGCTTGACGAGCACCGGCTCCTCGGCTCTCGGCGCGAGCCGCGCGTCGACCTCGACCCAGGGCGAGCCCGGGCGCAGCGTCGCGAGCGCGGGCGCCTTGGCGATGAACATCGCGGCCCGCTCGAGGTCGTCGTCGGCGTAGCAGACCGTGGTGAAGATCACCGGAACGCCCGCCGCCCGCGCTGCGTCGAGGAGCTGTCGGGTCGCGCCGACCGCTGCGTCGGCGTCGCACGCGAGCGCGGACGCCGGATTCGTGAAGCCCTCGATGAAGTCGACGACGACGACTGCCGGACGCCGGCCCGCCCCCTGGCGGCCACCGAAGCCGCGGGCGTCGTAGACGTCGCGCGCGCTCATCGCGATTGCCACTCGGCGAGCCCGAGCAACGCGTTGACGTCGTCGAAGCTCGTGAAGCGATCGGCGAGGGCGGCCGTCGTCCTGTCGCGCAGGACCGCCTGGCAGAGCTCCTCGTAGGCCTTGGCGAAGAGCCACGTCTGCGTGCTCGGGAAGATGACGAGCTTGTAGCCCATCTCCTCGAGCTCGGGGGTCGAGATCGACGGGGACCTCCCCGTCTCCGACATGTTGGCGACGCACGGCGCGGAGCAGCTCTCGGTGATGGCGGCGTACTCCTCCACCGTGCGGGGGGCGTCGACGAACACGAGATCGGCGCCGGCCTCGCTGTAGGCGTTGCAGCGGGCGAGCGTGTCCTCGAGCCCGGTCACCTGGAGCGCATCCGACCGCGCGATGATCAGCGTCTCGTCCGAGCGTCTCGCGGCCACGGCGGCGCGAACCTTGATCACCATCTCGTCGGCCGGGATCACCTCCTTGCCCTCCATGTGGCCGCAGCGCTTGGGCGAGACCTGATCCTCGATCTGCACCGCGTTGGCGCCGACGGCCTCGAGCTCGCGGACCGTGAGCCAGACGCCCGCCTCGGAGCCGTAGCCGGTGTCGGCGTCGACGACGATCGGCAGGTCGGTCGCGGCGCGCATGCGGCGCACGCTCTCGACCACCTCCGCCCTGCCGATCAGCCCGACGTCGGGCAGGCCGAAATGGTGCGCGGCCGTCGCGTAGCCGCCGTGGTAGAGCGCCTCGATGCCGGCCCGCTCCGCGATCCTCGCGGTGAGGCCGTCGTGCGCACCGAGGGCGACGATGGCACCCGGCTCGGAGAGGCGAGAGCGAAGGCTGGTCGTCATGCGGATCCTCCTGTGGGGGCGTGGCCGAAGTCGAAGGGCTGGATGGGACCGCGCTCGTCGCTCGAGCCGCGTGCGCTCGGCCACGGTGGCGGACCGCGTCGACGGTGGTCCCGTCGATGACGACGCCGTAGTCGCGCAGCGCGACCTCGTGCGAGACGAGGTCGCGGAGCACGTCCCGGAGCACGAGCTGCCGGATCGCGCTCGAGCGGGTCGCCCCAGCCGCCGGCGCCCGCGGTCCGGAAGACCAGCTTGTCGCCGGCATTGACGGGAACCTGGTCGATCTTCGACACGAGCTCGACGACCTCGCCGGCTGCGCGGATGAGCGTCTTCGTGCTGCAGCCACCGTGGCGCCCGCCGTTGATCCCCCACGGCGGGATCGTGGCGCGGTCGTCGTTCACCGTGAACGACCCGGGGCCGGTGAACACGTACGTCTTCTCGATGCCGGTGCCGCCGCGGTGGAATCCGGCGCCCCCGGTGTCGCGCGCGGGCTCGTAGCTCGAGATCCGCACCGGGTAGTAGCTCTCGGCGTACTCCGCCGGGGTCGTCCGGAAGAGCGGCCACCACGAGTGCCCGTCGAGGCCGTCCGCCTTGTACCGGGCCGGGAGCCCGCCGAAGAGAAGCTCGACGAACTGGAAGTACTCGCCGTCGGCGTCGTACCCGGAGAAGACGAAGAACGGGCTCGTCCCGTATCCCGCCGCCATCGAGAGCTCCGGCGCCTTCTGGCCGAGCGCCCCGCTCATGCAGTCGAAGAGGCGCGTGTGGACGTTCAGCCGGTTCGACAACGGCGCCGGGAACTTCGGGTTCAGGAGCGACCCTTCGGGCAGCGTGACCTCGAAGACGTCGTAGAGACCGTCGTTGAACAGGATCTCGGGATCGAAGGCCATGATCATGTAGATCCCGAGGAAGAGCTTGCAGAGGCCCTCGTGGATATGGAAGTTGATCGACCCGGGAGCCTGGTCGGCCGTTCCCGTCCAGTCGGCGTGGCAGACGTCGCCCTCCCGCCAGATCGTCAGCACCATCTTGAAGGGGCCGTTGCCGCACCCGTCGTCGTCGACCCAGTCGGTGAACGTCTGGGGCTCCTCCGGGATGTACGTGCGGATGATGTGCGCCATCGCGCGCCGCGTCCGCTCGAGGAGCGCATCGCACGCCACCTCGAACGTCTCCGGCCCGAAGCGCTCGCAGATCTCGATGATCCGCCGCTCCGCCGCGCGGCAGCCGCCGATGATCGCCATCAGGTCGCTCCGGTTCGTGTCCGGCGTGCGCGTGTTGTTGAGGATCACGTCGAGCGCCGTCTCGTTGAGGACGCCCTTGTCGAAGATCTTGATCGGCGGGATCCGGATGCCCTCCTCCCAGATCGAGAGCGCGTCGGAGACCTGGCTGCCCGGCACCTTGCCGCCCACGTCCATCATGTGGCCGAAGAGCGAGCTGAACGCAACATGCTCGCCCTCGTGGAACACCGGCAGGATCACGAGCCAGTCGTTGCAGTGGGAGATCGAGCCCTTGCAGAGGTAGGGGTCGTTCAGGAGGATCACGTCGCCCTCCGAGATCTGGCCGCCGAAGCGGTCGATGACCTCGGGGATGTACGAGCCGAACTGGCCCACGACCATCTGCCCGCGCGCGTTGCAGATCATCGGGAACTCGTCGTGCTGCACCCGGATCGTGGGCGACATCGCTGCGCGCCTGACGACCTCGTCCATCTCGAACCGGGCGTTGAGCAGCGCGTTCTCGATCAGGTCGAGCGTTGCGACGTCGATCGTGGTGCTCATCGGCTCGACTCCGTGGGACTGATCAGGAGATTCATCCAGGGGTCGACGACCGCGTGGTGCCCGGGGAGCACGACGGTCGTGGCGTCGTACTGCTCGACGACCGCGTAGCCGTCGATCGTCATTCCCGGCTCGAGTGCTGCGCGGGCGTAGGTCGGGACGTCGAGCGACTCCTCGGGCGTCCACACGCGCTGCGTGCCCGTCTGGGCAGACGAGGGATCCTTGCCGCCCTCGGGGCGCGCCTCGAGCTCGGGAAGCGGAACGCGGCCGATCGGCGACGACCCGGAGGTTGACGATCTCTGCACCGCCGTCGAGGACGAAGCCGTAGAGGAGGCGGTGGGCCTCGCCGAACCGCCGTTCCAGCGCTGCGAGGTCGAGCGCGGCGAGCTCGATGCCGTCCAGCTCGATCGGGATCTCGTAGCCCTGGCGGCTGTAGCGCATGTCGAGGATGAAGCGGATGTCCTGGTCGCCGATGTCGACGCTCTCCCCGTCGAGCCAGTCGCGCGCGCGGGATGTGAGCACCTCGAACGGCTCGCGGATGGCATCCGGCGTCGCCGTCGCGATGCTCCTGACGAACGTCTGACTGAACTCGTTCTTGATCTCGGAGGAGATGAACCCGAGCGCCGAGAGCACGCCGGACTCCTCCGGCACGATCACCGGATAGCAGCCGAGGATGCTCGCGAGCGCGTTGGCGTGCAGGCCGCCGGCGCCGCCGAAGGCAACGAGGGCGAACTCGCTCGGCACGCGGCCGCGCTGCACGGTGACGACGCGGAGGGCGCCGAGCATGGCCTCGTCGACCAGGTCGACGATCGCACGGGCGGTCTCCTCGACGCCCGCGCCGCGGGCCTCGGCGACCCGTGCGACGGCGGCGTGGGCCGCGTCGACGTCCAGCTCGAACTCGCCGCCGAGCAGCCGCGGCGGTAGGTGGCCGAGGACGACGTTCGCGTCGGTCACGGTCGCGCCCGTGCCGCCGCGGCCGTAGCAGGCAGGGCCGGGGAGGGCACCGGCGCTCTCGGGGCCGACCCGGAGGGCGCCCGTCGCCTCGGCGACGTAGGCGATCGAGCCGCCGCCGGCGCCGATGCTGGCGACGTCGACCGCCGGGGCGCGCACCGGGAAGTCGCCGACGCTGGTCTCGCGCGTGATCTCCGGCCGCCCGGACACGCACACGGCGACGTCCGTCGAGGTCCCACCCATGTCGAAGGTGAGGATGCGGTCGAAGCCCGCGTAGGACGCGACGAACGACGCGCCGCTGACACCGCCGGCAGGGCCGGACAGAACGGTCTGGACCGGGTTCTTGCACGCGGCCTCGAGGCTCATCAGCCCGCCGTCCGAGCGCACGACCTGGATCGGCGCCCGCACCTGCGCAGCTGCGAGGCCGTCGCGGACGTTCGTCAGGTACTTCTCGAGCGCCGGCGCGACGTACGCGTTCATCAGTGTCGTCACGGTGCGCTCGTACTCGCGGAACTCGGGCAGGATCTCGGACGAGATCGAGAGCGGCAGGTCGGGCGCGACGGACGCGGCGATCTCGGCGATGACCCGCTCGTGGCGCCCGTTGGCATGGGCGTTGAGCAGGCAGACGGTCAGCGCCTCGACCCCGTCGGCCACGAGCTCCTCGACGGCGGCGCGGACGGCGTCCTCGTCGATCGGCTCGATGATCGACCCGTCGGCCCCGGTGCGTTCCGGCACCTCGCGGACGTAGCGCGTGTCGGTCAGCGGCTCGGGCTTCTCGTACACCATGAACCCGAACAGCGGCCCCGGCGTCCAGGCCTCGGCGAGGTGGAGGATGTGCCGGAAGCCCTTCGTCACGATGAGGCCGCAGAGCGCTCCGCGGCGCTCCAGGACGGCGTTCGTGGCGACGGTGGTGCCGTGGAGGATCGCGTCGAGGTCGGGAAGGCCGACGCTCGCGCGGTCGGCGACGAGGCGGATTCCGTCGATCACGCCGACCGACTGGTCGAGCGGCGTGCTCGGCGTCTTCGCCAGCCAGACGCGCTGGGCGTCGCTGTCGTAGAGGACCACGTCCGTGAACGTCCCCCCGACGTCGACGCCGAGCCGGTAGGTCACGCGGTCTCCTCCCGGGCGAGCACGGCGTTGCGGTACTTGTCGACGCGGACGTCGCAGCTGCGCGCGTGGCCCTCGAAGTTCTCGATCCGGCACTGGCGGGCGCAGATCTCGCCGATCATCACGCTCGCCTCCTCGTCGCACTCCTGGAAGGTCACGGTCTTGAGGAACTTCCCGACCCACAGGCCGCCCGTGTAGCGCGCCGCGCCGCGCGTCGGGAGGATGTGGTTCGTGCCGATCGTCTTGTCGCCGTACGCCACCGTCGTCGCCTCGCCGAGGAACAGGGCGCCGTAGTTGCGCATCCGCTCGAGGTACCAGCGCGGATTCGCCGTCTGGATCTCGACGTGCTCGAAGGCGTACTCGTCGGCGAGCTCGAGCGCCTCCTGGTCCGAGTCGACGACGACGACCTCGCCGAAGTCCTCCCACGCCCGCGCCGCGATGTCCGCGGTCGCCAGGCCCTCGAGCTGCACCGCGACCTGGCGCAGCGTCTCCTCGGCGAGTGCCTGCGAGGTCGTGACGAGGACGGCCGGCGAGGCAGGCCCGTGCTCGGCCTGGCCGAGCAGGTCGGCAGCGACGATCACCGGGTCGGCGGTCTCGTCGGCGACGATCAGGATCTCCGTCGGGCCGGCGATGAGGTCGATGCCGACCTTGCCGAACAGCCTGCGCTTGGCCTCGACGACGTACGCGTTGCCAGGGCCGACGAGGAAGTCCACCGCGTCGATCGACTCCGTCCCGAGCGCCAGCGCGGCGATCGCCTGAACGCCGCCGAGGATGTAGATCTCGTCTGCGCCGGCGAGGTGCATCGCGGCGACGGTGGCGTCCGGGATCCGCCCGTCGAGAGGCGGAGTGCAGGCCGCGACACGCTCGACGCCGGCGACCTTCGCGGTGACGATGCTCATGTGAGCGGAGGCGACCATCGGGTAGCGGCCGCCGGGGACGTAGGCGCCGACGCTCGCGACGGGCAGGTGCCGATGGCCGAGCCGGACACCGGGAAGGGTCTCCACCTCGAGGTCGACCATCGTCGCCCGCTGCGCCTGCGCGAACGTGCGCACCTGCTCCTGGCAGAACACGATGTCGTCCAGCACCTGGGTGGGGACGCGCTCGAGGCTGGCGGCGATCGCGTCGGGCGTCAGCCGGAAGCGCTGCGGCTCCCAGCCGTCGAGGCTGGCCGAGTACCGCGCGACGGCGGCGTCCCCGTCGGTTGCGACGGCCGAGATGATCTCGTCGACGACCTTCGCGACGGCGCTGTCATCGCTCGCACGCTCATGCTTGCGCGTGGGGGTTTCAAGGTCTGCAAGGGGCTCTCTTTCGTGGTGTGACTACGTATGCATAGACCGCAGCCGGTGGTCTTGTCAAATCGATTCACCCTACCGGCCGCCGCGTCGCGGCCCGGCGCGTTCGTGGGCGACGTCTGCCATGCTCCGGCGATGGCCGTGACGAGCAAGGACATCGCGCGCAAGCTCAGGATCAGCCAGTCCACGGTGTCGCGCGCGCTCCGGGGCGACCCGCGGGTTGCCCCCGACACCATGGCCCGCGTGCTCGAGGCGGCGGAGCAGATGAACTACACGCCGAACCTGGCCGCCCGGAGCCTGATCACCCGCAAGACGGGCACGATCGGCGTCGTCGTCAGCGACATCACGAATCCCTTCTACCCGGAGCTGCTCGAGATCCTCCACAACGAGTTCGCGCTCGCCGGCTACCGGACGGTCCTCTTCAACGAGCGGACGGACGCGAGCCCGGAGCAGCACATCGCCGACCTCGTCAACGGCGCGGCGGCGGACGGCGTGATCTACGTGTCGGCCACGCTCGGATCACCGCTCCCGGGACGGCCCGGGCGGCGTGCCGGTGGTCCTCGTGAACCGCTACCTCGACGACGTCGACGTCGACACGGTCGTCTCCGACAACCGCCGCGGCGGGCGGCTCGTGGCCGAGGCGCTCGTCGAGCTCGGCCACCGGCGGATCGCGCTCATCGCCGGGCCCGAGAACACGACGACGAGCAGGGACCGCGAGCGCGGCTTCCGCGAGCAGCTCAAGGCGTCGGGCGTCGAGTTCGACGAGGCCCTGCGGCGCGTCGGCCAGTTCAGCCACTCGAGCGGCTACCAGTGGTGCCTCGACCTGCTCGCGTCCGAGCCGCGGCCGACCGCCGTCTTCGCCGCGAACGACGTCGATCGCGTTCGGGGCGCTCGACGCGGCGCGGCGCGTCGGCGTCCGGGTTCCCGCCGAGCTCTCGATCGTCGGCTTCGACGACATCGACATGGCGGGCTGGGAAGGGTTCAGCCTCACCACCGTCCGGCAGCCGCTCGCGGAGATGGGCCGGGCGGCCGCCAACCTCCTGATCGAGCGGGTCGAGTCGGGCGACGGCGGCCCGCCGCGCCGGCGCGTCTTCCCGGTCGGTCTCGTGCGCCGTGACACGCTCGCCGCCGCACCGACCGCCTGAGCGGAGCGCGACGCCGGAGGAGGACGTTTGACATGGCTCCGAGTCACGTTGTATGACTACGTATGCATTGCCGGCGTTGCCTAACCAGCTCGTCCAGTCCCCGTCCAATCTCATAGAGGCGATACCGCACCACCAGCATCGGCGGACGTTCATCAATCGTTAGGAAAGGACGTAACAATGAGGCGCAAGTCATTGCGTTGGGTTTCGCTCGCGGCACTCGTAATCGTCGCGGCCGTCGCCGTCTCCGGTGCTCTGGGAGCGAGCGGCAAGAAGGGCGCACTCGACGGCAAGAAGGTCGGAGTCATCATCTGCACGGAGCAGAATCCGTTCTGTGCCGCCTGGGCGAAGAGCGTCAAGACCGGCTTCGAGAAGCAGGGAGCTCAGGTCACGGTCCTCTCCTCCGTGTTCGATCCTGCGGTCGACGCGCAGAACATGAACCGCCTGATCGCCGACAAGCCCGACCTGATCGTCTCGGTGCCTTCGAGCGCCTCGGCGATCGTTCCGTCGTACATCCGCGCGAAGGCGGCAGGCATCCCGATCCTCGGGGCCATCGGCCGGCAGTCCGCCGCGGGCGCGAAGCTCGTCACCGCGGAGGCACGCACCGACGACCCGTCGCTCGGGCGGTTCGCGGCGATGAACCTCGTCGAGGGCATGAGGAAGGCAGGCTTCACGAAGGGCAACGTCATCGCCCTCACCGGCACCGCCAGCCAGAACAACGTCACCGACCGCATGGCGACGTTCAAGGCGTACATGAAGAAGTTCCCGCAGTACAAGATCGTCGCCATCGAGGACACCAACTGGGATCAGGCGACGTCCGCGAAGGTCGCGCAGCAGCTGCTCTCGAAGTACGCCTCGAAGGGCGGCATCCAGGGCGCCTACGGCATGGCCGACAACATGGCGATCGGCATCCTCCAGGGCGCGAAGCAGGCAGGCGTCAAGGTCGGCGTCGCCAAGAAGGGCCTCGTCGTCACCGGCAGCAACTGCCTCGCCGTCGGCATCAAGGCGATCAAGGCGGGTCAGGAGTACGGCACCGGTACGCAGGCGCCGCAGGTCGAGGCAGCCCTCGCCGTCAAGGTGGGGACGCAGATCCTGAACGGCCAGACGGTCCCCAAGGTCTCCTACGTCAAGGAGAGCCGCATCACCAAGGCGAACGTCGCAGCGTTCACGAAGGTCTGCACCTTCTAGCGTTCGTTTAACCTCCGACGATGGACGGCGAACGGGATCCGGCAACTCACGTCCGGATCCCGTTCGCCCTCGTCGATCCCTCGGTTGCACCGGTGATCCTCGAGGTCGTCGACTTCTCCAAGTCGTTCGGCCCGGTGCGCGCGGTGCGGAGCCTCTCCCTCGACGTGCGGGTCGGCGAGGTGCACGCGATCTGCGGGCACAACGGCGCCGGCAAGAGCACCCTCGTCAAGGCGCTCGTCGGGCTCGTCAAGCCGGACGAAGGCGTGATCCGCTTCGACGGCAAGGAGATCTCGCTCCGGAACCCACACGACGCGCAGGCACACGGCATCGCGCTCGTGAACCAGGAGCTGAGCCTCGTGCCGGAGCTCAGCGTCGAGGACAACATCTTTCTCGGAGGGCTCGACGTGCCCCTCGTCTACCGGCGTCGCCGGCTCTCCGAGCACGCACGCAGCGTTCTCGACCAGCTCGGCCTTCGCCACGTCCAGCTCGGGACGGCGGTGGAGTCCCTCTCGATCGGCGAGCGGCAGCTCGTCGAGATCGCCCGCCTCCTCGTCCGCGACGCGCGCCTGCTCATTCTCGACGAGCCGACGGCGACGCTCAGCAAGCCGGAGATCGAGCGCGTGTTCAAGGCCATGCGCGACCTCGTCGCGCAGGGCAGGAGCGTCATCTTCGTCTCGCACCGGCTGGACGAGGTCTTCGAGCTCTGCGATCGCGTGACGGTGCTGCGAGACGGCCAGCGCGTCGCGACGCACGAGATCCACGCGATCGACCGGCGCACCCTGATCGAGAACATGCTCGGCGAGATGGAGGGGGCGCGGGCGATGGTCGACCACGAGCACGTCGTGCCCGGGTCGGGCGAGGCTGTCGTCACGATTGAACGGCTCAACGTGCCGGGGAGCGTCGACGACGTCTCGCTCACGCTCGAGAGCGGTCTCATCACGGGCCTTGCCGGCCAGGTCGGGTCGGGCACGAGCACGATCCTCCGCGCGCTCGGCGGGCTCGTGCCGAACGCCTCCGGGACGGTCGAGGTCCGGGGCAAGAAGGTTCTGCTGAACACGCCGCGGCGGGCCGCCGCCGCGGGCGTGCTGTACATCCCGAACGACCGGCAGCGCGAAGGGCTCTTCCTCGGCCAGACGGTCGAGCGCAACCTGACGGTCGCGCGGCTGCGCCGACTGAGCCGGCTCGGCGTTCTGCTGCGTCGCCGGATCCAGCGTGCGGCGCGGGAGCTCGCCACCATGACGGGCGTCTCCGTCGACAGGCTCGGCTCTCCGGCCGCGAGCCTCAGCGGCGGCAACCAGCAGAAGGTGCTGCTCGGCCGCGCTCTCGAGCTCGAGGGGACGGCGCTGCTGGCCCTCGACGAGCCGACGCGCGGCGTCGACGTCGGCGGGCGCGCCGACATCCACAACCTCGTTCGCGAGGCGGCCCGCAGCGGCACGGCCGTGATCTTCTCCTCCACCGAGCTCGACGAGGTGCTCGACCTCGCAGACGTCGTCGTCACGATCTTCCACGGGCGAATCGTCTCGGTCGTGCCACGGGCCGAGGCGTCGGCTTCCGCGATCCTCGCCGACATGACGACGAGCCATGCTTCGAGCACCGGGGCAGCGTCGTGAGCACCATGATGGCCCGCGTCGGCATCGAACGCCGGCCGCTCGGGGTCGCCGACATCGCTCTTGCCGTCTGGATCGCGATCCTCGCGGCGGTGACGATCTACGGAGCCTTCACGACCACCGGCTTCCTGACCGTGAGCAACGGGAAGGCGATCCTCACGGCGGCGTCGTTCGTCGGGATCATCGCCGTCGGCCTCACGGTCATCATCCTCAGCGGCAACCTCTTCTCGCTCGCCCTCGGGCAGACCGCCGCGATCTCCGCGATGGTCTTCCTCTACTCGCTCCGCTTCGGCCTCGCCGCCGCGATCATCGTGACGTTGCTGCTCGGCCTCGCGATCGGGTCCGTCGCAGGGATTCGCGGTCGGCGCCTGGGGAGCCAACCCGATCATCATCACGATCGGCGCGGCCGGGCTGATGGAGGGCATGGCCGTCTGGCTCTCGCACGGCCAGAGCATCATCCCGCCCTCCGACGAGACGAGCTGGGAGCACCTCGGGCAACCCGTGCTCGGCCTTCCCGCCCCCGTCTACGTCTTCATCGTGGTCACGATCATCCTCGCGGTGGTGATGCGCCGCACGCGATTCGGGCGTCAGATCTACCTGCTCGGCGAGAACCGCGTCGCCGCCCGGGCAGCGGCCCTGCCGATCACGCTCCTCACCGTCGGCGCGTTCGGGATCGCCTCGCTCTACACGGCAGGCTCGGGGATCCTGATCGGCGCAACGAGCGCGAATGCCTCTCTGCTCCTCACCGGGAGCTACACGTACGACGCGATCGCGGCCGCGCTCGTCGGGGGTAACGCGGTGACGGGCGGGCGCGGGTCGATCGCGAGGACAGCCCTGGGTGCGATCTTCATCGCGACGATCTCGGACATGCTCCTCCTGCGGGGCTACTCGACGGGCGGCCAGATCCTCGTTCGCGGGATCATCGTCGTCGTGGTCGTGGTGCTGACGAACCTGAGGGAGCGGAGCCGATGAGCGCACCGAGACGACCCGCCGCCGTCCGCGGGCCGGCGATGCCGTCCCGTTCGCGATCCTGGCGATCATGGTCGTGGTGCTGGCGCTCGTGCCGGTGGTGACGCAGTACACGGTGCGGACGGCGAACGTGTACGACATCTTCCAGAACTTCGCGTCGTACGGCCTCGTCGCCCTCGCGCTCGGGATCACGATCATCGCCGGCGAGTTCGACCTCTCGGTCTCCTCGATGTACCTCCTCGGTGGGATGGTCGCGGTGCTCACCGGGGCCGGCTCGCCCCTCGCTCGGCATCGCCGCCGCCCTCGGCACGGCGATCCTCGTCGGCCTCGTCCAGGGGGGCCTGATTGCCCGGTTCAGGCTGAACTCGATGCCGATCACGCTCGGCGGCTACCTCGTCGTGCTCGGGATCACCTACATCCTCGGGCACAACAAGAGCGTGCTGTACGAGAACTTCACGGTCGGCCTCAGGCTCGACAAGCCGGTCCTGCAGATCTTCTCGATCAGGAGCCTCGTCGCGCTCGGGATCTTCGTGGTCGCAACCATCGTCCTTCGCTACCTCCGGGTCGGCCGCGACCTCCGGGCGATCGGCGGCGACAGGCGAGCAGCGCGGGTTGCAGGCGTCTCGGTCGACCGCCTCCTCATCGGCGTGTTCGTCGTCTCGGCCCTCGGCGCTGCGCTGCCGGGCGCGCTCCTCAGCTACAGCCTCGCGACGGCGAGCCCGACGAACATCGGCTTCGACGTCCTCACCTTCTCCGCGACCGCCGCCCTCATCGGTGGCGTCAGGTTGTCCGGCGGCAAGGGCGGAGCGCGTGGGCATCGCCGCCGGAGTGCTCTCCCTGAGCGTCCTGCAGGAGATTCTCGCCATCCTCCGCTCGCCCGACTACGTCTCGAGCCTGATCACCGGCGGCCTGCTCGTCATCGTCACGATCGTCTGGGCGCCCGAGCTGTCGCAGTGGTTCCGGACGACACGGATCGCCCGACCGGCCGAGGAGAGCCCGTGACCGAGGCGCAGCAGATCCGCCTCGACCCGGATCCGCTCGAGCCCTACCTCCTCTCCCAGGGCTTCCGCGTCGGCGACCTCGTCATCGTCTCCGGGCAGGCAGCGCTCGACGAGCAGGGGAACGTCGTCGGCGCCGGAGACTTCGACGCCCAGGCCGAGCAGGTCTTCCGCAACCTCTCGCGCGTGCTCGAAGCCGGTGGTTCGAGCCTCGACCGGGTCGTCAAGGTGACGATCTTCCTCACCGACATGACGAACTTCGGCAAGATCGTCGAGCTGCGGCGACGGTGGTTCACGCCTCCGTACCCGGCGGACACGATCGTCGAGGTGAGCGCCCTCGCACTGCCCGCAGCTCGAGATCGAGATCGAGGCGATCGCGGTCGCAGGGTGAGGCGCCGGCAACTAGGCTGGACGCAGTGGCCGAGCCGGTGCAAGTGACGCTGTTCAACGACGCGGGGTGCCCGTGGGGGTACTCCGCGAACCCGGCGTTCCGCGTGCTCGAGTGGCGCTACGGCGCGCAACTCGAGTGGCGGCTCGTGCTGATCGGGCTGACGGACGTGGCGCAGGAGTACGTCGACCGGGGCTACACGCCGCTGCGATCGGCGGAGGGGTACGCGCGGCGGTTCCGCCGGTTCGGCATGCCGCTGGCGCCGAATCCGCGGGCGCGGATCGTCGGTACCGGTCGCTCGTGCCGGGCGATCGTGTCGGTGCGCCTGCAGGCACCGGGGCGCGAGTGGGCTGCCTTCCGGGCCTTGCAGTTCGCGTTCTTCACGACGACATTGCTCCTCGACGAGGACGAGGCAATCGCAGCCGCGCTTTCGGGCGTGGAAGGGATCGACGTCGACGCGGCGATCGCGGCCATCGACACGCCTGCGGTGGAGGAGGCCTACCAGCGCGATCGAGCGGAGGCCCGCAGCGCCGCGGGCTCGCCCACGCAGCTGCAGGACAAGCACGCGACGAGCGACGGCCCCGTTCGGTACACGGCACCGTCGCTCGTGTTCGAGCACGGCGGCCGGCGCCTCGAGGCGGGTGGCTGGCAGACGATCGAGGCGTACGACGTGATCGTCGCGAACCTGATCCCGGACGGCGAGCGCCGGGACGTGCCGGACGACCCGCTCGAGCTGATCACCGCGTTCCCGGGCGGCCTCACGACCCAGGAGGTCGCGCAGCTCCTCACGCGCGGCAACGACGCCCCCGACCGCGTCGAGGCCGAGGTGGCGATGGTGCGCCTGGTGGCAGACGGGACGGCGACACGCACACCGCTCGGCGACGACGCGCTCTGGCTGCCTGCTTAGTCAGCGTCGCGAAGCGTTAACCGGCACCCGCGAACCCACGCCTCACCGACCTCGCGCGATCGGCCACTCGCCGACGACGTCTCCGCCGGAGACCACGACGAAGCGCTCGAACAGATTCGACACCACGCACGCGTGATTCGGGACGACGTGCACCTGGTCTCCCAGCGCGAGCGCGCCGTCGTCGGCGAGCGCCACGTACCCGTGCTCCTCGTTCAGGCGCATCACGACGGCGCCGGGCGCCTCGACGATCGAGCCGAAGCCTGCGTCCGGCCCGGGATCGGAGGTCAGCGCCTTGCTGCCGGCGTCGAGGATCGCCCGCCCGGAGGCCGGCCGGCTGATCACGGTTGCGAGGACGGTCATCGCCACGTCGTCCGAGCGTCGCGGAGCCGGCCGCGACGGTCGCGCGATCGTGGAAGGCGTAGGTCCCGACGCGGTACTCCGTGAGCGGCGGGATCAGCTCCCCGCAGTTCCACATGCCCGGCGTGCCTCCCGCCGACACGACCGTCGTCTCGTGACCGTCTGCTGCCGCGAGCGCAATCGCCTCCTCGAAGAATGCGGTCGCCCCCGGCGGTGCCGGGTAGGTGATGAAGCCCTCGAAGCGGAGGCCGGCGGTACGCGCAACGGCGTCCGCGAGCTCCGCCGCGGCTGCCGGCGTCGCGACTCCCGTGCGGCCGAGCCCCGTGTCGCAGTCGACGAGCACACGAAGCGGCCGGGTGGTCCCGGCCGCAGCGGCGAGCCCCGGGAGCAGCCGCGCGTCGTCCACGCTGACGGTCAGCTGCGCCCGTTCGTGCAGGCGGGCGAGCCGGGCGAGCTTCGACGCTCCGAGGATGTTCACCGGCACGAGCACGTCGTCGATGCCTGCCCCGACCATCGTCTCGGCCTCGAACAGCGTCTGGCAGGTGACGCCGACGGCGCCGAGCTCGATCTGCCGCTTCGCGATCTCGACGCACTTGTGCGTCTTCACGTGCGGCCGGTTGCGCAGGCCGACCCGGTCGCACTCAGCCTGCCAGCGGGCGAGATTGCGCTCGAGCCGGTCGAGATCGACGACCGCGGCCGGCGTCTCGATCACGGAATCCGGGCGACCGCTTCGATCTCGACGAGCAGCCCTCCCGGCAGCCCCGCGCCGACCGTCGTGCGAGCCGGGTACGGCTCGGTGAAGAATTCGGCGTAGACCTCGTTGTAGCCGGCGAAGTCGTCCAGGTCGACGAGGAACGCCGTCACCTTGACGACGTCGTCCATCGTGCAGCCTGCCGCCGCGAGGCACGCCCTCAGGTTCTCGAGCGCCTGCCGCGTCTGCGCTGCGATGCCGCCGGCGACGATGTCGCCCTGCGCGTCGAAGCCGACCTGGCCGGCGGTGAACGCAAAGCCGTCAGTGATGACGACCGGAGAGTACGGCGCTGCCGGCCGCGGCAGGCCGTCGGGCTGTCTTGCGATGCGTGTCATCAGCCGAGCCTTTCTCCCGTGACGGGATGGAAGAGCAGCGCCTCGGTGAGGCGCGGCCGCAGGAAGACGCGGGCTCCCCGCTCCGGGCGGGCGGCGGAATCGACGCGCGCGACGAGCTTCGCCTCCCCGCTCGGCAGATCCGCGACGCAGAAGACGTAGGCATCGGCGCCGAGCTCCTCGACCACCTCGACCCGGGCGGCGATGCCGTCGCTCGCGAGGTCGAGTGCCTCGGGCCGAATGCCGACGACGACGTTCGGGATCGTCCGCGTCGGCCGCCGCCTGCCCCGCCGCCCGGGACACCGGCACGTCCGCCCCGCCGAGCGAGACGGAGCCGTTCGTTCCACGGAGGCAGGTGCAGAGATTCATCGCCGGAGACCCGATGAATCCTGCCACGAACGCGTTGTCGGGACGGTCGTAGAGCACCCGGGGTGGCGCGCACTGCTGCAGGAGGCCGTCCTTCAGCACCGCGACGCGATGCCCGAGCGTCATCGCCTCCGCCTGGTCGTGCGTGACGTAGACGGTCGTCGTGCCCAGCCGGGCCTGGAGCTCCGCGATGTCGGCGCGCATCTGGACGCGCAGCTTGGCATCGAGGTTGGAGAGCGGCTCGTCCATCAGGAAGACGCTCGGTGAGCGGACGATTGCCCGCCCCATCGCGACCCGCTGCCGCTGCCCGCCCGAGAGCTGGCCCGGCTTTCGCTCCAGATACTCCGTCAGCCCGAGCAAGTCGGCGACCTCGCGAACGCGACCCTCCCGCTCCGCCTTCGGCACCTTCGAGATCCTCAGCGGGAAGCCGATGTTGGCGGCGACCGACAGGTAGGGGTAGAGCGCGTAGTTCTGGAACACCATCGCGATATCGCGCTTCTTCGGAGCGATGTCGGTGACGTCTCGGTCGCCGATCATGATCGCCCCGGCATCGACCTCCTCGAGCCCGGCGAGCATCCGCAGCGCGGTCGTCTTGCCGGACCCGGACGGGCCGACGAGGACGACGAGCTCGCCGTCGGCGATGTGGAGGTCGAGCGCGTTGACCGCCGGCACCGTCGTGCCGGGGTAGACGCGCGTCGCCTGCATGAATCGAACCTCCGCCATCACTCGACCTCCAGATAGGCACCTGCCGGCACGTCGTCGTCTCCGCCGGCGCTCTGCTCGAGCCGTTCGACGGCCGCGCCGAGCTCGGCGCGGATCCGCGTTGCCGCGTCGCTGTCGCCGCCGACCGCGTCGAGACCGAGCAGCGCCGCGCCGACGATCGGCGGCGAGTCGGTGACGCGGGCCGAGAGACCCGGCCCGACACCACGCAGGCCGCGGTCGATCGCCCCGAGCAGGCGTGCGTCACGCGAGCGGAACATGCCGCCCCCGAGCATCACCTCGACGGTCTCGTCGGTGAGGCCGAGGCGCTCGAGCGCGACCCGCGCGAGGTTGACGACCTCTGCTGCCAGGTGATCGACGATCTCCGCGGCAACCGAGTCGTCGGCTGCTTCGGCGAAGACGACAGGAGCGAGGCCGATCACGGCGCGCATGGGAATCTCGCGCCGATGGATCGACTCGGCGAGCTGGGCCGGGGTCTCGACGCCGAAATGCGCCGGCACCGCGTGCTCGAGCGACGTCCGCGGGCCGCGCCCGTCCTCGCTCCGGGCCGCGGCGCTGACGGCGGCGAGGCCGACGTCGTAGCCGCCACCCCAGTCACCGGTGATCGAGCCGAGCGCCGGGAAGCGAACCTGGCGGCCGTCGCGGGCGACGCCGACGCAGTTGATGCCGGCACCGCAGACGACTGCGACGCCCCAGCCGTGCGCTGTCCCGGCGCGCAGGACCGCGAAGGTGTCGTTGCCCACGATGGTGCGTGCCGCCCAGCCCCGGGCCGCGAGCGCAGCGGTGATCTCCTCCTCCTCGCTCGGGTAGTCCACGCCTGCGAGCAGGAACGCTCCCACCGCGGCGGGCGCGTCCGCCACCGCGACGCCCGCGCTCCGGCAGGCATCCGCCGAGCAGCCCGTCGAGCACCCTCAGGCACCCGTCGCCGCCGAGGTGGTGGGGCGAGCTCTGGGTGCCGCGAACGAGGGCGAGCAGCTCGCCGTCGGCGCGAAGGAGCGCGAGGTACGTCTTCGAGTTGCCGCCGTCGACCGCGAGGATGAGGGGGCTGCTCATGCGGGCGCTCCCTGAGAGCCCGCGAAGCGGGGAAGCTGGGCTGCATCGGCGGCGAGGAGCAGGTCGACGAGCTCGTCGGTCGCCTCCCACTGGCCGATCAGCGGATGCGCGAGGAGCGCCTTCCGCACATCGGCGGGATTCCCGCTCAGCGCCGCTCCCACCGCGAGCCGCTCGTACGCCGCCACGTGCTGCGCGAGCCCGAGCAGCTCCGGTGCGAGAGGCTCCTGGGGCAGGGGAACGGGGACGCCGTCGACGATCGTCGCCGGGACCTCGACCACGTCGTCGTCCGCGAGCCCCGCCAGCGTGCCGTTGTTGCGGATGTCGACCTCGTGCACCTCGCTCGAGCCCGACACGAGCGACGCGACCAGCCCGGTTGCCGCCTCGCTGTAGAACGCGCCGCCGCGCCGCTCGAGCAGGGCGGGCTTCTCGTCGACCGACGGGTCGCGGTAGAGCTCGAGCAGATGCTGCTCGATCTCGGCCACGGCGGCCGCCCGCGGCACTCCCTCGAGCTGCTCGTCGAGCACGATGTCGTGCGCGTAGAAGTAGCGCAGGTAGTACGACGGGATCACCCCGAGCGTGTCGAGCAGGCGCCGCGGCAGCGCCACATCCCGGGCGAGCGCATCGCCGTGGTCGGCCAGGAGCTGCGGGAGCATGTCGGCGCCGCCGATGCGGACGCCACGAATCCAGGTGAGGTGGTTGAGCCCGACCTGGTCGACGACGACGTCGGCCGGCGGGACGCCGAGCAGGGACGCGAACTGGCGCTGGAACCCGATCGCGACGTTGCAGAGACCGATCGCCCGATGGCCGGCATCGAGCAGCGCCCGGGTCACGATGCCGACCGGATTCGTGAAGTCGATGATCCACGCATCCGACGCGGCGCGCTCGCGGACACGGTCGGCGATCTCCAGCACGACCGGGACGGTGCGGAGAGCCTTGCCGAGGCCGCCCGCACCCGTCGTCTCCTGCCCGATGCACCCGCAGGCCAGCGGGATCGTCTCGTCCGAGAGGCGCGACGCCTGGCCGCCGACACGGATCTGGACGAGCACGAAATCGGCGCCGTCGAGCGCGCGGTCGAGATCGCCGGTGACGAGGAGCTCGCCGTCGAAGCCCTGGCGGGCCAGCATCCTCCCGGCCATGCCGCCGACGACGTCGCGGCGCTCGGCGTCGATGTCGTGCAGGGCGAGCTCGGTCACGTCGATCCGGTCGCGCTCGCGGGAGAGGCCGGACACGAGCTCGGGC
Source organism: uncultured Thermoleophilia bacterium (assembly GCA_963751875.1). Taxonomy (GTDB): domain Bacteria; phylum Actinomycetota; class Thermoleophilia; order Gaiellales; family Gaiellaceae; genus Gaiella. Next base: position 60,546 of record CAVVWG010000001.1, read on the forward strand.
GTGTACGTCGATCCGCCGCCGATGACCGCGATCTTCATCCCTTCACCCCCGTCAGCGTGATGCCCTCGACGAATGCCTTCTGGGCGACGAAGAAGAGGATGATCACCGGGAGCATCACGAGCAGTGTCGCGGCCATCGTCAGGTTCCACTGCACCTGGTGCATGCCCCGGAACTGGGCGAGCCCGATCGACGCGACCCAGTGGTCGGGGTTCTCGCCCACGTAGAGGAGCGGCAGGAAGAAGTCGTTCCACGTGTAGAGCACCGAGAACAGGGCGACGGCCGCGATCGCGGGCTTGGCGAGACGCAGGACGACCGTCGTCAGGATCCGGAACTCCCCGCAGCCGTCGACCCGGGCCGCGTCGAGGTACTCCTCCGGGATCGTGAGGAAGAACTGCCGCAGGAGGAAGATCGCGAACGCGTCGCCGAGCCAGTTCGGCAGGATCAGCGGCCACAGGGTGCCGACGAGGTGCAGCTTCGCCCACATCACGTAGAGCGGCACGACCGTGACCTGTGGCGGCAGCATCAGCGCCACGAGCACGACGAGGAAGGCAGCCTCGCGCCCGCGCCAGCGCAGCCGGGCGAGGGCATAGGCGACGGGGACGCTCGAGATGAGCAGCCCGAGCGTCGCGAGGCCGGAGTAGATGAACGAGTTGAGCGCCCAGCGCCAGACCGGCGCGCTGCTGAACACCTCGCGGTAGTTGCCCCACTGGAACGGATCGGGCCAGAGCTTCGGCGACAGCGCCTGCTCGCTCGTCATCAACGACGTCAGGAAGATGAAGACGACCGGGAGCAGGAAGATGATCGCTGCGGCGATGAGCAGGCTGTGATCGGCGATCGAGACGAGCAGCCGGTGGCGGCGCACCGCCGGCGGGAGCTGCCGCCGGACGAGCGGCGCGGCCTCGATCCCCGCGTCTGCGACGCTCATCGAGCCGCGCCCTGGTAGTGGACCCAGCGTCGCGAGTTGCGCAGGATCAGGAGCGTCGCCGAGAACGCGACGAGGAGCAGCAGGATCGCCATCGCCGACGCGTAGCCCATGTTGAAGAAGCGGAATCCCTGGTAGTAGAGGAGCACGGGATAGAACAGCGTCGAGCCCTGCGGGTAGCCGAGCTCGAGGTTGCTCTGCGTGCCCGCCGCAGAGGCCGACCCCCGGCGACGCTCGCGGCGACGTACGCCTGCGTGAAGTACTGGAGCGCCTGGATCACGCCGAGCACGATCGCGAACAGGATCACGGGGCTGATCAGCGGCAGCGTCACCCAGCGCAGCCGCTGGAACGCACCGGCGCCGTCGAGCTCGGCCGACTCGTAGAGGTGCTGCGGCACGTCGAGGACGGCGGCGAGGAAGATGATCATGATGTTCCCGATCCCCCAGAGGGAGAGGAGGACGAGCGACGGCTTCGCCCAGGACGGGTCGTTGAACCAGAGCGGGCCGCTGATCCCGATCTTCGCGAGCAGGGTGTTGACCGGACCGGTCGAGGGGTTGAGCAGGTAGACGAAGCCGAGCGTCGCGGCCACCGGCGGGATCAGCGCCGGGAGGTAGAAGACGGTGCGGAAGAAGCCGACGCCGCGCTTCGCGCGCGTCAGCATGACGGCGACGCCGAAGGCGAACACGACCTGGAGCGGAACCATCACCGCGCAGAGCCAGAGGGTGTTCTTGACCGCCGGCCAGACCTGCGCGTCGGTGCCGAGCAGGTAGCGGTAGTTGGCGAGACCGACCCAGCGCGGCGGGTTGAGGAGGTCGTAGTGGGTGAACGAGAGGTACACGCTCATCACGAGCGGGTAGCCGAAGAAGATGGTGAAGCCGAGCAGCCAGGGGCTCATGAAGAGCAGCACGGTGCCGCGTCGGCGCCAGGCTGCGCGCCGCTTGGCCCGCCGGCGGTCGACCACCGGGGGCGCCGTGGCCAGGGCGCCCGAAGGCGCCCCGGCTGCCGGCGCAACCGTCACGGCACTCCGCCGCCCGTCTGCTTCAGCTTCGCGTCGATCTGCTTGTCGACCCCGGCAAGGCCACCCTGGAGATCCTTCGCCTTACCCGACTGCCACTGGGCGAGGAAGGTCTGGAAGGTGTCGAGGTAGGCCGCCCCGGCCGACGTGATCGGAATCGTCGCCGAGTGCGGGTTGACGAAGATCTTCGAGAAGATTGCGAAGTTCTTGTCGGGCTTCAGCTCCTTCGAGACCGCTGACGTCCGCGTCGAAGGCACGTTCCTGATCCCGTTCGAGAACTTTGCGAGCGCGTGATCGTTGGTCGTCAGGTACTTGACGAGATCCCACGCCGCATCGCGGTTCTTGCCGTTCTTCGGGATCCCGATGATCGTGCCGTTGATGTAGCCGCCCCCATAGAGGCTCGGCTTGGCACCGTCGACGGGCATCGGCGCCGTGCCGTAGTTGAGGGTCGGATGCTCCGCCGCGATGAACGAGACCCGCCACTCGCCGTCCATCATCATCGCGAGCTTGCCGGTCTCGAACGCGTGCGACGCCGAGAACTCGTCGCCGGCACCGGTCTGCCACTTCACGAGCTTGTCGTGCCCGTAGTAGTCGACGAGGCCCTTCTGCCACGTGAGCAGCCGCTTCCAGGCCGGGTCGGTCGAGAGGCTCGACTTGCCGTTCGCGTCGAACCACTTCCCTCCGAAGGACGGCTGATAGGCGCCCGAGGTGTTCTGGTAGAAGCCGAACTCCGGGTCGAAGCCGACGACCTTGAGCGAGCCGTCCGCGTTCTTGACCGTCAGCTTCTTCGCATACTGGGTCAGCTGCTGCATCGTCTTCGGCGGGCCGCTGAGACCTGCCTTCTTGAAGAGATCCTTGTTGTAGTAGAAGCCGTACACGTCGGCGAGCAGCGGCAGCGCGCAACGCTTGCCCTTGTACTGCGTGTAGTAGCGCGTCGAGGCCGGGAACTGGTTCATGTCGATCTTGCTCTGCTTCAGGTACGGAGCGAGGTCGATCCAGCCGCCCGAGGAGCAGTAGATGCCCACGTTGGACGAGGTGAACGAGCTGACGACGTCGGGGCCGTTGCCGGCGCGCAACGCGGCGATGATCTTGTCGTCGTTGATGCCGCCGACGACCTTCACGTCCACGTTGGGGTTCTTGGCGTCGTACTCGGCGACGACCTTCTTGAACTCGTTCAGCTCGCGGGCGCTCCATCCGACCCACACGGTCAGCGTGGTCGCGTCCGCCCGGGCCGATGCCGCGGTTCCCGCGCTTGCGGTGCCCCTGGTGAAGCCTCCTACGGCTGCGGCGAGCAGGGCGAGCGCCGCGACCAGCAGAACCGTCGTCGTTCGGCGTTTCATGAAACCCTCCTGAGGGAGCGTGTGGATGACGTCCTCTCTCCGGCGCCGCTGCGCACGCCCCGACTGCAGTGCAGCATCGCGCATCGACCGGGTAGACACCAGTTAGTTAACTTTACGAACAAGAGTAGAACAGATCGCGTGCCCGCGGTCAAGAACCCGGGAATAGCGGCCGCTTTCCGTTAGGATTCCTCACCAGATGCCCGCAGATCCCGGACCTCGCGCCACTCCCCCGCTCCTCAAGGACCTGAACGAGCGCACCGTGCTCGAGACCCTGCGCACCGACGCGCCGATCTCGCGCGCCGAGATCTCGCGGCGCGTCGGGATCTCGAAGCCCACCGTCTCGCTCGCGCTGCAATCGCTCGTGGCGGCGGGACTCGTGCGCGAGTCCGAGCACGACCCCGCCGGCCCGAGCTTCGGCGCCGTCTTCTTCGAGCCGATCCCCGATGCCGCGCTCGTGCTCGGGCTCGATCTCGGCGCCCGGTTCGCCCGCGGCGCGGTGTGCGACCTTGCCGGCTCACTGCGGGTCCGCCAGGACGTGGAGCTCGCCGGTGCCGAGCCCGATTCGGCTCTTGCCGCGATCGCCTCCGTCACCGAGGCGCTGATCGAGGCGGCCGACCCTTCGCGCGAGCGGATCGGGAGCGCCGTCGTCGGCGTCCCCGGTGTGGTCGATGCCGACGGCCGACTCCACCTGACCCACTTCCGCCGGTTCGAGGGCGCCAATCTCGCTCGTGACCTGAGCGACCGGCTCGGGCTCGACGTGACGCTCGTCAACGACATCAACCTTGCGGCGCTCGGGGAGAAGTGGCAGGGCGTCGCGCGCGGCGTCGACGACTTCGTGTTTCTCTCCGTCGGCACGGGGCTCGGGAGCGGCCTCGTGCTGGGCGGCGAGCTGCACTCGGGCCGCAACGGTGCCGCCGGCGAGCTCGACTTCGCGCTCATCGGGCTGGGAGACGGGTTCGACCCCTCGGCCGCCGCGGTCAGCGCATTCGCCGAGGAGCTCGCGCAGTCGCGACAGGTGGAGTCGGTGCTGACGCATCCGTACGAGCCGCGCGAGATCTTCACCGCCGCCCGCCAGGGCGATGCCCTCGCGGGCGAGGTCGTCGCAGAGGTGGCCCGGCGGATCGCACTCCACATCGCCCCGGTCGTGGCTGTTGCGGACGTGGGGCTCGTGGTGCTCGGCGGTGGGATCGGTGCCAACGGCGACCTCCTGCTGGAGCCGATCCGCGACATGCTCAGCCGGTGGCTGCCGTACCCGCCGCGGCTCGAGGTCTCGAGCCTGGGTGAGGCTGCGGTGCTCTCGGGCGCGCTCGCGGTCGGCCTGCGGACGGCGCTCGACGCCGTCTTCGTGAACCGGACCCGCACCGCCCGCGGCTAGGCGTCGAACCTTCGCCGCTCAGCCGGGCGGCGGGAAGCGGACGTGCATGTGGTTCTCGTGGTTCGGATAGGGGATCACGACGTCGCTCGGTCCGTGGAGCCCGGCGGAGTAGCCGACGAAGATCATCTGCGCCCCCGCGGCGACGAAGCGGTCGAGGAGATCCTGCGCGAGGTGGTGGTCGATCTGGCTCGTCGCGATCGGGGCGCGCAGGCGCCGGTCGAGGCGCGGGTAGTAGATGTCGACGTCGAGGCCGTTCTGGTGGGAGGCGTGCTCGTCCATCGTGCCGCCGTTGCGAAAGCTGATGTCGCCGACGACCAGCTGCGGGGCGCGCGGATGGGCAGACCGGTAGGCGGCGAACACCGAGATGATCGTGCGAATCGTGTGCTCGTTGCCGTAGAGCCGATTGGGCAGGTTGGGAACACTGTCCGTGACCGGGTTCCAGGTGACCCAGTCCGGTCCCCTGACCGGCAGCTGCGTGCCACCGATGAGATGACCCGCGTACGGGAGGCCGACCGATGTGGCGTGGTGCCAGTCGACCCTGGCAGCCACGGTCGCCGGGGTGATCCTGGTCGCCGCCGCCCGCCGCACCGGGGCGCCCTGACGCAGGAACAGCGGCTCCGGTAGCTCGAGCCGGGCCGGGCCGAGGCGGAAGGTCAGGCTGGGAGGATCCTCCTGGAGCGCGGCACCCTCACCCCCGCCGCTCGACTGCCGGAACGCCGCGATCGGGAGCATCGTCGACGAGCCGAGGACGAGCGCCATCGCCGGCACGGTGCGCGTCGCGAGCCGGCGCTTGCGGGCGGACTTGGCGGCGAGCCGACGGCGCCTCGACTCCTCGAGCCCGTTCGAAACCGGGATCGGCAGCGAAGGATCGAGCGCATGGGTTGCAAACGCCGACTCCAGCGCGAGCGGCACGAACGGCTTCCGCGGCTGCTCTCTGAACCACAGGACGTCGGTGTCGAACCACACCTCATCGCGCAACCAGGCCATAGGCATCCGTCCTTCGTGAGCACGACCCTGTGTCCTTCGGGTTCCGCGTTACCTCCGGCGCGGTGCCCGTGCCGTCAGCTTGACAGCCTCCGTGTGCCGAGGAATGCTGACTTCAGTGTACGCACCTGGCCCTTGGGCCGTGGGAAGGAGGAACTAGAGTTGCGTCCATGTCGGCGACGCGGCAGACGCAACCCCGGGTTGGAGCGGCGCTCGTGCGGCCGGCGGCGACGGTGGCCCTGATCCTGCTCGGGGCCGGGGCGATCGGGGTCGCCGCCTGGTCACTCGTCCATGGCGGCATCGGCTGGGACTCGAGAGAGCACACTCAGGCGGCACTTGCGGTGCGCTCGGTCGACACCTCCTGGCCCCTCGCGAGGGCCTACGCGGCAGTCCCGGGGCCGTTGGAGTTCTACGGCGTGCTGATCCAGCAGCTCGCCGACGTGCTCCACTTCGTGTTCAGCGGCTCGACCGCCCGGCTGCAGCCCGACGATCCCGACACCTACCTCTACCAGGGGATCGCCAACCTGATCGTCGCGGTCATGGCCGTGACCGCTCTCGCGGCGGCACTGGCAATCGTCCTCCGCTCGGCCCTCGCCGGCGCGTTCGCCTGGTCGCTCATCCTTGCGACGCCGCTGTGGCTCGGGACATCCCACGTCAACTTCAAGGACGTGCCGGTCGCCGCCGGCCTGAGCCTCGTCACCGCCGGCCTCCTGCTCAGCAGCTCGGTGCGGTCGCGCGGGCGAGCGACGGCCGCCGGCATCCTCCTGGCGGGGCCGGGAGGCGCGATCGTGCTCTCGACGCGGCCGGGGGCGATCGTGCTGCTCGTCGCCCTGACCCTCGGAGCCGTGGCGGGCATCTGGGTGATCGGCCGTCGCGGCAGCGTCAGGATGTTGCCGACACTGCTGACAGCCGGCGTCGCCCTCGCGGGGGGGATCGCGTTCACGTGGGCAACGAACCCGTTCGCCGCGAATCGCGATGCTGCCGTGGCTGAAGGACAGCATCAACGTGTCCCGCTCCTTCCCGTGGGATCATCCGATCCGTACTGCCGGCAGAGACCTGCGAAGCGTCGATCTTCCGTGGTGGTACGTACCGGCGTGGCTCGGCGCCCAGCTGCCGCTCCTGACGCTCGCGGCCGTTGTCGGCGGCGCTGCGGTTCTGGTCGTCTGCCTCGCTCGGCGGCGCGAGAGCCGGACCCAACGCCACCTCGGTCGCGCTCGTTCCGATCACGCTCCAGGCCGTCGTCCTTCCGGTCGCGATCGTGCTCAGCGGGGCCGTGCTCTACGACGGCATCCGGCAAGTCCTCTTCGGGCTGCCCGCGCTGCTCACGATTCCCGCCGTCGCGCTGGCCGTGCTCGAGCGGCGACAGGCGCGTCCGTCGCTCGGGCGCGTGGTGCTGCCACTCGCGGCTGTCGTCGTCGTGGCGGCAAGCCTGTTCTCCTCGATCCGCTGGGCACCGTACGCGTACGCGTACCTCAACCCGATCGCAGCGAGCAGCAAGGAGGGCTCGTGGGAGCTCGACTACTGGGGCGTGAGCGGCAAGGAGGGGGTCGAGCGCCTCGAGAGGCTCGGGCTCGACCCGGTCTACGTCGAGCCGACCGACAGCGTCGGCATCCCCTGGGGCGCAGCAGCCGGACCGCCGCAACCCGGGGCGAACGCGGGCCTCTATGTCTTCCTGCGCTGGAACCGGGCAGCCGACTTCGGATGCACGGTCATCTTCACGATCAAGCGCGGCGGGCACGTGCTCGGCGAGGGGGCGCGCTGTCCGCCTGCGTCGTAGCGACCTCTAGTCGATCTCCGCGCGCCGGTACCGGATCACGGCGAGTGTCAGACCTGCTGCGCCGACAACGATCGGGGCCACGACCGAGACGCCGGTGGGCCGATCGGCGTAGGAGATGCTCACGTCGGCCGCGTGCGCGACGAGCGACTGGGCGTAGCTCGCGATCGAGAGCCGCGCCGCGCCGTGGACGGCCCGTGCGAGGCCGTTCTCCCAGACGAGGATGTAGAGCAGGCACCACCAGAGCGCGCGACGGAGCCACAGCCCGACTGCGACGAAGACGCCCGCATAGGCGAAGGTGGCGAGCACGCAGGCGAGCAGCAGCGCGCCGATCAGCTGCGAGGCGCCGGCGACGATCGCGGCCACGACGAGCGGCAGGGCGACCAGCGGCACGACGATCGTGACCGTCGCCAGAGCCGCGGCCGCCGGAAGCTGCCAGCGCGGCACCGGCTTCAGCCAGAGGTAGACGAGCAGCCGGTCCTCGACGAGGTCGCCGACGCTCGACGTGGCGAGCCACGCGGTCGCGAGCGGGACGACGATGCCGAGCCCGTAGCCGAGCGCGATCTCCGTGGTTGCGCGGAGCGGATCGTCGTCGCTGCGGGCGAGCGCGCCGAGCAGCACGGCGAGCGATGCGAGAGCGAGGATCCCGACGATCCGGAGCGGCGTTACCTGGAGCCGCAGCAAGAGGCGATAGAGGATGAGGAAGCTCGAGCTCCCGGAGGCCGTTCACGACCGGGTCGGTGGCGGGGGTGCTGCTCATCGCTCCACCAGGTAGCGGAAGACGTCCTCGAGATCCTCGTCGACCGCCCGCACCTCGAGCACACTCGCGCCGCGCGCACGCGCGAGCGGCGCGATCGCGCGACCGAGCCCACGTGCGTCCTCCGTGTCGAGGAGCAGCGCATCGTCGCCCTCGACGCGGACCCCGACGACGACGCCGGCGTGCAACAGGTCGGCGGCGAGCAGCCTCGGCTCGCTCGTCCTGACGACGACGCGACGCGGCCGGTCGTCCATCAGCGTCCGGATCTCGCGGAAGTCGCCGGCAGCGGCGAGCCGTCCCTTCGCCATCACGAGCACGTCCGAGCCGAAGCGCTCGACCTCGTCGAGCACGTGGCTCGTGACGATGACGCAACGACCGTCGCTGCCGAGCCGGTGGAACAGCGTCGATCATGTGGGCGCGCTGACGTGGATCGAGCCCCGTCAGCGGCTCGTCCAGCACGATCAGCCGTGGGTCGTGGACGATCGCCTGGGCGAGCTTGACCCGCTGCCGCATGCCCTTCGAGTAGGTCGGCAGCCGACGCTGGTCGTCCGCGTCGAGCTCGACGGTCGCGAGCGCCGCCCGGGCGGCGCCGTCGGCGTCGGGAAGGCCGTACAGGCCGGCCGACAGGCGCACGAACGCGAGCGCGGTGAGCGGCTCGAACACCCCTTCCTGCTGCGGCACGAGCCCGAGCTGCCGCGTGACGGCGACGTTGGAGCGCGGGTCGCTGCCGAGCAGCCGCACCGTGCCCTTCGAGGGTCTCGCGAGCCCGCAGAGCATCCGGAGCATCGTCGACTTACCGGCGCCGTTCGGGCCGAGCAGCGCCGTAATCCCGGGGCCGATGTCGAAGCTGACGTCGGAGACGGCGACGACGTTCCCGAACCACTTCGAGACGCCGCGGACCTCGATCAGCGCATCGCCTGTGGTGCTCTCGCTCATCGGCGGCTCGACTGGCGGCGGTAGCTGACGCCAGCACACGGCAGCGCCGAGCACGATCCAGCCGACGAGCCCCGCGACGACGAGCCCGGTCGAGACGTGAGCGATCGGCGGCATCGACGTCGGAGCCGACGCGGGTATCGCCGAAGACGCGCCAGGCGAACTCCGGCGCCACATCGCCGGGAGCGAGCAGGGCGAGCTCATCAGGGGCGCCGCTGCTGTCGACGGAGACGCCGACCACGATCGAGGGCACGATCAGCAACAGCACGATCGCCACGGCGGCGACCGCGCGGCGGGTCGTCAGGCTCGAGACAGCCATCGCGACGGCCGTGTAGAACAGCGCCGACGCCGATCCCGGCCGATCAGGATCCGGAGGAGGAGGAGCGGCGTGCCGGCAGCCGACGGGCCGTGGTTCTCGACGCCGTAGGCGCCCATGAGGAACAGCTGCGGGCCGGCCGTCATCGCCAGCATCACGCGTCGCGACCGTTGCCCACTTGGCGGCGAGGTAGCGCGTGACGTCGAGCGGGCCGGCGAGGTAGAGATCGAGCATCCCCGTGCGCCGGTCGGTGCAGAGCGCCTCCGGGGCCACGAGCGAAGCGAAGAGAGCGAGCGCCAGCGTGATGATGCTCGCGTACTCGCCGTAGGACGGAAGGATCTCGTCGTGGCCGGGCTCGATCGGCACGAAGGCGGCGATGCCGACGAAGATCAGCGCCGGCACGAACGCGATCACGAGCGCGATCCCCGGCAGCACCTTGTGCCGGAAGCTCCGGTGCAGGCCCGAGGACGCGCTGGAGCGTGTGCAGCCAGATCGTGACGAGCGCCCAGACCGGAGCGCTGCGGGGGCCGTCGTACGCCCGGTAGCCGACGTCGTAGATGCGGGCGCCCTGGTCGCTCACGCGCTCGCCTCCATGTAGACGTCCTCGAGCGTCTGGCGCTCGGCAGCGAGGCGGCGGATCCCGACACCGAGATCGGCGACGGCATCCCTGACGGCGTCGTGCAACCCGTCGATCGACGAGGATGCTGAGCGCCTCGCCCTCCTCGTCGACCTCGAAGCCGGCGGCGCGGAGCAGCGCGGCGAGCTCGGGCGTCCGGTCGTCGACGACGACGACGAGCCGCTCCGTGTCGCTGCGGCTGAGCTCGCTGAGGATCCCTGCCCGCACGACCGCGCCGTCGCCGAGGATCACCACGGCGTCGCAGATCTGCTCCGCCTCCTCCAGGTGGTGCGACGAGATCACGATGTCCATGCCGAACTCGGTGCCGACCCGCCGGATCAGCGCCAGCATGTCGTCGCGCTGGAGCGGATCGAGGCCGTCGGTGGGCTCGTCGAGCAGGACGAGGTCGGGATCGTGGACGATCGCTCCGGCGAGCTTGACGCGCTGCCGCTGGCCCGTCGACATCGTCCCGATCGGCCGGAATCGCTCCTCGCCGAGCCCGACCTGCCAGAGCGCGTCGTTCGCGCGCTGGATCGCAGCCCGGCGCGGGCAGGCCGTGGAGCTCGCCGAGGTGGCGGACGAGATCCGCCGCGTGCACGTCGGGAGGCAGGTTGTGGTGCTCGGGCGCGAACCCGATGCGCGCCCGGACGTCGATCCCGGCGGTGGCGGGATCGTGCCCGAGCACCGTCAGCTCGCCTGCGTCACGCGTGCGCAGGCCGAGCACGAGTGAGATGAAGGTCGTCTTCCCCGCACCGTTCGGGCCGAGCAGGCCGGTGATGCCGTGGCCGATGTCGACGTCGAGCCCGACGACGGCGAGGGTCGAGCGGTACCGCTTCGTCACACCCCGGGCGCGTACGACCGGCGCCGCCGCCTCTCGGCGGCGGTGTCGCTCATCTCGTCGCTCGCTCGCCGGGGGAAGCCATCCCGGGCATCTTCGCATTCGCCCGCCATCGCGGACGGGTCGGCGGGCCGGTGTGTCGACCGGATTCGAACCGATGTGACCCGACCATCGAATGTTCCTCGACACGCATCACCGACCGAAGGAGATTCACTTCCATGCGCCTCAATCGAACGATCACGATGGCTCTCGCCGCCGTGGCGGTGTCCGGCCTGCTCGTCGCGGGCGCCCTCGCCGCCACGTCCAACGGCAGCGCCGACCACGACATGAGCGGGATGACGATGACGAAGGCCGCGCCGATGACCGCCGCCGACCTCCGCGTCGCGCTCGACAACCTGTTCGGCGAGCACGCCGTGCTCGCGATGAACGCCACCAATGCGGGCGTCACCGGCTCGAAGTCGTTCCCGGCAGCAGCGAAGGCGCTCGACAAGAACTCGGTTGCGCTCTCGAAGGCGATCGCGTCGGTCTACGGCGCCAAGGCCGGCCAGACGTTCCTGAACGGCAAGTTCATGTGGCGGGACCACATCAAGTTCTTCGTCGACTACACCGTGGCGACGGCGAAGAAGGACAAGGCCGGCCAGACCAAGGCGGTCAACAACCTCAAGCAGTACACCGTCGTGTTCGGCAACTTCCTCGCCGGCGCAACGGGACTGCCGAAGCTCGCAGTCCGCAACGACCTGCTCGGTCACGTCCTCGAGCTCAAGGGTCAGCTCGACGCCTACGCGGCCGGCAACTACGCCTCGGCTGCGGCGCAGTACCACTCCGCGTACAACCACATGTTCATGACCGGCGACCTCGTCGCCGGCGCGATCGCCAAGCAGAAGAACCTCAAGTAGCGCACTGCTCGCTCTGTGGTCGAACGACCCTGCGGCCCGCCCTACGGCGGGCCGCAGGCGTTTCCGGCGCTCGAGGCCGCAACGGCCTCGGCGTCTGCCCGGCGGCTCAGCCGCGGTCGAGGTACGCGCAGGGGCGGCCGTCGAGTGGGAGCGGCGAGCGGCCGTAGCGGGTGACGACGAGCGGGCCGTCGCACACCTCGAGCACGATCTCGGACCCGATCTCCGGGGGCGGGCCGGGGATCTCGACCAGCCGGTAGCCGTCCGGCGTCGGGGCGAACGCGACGCAGCCTTCCGCCTCCGACACGGGAACCTGGTCGGCCATCCGCGCGTCGGCCTCGACGACCGCGGCGCCGAGGCGCTCGATCGACCGGCGCAGCGCGTTGCCCGCATCGGCATACGCCGATTCGGTGTCGACGAGCCTCTCGCCGAGTGACGCCAGACCCTTGCGGAGAGCACGCTCGGTCACGCGCACCTGCTCCTGACCGAGCGCGGCCTGCTCGTCGAGCCGGCCCGCGAGCTCCGCCACCTTCGCCTGCAGCTCCGCCGACTGATCCGATGCAAGTGACTCCTCGATCCGCTCCAGGCGCCAGCCCACCGACGAGGCGACCCGCTCGAGCTCGCCGCGCAGCTCCTCGCGCGCCTCGATCCCGCTCGCGTCTCTCTCCTCGAGCCGAGCCGCGATGCCGTCGACCTCGTGGCGGAGTACCCGCTCGAGCTCGAGCGCCTCTGCCGCCGATCGCACCGCATGGTCGTCGAGCCTGGCAGCGAGCTCCGCGCCGGCGAGCTCGGCGGCCGCGAGATCGTCCGTCCGCAGGTCGTACAGGTCTTCGATCCGCACTGTCAGCTCGCCCGCAGCAGCGCGCGCATCCGCCGCTTCTGCGCGCAGTGCCGCGGCCGAAGCCTCGAGTCGTGCCGACAGATCCTGGGCAGCGGCGCGTGTCGCCTCCCAGCTGTCTTCCTGGATCTCCGCCACCACCTCGATGCGCTCGGCAAGGCGCTCGTCGCCGGCGCGCGCGGCCTCCTGGTCGGCGGCGCGCAAGCCGTGAAGCTCGTCGATACGCGCTCCGAGCGAGCTCGTCTCGTCGCGCACTGCACCCAGAGCTTGCCTGGCGTCGTCGCGGGCGCCCGTGACCTCGCCGGCGATGCGCGCAGCGAGAGCGTCCAGACGCTCGTCGAGCGCGCTCTCGAAGCGGGCCTCCCATGCCGCGCGATCCGACATCGCCTGGTGCAACTCCTCGACGCGGGCCTGCAACGCCGACGTCTCGCTGGTGTTGCCGGCGACCGTGTTGCCGTGCGCGTCGAGCTCACCCCGAATCGCAGCAACGGACTCGTCGAGGCGTTGGCTGAGCTCCTGCTGGCTCGACGCACGTGCTCGATCGGCCTCGGCGACGGCGGCGGCGGTCGCCTGCGCGGCCGCCCACTCACGGAGTGCCTCGAGCTCGCTCCGCACCCAACCGGCATGCTCGGCGGCCGCCGTGGCGGCCTCGTCGCGACTGACGAGCCCGTTCGCTCGCTCACCGAGCCCATCGAGCCGGTGGCCGAGCTCTTCTGCGAGCTGGCTGACGCGACCGTTCAACTCCTCCGCGACTCCGTCGATCCGTTCGCGCCCACCTTCTGCGCTGTCCTCGATCCTCCGGGACAGCTCCTCGAGCCGATCGGCCGGATCTGCGACAACCGGTCGGGCTGCCAGAGCGGCGAGCTCCGCCCGAAGCTCGGCGGCGACACCTGCAAGGGCCTCACCGTCCGGCCTCTGCTCCAGCTCGAGCGCGAGCGCCGCAACTCTCTCGTCGAGCGAGACCAATGCGTCGAGCCTGCTCTCGGCTCCGTCGAGTCGCGACGCAACCGCCTCGGCATGGTCGGCGAGCTTGCGATCGAAGCTCTTCCGAAGTCGGGACTCGAGACCGGCGAGCGAGTCGACCGCGCCCGCAAGGTCTGCGAGCCGCGCGCCCGTCGCCGCCGCGTCATCCGCGCGGACGGTGTCGAGCCCGGCCAGCGAGGCCTGAATGTCGGCGACGGCGGGCTCGAGCCTGCCGAGGTCTTCGAGCCTGGTCGACAGCTCGCCGACTCGCGCTCGCAATGTCTGATCGTCCGTCGGGTGGGCCGCGAGCTCGTCGACGCGCGCTCGGAGCTCCAGCAACTCCTGCTCCGCCGGAACCGACGTGGCAATCTCATCGACGCGGGCGGAGAGCACCTGCACGAGGGACTGGCACTCGACGACCGTGCTCTCGGCCAGGCGCTGCACTTCGGTACGAAGGTCGTCCGCCGGCATCCGCGCAGCAATCTGCTCGAGCTCGGCAACGCGCGCGTCGAGCGCAGCAACCAACTCATCAGGTGCGGCCGCTGCCGCGAGCTCCTGCAGCTGCTGGACGCTCTCCCGCAACGCGTCGAGCGGCGCCGTGTCCGGCTCGACCACCCGGCCGGCAAGCTCATCGACCCGCGCCCGCAACTCGTCGAGCGGCGCCTGATCCGGTTCAACCACCCGGCCCGCAAGCTCATCGACCCGTGCCCGCAACTCGTCAAGTGGTCGCCCGCAACTCCTCGACCAGCGCCGGATCCGGCTCGACGACCGGCCGCAAGCTCGTCGACCCGCGCCCGCAACTCCTCGAGCAACGACGCATCCGGAGCCCGCCCCACCACCGCGCGCAAGCTGATCAACGCGCGCCCGCAACTCCTCCACCGGCGCCAGATCCGAGCTCAACCACCCGGCCGGCAAGCTCGTCCAACCGCGCCCGCAACTCGTCGAGCGGTGCCCGCAAGTCCTCGAGCGGCGCCCGATCCGGCTCAACCACCCGGCCCGCAAGCTCATCGACCCGCGCCCGCAACTCCTCGAGCAACGACGCATCCGGAGCCCGCCCCACCACCAGCGCCAACTCCTCAACCCGTGCCCGCAACTCCTCCACCGGCGCCAGATCCGGTTCAACCACCCGGCCCGCAAGCTCATCGACCCGCGTCCGCAACTCGTCGAGCATCGACGCATCCGGCCCGAGCGAGGCAAGCTCGGCAAGCTGCTCCTGGGTGCGCCCTCCGAGCTCACCCAGCTCCGCGGTCAGGCGCTCGAGCGCGGTGCTGCCGGCCCGACCATCCTGCTCGAGCGCATCGATCCGCGCCGTCAGGCCAACGGTGTCGACGCCTGTGCTCGACGCCACGGCCTCGTCGACCCGCAGTGCAAGCTCGTCGAGCAGGCTCGCATCGGGTACCCGATCCGCAACCGCGTCGAGTCGGCTTTCGAGGCCGGCGAGCTCATCGAGCCGCCGTTCCAGTCCCGCGAATCCGGCCTGGGCAGCTTCCGTCTGCCCGGCGATCGTCTCGAGCTTCCCCTGGAGCGCCTCTACGTCGGTGAGCTGGTCGAGTCGTGTCGTCAGGACGGAAATCTCCTGCGCGAGCTGCGATATCTCGTCTGCCCGGTCGGGCCGTTCCTCCAGGCGCCCGATCGCGGCGCGGATCTCGTCGAGACCGGCCACCGTGGCAGGTCGCGTCTTCTGCTCCTCGAGCTCCTGGCGAACGGCTGCCAGCTCGGCCGTGGTCGACGCGCTTTCGAGCGTCTCGATCCTGGCGCTGACCGCCTCGAGGGCCTCGACGAGCTCCTTGCTCGCGACGCCTATTTCGGCAGCCTCGAGCCGTCTCTCGACGTTACCGATCGCGGCGCGAAGATCGAAGGTGACGAGGCGGAGATCCTCCTGCCACGGCATTCCACCGGCTGAGCGTTCGATCACACGCAGCCGTTGCTCGAGCTCGGCGATGAGCGACACGGTCGTCCTCCGACCAGACCTGAACAGGTGCCACGGGAATCGGCGACCTGCCGTGCGACGTCTCGTGATCGGAAGTCGCCGACCGGCAACGGGCTCGACGCCGTCGGTGGCGGGGACCACTGCTCTGCGAGCGCACTAGCCAGGTCCATCCGGGTGAGGGCACCCTGTTCGATCAGAATCTCGCCGAGCCGAGCCGGGGACGAGGACTGTGCGGCAACTGCCGCTTCGACCTGCTGCTCCGTGACGAATCCGTACTCGACGAGGATCTGGCCAAGAGGCCGCCTGAGCCGAGGCTCTGTCGGTGCCTGGGGCTCCACCGGCGCGGGCGGCATCCGTTCTGCCCTTGCAGCCGTCTCCGCCCGTTCCGCCTTGTCGAGATCCGTCCACTGCTCCGCCAACACCCCCGCGATCTCTACGCGTGAGACGCCAAACTCCTCCACGAGGATCTCCCCGATCAGCCCGCCGCTCTCCTGTTGCAGGAGCAGGGCCTGTTCGAGCTGCTCGCTCGTGATGATCTTCTTCTCCACGAGGAGCGCGCCCATCATGCGAGCGGAGGTAACGGTCGATGCTTCCACTCCACCCCTATCGGCAAGTACCCGATCGAGGTATAGAGGAATGTGCGTATCAGTCGGGAGACCTCTCGAAGCGGGGCGGCAGCGAGCCGCGGCGGCGGCGCCTTCAGTCGTCGCCGGGCTGCACGACCCCGTTCTCGTAGGCGTAGACCACAGCCTGCACGCGGTCGCGCAGTCGCAGCTTCATCAGGATGTGCGCGACGTGCGTCTTCACCGTCGTCTCGCTGACGAACGCGGCCTTCGCGATCTCGGCGTTCGAGAGGCCCCTGGCGATGAACCGCAGCATCTCGCGCTCCCGCGCGGTGAGCTCCTCGAGCTCCGGCGGCGCCTTGCGCGCCGACGCCGGCGGGCGCCGCACGAACTCCTCGATCACGCGCCGGGTGATCGACGGCGCGAGCAGCGCATCGCCGCGCGCGACGATCATGATCGCCTCGACGAGCTCCTCGGGCGGCGTGTCCTTGAGCATGAAGCCGCTGGCCCCGGCGCGGAGCGCCTCGTAGACGTACTCGTCGAGGTCGAACGTGGTCAGGATCAGGATCCGTGGCCCCTCGTCGCGCCCGTCGAGCAGCCGGCGCGTGGCCTCGAGGCCGTCGACGTTCGGCATCCGGACGTCCATCAGGATCACGTCCGGCTCCGTCTGGCGCGCCGCGAGGACGGCTTCGAGCCCGTCGGCAGCCTCGCCGACGACCTCGATGTCGGGCTCGGCATCGAGGATCATCCGGAACCCGGCCCGGACGAGGGACTGGTCGTCGACGATCAGGACCTTGACGCTCATACGGGCGACTCCAGCGGTAGATGACAACGAACGACGAAGCCGCCGCCGTCACGGGGCCCGGTCTCGAGCGTACCCCCGCACAGCGCGACGCGTTCCCGCATCCCCGCGAGGCCGTGCCCCGTCCCGTTCGACGCTGCCTCCGAGCTGCCGTTGTTCGCCACCTCGAGCTCGAGCTCGTCGTCGCGCCACCGCAACGTGACCCACGCCTGCGCCGGGCCGGCGTACTTGAGCGTGTTCGTCAGGGCCTCCTGGACGAGCCGATAGGCGGAAAGGTCGACGCCCGGCGGGAGCTCGCGCTCCTCGCCCTGCACGTCGAGCTCGACCTCGAGGCCGGCCTCGCGCACCGTCCCGATCAGGATGTCGAGCGTCCGCAGCGACGGCTGCGGCGCGAACTCGGGCATCGTCCCCTGCTCGCGGAGCAGCCCGACGAGCCGGCGCATCTCGGTCAGCGCCTCCCGCCCCGTCGACTCGACGACCTCGAGGGCCTGCCGCTCGCGCTCCTGCTCGGGGAGCAGCAGCCGCCGCACCGCGCCCGCCTGCACGGTCATCACCGAGACCGAGTGCGCGATCACGTCGTGGAGCTCGCGTGCGATGCGCTGGCGCTCCTCGGCCACCGCGCGCTCCGCCGCAGCCTCCTGCTCGGTCGCGAGCTGCTCGGCCCGGTCCTCCGCCTCCCGCGCATGACCCTCGCGGGCCGTGACGAACACGCTCGCGCCCCAGAACAGGCTCAGGAAGACCCACGGGAAGACGAACGCTGCCGACGTCATCTCGTCGGCCTGGGAGTCGACGACCACCACTGCTGCGAAGAGCAGGCCGATCCCCGTCAGCGACGAGCGCCGGTCGAGCTGGCCGAACAGCCATGCGACGAGGAAGAGCAGGAAGATCGCGACGAATCCGTCGGTGATCGCGCGCCCGTTGGAGGCGATCGCGATCACCACGCCCACGAGGACGGTCGCGACCGGCGCGGCGAACGGGAACCTCTTCACGAAGAGGAGCGGTATCGCCATCAGGCGACGACGAAGGGCAGGAGCCACCCTGGCCCTCGGCTGACTCCGTCCGGCGCCGCGATGGCGAGCCCCTCGATCGACGCCCGCCGACGGCGAGGATGACGGCGAGGCTCTCGACCCACCACGTGCGCACGAAGTCGCTGATGCGTTCTTCCACGAGGCAACGGTAGCCACCGTCCCACCGGCTCGGCGTCATCCCGCAGGACGATTGTCGGACTTGACGAGCGATGCGTTACGATATATCGTGACACAGACACTAACAGAAGTGTCGGACCACGAAGAAAGGAACCACATGACTGCATTTTCAGTCCCCCAGAGCGGCGGCCACTGCCGTCGCCACCGGAAAGACGCTCGGCTCGAGGTCTGGTTCATGACCGGCGAGCGGCCCGGACGCCGCGGCCACCGCAGGTCGCGGCACGGCATGCACGGCCGCGTCGTCAGAGGCATGGGCTTCGGCGGCCCACTCGGCCCCGGCAGGCGCGCCGGCCGCGGCGACATCCGCGCGGCGATCCTGACCCTCCTCGCCGAGGAGCCGATGCACGGCTACCAGATCATCCAGGTGATCTCGGAGCGCAGCGGCGGCAACTGGACGCCGAGCCCCGGCTCCGTCTACCCGACCCTGCAGCAGCTCGAGGACGAGGGGCTCATCGAGCCCGCCGCCTCCGAGTCCGGCCGGCGCGTGTTCGCGCTGACCGACGCGGGCAAGGAGGCACAGACGGCCGACACCACTCCCGCCCCCTGGGAGGAGGCCGTCGAGGAGGCCGACAACGACCTCGTCGAGCTGCGCAACCTCGTGCACCAGGTGCTCGCCGCCACGCGGCAGGTCGCCCAGGCCGGCACGCAGGCGCAGATCAAGGGCGCCCAGGACGTGCTGCGAACGGCACGCAAGGGCATCTACAAGCTGCTCGCCGAAGACGAGTACAGCCGACAGCCGATCTGCCGAACCTGCGGCCCGCCCTTCGGGGCGGGGCCAGGTGCGGTTCGCCGCCTCATCCCTTGTGACGAGAGGCGCTGCCCGTTCCTCATCCTTGCGGCGACCGCAAGATCCTCTCCCAGGGCAACGCGAATCGCACCGCGGGCCGATGGCAGACGCGGCGCGCCGATCCATGCTGCTCCTTGTCCAGCACCGAGACTTCCCGACAAGGAGACAGTGATGATTCGCACCGGAGACGTGATCTACAACAGCATCACCGGCGAGAGCATTCGCTTCGTCGAGACCGCCGCCGACACGGACGGAGAGCGCGTCGTGATCGACGTCCTCGTCGAGCCGAACGGCTTCGTCGCCTCCGCCCACCTGCACCCGTACCAGACCGAGGTCTTCGAGGTGGTCGAGGGCGAGCTCACGTTCAAGGTCGGCGGCGAGACGATCACCGCGACCGCCGGCGAGTCGGTCACGGTCGAGCCCGGCACGGCGCACAAGTTCTGGAACGCGTCCGAGACGGCGGCCCGGTTCCGCTGCACGATCAGCCCGGCGCTCCAGTTCGAGAAGCTGATCGAGACGATGTTCGGCCTCGCCAACGACGGCAAGACGAACAAGAAGGGCCTGCCGAACCCGCTCCGGCTCGCCGTGATCGCGAACCACCACTTCGACGACGTCCGGCTGCCGTTCCCGCCCGCCTGGATCCAGAAGCTCGGGCTCATCGCGGGCGCCCCGACCGGCCGCCTGCTCGGCTACCGCCCGGCCTACGTGCCGGCCGAGACCGCCGACGTCTCGCTCGCGATCTAGAGGCTTGGCCCAGGCGTCCGGCTGAAGCCGGACACCGGGCTCTCGCGGGGCACGATCAGGCTGACGCCTGATCGTGCCCCGCGTACCTGCGTACGAGCGCGTCGACGACCGCCTGCAGCCGCCGGCCCGCGGGCGTGAGCGTGTACTCCACGCGCGGCGGGCGCGCATCGACGACGCGGCGCTCGAGCACGCCTGCCTCCTCGAGGTCGACGAGCCGCTGCGCCAGCGTCCGCGGCGGGATCTCGCCCACCGCCTGCTTGAACTCGTTGAAGCGGGAAGCCCCTTCGTAGGAGGCCCAGAGAATCGAGACCGTCCACCGGCCCTCGAGGAGGCCCGCCGCCTGGCGGACCTCCTCGGGGACGGGCCGGCAGTGGTTACACCGTGACATCGAGCGACTGCGCGGCCGGCTCGAGGGCGAGATCGAGCACCTCGGACAGCGCCATCACCGGATGGAATGTCATCTCGTCACGGACGTGCTGCGGGACATCGTCGATGTCCGCGCGGTTGCGCTCGGGGATCACGACATCGGTGAGCCCGGCCGCGTGGGCGGCGAGCACCTTCTGCTTGAGACCGCCGATCGGAAGCACGCGACCCTGCAGGGTCACCTCGCCGGTCATCCCGACGGTGTGCCTGACGGGCCGGCCGGTGAGCAACGACGCAAGCGCCGTCGCCATCGTGATGCCGGCGCTCGGGCCGTCCTTCGGGATCGCCCCTGCGGGCACGTGCAGGTGGAACGAGCGGTTCTCGAAGATGTCGTCGTCGAGCCCGTAGTCGCTCGCCTTCGCGCGCACCGCCGAGAGGGCGATCTGGGCCGACTCCTTCATCACGTCACCGAGCTGGCCGGTGAGCACGAGCTTCTCGCCGCCCGGGATGCTCGTCGCCTCGACGAACAGCACGTCGCCGCCGACGCCGGTGACTGCGAGGCCTGTCGCAACGCCCGGCACCGCCGTGCGCTCCGCTGCCTCGCGGAAGAACCGCTGCCGGCCGAGTGCGTCGCGGACGACGTCGATGTCGACGGCGACAGGCGCCTCGACCGTCTCGGAGGCGATGTTCGTGGCGGTCTTGCGCAGCACCTTGCCGAGCTCACGCTCGAGCTGGCGCACGCCCGCCTCGCGGGTGTACTCGGAGATGACCGCCTCGAGCACCTCGTCGCTCACCGTGACCTCGTCCTCGCGCAAGCCGTTGCGCTCGCGCTGGCGGGGCCAGAGGTAGCCGTTGGCGATCGAGACCTTCTCGTCGGTCGTGTAGCCGTCGAACCGGATCACTTCCATGCGGTCGAGCAGCGGCCCGGGGATCGTGTCCGCCTGGTTCGCCGTCGCGATGAAGATCACGTCGGAGAGGTCGAGCTCGACGTCGAGGTAGTGGTCGCGGAACGTGGAGTTCTGCGCCGGATCGAGCACCTCGAGCAGCGCGGCAGACGGGTCGCCGCGCCAGTCGGCGCCGACCTTGTCGACCTCGTCGAGCAGGATCACCGGGTTCATCGTCTTCGCGTCGCGCAGGGCCCGGACCGAGCGGCCGGGCAGCGCGCCGATGTACGTGCGCCGGTGGCCGCGGATCTCGGCCTCGTCGCGGATGCCGCCGAGCGACATGCGGACGAACTCGCGGTTCAGCGAGCGGGCGATCGACTCGCCGATCGACGTCTTGCCGGTGCCGGGAGGCCCGATCAGGGTGAGGATCGCGCCCGACTTCTTGTCGGCCTCGATGCCTCGCTCCTCGCGGAGCTTGCGCACGGCGATGTACTCGACGATGCGGTCCTTGACGTCCTCGAGCCCCGCGTGGTCGGCGTCGAGCACCTCGCGGCTGGCCTTCGGGTCGAGCCGCTCCTCGGAGAGCACGCCCCACGGCACGGCGAGCAGCCAGTCCATGTAGGTGCGGATCGTCTGCGCCTCGGGCGAGCTGTCGCCCATGCGCTCGAAGCGGGCGAGCTCGCGCTCCGCCTGCTCGCGCACGTGGTCGGGCATCGCCGACTCGGCGATCTTGGCGCGGAACTCCTCGACGACGGACATCTCGTCCTCGCCGAGCTCCTTCCGGATCGAGTCGAGCTGCTTGCGCAGGACGTACTCGCGCTGCTGCTTCTCCATGCCGGCGTTCACGTCCTCGCGGATGCGGCGCCGGATCTGCATCAGGGCCAGACGCTCGCGCTGGAACGCGAGCGAGAGCTCGAGCCGCTCCGCGACGTCGACGGCCTCGAGCACCTGCACCTTCTGCTCGAAGGTCAGGTCGGGCGAGTAGCCGGACGTGTCGGCCAGCGCTCCGGCGTCGGAGATGGAACGGACGAAGGCGGCGATGCGGCCGTCGTCGCCGCGCAGCTCGAGGATCTCCTCGACAACGGCGCGATATTCGGCTTCGAGCGCGCGGATGGCCTCGCCGGTCGGCTGCTCATCGGGGCGCTCGTCGGCCTCGACGAAGAGGCGGCCGCGGGCGTCGGACTCGGCCGCGCCGGCAACTGCCCGGTGGAGGCCGTTCAACGCGACGGCGACGCCGCCGCCGGGCAGGCGGACGGTGTCGGTGACCTCGGCGACGGTGCCGACCTTCGCGTACTCGCCCTCGTGCTTGGGCACGAGCAGCACGCGCTCTTCGTCACCGACGTCGATCGTCAGGGTCACATTCATGTTGGGGAAGACGACGATGTCGTCGAGTGGGACGAGCAAGAGCTTGCTCACGGTCGGTTCACGCTCCTCGGATCCTGCAGTGATGTTGGTCATATACGTACTAACTACAAAAACTGTACCGGTATTCCCGTGGGTGGCGAGGGCCGACGTGGCGAGCGATTCCGTGGCCGCGATCAGGTCGGCCGCGAACCCTTACGGAACGCGTACAAACCCCGGCAGCGGCCCAGAGTCTCAATTTCTGGAGCCCGGTTATCCCGAATATCGCCTCCCGGGACCGGACACCGACTGCGGTCGCGCACTCCGAGGGCGTGACTGCGAACATGGTGGGCGCCCGCATGCGGGCGCCCACTGTGTGCTCTGGACGCGACTGGATCAGCCGCGGAAGCGGCGCAGAGCGGCCGAGGCGACCTTGCCCGCGAGCACATCGGACGCGATCCCGGCGCCGCCCGGGCCGATACGTCATCACCGTGACGACGAGCGCGCCGCCCTGCCAGAGGACGATGCCGTTGTCGTGCCGCGCGACGTTGATCCAGCCCGCCTTGTGGAGCACGCGGACACCCGCGAGCTTCCCCACCTCGCGGTCGATCTTGCCGGGGTCGCGGACGTGGGCGAGGAGATACAGCAGGTAGCGCGCGTCGGCCGGCGTGAAGCCCGACTGCGCGGCGCGGAGCGGGCCGCGGCCGCCGCTCGCGAGCCAGACGTCGCGCATCAGGCTCGCCAGGTCGTAGGCGGACGACTTCTTCCCGATCCCCCAGGACGGCTGGCTGTCGACGCGGAGCGGAATAGCTCCCGATCCCGCGAGAAAGCGCTGCGGCTGTCCGAGGGCATCGAGCTCGTAGCCGCCGTACATCTCCGTGTCGACGAGCCCGACCGAGCGCATCAGCGAGTTGACGAGCGCCGAGCCGCCGGAGGTGGAGCCGCCGAAGTAGGTCTCGGTGCCGTTCGCGGCCGCGTTGTCGGAGTACGTCAGCATCTGGCGCAGCAACCGGTCGAGGCGTCGAACCGAGCGCGGGCGTCCCCTCGGTGCGGGCGAGTGCGGTGACGGCGATCGCCAGCTTCAGGGTCGATGCGGCCGGGAACGTCGCGCGCGCGTTCCAGGCCGCGCCGGCTCCCGTGGTCAGGTCCTGGACGTAGATCCCGCTCGTGCCCCCGAAGCGCTGCGCGAGCTGCTGCACCGTCCGTTGCAGCAGAACGTCG
This sequence comes from uncultured Thermoleophilia bacterium, assembly GCA_963751875.1. Classification (GTDB taxonomy): domain Bacteria; phylum Actinomycetota; class Thermoleophilia; order Gaiellales; family Gaiellaceae; genus Gaiella. Next base: position 83,950 of record CAVVWG010000001.1, read on the forward strand.
TTGCGCGGCGCGCGCACAACCGGCGACGCAGCGCGCGAGGCGCCGAGCACGTGCGGGACGGCGGCGCGGCTCCGGCGGCCGTTGCGGTTGACGGTGATCACCTCGACGGTCGACTCGCTCGGCGGCAACGCGACGCGGAGCTGGAAGTGCCGGTGGCCGAGCGGCTTGTCGGCCAGCGTCCGCGAGCCGACCCGCACGATCACACGACGGGTTCCGGGCGCCGCCGTGCCCGCGACGACGCCGTAGGAGAGCTGGTACGGCGCCGGCTGCTCGATCGCCGGAGGCGGTGGCGGTGCGGTGACCACGGCGGCACCGTACCGTTCCCGGCGTGCCGATATTCGCCCATCTCGACCTCGACGCATTCTTCGCCGCCGTCGAGGAGCTCGAAGACCCGACGCTGCGCACCCGGCCGCTCGTCGTCGGCGGCAATCCGCAGGGCCGCGGCGTCGTCGCGACGGCGAACTACGTCGCGCGGCGCTTCGGGATTCGCTCCGCGATGAGCTCGGCGGAGGCGCTCCGGCGCTGCCCCGACGTCGTCTTCGTCCGGCCCCGTCACACGCTCTACCGGCAGTACTCCGAGGCGGTGTGGAGCGCGATCCGCGAGGTCGTGCCCCGGGTCGAGCAGGTCGGGATCGACGAGGGCTACCTCGACCTGGGCACGGTCGTCCCCACGTTCACGGGCGCTCGCGCGGTTGCCGAGGCGGTGCAGACGTCGGTGCGGGCCGCGACCTCGCTCTCGTGCTCGCTCGGCGTCTCGACCTCGAAGGTCGTCTGCAAGGTCGCCTCCGACCGCCGCAAGCCGGGCGGGATCACGGTCGTCCCGCCCGGGAAGGAGGCGCGCTTCCTGGCGCCGTTTCCCGTTCGCACGCTGCCGGGCGTCGGCCCCAAGGCGGAGCAGCGGCTCGCGACCGCCGGGGTGAAGACGGTCGGCGACCTCGCCGCGCTCGCCGATGCCGAGCTGCGCGTCGTCCTGCCCGGCACGATCGGCCCGTTGCTGCGCGACCGGGCCTGCGGGATCGACCCGCGCGACCTCGAGCTCGAGACCGAGCGCGTCTCGCTCTCGGTCGAGGAGACGTTCGAGCGCGACATCTCGGACCGGCGGCTTCTCTACGCGGAGATCGAGCGCATGGCCGCCGACGTCGCGTCCGGGCTCGTCAAGCGGCACCTCTCGGCGCGAACCGTGACGACCAAGCTCCGCTACTCCGACTTCTCGATCAGGAGCCGCTCGACGACGCTCGCCGCGCCGATCGACGAGGCCGAGCGGATCGCGGAGCTCGCCTGCCGCCTGCTCGACCGCGGCCTGCGCGACCGGCCGGGCGCGCTGAGGCTGGTCGGCGTCGGCGTCTCCGGGCTGTCGGAGCACCGGCAGCTGACCCTGGACGAGGAGTAGCGGCGGTCAGGACGGCGCGGAGCAGCGGCCGCGTCAGGCACGTCGGGCCGCCGTCGCCGAGCCGCGAGATGTGGTCGCCCTTGTAGGTGACGACCTCGACGCCGGCGCGCTCCATCCGGCGGCGCGTCTCGTCGTTGCCCTCGAGCGCGAGCGCCCGCCGCGGGCCGAGGGCGAGCACGTTCGAGCCCATCGTCTCGAACTCCTCGTCGGGCACCTCGACGGTCTCGATTCCCCGCTCGGCGAGCAGCTCCATCAGCCGCACCGGCGCGATGCGCGGATAGACGACCGCGAGATCGCCGTCGAGCGGCGAGATCAGCGACATCAGGTGCATCACCTCGGCGGCGCCGACCCAGTGCGGCAGGTCGAACGCGATCACCTCGGCATCGGGGAACGCCTCGCGGAGAGCGGCGATCCCGGCCGTGCCGGTGCGGTAGCCGTGGCCGACGAGCAGCGTGTCGTGGTCGAGCCAGACGGTGTCGCCGCCCTCGACCGTGGCCGGCGCCGTCATCCGCGAAGCGACGGGGACGCCCGCCGCCTCGAGGCTCGCGCCGATCCCGTCGGGCTCGCCGAGCCGCCCCTCCTTGCCGGGCCGCAGCAGTGCGGCGCCGCCATCTCCGACGAGCACAGGGTCGTAGACGTAGATCGCATCGGGGTTGCCGGGATCGTGCTCCGAGACGATCACCTCGGCGCCCGCGGCCGCGAGCAGCGCGCGCAGCTCGTCGTGCTCGGCGGCGGCGGCAGCCGCGTCGGGGACGCCGCGCCAGCCGTAGCGCTCGACGTGGTTCGCGTCGACCGGCAGCGGCGGCCGCACCAGCACCCGCTGCAGGTCGCCCCACATCGCCTGAGAGCCGTAGCTCGCCATCGTCAGCCTGCTAAATCTGCCAGGCGCCCTGCCGGAGCACGGGCACGCGCTCGCCGGCCGCCGTGACGCCGTCGACGTCGAGCTCCGGGCTGCCGATCATGAAGTCGATGTGGATCTGGCTCTGGTTCACGCGTTGCCGCTCGGCCTCGTCGGCCACCTGGTAGGAGAAGCCGTTGCCGAGCGCGATGTGGCTCGCAGCGTTCTCGTCGAGGAGCGTGTCGAAGAAGACCGTCTGCAGCGGCCCGATCCGCCCGCTCCCGTCGACGAGCGCGAGCTCGCCGAGCCGACCGGCTCCCTCGTCCTTCGCGACGGCCGTCCGCAGGGTCTCGGCGTTCTCGTCGGCGTCGATCCCCGTTACCCGTCCGCCCGCGAACTCGACCCGCAGCCCGCGGATGATCGTGCCGTAGAGCTCGAGCGGCATCGTGGCGCTCACGTGCCCGTCCACCCGGAGCGGATCGGGTGTCGTGAAGACCTCCTCGGTGGGCAGGTTCGGGAAGTGCACGATCCCGTCGACCGTCACGAACTCCGCGGCTTCCCAGACGGACGACTGGAAGAGCCCGAGCGTGAGGTCCGTCCCCGGCCCGTGGAGGTGGATCGCGTCGAACCTTCGCTCGGACAGCGTCGCGGCGCCGCGATTGAGCTCACCCATGCGGGTCTCCCACGCTGCCACGGGATCGGGCTCGTCGAGACGGCAAACGCGCGAGATCGCTCCCCAGAGGCGGTCGAACGCCTCTGCCGGCTCGTCATCCGGGTAGACGAGCTCGGCCCAACCCTGCGTCGGCGCCGGCACGGCGCTCCAGTTCGTCGTGTGCAGGTTCACGATGTGGCCGACCTCGGGCAGGAAGGGCAGGAGGTCGGCGCCGGAGCGGTCGGCGGGAACGTCATCGAGCGCGTGGGGCGCCTGTGGCCCTGAAAGTGAGATCCGCGCCGCCCGCTCGTTCGAGAGGTACCGGAGCCGGTCGACCATCCAGGGCGGGATGTACGAGAAGGTCTCCGGGTCGCCGCCGAGCAGGCGCTCGCGCTTGAGCAACTGGTCGAAGTAGAGGACGTCCACGAACGAGGCACCACGCTCGTACGCGGCCCGCGCGATCTCGCGGGTCAGCGCCTCCTTGCCGAGGTAGCTCGTAACGCCGACGAGCTGGCCCGGCTGCACGTTGGCACCGAAGCCGACCACGAGGTCGGCGAGCCGACGCGTGAGAACGTCATAGTCGTGCACGGCGGCAGCCTAACGAGAACGGGAGGGGTGATTTGCGATGATCGCCGCAAAATCACGCCACGACGTTGGCCGGGGTGCGGCCCTCGAGCAGCACGGCGCGGAGCGCGCTGACACAGAGCATCCCCATCGCGACCCGGGTCTCGCGCGTGGCGCTGCCGAGATGCGGGGCGAGGACGACGTTCTCGAGCGCGAGCAGCGCCTCGGTCACCTCCGGCTCGTGCTCGTAGACGTCGAGCCCGGCGCCGGCGATCGTCCCGTCGCGAAGCGCCGCGGCCAGCGCTGCCTCGTCGACGACCGGGCCGCGGGCGGTGTTGATCAGCACGGCGGTCGGCCGCATCAGCGCGAGGCGGCGGGCATCGATCAGGTGGCGCGTCTCCGCCGTCAGCGGAGCGTGGATCGAGACGACGTCGGCCTGCGCCAGGAGCGCGTCGAGGTCGGCGTCGCGGCCGGCGAGGACGGAGGTCGCACCGAACGCCTCGGCTAGCCGCGCGGTCTCGCGGCCGATCCGCCCGGCGCCGACGATCAGCACCGTCTTTCCTGCGAGGCTCTCGCCGAGCATGAACTCGAGCGAGAACTCCCACGGCTCGCGCCGGCGGATGAGGCGGTCGCCCTCGGTCACCCTCCGCAGCAGCGACAGCATCAGGGTCAGCGCGACCTCGGCGGTGGCGCCGGTCAGCACGTCAGGCGTGTTCGAGATCACGATCCCGCGCCGGCGCGCTGCGTCGAGGTCGATGTTGTTCACGCCGACGGCGTAGTTGGCGACGATCCGGAGCTGCGGACCGGCCGCCTCGAGGTAGGCGTCGTCGATCCGTGACGTTGAGCACCGCGACGATCCCGTCGGCGCCGACAGGGGACGCGACCAGCTCGAAGTCGGGCTCGAGCTCCCGCTCGACCTCGGCGAGGACGCCGTTCGTGAGGTGGACGCGGGGAGCCATCGAGCGCATCATCTCTGAATGGCCGACCTCTACCACGACGGGAACCGGCAGCTGCAGGACCGCTTCGACACCCGCCGCCTGGCCGACCGGATCGAGGAGCGGATCCGCCACGACCGCTTCGACGACGACGACCGCGCGTTCATCGAGGCCCGCGACATGTTCTTCCTCGCGACCGCCGACGAGCACGGGATGCCGCAGTGCTCCTACAAGGGCGGCGAGCCGGGATTCGTGCGGGTGGTCGACGAGCACACGCTCGCCTTCCCGAGCTACGACGGCAACGGCACCTACCTGTCCCTTGGGAACCTGCTCCGCAACCCGCAGGTCGGGATCCTCTTCATCGACTTCACGAGCCCGAAGCGCCTGCGGGTGAACGGGATCGCATCGATGGACGAGCACGACCCACTGCTCGGCGGACTACGCCGAGGCGCAGCTGATCGTGCGCGTCCGGGCGACCGACGTGCTGCCCAACTGCTCCCGGTACGTCCATCGGATGGAGCTCGTCGAGCGGTCGCGCTTCGTCCCCCACGACGACCACGAGACGCCGATCCCGGACTGGAAGCGGCGCGAGTGGGCGCGCGACGTGCTCGCGGCCGGCGATCCCGCCAACGCCGGCGAGGCGCTCGGGCTGATTGACCTAGACCGCCGGCGGCCGCCTCTGGGCGCTGAGCCGCTGGAGGAAGAAGCCGCCGACGAGGACGAGGGCGCCGACGACGATGAACGAGAGCGCCCGGGCAACGGAGTTGAGCGCGCTGAGGTCGTAGAGGAAGATCTTGGCGAGGCTGAGACCGAAGAGCGTCAGCCCGCCGTAGCGCAGCAGGCGTGAGTCGCGGATCAGGCCGGCGATCAGGAGCCCGAGCCCGATCAGCGTCCAGAGGACGCTCACGGCCACATGCCCGCGCTCGAAGTCGGTCTCGATCGAGCCGCCGAACGTGCGCTCGGCGAGATCGAGGATCCCGAGCGAGAGCACGTAGAGCGCCGCGATCGCCGACGGTCGGGTCGATCCAGCGCCGGTAAGCCGGAGCTGCGAACCGGAGCGCGACGCCTGCAATGACGCAGCCGAGCGCGACCCAGAGGCCCTCGGCGGGCGTCGGCGGACGCGGTCACGAAGTGCGACGGCGGCGTCACGAGGCAGAGCACGGCAAGGCTCGTCACCGAGACGACGGCCGCGCCCGCCCACCACAGCCGCTCCTCGTGCAGCGGTGTCGCCAGCAGGGCGACGAACGCCCCGGTGAGCGCGACGACGAATGCGGTTGCCGGCCCGCCGCCGACGAGGAACGCCTCGCCGAGGATCAGCGAGAGGATCGCGGTCGCCCAGGCGACGGTGACGAGATCGCGGCGCGCCTCGTCTCCCCACGCGAGCGCGCTGACGACGAGGAGGGCGGCCGTGGCCGCGAGCCCGGCGATCGCGTAGCGCATCGGCTCGGCGCCGTCGATGGCCCAGATCCCGGCGAGGACGACGATGGTGACGAGTGCCGTCCCGACCACGCGACGATCCAGCCGGCGAGCCAGAGCCGCTGCTCCCGCAGTGGGCCGGGAGAGCAGGCCGAGGACGGCCGCGGTGACCGCGAAGGCAACCGCGCGCCACGTCGCGTCGCGGACGACGAGCCACTCGCTGCCGAGGAGCGCGACCGCACCGAGCGCCCACATGATCGTCGCGAGATCGCGGTGACGGCGGAATGCGGAACACGCTCGCCGAGAGGCCGAGGAAGACAAGGCTCGGCACCAGCAGCCGCCAGCCGATCCAGGTCGACTCGAGCACGTCGCCGGCGGGCGAGATGAGGGCGATGCCGGCTGCGGATCCGGCGAGCGCGAGCACGCCGCCGCCGGCCGGGACGCCGGCGTGGGGCACGCCGCGGAAGAGGAGCTGGAAGGCGAAGCAGGCGGCGAGCACGCCGGCCGAGGCGGCGATCAGCGCCCAGCCGCCGTACGAGCGGTGGATCGCCTCGACCGCGAACTCGGGCACATCGAAGCCCGTGGCGACGGCGAACACGCCGCCGACCCAGGCGAGCGAGGCCGCGACTAGCTCGACGGAGCCGCGCCGCGACGAGATCGCCACGGCGAGCGGCACCAACGGTCGCGGCGACGATCGTGGCCGCGAGGTGACCGGTGCGGAACGAGTGGGCGGTGAGCAGGATCGCAACCGCGTAGGTGCCGGCTGCGGCGCCGCCGAGGACGAGGCCCTCCTGCAGCCCGACGCGGTGCGCCGCGAGCCAGACGCGGACGGGAGCGAGCCACGCGAGGAGCCCGGTTTCCGTGCGCGCCACCGCCTCGGCGGGCGCGAGGATGCCGGCCCCGAGAAGCGCGAGCGCCAGCGCGGCGACCGAGGCCGCGGCCATCCCGGGAACGGGCTCCTCGAAGATCGAGCTTCGGCGGCGCGTCGACGAGGAGCACGTGCGCCGCGGTGATGGCGCAGTAGACGAGGGCGGTTGCCTGCAGGCGGGCATCGCGAACCCGCAGGGCGACGAAGGACAGCAGCAGCGCCTCGGCCGCCCAGGTGATCGCCAGGCTCGTTCCCGACAGCAGGTCGGCGGTCGCGACGGCGGCAAGGGAGAGCGACGAGACACCGAGGACGAGCGCAAGGGCGGGCTGCACGCGGCGAAGCGCGATCCAGGCAACGGCCCAGACCACGGCCGCGCCGGCGAGCGCGAGGCCCTGGTTGCGGTCGACGTCCCAGAGCGGCCGCACGAGCAGGAGCGCGAGGCCGACGGCGGCGAGCACGAACGAGCTCGCGAGCGGATCGAGATCCGTCTTGCCGGAGACGAGCTGCAGCCAGACACCCGCCGCGAGCACGACCAGCACGAACGAGGCGACGACGGCGGTGGTGCCTGCACCCGCCGACGCATCGGCATCGAGAGCGAGCAGGGCAACCTGTGCGCCGACGACGACGGCGATCCCGATCAACAGCTCGTGCCAGCGACGAGGAACCGCGAGCGCAACCGTCGCACCGAGGATGATCACCGCGAACGCCACGGAGGGCCACGAGAGCCCCGTGTCGATCGCCTGCAGGGCCGGGGCGAGCGCCGCCCGAGCAGCCCGATCGCGGCGACCGTCTCGGACGACCATGCGATCGCGATCACGACGGCGACCGCCGCGAGGCCGCCCGCGAGCGGGAGCGCGAGCCAGTCGGGCACGAGGTCGTAGCGGGCCGCGGCCGCGGCAAGCGTGGCGTAACCGCCCGCGATGCCCGCGCCGGCGGCGCCGAGCGACATCTGCAGCTGGCCGTAGCGCGACCGCACCCAGAACGCAACGCCGACGGCCGCGGCCGAGACGCAGGCGCCGAAGGCGACACGCATCGCCGGCGTGATCCAGCCGCGGTTCGCGGCGAGCACGAAGAGCAGGATGATGCCGAAGGCCGTGACGGCGCCGCCGATGATCGCGAAGCCGCGCGGGCCGAGCAGATCCCAGTCGGCGGCGAGCTGCGCAGCCGTGCGGCGGGTCCGGGCCGGCTTCGGCCGGGATCGCCGGCGCGGCCGGTGGGCACCGGCGGAGCGCGACGGGCACGCGGGGAGCCGGGGGGGCCTCCGGCGGCGTCACAGGCGCTGCGCTCGGGGCCGCGTGCCTCCCGGCCTCGGCGCGCCGCGACGCGCGCCGACTTGGCAAGCTCCCCGGCCCGCGTTCGCACGGACGACTGATAGCGCGCGATTCCCTCGAGGATCGATTCGAGTCGCAGCAGAGCCTGCGGGTTGGTACGGGAGAACTCGATCGCCCGCTCGAGCTCGTCGAGCGCCGCGCTCCGCTCACCCTCGGAGAGATGGATGCGCGCAGCGGCGATCGCGGCCTCGAGGCGCGCTGCCGGGTCGGCGGGCGGGCGGGACCGGCGCGGGACGGGCGCCGGCGGCGCGTGACGCGCGACGCGCCGCCGGCGCGGCGGCGGGTGCGACGGCCGCCTGGGTGACGAGTGGTGCGGAGCTCGTGCAGCTCGGCGGAGAGCCCACGCAGCTCGCTCTCGATCTCGTCGATGCGGCTCAGAACGTCGGTTGGAGCGGCCATCACGTCCTCCTGTCAGGGCCGGTGCCGGGGTCGCGTGGGCGCAGCTCCACGGCGAGGTCGCAGTCGAGTGCCTCGGCGAGACGGAGCAGCGTGTCGATGCGCGGGGGCCGGCCGCCGTTCTCGAGGCGGGCGATGGCGCTCTGCGATGTCGCGCAGAGCCGCGCGAGCTCGACCTGCGAGAGCCCGAGGGCGAGCCGGCGTTCCGTCACCTGCGCGGCGATCGAGGCGAAGAGCCAGCCGTCGTCGGCGTGGGCGAGCCGGCGGCGGAGCCGGTCGAACGACTCGGCCGGTGCGCGTTTCGCGCGTGCTTTTGCTGTTCCGTCGTTTGATCTCATACTTGCTATATACCACGTTTGAGATTAATTGCAAGAGCCGCTGGCGACATTCGTCGACCGCGAGCAGGCGCGCGAGGTGCCTCCGCGAGAGCCGCGGGGCGTGACTGACTCGTCGTGCGTGACGACCGTCGTCGAAGCCGTCGACCTCCGCCGCACCTACAAGACGACGACCGGGACATTTCGGCGTGGGTCGGTCGAGGTGGAGGCTGTCCGAGGGATCAGTTCGAGATCGAGGAGGGCGAGCCGTTCGGCCTGCGCTGCCCATGACGTTGCCGGCGCTTGTCGTCTCAACGCGACCCTCGAAGTCGCCTGACCTTGAGGAAGTCGCGAGCCAGTTGACGACGGCTGACCAGGCGGGATCGGTCGCCTCGATCACGTCGAAGTGGTCGGCTCGGGAAGCTCGATGAGATCGACCGTATCCCCCGCCGCTCGCGCTGCCGCAGCGTAGTCCCGGCTCTGCTCGGGTGGCACGAGGTCGTCGCGCGCGCCGTGGACGAGGAGCTGCGGCACCCCGAGCGGCAGCAGCGCGGCCGGTGAGGCGACGGCGTAGCGCTCCGGCACATCGTCGGGCTCGCCGCCGAGGAGCGCCTGGCACGCACCGCCGCCGAGCCCGGCCCGGGCGCCGGCGACGAGGTCGCTGACGCCCGCCTGCGAGACGGCGCCGCACGGCCGCAGCCGTGGCTCGGCGCCGGGTGCTCCCGCGGGGAGCCGGTGCCGCCCGGCGAGCCAGAGCGCGAGGTGCCCGCCCGCCGAGTGGCCGACGGTGGCGACGCGGCTCGCGTCGATGCCCGTCGAGGCCGACGACTGCGTCGGCCGCAGCGGCGGCGTCCTCGAGCGTGCCCGGCCAGCCGCCGCCCTCCTGCCCGACGCGCCGGTACTCGATGTTCCAGGCCGCGATCCCGCGCGCGGCGAGATCCCGCGCCAGCGGCGTCATCAGCGTCCGGTCCCAGCCGTAGCGCCAGAAGCCGCCGTGGATCAGGACGACCGCCGGCCATGGCCCGTCAACCGCAGGGTCGCCGGCCGGCAGGTGCAGGTTGCCGACCTGGTCGGGGTGGTCGCCGTAGGCGATCTGGCGCGCGGGCGGCAGCCTCACGACCGGCTCCGGTCAGGCGAGCAGCTGCCGGCGGCGCGACAGCGCGTCGAGGAGCACGTCGATGTCGCCGTCGGTGTTGTAGTAGTGCGCCGCGATGCGGAGGTTCGTGTCGCGCAGCGAGCAGACGATGTTCTCCTCGGCGAGCGACGCGACGAGAGCCGGGGCATCGGTCGAGCGGACGCAGACGAGAGGCCCGCGCCGGGCCGGGTCGGCCGGCGTGACGACATCGGCGCCGAGCTCGTTCAGCCCGGCGATCAGCCGCGTGTTCAGCGCCGCCACGTGCGCCTCGATCGCGGGCACGCCCGTCTCCTGCACGAGCCCGAGGCCGGCGACCCCGGCGTAGATGTTCGGCACCGGCGGCGTTCCCGCGTCGAAGCGGCGGGCCGTCGCGTGGGGCGAGTAGTCGGAGATGTCCATCTGGAAGATGTCCTCGTCGGCGAACCAGCCGGTCTGGGTCGGGGTCAGCCCGGCGAGCACCTCGCGCCGCACCCAGAGAAAGCCGAGGCCGGCGGAGGCGAGCAGGTACTTGACCGTTCCGCCCGTGACGAAGTCGGCACCGAGCGTGCGCACGTCGACCTCGATCGCTCCCGCCGCCTGGTAGCTGTCGGCGAGGACGAGCGCTCCACTCGCATGGGCGACCTCGGCGATCGCCGACACGTCGTGACGGTGGCCCGTGCGATACGAGATCGTCGTGCAGCAGACGAGGGCGGTGCGCTCGTCGATCGCCTCGGCGAATCGCTCGGCGGGGATCGACCCGTCGGCGTCGGGACGCACGTGCACCACCTCGGCGCCGCGAAGCTCCTGCGCATGGGCGATCTGGCCGACCGTGGGGAACTCGTACTCGCTGATCACGATGCGGTTGCGGCCGCCCGCGCTCGAACGGGAGCGCCGAGACGATGCCGTTGACGCCCTGCGAGACGGAGGTCGTCACCGCCACCTCGTCGGCATCGCCGTGGATCAGCTCGGCGAAGCCCGTGCGGGCGGCCTCCGAGCGCTCGACCCAGAACTCCCACTCGGCGCCGTTCTCGTCCCAGCCGGCGAGATACTCCTCGTAGGCCGCGCGTACCCGGTGCGACAGCGCGCCCTGGGAGCACGAGTTGAGATAGGTCTTGTGCTCGAAGATCGGGAACTCGCCGCGGATCGCGGCGCCGACCCTGGCGCTGACGGCGCTCACGCCGACCCGAACCCGTAGGTCGCGGCGATGTCGGGCGTCAGGTACGCGGCCGACGGGCTCCCCGCCGGGCGTGAAGATGCCGAGCACCGCGAGCTCCCGCTCGGGGTGCGTGTTCTCGACGATGTGCACCTCGCGCGGCGTGATCCGGAAGGCGCAGCCGTCCGCGAGCGGCTCGACCTCGTCGCCGAGGTGGTAGCGCCCCGGGCCGCGCCAGATCCAGACGATCTCGTCGTAGAGGTGGTAGTGCCACGGCGCCTTGCCGGGCGGCACGTAGCCGACGAACATCGTCGCGCGCCGCGAGCCGTTGTGAGGGCCGAAGAGGATCTGGAACGAGCGGCTGCCGGTCGCCTTGCCGGGCTCGACCGCGTCGATCGCGACGACGTGGTCGCGCGCGCCCATCGGAGCGTGGAGGTCGGTGTCTCCGCCGAGCGTGATGCGAACGAGCGAGATCCCGTCCGCGCCGGCGGCGAGCTCGGCCGCCTCGCCCTCGAGCAGGAGCGCCGCCGAGCCGGACTCCAGAGCGCGCCCGCCGAGCTCGCCACCGCCCGCATGCGCGAACAGCAGCACGTCGTGGCCGGCATCGCCGACCTCGCGCGTCTCCCCCGCGCCGAGCTGCAGCGTCTCGAGCGCGAGCTCGGAGCCGCGCTGAGGCGGAATCTGGCCGGCTGCGCTGACGACACCCATCAGCGGCCGAGGTATGCCTTGCGCAGGCCCTCGTCCTCGAGCAGGTCGGAGGCCTTGCCCTCGAGCACGATGCGACCGGTCGAGAGGACGTAGCCGCGGTCGGCGATCGACAGCGACACGTTCGCGTTCTGCTCGACCACGAGCATCGCCACGCCGGCGTCGTTCACCTGCTTGATGATCTCGAAGCTGCGCTCGACGAGCACCGGCGCGAGTCCCATCGACGGCTCGTCCATCAGCAGCAGCTTCGGCTGCGACATCAGCGCGCGGCCCATCGCGACCATCTGCTGCTCGCCGCCCGACAGCGTGCCGGCGAGCTGCGCACGGCGCTCGTAGAGCAGCGGGAACAGGTTGTAGACGCGGTCGAACTCCTCCTTGAGGTCGGCCTTCGGCCGCAGGTAGGCCCCCATCTCCAGGTTCTCGAGCACCGTCATCGGGCCGAACAGCCGCCGGTTCTCCGGCACGATCGCGAGCCCGCGCTTGATCCGGTGGGCGGTGGGCATCTGCGTCACGTCCTCGCCGCTCAGCGTCACCGTGCCGGTGCGCGGGCGGACGAGGCCGAGGATCGTCTTCAGCGTCGTCGACTTCCCGGACGCGTTGCCGCCGAGCAGGCAGCACGAGCTCCCCCTCCCCGACGACGATGTTCTCGTCCTGGAGGATGTGGATCTGCCCGTAGTAGGTGTTGATGCCCTCGAGCTGGAGGAGGGGTGCCGGCGCGGAGCTCACTTGCGGGCCATCCCGCCCGTGCCGAGATACGCCTCGACGACTCTGTGGCGAGGTTGCGACCTGCTCGAAGGTGCCCTCGGCGATCTTGACGCCGTGGTCGAGGGCGATCACGCGATCGGAGATTCCCTCGACGACGTGCATGTCGTGCTCGATCACGAGGATCGTGTAGCCGGCCTCGGTGCGGAGCTTGGCGATCAGCTCGGTGATCTCCTGGGTCTCCTTCGGGTTCATCCCGGCGGCCGGCTCGTCGAGCAGCAGCATCCGCGGGTTCGTCGCCGTCGCGCGGGCGATCTCGAGCCGGCGGCGGTTGGCGTAGGAGAGGCTGTAGGCGGGCTGGTCCCAGCGGTAGCCCATCAGCCGCTCGCCGAAGAACGCGAGCCGCTTCTCGGCGAGCTCGCGGATCTCCTGCTCCTCGCGGCGCATGCCGGGCGTGCGCAGCATCGAGCGGAAGACGCCGGCCTTCGTGTGCCCGTAGGCGGCCGCCATCACGTTCTCGCGCACGGTCATGTTGAGGAACAGGCGCAGCGTCTGGAACGTGCGGGCGATCCCACGGCGCGTGATCTGGTGCGGCTCGAGGCCCTTGATGCTCGAGCCGGCGAAGACGATGTCGCCGCCGGTCGGCTCGTACACGCCCGTGACGAGGTTGAACAGCGTCGTCTTGCCGGCCCCGTTCGGGCCGATCACGCTGACGATCTCGCCCTCGTCGACGTGGAGGTCGAGACCGTCGATCACCTTCAGGCCGCCGAACGACATCGAGACGCCCTGCAGGTCGAGGAGCTTCTCTGCCATCTAGATGATCTCCACGCGCTTCTCGCCGAGCAGCCCCGACGGGCGCGCGATCATCAGCGCGATCAGGATGACGCCGAGGATGATGTACCGCGTCGGCTCCGGCTTCGCGAGCATGACGTTCTCCCACACGAACGCGGCGAGGTAGAGCACCGGCACGAGCACGGCGAGGCGCACCCAGCCCTTGAGGAGGGTGAGGAGGAGGGCGAGCGCGACGAGCGAGACGTACGAGACGGGCGCAATCCAGTCTGCCGGGGTCGCCGGTACAACGACCCAGTTGGCCATGAAGTCGGCCACGCCCCCGCCCGCGCCGCCGCTGCCGCTCGTCCAGGAGTCATCCACGGCACCGACGATGGTGTGGACGATGATCCCGAACCCGAGCAGGCCGCCGAGCACCGCCGCGAGCCTCCACGAGAGGCGCAGGGCAGCCACGAGCCCGACGACGATGACGCTGTAGAAGAGGACGCGCGAATCGCCCGGGTCCCGCAGCACCTCGAGCAGGATGCCGATCAGCACCGCGCCGATGACGACGCCGCCCTGGCTGCCGGAACCGCCGAGGATCACCATCGTGTAGATGATGATCAGGAGCGGGAACGAGAACGACAGTGGGAAGACGCTCGCGTTCAATGCTCCGACCAACGTACCCGTGAGCGCAGCGATCGAGGCGCCGAACGCGAAGCTCAACAGCTTGAGCCAGTTGACGGGCATCCCCATCACCTCGGCCGCGAGCGGGTCCTCGCGGAGCGAGCGCCACGCGCGACCCGTGCGGGAGAGGTTCACGAAGCGCAGCAGGACGTAGACGACGACGAAGAACGCGAGCGCGACATAGAGGTAGGCGACGTTGAAGACGCCCCCCTCGCCCGAGACGGGGATCGCGTGCCCGAAGAAGCTGAACGGGTCGAGGTTGAGCAGGCCGTTGGCGCCACCCGTGACGTTGTGACCGAAGAGGTCGTCGCCGTTCGTCGTCACGGTGAGGAACAGCTGCAGGAAGAAGAGCGTCACGATCGCTAGGTAGTCACCGGTCAGCCTGCGCGATGGCAGCCCCACCAGGAAGCCGACGACAGCGCCGATCACGACGACGGTCGGGATTGCCACGATCGTGGGCAGGTGGATGCCGTAGTGGTCGGAGCTCAGGAGCGCATACGCGTAGGCGCCGATCCCGTAGAACGCGACGAAGCCCAGGTCGAGCAAGCCACCCCAGCCGACGACGACGTTGAGCCCGAGCGCGAGCAGCATGTAGATGGTGATGTCGAATGCGACCCGCCTGACGTAACCGTTGTCGGAGACGACGGGAACGAGGCACGCCGCGGCCACGAACAGCGTCAGCCAGGCCCACCACGGGACCCGGCGCAGCCGGTCCTCGATCGCGCCGAGGGGGCCGCCGCGCTGGGAGCGGTTGTCGCCGTGCCGGGCGACCCACTCGTCGCGGCCGACGGCCGGGCTCGTCGGGCCTTCCGACGTCGTAGCCTCGATCGCTCCCTCGAGCGGCCGGGTCAGCTCGTCGTCGTAGCCACCCATGTCACACCTTCCTGATGTCCGCTTTGCCGAGGAGCCCCTGCGGCCGGAAGAGCAGGAACAGGATCAGGATCACGAAGACGAGCAGGTCGGACCAGCGGGTCGAGACGTACCCCTGGGTGTACGACTCGGCGAACCCGAGCACGAGCCCTCCCGCGAGCGCGCCGGGAATCGAGCCGATGCCGCCGATCACGGCCGCCGTGAATCCCTTGAGGCCGATCAGGAACCCGATCGTGGCGTAGGTCGGAACGCGGAGCGCGAACAGCACCCCGGCGGCGCCGGCAAGCGCGGAGCCGAGGACGAAGGCGAAGACGATCACCTTGTCGATGTCGATGCCCATCATCGCGGCGGCCTCGCGGTCGTGGGAGGTGGCGCGCATCGCCTTGCCGAGCCGCGTCCGCGTGACGAGCAGCCAGAGCAGGATCATCATCACGAAGGCGGCGACGATGGTGATGATCCGGATCAGCGGGATCCGGACGTTGCCGATGTCGAATCCCTTGAAGTAGAGCGCGCCGCCGTCCATCGAGAACGTGTCGTAATTCTTGAGCGCGGCGCCGAACATCAGCTGCATCGAGTAGGCGATGAAGAACGAGACGCCGAGGGCGCTGATCAGCGGCGCGATCCGAGGCGCGTCGCGCAGCGGCCGGTAGGCGAAGCGCTCGATCGCGACGCCGAGCACGGCGCAGCCCGCCATGGCGGCCAGCGTGATCAGGATCAGCAACAGCCACACCGGCACGATCGGGTTGGTCGAGCCGCCGAGCAGCTGGAGCGCTCCGAAGCCGATGAACGTGCCCACCATGAACACGTCGCCGTGGGCGAAGTTCAGAAGCTTGAGGATCCCGTAGACGAGGGAGTAGCCGAGTGCGATGAGGGCGTAGACGCTGCCGAGCGTCAAGCCGTTCAGCGTGAGTTGGATAAAGGTGTCCACGCGGTTCGCGAGTCTACCGGGGGCTGAGCGGAGGGACGGCCCGACCGTGTGGCCGGGCCGTCCCAGCACTCGACGTGCGTGTTAGCCGACGAGCTTGTACGAGCCGTTCGACTGGATCTGGAAGATGTAGAACTTGGCGTTCAGCGGATCGTTCGACTTCGTCGAGAAGCGGAACGTGCCACCGAGGATCGAGTTCGGGATCACGACCTTCTTGACGTTGCGGACGACGTCACGCCGCTCCTTCATCTGACCCTTGCCTGCGACACACGCCTTCTTGATCGCGGCCATCGCAACCTGGGTTGCGAGGTACGTCGGCGGACCGAAGGAGCCCAGCTGTGACTTGGGGTTGTCCTTCTTCCAGCCGGCGATGATCGCCTTGTCAGCGGCGATGCCGCTGATGTCCGGTGCGAAGTTCGACACGTACGAGCCCGGCACCTTGAACTGCGAGGCGTCGTTCGAGCCGTCGCCGCCGAACACCTTCGCCTTCTTGCCCTGCTCGAGCAGCTGCTGCGCGAAGTTCTGCGCGTCGCCCGGCTTCTGCGTGGGGAAGAACACGAAGTCAGCGTCAGCTCGGGACCTTCGTCACGAAGGACGAGAAGTCCGTCGTCGTGTTGCTGACCGACTGCCGCGAGGTCGTGACGCCCTTGGCCTTGAGGACGAGCTCTGCCGCGTCGGCGAGGCCCTGGGAGTACGGCTCCTGGAAGTCGAAGAGCACGACCTTCTTGGCACCCTGCTTGACCATGAAGTTCGCATCCGTGGGGCCCTGGATGTAGTCGCCCGGGACGACCCGGAAGAACGACGGAGTGGCCTCGCGGTTTGCACCCTTCGTCAGCGACGTGCGGGTTGCCGACTCGGAGATGTGCGCCAGACCGGCGGCCTGGTAGGTCTTGCTCGATGCGGCGACTGCGCCAGACGTCGACGGTCCGATCACGGCAACGACAGCCTTGTCGGCGACGAACTTCTGCGCCAGCGTCTGTGCCGGTGCTGCGCCCTGCTCGACCGGGGTGTCACCCGTGACGAGCGTGATCTTGAGGCCGTACTTCGGGGCCAGCGTCTTGACCGCGTACTTCGCCCAGCTGAGCTGCTCGTTGCCGAGGAAGCCCGCGCCGCCCGTGAACGGAGCCACGATGGCGATCTTGAGCTTGCTGTTGCAGTTGATTGCCTGGCTCGAGGCCACGGCATTCGAACCTGCGCCGGCGGTGGATGCAAGCGATGCGGCAACAGTGACCGCAGACGCCAGCATGATCCCTCCACGTCGTTTCATTCCGATGTTCCTCCTTGGTGGTGTGCACGGACTCTGACGACGTGCCGCAGGGCTTTGTTGTGTCGCCGGCCGCCCGTGTACCGAATGCGTCGGGGGAGTGAACCATCGGTTTGGTGACATGTCAACCGATGGAGGCTGGTTCAGCTCTCGGCGGAGAGCGCTTCGACCCAGCCGGCGGTGTCGAGAAACTGCCTGAACCGCCACGCCTTTCCGTCCCGGAGCGACCAGACGTGGACGAACGGAACGTCGAGCGTCTTCCCCGTCTGCTTCGCCGTTCCGCGGTAGCGCCCGAGAACGACGACCTCGTCGCCGGCGTCGAGGAACTCGTCCGGGACGGCGGTGAACTCGGACCACCAGTCGCGGTCGAGCGGGTCGAAGATGTTGGCGCGCACGTCGGCGACGCCGTGGTAGACGCCGCCGTGCGGGAGCCCCTGCGCCTGCTGCCACTCGATGTCGTCGTCCATATCGGCCAGAACGGCGGCCATGTCGCCACGGGCGAACGCCTCGTAGGAGCGCTGGACGATCGCGAGGTTCACGCGGCGAGCCTACGTCATCTGCCCGCCGCGGCCGGCGGTTGGACGGCGGTTGGACGATCGCCCGGCGGCCGAGTAGCGTGGCGCCTCAGATGGATCAGGTCGACCAGTCGCAGGAGCCCGGCGTCGCGTACGTGCCGCCCGCGGGCCAGGCCGAGCTCGTGGCCGCCCTCCAGGCGGGCGACGAGCAGGCGTTCACCGAGCTGATCGAGGAGCTCGGGCCGTCGATGCTCCGGGTGGCGCGGATGTACGTCTCGACGCGAGCCGTCGCCGAGGACGTCGTGCAGGAGACCTGGCTCGGCGTGCTGTCGGGGATCGGGCGCTTCGAGGGCCGCTCGTCGCTGAAGACGTGGATCTTCCGGATCCTCACGAACCGCGCGAAGACGCGCGGCGAGCGCGAGGGCCGCAGCGTCCCGTTCTCCTCGTTCGCGAGCGACGCCGAAGCCGACGAAGGCGCCACCGTCGACGCCGACCGCTTCCAGCGCAGCGGCCAGTTCGAGGGAGCGTGGACGTCGGCACCCTCGCGCTGGTCGGAGCTGCCCGAGAACCGGCTCGTCGGCAAGGAGACCGATCGAGGTGGCGCAGGCCGCGATCGCCGCGCTGCCCGACAGCCAGCGCGCGGTGATCACCCTGCGCGACGTCGACGGCTGGAGCTCCGAGGAGGTTCGTAACGTTCTCGGCCTCAGCGAGTCAAATCAGAGAGTCCTCCTCCATCGCGCCCGGGCGAAGGTTCGGCGGGCCCTCGAGACGTATCTGGAAGGCGACCGTTCATGACGAGCATCTGGCAGCGCATCCGTGGCCGCGGCCGTGGCGAGCCGGGCTTGACGTGCATCCAGGTCGTCGAGCTCGTGACGAGCTATCTCGAGGGTGGGTTGAGCGAGGCCGATCGGGCGCGCTTCGACGCCCACCTGAGCGCGTGCGACGGCTGCACGAACTACCTCGACCAGATGCGCGTCACGATCGCGGTCGTCGGCCGCGTCCGCGAGGAGGATCTCTCGGACGAGGCGAAGGCCGGACTGGTCGCCGCGTTTCGTGGGTGGGCGCGCGATGAGTGACGGCGTGGTGCGTGGGGGCCGTGGCGGCTCGCGCGACGTGGAGCTCGTCGTCGTCCCCGATGCCGGCGCCGCGACCGCCGCAGTGGCCGCGCTCCTCGCCGAGGCCGTCGAGGCGGGCGGCTCGATCGTGCTGGCCGGCGGCTCCACTCCCCGCAAGGCGTACGAGCTCGCGGCCACCCTCGACGGGGATTGGGGTGGCGTCGATCTCTGGTTCGGCGACGACCGCTGCGTTCCCGCGGACGATCCGCTGTCCAACCAGCGGCTCGTGCGCGACGCGCTGCTCGACCGGATCATCGTCCACCCGACCGTGCACGCCATCGCGACCGACCTGCCGGCGAACGAGGCCGCCGCTGCGTACGACGCCGAGCTCCGCGGCGAGCCGCTCGACCTCGTCCTGCTCGGCCTCGGCGCCGACGGCCATACTGCATCGCTGTTTCCCGGACGCGCCCACCCTGGACGAGCGCGAGCGCCTGGCCGTCGCGGCGGAGCCCGGCCTCGAGCCGTTCGTCGAGCGGGTGACGCTGACGATCCCCGCGCTCGAGTCCGGCGCGCACGTCGTGTTCCTGGTCGTCGGCGAGGAGAAGGCGGACGCCGTCCGGCGTGCGTTCGCCGAGGCGCCGTCGACCTCGACGCCGGCGAGCCTCGTGCGCTCGCGGGACGGCCGGACGACGGTCATTCTCGACGCTGCGGCTGCCTCGCTCCTGCCCTGAGCGCGGTCGTGGCGCGAGCGCGTACGCCTTGGCGCATCCGAGCCGGGGTGTCTCCCGGAGGGAGACACCCTTCGTGCCGAGAGTGTGACTTTTTGTCCACAGGGCCGCCTGGAACGGCGATTCGGGTGCTGACGGCCGCGCGGGCGCCGCACTGCCCGGCAGCCGGGTAGGCTCGCGCCTCGTGGACGACCAGCAGCGCTACCGGCAGCGCAGCCTCTGGCTCGACGGAGCCCTCGCGCAGTTCACGCCCCGGGCGCCGCTCGCGGGCGAGCACGAGGCGGACGTCGCGATCGTCGGCGCCGGCTACACCGGCCTCTGGACCGCGTACGCGCTGACGCTCCACGACCCGAGCCTGCGCATCGCCGTCGTCGAGGCCGAGACCGTCGGCTACGGAGCGTCGGGCCGCAACGGCGGCTTCGTCTCGGCCGGCATTGCCGGCGAGGCACGCGTCTACAGCCGCCGAGCCGGAATGGACGACGTGATCAGGGCGGAGCGCGCGATGATCGCCGGGATCGACTGGATCGGTGCAGCGGTCGAGCGCGAGGCGATCGAATGCGGCTGGGTGAAGTCGGGCGCCTACCGGATCGCGACCAGCCGGCCCCAGCTCGATCGGCTCCGTACCGGGCTCGAGGCGAAGCGGGCACGCGGGTTCACGGAGGACGATCTACGGCTCGTCACCCAAGCGGAGATCGAGGCCGACGTGCGCATTCCCGGCCTCCTCGCCGGCACGTACACGCCTCATTGCGCGCGCGTCGATCCCGCCCGGCTCGTGCGTGGCCTCGCCGACGCCTGCGAGCGTCGCGGCGTCGTCATCTTCGAGCGATCGGCGGCGACAGCGATCGAGCAGGGGCGCGTGCGAACCACGAGCGGCACGATCACCGCCCGCATCGTCGTGCGGGCGACCGAGGCGTTCACGACCCGGCTCCCGGGCGAAGGCCGAAGCTACCTCCCGCTCGCCTCGCACATGCTCGCGACGGAGCCGTCTTCCACAAGAGGTGTGGGACGAGATCGGCTGGGCGAGTTGCGCGCCGATCGCCGACCAGCGCTACCAGTTCGCATACGCCCAGCGAACGCCGGACGGGCGCATCGCACTCGGCGGCCGCGGCCTCACGTACAAGCTCGGCGGCCCGATCCGCGAGGCCGACGAGGCCCAGGCCGCGATCCACGGCAAGCTCGAGCAGACGCTCCGCCGGCTCTTCCCGGCGGCGGCAGCGGTGCCGGTCAGCCATCGCTGGGGCTGCTTCTTCGCCGCACCGCGCGACTGGTGCATGGCGGTCGCCTTCGATCGCGCGACCGGCCTCGCGCGCGCCGGCGGGTACTCGGGCCACGGCGTCGTGGCGTCGAGCCTCGCCGGACGCACGCTCGCGGACCTGATCGCCGGGGCCGACACAGAGCTCACCGGCCTGCCGTGGGTCGGCCACACGAGCCGGCGCTGGGAGCCGGAGCCGCTCCGGTTCATCGCGGCGCGCACCATCGCCACGGTCGCTGCGAGCGCCGACGCGGTAGAGGACAGGACGGGCCGGCCGGCGCGGCGGATCGCAATCGTGCGGCGGTGGCTGCCGGGGCGGTAGCGGAGGCCCGGACGACAGGCTGAAGCCTGTCGCCTACCCGCCTGTCGCCTACCAGCCGTCGGCTACCCGCGCAGCCGCCGGTAGCGCCGGATCAGCGCGTTCGTCGAGGCGTCGTGGTCGAGCTCCGGCTCATCGGTCGCCTCGAGCTCCGGCACGATCCGCTGCGCCAGCTGCTTGCCGAGCTCGACGCCCCACTGGTCGAACGAGTTGATCGACCACACGACGCCCTGCGTGAACACGCTGTGCTCGTAGAGCGCCACGAGCGCACCGAGCACCTCGGGCGTGAGGCGCTCCGCCATGATCACGTTCGTCGGCCGGTTGCCCGCGAAGGTGCGGTGCGGGACGAGCCACTCCGGCGTTCCCTCGGCTGCGACCTCCGCCGCCGTCTTCCCGAACGCAAGCGCCTCGGCCTGCGCGAAGACGTTCGCGACGAGCAGGTCGTGGTGGCGTCCGAGCGGGTTGAGGCTCGACGCGAAGCAGATGAGGTCGCACGGGATCAGCCGCGTGCCCTGGTGGATCAGCTGGTAGAAGCTGTGCTGCCCGTTCGTCCCCGGCTCGCCCCAGAACACGGGGCCGGTGTCGACGTCGACCGGAGCCGAGTCGATCCGGACGCTCTTGCCGTTCGACTCCATCGTCAGCTGCTGGAGGTAGGCGGGGAACCGCTCCAGGTACTGGTCGTACGGCAGCACGGCGACGGTCTGGGCGTCGAAGAAGTCGGTGTACCAGACGGTGAGCAGCCCCATCAGCACCGGCAGGTTCTCGGCGAGCGGCGCCGTCCGGAAGTGCTCGTCCATCGCGTGGAAGCCGCTCAGCATCCGGGCGAAGCCGTCGGGGCCGATCGCCAGCATCGTCGAGAGGCCGATCGCGGAGTCCATCGAGTAGCGGCCGCCGACCCAGTCCCAGAACCCGAACGCGTTGGCGGTGTCGATCCCGAACGCCGCCACGTCCTCGAGGTTCGTCGAGACGGCGACGAAGTGGTGGGCGATCGCGGACTCGTCGCCGCCGAGCCCGTCGAGGAGCCAGTCGCGCGCCGTCGTCGCGTTGGTCATCGTCTCGAGCGTCGTGAACGTCTTCGAGCAGACGATGAACAGCGTCTCGGCAGGGTCGAGGTCGTGGGTCGCCTCGACGAAGTCGGTGCCGTCGACGTTCGAGACGAAGCGGAAGGTCATGTCGCGCCGGCTGTAGTGACGCAGCGCGCTGTAGGCCATCACCGGCCCGAGATCCGAGCCGCCGATGCCGATGTTGACGACGTTCCTGATCGGGCGCCCGGTTGCCCCCTTCCACTCTCCCGACCGGACGGCATCGGCGAAGGCGCCCATCCGATCGAGCACCTCGTGCACCTCGGCGACGACGTCGACCCCGTCGACGACGAGCGAGCTGCCGCGCGGCATCCGCAGGGCGACGTGGAGCACCGAGCGGTTCTCGGTCACGTTGATCCGCTCGCCGGCGAACATCGCGTCGCGCCGCTCGGCGACACCGGCCTGCTCCGCGAGCGCGACGAGGAGCCGGAGCGTCTCGTCGGTGACGCGGTTCTTCGAGTAGTCGAGGAAGAGCCCCGCCGCCTCGCCGGTGAGCCGCTCGGCCCGGTCCGGGTCGGCGGCGAAGAGCTCGCGGAGGTGCGTGTCCCGCAGCTCGTCCGCGTGCGCTGCGAGCGCCTGCCAGGCAGCCGTCGAACGGAGCGGGGACGTCATGGCCATCGTTCCACCCTTCGGGCTAGAAGAAGAACTGCCGCCACGCATCCCACCAGTTGTCGGCCCGGGAGACGATCATCCGGTCGCTCACGCGCTCGACGCCCTGCCGGTGCCGGAGCGCATCGGGCGCGCGCGTGTTCTTGTACTCGACCTGGATCTCGCACGGGTGGCCGGGCAGGTACGGCTCGACGGCGGTGAGATCGGCCAGCGCCTTGCGGGCACCCTCCTCGATCAGCGCCCGCGCCCGCAGCGGGGCGATGTTGCGGGCCGACCGGGCGCCGAGCCCCTGCTTCACGGCGACCGTCGTCAGCGACGGGCCGAGCAGGTCGCGCGCCTCGTCGCAGGCTGCGTCGTCGCCCGTGACCATCAGCACCGGGCAGCCCCAGTTGCCGCAGAGCGCCGCGTTGATCCCGGTCTCGCCCACGAGGACGCCGTTGAACCAGAGGTTCTGCCACACCTGGCCCGAGACCGTGTGGTTCATCACCCCGAGGCGCGTGCCCGCCCGCGCGTGCATGCCCACGAACAGCGCGGCATCCGCCCCGCTCTCGAGGAACGCCGTGTACTCGGTCCACGAGTCCTGGACGACGAAGTCGCAGGCCTCGTCGAGCAGCTCCGGGATCAGCGAGTTGAAGTCCCACTCCTCGCCCGCGCCGTGGCAGTCCATGACGACGATCTCCGTCGCCCCGGCCGCCTTCGCGCCGCGCACTGCGGCATTCATCTCCTCGGTGTAGAGGCGGCGGCTCTCCTCGTACATCGGGGAGCCGCCGATCGTCTGCCCGGGATTGGTGACGCCGGAGACGCCCTCGAGATCGCTGACGATGAAGACCTTCACTGCCGATAGCCTACGCCCTCGTGGAAACAGGTCTCGCAGGCAAAGGGGTCGTCGTCACCGGTGCCTCCGGCGGAATCGGCGCAGCCTGCGCGCGGCTCTTCGCCGCCGAGGGCGCGAAGGTGCTCGTGCACTACTACCGCGGCGAGGAGCGGGCGGAAGCGGTGGCGGCCGAGATCGGCGGCGCGCCGATCTGCCCAGGCCGACCTGACGGTCGAGGACGACGTCGACCGGCTGTTTGCAATCGCGCGCGAGGAGCTCGGCTCGGTCGACGTGTGCGCCGCGGTGGCCGGTGTCTGGCCGGCCGTCGACCTGCCGGTGTGGGAGCTCCCGCTCGCGCGCTGGGAGGAGACGATCCGCCAGAACCTCACCGCCACCTTCCTCACCGCGAGGGCGTTCCTGCGCGAGGTCGCCCGCACGGGCCACGGCTCGCTCGTCCTCGTCGGCTCGACCGCGGGCCGGTTCGGCGAGGCGGGGCACGCCGACTACGCGGCCGCGAAGTCGGCCATCCAGGGCGGCCTGCTGCTGTCGCTGAAGAACGAGGTCGCGCGCGTGGCGCCGCTGGCGCGGGTCAACGCCGTCGCTCCCGGCTGGACCGAGTCGCCGATGACGCGCGGCCTCGTGGACGACGAGGCCGTCCGCCGCATCTCGCGGACGATGGCGCTGCGCAAGGTCGCCCAGCCCGAGGACATCGCGGCCCAGGTCGTCGTCGCTCTCGTCCGACGTTCTCTCCGGCCACATCAGCGGCGAGCTCGTCACGGTCGCCGGTGGGATGGAAGGCCGCGTCGTCCACGACGACCGGCCTGAGCTAGGACGCGGCAGGCTCCGGCTCCAGGATCCAGAGCGTCGTCTCGGCGATCCGGCCGCCGGGATACTCGATCGGCGGCTCCGGGCCGACCCGCGTGTAGCCGGCGCGCTCGGCGACGCGCTCGCTCGGCTCGTTGCCGATCGTGGTGCGCAGCTCGAGCCGCGACGGCTGGAGCCGCGCGACGATCTCGGCCGAGACGAGTGCCAGGGCACGCGTCGCAAGGCCGCGCCCGCGGGCGTCGGCGCCGAGCCAGTAGCCGAACTCGACCGCGTCCCCGTGGAGGAACATCCTGATCCCGCCGAGCGGCGCGTCGGTCTCGGCGTCGGCGATCAGCAGGGCGCCGGCGTGCAGCACCATCAACCGCGTCAGCGTCCAGGTCGGGGTCGGGCAGCATCAGCCGCGTCCGCATCACGTCGTCGACGAGACTCATGATCGTGGGCAGGTCGTCCTCCCGTGCCCGCCGCATCACGAAGTCGCCGCCGTCGAGAGGCTCCGTCAGCACGGCGCCGAAGACCTCGCGCCCGTCGTCGTCCGGCGTGTGCCCCATCGCGCGATCCTACGCGGGCGCCAAGCAGAGCCGAGAAACGAGAAGGGCGACGAATCGCTCGTCGCCCCTTCTCTACTCCCTTGGCCAAGAGAATGATTGCCGTCAGTCCCCAGACCCGGAGCCTTGGTCCGTATCGGCACTGCGACGAGAACCTTGAGGGGAATGAGCACGAAGAAGGGGCCGCCGCCAGCCCCTTCTTCCATGCAGGTTCCAAGGAGGGAACCGTATCGCCCACCTGCGCCGCGCACACCATGTGCGCGCTCGGTGGGATGTCCTCAGTATCGGGACCGACGGCTACTTGACCTATCACCCGGAAGTGCGTTGACCACACCGCTTGATTCGGGCCGTCAATAAGCTCGACGGATGGCGGACTTCCTCGAGCGGCTGCGCACCGGCCCGCCGATCGTGGCCGACGGCGGCATGGGTGCGCTCCTGATCGGGGCGACGCCCGGACTGCGCTGTCCCGAGGAGGCGAACCTGCGCGCACCCGAGAGCGTGATCGCGGTGCACGCGAGCTACATCCGCGCCGGAGCCGAGCTGATCGAGACGAACACCTTCGGCGCCAACCGCCGCAAGCTGGCGGGCAAGCTGCTCGAGGACGAGTTCGAGGCGATCAACTCGGCGGGCGTCCGCCTGGCGCGCGAGGCGCGCGACGTCTCCGGGCGCGACGTGCTGATCGCCGGGCGCGATCGGGCCGCTCGGCGAGCTGGAGGTGTTCGACGCGGGCGAGCACGGGCCGTTGTACGCAGAGCAGGCGCGCGTGCTCGAGGGCCGCGGCGTCGACCTGTTCATGATCGAGACGTTCTTCGACCTCGACCAGCTCGTCGCGGCGGTCGAGGCGGTCCGCGGAGTCTCGTCGCTCCCGATCGTGGCGCTCCTCACGTTCGACGACGAAGCCGAGACGGGTGGTGGCATCGACGCGGGCGCTGCGGGCCGGCGGCTCGCCGAGCTCGACGTCGCGGCGATCGGAACGAACCACGGCGCCGGCCCGCATGCGGCGCTGCTCGCGCTCGACGCGATGCGCGACTCCGGCGTGCCGCTCGCCGCCCTGCCGAACATCGGCCTCGCGAGCATCGTCGGCGGCCGCGTCGTCTATCCCCACTCGACGCCCGAGTACTTCGGCGACTTCGCGGCCCAGGCTGCTGCCCTCGGCGCGCGCATCGTCGGCGGTTGCTGCGGCACGACGCCGGCGCAGATCGAGGCGATCCGGACGGCGCTCGACGACCAGCGTGTCGCCGCGGGCAGCGTTCGAGGCACGCGAGCTCGCCGAGGAGCCCCTCCCCATCCCGGCGGTCGGCGAGACGCGGCTGGCCCGAGCCCTGCGGGAGGGCGAGTGGGTCGTCAGCGTCGAGCTCGACCCGCCGAAGGGCGGCACGAACGAGGCGATGATCGAGGTCGCGCGCGTGCTCCGGCAGTCGGGCGCCGTCGGCTTCGTGGACGTGAACGACAACCCGATGGCCCGCGCGCGGATGAACGCGTTGATGGCGTCGATCGCGATCCAGCGCGAGGCCGGCATCGAGACGATCCCGCACGTCACGCCGCGCGACACGACGGTGATGGGGCTCGAGGGCGTCCTCCTCGGTGCGCACGCGGACGGCGTGCGGAACATCCTCGCGGTGACGGGCGACCCGCCGCACGTCGGCGACTACCCCGGCTCGCGCGGCGTGTACGAGATCGACTCGATCGGCCTCGTCCAGCTGCTCGCCGGCCTCAACCAGGGGGTCGACTACGTCGGCAAGGCGATCGACCGGCCGACGTCGTTCTTCATCGGGGTCGCCGTGAACCCGACCGCCGACGATCTCGACCTCGAGCTCGAGCGGTTCGAGCGCAAGGTCGCGTCGGGCGCGCAGCTTCGCGATGACGCAGGCGCTGTTCGACCTGGAGGGGCTCGAGCTCTTCCTCGAGCGTCTCGGGGGCTCCTGGCCGATTCCGCTGCTCGCAGGCGTCTGGCCGCTGCGGTCACACGCGATGGCGCTGCGGCTCCACAACGAGGTGCCGGGGATCTCCGTTCCCGACCACGTGCTGGCTGCGTCTGCGTGACGCCGGGGCCGATGCGCCCGCGGCGGGGCTGGCGCTCGCGCGCGAGCTGCTCGCGTCGCTGCGCGGCCGCGTCGCGGGGGTCTACGTGATCCCGCCGTTCAAGCAGCCCGAGGCCGCGCTCGACCTGCTCTGCTCTAGCGGTCGGTGCAGGACGTGTCGACGGAGGTGCTGCCGGCCTTCGCGAGCGCGGCCCTGACCGCGCTGTTCGGGACGCCGTAGCCGCCGTCCGTGCCGACGCGCTGGGCGAAGACCGTCGTGATCACGTCGGCCCTGCGCATCGACGACCGGCCCGCCCGAGTTGCCGCTGCGAATGACGCCGCGAATCGTCATCACCTTGCGGCTGACCGGGAACTTGCCGTACGCGTCGCGGCCGACGATCTGCACGATGCGGCCGATGCGGACGGCCGTCTCGGCGTACGGCCCGTTGCCCGGGTAGCCGAGCAGCCCGCCGGGGGTTCCCGAGCGCGGCGTCGCCGAGCTTCAGCGGCGGCGCGTGCAGCCCGGCGACGCGGAGCACGGCGACGTCGTTGGTCTTGTCGAACGAGACGATCTGCGCGTCGAGCAGCGCGCCGTCGTTGCGGTCGACGTGGGGCGCGTCGACTCCGGCAACGACGTGGGCGTTGGTGACGACGAGCCCGTTGCCCGCGATCCAGCCCGAGCCCTCGATCCCGAGCCCGCAGGCGTTGCCGACGACCCGCACGACGCTCAGTGCCGCGCTGCTCACGCCGGGCGAGTCGAGCACGGCCGGATCCGGCGGCTCCACTCCGGCGGCCGGGCCGGCGAGAGTGGCGAACGGGTCGATCTGCGCGAGCGTGTCGATCAGCCGGTGCGGCGGCAGCTCCTGGTTGAGGCGGGAGAGGATCGCCGAGTCCTGGGCGTAGTGGCGCAGCTCGGTCTGGCGCGGGAGGTAGAGGAGCACCGCGCCGACGGCCCAGCAGAGCGCGAGCCCGGTGACGGCACCGAGCACGCCGCCGCCGACGTTGTCGAAGAGCCGAAGCGGGCCGAGCACGACGAGCAGCCGCCGCAGGTGCCGCCCGGCCAGCGAGCCGACGGCCTGGCCGATCGCGGCGCACACCATCGCACCGCCGAGCGCGACGAGCGGCAGCCAGCGCGCGAGGTCACCGCCGACCAGCGACGGCCCGACGCGGGCGCCGAGGTAGAAGCCGATCGCGAGCCCGGCGAGCGAGAACACGCCGACCACGAGCCCACGCCGGAAGCCCGAGAGCGAGGTCAGGACGATGAGCGCGACGGCGATCAGGTCGAAGGTCGACACTCCTCAAGGTTCGCACGAGAGCGGTGCTCCCCTGCGCACGCGCGGCGGTCGTCCAACCCGATCCGGATGCCGCCGCTACAATCGTTCGGCCCACGGGGGCGTAGTTCAGTTGGTTAGAACGCCGGCCTGTCACGCCGGAGGTCGCGGGTTCGAGTCCCGTCGCTCCCGCTTCAGAACCTCCTGGAAAAGGGCGGTTTCTTTGTTCATTTAGGAGACGACTGGCTCCCGATCTGCCTGTTTGGCAAGTCGTTTGGCAAGTTCAGAGCGAGACGCAGCCGCGCGATCCCTGGTTCCGAGCTATGTCACGAGATTCACGAAGGCCGTGACCGAAACCTGTCTACCGTCCGGCGTCCGAGCGGTAATCGGCAACTGAAAGTGCATCGCGCCAGGCCCCATCGTTCGAGCCGTCGTGAACCCTACGGTGGCTCCGGCCGGAAGGTGTTCTAGCCGGCAACTCGGCGAATACGTGGAACGACGCTCCTGCCTCTTCGTAG
Source organism: uncultured Thermoleophilia bacterium (assembly GCA_963751875.1). Lineage (GTDB taxonomy): Bacteria > Actinomycetota > Thermoleophilia > Gaiellales > Gaiellaceae > Gaiella. The sequence goes on from CAVVWG010000001.1 coordinate 112,396, forward strand.
GGTCGCCTCCCTCCATTCCGGCATCCTGCCCAGGAAAGAGCACAGCGACAACAGCCAGGAGCATGCAGTCCTACCGTCACTGCTGCTGGAACGATGCGAAGTCACGGCCTCCGTCGCGCGCGGGGTGATGGCTGCCAAGGCCGCCCGAGGAAGTGTGGCGGAGGCCTCGCGCCGTGAGGCCGTAGAGTGTGTCCGTGCCTCGTGCGGGTCGCTCGGGACTGCTCGGCCTGGCGGTCGCTCTCGCTCTTGCCGACTCGTCCGTCGTGACGTTGGCGCTGCCCGACATCGTGTCGCGCTTCGGGGTGAGCATCACCGACGTCGCCTGGGTGCTGATCTCGTACAACCTCGTGCTGGCTGCCGGCGCTGTGCCGGCGGCGCACCTGGCGCGAGGTCGCCCACGGCTCTTCTGCGCGACGGGGCTCGTGGTGTTCGCGGCGGCGTCGCTCGGGTGCGGGTTCGCGTCGACCTTCTCCGTGTTGCTCGTCGGCCGTTGCGTCCAGGCGGCCGGTGCGGCGCTTGTCGTCGCAACGGCGCTCGTCCTTTTGGGTGGGGTCGAGGGGTCGGAGCAGCGGGCCGCGCACGTGTGGGCGCGCGCGGGCATTGTCGGGGCGGCACTGGGTCCGGCGATCGGCGGCATCCTGACGCAGCTCGCCGGCTGGGAGGCCATCTTCCTCGCCCAGGCGCCGGTGGCCCTGCTGCCGCTGGTCGCCCTGTGGCGCTTGCGGGTGCCGCCACCGGTGGCCGTCGCCACGGCGGGCCGCCCTCACACCGGTGCGAACCTGGCGCTCCTGCTCGGCTCGGCGGCGCTCAGCGCCGCCCTCTTCCTGCTCGTGATCCTGCTCGTCAACGGGTGGTCGATCGACCCCGCCGCGGCCGGCCTGATCGTGACGCTGATGCCGCTGGCGGCGATCGCCGCCGGGCGCCTGGCGCCTGCCGTGGAGAACCGTGTCGTCCGCGCCGTTACCGGCTTCGTCCTGATCGCTGGCGGCCTCGCCGCCCTCGGGCTGCTCCCGCACGCCGGCTGGGGCTGGACAGTGGCACCGCAGCTGCTCGTCGGGGCGGGGTTGGGTCTCACGGTGACCGCGCTTACAGAGCAGGCTCTGGCAGGTCGCGCCCACCAGGCCGTCCATGGCGGCTGGACGATCGCGTCGCGGCACGCGGGGATCGTCCTCGGCCTGGTCGTGCTCACGCCCGTCTTCGCCCACGAGCTGGCGCGCAATCAGGAGCAGGCGACGTGGGCCGGCGCCGCGATCGTGCTCGACAGCTCGATCGAGCCACTGCACAAGATCGGCGTGGCGCGAGAGGTGTTGCGGACGATCGACGACGCCGACGGCCGCCTCCCCGACGTCCGTCCTGCGTTCGCGGCGAATGCAGGCGCCGCCGACGGGGGTGAGCTGCGCCGCGTCGGCGATGAGCTGCAGCAGCAGCTGGAGCGCGCCGTCACGAGCGCCTTCGGGCCGCCCTTCCTGATCGCTTCGCTCTTCGCGCTCGCAGCCCTCGCGGCAGTGGCGCTGACGAAAGATGTCGAGCCGTGACCCGCTCGGCGGCAGTCATCGCCTCGGCAGTCGCCGTCTCAGCGGCCCTCGTGCTCGTCTACGCCGCACTCGGCGGCGGCCGCTACACCCCCACCCCTGCGGCCGACCCGTGCGCACCACGCGAGTGGCGCTCTCCCCACGGGCTCCAAGCAGCGCTCGAGCAGATCGCGCTCTCGACCGCCGACGGGGCAGCCTGCGATCTCGGCGTTTCGCGCGAGGAACTCGTGCTCGCGCTCGGCAGCGAGTCCGACCTCGACCGCTTCGCCGCGAAACACAGCCTCTCCCGCGGGGACGCCGAGAGCGCGATCCGCGACGGACTCGTCCGCGCGATCGACGACGGAGAGCAGGCCAACGCGATCGGCAGCGACACCGCAGACGTTCTGCGCGGGATCGCGACCCGGCTGCCGATCGGCCTCGTCCTCGCCGTCCTTCGCGGGGCATCGGGCCTGCTGCCCTCCTGACCTCAGCGGCGCCGCCTGATCGAACAACCGCCAACGGCCACCACCCACCCCTCGAGGTCATAACGGCGCTGGGGCCTGTTTCCCGGCACCGTCTCGTCCCTGAGCACGCCTTGCTCAGCCGATCGGCAGCTCGGCGTGAACGGCTTTCCAGACCACTAGCCGCGAAGGGCGCGGAGCGCGTTGAGGATGACGGAGATGTCGATCACTTCCTGGAGGAGTGCGCCCCATACGGGCGGGAGGTAGCCGAACGCCGCCACGACCATCGCGGCGACTGAGAGGCCGAGCCCGTAGATCACGCTCTGGCGGGCGATGTGGAGCGAGCGGCGGCCGATCAGGATCGCAAGCGCAATCCGGCCGGCGTCGTCCACGGTGATCACGACGTCCGCCGTCTCGGACGAGATGGTGGCACCCTTTCCCGCCATCGCAATCCCGACATCGGCGAGCGCGAGGGCCGGTGCGTCGTTGATCCCGTCGCCGACCATGACGACGTTCCGCGAGCCGGCCTGGTCTCTGATTGCGCGGACCACGTCGAGCTTGTCCTCCGGTGACCGGTCGGCGTAGACGTGATCGATCCCGGCGGTTCGCGCCACGTCGTCGGCGATCTCGGCCCGGTCGCCGGTGACGAGCGCGATGTGCGCAATTCCGGCGTCGCGGAGGTCGCGCGCCAGCGTGTCCGCGCCGGGACGCAAGCGGTCTCCCATCACGATGACTGCGGCGAGCCCGCCGTCGACGCCGACGAAAACCTTGGCACGACCGGCCTCATCGGTCGTGTCATGCGGCCTGCGCCCGCGTTGACAGCACCCGCGTAGCCGTTCGCCTCGAGCCAGCCGCTCGAGCCCACAGCGACCCGATGCCCTTCGACGCTGCCGGAGATGCCGCGGCCGGGATCTTCCTCCACGCCGGTGGGGAGAGAGAGGTGGAGGCCGCGTCTGGCGGCTCCGACGACGAGGCTCTCGGCGAGGACGTGTGCCGACATCTGGTCGAGCGAGGCAGCGAGCCGGAGCGCCTCGTCGCCGGCGAGGTCACCGAGTGGGATGATGCGCTCGAGTTCTGGCTGACCGAGCGTGAGCGTGCCGGTCTTGTCGAGCAAGACTGTCTTCGCTCCGCCGAGCCGTTCGAGCGCGCCGGCTCCCTTGACGATGATTCCTGCCCGTGCGGCCCGCGAGAGTCCCGCGACGAACGCGATCGGGGCGGCGAGGATGAGCGGGCAAGGCGTCGCTACCACCATCACTGCCAACCCGCGTGTCGAGTCGCCAGAGGCAACCCAGGCGATGATCGCGACGGCGAGCGAGAAGGGGAGAAAGTATGCCGCGTAGCGGTCGGCGAGGCGTGTGAAGTCGGCTCGATCCGCCTCGGCGGCCTGGACGAGGCGAACAATGGCTGCGTAGGCGCTGTCGGCCGCCGTCGATGCGACGCGAAGGTCGAACGCGTTGCCGGCGTTGGTGGTTCCGGAGCGGACGTGACCGTAGGGCGCGACCGTGACGGGCAACGCCTCTCCTGTCAGCGCGGACTCGTCGAGAACGGCTTCGGTGCCGACGACGACGCCGTCCGCGGGGACGACCTCGCCGGCACGCACCGAGACGACGTCTCCGGGGCGGAGCGCGTCGACGCTGATCTCGGCGACCGTGCCGTCGACATATCGGTGTGCGATCCGCGGTGCGCGGCTGACGAGAAGGCGAAGATCTCGACGTGCGCGTCCTGCCGCCCATGCCTCGAGCGCGGCCCCGCCTGACATCATCAGGGCGACGATTGCAGCAGCCAGGTATTCGCCAAGGGCGAGTGCCCAGATAATTGCCACGAGAGCGATCGCGTCGACACCGACGTCTCCCCGGGCTAGTGAGCGGGCCGTGGATACCAGGAGCGGTACGAGGACGACTGCCGCCCCGGCGGCCCAGGCGATGCTGGCCCAACCGTCCTCGTCGACGAGCCAGAGCGCGGCGCCGACGACGATCGAGCCGAGCGCGATGACCGGCAGTCCCCTCGCCGCCAATTGCTGCACCTGCTCGGGGAGGGGTGCGCTCTTTTGGATGACTACCAGCTCTTCGCGTTCGTGCTGAGGTGCGGAGCGAACCGCTCGCCTGCGAGGGCGAGGCCGTGGAAGCGGAGCAAGCGGCTTCGACCCGAGAGCCGAGCAAAGAATTCAACGAGCCCCGAAAGATCTTCTTCGACGGGCGCTCGCAGGCGGAGCGTAGCGCCGTCCCGGAGAATGACGACGGCCAGGTCGGAATCCTGCGTTAGAGCGGTCATGTGGGCAGCCTCGCGCCAGTGGCTCAGTCACGCATCCGGGGGGGCCGCGGAAACTGTCGCGGGAAACCCGCACCAATGAATGCCGTACCGGGTCCCCCTGTCAGCCAGTCCTGCTAGATCCTGCAGTGCGGTTCGGGGATCACATGTCGGCAGGTCGTCGTTGCGGGTCAGTCTCGACCGGGCTGGTCGGCACATGCCGTCCACGGGAATCGCGAAGGCGAGATCTTAGTCGGCGAGCCACCGTTTTCCCACGCCCGTTCAGCCGGATGTCGCATGGGTTGCAGTGAGCCATGGAGCATACAGTGGGCGTAACGGCGTGCAACGGCGGCCGGCATGCATTGTCGAGCCGTCCTTGCAGCACGAACGCCGACTGCGCGAGTCGGCGTTCCCACTAACTGCTCCGGCTGAACGGGTTCCCGGGGAGGGGCCAGACTCCCCCTCCAAAGCCACAGTGACTTGGGCCTGGTTCCGGGGCACCGCCCGCCTCGCGTGACCTGATCCCGGCGTCGCGCCGAGCTACCCGACGATCACCTTGAGCTTGAGTACGTTGTCCTCGCCGACGGTCTTCACGTTCCGCATGTAATCCTCGCCGGCCTTGGTCGTGAAGAAGTAGACGCCAGCCTTCGGGAACGTCACGCGGAGGACTGACCCAACGTGGGGCATCATTCCGGTGGCATACGGCGCTTTGAGCGTGCCTGTGCTGAGCACACCAGGCTTGAGCAGCTTCAACGCGAACGACGCGGTGCCCGCCGTCTTGCTCAACTGATGAGGCATCACGTCATTGTTCGTGATCGTCAGCGCCTGGCCAGGCTTCAACTTGATTATCTGGCTAACCCTGGCGGCAGAGCCATTCAACGCCCAGGTATGACATCCCTTGACAACATGGCTGATCGTGAGGCTACTGCCCTGCTGGCCCGCGGCAAGTGCGGATCCAGTGATCAACGTGGCGGCTGCGACCGCAAGAATGGATGAGAGCATCGTGCGCTTCATGTCGGCTTCCATTTCCGGCCCCGGTCACGAGGCTCCGATAGGTGTTGTGTCATGCAGTGTGCGCGTCGATCGACGCGCACGCCTCGGGCTATGTCCCGAATCGGCGTGTGGATTACCGGCGCGGCGAATACGTAGATTCCACGATGTGATCGTCCATGATCACTAGTCGATCAATGTGACTTCACACCCCAGGGTGCCCTCGTGGGGTCACGGACGAGGGAGTGAGCTGAGTCTGCGTGCGTGGCCACAAGTCCCACGCCCGGCCCCGAAACAATCCGCGTCCTTCGCGGCGCCGCGACGCGTGGACGCGAACCGCCCGGTGCTGTTAGTCAGCGCCAGTCGAAATACTCGCGGTGGATATTGGCGCGTCGCACGCCGCTGCGGCGGCAGGAGCGCTGGAAGTCGCGCAGCATCGGTGCAGGGCCGCACATGAATATGGATCAGGTCTGACGGGTTGCCTCCGACCGCCGACAGAACAGCATCGGGTGTGAGGCGTCCATCGCGGTCTGTCTCGATCATGTGGACCGCGAAATGGTTGTGTGTGGCGGCGATAGCGGCGATCTCGTCGGCCAGTGGCGAAGGCGAGGGCCGTGCTGCGGACGACGTTCAGGCCCGACGACCGCGCCGCGATCCTCGCGTCGAACCCGGAGCTTCGGGACAGGCTGGCGCTCCGGCTCCTGCTCGACTACGGGCTCCGTAAAGGCGCATTGCAGGGTGTGCAGGTAAAGCACTTCGACCACTACCGCAAGCGGCTGACCGTGTTCACGAAGGGCGGGAAGATTCGCGACCTCCCCATCCCCCATCCCGGCTTCTGGAGCGACCTCGGAAGGCTGATCACCAGGAGGAAATGCAACCCAGTGAGCACCTCCTTCCTCGACGCAAGGCGATCCCAAGAGGCAAGCGGGGCATGAAGACGTACCTCTACCGGGAGAAGCCGATGGGCGTCCACGGCCTCCACAATTGGTGGTATGCCTGCCTTCAAGGAGCTGGCATCGTCCCCGACGGCGTCACTTCGGACGAGCGGATGCACAAGGCACGCCACACGGCCGGCCAACGCGTCCTTGACGCGACCGGGAACCTCAAGCCGTCCAGACTCCTCGGCCATCAGTCGATCCAGGCGACCGGCGGCATCTACACGGACTGGGACGTCGAGCCACTCGCCGCGTCGCTCCTCGAGGCCGTCGAAGACGAAGTAATCCGATCGTTCCCCAGGGAGCACCTGGGGAACGGCTTGGATTGGCGGAAAATGGAGGCGGAGGGTTCAACATGGACGAAGATCCACGCCGTCGCGGGCTCCAGCCTCGCACGTGCGCCCAAAATGCGACCCGATAGTCACCTCGCCTAAGCCGTCCGCTCGCCGGACCTTTGACGACCGGCGCCGCGCCGCGGCCCAATCGGAGAGACTTCCACTGTGCCACTCCCAGACGTGAACTACGCACGAAGCGGCGACGTCGCGATCGCGTATCAGGTCGTCGGCGCCGGCGCCCCCGATGTGGTATTCATACGGGGGATCGCCGGCGATTTGGTCTCGACGTGGGACCAGCCTCTCCTCGTGCGACACGTCCAAGGGCTCGCCGATTGCGGCCGTGTGCTCATGCTCGACAAGCGCGGCACTGGCCTGTCGGATCGGGTTCGAGAGGTGCAGTCGCTGGAGACGACGATGGACGACGTGCGGGCGGTCATGGACGCAGTGGGATCGGAGCGCGCCGTTCTCTGGACCGGCGCCACTAGTACCGGCATCGGCGCGCTCTTCGCGGCGACCTATCCGGAACGCTGTGGCGGTCTCGTCCTCTTCGACCCGAGGCTGAAGGGAGTGCGTTCGCCCGACTACCCGTGGGCTCCGACCCAGGAGGAATGGAGGGAACGGCTCGCCGCGGTGCGCGCCGGTTGGGGGGAGCGAGGCTTCCTCGAGAGCTTGGCACGCGAGTGGGCGCCGGAAGTCGCCGACGACCAGCGCTTCCTTGACTGGTTCGTCTGGCACATGCGCCGGAGCCTTAGCCCGGGTGCCGCGCTGACATCGTTTCGCACGGCGATGGAGTTGGATGTGCGCGACGTCCTCGCCGCCGTTCGTGTGCCCGTGTTGGTCATCCCGCGGCCTGCGCTCCCCGGCCCCGGCCACTATGCGGCGGAACGAATCCGAGGAGCCGAGGTCGTCGAGCTGCCGGAACTCCGGGGTCTGTACACCTGGGTGGACGACGAAGCGCACCAAGCGACGATGGAGGCAACGAAGCAGTTCGTCGCCCGTCTCAGCCGGCGCGTCGGGCCGGAGAGGGTACTCACGACAGTCCTCTTCACCGACATCGTTGGCTCGACGGAGTTGGCGGCTCGACTCGGCGACTCGGCGTGGAGGGAACTGCTCGAGCGACATCACGCCCTGGTTCGGCGTGAGCTGGCGCGGTTTCAGGGCAAAGAGCTGGACACGGCAGGCGACGGTTTCTTCGCCGCTTTCGATGGACCGGCTCGCGCCGTCCTCGCCGCGTCGGCGATCCGCGACGCACTTCAGGGGCTCGCCCTCGACATTCGAGTTGGCCTCCATACGGGCGAATGCGAGGTGGCTGACGGCAAGATCGCGGGCATCGCGGTCTCGATCGGCGCTCGCATCTCGTCGCTTGCTGCCCCCGGCGAGGTGCTCGTTTCGAGTACCGTGAAGGACCTCGTTGCTGGCTCCGGGATCCAGTTCGAGGACCGAGGCGAACACCAGCTCAAGGGTGTCCCAGACGCCTGGCGTCTCTTTGCCGTCGCCAGCTGAACGTCCCACCGGCAAGCGACGACAGGCGAGGCCATTGGCCACAGCCCGGGCCGGATATGGACCTCAAGGGAGTTCTCTCAAACCCTCCTGAGGTGTTCCGTCGTCTAATAAACGGGACGACTGAACCCGGTTCGAGTCCGGTTACTCGGACCTAACTGGACAGCTCTTCAACCTTTCGCTCCCGCTCAAACAGCTGCTCGCTGGTCCCTAATCGCCGCCACGGGTCTCGACCCTCCAAGCTGTCCGCAGTCTCAATCATTTAGTACGCTCGACCTGAAATACGCGCGAAACTGCCCCCAAACGCGCGCCGACAGCGCCGAACGCCCCACCGTCCAGGGACCAGGATGCATGGCCGCCGCGGACGAACCGTCTTCCCTCTTCGGATAGGTTTGGAGTGAGCACGAGGACGTCCGGGAGGAGAGTTCCATGGGTCTGAATGTCACAACTCCGAGTGCGACAGCCGAGCATGAGGTCACGGTCGGCGCCGCGCCCCAGGGGAACCCCGTCGAGCACTTCATGCCCGCCGAACGGGCTGCACGGGGCAAGGGCGCACGCGCCGAGGTTCCGCGCTCGGCTCACGCTCTATGGGAGCCATCGCCTCTGCGGCGATCTCCGGTCGAGCTGCTGGAGGATCAGGCCAAGGAGCGGTTGCCGGAGCTCGGGCCGATCCGCTATGGGCGAATGCTGGTGTCGCCGTTCACATTCTTTCGTGGGGCCGCGTACCTGATGGCTGCGGACCTCGCCGACGGTACGCGGACTGGACTGCACGCCCAGCTCTGTGGCGACGCGCACCTCTCGAACTTCGGCGTCTTCCGTGCGCTCGATCGAAGGCTCGTGTTCAGCATCAACGACTTCGACGAGACGCTGCCTGGCCCGTTCGAGTGGGACGTGAAGCGGTTGGCAGCTAGTGTCGCGGTCGCTGCCCGAGATCGCGGCTTCGATGACGCGACCCGCCGGTCGGCCGTGCTCGCGACGGTTCGGGAATACCGGAACGCGATGGCGCGATTCGCGACCATGCGAGGCGTCGACGTCTGGTACACGCGCCTCGACGTCGATGCCATCGTGCAGCGATTCAGGACGGCCGCAAAGGGCAAGCAACTACAGCGTTTCGAGCGCTCGATCACCAAGTCGGCGACAAAGGACAGCCTGCGGGCGCTTACGAAGCTGTGTCAGGTGGTAGATGGCAAGCCGCGGATCGTTGCGCGTCCGCCGCTGATCACGCCGATCGAGGACGTGCTGCCAGGCGCCGAGCAGGAACACCTCGAGGCAGTCATCCAGACCATGATCGGCGACTACCGAGAGACGCTTCCCGGCGACCGGCGACGGCTGCTCGAGCGGTACCGCTACGTCCATGCTGCCCGCAAGGTCGTCGGCGTCGGCAGCGTCGGCGCCCGGACGTGGATCCTCCTCCTGACCGGCCGAGACCACGGCGATCCGCTCTTCCTGCAGTTCAAAGAGGCACAGGCATCGGTGCTCGAGCCGTTCCTCGGGCGGAGCGAGTTCGAGCAGCATGGGCAGCGCGTCGTCGAGGGTCAGAGGATCATGCAGGCCGCTCCCGATGTTCTTCTCGGCTGGGAACGGATTACGACAATCGACGGGCAGGAAAAGGATTTCTACATCCGGCAGCTCTGGGACGCGAAGGGCTCAGCTGACGTCGAGACGATGAACCCCTCCGACCTGGAGACCTACGGCGCGATCTGCGGCTGGACTCTTGCGCGGGCACACGCCCGCTCGGGGGACCCGATCGCGATCAGCGCCTATCTCGGCGGCGGCGATGCCTTCGATCAAGCGCTGGCCGTGTTCGCCGAGAGCTACGCCGACCAAAACGAGCGAGACTACGATGCTCTCGGGGAAGCCGTCAGCTCTGGCCGGATCAAGGCGGAGAAAGGCATTTGACTGCACCTAGGGTGCGATCGTCCAATCGAGTAGCGGTCGAAAATGCCGCGTGAGACGGCTCACGCCAGCGTGAGGATTGGCTCAGCCAGGCTGCGCCGCATAGTCCATTAGTACCTCCGTATCCGAGGTGTCCTGCGTCGGGGAGCCGGTCTGCGCGAGTCCTCCGTCGCCGGCTACGGCGCTGTTGGGGCGCGCTCGGCGGCGGGAGACCGCGACCAGGAAGACCGCACCAGCACCGATGGCGCTGCTCACGAGAATCACGTTGCGCACGCGGTGGCGCCTCTTCGGCTTCTCCAAGAGATGTAGCCGTTGAAGCAGCGGCTGCACCTTCGACAACTCTCCGGCGAGTTCGAGCTTCCTCTGGAGTGAGAGAGCCATGGAGAACCTCCTAGGTTGCTGCGGCTCTCCAGCCTAATCGATCATCCGTCACCCCGCCCGTCCGGGACGTCGCCGTTCGAGTTGCCACCGTGCCGTCGTCGTTGGCGACGATCCCGTAGGACCCGCTGTGGATCCCCCATTCCCGTCCTGTGTGCTAGTCGCGAGCGAACGCGCCGGCCATCTCCTTTTCGAGATCGAGCCACGGCTCGCCGGCGACGTCGATCGTTGCCTCGCGGATCGTGCCTCCAGCGAACGCCCACGGCGAGGTTCCGGGATAGTCGTCTGTGACGGGTTCTGCGCCTTCTTTGCCGACGTTCAGCCCTTCGCCGGCTAGCGAGAACTTGCCCGGCTGGGTCTTGATCTTCGCCTCACCGATCATCTCGTCGTTGAGGTACAGGGTGAGCGTCCCTTCCGTGGGCATAGCGTCGCCCTCCTTGACGAAGGAGGCGGAGAGCACCTGCTCGCCGACGGGGATCGGCTTCGTGGACTCGACGATCTGCTCGAACTCGCCGACCCAGTTGTAGACGTACTTCAACGTGCCGTCCTTCATGTACAAGGCATGGCCGCCGAACCGCGAGCCCTGCGAGAAGAGGACGCCGCTTGCCTTCGGAGAATCGATCTTCACCTCGACGCCGATCGCGTAGGAGCGGTTGCGGATGTTCGGGGTGACCGACTCGGGCACCTCTGCGCAGTCTGGGTAGTAGATGTAGCGGTCGCGCGGCTTCGAGAGCTGCGGCCGCGGTGCGAGGAGGATCCCGATCGCATCGCGCGACTCGAGCGGGAGGGCGCCGTACTTGCCGGCCTCGGCCCACCACAACGCGACCAGCTCCTGGAGCTTCTCGGGCTTCTCCTCGGCCAGGTCGTGGCACTCGCTCGGGTCAGCGTCGGCGTTGAAGAGCTCCCAGCGCTGGGTGGCGAAGTCGCCCCACGCGTTCGGCGCCGCCGGAGTCACCGACGAGGCCTTCCAGCCCTGGTGGTAGATCGCGCGTGTGCCGAGCATCGAGTAGAACTGCGTCTGCTTGCCGTTCGCGTCGCGTCATGCAGGCTCGCGGCGAAGCTCTCGCCCTCGAGCGGGTATTGCGTGAAGCCCTTGACGACCTCCGGCAGCTCGATCCCGAGCAACTCGTAGATCGTCGGCACGATGTCGATCGCGTGGGTGTACTGCGTGCGGATGCCGGGTCCGCGTGATCTGCGCCGGCCACGAGACGATCATCGGGTCGGCCGTGCCGCCCTGGTAGCTGGCGTAGCGCTTCCACATCTTGAACGGCGTGTTGAAGGCCCAGGCCCAGCCGGTCGGATAGTGGTTGTAGGTCTTCGTGCTGCCGAGGTCGTCGACATACTTGAGCGCTTCCTCGATGGTGTCCGGGAGCCCGTTGAAGAATCTTGTTCTCGTTCACCGAGCCGTTCGGGCCGCCCTCGCCCGATGCGCCGTTGTCGGAGACGAGCACGATCAGAGTGTTGTCGAGCTGCCCGGTCTTCTCGAGGTAGTCGAGCACGCGTCCGAGCTGGTCGTCGGCATGGCTGAGAAAGCCCGCGTAGACCTCGGCCATGCGGGAGAACAGCTTTTTCTCCTCGTCGCTCAGCGAGTCCCACGGCCGCACGACATCGAGCTCGCGCCCAGGCCTGTCCCTCGGGCCCTTCAGGTCGGTGTACGGGTTGATCGGAGACAGCTCGGCGTGGTCGGGGACGATCCCCAGCTTCTTCTGGTTCGCGAAGACGAGCTCGCGGTAGGCCTCGTAGCCCATGTCGAACTTGCCCTTGTACTTGTCGGCCCACTCCTTCGGCACGTGGTGCGGCGCATGCGCGGCGCCCGAGCGCGTAGTAGAGGAAGAACGGCTTGTCGGGCGCGACCACCTTCGCGTCCTTGATGAACGAGAGCGCCTTGTCGGTGATGTCGACCGAGAAGTGATAGCCCTCCTCCGGCAGCCTCGGCTGCTCGACGGGATGGTTGTCGTAGATGATGTCGGGATACCACTGGTTGGTCTCGGCGCCGAGGAACCCGTAGAAGCGCTCGAAGCCGCGGCCGAGCGGCCAGTCCTTCTTCGTCGACGCCATGTTCATCTCGTCCTCGGGGCACAGGTGCCACTTGCCGACGATGTAGGTGTTCCAGCCGCGCTCGCCAAGGACCTCGGGGATCATCGCGCATTCCCGGGATATGGCCGCTCGCATTCGGGAATCCCGACGCCGCCTCGGTGATGCACGCCATGCAGTTCGTCGTGTGGTTGCGACCGGTCAGGAGGCAGGAGCGCGTCGGCGAGCACAGCGCCGTCGTGTGGAAGTTCGTGTAGCGTGAGCCCACGTCGGCGATGCGCTTGATGTTCGGCGTCTCGATCAGCCCGCCGAACGGCTCCATCGCCGAAAAGCCGACGTCGTCGAGGACGATGTAGAGAACGTTCGGCGTCCCTCCGGGGCGATCGGCTGCGCGTAGGGCTCCCAGTCCGGGACGCGAGTCCTTGATGTCGATGTTGATCGTGCCCTTGAAAAGCTTGCTCATCCTAGTGTCCCTTCATCGCCCATCCTTGTGCAGGTCTCCCGGGCCCCCGCTGGATCAAGAGCCCGAGTGTGCAGTTGGCACCGCGACCCGCCGAGCAGGCGGCCGAGCGTCGCCGCCTCCAAAGTCATATCACTGCCGCTCGAAAGGAAGAAGTCGGGTGGTGTCCGGCGTACTGATCGCCGGAGCGACCGGAATAGCACCCAGGCACGCGTTTGCAGGACTTTTCGTTGTAGTCCTGACAACGCGTGAATGGACCTCAAGGGAGTTCTCTCAGACCCTCCTGAAAGCCTCGCAGCCCTGTTTGCTTGGCCGTCTCCCCGACCTCACAACGGCTCTGGGCACAGCGGCTCCCGACGGCGCTAGCCCTGATCGGAGAGACTGCCGACGTGCAACCGCCCGATGTGAGCTACGCCCGCAGCGGCGACGTCGCAGTCGCCTATCAGGTAGTGGGCGGAGGTACACCGGAGCTCGTCTTCGAGAGCCCGTCACGTCTGCTCGTTGCCGGATGAATCCAGGGATCAGCAAAAACCTTCAGCCCCCGGCTTGAATCCATTCGGAAGGTACGCAGAGTCTCGCAACGATCCTCACCTTCGGCCATTGCGGTGGGCACCGCGCCGCGCTACGTTCGGCACGATGCAACGAGTGGAGGAAACGTGACTAGCGCGGTTTTCGACAAGGGCTCGGCGATCGATCGCCGAGGAGCGCCCGCCAAGGTCTTCCGCACGGAGATGAACCCGGTCGACCTGCTCGCGCGTGCCGCCTTCATGTACGCGGAGAAGGATCGCGGTCGTGCACGGCGCTCGCCGCTATACGTACGCGCAGTTCGGCGAGCGGTCATGGCGCCTCGCCAACGGGCTACGCACAGCCGGCCTCCGGAAAGGCGATCGGGTCGCGACGCTCCTCCCTAACTGCCCTGCGATGCTGGAAGCGCATTTCGGCGTTCCGGCTGCGGGCGGGATCCTCGTCACCGTCAACACGCGGCTGTCGAGCGCCGAGGTCGAATACATCCTGCGCCACTCGGGCGCCGGCACGCTGCTGCTCGACGCGGAGCTCGCCGAGCTCGTGGAACCGCTCGACCTCTCCGGCATCGACGTGATCCGCGTCGACGACACGGGCGCTCCCGGCGACCCGTACGAGGATCTCCTCGCGGCGTCTTCGCCGAAGCAGCCGGAGAGCTGGCTCGAGGACGAGGAGGAGACGATCTCGATCAACTACACCTCTGGCACGACAGGACGCCCCAAGGGCGTCCAGTACACGTATCGCGGCGCCTACCTCAACGCGCTCAACGAGGCACTCGTGACCGGGTTGTCGCCCGAGTCCGTCTTCCTCTGGCTGCAACCGATGTTCCACTGCAACGGCTGGTGCTTCGCCTGGGGCGTCACGGCGGTCGCCGGCCGGCACCTGACGATCCGCAAGGTCGAGCCCAACCTGGTCTGGGACCTGATCGACACCCAGAGCGTCACCAACTTCAACGGCGCTCCGACCGTGCAGCTGATGGTCATCAACCATCCGAAGGCGCACCGCGTCGAGCGGCAGCTGACGGTGATGGTCGCCGCCGCGCCTCCTTCGCCTACGCTCCTCGCGCGCATGGACGATCTCAACTTCCGCGTGATCCATGTCTACGGCCTCACCGAGACCTACGGCCCGACCACCATGTGCACCGAGCAGGAGGAATGGCGCTCGCTGCCGGCAGCCGAGCGGGCACGGCTGCTCTCGCGCCAGGGCCAGGCCTATCCCTCGGCCGATCTCGTTCGCGTCGTCGACGGAAGGATGAACGACGTTCCTCGTGACGGCGAGACGATGGGTGAGGTCGTGATGCGCGGCAACATCCTCATGTCAGGCTACTTCGACGACCCCGAGGCGACGACGACGGCATTCCGCGGCGGCTGGTTCCACTCCGGCGACCTCGCGGTGTGGCATCCGGACGGAAACATCGAACTGCGCGACCGCGGCAAGGACATCATCATCTCGGGCGGCGAGAACATCTCCTCGATCGAGGTCGAGCAGACCATCGTCGCCCACCCCTCTGTCCTCGAGTGCGCCGTCGTCGCGATCCCGCACCCGCACTGGGGTGAACGTCCCAAGGCGTTTGTGACCCTGAACGAGGACATGACCGCGACCGCCGAGGAGATACTTGCCTTCGCCCGCGACCGGCTCGCGCACTACAAGTGCCCCGATACCGTCGAGTTCGGCCCGCTGCCGAAGACGTCGACCGGCAAGGTGCAGAAGTATGTGCTGCGCGAGCAGGAGTGGACAGGGCACGAGACGCGAATCGGGGCCACTTAGCGCCCGGCTTCGGTCGGCGCTACTGTCCCCTGAGATGGCCACGGCAACCCGCGAGCATCTTCTCGTCCGCATCGAGCCTCCGGTCGCCCGCATCACGCTCAACCGGCCGGAAAAGCGGAACGCTCTCTCGCTCGTTCTGATGCAGGAGTTGATCTCGGTGCTCGAGGAGGCGGGCGCGGCCCCGGAGGTGCAGGCAATCGTGATCGAGGGAGCAGGCCCCGCGTTCTCGGCCGGGCACGACCTTGGGGAGATGGTCGGTCGCGACGCCGAGTTCTACGACCGGCTGTTCGACGTCTGCACGGTGTTGATGGAGACGATCCACCGCGTTCCGCAGCCGGTGATCGCAAAGGTGCACGGGATCGCCACCGCGGCCGGCTGCCAGCTCGTCGCCTCCTGCGACCTCGCCGTGGCCGCGGAGGAAACCCGCTTCGCCACCCCCGGCGTGAAGATCGGCCTCTTCTGCTCGACGCCGATGGTGCCGCTCTCACGGGCGGTGGGCCGCAAGCGCGCGCTCGAGCTGCTGCTCACGGGCGAACCGATCGACGCTGCGACCGCGCGCGACTGGGGACTCGTCAACCGGGTCGTCCCGGCCGACCAGCTGGAGGACGCCGTCTCGACCCTCGTGCAGCGGATCGCTGCGTCGAGCCCACTCACGGTGCGGATCGGCAAAGAGGCGTTCTACCGGCAGGTCGAGCTCGACGAGCACGGCGCCTACGAACTGACGCGGCGCGTGATGGCCGCGAACGCGCAAGCCGGCGACGCACAGGAAGGGATAAGCGCCTTCCTGGAGAAGCGCCCGCCCACGTGGTCGGGGAGCTAGCGCAACGATATCGTCGGCGCGCAGACCACCCCCCACCCCCGCGAAGCGCGGGTCCCATCCACGCCGGAGTCTCGGACCCGCCCCCGCCATACCCACCACCTCGGATCCCCGAACGTACGTACAGCCACCACAATGAGTTGTCCGTACAGCCAGGCCCGTACGTCCGTCAGGTGAGAGGACGCTCGCGCACGGGGCGGTCCTGTTGCGGGGTGGGGGTTTCGGTTCTTGGGTCTTGCGTGTCACGCTCCGCATATACGTGCTAACAGGAGAGGGTGGCAATCGCTCCTTCCGGCCGGTGGCCGCGCTGGCGCTGGCGCCGCCGCCCGCTTGTGTGGGCGGCCGGACTGGTGCTGCTCGTCTGTGGCGGCGCGGTTGCAGCCGCTCTGCTGGCGTGGCCGAGCCCTCGTCTGCAGGACGATTCCGACGCACTCGCTGGAGCGAGCCAGCCCTGGTATGCGGGGCACGTCTCCCACATCGTTGTGCGCAACCCCGCAGGGCACGTCGTCCCGGCGCGCCTCGTCAACGGCAAGATCCGGCCGGCGACGCCGGTTCCAGCAGGAGAGCCGCTCACTGTCGAGCTGACCGTGCGGCGCCCCCTGTGGGCCGGCTGGCTCGTCGGGCACACAGAGCACCGCACGTTCACGGTGTTCACTCCGGAGGCCAGGCTCCGCGGCCGCTGGCTGGAAGTTCGCGGCGGAGCCCCCGTGACGATCTCGTTCGACCAGCCGGTGCGGCTCGTCGAGGTCCGCGGCATCGGTGCACCGCAGACGCTCCGCTTCTCCCACGGACGCACGACCGTGCTTATCGCTGCGGCGAGCCCCGGTGGGCCGCACGCTGGCAGCGTCACGGTGTGGGCCGTCGCGCGCACGTGGGAACGGCTGCCCCCGCCCGAGCAGGTGCATTGGTTCCTCGCTCGGAAGAACGTGCAGGCGCTCGTCACGCCCGCCCCCTGGGGCGAGATCGCTCCCGGCGACCCGATCACGGTGACGTTCTCGCGCCCGACCGAGACGGCGATCGGCGCGGCCCTGCCGACGATCTCGCCGTCGGTGCCGGGTCGCTGGCTGCGGCCCGACAGCCACACGCTCGCCTTTACACCCGCTGGCGTCGGCTTCCCCATCGACGGGCACGTCGAGATAGCGCTCCCGCAGCGGGTGGAGGTGGCGACGAAAGCCGGAGCACGGCTCACGCGCACACTCACCTGGGACGTGAGCAGGGGCACGATCCTGCGGCTCCAGCAGCTACTCGCCGAGACGGGCTACCTCCCCGTCGAGTGGACACCCGCGGGTGAGCCGGTGGCGCGGACCCCACAGGCCCAGCTCGCCGCGGCAATCGACCCTCCCGCCGGGCACTTCCGCTGGCCCTACGCCAACAGCCCGAAGGAACTCCGCGGGATCTGGCGCACCGGCAAGTGGAACGAGATCGTTCGCGGCGCCGTGATGATGTTCCAGCACGACCATCGTCTCGACGTCGACGCGTTCGTCGGCCCGCACGTCTGGCGCGCCCTCCTCGCCGACGCGGTCGCGGGCAGGCGGCGCACCGCCGGCTACAGCTACGTCTATGTCCATCGCAGCGTCCCACAGCTGCTCACCCTCTGGCACGACGGCAAGGTAGTCCTCACCTCGCCCGGCAACACCGGGGTGCCGGCGGCGCCGACCCAGCTCGGCACCTTCCCGGTCTTCGAGCACATCCCGGTGGGGACGATGAGCGGCACAAACCCTGACGGCAGCCACTACCACGACCCCGGAATCCGCTGGATCAGCTACTTCAACCACGGCGAGGCGCTCCACGCCTTCAACCGCTCCAGCTTCGGCACGCCACAAAGCCTCGGCTGCGTCGAGCTGCCACTCACAACCGCAGCCAAGCTCTGGCCCTACACCCCGATCGGCACGCTCGTCACGATCGAGAACTGAACGGCGAGAGCTGCTGAGTGCCCCAACAGCGCCTACAGGGCGGATCTGCGCGGGGGGATCCTCGACGCGGTGGTGGCCTGGGATCTCGATCTTCCCGCCACAGATCCGCGGTCAAGCAACACCCCCGAACACTGGCGCAGGCGACAGGGCAGCCTGCATGCCCTAAGACGCCGCCTCGGGGAGGGTCACCCCCACCCCCGCGAAGCGCGGGTCCCATCCACGCAGGAGTCTCGGGCGCGTCGTCCTAGACACGGCTACTTTCGATTTGTACGTGCAGGTATAGGCGCGGGATCGATCGTCGCGCCGGGATAGACTCGGCGGGGATGGGCGAATCCGTGCAGTTCGACTCCGCGGCCGGCGCCGCTTCTGGCTATCTGGCGTCGCCTGCCGGCTCCAGTGAGGTTCGCGCTGGTGTTGTCGTGATCCAGGAATGGTGGGGGCTCGTGCCGCACATCGAGGACGTGGCGGAGCGGTTCGCCGCACTCGGCTATGTCGCGCTGGCACCAGACCTGTACCACGGCAAGAGCACCGTCGAGGCGGAGGAGGCCCACCATCTGATGGAGGGCCTCGACTGGGGGCGCGCCGCTCAGGAGCTCGCCGGCGCTGTCGCTTATCTGCGTAGCGTCACGGGCGTCAGCCATGTCGGCGTGGTCGGCTTCTGCATGGGCGGCGCACTCACGGTGATCGCAGCCGCTGATCCGGGCGTCGACGCGTACGCGTCCTTCTACGGCTTCCCGCCCGCGGGCGCTGTGGCGCTCGACCGGATCGACGCGCCGGGGCTGATCTTCTTCGGCGAGCACGAGGACGCCTTCTCCGTGCCCGACGCGCAAGCATTCGCCCAACAGCAGCGACAGAGCGGCAGGCAGGCCGAGGTGATCGTCTATCCCGACGCCGGTCATGCCTTCTTCAACGACACACGCCCCGAGGCCTACCAGCAGGAAGCAGCCGACAGCGCCTGGCGACGCACCCTCGAGCTCTTCGAGCAAAAACTCCGCGACTAATACCCGCGGCGATCGCTTGCACGGAGGAACTGATGGAACGACCGGAGGCGATCCTTTTCGACGTTGATGGCCTATTGATCACGACCGGCGGCGCCGGTACGAGGAGTTGGCGGTGGGCGTTCAACGAGCTCTATGGGATCCCTGCCGATATTGGGAAGTTCACCGATGCGGGGATGACCGATCCGGTCGTGGGCAGGCTCACGTTCACGCGCGTGATCGGCCACGAGCCCTCGCCGGCGGAGCTGGCGACGGTGATTTCCCACTATCTGATGAGGCTGCCGGACGAGGTGGCGGCTTCGTCGGGCTACGGTGTTCTCGCTGGCGTTGAGGAGCTGCTTCCGCGGCTCTGTAAAACCGGCTTCCTGCTGGGGATCACGACCGGAGCGGTCGAGGCCGCGGCGCACATCAAGCTGGCGAGGGCCAACCTGAACCGCTTCTTCTCGTTCGGCGGTTATGGCTCCGACTCAGACGACCGCGGAGAGCTGACGCGCAAAGCGATCGATCGTGCCGGCGCAATTGTCGGCTCCGCGCCCGACTCCCAGCGCGTGCTCGTGCTCGGCGATACCCCGAACGACATTGCTGCAGCCCATGCCGCCGGCGCAATCGGAGTCGGTGTCGCGAGCGGGCACTCCAGCAAAGACGAACTGCTTGAGGCCGGCGCAGACTACGTGCTCGGATCTCTCCTCGAACCACTACCCGGCGTTGCCGATCGCGCTTCTCAAGATCGACGATAAACGAGTGCGGCTGACGGACACACGCGGCAAGAATGCCTGTTGCACATGAACGATCCGGCCTCCGCAACCACTGACGAGGTCAACGAAGGAGACCTGCCTCAGAACGGCTTGTCTAAAGGGATAGCGGCCTAAACTAAGGGCACCGATGAGGCACCGAAAGGGCGTCGAACGTTCCTGTGGGCACCTCACCGCGCCGACGGTCCGCCCGGCACGTTCAAGGTGAGCCGTTTAGAGGGCGCCCCAGCCTTTCTCAACAAGGCGACCCCGTCGGCCCCCTGCGGGCTATGCCCGCGAGTGGCAGGGATATCTCGTCGTCATGTGTCAGGTGGGCATCTCGGCGAATTGCGGCGCGTCGTCGCCGATCTCATGCCAGCCTAGACCGCTGCTCAGGCTGCTGAGCGAAGCTCCGGCGTCAGTATGTGCTAGGAGATCGCGAGGACGATCTTTCCGCGCGCTCGGCCGCTCTCGGAGAGTTCCAAGGCAGCCGTCGCCTCCTCGAGTGGCAAGGTGCGGTCGATCGGGACCTGGAGAGCTCCCGAGCAGACGAGCCGCGCAAGTTCTTCAAAATGCTCCCCGACTGGGTGGGAGAGGATGTTGGCGGCACGGATGCCCTGGACTGCCAAAGCGTCGACGTCGGCGGAGAAGATCAAGCTGACCAATCTTCCACCTGAGTGCACGAGCGTCGCGATTCGTGCGAGTTGCTCAGCGTCGCTGACCAGGTCGAGGATGGCGTCGACACCATTTGGAGCAAGCGTGGTGGTCGCCTCGACGAGATCTTCGTGTTCGAAGTCGATTGCGTGATCCGCGCCGAGCCCGAGAATGTATGAGGCGTCATCCTTCGCCGCCGTTGCGAGGACGCTCGCTCCTCGCGCTTTGGCAAGCTGGACGGTGTATGAGCCGACGCCGCCTGTGGCGCCGACGACGAGGATCGTCTCGCCGAGCTGGAGATCAATCCACTCCGACACCACCATTGCCGCCCCGCCAGCGAGCGGCAGTGCCGCTGCCAGCTCGAAGCTCAGGTCGGCGGGTTTGCGCGCCATGCGTGCATCGGCTGGTACCACGAGGTAGTCGGCGAATGTTCCGTATTCGAACACCTGTGGCCAGAACAACCCGAAAAACAGCATCGCCAGGCTGGTATCGGTCGACGTGCCTGCCGACACCATCGATGACACCGGCACCCTCGAGACCGAGGATTAGCGGGAAGCGAGCGGTCTGGTCGAATTGAGCCGGCGCGCCATCCCGGACACGCCAGTCCATCGGGTTCACGCCGGCTGCTCGCATTCGAAGACTGGACCTCGCCGGGCTGCGGCTCGGGGGCCGGGAGTTCACGCAGCGTCGGCGTCTCTCCATAAGCGTCTATTGCAATCGCTCTCATCGTTCAGTCGCTCAGGAGAAGGACGCGGACCGGTGACCCGGTTCCGCCGCCGATCTTCAGTGGCATCGCTAGGAAGAGCCCGGACGTCGGAACTTTGGACAGGCCTTGTAGTCCTTCAACAATCAGAATCCCGTTTGGCAAGAAGTACTGGGCGTGCCCATGGCCGGACAGGATCTCGCCGTCGCGACAGGCAACGTCGCAAGCGGCGGTGTCGCAAGCGACGGCGGTGATGCCTGTGCTGGCGAGGTATTGGCACGCGTCCTCGGAGAGCCCTGGCTGGTTGCGGCCCCACCATTCCCGGTCGCGACCGTCGCTCCCGCCGGGCAGGTATCGGTCCCAGCCCATGTCGAGAATGGCAACATCACCGTCTTCGAGCACGAATCCACCGCGCTCTGCGGCCGCGATGAGGGCTTCGAGTTGAACAACTTCTCCCGGCTGATGATCGTTGCTGCTCAGATCGAACTTCTTGAACGGACGCAACAGCAGGATGTCTGGTGCGAGCTCGTCGACGGTCTTACCGTTCGGGTCAAAGTGAAACGGCGCGTCGACGTGGGTGCCTACGTGCTCTCCCAAAGTGAGCGTGTTTGCAGCAACGCCACCCGCTGCGTGTTCGTAGAGCGGCGTCACTTTGGGGCTCTCGTACATGAAGAACACCGGCAGATCCGATCTCAAGGCGCTCGCCTCAGCAGTTCGTGAGCTGCAGATACACGATCCGCCATTCCAAGGCCGACTTCGTCAGCGGCCTGCGTGCCGGCCTGCCGGTCATCATCGCCATCCTGCCGTTCGGGCTGCTGTTCGGCGCGCTCGCCGTCGACAACGGGCTTACGGCCGGACAGGCGATGCTGATGAGCGCGCTGGTCTATGGCGGCGCCAGCCAGATGGTCGGCATCGAGCTGTTCGGCCAACAGTGTCGCGCCGTGGCTGATCGTGCTGTCGATCTTCGCCGTCAATTTCCGCCATGTGCTTTACTCGGCCGCGCTTCGGCCGGCGCATCGCCGACTGGCCGTTGCTCCAGCAAGCGCGTGGCCTTCTTCTTCCTGACGCGACCCGCAATTCGCCGAGGCCGAGCGGCAAGGCGAAGGACTGGCCGCGTCGCTTTGCCTGGTACATCGGGCTGGGTGTGCCGATCTGGATCTGCTGGGTCGTGCAGACCGCGCTCGGCGCCTATTTCGGCGGGCTCGTTGCGGATCCCCACGCGCTCGGCCTCGATTTCCTGCTGCCGATCTATTTTCTGGGCCTGGTCATGAGCTTCCGCAAGCGGCCGCGTGGCTGCCCGTGGTGGCTGCCAGCGCGGTGGCGTCGGTGCTCGCCGAGCGGCTGGTCGGCTCGCCTTGGCACATCTCGATCGGCGCACTTGCCGGCATCGCGCTAGCTGCGGTCGCATGCCGCGTGACACGAGTGGCGGCGGAGAAGGAGCGATGAGCATGACATGCTGGATCATCCTGGCCGGCGCGGTCGTTGACCTATCTCACCCGCATCGGCGGCCATCTCGTGTTGTCGCGGTTCGAGCAGCTCCATCCGCGCGTCGAGGCCGGCCTCAACGCCGTCCGGCGGCGGTGCTCGACCACGCTGGTGGCGCCGGCGCTGCTGACGGCCGGTCCGGCGGAGCTCGCTGCGCTGGCCGTTGCGGCCGTGGTCGCCTGCGCGGCAGCGCCTGATGGCGATGTTCCTGAGCGGCGCGGCGGTGCTGATCGTGCTGCGTCAGCTGCGTCGGCTGAAGCGGCGCGGTCGCCCGGTCGAGCCACCAGCGTCCTCGCTGGTGAGCATCGGCGCTATCTCGGCCAGCACCCGGGCGTGATAGGCGTCGAGCCAGGCGCGCTCATCGCGCGTCAGCAGGCCGTGATCGATCAGCCGGCGGTCGATCGGCGCCAGCGTCAGCGTCTCGAAGCCGTGCATGGCGATGTCGCCGCCGGCGATCGGCTCGGCCGGCGTGACCAGGATCAGGTTCTCGATGCGGATGCCGTAGGCGCCTTCCTTGTAGTAGCCCGGCTCGTTGGACAGGATCATGCCCGGTCGAGCAGCTTCTCGGTGCCGCTCTTGGCAGATGCGCTGCGGACCCTCGTGCACCGACAGGAAGGAGCCGACGCCATGGCCGGTGCCGTGGGCGAAATCGATCCCGGCCTGCCAAGAGCGTGCCGCGCGAAGGCGTCGATGTCGGCGCCGCGCGTGCCTGGCGGGAAAGCGCAGCATGCGAAATGCGCGATCATGCCCTTCAGCACGAGCGTGAAGCGCTCGCGCATCTCCGCGCTCGGCGTGCCGATCGCCACGGTGCGGGTGATGTCGGTGGTGCCGTCCTGATACTGCGCGCCGGAATCGAGCAGGAAAAGGTCGCCATGGCTCGATGCGTGCGGTTGGTGTCGCTCGACACGCGGTAATGCATGATGGCGCCGTTCGGCCCGGCGCCGGAGATGGTGTCGAAGGAGATCGTCGCGCAGCGGCATCTGCGTTTCCTCGCCGGTCTGGCGGCGGCGTCTCCTCGAGCTTGTCGACGACGGCGATCTCGTCGAGCGAGCCGTGGGCTGGCGGTCGAGCCAGGCGAGCAGCTTGGCCACCGCAGCGCCGTCGCGGCGATGCGCGGCGCGGGTGCCGGCGATCTCGGCCTGGTTCTTGGTCGCCCGCGGCATGCGGGCGGGGTCGGGCGCGGCGACGACGCGTGCCGCCATTGTCCTCGACGAGCATCCGCAGCTGCTCGGCCGCCAGCACCGGGTCGAGCGCGACGCGCGCCGCCCTTGGCCAGCGCGGCGATCGCCGGTTTCGAATTCGTCCGGTGCCTTGAGGTCGGCGAGCTGGGTCAGATAGGCGCGCGACTGCGCGCGAGCAGCTTGCGCCGGTCCATGAACAGCTGGTGCGAGCCCGTCGGCGGCGAGGATCGGCGAAGCCGAGCGCCAGCGGCGTGTGCGGCACGTCGCCGCCGCGGATGTTGAAGGCCCAGGCGATCGAGGAAGGGTCGGTCAGCACCGCATGGGTGGCGCCGTCCTTGGCGATCGCCGCTGCCAGCCGCGCCAGCTTGTCCCTGGCCAGTTCGCCGGCAAAGCCGATCGGGTGGATGCTCGACCGGCGCCAGCGGCGGCTCGGGCTGGTCGCTTCCAGATGAGGTCGATCGGATTGCTGTCGAGCGGCACCAGCACAGCGCCGGCCTTGTCGGCCGCGGCCTGCAGCGCCTTGACCTCGCCGATCGTGTGCAGCCACGGGTCGAAGCCGATGCCGCTGCGCCCTTGCCGAGATTGTCCTTGATCCAGGCGGCGGGCGGATTGTCGACCAGGCTTTCGATCGAAAAGATGTCGAGGTCGACCTCCTGGCGCACCTGCAGCGTGTAGCGGCCGTCGACAAAGACGAAGGCGCGGTCGCGCAAGCACGATGGCGACGCCGGCCGAACCGCTGAAGCCGGTCAGCCATTTCAGCCGCGCCGAGCGGTCGGCGACATATTCGCCCTGATGCTCGTCGGCGCGCGGCACGATGAAGCCGTCCAGCCCGTTGGCGGCCAGCCATTGGCGCAGCAGCGCCACGCGCGGCTTGCCGACGCGAAGGATCGCTGGCGTGATCGAAGGTCTGGAACATCGCGGCCTCCCGTG
The DNA here is from genome assembly GCA_963751875.1 of uncultured Thermoleophilia bacterium. Lineage (GTDB taxonomy): Bacteria > Actinomycetota > Thermoleophilia > Gaiellales > Gaiellaceae > Gaiella. The sequence continues at coordinate 136,844 of CAVVWG010000001.1, forward strand.
AATTGGCAGGCCGCGACGTGAGCGGATCACGCCTCTGAAAATCGGTTAATCTTGTTTTTCCGCGCCGGCGGAAGCCGTTGCGATTCTTCTGGCAATGCGCTGGCCGTCGGGTCACGCCGGATCGACGGGTGCGGCTCACTCATCGTTTCAGATGGATGCTCACCCAGCCCTCGCGGTGCAAGGTGCGCACGTGGCGGAAGTGCTGGCCGACATAGGCCGACAGCACGGCGTCGCGTTGCCTCGAGGATGCCGGACAGGATGATCGAGCCGCCGGGCGCAGATGTGCCGCCATGTCCGGCGCCAGCCGCATCAGCGGCCGCGCAAGGATGTTGGCGACGATCAGGTCGAAGGGTGCGCTTGCCGGCGAAAGTCGGGTGCTGGAACCCGGCGCGGTGACCGTCGTCACACAAGCGCTGGACGTGGTTGAGCCGCGCGTTGTGCGCGCGCTACCTTGCACCGCCACCGGGTCGATGTCGGTGGCCAGCACCGGCGCATGTGCGAGCTTCGCGCACGGCGATGGCCAACACCCCGCTGCCGGTGCCGAGGTCGAGCGCGTTGCGCGGGTGCTCGCGCGCGCGACCTATTCGGCGATTCGAGGCAGCCGGCGTGGTGCCGTGATGGCCGGTGCCAAAGGCCAGCGCCGCCTCGATCTCGATGGCGAGTTCGCCGGCTGCGGCGCTTGCCGCGGTCATGCGCGCCATGGACGAAGAAAGCGCCCGGCGCGACCGGCGTCAGCCCTTCCAGCGAGCGCGCCACCCAATCGATCATCAGGGACGATTTCTTCGCCGATTGAAAGACTTGGGGAAATCTCCTCGACAATCCGGCGAAGTCGTCGGCCGATGGTGGCAGCATTTTGCGTCGCGTAGACCGAGACCTCGTCGATGGCCCGCTGCTCATCGACCTCTAGATGCCGAGCGGCAGGCCGTCGTCCTCGAAAGCCTGTTCAACCGCGGCGAAGAGCGCAAGCGCCGAGCGTGGCCGGTCCTGACATAGAAGCCGGGTCTGGCCGGCAGGCGCCTCGGTCATCAGCCGGCGCCGGCCAGGCGCTTGAGCTTGGCAAGCGCGGTGTCGGCGCTCTCGCCATAGGCGATGGTGCCGGCGAAGCTGCCGCCTTTGTCGAGCAGCAGCACCGAGGCGGTATGGTCCATGGTGTAGTCGCCGCCGTCGAGCGGCACCTTCTTCAAATAGATGCCGATAGGCCTTGGCCATGGCGTGCGACCTTGTCAGGGCTGCCGGTAATGCCGATGATCCGGTCGGAGAAGTTCAGACATAGGCGTCGAGCACCTCGGGCGTGTCGCGCTCGGGGTCGATCGAGACGAAATAGGCCTTGATCGGCTTGCCTTCCGGTCCGAGCTGCTTCAGCCAGCCGCGAGCTCGAAAAGCGTCGTCGGGCAGACCTCCGGGCAGTGGGTGAAGCCGAAGAACACCGCCGCTAGGCTGCGCCCGAAATGCCGCCTCGGTGACCGGCGCGCCCTTCTGGTCGACCAGCGCGAAAGGTGCGCCGTACGGCGCGCCGCCATGAGCGTCCGGTACCAGTGGAAGGTGAGAAGCCGACCCCGGCTGCCATCAACACCAGAATGCCGACAAGAATTGAACGCATCATCGGCCTGAGATTTCCGACCTTTGCCGCGGGATTGGGATGCACCAGGAGAGACCGCCTTGGACCAGGTCCATCGACCAAGGGCAAGGCGACATCCCAACAAGGCGCGCACTCTAGCGCGGCGACCGGCCACGGCAAAGGCGGCCGGTTGCCGCAACTGTCCGGCCTGCAAGCCGGACCGGGCAAGGCCATCTCTTGGTCCTGGTTCGAACCTCAAGGAGGAAACTCATGCGGCGGAACGTTGGCATTCTCGGCTGCACTGATCGTCGGAGGGATGGGATGCGCCGCGGCCGAGGAGGTCGGCAAGGTCGGCGTCGACTGGCTCGGCAACGACATCATCGTCGAGGCGATCAAGGACCCGAAGGTCGAGGGCGTCACCTGTCACGTCTCCTATTTCGATCGCGGCATCGATCGACCGCCTGCAGAAGGGCAACTGGTTCGAGGATCCGTCGGATTCCTCGATCTCCTGCCGCCAGACCGGGCCGATCACCATCGGCGACATCGACCTGGGCGAGGGCGGCGAGGAGGTGTTCAAGCAAGGCATCAGCCTGATCTGGAAGAAGCAGGTGGTGAACCGCATCTACGACAAGGCCAACGAGACGCTGATCTACCTGTCGCATTCGCGCCAGGTGCAGAACGGTTCGGCGAAAATGTCGGTCTCGACCGTGCCGCTCTATGGCCAGAACGTGGTGTGGAACAACGGCAAGCCGAAATAGGGCCTGGCCGAGCTTCGCGATTGGTGCAGCTTGCGGCGCCGGCGTAAAGCCGCCCGCATGGATCGTCCCGAAAACCTTCGTCCTCAAAGATCCCGAGCCGCGCATCCATCCGACCGCGGAGCTGAAGGCGTGCAAGCTCGGCCGCTACGCCTCGATCGGCGAGCGGGTGGTGCTGCGCGAGGTGAGCGTCGGCGATTTCTCCTATTTCGAGCGCCATTCCGAGGCGATCTACACGACGATCGGCAAATTCTGCTCGATCGCCGCCAACAGCCGCATCAACGCGCTGGAGCATCCGATCGAGCGGCGTGACCCAGCACAAGGTCAGCTACCGGCCGAACGAGTATTTCCGCTGGCTGGGCGTCGACGCGGCATTCCGGGAGCGGCGGCAGGCGAAAGCCGTGACCATCGGCCATGACGTCTGGATCGGCCACGGCGCGGTGATCATGCCCGGCGTCACGATCGGCAATGGCGCGGTCATCGGCGCCAATGCGGTGGTGACGCATGACGTGCCGTCCTACACGATCGTCGCCGGCGTGCCGGCGAAGCCGCTCAGGCCGCGTTTTGCCGCCTGACATCGCGGCGCGGATCGAAGCGCTCGCCTGGTGGGACTGGCCGCTCGAAAGGCTCGCCAGGCGGTTCCCGACATGCAGGCAATGCCGATCGAGGCTTTCCTGGAGCGCTGGGAGGCGAAGCTTGCCGGCGATCAAAAGACCGGGGTCTAGCGGCGGCTCGTCGGCGGCCACGAAGGCCTGGAAGGCGTCTTTGTAATCGGGATGCCAGCGCGACAGGGCCGGACGGTTCTCGATGATGTCGCCCGATCGCCCAGGCGATGCGCCTCTCGTCCATCTGCGCGCGGCGACGTCGTTGTCGGGGCAAAGGATGTAGAAATCGCCTTCGCCATGCGCTCCAGCATGAAGTCGATGACCTGCTCGGCCGTCCAGGCCCCGGCGGCTTTTCGGTCGCGCCCGCGGTGAGGCCGGTATAGGTGAAGCCGGGAATGAGCAGATGCGCGGTGACCTGGCAGCCCGTCGATGTTGCGCAATTCGTGCGCCAGGCCCTCGGTCAGGCCTTCACGCCGGACTTGGAGACGTTGTAAGCGAGTGTTGCCGGGCGGGGTGGTGATGCCCTGCTTGGAGCCGGTGTTGATGATCAGCCCTGCTTGACCGTGCGCCATCATGCGCGGGGCAAAGGCCTGCGACGCCGTTACCACGCCCCAGAAATTGACCGTCGATCAGCCTCTGCCAGCGCGTCATGGTTCTCCCACGGTTGCCGGATTGTTGCCGACGCCGGCATTGTTCATCAGCAGCGAGACTTCGCCGAAGCGTGCAAAGGCCGGCCTGCCCGGCCAGCCGTTCGAGCTCCTCCGGCCGGGACACATCGCAGGTGACCGCCATGGCGTCGCCCGCTTCCCCATCGCCGGCAAGCGCGATGGCCGCGACCTCGCCGGCCGCCCGTTCCAGGTCGTCGCGGTTGCGGTCGGCGAGCACCACCTTCATTCGCCGTGCGGCGAGCAGGCGGGCGGTGGCCAGGCCGATGCCGCTGGCGGCGCCGGTGATCACCGCCACCCGGGCAGGCGCGAGAGCAGGAAGCGAGGCTTCGGTGTCAGCCATGACCGGCGTTCTCCATGCCAATCGGTGTCCCGGCAGCACCTTAGCCTGGAGCAAGCGGCCGGGAAACGACCCATGGACAGCCTGGACGCAGGAATTGCGGCCGCTGCTCGGCGGGGAACCCGATCGCACGGAGATGGTTGTCTCAACTGGACGATCGAACGGGGGGCCCGACCATGCGACGAACTGCACTTCTTGCCGCCGGCATTCTCCTTGCAGCCGCCGCGACGGCGCGCGCCGAGGATGCCGCCAGGCCCGCAGCGCCGGCTGAGACCAGCACGACCACCGTCAGCCCTGATGTCGGCACAACGCAGAGCACCCGGCCGGTCACCGATCTTGAAGCGGTGAAGGCTGCGGTCAACGCCAACGACCGGTCGGCCAAGCAGATTCCGACCATTGCCGGAATCGGCACGATCAAGGTGGTGCGCCTCTCCGACATCGAGGCCGATGCGACGGACCGGCAGGTGCTGGACAGCATGCTGTCTGCCGCGAAAGACAAGGTGGACCTCCTGCAGAAGGCGATAGCGGGCAATGCCGCGCTTAAGGCGGCGCTCGACAAGGAACGGGTCGAGCCGTCGGCCATCGTCGCGACGCGGCTGGAAGCGGACGGGTCGCTGACCGTATTCCTCCGCTAGGCCGGTTCAGCGTTTCTTCGAATTGCTGACCCGTTCTAAGTCTTTGTTTTTCCGCAATTCCGGACGCGGAACCGGTTTCGGCTTCTCCTGGAATTGCTTGAAGGCCCCGGCGAGGCGCCGAGCCCGAAAGGATGACCCGCTGAGCCGTCTGCCGTGCCGCGCTGAACCTGGAACCGTTTGCCCGACTTGCGAATTGTTGTGCCGAGTTCGAGGGAACATTTCATGTTCGAGAAAGCGTTCACCAAGATCGCTAACCACGTCGCCTACGCCACGGGCACGCCGCTGGCGTTCGTCCTCTGCTGCACCATCGTCGTCGTCTGGGCGGTCACCGGCCCGCTGTTCGGCTTCTCCGACACCTGGCAGCTGGTCATCAACACCGGCACCACCATCGTCACCTTCCTGATGGTGTTCCTGATCCAGAACACCCAGAACCGCGACGGCGCCGCCATCCAGGCCAAGCTCGACGAGCTGATCCGGGTGAGCGAAGGCCACAACCATTTCATCGGCATCGAGCATCTGACGGAGACCGAGGTCGAGGAGTTCCGCAAACGCTGCGAGAACGCGGCCAAGCAAGCCGACCACGAGCAGAAGGCCCACGATGAAGGCGTGGCGGAGGGCGAGCTCAAGGAGCGCGTCAGCCAGCGGGTAAAGGCGGGCGCAACGCCGAACGCCTCGGAGGCCAAATCTCCGCGCCGCCCGAAACCGCGCAGCAAAGCGGCAGCCTGACGACGCCTTCCTGTCGGCCCTCAGACGCGGCTGACGAAGCTGTCCAGCACCTTCTTCTGACCGGCCTTGTCGAAGTCGATGGTGAGCTTGTTGCCTTCGATCCCGGCGACGTTGCCGTTGCCGAATTTTTGGTGGAAGACCCGGTCGCCGAGGCTGAAGGGGGAGGGCTCGCTCGACACCGACTTGGCGACCAGCTCGCCCTCGATGGTGCGCGACTTGATCGAGCCGCGCCCGGCGCCATAGCCTGAGTTGGTTTCGCCGTAACCGATCCGCTCGACCGCGTGACCGGAGCGGGTGCCCCAATTGCGATCGGTCGCCGCGGTGCGGTTCTGCTGGGCGCGCTGCCAGCCCGGGGTCTGATAGCTGTTGGAGAACGCCGCGCCGCCGAGATCGTCGAAGCGCGATGGCCCATAGGGGTTCTTCCGGGTGCCGCCGCCATAGCCGTAGCCGCCGTAGCTCTGCCCGCCTTCGGCGATATCGACATGCGCCTCCGGCAGTTCGTCCAGGAAGCGCGACGGCATCGTCGATTGCCACAGGCCATGGATCCGCCGATTGGAGACGAACCAGATATGCAGATGCTTCTTGGCCCGCGTCAGCCCGACATAGGCCAGGCGCCGCTCTTCCTCCAGGCCGGCGCGCCCGCCCTCGTCGAGCGAGCGCTGGTGCGGAAACAGGCCTTCCTCCCAGCCCGGCAGGAAGACGGTCTCGAATTCCAGCCCCTTGGCCGAATGCAGCGTCATGATGTTGACGGCGTCGAGTTCCTCGTTCTGCTCGGCGTCCATGACCAGCGCGACATGCTCGAGGAAGGAGCGCAGCGATCTCGTACTCCTCCATCGAGCGGACCAGCTCTTTCAGGTTTTCCAGCCGGCCCGGCGCCTCGGCCGAGCGGTCGTTCTTCCACATGTCGGTGTAGCCGCTCTCCTCGAGAATGGTCTCGGCGAGCTCGGTGTGCGGCATGGTTTCGAGCAGCATTGCGCCAGCGCTCGAAATTGGCGGCGACTTCGCGCAGCGCGGCGCGCGGCTTCGGCTTCAGCTCGTCGCTTTCGGCGAGTCGGCGGCGGCCTCCAGCATCGGAATGCGCGGGCGCGCGCGGTGTCGTGGATCTGGCGGATGGTGGATTCGCCGAGCCCGCGCTTGGGCACGTTGACGATGCGCTCGAAGGCGAGATCGTCGGCCGGCTGCGCGACCACGCGGAAGAAGGCCAGCGCATCGCGGATTTCCATGCCGCTCGTAGAAGCGCGGGCCGCCGATGACGCGGTAGTTGAGGCCGAGCGTGACGAAGCGGTCCTCGAATTCGCGCATCTGGAAGGAGGCGCGCACCAGGATCGCCATGTCGTTGAGCTTGTGCGCCCTTGCGCTGGTGAGCGCTCGATCTCCTCGCCGACGGCGCGGGCTTCCTCCTCGCGAATCCCAGGCGGCGTGCACGATGACCTTGCCGTCGTCCGGGTCGCGGCGTCGGTGAACAGCGTCTTGCCGAGGCGGCCCTCATTGTGGGCGATCAGGTGCGAGGCGGCGCCCAGGATGTGCGCGGTCGAGCGGTAGTTGCGCTCGAGCCGGATGACCGTGGCGCCGGGAAAATCCTTCTCGAAGCGCAGGATGTTGTCGACCTCGGCGCCGCGCCAGCCATAGATCGACTGGTCGTCGTCGCCGACGCAGCAGATGTTGACGGCGCGGCGGTCGCCTTGGCCGCATCGGGGCGCTGGGCGAGCAGCCTGAGCCAGAGATATTGCGCCGTGTTGGTGTCCTGGTACTCGTCGACGAGGATGTAGCGGAAGCGCCGGTGGTATTCCTTGAGCACGTCCGGATTGGCGCGGAAGATGCGGATCGGGTGGCAGAGCAGATCGCCGAAGTCGCAGGCGTTCAGCGTCTTCAGCCGGTCCTGGTAGGCGTTGTAGAGCTGCGCGGCCCTTGCCGTTGGCGAAGCCGCGGCATCGCCCTCGGATATCTGCGTGGGGCCGAGGCCCTTGTTCTTCCAGCCGTCGATCATCTGCGCGAACTGCGCGCGCCGGCCAGCGCTTGTCGTCGAGCCCTTCGGCCTGGATCAGCTGCTTGAGCAGCCGCACCGACGTCGTCGGTATCGAGGATGGTGAAACCGGACTTGCAGGCCGGCCAGCTCGGCATGGCGGCGCAGGAGCTTGACGCCGATCGAATGGAAGGTGCCGAGCCACGGCATGCCCTCGACGGCCTCGCCGACCAGGATGCCGATGCGCTGCCTTCATCTCGCGCGCCGCCTTGTTGGTGAAGGTCACGGCGAGGATCTGCGACGGGAAGGCCCGGCCGGTGGCCAGGATGTGGGCGATGCGGGTGGTCAGCACGCGGGTCTTGCCGGTGCCGGCGCCGGCGAGCACCAGAACCGGGCCTTCGGTGGTCTCGACCGCCAGCCGCTGCTCCGGGTTCAGCCCCTCGAGATAGCGCGCCGCACCGCCTTGGCGGGCGGCCATGGCCCGTGCGGCGAGCCCGCCTGGCCGTCGCCGGAGCGCGCGGGACGGGCTGCCGGCGGCGGCTCGTCAAAGAAGGGCATATCGTCGGGGATGCCGGTCATGAGAAGCCGAATGTAGTGATTTCGGCAGGAAAGGCCAGCAAACGTTGCTGTTTTGTACTCGGCTTTCCTAATTGGCAGGCGCGCCCCGACGAGCGCCGCAGGGGGAATTGGCTCAGGACTATGGCTGGTCGCGCGCGTCGCGCAGATTGGTAACGACGCGGCGGTTCTGGACCTTGCAGGAATTCTCCGTGCAGGCGCGTACCAGGCGATCCTTTCCGTAGCCTTTCGCCCACATCCGGCTGCCATCGATGCCTTGCGAGGTGAGGTAGGCCATCACCACGTCGGCCCGCTTCTGCGACAACGTGACCATCTGGGCCGCCGACCCCTGATCGTCGGCAAATCCTTGCAGCTTGACCAGCCAGGACGGGTATTTGCGCAGCCACGCCACCTGACCGTCGAGCGTTGTCTTGGCGACCGAATCGAGCTCGGCCGAGCCTTGGGTGAAATAGATGCGCCGGCCGACATTGAGGATGAAATCCTCCTCGCTGCCCGGCTGCACGTTCTGGAAGTTGGCGACCTCGGCATTGGTGACGTCGGGCTTCGGTTGCTCGAGCGTGGACGAACTCGAGCAGGCCGCAAGCGCGGCCAGGCCGATGGCGAGGGCAGCCGCGGTGAGCGGCCGCGCCAAGGAGGAGCGGTTGAGCATTTGGCGGGAGGACCTCATTGCAGGCTGACGTCGTCCTGCAGCTGGTTGGCCTTTTCGGCCTGGTCGGCGATGTGCGGCAGCACCTGGACATAGGTGCCGATCGGGCCCGCTGGTAGAGGTCGATAATATCTTCCGGGAACATCCGGATGCAGCCGCTGGAGGCGTCGGTGCCGATGCTCCACGGCTCGAGCGTGCCGTGCAGGCGATAGCCGAGGTCGGCGCCGTCGCGGTAAAGGTACAGCGCCCGCGGCCCGAGCGGATTGTCGGGCGCGCCGCCGGCGATGATACGGCGGCAGCTCGGGACTGGCGCTTGATCATCTCGGGCGGCGGCACCCAGCGCGGCCAGAGCGACGCGGTCGATGGTCGCGTGGCCGTACCACTTGAAGCCTTCCCGCCGACGCCGACGCCGTAGCGGATCGCCGTCTTGTTCTCCATGATGAGGTAGAGGAAATGGTGGCGGGTATCGACGACGACGGTGCCTTTCGGCTCGCTGCTGAAATATTTGACGATCTGCCGCTGCCACCTCTTATCGATCTTGGCGAAGTTGGTCGTCCGGAAGGTCACATCGTTGTCGACCGCGGTACCGGCAAACCACGACGTCGGCTTCGCGGCGGCCGGCTTGGCCGCCCACGCCGGCCGGCCGCCCCAGCCGGCGGCCGATGCCAGCGCCAGGCCGCCAAGCACAATTGTTCTGCGGGAAAAAGTCATCGGCATTGTCCCCTCGAGCCGAAAAAGCAGCCGAACATAGTAAAGAATTGCGCCCTGTCAAAACGAAAACGGCGCCGGCTCCGGCCGTTTGGAATTTATGCTCAAGAAACGTTGATTGGACCCTTCCGGTGAGATCGCTATGTCCGCGATTGTCGACGGAGTGGAGGAGCCGCAAGGATGACGACGCCCAAGATCACCCAGGCGATGATCAGCCTATGACGAATATACGCATCTCACCCTCGACCGGCGCGGCTTCATGGCCAAGCTGACCAAGCTCGCCGGCTCGGGCGCGGCGGCGGCGGCGATCGCGCCCTGCTGCGGAAATTCGGCCGGCCGCGATCGTGCCGCGGACGACCGCCGTGAAGGCGGAGAACATCACCTATCCCGGCAGCGGACGGCACGATCACGGCTATCTGGTAAGCCGGCCGGATGCCGCCGGCAAGCTGCCGGCGTGGTCGTCGTCCATGAGAACCGGGGCCTCAACCCGCACATCGAGGACGTGGCGCGGCGCGCTGGCGCTCGACGGGCTTCCTGGCGCTGGCGCCGGATCTCCTGTCGCCGCTCGGCGGCACGCCGAGCGACGAGGACAAGGCGCGCGACATGATCGGCAAGCTCGACAGGCCAAGGCGACCGCGCGACGCGGTGGCGGCGGTCGCTTAGCTCAAGGCGCGCGCCGGATCGAACGGCAAGGTCGGCGCCGTCGGCTTCTGCTGGGGCGGCGGCATGGTCAACGCGCATGGCGGTCAACGCGCCCGATCTCGAGGCCGCGCGTCGCCTATTACGGCCGCAGCCGCCGGCCGGAGGAGTGCCCAAGATCAAGGCGCCGCTGCTGCTGCACTATGCCGGGCTCGACAAGCGCATCGACGCCGGCATCGCCGGCCTACAAGACGGCGCTCAAGGCGGCCGGCAAGTCGCTACAAGGTCTACATCTATGAGGGCGTCAACCACGCCTTCAACAACGACACCTCGGCGGCCCGCTACGACAAGGCGGCGGCGGAGCTCGCCTGGGCGCGGACCATCGAGTTCCTGAAGAAGGAGCTGGGCTAGGCCGGCCCGCTTCGGGCAAGGCCGGTGGAGGGCGACGCCGCCCACCACCAGCGCGATCCCGGACAATCCCCTCAGGCCCGGCACTTGCCCGAGCACCAGCGCTCCGACCGCGGTCGCCGTTGCCGGCAACAGCGACAGCATCAGCGCAAAGCTGGCGCGCGGCAGCCGCGCCAGCGCCAGCTGGTCAACAGGGTACCACCAAAGAGGAGATGCCCACCCCGAAGGCTGCCGCGAGCAGAGCCGGCGATGACCAAGCAGCGCTCGCTTCGCCGATGCCCACCGGCAGCGCCACCACCGCCGCAACCGCCATCGCCGCCCCCAGCCTGGCAATGCCGGTCCCGGCACCGCGCGCGGCGAGGCGCTGGCCAAGCACGACATAGGCGACGAACAGCACCGCGTTGGCGGCCGCGAAGATAAGCCCGAGCCCGTCCCCGCTCCACCGGACCCTGAGGATGAGCAGGGTGCCTGCCAGGCTGCGGCCAGCGCCGCCAGATTGCGGCTGCTGCGCACCCCATAGAGCGCCAGCGACAGGGTGCCGACGAACTCGATTGCGGCAACGAGCGAGAGCGGCAGCCGCGCCAGCGCCAGATAGAAGACCGAGTTCATCGCGGCGAGACAGATGCCGAAGGCGACGAGCAGCCGACCTTCGGATGCCCGGATCTTGATGAAGGTGCGCCAGGGGCGGGTGAACAGCGCAAGGACGAGCGCTGCGGAACAGATCCTGAGCCAGGCGACGCCGAGCGGGCCGAGCTGACCGAAGAGCAGCACGGCAAAGGCAGGACCGAGATAATGGAACACCGCGCTGATCAGGAACCAGGCCTGCGGCGGGACATCGTCGGTCACTCGAGCGGCAAGACGCATCGATCCTCCTTGCCTTCAATGTTGCAGGCCGAAGACGCTTGTTCTATGCCAGTCGAAAGAGTGTTGGGGTCACGGGACCTTGCAGGCGGAGGTGAATTGCATGAGGCGCCTTCGTTATGAAAACGGCAGCTTGGACGGCATCGATCGGCGCATCGTGCGCTTGCTGGTCGATGACGCCCGCATCAGCGTTGCCGACATCGCCCGCCGGGTCGGGCTCTCCGGGCCGAGTGTTTCGGAGCGGCCGCGCCGGCTCGAGGAAAGCGGCACCATTGCCGGCTACACCGTCAAGGTAAACCCGGCGGCGCTCGGCCTGCCGCTCGCCGCCTGGCTGCGCATCCGCCCCGTGCCCGGTCAGCTCGCCGCGGTGATCGAGATCGTCAAGGCGATCCCGCAAGTCGCCTCCTGTGACCGGGTGACCGGGGAGGACTGCCTGATCGCCAAGGTTCAGGTGGCTTCCGTCACCGCGCTGGAAGCCTTGATCGACCGCATCGCGCCCTATGCGATGACCAATACCGCCATCATCCAGTCCTCGCCCGTCGACGCACGCTTGGCCGTGGCCGGCGACGACGCGATAGCCTGACGATGCGGCTCAACCGGGCTTGCGCTTGATCCCGATCGAGCGGCCGGCGCGCTCAGGCATCGGCAGCGCCGCATGGGCGGCGCGCATGCGCCTCGACCTTGGCCAAGATCTCGGCGGGGAAGGGCGCGACCTTCGGGCCGGACATGTCGACATGCAGCGACAGCGATTCGGAGGTGGCGGCGAGCCAGCCGTCGACATGGCGGATTTCCTGGTAGGCCCGCAGCCGCTTGTCGTCATGGTCGATGAGCTGGAAGGAGACCGTGACCCTGTGGTCGAGATGCAGCTCCTGCACGTAGCAGACATGGACTTCGGCCGTGTAGATGGTGAGCCGCCGCTCTTCGCATAGTCCGGCCCCATGCCCATCGTCTCGAAGGCCTCGTCCGAGCAGCGGTCGAACAGCACGTTGTAGTAGGCCATGTTGAGATGGCCGTTGTAGTCGATCCAGTCCTTCTCGATGTCCATGGGCTGGGAGACGAAGGGGGCGGGGATGGGCATCGAAACTTCCTTGTCGCTGGTGCTGGACAGAGCCTGGCTGCTGGACAAAGCCCGTCGGACGGCAGACTACGCGATCCAGCAGATCGCAGTAACAAGCGTGCGACGCTGGTCCATTCGCGGAGGAATTCATGGCTCTGAGCGACCTCAATCCGGTCGAACGCAACGAGGAAGGCATCGCGGCCGTGCTCGGCATCCTGAAGCAGCAGCTTCGGCGAGCGCTTGCAGACCGGGCCAGGCGATCCGCGCCCAGCACGCGCACACCACCACCTATATCCCGACGCAGGCGCCGGACGGCGTCGTCTTTGCCCGAGACGACGGACGAGGTGCAGGAGATCGTGCGGGCCTGCGCCGACGCACCGCGTGCCGGTGATCGCCTTCGGCGTCGGCTCCTCGCTGGAGGGCCATATCAACGCGCCGGGCGGCGGCATCTCGATCGACACGTCGCGGCATGAACCGCGTTCTCGCGGTCAATCCGGAGGATCTCGACTGCACCGTCGAGCCCGGGGTGACGCGCGAGGAGCTCAACCGGCATCTGCGCGACACCGGCCTGTTCTTCCCGATCGATCCCGGCGCCAATGCCATCGCTCGGCGGCATGGCGGCGACGCGGGCGTCCGGCACCAATGCGGTGCGCTACGGCACGATGCGCGAGAACGTGCTGTCGCTGACGGCGGTCATGGCCGACGGCGAGGTGGTCACGACCGGCACAGCGGGCGCAAGAAAGTCGTCGGCCGGCTACGATCTGACCCGGCTGCTGGTCGGCTCGGAGGGCACGCTCGGCATCATCACCGCAGCTGACGCTGAAGCTCACGGCATCCCGCAGGCGATCTCCGGCGGCGTCTGCCCGTTCCCGAGCGTCGAGGCGGCCTGCAATGCGGTGATCGCGACCATCCAGATGGGCATTCCGGTGGCGCGCATCGAGCTGGTCAACGCGCTGCAGATGCGGGCGATGCAACGACCTATTCCAAGCTCGACTATCCGGAGAGCCCGTGCCTGTTCGTCGAATTCCACGGCAGCGAGGCCGGCGTTGCGGAGCAGGCCGAGACGCTTCGGCGAGATCGCCGAGGAATTCGGCGGCGGCCCGTTCCTGTGGACGACGCGTCGCCGAGGAGCGCACCAAGCTATGGAAGGCCCGGCACGACGCCTACTGGGCGTCGCTGACGCTGCGGCCGGGCGCCAAGGGCCTGTCGACCGATGTCTGCGTGCCGATCTCGCGGCTTGCCGAATGCGTCACCGAGACCGAGGCCGACATCGCCGAGATGGGCCTGATCGCGCCGATCGTCGGCCATGTCGGCGACGGCAATTTCCACGTGCTGGTGCTGATCGACGTCGACGACCCCAAGGAGATCGCGCTGGCGCGAAGACGTTCGTCGCGCGGCTCAACATGCGGGCGATCGCCATGGACGGCACCTGCACCGGCGAGCACGGCATCGGCCAGGGCAAGATCGGCTTCCTGCGACCAGCGAACTCGGCGACGGCGTCGACATCATGCGCGACCATCAAGCGCGCGCTCGACCCGCACGACATCATCAATCCGGGCAAGATCCTCAGCCATCCGCGGCGATAGCGGCCCCAGCCGCCCATTTGCCACTTTATCGACATCCAGATGTCGCTACATTGGCAAGTGTCTTCAAGGATTTGCAGCGCGTTATGCTCGGGCGTCTGTTCGTCATTGTCGGGGGGCTGATCGTGCTGGCGCTGTCGGTGGCGCTGGTCGGCCCACATTTTGTCGACTGGACCTCGTACCGCGCCGAGTTCGAGCGCGAGGCCACCGCCGTTCTCGGCCGCCGCGTCACCGTCGAAGGCGAGGTGACCGCGCGGATCCTGCCGTTCCCCTCCCTCACCTTCGCCCATGTGGTAGTTGCCGGCGATCATCCCGGCCATCCGGCGATGACCGCCGAGAACTTCTCGATGGATGCCGAGTTGGCACCGTTCCTGCGTGGCGAGGTGCTGATCTTCGATATGCGCCTGGTCAAGCCGGACGTGCGCATCGACATCGGGACCGACGGGATCGTCGATTGGGCGGTGCGCCCGTCCTCTCCGTTCACGCCCGGACAGATCGCACTGGAGCGGCTGACGATCAGCGACGGCCGGGTTTCCATCCATCACGCCGCCAGCGGACGCACCCATGTGCTGGACAAGATCGAGGCGAACGTCTCGGCGCGCTCCCTGGCCGGTCCGTGGCGGGCCGAAGGCTCCGCTGCCCTGGACGGCATGGCGACCGCGCTCGAAGTGTCGACCGGACGCGCCGACGATGCGGCCGGCATGCGGCTCAGGCTGCGCTTGGATCCGAAGGCGGTGGCCGTCGGGATCGAGAGCGACGGCACGGTTCGCATCGACGCCGGCGCACTCGCCTATAGCGGCACCTTCCGGCTGGGTGCCGGGGCTCCGGCCATGCTGAAGGCGGCCGAGGCCGCCCCGGCCGGAAATGCCGGGGAGACCGCTGCCCGGCGTGAGGGGCCGCGGCCCTACCGGGTCAGCGGCCGTTTCGATTTCGATCACCAGCAGCTGCAAGTTCCGCAGTTCCGCTTCGAGACCGGCGCGTCCGAAGACCCGTACACCGCCGATGGCAGCGCCTCGCTGGATCTCGGCGCTCAGCCGAGGTTTGCGGTCGAGGCGAAGGGCGCGCAGGTGCGCCTCGACGAGGAGGCCAAGGCGGGCAGCGCCGGCGCCGTGAGCCTGGCGGACCGGCTCGGCGCGCTTCAAGCCATGCTGGCGGCGCTGCCAAGGCCCGCACTGCCGGGCAGCATCGACATCGCCCTGCCTGCAGTCGTGGCCGGCGACACCACGATCCGCGACGTCAGGCTGGTGGCCGACACCGCCGCCGACGGCTGGGCGGTCCGGTCGTTCGCGGCGACCTTGCCCGGCCGCACCACGCTCGAGGCGTCGGGCACCGTGCGGGTCGAGGGCAATCCCGAATTCGACGGCAATCTGCTTTTGGCGGTGGCGCAGCCTTCCGGCTTCGCCGCCTGGGTGTCGCAGGAGGTGGATGAGGCGGTGCGGCGCCTGCCGGCCGCCGGTTTCAGGGCGCGCACCAGGCTCTCCGCAGACCGCCAGCATTTCAGCGACATCGAACTCATCCTCGACAAGGCCAAGTTCCACGGCGAGATCGACCGTCGCCAGCCGCCGGGCGGCAGGCCGGCGATGCAAATCAAGCTCGCCGGCGCTGCGCTCGACCTCGAAGGCGCCCGCGCCTTCGCCGCGCTGTTCGTCAACGACCAGGGCATGACCCGGCTTGCCGGGCATGATGTCGACCTCGACCTCAAGGCGGGTCCCGTCACCGTCGCCGGCCTGACCGCCCGCACGGTCGACACTGCGCTGCGCCTGCGCGACAAGACGCTCGAGGTCGACCGCCTTGCGATCGACGGGCTGGAGGGCGCAACGGTGAGCGCCACCGGGACGCTGCGCGATTTTCCAGAAGCGCTGGCCGGCAAGCTCGACGCCTCGGTGGTCGCCGTCGACCTGGCGCCGCTGCTTCAACGCCTCGCCGACAAGTTTCCGAACAATGTGCTGGCGCGCGAGGCGCACAAGCGCGCCGACGACCACCCCGGCCTTTTTGCCGACACCGAGCTCGACCTGCTGGCCACCGCCGAACCCAATGGCGACGGCACCGACGGGCTTGCGGTCACGGCCAGCGGCAAGACCGGCGGCAGCACCCTGGCGCTGACCATCTCGGCCAACGGTCAGGCGGCTCAGCCCGAGAAAGCAACCCTATCGATGGAGATCAACGGCTCCAATGACAATGCCGAGGGGCTGCTTAGCCTCTACGGGATCCCGACCCTGCCGCTCGGGCTGTTGCCGGCAGCCGAGACCAAGCTTGCCGTGAAAGGCACTTTGGCGGGCGGTCTCGATACCCAGTTCGAGCTCGCCGGCAAGGATTTTCACGCCCGGTTCAACGGCAAGACAACCGCCTGGGATGCGCTTGGCGCTACCGGCCCGATCGAGATCGAGGCCGCCGACATCGAGCCTTGGCTGATGTCCACCGGCGTCGGCCTGCCGGGCCTCGGCTTCGGACTGCCGGTGGCTCTGGCCGCCGATCTCGACTACCGCTCCGGCGCGCTCGCTTTGAAGAGCATCAAAGGCACCGTCGAGGACGGCGCGGTCGGCGGCGATCTGCAGGTTACCGACAGGCAGGGCCTGCCGCATCTCGAAGGTGCGCTGTCCGTCGATCAGCTCGAGCTTGGTCCGCTTGCCGCTTTGGTGCTGGGTGAGCAGGCGTTGGAAAGCCAAGGCTCCGGCTGGCCCAAAACGCCTTTCCGCGACGAGCCGGCAGCGCTGTTCAGCGCGGACCTCACGCTGGCGGCAGCGAACCTCTCGGCCGCCGGCATGTTCGAGGCGAGCGACGTGCGCACCAAAGCCAGCCTGGACAACGACGGACTGCGGCTGAGCGAGTTCCAGGGCAAGATCTTCGACGGCACGCTGAGCGGGCTGTTCGAACTCAAGAACACCTCGGGGACCGGGCTGCTCTCCACCCAGTTCAAGCTCAACGGCGCCGATCTCGAAGCAGTGCTGCCGCAGAGCGGCGTCACCGGCGCGGCCGACATCAGCGCCCAGCTTTCGGCGACCGGCAAATCGCTCGAAGGGATGGCCGCCGCCGTCTCGGGCTCGGGCACGGCAGCCCTCCATGGGCTGGCGATTGCCGGGGTCAATCCGGATGCGCTCCGCGGGCTGATCGCCGCCGCCGACAAGGTCGGCCGCGACGTCGATGCCGAACGCACGGCCGCCTTCGCACCGGCCATCGTTGCGGCCGGCACGTTCAAGCCCAGAGACGCCGAACTCGCCTTCACGGTGGCGGGCGGGGTCTGGCCGGGCGCCGCCGCTGGTGCTGGTCGACGACCAGCTGACGCTCACCGCCGACCTGCGCGCCGACGCGATGAAGGGCGACATCGGCATTCAAGGCACGCTCGCCTACCAGCCGGGCGATGAAAAACTGGCCGGCTCGGATCCGACGCTGAGCTTCTCGATCGCCGGGCCGCCGGACGCCGCCACCCGCCGTTTCGACACCGAGCCGCTGGCCCAGTTTCTCACCCAGCGCGCCCTCGAGATCGAGCAGGCGCGCGTCGAGGCCATGCAGGCAGCTCTGCTGGAGAAGCAGCGGCTGCGGCGTGAAGTGCGCTACTACGCCGCCGTGCAGCAGGATCGCGACCGGCTGGCGGAAGAGACGCGGCGGGCCGACGAAGCGCTGCGGCGCAAAGTGGAGGAGGAGCGGCAGCGCAAGCTCGACGAGGCGGCGGCCCGCGAGAAGGCGGCCGCCATCTACGAGGCCCGCACCAAGGCCACCGGCGAGGCGGCCGCGGAGGCCAGCCAGCGCGCAGCCGCCGAGGCCGCCGAGGCGGCCGCTCAGGCGACTGCCGAGCAGGCGGCGAAGATGAAGAAGGCCAGCGATGCGGCGATCAAGGCCGCCGCCCAGGCCGCCACCGAAGCGGGACAGCGCGCGGGATCGCAAGGCCGTAACCAGCCTGCCGAGGAGGCTTTGCCGGCAAGTGAGCCGGTTTCCGAGCATAGCGCGGAGGCCTTGCGGCTGGCCGAGCGCGAGCGGGCCCGGCTGGAAGCCGACGGGCAGCCCGCCGTGGCGCAGCGTTGCCCGAAGCCCCGTTGCCGACGCCCGATCCGAAGCCTCAGCGGTCGTTCCCGGCCGCCATCGGCTCGTTCCTGAAGTCGCTTGCTCCGTAGCCGCCGCCGGCCGGCGTGGCCCGGTCAGCTGCTTCGAGCGAATTACCGTTTCTTTCGAACCGGTGCTCCTCCGTAAGTCTTTGTTTCTCTGACGGAAAACCGTTTGCACTTTTCCTGGAATTGCCCCAGCCGCACCCGGCTCGAGTCGCGCTCGCTTTTAAGCCAGGCGAGCACTTCGAGGCGCAGCGCCGAGGACAGGTTCGTGCCCCGTGTGCGGGCGCCGTCGACCTCGGCAATCAGCGATGCCATCGACTGGCACCGGGCTTTGGCGAGCGCCGCGAGCTCGGCCAGGAACTGATCCTCGAGCGAGAAGCTCGTGCGATGGCCTTTGATCGTCACTGATCGCTTACGCAGCGCGCTCACGAAGGCTTTGTCGGCCCTTGCCGGCGATGCCGGTCGAGTTCGGCCAGGCGGCTCGCCTCCACAGACTGGCGTGCGCGTTCCTCCTCGTCCTTGGCACGGCCGAACAGCGCCCGGTTCTCGCGGCCGCGCGTCTCTGCGCCCGCGCCTTGCGCTCTGCGACCTGCCGCAGGTTGACGATCTCGGCCACGGCTATTTCTTGCGGAAGGCGTCGAGCGAAACGACGTCGGCGCCCTTGGGGCGCTTCCTCGGTGGCCGTCTCGGCCGCTTTCGGCTCCGCTTCGGCGCGTCGGCTCGGGCTTCTTCGCCGCGCCGCGGCCTTGCGCCGGCTTTTCGATCTTCTCCGGCCGCCGGCTCGGCCGGTAGCTCGACGACGGCATCCTGCTTCACGTCGAATTCGAGCTCGAAATTGACCGACGGATCGTAGAAGCCACGCACCGCCGAGAACGGGATTTCCAGTTTCTCCGGCACGTCGGAGAAGGACAGGCCAACCTCGAAGCCGGTCTCGGTGACCTTCAGGTCCCAATACTGGAACTGGATGACGATGGTCATCTGCTCGGGATAGCGCTCGCGCAGCCGCGACGACACGCGCACGCCGGGCGCGCCGGTCAGGAAGGTGATGAAGAAATGATGGTTGCCGGGCAGGCCGGTGCGTGCGACCTCGGCCAGGACCTTGCGCATGACGCCGCGCAACGCCTCCTGGGCCAGAATGTCGTAGCGGATGTGGTCGTCGGCCATGTGGTGGTCGGGTTCCGTTGAATTGTCCGCATAGCTGTAATCAAGCTTGAGCGCGGCGTAAACCTGATATAGCGCCAAGCCGCTCGTCTCGCCAATCCGGGAGACGTGGGGGAAAGGCGAACGGCGAGCCCCCGCTGGCGATCGCGAGCCGGGCCGTCGAGGTGCCGATGAAAGGGAAGGAAGTGGAGGCTTCTGTAGCAATACGTCGGTCGAGCCGGCAAGGGG
>CAVVWG010000002.1:0-88451 GCA_963751875.1 uncultured Thermoleophilia bacterium
CGAAATTTCGAAGGCCGGATCAGGTATGGGCGGATTCATCAATCATCGCGAATCGGCGAGCCTGGGCCGACGAGTACACGCGGAATTTTCTCCAGGAGGAAGCGATGCCGACGATCTGGCAGGAGCTGGCCTTCCACCGGCGCTTCCTCCCGGACATCACGCTCGCCGAGGTCAACGCGCTCGCCCGGGACTGGTTCCCCGACAGGAACCGCCTCGTGGTCGTGTCCGCGCCCGAAGCGGCCGGCGTCGTCCTGCCCGACGCGGCGGAGCTCGCGGCCGTCGTCAAAGCGCCGCGGCGAAGCGGCTCGAGCGCCTACGTCGACGCGGGCGCCGGGCGGCGCTCATGGACGCGCCGCCCACGCCCGGCACGATTGTGAAGACGACGGTCCGTCCGGAGGCCGGCATCACCGAGTGGACGCTCTCGAACGGCGTAAAAGTCGTGCTGAAGCCGACGACGCTCAAGGAGGATCAGATCCTGTTCCGCGCGGCGGCGCCCGGCGGGACGTCGCTCGCGAGCGACGCCGACTTCATTCCGGCCCGCGTCGCCGACGCCGTCGTCGCCGCAGGCGGCGTCGGCGGTTCAGCGCGCGTGATGCTCGACAAGATGCTCACCGGCAAAGCGGTCGCCGTCACGCCGTTCATCGACGAGATCGACGAGGGATGGGCGGCGGGGGCACGCCGCAGGATCTCGAGACGCTGTTCCAGCTGATCTACCTGCGGTTCACGCCGCCGCGCGCCGATCCGACCGCGTTCGCCGCGATGGCGTCGCAGGCGCGGCGCTGCTCGCGAACCAGACGGCGAGCCCGGAGGTCGTCTTCAACCAGGCGATCGACGCCGCGCTCAGCCAGAACAACCCGCGGCGCCAGCCCGAAACGCCGGCGACGGTCGACCAGTGGAACCTCGAGAAGTCGCTGGCGTTCTACAAGGCGCGGTTCGCCGACGCGAGCAACTTCACGTTCGTCTTCGTCGGCAGCTTCACGCTCGAGGCGATCAAGCCGCTCGTCGAGACCTACATCGCCAGCCTGCCGGCGACGCACGCGCACGAAACCTGGCGGGACCTCGGCATCGCGCCGCCGGCGGGCGTCGTCGAAAAGACCGTCGAGAAGGGCATCGCGCCGAAGAGCGAGGTGGCGATCGTCTTCACCGGACCGTTCGAGTACGACGAAGCGCACCGGCTGGCGCTGCGGACGATGACGCTCGTCCTGCAGTCGCGGCTGCGCGAGGCGCTGCGCGAGGAGCTCGGCGGCACCTACAGCATCACCGCCCACAGCGGACACCGAGAAGTTCCCTCGACCCCCGTCGAGGCCTGCTCCGAGAACTCGCCCTTCAACAGCGTCGGAATGCCGCAGGCGAACTCGATCACCTCGAGGCCGCGGGTCACCTCGCCCATCGCGTCGGAGAGCACCTTGCCGTGCTCGGCCACCAGGATCCGGGCAATGTCTTCCTTGCGAGCGTGGACGAGCTCGCGGATCGCGAACATCAGCTCCGCCCGCTTCGCGAGCGACACCCCGCGCCATGAGGCAAAGGCGGCCTTTGCTGACTGGACCGCCGCTGTCGACCTCCTCAACCGAGGCGAGATCCACCGCCCCGCTCTGCCGGCCGGTCGCCGGATTGAAGACCTTCGCCGTCCGACCCGAGGTACCGGGCACGGGCGAGCCGTCGATCCAGTGGTTGATAGGCGTGATCGCGGCGCCGTTCGAATCGGACGCGCGCTCACCGGGTGCGGATGCAAGCTCAGTCATGTCAGCCTCCTGAAGAAGTCATCTGAGCGTAGCGAGCGTCGGCCTCGAGCACCACCGGACTCTCAGCGGTACGCCTGCTTGAGCGAGAGAATCCGGTCGTAGCTGCGACGCAGGGACGCGGCCGGGATGCGCCCCTCGGAGGCCGCCGTGACGAGGCGCTCGAAGGCCGCCGCGCTCGACGCCTCGCTCCCGGTGAAGAGCAGGATGTCCACCCCGGCCTGGGCGGAGAGCACCGCCACGGATTGCACCGTTCGCCCCCGCGTCGCGGCCGCCCCGTCGAGCGCATCGGTGATCGTGACGCCCTTGAATCCGAGCTCGTTGCGCAGCAAGGACTGGATCCGCGGCGACCAGGGAGCCGGCTTGGAGTCGAGCGCCGGATACGACGCATTCGAGATCATGACCATCGGCACGCCGGCTCCGATCGCGGCGCGGAACGGCGCCAGATCGCTCTCGAGGGCACCGCGGCTCGCCCGGATCTCGACGAGCGACGAGTCGGTGTTGCTCGTCGCCCTGCCGATCCCCGGGAAGTGCTTCGCGGTCGCGGCGACCTTCGCAGCCGCGAGCCCGCGCGCGAACGCGGTCACCGCAGGCCCGACCACCGCCCCTGACGCGCCGAAGGTCCGGTCGTCTGCGGCCATGAACGATCCCGGCCCCGGCACGTCCGCCACCGGCGCGAGATCGACCGTGATCCCGCCGGCCCGGAGCGCACGGCCGGCGAGGAGCCCCTGACGCCGGATGTTCGCCGGGCTCGACTCGCCGAGCTGCGTCGCGCTCTCCACCGGTCCGGCCCACGGGAGGCGGCGGACACGTCCTCCCTCCTGGTCGGTCGAGATCAGGAGCGGCGGCCGACCCGCGGCGCGGGCAGCGCTCTGCAGCTCGGCCGTCAGCGCTCGGAGCTGGGAGGGGCTCGTGATGTTGGCGCCGAAGAGGATGATCCCCCCGATCTCGCCGCGGCGAATGCGACCGAGGAGCGCGGGCGACGGTCGCGTCCCCCGCATCGCAACCATGAGTCGCTGGCCGATGAGCTCGCGCGTCGTCACCGCTGGTGCAGCCGCGACGGCTCGGGCCGCCGGCGCATCCGCTGACTGCGCGACCGCAACGGCCGCCGAAGCCATGACGGCAGCGAGCGGAAGTGCGACAAGCCGGTTGACGCGAACCATGTCTGGCGTGAGAGTGCCAGTTCCGGGGTAGGAGGATCCCGATGCGGTTCAGAAGCGGCGCCAAGCTCGACCCGTCCCAGGTCACCGACGTGCGTGGTCGCGGCGGCATGGGCGGCCCTGTCCTCGCCGGCGGCGGCGGGCTCGGGGTCGTCGGCCTCGTGATCTTCGTCCTCTACGTGGTGCTCTCAGGCGGTAGCGGCGCCGGCGGGCTCGGGAGCCTCGACGGCCAGTCGGTCTCGACCGGCGCGCCGTCGACGCTCGGCCAGGACTGCCAGACGGGCGCGGACGCAAACGAGCGCCAGGACTGCCGGATCGTCGCCGACGTCAACAGCATCCAGGCCTACTGGAAGACCGCTGTGCGCGGCTACACGCCCGCGAAGACGGTCTTCTACACGGACTCGGTGCAGACGGGCTGCGGATACGCGAGCTCGCAGGTCGGCCCGTTCTACTGCCCCGCCGACAAGCAGGTCTACATCGACCTCGGCTTCTTCGACGAGCTCCAGTCGCGCTTCGGCGCCGAGGGCGGCCCGTTTGCCGAGGCCTACGTGCTCGCCCACGAGTACGGCCACCACATCCAGGACCTGCTCGGCACCCTGAAGCGGGCCCAGCAGGGGAGCGGCCCGGAGGGCGGGTCGGTGCGGACCGAGCTGCAGGCGGATTGCTACGCGGGAGTCTGGGCGAACCACGCCGTCGAGACCGGGCTGATCGAGAGCCTCACCCAGGCCGACATCAACAGCGGCATCGACGCGGCAGGCGCGGTCGGGGACGATCGCATCCAGGAGCGCACCCAGGGCCAGGTGAATCCCGAGACCTGGACGCACGGCTCGTCGGAGCAGCGCCGCCGCTGGTTCTCGAAGGGCTATCAGACCGGCCAGGCGTCGGAGTGCAACACGTTCGCCGGCTCGATCTAGCGGGCGACTCGCGTCCTCCTAGGCCGTGAGCCCTGCCTCGAGCAACGGCCGCCTGGCCCAGGCGAACGTCGTCGTGTACCAGCCCTGCAGCGGCTGCAGCGTCACGCCTGCGCCCGACGAGTGGACGAACCAGCCGTTGCCGACGTAGATCCCCGTGTGGCCGACCTCGAGCGGGGTCGACTTGGGCCCGTGAGCGCCGAAGAAGATGACGTCTCCGGGCTCGAGATCGGCGATTCCGATCCGCGCGGGCTTCTTCACCTCGCCGCTCATCGCGTAGGTCGTCCGCCCCTTGAGGATGTCACCGAGCAGCGGGGCGCCCGGGAACGGCTTCGTCTTGTAGACGCGCCAGACGAAGCCCGAGCAGTCGAAGCCGCCGGGAGCCGTGACCCAGCCACCCGGGGCCGTGGCGCTCCAGACCTTCTGCGTCACCTCGGAGGTGCCGGCCCAGACGTACGGGTAGCCGACGAAGCGCAGCGCCCGACCGAGCACCGCGCGCTGCCAGGTGTCGAGCTCCGGGAGCGAGAACGTCTGGCCGAGCTGGTCGAGCCAGGTGACCTGCCCTGCCGTGAGGCCGACGGCGCGGGCCAGCGAGTACGCCGCCTCGGCGCGCGTTGCCGGCTGGGACGGGAGAAGCTCGAGATCGTCGGAGCCCTGCGGATGATTGAGCCGGAGGCCGAGGAGCCGCGCGACGGTCTCCGTGCCGAGCCGTGAGGTCGGCGCCAGCCCGGCATCGCGCGCAGCGATCCGAATCCGGCGCGCGGCAGGCGTCAACCCGAGCGCGCCGACGAGCTGGGCATCGAGCTCACTCATCGTCACGAGCTTCGACGGATCGGCCGGCGTGGCGGCAGGCTTCCCCCACACCCCGAGAGCGTCGGCCAGCTCGCCCCGCGTCAACGGGTCGGTCGGCCGGAACGTGGCGGGATCGTCACCGAGGATGCCCGCTGCGGTGACGATCCGAATCTGGGGATCGGCCCACGACTTCGTCGCCGGAGCGGACGGCGCCGGCGCGGGGGTCGTCGGCGTCGCGGGCCGGACCGCTGCAGCAACGCCGGTGAGGCCAAGAGCGACGACGAAAGTCGCAATCAGAGCAAGCGAACGCCTCATCTGGTGTCTATCGGCCGGGGCCAGGCACCCTTGAGCGACAGCGGTAGATTCCCGGCATGACACGGCCGTTCGCCCACTTCAGCCCGAGTCGCGGCATCCCTCGACCGGGACGCGCGCCGTCGCGCGTCCTTCGGGCCGTGACGCTCCTCGCCGGCCGGGCGATCGCGAAGTCGTTCGGCTCGCGCCTCATCCTCGACGGAGCAGACCTGGCGGTCGAGCCGAAGGCGCGAATCGGCGTCGTCGGGCCGAACGGCGGCGGCAAGTCGACCTTGCTGAAGATCCTGGCCGGGCTCGAGGCTCCGGACGGCGGCGAGGTGTCGCGTCGCCGGGGCACCCGCGTCGCGTATCTCGACCAGCACCCTGCCGGTGACGACCGGACGCCGCTCGAGACGGTGCTCGACGCGCGCCCCGATCTGGTCGAGCTCGATCGGGAGCTGACCGAGCTCGCGGCGCAGCTCGGCAGCGCCGAGGTGATCGCCGACCTCGACCGGATGACGCGGGTGCTCGCCCGCCAGGAGGAGACGCTCCAGCGCTTCGAGGCTGCGGGCGGCCCGGGCGCCACCGGCAGAGCCCGTGCCGCGCTCCTCGAGCTCGGGCTCTCCGACGACGAGCTGACCCTGTCGACCCGAAGCCTCTCGGGTGGTCAGCGCAAGCTCATCGCCCTCGCGGCCTGCCTCGAGCAGCAACCCGACGTCCTGCTCCTCGACGAGCCGGAGGCGCACCTCGACAACGAGGGCCGCGCCCGGGTGGAGCTGCTCGCGCGGCGCTTCGACGGCGCGATCGTCGCGGTCTCGCACGACCGCTACCTCCTCGACGAGATCGTCGACCAGATCGCCTCGCTCGACCGGGGCAGGATCCGGCTCTGGCCGGGCAACTACTCGGCCTACACCCTCGAGCGCGAGCTCGAGCTGCAGCGCCAGCAGCAGGCATTCGTGACCCAGCAGAAGGAGATCGAGCGGCTCGAGGCAGCGATCGCGCGCTTCAAGCTCTGGGCCTCCTGGGTTCCCGACAAGCGCAACATCCGCCAGGCGAACAACAAGCAGCGGCAGATCGACCGGATGGACACGGTCGAGCGGCCGGTCCTCGAGCGCCGCAAGATCGCGCTCCAGCTCCGCCCGACGACGCGCGGCGGGCAGCGCGTGTTCTCGCTGCGGGAGGTCGGCGTCACCTTCGGCGAGGACACGGTGCTCGCCGGCGTCGACCTCGAGGTCGTGCACGGCGAGCGGGTCGGCGTCGTCGGCCGCAACGGCGCGGGCAAGTCCGTCCTCCTGAAGACGCTCGTCGGCGAGATCCCACCCACCTCGGGCGAGGTCTGGGTCGGGCCGTCGATCTCGATCGGCTATCTCGCCCAGGAACAGGACACGCTCGATCCCGCCTCGACGCCGCTCGCGACCGTGCGGCGCGCGGTGCCTGTCTCCGAAGGCGACGCCGTCTCGCTGCTGATGAAGTTCCTGTTCCCGTACGAGCAGGTGCGCCGCGCGAACCGGCTTCTGTCCGGCGGCGAGCGGACGCGCCTCCAGCTGCTCCTGCTGATGCTGGCGCGGCCGAACCTGCTCGTGCTCGACGAGCCGACGAACCATCTCGACATCGAGTCGGTCGAGGTGCTCGAGACGGCGATCGAGCAGTTCAGCGGCACGGTCGTCGCGATCTCCCACGACCGCTACTTCCTCGACCGGGTCGTCGACCGGATCGTCGAGGTCGACGGCGGCGTGCGCGCGAGCGACGGCGGCTACTCCGCCTGGCTCGAGCGGCGCGCTGCCGCCGCGGGTTGACGAGCGATGCCGAAGAATCGCGTCCGCGACTGGGTCCGCTCCACCGAGCATGCTCCGCCCGAGGAGCAGTGGGCGCTGCTGTGCTTCCTCGCCGGCCGGAGCGTGACGGTCGACGAGGCCGAGCTCCACGCGGCGCTCCGTCGCTCGGAGCTCCTGCTCGCGACCGGTGGAGATCCGCGCCGCCCGCTCGAGCTCTACGGCCGCGCCGTCACGGCGCTCGCCGACGATCTCGACGAGCCGGCGCTGCGGGCCGAGCTGGCCGCCGGGCTCGAGGCGCTCCAGCCGGAGATCGACGGGCTCCGTGGCGCCACCGAGGCGCTGCGCCTGCTCGGCCGCGACGGCGATCTGGCCTGGCAGTGCTACGCCATGTCACTCCTCGCCGAGCATCTCGCCGACGAGGAGTGACGACGCGGTCGCCGCTAGCTGCTGACGGCGGAGGCGGCCCGCGCGATCTTCAGATCGCCGCTGATCGTGCGCACCCGAAGCTCGCTCACCGGTGCGGTCGAATCGGTCGGCGGTGAGTCCTCGAGCCCGAGCTCGGAGCTCATCGTGCCGCTCACGGAGCTGGCGTCGATGTAGAGGCGCTCGCCGGGCTTGATGCCGAGCTCGACGTCGCCGGAGACGGCCTGAACCCGGATTCCGCCGCCACCGGCGGCGCGAACCTCGACGTCACCCGACACCGTCGTCACGTCGAGCCCGGCCGCGGCGTCGTCCACCGACAGGTCACCGGAGACGAGGTTGGCCGACAGCTCGCCGCCGCTCCGCCGAACCCGCACGTCACCCGAGGCGGTTCGCACCTCGACCCTGCCCTCGATGTCACCTGCGCGCACGTCGCCGCTCGCGGTGTTGACGGTGAGCGTGCGCGCGGCGTCGAGCGAGACGTCGCCGGAGGCGGTCTTGACCTCGACCGCTCCGAGCGGGCCCTCGCGCTTCGAGGTCGGCGGAGTCGGCGCGGAGGTCGACGTCGGTGCCCGCGGGACAGCGCACCTCCACGCCGACCCGCGGGCCGCGGCCGACGATGAAGCCCGACTTCCGCTTCAGCTCGACGACCACCTGGTGCCCGCCGCCGCGGTCGGTCATCTCGACCCTGGCCTCCTCGATCGCCTGCCGCGTGACGTCGTTGTCGCGCAGCGCCACGAGCTCGATCTCGACGCGCGGCGCGTCGATGGTCTCGATGCTGACCTCGCCGCCGCTGAGCGACACCCGCAGGGCGACCTGGCCGGTCGTCTCGAAGACGGTCATGCCGATCCCTCCGGCCGGGCGGGCTGTGGCCGGCGGACGACCCGGACGCCGTCGGGGCGATGGCGGGGCGGGCGGGAGCTCGCGACGTTGGGAAGGTCGACGCTGCCGAAGAATGAGTGATGAATGCTCATGGTGGTCCTTTCCGAGGCGCTCGGGCCTCTAGCTCTGGGCGTAGCCTTGAAGTCGCTTGCCGCTGCGCGACTTGTCGCGCCGCGGCTCGAGGGCACGGGATAGCGCGCGGACGATCCACGCATTGGTCGAGACGCCCTCGCTGCTCGAGACGGCCTCGATCTGAACCTTGAGCCCCTCCGGGAGCCGGAGGGTGATGCGCGCGCTGAGGTCGTCGCCGGGCGTCGGCGCAGTCTCTGCCTCGTCGTTGCCGTCGTCGACGACGACGAGGTCGGGGTTGCGCCCGGCCAGCCGCACCTCGACGTGCCCGGAGGACAGCTGGGCGTTGAGCGCCAGCGTGGCGTCCGTGAGGACGTCGAGGACGCGGAGCTGGAGCGATGCCGAGACGGCAGCGGCGAGGCGCTCGCCTGCCGCGGCCGTCGCCTCGTCGCCGAGCGCAGCGGCCGCCGCGAGGTCTGCCTGGATTGCGTGAACGTGCCGGTCGATGTCCATGCAGTGAGTATGACATCAAAATGATGTCTGTCAAGTGCAAGATGGAAGTCATTGCGACGTCTCGACTGACGGTGCTGATAGAGTGCGCTGTCCAACCGCCTCGGAGCCCCGCTCCGGGTGGTGTGTTGCTCGCCGACTGTGTTCGCCCGTTGCGCGAACCAGGCCGGAGTGACAGCTCGAGTCCCGCCAACCGCGTGGCCTGCCACGCCCGCAGCTAGGAGCCCGACCCGCGCGTGCAGCACGTCGATCCGCCCGATCTGAAGCTCTGGCCGACCCTGCGCCACCTCTACCCCCTCTGGCGGGCCCAGTGGCGGCTGGTCGCGATCGGGCTCAGCTGCGCGCTCGTCTTCACCGGGCTCTCGCTCGCGATCCCGATCCTCGTCCAGCGGACGATCGACAACGCGATCGACGGCGGCGACACGTCACTGCTCCTGCCCTACCTCGGGCTGATCACGGTGCTGGCGGCGTTTCGCTTCGGCGTCAACTTCACGCGCCGCTACGCCACGGCGCGCGTCGGGATCGCGGTCGAGGCCCGGCTGCGCGGGATGATGTACGACGCGTACCTCCGCTTCCCGCGCGCCTTCTACGACCGGCATGCGACGGGCGAGGTCATCTCGCGCGCCACGAACGACATCTACCCGGTGCGCTACTTCATCGGCTGGGGCGTCGTGCAGGCGATCCAGAGCGTGATGATGCTGATCGGCGCCTCGATCGTCCTGCTCTCGGTCAACCCCCGGCTGACGCTGTTCGCTGCCCTCGCGATGCCGCCCGTCGCGATCCTGACGTACGTCTTCGCGCACAAGGTCTTCCCGATCTCGCGCGTCGTGCAGGCGAAGAAGGGCCACCTGACCGAGGCGACGGACGAGGCGGTCGTGGGCATCGAGATGGTGCAGGCCTTCGGCCGCGAGGACGACGTGCGGGAGCGCTTCACGGGCCGCGCCGAGGCAGTCCGCGCCGAGACCATGCGGCAGGCGGGCATCGAGGCGCGCTTCCTGCCGGGCTTGATCTTCCTGCCGTCGCTCGCGATCGCCGCCGTGCTCTTCTTCGGCGGCCGCGACGCGATCGAGGGCAACCTGACGATCGGGCAGTTCACGCTCTTCATCACGCTGCTGTTGCAGCTCGTCTGGCCGCTCGAGGCGCTCGGCTGGATCATCAACCTCGGGCAGCGCGCAACGGCGGCCGCATCGCGCTCCTTCGCCTGGCTCGACTCGATCGAGCCGCTGCCCGAGGCCGCCCATCCCGAGCATCTCCCCGACGGCCCGCTGACGATCCGGATGGAAGGCATCCACTTCAGCTACGGCGTCGGCAGCGAGGTGCTGTCGGGCGTCGATCTCGAGATCGCTCCGGGCGAGATCGTGGCGGTCTGCGGCGCCACCGGCGCCGGCAAGACGTCGCTCCTCAACCTGCTGCCGCGCTTCTACGACCCCACCGCGGGGCGGGTGCTGATCGGCGGCGTCGACAGCCGCCAGCTCGCGCTCTCCGAGCTGCGCGGGTCCGTCGCTCTCGTCACGCAGAAGCCCGTGCTGTTCTCGATGCCGCTGCGGGACAACCTGCTCGCCGCGCGCCCCGACGCCGACTGGGTCGAGGTGCTCGCAGCCTGCGAGACGGCCGGGGTGGCCGCCTTCGTCGACGGGCTGCCGAACGGCTACGACACGCTGATCGGCGAGCGCGGCGTCAACCTCTCGGGTGGGCAGCGCCAGCGCGTGGCGCTCGCGCGCGCCCTGATCGCAGAGTCGCGCGTGATCGTCCTCGACGACCCGATGTCGGCCGTCGACACCGAGACCGAGCGCCACCTGATCGCCACCCTGCGGCCCGCCGTCGCGGGACGCACCGTCCTGATCGCCGGCCAGCGGCTCTCGACGATCCTCGTCGCGGATCGCGCCGTCGTGCTGCGAGACGGCCGCATCGTCGAGAACGGGCTGCCGCAGGACCTGATCCGCCTCGGCGGTGCCTTCACCGAGCTCTTTGGAGACGAAGCTCTTGCAGCCTGAGAAGCACACCGGCCTGTCCCGCCTCGGGCGCTACACCGTCGGCCGCCGCCGGCGGATCAGCCTGATCATGCTGATCGCCGCGATCTCCGCCGCGGCGCCGGTGCTCGGCTGGACGATCGTCGGCGACGCGATCGACAACGGCATCAAGGCCTCGAACGAGACGCGCCTCACCGTCGACGTGGTGCTCTACATCGCCGTCGGAGCGACGGCGTGGATCCTCGGCACGACGACGTGGCTGATGCTGGCGGGCGTCGGCCAGCAGATCGTGCTCGATCTGCGAAAGGACCTCTTCGACCACCTCACCTCGCTCTCGCTCCGCTACTTCTCGCAGCAGAAGGCCGGCTGGATCATCGCCCGGCTGACGAGCGACGTCGACGCGATCTCCGACGTGCTCAACCAGGGCCTGACGACCCTCGTCGTCAACTCCCTCACGCTGCTCGCGGCGATCGGCGGCCTGTTCCTGCTCGACTGGCGCCTCGGCGTCGTGGCGCTGATCGTGCTGCCGCCCGGGATCATCGTCACCCGCTGGTTCCAGACGGCCTCGCACACCGCATTCGCCGACGTGCGAACCCGGATCGCGGCCGTTACGGCGCAGCTGGCCGAGTCGGTCGCCGGCATGGCCGTCGTCCAGGCGTTCAGCCGTGAGCGGGCGTTCCAGCGGGAGTTCGGCGACCTCAACGAGGAGAACCGGGTCTCGAACGTCTACGCGCAGAAGCTCTCATCGGTGTTCTTCCCCGCGATCGAGTTCCTCGGCGTGATCGCGACCGTCGTCGTCCTGTTCGCGGGGGCGAAGCTGATCGACGGTGGCTCGCTCCAGATCGGGACGCTGATCGCAGCGATCGGCATGCTGCAGCTCGTCTTCCAGCCTCTCCAGGAGCTCTCGGAGCTCTACGGCCAGGTGCAGGCGGCGAGCGCCGCGATGACGAAGATCTCGACCGTGCTCGATGCCGACAAGGACATCACCGACCGGCCCGGCGCGCCCGAGATCGGCCACATAGCGGGCCACCTCCAGCTCGACAACGTCGTCTTCGCCTACGGTGACGAGCCGGTGATCCACGGCATCTCGATCGACGTGCCCGAGGGCGGCTGCATCGCGCTCGTCGGCGAGTCGGGCGGCGGCAAGTCGACGACCGCGAAGCTGATCGCGCGCTTCTACGATCCCCTCGAGGGCGCGGTGCGGATCGACGGCACCGATCTGCGCGACGTCCAGCTGCGCTCGATCCGCCGCCAGCTCGGCGTCGTCCTCCAGGACCCGTTCCTGTTCAGCGGCACGATTGCGGACAACATCCGCTTCGGGCGGCCCGAGGCGACCGACGAGGAGGTCGCCGCAGCGGCCCACGCGATCGGCGTCGACCGGATCACGGCGCGGTTCGACGGCGGGCTCGATCACGTCGTCCGCGAGGGCGGCTCGGGGCTCTCGGCGGGCGAGCGCCAGCTCATCTCGATCGCGCGGGCGCTCCTCGCCGACCCGCGGATCCTGATCCTCGACGAGGCGACGTCGAACATCGACCGCCCGAGCGAGATCCTGATCGAGCAGGCATTCGACACGCTGCTCGAGGGCCGGACGTCGGTGATCATCGCCCACCGTCTCGCCACGGTGCGTCGAGCGGACGAGATCCTCGTCGTCGAGAAGGGCCGCGTGACCCAACGCGGCACGGAGGCGGAGCTCCTCGCCGAGGACGGCCCGTTCCGCCGGCTCTCGCAGACGCTGCACGGCACGCCGCTGCAGGACGTCGCCTAGGTCTGGGAGCGCACCCCGGCGTCCTCGCGGATGAGCGAGAGGCGGGCTCAGAGGTTCCGCTCCCTCAGCACGCGCGGATGCAGCTGCTCGCCGGGTCGACCGGCGGCACCAGCGAGAGTGCGCGGGCTACTCGCCCCAGTCGAAGTCGCGCGAACGGCCCCAGAGGTCTCCGTCGAGCGCAGGCCCCTCGGGGACACGGTCTCGGCGGTGTCCTCGCCCGGCCAGGGCAAGGCCAGGGAGTGCAGTTCGATGGCGGGCTCGCCGTCGAGTGTTTCCTCGATCCGAGCCTGCTCCTCCGACTTGAACAGCGGATGATTCTCGAACGGATCCTCGATCTGATAGTGGTCGAGCGGCATGTTGCCGTCGAGCTCAGCATTCTGCTTCTTCAGCTCGAGATGATCCTGGATGACGCTTGCAAAAGGTGACGCTACGAGTTCTGTGGCGGTCTCAACCGGCATAGAGCCTCCTGGCTCGGGGACGTGATCAGGCGCCATGGGATCTGACGCCTCGTGGATCTTAACTCACATCGGCGACGCGACCGTCAAGTAAATGCCTCGACGGGGGTTTGACTGGATGTGTCACCATGATGGGCGATGCCTCCGTTGCTGCCCCGAAACCCCATGGCTGCAGGCCTCGCCGCCTACGGCCTGTGGCGCAAGCTGACACCTGCCCAGCGCCGCTTGCTGCTCGATGCGGCGCGGACGCACGGGCCCAAGGTCGCTGCTGCGGCACGCACGCACGGCCCCAAGGTCGCAGCGGCAGCGGCCGCCGTGGCCACTGCTCGTCGCAAGCGCTGATCAGGCGGCGGGGGCCACGCCGAGGGCGGCGCGGACGATGCGGTCCTGCTCGATCTGGTGCGCGGTCGGATAGCCCTCGCTCGGCGAGGCGCGCCAGGTGCGGCCGATGTAGGTGACGCCTGCGACCGACGAGCTCGAGCGGGCGGCGTCGTCGAGACGATGCCTGATCGACCGCCAGGCGCCCATGTTCTGCGGCTCCTCCTGGGCCCAGACGATCTCCTCGAGGTTCGGCAACGACGCGATCAGCTCGGCGACGGCCTCGACCGGGAACGGATACAGCTGCTCGAGGCGCGCCACGGCGACGTCCGTCGCGCCCGGCCGCGCATCGTGACCGACGATGTCGTAGTAGACCTTCCCGCTGCAGAGCACGAGCCTGCGCACGTCGTGGCCGGCGATCGGATCGGGGATCACGGGCTGGAAGGAGCCGGTCGAGAGCTCCTCGAGCGTGGACGCTGCGTTCTTGAGCCGCAGCAGGCCCTTGGGCGTCATCACGACGAGTGGCCGCGCCGTCGCATCGAGCGCCTGGCGGCGGAGGAGGTGGAAGAACTGGGCGGCGGTCGTGCAGTTGGCGATCCGGATGTTGTCCTGCGCGCCCTGCTGCAGGAAGCGCTCGAGCCTCGCGCTCGAGTGCTCCGGGCCGTTGCCCTCGTAGCCGTGCGGCAGGAGGAGCGTCAGCCGCGAGGTCTGCCCCCACTTCGAGCGCCCCGCGACGAGGAACTGGTCGATCACGATCTGGGCGCCGTTGACGAAGTCGCCGAACTGCGCCTCCCAGAGGACGAGCGCGTCGGGCGCCGCGACCGAGTAGCCGTACTCGAACCCGAGGGCGGCGTACTCCGAGAGCGGTGAGTTGTAGACCTCGAAGGACGCGTTGGCCGCCGGAAGGTGCTGGATCGGCGCGTACGTCTCACCGGTGTACGGATCGTGGAACACGAGGTGGCGATGGGCGAAGGTGCCGCGCTCGGCGTCCTGGCCGGAGAGCCGCACCGGGATCCCGTCCTCGAGCAGCGTCGCGTAGGCAAGGGCTTCGCCCTGCCCCCAGTCGATGCCACCGTCGGAGATCGTCTCGTAGCGGCGCTCGAGCTGCTTGGCCAGCTTGGCGTTGATCGTGAACTCGTCGGGCACGGTCAGCAGCTGCTCGTTCAGCGCTCGCAGCCTGTCGGCCCCGACGGCGGTGACGACCGCGTCGCCCGTCGTCATCGGCCCGACAGGCTCGGGCGCGACAGCGGGGGGAGGCGTGGCGGTGCCGATGGCCTTCCGCAGCTGCTCGTGAGCCGCACGCAGCGTCGCCGTGACCTCGGCGACGAGCGCCTCGGCCTCGTCGGCGGTGATCGCGCCCTCCTCGACGAGGCGGGCCGCATACACGGCTCGCACCGTCGGCTGCCGCTGGATCCGCTCGACCATCAGCGGCTGGGTGTACGACGCGTCGTCCTGCTCGTTGTGGCCGAAGCGGCGGTAGCCGACGAGGTCGATCACGAAGTCGTGGCCGAACTCCGTCCGGTACGCGAGCGCCAGCCGCACGGCCGACAGCGCCGCCTCGGGATCGTCGGCGTTGACGTGCACGATCGGCACGTCGAATCCCTTGGCCAGGTCGCTCGAGTAGCGGGTCGAGCGGCTCTCGGCCGGATCGGTCGTGTAGCCGACCTGGTTGTTCGTGATCAGGTGGAGCGTGCCGCCGGTGGCGTAGCCCTCCAGCGACTGCAGGTTCAGCGTCTCGGCGACGACGCCCTGCCCCGGGAACGCCGCATCGCCGTGAATCAGGACGGGCAGCGCGACGGACGGATCGTGGATGCCGGCACCGACGGAGCGGTCGGTCTGCTCGGCCCGGGCACGGCCCTCGACGACGGGGTCGGCCGCCTCGAGGTGGCTCGGATTGGGGACGATCGTGACGTCGATCTCGCCGGCCGGCGTGACCCGCGTGCCCGACGCCGGGAGGTGGTACTTGACGTCTCCCGTGCCGCCCTCGGGATCGACGACGAGGGCGTCGAGCGAGCGCTCGCCTTCGAACTCGCGCAGGATCGACTGATAGGAGCGCCCGACGGTGTGCACGAGCGCGTTGAGCCGGCCGCGGTGGGCCATGCCGATCACGACCTCGTGCGCGCCCCCTGCCGCGGCGAGCCCGATCGTCTCGTCGAGCATCGGCACGAGCGACTCGAGACCCTCGAGCGAGAACTGCTTCTGCCCGAGGAACGACCGCCGCAGGTATTGCTCGAAGCCCTCGGCCTCGGAGAGCCGGTGCAGGAGCGCCTTCCGCTCCGCCGGGTCGAGCGGCTGCCGGAAGCGCCCCGACTCGATCGCCTGCCTGAGCCAGACGCGCTCGGCGTGGTCGGAGATGTGCTCGATCTCGTAGGCGATCGAGCCCGTGTAGACGGCGCGGAGGAGCGGGAGCGCCTCGAGCAGCGTGTCCCCTTCGACGTAGAGACGGAGCAAGGAGGCCGGGATGCGCGATTGCAGCTCGGGCGTCAGGGACGGGACGAGGCGGGACTCGTCGAGCGCCGGGTCGCCCATCGGCTCGGAGCCGAGCGGGTCGAGCCGGGCTGCCAGGTGCCCGTGCATGCGGTACGCCTTGACGAGGGCCATGGCCGCTGCGACGCCGCCGAGCAGGTTCTCGTCAACGGCGGTGGCTGCCGCCTCGCGTGCCTGTGCGGGCTCGGCGGCGGCCGGGGAGGCCGCAGCGGCGGGCGCTGCCGGAGCGGCGGGCGGAGGCGCCGGCACGGCGACGGGCTCGGCCGCAGGCGGAGCGGCGGCGGCCGCCGCGGGAGCAGGAGCGGGCGCCTCGGTCGGAGGAGCGGCGGCCGGCGCAGCGGTGGCGCCGTTCGTCCCGTCCTGCTGCATGAGGCCCGCGAGCCCCGGCAGCGACCCCGCGAACGCCGCCGGATCGCGCTCGAACAGGTCGCGCCACTCCTGCGACACGCTGGCAGGCGCATCGAGGTAGGCCTCGAGCATCTGGGCGACGTACCCCGCGTTCAACCCGCTCAGGTCAACTCCACTCATGCGATGTGTTGTACCGGTCGCGGAGCATGCGCTGGGCGGCACAGAGCGCCCATCGAGCCTCTAGAGCAGCGGGTTGTCGGTGATCACGGCGAGCGTCATCCCGACGACCCACGCCAGCATCGCGAAGAGAGCGGCCTTGAGCGCGAGCGACTGGTAGCGAGCGCTGAGCCGTGCGGAGACGAGGGCGAGGATGATCGCGACGAAGGCGGTGCGGGCGGGACGGGCGTCGACCTCGAGGATCAGGCCGAGCCCCATCGCGAACAGCGAGAGCACGATCGAGGCGACCGAGAGGAAGCCCGCGACCACGTCGGTCGAGGAGTTGCGGCGATCCGAAGGAGCGTCGATCGAGGTCACCCCCGTACCCCATCTCTGCCGCGGGCGGGGCTCCGGGGTGACGCCGAGCCGCCGCCGAGGCCGGGTGCATGCGGACGCAGCGGCCGGCGGTGCCCGTCGCGAGTCCGCCGCGGCGATCCACCTGGCGGGGGCGTGTCGGCCACGACGCCGACCTCGACGTCGGGAGGCGTGGGCTCCGCCTTGATCGCGTACCAGACGACGACGCAGACGTAGACGAGCGGGATCTTGAGAATCAGCAGCATGAAAACGATCTCCCAGACCATGGGGTCATCAGTCTACGCGATCGGCCCGGCGTCCGGCGCGGCGCCGAATCAGCTGGGCGGCAGCGAGGTTCGCGGCGCCTCCGACGAGCGCGAGGACGAGGATCCCGGGGCCGAACGTCGTCACCCTGCTCGCCCCCTCGAGCGTGACCGAGACGAGGAGCAGGGGCCCGACTCCGACATCGACCGTCGTGCCGCCTGCCTGAGCCGCCACGGCGAGTGCGGCCGCGGCCGCGTACCCGACGACGGCGAACGCCAGCGATCCGAGCACGAACGCCTTCAGAGCCCACATGCGACCCTCCCGTCTCCGCCGACGGCCGTCAGCGCCAGTGCATGGGCGGCGAACGGGCACCCGGCGATCGTCGCGGCGGGGGTCGTCGTGAGCTCCCCTCCGAGAACGAGGGCCAGTCCGAGCGCCGCGACGACCAGCGGCCCACCGACGGCGACGAGCGCACGCCGCGACGGAGCGATCGCCGCATGAAGGACGCGCGTCCTCGGCCCGCGCACGACGAGTGCGCTCGGGACGCCCCGCAGGAGGGCCGCATGCGCCGCCTCGTGGATCCCGAGACCGAGTCCCGTGCCGAGCCCGACGAGCAGCGGCACGACGAGCGCGGCTCCGACGATCAGCGCCACGTGGGCGGCGAGGATCGTCGCGACCGAAGCGACGAGAATCACCCGCGGCAGCACCGCCTTGAAGGCAGCTCGAGACTGCGCGAGCAGGCCGTGCGGGTATCGATCTCGCGCCGGCGCGTGATCGGCGCCGGCAAGGCGCCGACCGGTGCGAGCCGCGCCGCGAGTCGGAGCCAGTCGACGAGCTGACCGAGCCTCGACGCCGTGCGCTCGACGTTCACGAGGGCGAGGCGGTTGAGCTCCCAGACGAATCGCACCACGTCGCCTCGCGCCTCGGACTGCGGCAGCGAGAACGCGTCGGCGAGCTCGCTCGCGACCGCACCGAGCGGGCGCCCGGCGCGCGCGAGCACGAACGCCCCGCTCGCGTTCAACGGCCAGGCGTGGCCACGCACCGCGTCGCGCAGCAGCTCCTGCCGGACGTCGACGCCGGGAGCGAGCGTGACGATGTCCGTCGCGGCAATCATCAGCCGCCTGCCCCGAGCCGGCGGTCGAGCGCGGCGAGCGCGGCCGCGAGGAACACGACGCAGATCGCCACCACGACGACCGGGTCGGGGACGCCGAGCGACACGAGTCGCGGGGCGACGAGCCCGACGACGAGCGACGCGGCGATCGCGATCGCCGCGAACGCGGCGATGGTCGTCATCTGATCTCCGGCTCCCGCGCCGCGCCACGGGAGCAGGGCGCCGGCGAGCAGCGCCACGCACGAGCCGGCGACGACGAGCGCCGCGACGATGCCGACGATCTCGCGCATCCGCACCCGAGGCGACAGCGGCGACGCTGCCGACGACCGCGACCGGGAGCGCGGCCGCGACGGTGCTCGCGAGCGCGAACGACCGCGCGATCGCGCCGCTCGGGACGGGCGCGCTCCGCCAGAGCCAGCGGCCGCTCGTCGAGCACCCCGCCGACGACGAGTGGGCACAGGAGCGATCCGAGCAGCGCCGTCGTCGTGCCGAGCAGGAACGGTGCGGGCGGAGGCGCGTCGGCCGGCGGCCGCAAGCGCCGACCCGGCGAGGCCGAAGAGCGGCTGCCCCGAGCGTCGCGAGCCTCAGATCGCTCCTCCGTGCGAGCAGCACGACCGCGGCAATCGGATGCCGGCAGGCGTCGCCGACCGGAGCGCCCCGCTGCTGCGACGACGCGACCGTGGCTCTGCGCGCGTCGCCGGCGAGAGCCGACCCACGCCGCCGCGAGCCCGATCCCGACGCCACTCGACACCCCGAGCGCGAGCCACGGGGAGCCCGCGCCACGGAGGGCGCTGCGGCACGAGCGCGAGTGGCCCGAGCGGGCGCAGCTCCGAGAGCGAGACCGACCACGAGCCAGCCCAGGCACCCCGACACCCACGGCGAGCGCGCGGCGGTGCTGCTTGCGCCCGGCGGCGAGCCCTCCTTCGGCGACGACGGCGCCGGCGGGAACGGCGGCGAGCGTCGCCGCAGCGAGCGCGACGCCGCCTGCAGCTCCGCCGGGAAGGGCGCGCGCGAGCCCGACGCAGAGGGCGATCAGAGCCGGTACGACCACGATCGAGCCGGCAGCCGCGGGAACGAGCGTGAGCGCCACAACGGCGATCACCGCGCCCGATGGGCCTGCGGCGACCTGATAGCCGAGCGCCGATCGCGCCGGTGCCGCGACCGCGAGCGCTGCGCCCGCGACGGCAGCTGCCAGCAGCGGTCCGAGCACCAGGGCGTCGGAGACGCCGGCGGTACCGATGCTGTCCGCCACCTCGTCGCCGACAGCACCACCGAGCCGGAAGAGAATGACCGGCGCGGTCACGACGACGAGCGCCACGATCGCGGCGGGCAGCGGCGCCGCGGCGGCGACCCCGCGCAGGCGCCGCAGGTGGCAGCGCGCCACCGCCTCACAGAGCGTCGAATGCATCTCTGACCCTTTCGCGAAGCGCACGGTCGCCGAGTGCCGTCAGGAAGACCTCCTCGAGCGAGGCGGCGCCGTGCCGTGCCCGCAGGGCGCCCGGCTCGCCTCGGTCGATCACGACGCCGCGATGGAGCAACACGATCTCGTGGCACGCCGAGCCCGCAAAGTGCAGATCCTGGGTGGCGAGCAAGACGCCGCACCCTCGCGCCGCCAGCGCCGCCACGGCCTCGCTGAGGACGACGATCGCCTCCGGGTCGAGCGTTGCGGTCGCCTCGTCGACGAGGATCAGCGGCGGCGCGAGCGAGAGCGCCGCAACCACGCTCGCCTGCCGCCGGAGGCCGCGGGAGAGCGTTCCGAGCCGCTGGCCGCGCCGGCTCGTCGAGGCCGAACGCCGTCAGGAGCACCGCCGCCCGAGCAGTCGCCCGCTCGCCGGCGCCCCAGAGGGCATGGACGAGCGAGACGAGCTCGATCACGCTCAGCTCGTCGAAGCCCGCCGGCTCGTCCGGGACGAGCGCGGACGCGGCACGCGCGGCGCGCGACCCGGCCGGGCTGCCTGCGACGAGGATCGTCCCGGCATCGACGGAGCGCAGGCCGGCGGCCGCCTGGAGCAGCGTCGTCTTGCCGGAGCCGTTCGGCCCGACGAGCCCGACGACGGCTCCGGCGCGCACGTCGAGGTCGACGCCGTCGAGGGCCGCAAGCCCGCCGAAGCGCTTGCCGACGCCCCGCGCGACGAGCGGTGCGGACGAGACCTGCGGGAGGGCGGCATGCCGCCGCCCTCCCGCCCGTCATGGAGCTAGCGGCTGCGACAGACAACCTTGAACCCCGTCCAGCCGAACGAGATCTCGCCGTCGCCACCGTTGTGGCGGCACCAGGCCACGTAGGCGAGCGCCACCGCGTAGGCGAAGCCGACGACGACGATCCACCAGATGACGTCCTCGGACTCCGCCAGCTCGCCCGTGTAGGCGAGCGCGGGGGCCGAATACGATGGATCCGCGAGGGCCAGTGCTGTGCCCATGTTCCCTCCTTTGAGGTTTATTGCCAACGCTTTTAGGCTAGGTAGGCAACATGCGCGGATGTGAGTCGGCTGTGTGCCGAGTGTGTGCCGGTGCGCGTCACTTACAGACACCTCACAGCACCTCGGTACCGTTCGCTCCCGAACCGCAACTCTCAAGGAGGAAGCCTGTGCGTCAAATTCCGATCATCGCCGCGATTCTCGTTGCGGCAGTTCTCGCTCCCGTCGCCGCATCCGCAGACCGGATGTGGATCGGCTTTCACGACGATCCCGTGCT
Organism: uncultured Thermoleophilia bacterium; assembly: GCA_963751875.1. Lineage (GTDB taxonomy): Bacteria > Actinomycetota > Thermoleophilia > Gaiellales > Gaiellaceae > Gaiella. Next base: position 20,469 of record CAVVWG010000002.1, read on the forward strand.
CCGCTACGACGCGGAGAAGGCGAGCGACATGGAGGTTGCCACCAAGACGAACAAGGCGACGATCCTGCGAACCCTCGTGACGTGGGCCAACATCGCGCCGACGAAGCCGGCGAACGCGGCGAACTCCGACGATCCCGCCTACAACTTCAACGACCTCGACGACTTCGTCCGCAATGCGCAGTCGCAGGACGCCGAGGTGCTGATGACGATCTGGGGAACGCCGAAGTGGGCCAACGGCAGCAAGACGCCCAACTTCCTCCCGACGTCGATGAGCAGCTTCCAGAACTTCACCAAGGCGCTCGCGTCGCGGTACTCCGGCCGCACCCCCGGCCTGCCGTTCGTGCGGTTCTACGGGATCTGGAACGAGTCGAACCTCGGCCAGTTCCTGTCACCGCAGTTCAACTCGAGCGGCAAGATCGTGAGCCCCGCGGCCTACGCGAAGCTCGCGGCAGCGGGCTACGCCGGCATCAAGGCGGGCAGCCCCAAGGCGCTCGTCGCGATCGGCGAGACGTCCTCGAACGGCCGCAACGTCCGGAAGGTCGGGCGCGAGCGACTCGGTTCGGCCGGGCACGTTCGCCGAGGGCGTCGCCAAGGCGAACAAGAAGCTCAAGTTCGACGCGTGGGCCCATCACCCGTATCCCGTGCCGGTGAACGGCAAGCCGACGCAGAAGGTGCTGTGGCCGAACGTCGCCCTCACCTCGCTGCCGCGGTTCGAGACGTCGATCGACACGTGGTTCGGCCGCAAGAACATCCCGGTCTGGATCACCGAGTACGGGAACGAGACGAAGCCGGGTGAGCCGACCGGCGTGACCGAGGCGCAGCAGGCGTCGTACGTGACGCAGGCGATCGACATCGCGAAGAAGGACAAGCGCGTGCCGATGTTCATCTGGTTCGTGATGAAGGACTCGACCGGCAGCCTCTGGCAGAGCGGGGTCTACCGGAAGGACGGCTCGGCCAAGCCGGCGAGGGCGAAGTTCGCCGCCGCCGCCGGCCCGCTGAACGCCGTCAACACCAAGCTGAGCGTCAAGGGCGGGACGAAGAACCCGTCCGTGACGGTCTACCTGCGGTCGTTCTGCGTCAACAGCCCGGTCGGAGCGAAGATCGGGATCACGTCGAGGACGACGCTCGGCGGCAAGCGTCGTGGCCGTACTCGCAGCCGCAGCTGTCGCTCGCGATCGACTGCACCGTCGCGTACAAGGTGACCGGCCTCACGGTCGCCAAGGGCAAGACGTACACGGTCAAGATCGAGGCGAACACGAAGAACGGTGACGTGCTGAACCGCACGACCACCATCGTCGGGGTCTAGAGCTCCGACGAGCATCGCAGCGGCTCCCGGGCGAGGTCGATCGCGACCTCGCCCGGGAGCCGTTCCTGCGTCAGGTCAGGGCCTCGACGAGGGCGCGTCGCGTCGTCGCGGACGGTGAGGATCTCGCCGTGTGCGGCCGGGATGAATCCGGCGCCGCCGCGCGCCCTCGACGAACGCGAGCAGCTCGTCGAAGTAGCCGGCCACGTTGACGATCCCGATCGGCTTCGCGTGGAGGCCGAGCTGGGCCCACGTGATCGACTCCATCAGCTCGTCCAGCGTCCCGAAGCCGCCGGGTAGCACGATGAACCCGTCCGAGAGCTCGTGCATCAGCGCCTTGCGCTCGTGCAGCGACTCGACGACGTGGAGCTCGGTGAGGCCGCGGTGCGCGACCTCGCGCTCCTCCAGGAAGCGGGGAATGACCCCGATCACGCGTCCCCCCGCTGCGAGCGTCGCGTCGGCGACGACGCCCATCAGGCCGACCTTGCCGCCGCCGGTGACGAGCTCGATCGACCGCGCCGCGAGCGCGCGCCCGAGCTCGCCGGCAGCGGCCGCGTAGCGGGGATCGTTCCCCGCCGCGGCACCACAGAAGACGCAGATGCGACGCATGGGCCCAGCGTAGAGGCCGCCGCCTCTAGCCGAGCTGCTCGAGCCGCACGGTCCAGCTGACGCTGCCCTGCGGGTGCACGTGGATCCGGTAGGTGCCGGCGCCGCTCAGGGGCGCGACCTCGTCCGAGCCGACGGAGTCGAGCGAGATGCTGCCCGCTCCGGTGCCTTCCCATGACACGGTCGCGGAGCCGGAGCCGAAGATCAGGTAGCGCGGGTGCAGGTCGACGACGATCCGCCACTTGCCCTGCGGAGCGGTGACCTCGATGTCCTCCGAGTCGTAGGAGCCGCTGCCGCTGTCGGACCAGGTCGTCCCCCACTCGGGTGCGCGCGCGACCGTGAGCGTCACGGTCGACCCGAGCACGGCGCGCGTCGCCGGGATCGGGCGACTGGCGCAGGACCGTGCCGGCAGCGGCGGTCTCGGAGCCCTCCTCGACGACGCTCGTATCGAAGCTCCCGTCGAGCCGCGCCACGGCGGCGTCGACGTCGACGCCGCGCACGTCCGGCACCGACGCGCGCGGAGGGCCGCTCGAGACCACGATGCCGATCGGCCCGGGCCTCGTCGCCTCGTCGCCGCCGGCGACATCACTCGAGATCACGCGGCCCTCGGGGATCTCCCACGATTCCTCGGTGCGCACGCTGACGGCGAATCCGGTGCGGCGCAGCGCTGCCGTGGCCTCGCTCCGTGAGGCGCCCTCGATGTCGGGCACGACCGCGCGAGCCGTGCCCCGGCTGACGCGGAGCACGAGGTCGAGATCCGCCCGCTCGACGCGGGCCAGAGGCGCAGGCGACTGCGAGATCACGCGCCCTGCCGGCACCGACTCCGAGTACGAGCGGCCTCCGATCTCGAGTGGAGCGTCCGCCGGATCGACGTGGGCAGCCTGCGGCGAGCGTCGTGCGCGCCTGCTGCACGGTCAGGCCCGTGACCTTCGGCACCTCGACGACCCGATCGGCGTTCGCGATCGTCGCCCCGACGAAGGCGAGCGCGGCCGCCGCTGCGATGCCGACCGCCACGAGGGCCATCCGGCGGCCACGGCGGCGCTTGCGGGCAGGATGGCGCCGCGGGGGCTCGAGCGCAGCCGTCTCGAGCGGCTCGGCGAAGACGGCCGTCGGCCGCTCGGCAGCCTCGATCGTGTCGACGACCGCCGATCGGATCGACGGCACCGCGGCACCGAGACGCTCGCCGACCTCGACCGCACTCGGCCGGTCTGCCAGGTTCCGGCGCGAGCAGGGCATCGACGAGCGCCGCTGCCTCGGGCGGAGCGTCCGCCACGTACGAGAGCAGCGACGGCGCCGTCTCGTGCGCCCGGCGAAGCCCGACCGCAAGCCGGTCGTCGCCCTCGAACGGGGTGCGCCCCGACAGCAGCCAGAAGAGCAGGCAGCCGAGCGCGTACATGTCGGTGGCGGTCTCGCTGTCGGCGCCCCGAGCCTGCTCGGGCGACCAGTACTCGGGTGTCCCGAGCAACATGCCCTGGGTCGTGACGCTGGTCGTCGAGCGCGCGATCCGCGCGAGGCCGAAGTCGGAGACCACGACGCGTCCGGTGGCACGCTCGATCAGGACGTTGCCCGGGGTGAGGTCGCGGTGCACGATCCCGCGCGCATGTGCGTAGGCGAGCGCGGACGCGATCGGCAGCGCGATCTCGGCAGCCGCGGCCCAGGTGAACACGCGGTTTCGGGCGACGTCGCCGAGATTCGCTCCCTCGACGAGCTCCATCACGAGAAACGGGGTCTCGCCGTCCTCGCCGTAGTCGTAGAGCCGGACGATGTTCTCGTGCTCGAGGGGCGCAAGGACACGCGCCTCGCGCGCGAATCGACGGCGAAGCTCGAGATCGTCGGCAATCCACGCGTGGAGCAGCTTGACCGCCACGTCACGACGCAGGCGCCGGTCGCGGGCGCTCCAGACCGCGCCCATGCCACCCTTACTGATGCGAGCGCGAAGCTCGTAGCGGCCGGCGATGAGGTCGGTCATGTGCGCGAGCGCAGGCACGGCGAGGTTTCGCGCGGCCGCACTCGGGGCAAAATGTAGCTGTCGAGGCCCCTCCGGGGCCTCTCCGGCAGTTGTAAGGAGAAGGAAAAGTCCCGCTCACCGGGAATTCCATTAGCCGTCAAACCGTTATACACTGTGACGACATCGTTCCCGCCGAAGAGCGTTTGACGGTGCCGCGCGCAGCGGGCACCGAAGCGAACGATGTAACGGACTCAAACGAACGACACCAGCGCTCCAAGCACGCGCGCGCACGACGACTACAGAGCGAAAGGATTCACGCTGACCACCACGATCGACATCCCTGCAATTGACACTTTTCTCACCGACGCGCAGGAGCGCGGCCGTGTCGAGACCTCGGAGCTCGAGGCGCTTGCGCTCGAGCTCGACCTCGACGAGCCCGCCCTTGACGAGGTGCGCGCGGCACTTGCCGATCGCGCAATCCCCGTCGATGCCGCCGATGATGCTGATGAGACCGACGCAGTCGCCGCTGCGGAGGAGGCAGCCTGGACCGCTGACACCTCCCAGGTGCTGACCGACTCGCTGCAGCTCTTCCTCCAGGACGTCGGCAAGCACAAGCTGCTGACGGCGGCCGAGGAGGTCGCTCTGGCGAAGCGCGTCGAGCGCGGCGACAAGACCGCGAAGGAGCGCATGATCAATGCGAACCTGCGCCTCGTCGTCTCGATCGCGAAGAAGTACCGCGGCCACGGTGTGCCGTTCCTCGACCTGATCCAGGACGGCGTGATCGGCCTCAACCGGGCCGTCGAGAAGTTCGACTGGCGCAAGGGCTACAAGTTCTCCACGTACGCAACGTGGTGGATCCGCCAGGCCTGCCAGCGGGCGATCTCGAACCAGGGCGCCACGATCCGCGTGCCGGTGCACGTGCAGGAGCGGCAGCAGAAGCTCGCCCGGGCGCGCCAGCGCCTCGAGGTGAAGCTCGAGCGCGAGCCGACGGTCGAGGAGCTTGCCAAGGAGACGGGCCTCAAGGAGTCGCACATCGAGGAGGCACTCTCGACGGCAGACGCCTCGGTCTCGCTCAACCAGTCGGTTGGCTCCGACGGTGACGGCGAGCTCGGTGACCTGTTCGCCGACCGCAGCGCGGTCGACCCGGCCGACGAGGCCGACGAGACCCTGCAGCGGCTCGAGGTGCGCCGCGCAGTCGAGGCTCTCCAGGAGCCCGACCGCCGCGTGCTCGAGCTCCGGTTCGGCTTCACCGGCGAGCAGTGGACGCTCGAGGCGATCGGCAAGGAGCTCGGACTGACGCGCGAGCGCGTTCGTCAGATCGAGTCCCGGGCCCTGACGCGCCTTCAGCATCAGCTGAAGGACGTCGTCCGCGCCGACGGCGCCGACGTCGTGCTGGCCGCCTAGAGCCCAGCGCCGCAACACGAATGACCCGAAGGGCCCGCATACGCGGGCCCTTCTTCGTTCTGGTCGTCCTACCCCGTGTTCCGCAGCGCAGCCGCGATCCCGGCGATCGAGCGCAGGAGCGGCCGCCGCGCCGCCTCGTCGCCGCCGCGCCAGGCGTGGAGCAGCTCGACCTGGATCGCGTTCATCGGGTCGACGTACGGGTTGCGCAGGCGAATCGCCCGCTGGACGACCGGATGGCGGTCGAGCAGCTCGTCCGCCTCGACGATCGCGAGCACCGCGGTCACCGTCCGCTCGTGCTCCGAGGAGAGCGCTTCCCAGAAGCGCTGCGGCTCGGCGCTGTCGGGCACCAGCGAGACGTAGGCTTCCGCGATCTCGAAGCTCGACTTCGCGAGCGTCATCTCCAGGTTCTCGAGGAGCGCCCGGAAGAACGGCCACTCCGCGTACAGGCGGCGGAGCCAGGCAAGGCGCTCGCCCTCGAGTCCGTAGGCGTGGAGCGCCGCGCCACAGCCGAACCAGGCCGGCAGCAGGCAGCGGTTCTGCGTCCACGCGAACACCCACGGGATCGCCCGGAGCGCCTGGAGCTCGCCGGTGGCGGCGGCCTCGGGACGGGAGGCCGGCCGGGAGCCGATCTCGAGCAGCGCGAGCTCGTCGACCGGCGTGAAGCTGCGGAAGAAGGCCGGGAACGCAGGGTCCTCCCAGACGAGGCCGCGGTAGGTCGCCTGCGCGACGCCTGCCAGCTCGTCCATCGTGTCCCGCGCGCCCGCGTTCGGCGGCTCGAGACCGGCGACGGCGGGAAAGGCCGTGAGGAGGGTCGCCGAGACCGCCGCCTCGAGGTTGCGCTCGGCGAGGCCGGAGAGGCCGTACTTGAACGCGATCGTCTCGCCCTGCTCGGTCAGCTTGAGGCGGCCGTCGACCGCGCCCGGAGGCTGGGCGAGGATGCCGGCGTGGGTCGGCCCGCCACCCCGGCCCGCCGAGCCGCCGCGGCCGTGGAAGATCGTCAGCTCGACATCCCGCTCGGCTGCGATGCGCGTCAGCTCCTCCTGCGCGCGGTAGATCTCCCACTGGGCGGCGAGATAGCCGCCGTCCTTGCCCGAGTCCGAGTAGCCGACCATCACCTCGAGGCGCCGGCGGGGACTGCGATCGAGGATCTCCTCGACGAGCGGGCCCGCTGACCGCAGGTCGGCGATCGTCTCGAGCAGCGGCACGCCCTCGAGCGCGGCTCCGGCCTCGCGGGCGAGCGCCTCCGCGTCGAGCACGTCGGCGGCGGTGCGGGTCATCGACACGATCAGGCGGTCGACCGCCTGGGTGCCGTGCCTTGCCTGTGCGGCCGCGGCGGCCGCCGAGCGTTGCGCGAATCCGGTCGTCGGGAGCCTGGATCGCCGACGCGTGCACGCGGACGTCGAGCTTGGCGAGATGGAGGCCGAACGTGCGCGCGCGGGCGCGCAGATCCGCGAGGCGGCCGTCGGCGACCCGCTCGCCCCGGTGAGCGCGGAGCAGCGCGTCGAGCGCGTCGAGATCGGCCACGAGCTCGCTGCCGTCCGCATAGCCGTCGGCACCGAGCCGCTCCCAGATCTCGACGAGGACGGTGCGGAACGGCTCGTCGGCGTTGCCGACCTCGGGCACCCGGCCGATCACCGTCGTCGACATCCCCCACGCCGCCCCGAGCTCGCGCAGCTCGGCCCGGTACAGGTCACGTGCCAGCTGGCGGGCGCGCTCGAGCGCGTCTGCGACCGTCTCCGGCCCGACGTTCGGGTTGCCGTCGAGGTCGCCTCCGATCCACGTGCCGAAGCGGAGCGCCTCTCCCGCGCCCGCGAGGCGCTCGACGAGGGCGCGCTCGAGCTCGGGGATCGCATTCCAGAAGCTCTGCTCGAAGAACCACAGCCCCTGCCGGATCTCGTCGACGACCCGCGGCCGCTTGGAGCGGATCTCGTCCGTCTGCCAGAGCAGCGTGATCTCCTCCGCGAGCCCGTCCTCGAGCCGCTTCCGCTCCGAGAGGGGCGTGCCCTCGTCGTCGAGGCGGGTCAGGAGCGCGGCGATCCGCCGGTGGGCCTCGAGGACGGTGCGGCGCGTTGCCTCGGTCGGGTGGGCCGTGAGGACGAGCTCGACCCTGAGCCGCGAGCCTGCGGCCTGGATCTCGGTCTCGTCGATCCCGCTCCGGTCGAGCTGCGCGAACGCATCGGCGAGCGATTCGCGCGGAACCCGCCCCTCGGCCTCGTACTCGCGCCGCCGACGGATCCGGTGGTGCTGCTCGGCGATGTTGACGAGCTGGAAGAACAGCGCGAACGCCCGCAGCACCGCGCCCTGGCGCTCCGGCCCGAGCGCCGCGACCGCGTCGCCGAGCGCGCCTCGGGAGCCGCCGGTGCGCGCATCGCGTGCCAGGGCCCGGATCCGCTCTTCCTCGTCGAGGAGGCTCTGGCCCTCCTGCTCGACGAGCACGCGGCCGAGCAGGTCGCCGAGCAGGCGCACGTTGGCACGGAGAGCGGTATCGGCCGACACGGGAAGAGCCTAGAGGTTACGGTCAGACGCCGTCAGGATGCCGTCAAGGGTCGCCCGCCACGTGTGGGGAAACGTCAGGATCCAGCGAACCTCAGGCGGCCGGAGCGATCCGCAGCGCTATCACGTGGTCATGGACACCAACACCCTTGCCAGCGTGCTCGTCGGGGTCTTCGATACCGAAGCAGCGGTCGGGCTCGCGATGCTCGCAGCGGTGATCATCGCTATCGTTCACGGGTTGCTCAAGGAGCATCACCACGTCGGCCCGGATCGCGAGGCTAGACCCAGGTGAGGGACATCGTCTTCATCGCAGTCGTGATCGCCTTCTTCCTCCTGGCGGCCCTGTTCGTGCGCGCGTGCGAGGCGATCGTGGGTCCGATGGACGACCAGCTGATGGACGACCAGCAGGTGGACGAATGAGCGCCGAGAACGCGGTCGGCCTCGTGCTCGCCGTCGTGGTGCTGGGCTATCTGATCGTCGCGCTGATCTACCCGGAGCGCCTCGGATGAGCACCTCCAGCTGGCTCCAACTCGCCGCTCTGGTCGCCGTCCTGCTGATCACGACTCGCGTGCTCGGCGCCTACATCGCCGCCGTGTTCGGAGGCGGCAAGGCGACCCGGGGACCGGGTCTTCGCGCCCGTCGAGCGCGTCATCTATCGCATCTGCGGCGTCGATCCGGCACGCGAGCAGACATGGCCCGTCTACGCCTTCGCGCTGCTCGCGTTCAGCCTCGTCTCGGTGCTCGGGCTGTATCTGCTGCAGCGCGTTCAGGGAGTGCTGCCGCTCGACCCGACGGACGCCTCGGCAGTGCCTCCCGCCCTCGCGTTCAACACGGCGGTCTCCTTCGTCACCAACACGAACTGGCAGAACTACGGCGGCGAGCTGACGATGAGCCATCTCACCCAGATGGCCGGCCTCACGGTCCAGAACTTCGTCTCCGCCGCCGTCGGTCTCGCCGTCGCGGTGGCGCTGATCCGGGGGTTCGTGCGCCGCCGCTCTGCCACGATCGGCAACTTCTGGGTCGACCTCACGCGCGGCACGATCCGAGTGCTGCTGCCGCTTGCGATCGTGATCGCGATCGTGCTCGCGAGCCAGGGGGTCGTGCAGAACCTCCACGGCTTCACCCACGCCACGACCGTGCAGGGCGTCTCCCAGTCGATCCCGGGCGGCCCGATCGCGAGCCAGGAGGCGATCAAGGAGCTCGGCGAGAACGGCGGCGGCCCGTACAACGCCAACTCCGCCCACCCGTTCGAGAACTCGAACGGCTTCACGAACCTGTTCGAGATCCTCGTCCTGCTGATGATCCCGTTCGCGCTCACCTACACCTACGGGCGGCTCGTCAAGGACCAGCGCCAGGGCTGGGTGCTGTTCGCGGTCATGTTCGCGATCTGGATCGGGGCGGCCGGCTTCGCGATGCACTACGAGGACGGCGGCAATCCGAAGCTGCAGGCGATCGGCGCGGTCGGCGGCAACATGGAGGGCAAGGAGATCCGCTTCGGGACGGCGATGTCCGGCCTCTTCGCCGCATCGACGACGGGAACCTCGACGGGCGCCGTGAACTCCGCCCACGACAGCTTTACGCCGCTCGGCGGCGCGGTCCCGCTCGTGCACATGATGCTCGGCGAGGTCAGCCCCGGCGGCACCGGAGCCGGTCTCTACGCGATCCTGGTCTTCGCGCTGCTCTCCGTCTTCATCGCCGGCCTGATGGTCGGACGCACGCCCGAGTACATCGGCAAGAAGATCCAGGCCACCGAGATGAAGCTCGTGGTCGTGTACCTGATCGTGATGCCGTTGCTGATCCTCGGCTTCTCCTCGCTCTCGTCCGTCCTCGCAGGCCCGAAGTCGTCGATCCTCAATCCCGGCCCTCACGGGCTCTCCGAGATCGTCTACGCCTTCACCTCGGCCGCCAACAACAACGGCTCCGCCTTCGGCGGCCTGACCGGCAACACCGACTGGTACAACACCACGCTCGGGCTGACGATGCTGTTCGGCCGCTTCTTCCTCATCGTCCCCGTGCTCGCGATCGCAGGCTCGCTCGCGCGCAAGCAGGCGGTGCCTCCCACAGCCGGGACCTTCCCGACCAACACCCCCCTCTTCTTCGTGCTGCTCCTCGCGGTGGTCCTCATCGTCGTCGGGCTCACGTACTTCCCCGTCGTCTCCCTCGGGCCCGTCCTGGAGCATCTGACCCTATGAGCACGCAGGCTTCCTCGTCCATCTTCGATCCCAAGATCGCCGCACCGGCAGCGGTCGACAGCTTCCGCAAGCTCGACCCACGCCGGATGGCCCGCAACCCGGTCATGTTCGTGACGGAGCTCGGCGCCGCGTTCGCCACGATTCTCTTCCTCAAGGACTTCGGTGACGCCTCCTCGAAGGCCAACGTCTTCGCCGGCAGCATCGCCGCCTGGCTGTGGTTCACCGTCCTCTTCGCCAACTTCGCCGAGGCGATGGCAGAGGGTCGCGGCAAGGCCCAGGCCGCCGCGCTCCGGAAGACGCGCGCCGAGACGACCGCCCGCAAGCGACTCGCCGGCGGGGCGATCGAGGAGGTGCCGAGCTCGACGCTCGCCGTCGGCGACCACGTCGTCGTCACGGCCGGCGAGATCATCCCTGCCGACGGAGACGTGATCGAGGGCATCGCGAGCGTGGACGAGTCGGCGATCACCGGCGAGTCCGCCCCGGTGATCCGCGAGTCGGGCGGCGACCGCTCTGCCGTCACCGGCGGTACGCGGGTGCTGTCGGACGAGATCGTCGTCCGCGTCACGACCCGCGCCGGCGAGAGCTTCCTCGACCGCATGATCGCGCTCGTCGAGGGTGCAAGCCGCCAGAAGACCCCGAACGAGATCGCGCTCGACATCCTCCTCGCCGGGCTCACGATCATCCTGCTCCTCGCGACCGTGACGCTGCAGCCGTACGCCGTCTACTCGGGCGCAGAGCAGTCGGTGATCGTCCTCATCGCGCTCCTCGTCTGCCTCATTCCCACCACGATCGGCGCGTTGCTCTCCGCGATCGGAATCGCCGGCATGGACCGGCTCGTCCAGCGCAACGTGCTCGCGATGAGCGGCCGCGCCGTCGAGGCCGCCGGAGATTGCTCCACGCTGCTGCTCGACAAGACCGGCACGATCACGCTCGGCAACCGGCAGGCGAGCGACTTCATCCCCGCGCCGGGCGTCACCGACCTCGAGCTCGCGGATGCGGCCCAGCTCTCGAGCCTCGCCGACGAGACGCCCGAGGGGCGCTCGATCGTCGTACTCGCGAAGGAGCGCTACGGCCTCCGTGGCCGGGAGCTGCAGGGGGCCGAGCTCGTCCCGTTCACGGCGCAGACGCGCATGAGCGGCGTCGAGACGGACGGCCGCAGCATCCGCAAGGGCGCCGCCGACGCAATTCGCCGCTGGGTCGAGGAGCACGGCGGGAGCATCCCCGCGGAGCTGGGAGCAGCCATCGACGGCATCGCCTCCTCGGGCGGAACCCCTCTCGTCGTGGCCGAGAACGGCCGCGCCCTCGGCGTCATCCACCTCAAGGACGTCGTCAAGGAGGGCATCAGCGAGCGCTTCGCCGAGCTGCGCGCGATGGGGATCCGCACCGTGATGATCACCGGCGACAACCCGCTCACCGCGAAGGCGATCGCCGAGGAGGCCGGGGTCGACGACTTCCTCGCCGAGGCGACGCCCGAGGACAAGATGGCGCTGATCAAGCGCGAGCAGGCAGGCGGCGCGCTCGTCGCGATGACCGGCGACGGCACGAACGACGCCCCGGCACTGGCTCAGGCCGACGTCGGCGTGGCGATGAACACCGGCACGCAGGCGGCCAAGGAAGCGGGCAACATGGTCGACCTCGACTCGAATCCGACGAAGCTGATCGAGATCGTCGAGATCGGCAAGCAGATGCTGATCACCCGCGGCTCGCTGACGACGTTCTCGATCGCCAACGACATCGCCAAGTACTTCGCGATCATCCCCGCGATGTTCGCCGGCGCGATCCCGGCGCTCAACAGCCTCAACATCATGCACCTCGACAGCCCGCAGAGCGCCATCCTCTCGGCCGTCATCTTCAACGCGCTCGTGATCGTGGCGCTGATCCCGCTCGCGCTGCGCGGCGTGCGCTTCAGGCCCGCCTCCGCCGCCGCGATGCTGCGCCGCAACCTCCTCATCTACGGCGCCGGCGGCGTGATCGCGCCGTTCATCGGGATCAAGCTGATCGACCTCGTCGTCGGCGCATCGGGGCTCGTCTGATGCGCCGCCAGCTTCTCCCCGCGCTGCTCGCGTTCGTTGCCTTCACGGTCGTCCTCGGGATCCTCTACCCGCTCGCGATCACCGGCATCTCGCAGCTCGGCTTCTCGGACAAGGCGAACGGCTCGCTCGTCAAGCGCGACGGCGATCGTCGTCGGCTCGAGCCTGATCGGTCAGAGCTTCACGGCGGCAAGGTATTTCCACCCGCGTCCGTCTGCGGCAGGCGACGGATACGACGGAACGTCGAGCGCGGCCTCGAATCTCGGGCCGTCGAATCCAACCCTGACGAAAGACGTGGCGGCGCGGATCGTCGCGTACCGGCACGAGAACGGTCTCGCAGCCGGCGCGCCAGTACCCGTCGAGGCGGTGACGTCCTCCGGGTCGGGGCTCGACCCGCACATCTCGCCTGCCGACGCCCGGATCCAGGCCGCCCGCGTCGGCCGGGCACGCAACCTGCCGCTCACGACCGTCCTCGCGCTCGTGAAGGAGCACACCGACGGACGCACGCTCGGCTTCCTCGGAGAGCCAGGAGTCAACGTGCTCGAGCTGAACCTCGCTCTCGACGCCGCGAAATAGGTCACTCTTCACGCCATGGCACGAGGAACGCTTCGCATCTACCTCGGCGCCGCTCCAGGGGTCGGGAAGACGTACGCGATGCTCGGAGAGGGTCGCAGGCGCGCCGAACGCGGCACGGACGTCGTCGTCGGCTACATCGAGACGCACGGCCGCCCGAAGACGGCCGCGCAGCTCGCGCGGTCTCGAGGTGATGCCACGGGCGCACATCGACTACCGGGGCACGACATTCGAGGAGATGGACGTCGACGCGATCATCGCGCGCCGGCCCGAGGTCGCCCTTGTCGACGAGCTGGCCCACACGAACGTGCCGGGCTCGCGACACGAGAAGCGCTGGGAAGACGTGGAGAGCCTCCTCGACGCCGGGATCACCGTGATCTCGACCCTCAACATCCAGCATCTCGAGTCGGTCAACGACGTCGTCGAGCAGATCACCGGGATCAAGCAGCAGGAGACGATCCCCGACGCGGTGGTGCGGCGCGCGGACCAGGTCGAGCTCGTCGACATGGCTCCCGAGGCGATCCGCCGCCGGATGGCGCACGGCAACATCTATCCCGCCGAGCGGGTCGACGCCGCGCTCGGGAACTACTTCCGCACCGGGAACCTCGGGCGCGCTGCGGGAGCTCGCCCTGCTCTGGGTCGCCGACCGCGTCGACGACGCGCTCCTCGACTACCGGGAGCGGCACGGCATCGACCGGCCGTGGGAGACGCGGGAGCGCGTCGTCGTCGCGCTGACGGGCTCCTCCGACGGTGAACGCCTCGTGCGGCGGGCGGCGCGGATGGCCGCCCGGTCGAAGGGAGACCTGTTCGCCGTGCACGTGCGGCCGCAGGACGGGCTGGCGGGTGGCGCTGCCGCCCGGCTCGATCGCCAGCGCGAGCTCGTCGAGGAGCTCGGTGGGACCTACCGCGAGGTCGTCGGCGCAGACATCGGCGAGGCGCTCGTGGCGACGGCGCGCACGCTCAACGCGACGCAGATCGTGCTCGGCGCGACGCGCCGGTCCCGCCTCACCGAGCTCACCCGCGGCTCGGTGATCAACCGGGTGATCCGCGACTCCGGCGTCGGCCTCGACGTCCACGTGATCAGCCGGGCCGAGGACGGGGCGCACGCCACGGTCTCGCGGACGCGGCGCCCCGGTGCGCTGCCGCGGCGGCGCGTGATCCTGGGCTTCGTGCTCGGGGCCGTCGGCCTGCCCCTCCTCACGTGGATCCTCACGAACCTGCGCACCGACCTGGGGCTCCCGAGCGTCCTCCTGCTGTTCCTGCTGCTCGTCGTCGTGATCTCGGCCGTCGGCGGCGTGTGGCCCGCCCTCACCGCGGCCGTGGTCGGCTTCCTGCTCGTCAACTGGTACTTCACGCCGCCCGTGCACACGTTCACGGTCGAGCACGGCGAGAACCTGCTCGCGCTGTCGGTCTTTCTCGCGGTCGCTGCCGTCGTCAGCGGCTTCGTGTCCCTCGCCGCTCGTCGCGCCGCGGACGGAGCCCGAGCGCGCGCGGAGGCCGAGGCGCTCGGCGGCTTGGCGGGCGCGGCGCCGGTGCCCGTTCTCCTGGACGGCCTGCGGCGGATTCTCGCTCTCGACGCCGTGGCCGTCTTTCATCGCACCGACGCCGGCTGGACGCTCGACCACGCGACCGGCGCCCCCGTCCCGGAGACCCCGTCAGGGCGCCAGGTCGAGCTCGACGACATCCATGTGCTCACCATCGTCGGGACGGGCGGTCGAGTCGGAGGCCGACAACCGTATCCTCGACGCGTTCGCGCGCGAGATCACGTCGTCGCTCGCGCTCGAGGAGCTCACGGCGGAGGCGTCCGAGGCGGGAACCCTCGCCGCCGCAGGCGACCTTCGCACGGCGATCCTGTCGGCCGTCTCGCACGATCTGCGAACGCCGCTGTCGGGGATCAAGGCGTCGGTGACGAGCCTGCTCCAGGAGGACGTCGAGTGGACACCGGAGGCCCGCCACGAGTTCCTCCTCACGATCGACGAGGAGTCGGACCGGCTCAACGATCTCGTCGGCAACCTGCTCGACATGAGCCGCCTTCAGACCGGAGCCCTCGACGTCAGCCTCTCGGCGGTCGGGGTCGATGAGGTGATTCCCGCTGCCCTTGCGAGCATCGGCGCACGGGCCGCCGAGGTAGATGTCGACGTCGACGAGACCCACCCGCGGGTCCTCGCCGACCCCGGGCTCCTCGAGCGGGCGCTGGCCAACGTGATCGTGAACGCCCTCAACCACAGCCCGCCGGGCGAGCGGGTGCGGGTCGTCGCGGGCGCAGCGGGCGACGCCGTCGACGTGCGCGTCGTGGATCGTGGCCCCGGCGTGCCGCCGGGCGATCGTGAGACCGTCTTCCTCCCGTTTCAGCGGCTCGGCGACACCGGTGGCGGCGACGGAGTGGGACTCGGCCTCGCGGTCGCGAAAGGGTTCGTGGAGGCGATCGGAGGGGACGTGGAGATCGAGGACACCCCGGGCGGCGGGCTGACGATGGTGTTCCGCCTCAAGGCGGCGCAATGACGCGGATCCTCGTCGTCGACGACGAGCCCCAGCTCCTGCGCGCCCTCGGCACGAATCTGAAGGCGCGCGACTACGAGGTCGACCTGGCTCCGACCGGGGAGCTCGCGCTCACCCTCGCGGCGCGCAACCATCCCGACCTCGTCGTCCTCGACCTGGGACTGCCCGGAATCGACGGGATCGAGGTGATCCAGGGTCTGCGCGGGTGGACGCAGATTCCGATCATCGTCCTCTCGGTACGGGAGGGCGAACGCGACAAGGTGGCAGCGCTCGACGCGGGCGCCGACGACTACGTGACGAAGCCCTTCGGCATGGACGAGCTCCTCGCCCGGCTGCGGGCCGCGCTGCGGCGGGCCGCGCCGGCCGACGAGACCGCCGCGGTGGTCACCCCGGACTTCACGGTCGACCTCGCCGCCAAGCGGGTCACGAACGCGGCCGGAGACGTTCGCCTCACACCGACCGAGTGGGAGATCGTCGAGATCCTCGTGCGCAACCCCGGCAAGCTGATCACGCAGCGGCAACTGCTGCACGAGGTCTGGGGGCCGCAGTACTCGACCGAGACGAACTACCTCCGCGTCTACATGGCCCAGATCCGGCGCAAGCTCGAGCCGGATCCGTCGCGGCCGCGCTCGTTCCATACGGAGGCGCGGATGGGGTATCGGTTCGATCCGCCGGAGGCGTGATCCGACTCCCCGAAGCGAAACCCGCCTCGCAGGGCGGGTTTCGGATGGAGCCGAGGGGGCTCGAACCCCTGACCTTCTGGCTGCCAGCCAGACGCTCTCCCAGCTGAGCTACGGCCCCAAGCGGCTGGATTGTAGCCCTTCGAACGCGAACTCGTCGGGCCCGAGACAGACAAACCTACTAGGCGCTCGCGGCAGCCTCGAGCTTCGGCACGTCGTTCCAGAGATCCTCGAGCCGGTAGTACTCCCGCGTCTCGTCGGTGAAGACGTGCAGCACCGCGTCGGTGTAGTCCGCCACGATCCAGGTCGCCTCGCGCTCGCCCGCGACGGCGCGCGGCAGCAGATCGTGGTCGCGCTTCATCGCGAAGTGCACCTCGTCGTTGATCGCCTTCACCTGGCGCGTGTTGCCGCCGGTCGCGATGACGAAGAAATCGGTGTAGTCGCACACCGTCCGCATGTCGAGGATGGTGACGTCGGTCGCCAGCTTCTCCTCGCAGAGGGCGGCGATGCGGCGAGCTTGCTCGAGCGATGTCAGGTCGGTCAGCTTCCTCGGTCGGGATGGGCCGTCCGCAGGCCCCGGAATCGATGGCGTGGAGTGTACCGGCGGTTCGCGGACATCAGGCGGCGCGATAGAGGCCGAGGCGGTCGAATCGCCTCGGCAACCGCAGGCGGCACGAGGTCGTCGATCGGCAGGCCCGTCCGCGACCCGGTCGCGGATCTCGGAGGACGAGACCGGCAGCGGCGTGATCGGGAACAGCTCGACGCGGTCCGGGTCGCGAGAGCGACGCGATCACGCCTTCGAGATCGGCCAGATCGGTGCCCGGGCGGGTGGCGGCGCCGATCCGCGCGAGCTCGAGCACCCGCTCGGGCCGGGTCCACGTCGGGAACGCCGCGAGCTCGTCGGCGCCGAGCAGGAAGACGGGATCCGCGAGCTGCAGCGCCTCGAGCGAGTCGACCGTACGCGCGAACGGATCGAGCGACACCTCGGCGACGTCGATCGGCGCGAAGGCGAGCTCGGCGAGCTGCAGACCGCAGCTCGGGCGCGGTGTCGACCTCCTTGTGGCCCGGGTCGGCGACGACGCGCACGAGCAGGCGCTCGAGCCCGAAGTGGTCGACCGCCTCGCGGGCGAGCGCGACGTGCCCGTTGTGGGGTGGATCGAAGGCGCCGCCGAGGATCCCGACCGGGCCGCTCACTTCCAGATCATGACCTCGTCGCCGACCTCGACCTCCGAGCCCGGCTTCACGCCCGCGGCCCGCAGCGCCTCGTCGAGCTCCTCGCCCTCGGGCGCCGTCCCGACGACCCGGAACCCCTGGCCCGTGCGCAGCACCTTGAAGCGGCGCCGCTCGGGCGGCTTCGGGCGGTACTCGAGGAACGCGGGCAGCGCCTCGTCGACCGGCGCGAGCTCCTGCACTCCCTGCGGCGGGCAGAGCCGGAAGAGCAGGCTCTTGAGCTCGTCGATGCCCGCGCCCGTCGCGCACGAGACGCGATGGACGGCCACGATCCGCTCGTCCTCGACGGAGAACGGCGCCGGCTCCGGGTCGAGGTCCGACTTGTTGAGGACGACGAGCTGCGGGCGCTCACCGAGGCCCGCGCCGTAGGCGGCGAGCTCCCTGTCGATGATCCGATAGCGCTCGTCGGCGTCTCCCTCGGAGGCGTCGATCACGTGCAGGAGCAGCCGCGCGCGCTCGAGGTGGGCGAGGAACTCGTGCCCGAGGCCGATGCCCTCGCTCGCTCCCTCGATCAGGCCCGGCACGTCGGCGACCGTCAGCTGCCGGCCGTCGGTGCCGTCGACCGTGCCGAGCATCGGCGCCAGCGTCGTGAAGGGATAGTCCGCGACCTTCGGCTTCGCGTTCGAGATCCGGCTCAGGAGCGAGGACTTGCCCGCGTTCGGCAGCCCCGCGCAGGCGGCATCCGCCATCAGCTTCAGGTGCAGCTCGAGCTCGCACGACTCTCCCGGCAGGCCCGTCTCGGCGTACCGCGGCGTCTGCCGCGTCGGCGTGGCGAAGTTCGAGTTGCCGCGACCGCCGCCGCCGCCCCGGGCCACGATCACCCGGGCGCCGTCCTCGCGGAGGTCGGCCACGGTCGTCCCGTCCTCGAGGTTCGTGACCTGCGTGCCCACCGGGACGGTGAGGACGATGTCGTCGCCGTCGGCCCCGTGCTTGCGCGTGCCGCGGCCGTTCCCACCCCGCCGCGCGTCGAAGACCGTCTTCGCGCGAAAGGCCGAGAGATCGCGCAGATCGGCGTCGGCGACGAGGATGATGTCGCCGCCACGGCCACCGTCGCCTCCGTCCGGCCCGCCCTTGGGCACGAACTTCTCGCGCCGGAAGCTGAGGCCGCCGTCGCCGCCGCGGCCCGCCTTGACGCGAATGCGGACGCGATCGTGGAACATGCTCATCGGGTCACCCGAATCGTCGGACCACGTCGCGGCGGCGCCCCTGCGGGACGCAGCCGGCTAGCTCGCGAGCTCGTCGACCGAGATGAAGCGCTTTTCGCCGGAGCGGCGAAAGGTGACGACGCCCTCGCGCTTGGCGAAGATCGTGTGGTCGCGGCCGAGGCCGACACCGTCGCCCGGGCGAAACCTGGTGCCGCGCTGGCGCACGATGATCATTCCGGCCTTCACTTCCTGGCCGGCGAAGATCTTCACTCCGAGACGCTTGCTCTCGGAGTCGCGGCCGTTGCGGGAGGAGCCGAGCCCCTTCTTGTGTGCCATCTAGCTCTCATCCTCCTTGACGGTCTCCGGGGCGACGCAGTCCAGCCGCCTTCGGCTTCGCCGCAGCGGCTGCCTTCGGCTTTGCCGCGGCCGCCTTCTTCTTGCCGCCGATCGACTCGATCTCGATCTGCGTCAGAGCGGCCCGGAAGCCCGTGTGGCGCTTGTAGCCGGTGCGCTTCTTGTACTTGCCGATGCGAATCTTCGGGCCGCGCTGCTGGCCGACGACCTTGACCGTGACGGTCACGTCCTTCGGCGAGAGCGACGCCGCGCCGTCACCGCCGACGAGCAACACGTCCGGGGTGAACGTCTTGCCGTCCTCGGTCGCGAGCCGGTCGACGAGCAGGCGCTGCCCCTCGCTGACGCGATACTGCTTGCCACCGAGGGAGATGATTGCGTAGCTCATGGGAGGGTGCTCTCTGGCGCGGAAAATGCGGGCAGGTGCCCGCAAGCCGAGGGAGTGTAGCGAAATGCGGCCATCATCTGCGGTCGAAATCGTCGAGCCACTCGGACATCGGCACGTAGCCCGGATCCTCGGACTCGGCCGCTGACGGCTCGTCCTCGGCGGGTGTCGGCTCGGCGGCCGGCTCCGTCTCGGCCACCGGTCGGCTCGGGCTCGATCGCGATGTCGACCGCGGCCTCGTCGGTCCGGTCGGTCTCGGGCCCGTCGCTCTCGATCACGGCGACGGCAACCGCCGCCTCGCCGTCGACCTCGGTCTCGGCCGCACCCTCGGCGAGCCCTGCTGCGGCTCCGGCCGGCTTCTTGCGCCGGTTCTTGCCACCACGGCTGCCGCGGCGCGTCTTGCGCTTGACGACGACCGGTGCGTCTCCGTCGACCGCGACGGCGCGGCTCCGTTGGCGTCGGCCTCGCGGCTGAATCGTCCTCGGCTCGGCGCTCGTCGTCGTCGGCGTCTCGATGCCTCGAGCGCTTCGAGCGCCTCGACCGGCGTCTCGGCGACCGCCTCCTGCAGCACCTCGGGAGCGACCGCGGGTGCGTCGGGGTCGCCGGGAACATGGATCCGCGTCGTCCGGCGGCGGCCCGGGGTCTTGGCCTGCGGTGCCTTGGGCTCATCGGTCACGGCGCCGTTCGCGGCGGCCTCGGCCTCGTCCGCTGCTGCCGGCTCGGCGACCGCATCGACGTCGGTGGTCTCGTCGTCGGCGCCTGCCTCGGCGGCGCCATCCTCGGCGGCACCGTCCGCTGCGACGCCCGCGCCTGCCGGCTTGCGGCGGCGACGGCCTCCACGCGATCCACGGCGCGTGCGCTTCTTGGCGGGCGTGACGCCGTCGGCACCGGGCTCGCCGGCCTCGATCTCCGCCGACGTCATCGTCTGCCTCGACGTCGTCTGCAATGTCGTCGGCGTAGGGGTCGACCGATTCGTCGACAACCGGCTCATCGTCCGTCTCGGCCACGACTGTCTCGTCACCGTCTTCACCGTCCGGCGCGGCCGTCGGCTTGCGCTTGGCCGGAGCGCGCGTCGGCTTCTCGGCCTCGCTCTCGAACGTGATCGGCCCCTCGCCCGCGTCGCCGGCGGCGACGATCGTCGCAAACGCCTGCCCCTCGAGCACGCGCCCGATCGTGACGGTGGCCTTCTTGCCGACGAGCTTCGCCGCATCCGCGACGATGACGTCGACGCCCTCGATCTTGCCCGCGGCCGCCGTGGCGTCGTACCGGCCGACCTCGCCGAGCTTCAGCTCGACGGTCGAGCCTTCGACGAGCGGCGAGGAGGGCTGCAGGTCGACCAGCTTGCCCTCGGCGACGACCTCGAAGTGATCTGCGTGGATGTGCCCTTCCGCAGGCACGAGGAAGAAGCGGCGCCGGGTCGCCTCCTCGATCGCGGCGAGGCGAGAGCCGCCGCTACCGACGAGGAGCTCGAGCACGCGCGGGTGCAACGCCACCTTGTACGCCTGGACGCGGTTGCCCGGTGCCGCGAGGGCCCGTAGCTTGCGCTCGATCTGCATCGCGACCGTGTGGTCGGAGACGACGATGCCGTCGCCGGCGCAGGTCGGGCACTTGCGCGTCAGGATCTCGCGCGGGCCGTCGGTGACGTTCTGCCGCGTCATCTCGACGAGGCCGAGCGGTGAGATCTCGACGACGTAGGTCTTCGTGCGGTCGCGCTCGAGCTCCTGGCGCAGCGCATCCTCGACCGACGCCCGGTTCTTCGGGTTCGCCATGTCGATGAAGTCGATCACGATGATGCCGCCGATATCGCGGAGCCGGAGCTGGCGCACCACCTCCTTCACCGCCTCGAGGTTGTTCTTCGTGATCGTGTCCTCGAGCCGCTGGTTCGAGTTCTTCGAGCGGGAGCCGACGAAGCGGCCCGTGTTCACGTCGATCACGGTGAACGCCTCGGCGTAGTCGAACACGAGGTAGCCGCCGGAGGGAAGGTCGACGCGGCGGTCGAGCGTGGAGGCGATCTCCTTCTCGACGCCCGAGCTCTCGAACAGCGACTCCTTCTCCTTGTAGCGGTGGACGCGCTCGATCATGTGCGGGGACGTCTTCTTCAGGTAGCTGACGATGCGCTTGTGGGTGCGCTCGTTGTCGACCTGCGCCGAGACGAAGTCGCCGGCGAAGAGATCGCGCACGATCCGCAGGGGCAGCTCTGCCTCCTGGTACACGAGTGTCGGCGCCGACGCGCCCTTGGCGCGGGCCTGGATCGTCTTCCAGAGGCGCTGGAGGAAGACGAGGTCGCGCTCGACGTCCTCCGCAGAGGCGCCCTCGGCCGCAGTGCGGACGATGACGCCGCCCTCCTTGACCTCGAGCCCCTTGATGATGTCCTTCAGGCGCGCGCGCTCGGCGTCCTCGAGCCGGCGCGAGACGCCGAGGCCCTCGCCGTTCGGGACGTAGACGAGGAAGCGGCCGGGGAGCGAGATCTCCGTCGTCAGCCTGGCGCCCTTCGTCTTCATCGGGTCCTTCACGGCCTGCACGAGCAGCTGCTCGCCGCGCGAGATCAGATCCTGGATCTTCTTGCCGTGGTGCCGCTTGCCCTCGAGCTCGGGCACGACGATCTCGTCGACGTAGAGGAATCCGTTCTTCTCGAGCCCGATCTCGACGAACGCCGCTTCCATCCCGGGCAGGACGTTGTCGACGACACCGAGGTAGATGTTCCCGGCGATCGAGCGCCGCTCGGGCCGCTCGAGGTAGACCTCGGCGACGCGATCGTCCTCGATCACGGCGACGCGCTGCTCGCCGATGTCGACCGAGATCAGCAGCTCGCGCTTCGCGGCCGGCAGTGGCGCCCGGCGGGGCGGCTGGCGGCGGCGCTGGGTGCCGCTGCTCTGGCCTCCGGTGCGGCGGCGATCGGCGGCCCGCTCGGCCCGCTGGCTGCGCGCCGCATTCTCCCGCGCGGGCTCCTTCGCGGTCTTCTCGGCGGCGGGGGTCGTTGTCTCGCTCCCGCCACCCTCGCCGGCCGGGCGCTTGCGCCCACGGCCGCCGCGGCTCCCGCGTCGTCGCTTGTTTCTGAGCGCGTCTGCTTCCGCGCCCGTCGCGGTGGCTGCTGCCGTAACGCTCTGCTGCGCGGCCTCCGGCTCAGCCGGGGCGGCAGGAATCTCTGTGAGTGCGCCGTCCGGCGCGTCCTGCGGTTTCTTCTTGTTCTTCCATCGGAACCAGGGCAAAGAGTGCCTCTCCTCGTTGTAGCGCGCGCGGGCACACGGCACCCATCCGGGTAACCGGCCTCGCGCTGCGGATGTCGAAAACCATGGCCATATTCAGTTGGGCCTCATGGTCAGGGTATCAGCGCAGCGTGCAGGCGGCTCACGCGGCCGTGCTGCCGGCGAAACGCGGAGGCGCTCTTACGCTGCTGCCGGGCGGAGGCGGGTTCGGCGGGCCCGAACCGCGCGCAACCGCTGGTTGAGTCGTGCCCACGCCCACGGCTCGACCTCGGCGTAGCGCGTCTCGGACTGAGCGCGCGTCGCTTCCAGGTATTCGAACCATGCATCGGCCTCTTCGATCTGCAGCAACTCTTCCGCGAGCTCTATGTCCGGCACCGGCACTCCCTTCGCCTGTAGGGGTCGATGCGATCCTAGGACCCGGTCCGGACGGACCTCGCTGCGGCGGAGCCGGACGCGGCTAGAAGGCGGAGGCGGGCTTCGCCCAGCACCCGGGTGCCGGCATATGCGACGCCCGCTCGGACGAGGCGGCCGTTGACGGGCAGGCGGCGGACGAGCGCCCGGGCGCCGAAGCCCAGCCCGATGCAGCCCGCAACCGCCGGGCCGGCTGCGAGCGCGAGTTGCTGCGGATCGCGCGGAAGGACGTCGCCGCGGCTGAGCCCGAGCATCAGCACCATGCGGCTCTGCGCGAAGGTGAGCACCGGCATCTGCGCCTGCTGCATCTTCGTCGAGCCGGCGATCACCGCATTCGCGAACGCCGTCGAGGCGATCAACCGCCGTGCCGACCTCGGTCCGCAGGATGGGGAGGCGAGCGGCAAGGGCCGGGCCGTCGTCGGCGGCGTGCCGGGCGATCGACTTGCAGGAGATCGCGCATCGGCAGCTGGCTCCTGATCGATGCCTCTGCGTCGATGATGTCGCCGGGAAGCACGTAGGGCACGTGCCCTTCGCCCCGGTGAACGACGATCAGGCCCATCTCGCTCCGCGAGATCCGCCGCAGGATCGCGATCTCGGCAGCCGTCGCCTCGCCGTCGATCAACCTGATCGCGACAACGGCGTGCCCGGGGTCGGAGCCGACGATGACCGCGCCGGCATCGCCCCCGGTCGAGAGCGACAAGCGCGAGCTCGGATGCTCCCTCGCCGGACACCGAGATCTGGGGCTGCGCGCCTTCGAATCCGCGGGTCTCGCGGACGAGCGCCACGACCTGGCCGATCCCGAGCCCGAACGGCATCAGCGGAACCCCTCGTCGCGACCGCGGGCGTGAATGGCCTGGAGGACGCCGATCGCCATCAGGTTCGCCACCATCGAGGAGCCGCCGACCGTGACGAAGGGAAGCGGGATGCCGGTCACCGGTGCGATGCCCATCGTCATGCCGACGTTGACGAATACCTGGAACAGGAACGCGAAGACGATTCCACCCGCCACGACGGCGCCGTAGAGGTCGCCGGCAACGGTGACCACGCGCAGGCCGCGCCACACGACGAGGAGGTAGAGCAGCAGCAGGATCGAGGTGCCGACGAAGCCGCGCTGCTCGGCGAACGACGCGAACACGAAGTCGGTCGCGTGCTCCGGGAGGTAGTCGAGCCGCGTCTGGCTGGCGCCCTCGACGCCCCGCCCCGAGAGCCCACCCGCTCCGACCGCAGTCCGCGACTGGGTCACGTTGTAGGTCAGGCCGCCCGGATCGCTGTCCGGGTTCGTGAACCCGGTCAGGCGGGCCGTCTGATACGGCTTCAGCACCTCGATGCCCGCCGCCGGCAGCGCCCAGAGGACGCTCGAGATCAACACGAGGGCGGTCACGCCGAGCAGGACCAGGTGGAGCCAGCGCACACCCGCGAGGAACAGCACGGCCGTCATGGCGGCGCCGTAGACGAGTGCCGTGCCGAGGTCGGGCTGCAGGAACACGAGCCCCATCGGCACGAGCCCGAGGCCGATCGCCGTCAGAACGGTGCCGAGCTCGCCGACGCGGCGTCCGCGCTCGACCAGGAACCCGGCGATCGCGAGCACGAAGAACAGCTTTCCGAACTCGGACGGCTGGAACTGGAACGGGCCGAGGTCGATCCAGCGCTTCGAGCCGCGCACCGCCTCGGCGAACACGAAGACGAAGAGCATGACCCCGATCGTGCCGCCGTAGAGGAAGCGCCAGTGACGCTGATAGACCGAGGGCGGGATCAGGATCGCCACCACCATCGCGATCCCGCCGAGCGCGACCGCGATCGCCTGGCGCGTGACGAAGTAGTCGGGGTTCCCCGGCACGTCGAACCGGGTGATGCCGCCGATCGCCCAGAGCCCGTACCCGACGAGCGTCACGACGGCGAGCAGGAGCAGGTAGTCGAGCCGGCGGACGATCAGGCCGATGTCGAAGACGCCGAGGGACGGCGACCGGAACGATGCGGTGCGGTGTCGGGCGTCGGCGATCAATCGACGTTCACCAGGGCCTGGGTGCCGGGGGCTTTCTGGTTGAAGTACTTCTCGAAGACCCGCAGCGCCGCCGGGGCCGCGGCCGAGGAACCGTGGCCGCCGTTCTCGATCACGGCGCAGACGACGAGCTGAGCGTCGTCGGAGGGGCCGTAGCCGCACCACCACGACTGGTCCTCGAGGTGCCCGACCGGATAGCCGGGAAGGTTGACGACCTTCTCCGCCGTCCCGGTCTTGCCGGAGATCGAGATCGGGAAGTTGCCGAAGACGCCGGACGAGGTGCCGTTCGTCGAGTGCGTCGCCGCCCAGAGGCCGTCGCGCACGGCCTGCAGTGCGGCGGGATCGACGCCCGCATCGCGCGGCGGCGTCGGCGGGAACTGCTTCAGCGTCACGGGCTGCTGGCGGTTCGTACCGGGCTGCTCGACGCCGGAGACGACGTACGGCGTCACGAGCTTGCCGCCGTTCGCGATCATCGCGTAGAAGCGCGCCATCTGCAGCGGCGTCACGGTGACGTCCTTCTGCCCGATCGCGAGCTGGATCGAGTCACCCGGGTTCCAGGCCTTGTCCCAGTCGCTCTTGAACGTCTTCTTGCGCCAAGCCGGGGTCGGCACGATCGTCTGCCACGACGGCGCCTCGTTGCCGATGTCGAGCCCGGTCGGGGCGCCGAAGCCGAACTTGCGGGCCCACTGCTGGAGGCGGCTTCGCTCGGCCGCGCCTCCCTCGTAGAAGCGGTTGCCGACGGTGTAGAAGTACGTGTCGCACGAGGTCGCGAGCGCCTCGGGCAGGGTCATCGGCCGGTTGACGTACGGATCCCAGTTCTTGAAGACGCTGCTGGTCGCGCCCGTACTTCGCGTCGGGGGTGCACTGGATCGACGAGTACGGCGAGAGGAGGTGCTCCTGCATGGCGGCGAGCGCGGTGACCGGCTTCCACGTCGAGCCCGGCGGATAGGCGACCTGCGTGACGCGGTTGAGGCCGGGGAAGTTGGCTTCCTTCGCCGCCGCGTTGTTCACGAGCGGCGCGAGCTTCTTCGGGTCGATCCGCCCGACGTAGACGGAGGGCTTGTAGGTGGGATACGACGCCATCGCGCGCACGGCGCCGTCGCGCGGGTCGAGCGCGATGATCGCACCACCGGCGACGTTGAACTGCTTGTTGGCCTTCGCGAGCGCGATGCCCTCCCGGATCGCCTGCTCGGCCGCGCGCTGCACGCGCATGTCGATCGTGAGCCGGACGGCCATGCCCGGCCGGGCGTCCCGCCTGATCTCGAGCGGGCTCTGCGGCCGGCCGCGCGAGTCGACGCGGATCTGCGCGGCGCCCGACGTGCCGTTGAGGTACTCGTCGAACGTGGCCTCGACCCCCGACTTGCCGATCTTGTCGCCGCCGCGGTAGTCGGACTTCGGCCCCTGCCGGGCCTTCAGCTCCGCGGGCGAGATCTCGCCGACGTAGCCGAGGACCTGCGCGGCGAGCGACTGGTAGGGGTAGCTGCGCAGGTACGTCTGCTGAATCTGGACGCCGGGGAACTCGGACGCGTGCTCCTGGAGGTAGAAGACCTGGTCGTCGTGCACGGCTGTCTTGACCGTGATCGGCGTGAGCGGGTCGACGCCGTGCTCGTCGACCTCGCGGGCGAGGCGCTGCGTCGGCACGTCGAGCACGGACGCAAGGCGCTTGATCATCCGGTAGCGCCCCTCCTTCTTGGGCATGTCGCCGACCCAGAGCTTGACCGCCGTTCCCGGCACGTTCCCGACGATCACCTTGCCCTCGCGATCGAGGATCGGCCCCCGCGGCGCCTCGACCCTGATCGTTCGCAGCTGGTTGTTCTGGGCCGCGTCGAGATAGCGCGCCCCCGAGAGCACCTGCAGCGACCAGAGCCTGAAGAAGAGCAGCGCGAACACGGCGATCGCGACGATCCCGAGCACGCCGACCCGGACCGCGAGCCCCGGCGTCAGCCGGTAGGGGGCGCTGACGGTCGGATCGGGAGGAAGGAAGCGGGACGAGGGGTTGCGCCGCTCGCCGTACGGCGCGTCAGACAAGGAGCTCGACCTCCCGCGCCCGCTCGACCCGCTCGGTCGCGCCGATCAGCCTGCGAACGAGCCCGAACACCGGGTAGGCGAGCAGCGCATTCCAGATCACGGCCGCGGGAACCGCGAGGAGCACCGACCGCATGTCGACGGCGCCGCCGAGCAACGAGTCGAGCACGTAGCCGCCGACCTCGACGAACAGGGTTGCGGCGACCGTTGCGACGAGCGGCGCATGCGGGCGGCCACGGCCGGTCGTCTCGCCGTAGCGTCCGGTCCAGTAGCCGGCCAGCGTCAGCAGCAGCGAGGTGAGGCCGAGCGTCCCCAGGGTGGTCACGTCGACGATCAGCCCGGCGAGGAACCCGGCGACGGCTCCGGTGATCGACCCGCGGAGCAGCGCGATCGCAACGAGGGTGACGAGCAGCACGTCGGGCCCGGCGCCGCCGATCGAGATCGCCGAGAACGCCGACACCTGCATGATCGCGACGAGGAACACGGTCAGCGCGATCTTCGTCGCCGTCCCCGCGCTCACGGGCTCCCGTCCTTGCGGACGAGCACGAGGACCGCGTCGACGCGGTCGAAGTCGGCGAACGGCTCGACCTGCACCTGCTTCCACAGGTCGGTGTCGGCCTGCCCCACGCTCGTCACCCGCCCGATCGGGATCCCGCGGGGATAGAGCGAGGCGAGCTTGCTCGAGCGCCAGCCGGCGGTGACGATGGTGTCGCCGACCGAGACCTTGAGCTTCTTCGGGACGCGGTCGAAGATCAGCGTCGAGGCGGATGCGCGACCGTGCTTGACGATGCCGGAGGCCCCCGACTTGACGTCGAGCGCCGAGACCGCGAGCTGCTCGTCGGTGAGCAGCGTCACCCTCGCCGAGCGCGAGTAGACGCGCGTCACCCGGCCGAGAAACCCGTCCTCGGTGACGACCGGAGCGTCGAGCGCAACGCCGTCGTTCGAGCCGACCGCAACGACGACGTCCTGGGCGAACCCGCCGGTCGGGCGGGCGATGACCGCCGCGGCGAGGCCGGTGTAGTCGCTCGGGAAGCGCGGCCCGTCGCGGAACGCAAGCAGTGCCTTGAGCTTGTCGTTCTCGTTGGCGGCGAACTGGTTCTGGATTGCCTGCTGCCGCAATGCGGCGTTCTCTTCCCGGAGCTTCTTGGCGTCCGAGCGAGCCGTCAGGAGCGAGTCACCCCACGCGTAGACGTCACGAAACGGCTGCGCGACGCGCTCGCCGGCGATCGTGAACGGCCTCAGCACGGCGGCTCCCGTGCTCTGCGCGGATGCGATCGGACCGTCGTCCGGCTTGCGGAACGAGAAGGTGATCAATACGAGCGCGAGCAGGACGAGGCCCCCGATGACGAGCCGCCGCCGGAAGGCGGAGTTCGATCGAGAGGATGGCTTGCCGGTGACGGGACGCCGGACGCTGACGCCCAGCACCGCCGTGCGTGCGGTGCGATGACGGGGCACAGCGGTCGATTGTACCGGCCCTTACCGGCCGACGGTCCCGTGGATGCCCGCCTTCACGCGTCCGCAACGCCGCGGTGCTCGCGCCGCTCAGCGCCGTCGGCGGCCTGCCGACCGCCGGAGCGAACGCGGTTCAGCGGCGGGAGCCGTTGCGCCGCTTGCGCGAGCGCTCGGAGCGGTGGATCGCCTCGAACTCCTCGAGGCTGCGGCCCGAGCCTACGGCAACGCAGGTGAGCGGGCTCTCGGCGAGGTGCACGGGCATCTGCGTCTCGTGCCGCAGCCGCTCGTCGAGGCCCTGCAGGAGCGCTCCGCCGCCGGCGAGCACGATGCCGCGGTCCATGATGTCGGCGGCGAGCTCGGGCGGCGTCTTGTCGAGCGTCGACTTGATCGCGTCGATGATCTGGGAGACCGGCTCGTCGAGTGCGCGGCGCACCTCCTCGGAGGAGATGACGACGGTCTTCGGCAGGCCGGTGAGCATGTCGCGGCCGCGGACCTCGGCCTGCACCTCCTCGGCGAGCCGGTAGCCGGAGCCGACCTCGAGCTTGATCTCCTCGGCCGTCTGCTGGCCGACGAGGAGCTTGTACTCCTTCTTGATGTGGGTCACGATCGCGTCGTCCATCTCGTCGCCGCCGACGCGCAGCGACTGCGAGACGACGATGCCGCCGAGCGAGATCACCGCGACCTCGGTCGTGCCACCGCCGATGTCGACGATCATGTTCCCGGTCGGCTCGCCCACCGGTAGCCCGGCGCCGATCGCCGCGGCCATCGGCTCCTCGATCAGGTAGGCCTGCCGCGCGCCGGCCGCGAGCGTCGCGTCCTCGACGGCGCGCTTCTCGACTCCGGTCACGCCCGACGGCACGCACACGATCACGCGCGGGTGCGCGAAGCGGTGCTGGTGCACCTTCTGGATGAAGTGACGGAGCATCTGCTCGGTGACGTCGAAGTCGGCGATGACGCCGTCCTTGAGCGGGCGGATCGCCGAGATCGTTCCCGGCGTGCGCCCGAGCATGCGCTTCGCCTCGACCCCGACCGCGTGGACGTCGCCCGTGCGCTGATCGATCGCGACGACGGACGGCTCGGAGAGCACGATCCCGCGGCCGCGGACATAGACGAGCGTGTTGGCGGTGCCGAGGTCGACGGCCATGTCACGGCCGCCGAATCCGGTGAGGGCGTTGAGCCAGCTCATGGGGGGAGCAGTCTAGCTTCTAATCGATTTTGCAGCAGCTTCGGGACGTGAGCGGCGAGCGTGTCGATCAGGAGCGCCGCCGGAAGCCCGACGACGTTGAGGTAGTCCCCGTCGATGCGCGCGACGAGGCGCGCACCTAGGCCCTGGATCGCATAGCTCCCCGCGCGGCCGCCCCACTCCTCCGAATCGAGGTACGCCTCGATCTCCGCCGCTGAAAGCGTGCGAAACGTCACATCGGTCGTCGCATGGTCGACGACGACGAAGCCGTCGCCGAGGAGGCATAGCCCCGAGACCACCCGGTGCGTGCGGCCGGCGAGCTCGCCGAGCATGGCACGCGCGTCGTCGCGGTCGGCAGCCTTCCCGTAGAGCCGGCCGTCGAGATGGACGGTCGTGTCGACGCCGAGCGTCAACGCGCCAGCGGAGTGCACCGATCGCGCCTTGCCCTCGGCGTGGTCGCGCACGAGCGCGATCGGGTCGGCATCGGGTGGGTCGTGCTCCACGTACGAAGGGCTCACCACCGTGAACGGGATCCGCAGCTGCTCGAGAATCGCGCGCCGCTGCGGCGAGGTCGAGGCGAGGACGAGCGCGAGGTCAGGACTCGCGGGGTCAGGACTGGCCACGGAAGTTCCTCCCGAGCTCGGATTGGTAGCTCCGGCCCAGGGTGGCCGCGTTCGCGACGAGCCAGTCGTCGAGGCGATCGCGGCCCCGCGCCGGCTCGGCAGACACGAGGAGCCCCGCCATCAGGCTCTCCAGCTCGTCTCGCGTCAGCACGACGTCGCGCACGAGCAAGCCGAAGAGTCGTGACCCCCCGAGCGCGAGCCGCGCCGGTGCCGTGTGGATGTGAGCCCTGCTCTTCACCGCGCTCGCGATCAGCCGAACGACGCTCTCGAAGGAGCGGCGCTCGGGCCCCGCCGCGTCGATCGTAAGGTCGTCGGCAGCGATCCCCGCGTCGACGCAGATTCGGGCGGTGTCCTCGACCGAGACCGGCTGCACCTCGTACGTTCCGTCGCCGGGCACGAGGAAGAACGGCGCGCGGCGCAGGATCCACGCGATGTTGTTGATCAGGATGTCCTCGGCCCCAAAGACGAGCGTCGGCCGGACAATCGCGTGCGAGATCCCGGACGCACGGACGAGCTCCTCCGCCTGCGCCTTGCCGCGGAAGTACGGGTACGGCGAGTCGCTCCCCGGGTTCGCGACGCTCACATGAACGACGCGGCGAATGCCCGCGCGCGCGGCGGCGTCGAGCAGGATGCCGATGTTCGCCACGGCGGCGGCGAAGGTGGTCTCGCCTCGCTCGAAGCGAACCCAGTACGTGCTGTAGAGGGTGTCCGCGCCGCGCAGGCTCTCGACGAGCGAGTCGTCGAAGATCAGTGGTGCCGTCTCGACGAGAGGGGCCAACGGGTGGGCTGGATCTGGACGCCGCGTCAGCGTCCGCACCCGGCGGTCGCGAGCGAGCAGCTCCTCCGCGATGTAGCGGCCGGTGTACGAGAACGCTCCGGTGACGACGTCGAGCTCGGTCATGTCGCTCAGCCGGGCTTCTTCGCGACCCAGATCTCCTCGGCGGGCCACTTGCGCGCCCACTCGACCGAGAACGTCTCGTAGTACGGGTGATCGACGGCGTCGTCGGGAGGGTAGAGCTCGACGAGATCGACGACGTCGAACCCCGTTCGCCGCAGCAGGCGGAACAGCTCGCCGTGCGGGAGCTGCCACTCGACACCCAGCTCGCCGGGCCACTCGAGGCGCCCGAGCCCCCGTTGCGGGCGGCGGAGTTGGTCGGTCGGCTTGCCGTCGTCGTCCGGCGCGCAGAGGATCGCGAGCGTGCTGTTGCGCAGGAACCACAGCCGGCCACCGGGGCGCAGCAGCCGGTGCGCCTCGGGGATCCAGAGATGCGGGTCGCACCAGATGCTCGCGCCGTACTCCGAGACGGCGAGATCGAAGCTCTCCGACGGCAGCGGCACGTCCTCGGCGCTCGCCTCGACGAGTGGGAAGTCGAGGCCGAACTCGGCCTGGCAGCGGCGGGCCGTCTCGAGCTGGGCCGGCGTCACGTCGACGCCGACGGGGCGGGCGCCGCGTCGGGCCAGCCACGCGGAGACGTACGCGGTGCCGCAGCCGAGCTCGACGACATCGAGGCCGGCGACGTCGCCGAGGGTGCCGAGCGAGGACTCGGGCACGCCGAAGACGCCCCACGTGATCTCTTCCTCGGCCCAGTTGTGGCTGGCGCGGGCATCCGTGTAGGCGGCGTTCGCCTGCGTCCAGTCCTCGCGGTTTCGCTTTGCGTCGTCGGAGATCCCGCGCATGGCGTGATCCTAATCCCGGGGGCGTCTCGCCCCCGGGATCACGATCAGAGCAGTCCGTCGGGGAAGAACAGCGAGAGCTCGCGCTTCGCGCTCGCCTTCGAGTCGGAGCCGTGCACGATGTTCTCCGAGAGGAGCGTGGCGAAGTCGCCGCGGATCGTGCCGGGCAGTGAGTCGGCCGGGTTCGTCGCGCCCATCATTCCGCGGACGCCGAGGATCGCGTTCTCACCACGGACGGCGAGCGCGAGCACGGGGCCTGACGTGATGAACGAGACGAGCTCGCCGAAGAACGGCTTTCCCTTGTGCTCGGCGTAGTGCTGTTGCGCGAGCGCGCGAGGGATCTTGAGCAGGCGGGCGCCGCGCAGCTCGTAGCCGCGACGCTCGAAGCGGGAGACGATCTCGCCGCAGAGTGCGCGACGAACGCCGTCCGGCTTGACGAGAACGAGTGTGGTTTCGGTAGCCATAGGCGGGAAAGGGTAGTCGCAACGCCGCGCGCTCCGCCGGGAACCGATCCGGAGCGTGATCTAGCTCGTGCGGCGCACGCGCAGAGGCTGCAAGCAGCTCGTCGCCGGTGACGGCTGCCGGCGGGACGGGGGTGGCGCAGTACGGGCACACCTGCCAGATCTGCTCGAGCGGAGAGCCGCACGAGCTGCACGCCTGCTTGAGGCGCGTCGTGCAGACGGGGCAGACGAGGAAGGACGCGTCGACCTCGCCGCGGCAGACCGGGCAATGCAGGTCGCGCTCGGCCAGGCGGTCCTCGAGGGCGCGGTTCTCGAGCTCGCGATCGCGGCGCTCCTCGATCGAGTCCGGCGGTCGCAGGAAGAGGTAGACGATCGGGCCGATGAACGGCGGTACGAGGCCGAGCAGCGCCGCCATTCCGACGAGCCAGGGGTCGTCGATCCGCCGCCGGGCGTCCTTGAAGACCCAGAACGCCGTCGCCAGCCAGAACACGACGACGAAGAACCCCGTCAGGTTCCGGGCGAGGTTGAAGGTGTTGGAGTCGAAGAAGCTCTCGGCGATGATCATCGTGGTGACCTTAAAGAAGGAGCTTGCCGAGGATATACCCGGCAGCGAACGCAACTCCGACGATGGCGAGGAGAACGACGAGCGCGAAGGTGAGGACGGCGACGCGCTCGCGCATGCGGGAGCGTCGTTTCATCGCCTGTCTGCCGCCTCGAGATCGGCCAGGAGATAGAGCGAGCCCGTGACGAGAACCGGCTCGCCGAGCTCGTGCGCGCGCCGGACGGCGGCGGTCGGCTCCTCGACCTCCTCCACGACGGCGAAGTGCCGCCGCGCGTGCTCGGCCAGCACGGAGGCAGGCAGCGAGCGGGCGTTCGACGAGGACGTCGCAACGAATCGCTCGCCCAGTGACGCGAGGACGCCGAGCATCTCGTCGACGCTCTTGTCTCGGAGGATCGAGGCGCAGATCGTGTAGTCGGAGCCGTCGAGGTGCGCCCGCAGCCACCTGGCGCCGTCCGCATTGTGAGCCCCGTCGCGCACCTCGCCCGGACGCCGCTCGAGCCGCCCGGGGAGAGCGGCGTCGACCGCTGCTTCGATGCCGATGGCCGACGAATGCCTCCGCAGCCTCGCGGGCGCCACCGAGCACGACGTGGCCCGCGGGCACGAGCGGCCTGAACGTGTCGTCCGATATGACAACTATCGTGTCGTCACCATGGACAACAGCGAGCTTCTCGATCGCGATTTCCTCGACCGTGTCGCCGAGCACGTCGGTGTGCTCGAGCCCGACGTTCGTGAGCAGGACGACGCGAGAGCGGACGACGTTCGTGGCGTCGTGCCGGCCGCCGAGCCCGGCCTCGACGACCGCGACGTCGACGCGTGCCTGCGGCGAACGCATCGAAGGCGGCAGCGGTGATCGTCTCGAACTGCGTCGCGCCGACGCGCTCGGCCGCCGGGCGAATGCGCGCGAGCGCCGCAGGCAGGTCTGCCGGGAGGCCGTCGATCCTGATCCGCTCGCTCCACGACCGCACGTGTGGCGAGAGCGTCGCCCCGACCGTGAGCCCCTCACCGAGCAGCAGCTGCTCGATCGTGACCGTCGCCGTCGACTTCCCGTTCGTCCCCACGACGTGGACGGCCGGGTAGGCGAGCTGCGGATCGCCGAGCTCGGCGAGGAGTGCCTTCATGCGATCGAGCCCGAAGCCGTCCTCGGGCCAGGGGCTCAGTCCTGCGAGCCAGCCGACGTCGTCGCTCATGCTGCGCTCGAGCTCAGGCACGACTCGGCCGCGTCTCCCCCGGCCTGCGCACCGTGCTGTTGCCGCCCGCCGCGCCGCACCCGTTCATCACCCGGAGAACGCCAGCGACTCGGCATGCGCGATCACCTCGGCCGGGGTCGGAGGGTGGCGCAGCACGTCGATCATCTCGTTCGTCAGCGGATCGCCGCTCGCGCGATAGCGGCGCTCCGTCTCGTCGAGGTCGTACGCCGTCCGCCGGTGCTCGATCACGGAGGGCCGTTCGGCCGCTCGTGCCGCTCGTGCCGGAGAGCCGAGCATCGCCCAGTAGGCGCCGGGCTCGCCCTCGTAGGGCATGCCGACGCTACCCGGGTTGAAGAGCGTCCGTCCGAGCACCTGGCGCTCGTACCTGACGTGCGTGTGCGCCGTCGCGATGATCCCGGCGCTCGTGCCGGCGACCGCTTCGGCGAGGCGACTCTCCGGGGTCTCGACCGTCACGAGCTCCTCGTCGCTCCGGGGCGATCCGTGACAGAAGAGGACATCGCCGAGCCCGTCGACCTCGAGCTCCACCGTTTCCGGAAACGCCGCCAGCAGGCGCGCGCAGCGGCGCCTCGTGGTGCTCGACCAGCCAGCGCTCGCGCGGCGTCGCCTCGGAGCCCGGATCCTGCAGCCGCTCGGCGAGCTCAGTCACCGCCCGGTCGGCGTTGCCGCGCACGAACAGCACGCCACGGCCGGCGAGCAGCTCATAGGTCTCTGCCGGGAGTGGCCCCCACGTCAGGTCGCCGCAGTGGACGATCGCATCCGGCTGCTCCCGCTCGAGCTCGTTCAGGACGGCGGCGAGCGCCACGGCATTCCCGTGGACGTCCGCGAGCACCGCGACGCGCCTCGCTCGCATGGTCGAGCCTCAGCTCCCGGTGCCTTCGAGCGCCTCCAGCTCGCGCCGGTAGCGCTCGAGCTTGGCGCGCTCCCCGTCGACGACCGCGGCCGGGGCGCTGCCGACGAAGCGCTCGTTCGCGAGCATCGCCTCTGCACGGGCGATCTCCTTCTGCAGCCGCGCGATCTCGGGGCCGGCATCGCCCGGCGCCTTCTGGCGCTCGGGCCGGACGACGGCCGCGAAGACACGGCGCTCGTCGTCGGAGTCGAGTGCCACCTGCACCCCGCTCCGCCGGAAGGTCACTGCGGCGTCCTGCACGCGGTCGAGGGCGCTGCTCTCGGCGCGATAGCTGCCGTCCGGAGCCGGCCACGCCGACACGATCAGCCG
This sequence comes from uncultured Thermoleophilia bacterium, assembly GCA_963751875.1. Classification (GTDB taxonomy): domain Bacteria; phylum Actinomycetota; class Thermoleophilia; order Gaiellales; family Gaiellaceae; genus Gaiella. The sequence continues at coordinate 55,328 of CAVVWG010000002.1, forward strand.
CTTGCGCGCTCCCGGGAGGTGCGACCAGATCTCCTCGGTCACGTGCGGGATCACCGGGTGGAGGAGGGCGAGGAGCCGCTCGAGGGCCGACAGGGCCGTCGCACAGGCGGCGGGCTCGTGCTCGTAGAGCCGCGGCTTGACCGCCTCGGCGTACCAGTCGCAGAAGTCGTCGAAGGTGAGGTGGTAGAGAACGTTCGTCGCGGTCGCAAAGTCGAACGCGCCCCACGCCTCCTCGACCTGCTCGCGCGCGAGGTCGATCCGGGCCAGGATCCAGCGCTCCTCGAGCGCGGTCGGATCGACTGCGGGCTCGATGCCCTCCGCGTTCTGGAGGATCAGCCGCGAGACGTTCCAGAGCTTGTTCGCGAGCTTGCGTCCCTCCTCGATCGCGCCGGGCGAGAAGCGCACGTCCTGGGTCGACGAGATCTTGAGCAACCCGTACCGCGTCGCGTCGGCTCCGTGGGCCTCGATCATCTCGAGCGGGTCGACGCCCGTCCCGAGGCTCTTCGACATCCGCCGGCCGTCCGCCGCGAGGACGGTCGAGTGGATGATCACGTCCGTGAACGGGACCTCGCCCATCAGCTCGAGGCCGGCCCAGATCATCCTGTTCTCCCAGAGCCGGATGATCTCGCGCGCCGTCGAGTTGACGTTGCCCGGGTAGTACGCCTCGAGCTCCGGCGTCTGCTCCGGCCAGCCGAGGGTGGCGAACGGCCAGAGCGCAGACGAGAACCAGGTGTCGAGCACGTCCGGATCGCGGGTCAGCTCGACGCCTGCGCCCGCGCGCTCCTGCGCCTCCTCCTCGGTCGTGGCGCAGATGACCTCGCCGCTCGGCGTCGTCCAGATCGGCAGCTGGTGCCCCCACCAGATCTGCCGCGAGAGGCACCAGTCGGGGATCTCCTCCAACGACGCGATCGCGAACCGGTGCTGCGACTCGGGATGGAAGCGCACGCGCCGCTCGCGCAGCGCCTCGATCGCGGGTGCGGCCGGCCCCTTCATCGCGCACCACCACTGGAGCGAGATCAACGGCTCGATCCGCGAATGGCACCGCTCGCAGGTGCCGACCGAGTGCCGGTAGTTCTCCCGCTCGACGAGCTGGCCACGCTCCTTGATCCAGGCGACGATCGCGGCGTCGGCCTCGGCCTGGGTCAGGCCCGCGAGGTCGCCGGCCTGGTCGTTCATCCTGCCGTCGAGGCCGATCACCATCGGCTCGGGGAGCCCGTGGGCGCGGCCGATCTCGAAGTCCAGCGGATCGTGCCCGGGCGTGATCTTGAGGGCGCCGGAGCCGAACGACGGCTCGACGCGCGCGTCCGCGATCACCGGCACCGCACGCTCGACGTACGGGAACGACGACCTCGCGGCCGACGGCGTCGCGATAGCGCGGATCGTCGGGGTGCACCGCGACCGCGACGTCCCCGAGGATCGTTGCGGGGCGCACGGTCGCGATCACGATGCCGTCCGTCCCGTCTCCGTCGACGAACGGGTAGCGCACGTAGGTGAGCACGTCGTCCATCTCGACATGCTCGACCTCGAGATCCGAGATCGCGGTCTGGTGGTAGCGGGCACCAGTTGACGATCCGGTTGGCGCGGTAGATCCAGCCGCGGTTCCAGAGCCGCACGAAGAACTCCGTCACTGCCCGGGAGTACTCGTCGTCGAGCGTGAACCGCTCGCGGCTGTAGTCGAGCGAAGCGCCGAGCCGCCGGTACTGGCCCATGATCGTCCGCCCCGTCTTCGCGAGCCACTCCCACGTGCGCTCGATGAACGCCTCACGTCCGAGGTCGTGGCGCGTCAGCCCTTCGGCGGCCAGCTGCTTCTCGACCACGTTCTGCGTCGAGATTCCCGCGTGGTCGTAGCCGGGCTGCCAGAGCGTGCGGTAGCCCTGCATGCGGTGCCAGCGGATGAGGACGTCCTGGATCGAGCCGTTCAGCGCATGGCCGAGGTGCAGATCGCCGGTGACGTTCGGTGGCGGCACGCAGATGACGTAGCTCTCGTCCCTCGTCGCCCCGACCCCGGCCGCGTACAGGCCCTCGGCCTCCCAGAGCTCCTGCCAGCGCGATTCGACCCCATCGGGCTTGTAGAGCGATTCCATCTGACGAGGCGACTCCATCGGACGGCGCGACTCTATCGACAGGCGCGAGCGTGGCGCACGGATCGGCGCGCCGGTGCCGACCGCTCGCGGCGGGCCGTCAGTCGCCGAAGATGAGGAGCGTGCTCGTTCCGTGCGCGTAGAGCTTGCCGTCGGCGTCGACGACCCGACCTTCGGCGGTCGCGACCGTCCGGCCGCCGTGCACCACGGTCCCGATGCACCGGATCAGGCCCGGTCGAGGACGTCAGCGGCCGCACGAAGTTCGCCTTCACCTCGAGCGTCGTGTAGGCGACGCCGGCCGCGAGCGTCGAGTGCACCGCGCACCCCATCGCGGAGTCGAGCAGCGCGAGCGCCAGGCCGCCGTGGACGACGCCGATCGGGTTGTAGTGGAACTCCGCAGGCTCGATCGTGAACGTGGCCCGCCCCTCCTCGACCTCGATCGGCCCGAAGCCGAGCGTCATCCCGATCGGGGGCGGCGGCAGCTCGCCCGCGGCGATCAGCGCGGAGTGCCTCGAGCCCGGACATGCCGGCAGTCGCGCGACAGCAGCTCGAGCGGGTCATCCCACGAGTAGGTGCGCGTGCGGTCGGCGTTGGCGCCGTCAGGCACGCCTGCCACCGCCCACCGCGTCGACGAGCCCGTCGGGATCGTCGACGGCGATCCGGAGCCGTCGCACCTTGACCGGGAACAACAGCACGTGGCCCGGCATCGGCGGCTCGAACCGGAGCTCGACGAGCCCGGCGCCGGAGCCGTTGACGAGCCAGTCGCCCCGCCAGCCGTGGACGCCGCGGCTGATCACCGTGTCGGTCAGCGCCCGCGCGGAGGTGACGCTCGTGCGCGGCGCGCGGCCGTCGAAGCTCCGGCCCATCTTGATCGCGAGGTCAGCGTCGTTGACGGCGATGCCCGAGTGCTCGGGCCCGGAGCCGATCAGCTTCAGCACAAAGCCCCAGAACGCCCCATAGCGGAGCGTGAACCACTGTGGCGCAGCCACGCGAGCTAGGACGCGGCGCTACCTGCAGCCGCTTCGAAGTCGTCCGCTTCGGCTGCGCCGCTCGTGACGAGCGTCGGGTTGAGGCCCTTCGAGATCGTCTCCTTGGTGATCACGCACTTGGAGACGTCCTTGCGCGAGGGCAGCTCGAACATCACGTCGAGGAGCGCTGCTTCGATGATCGACCGCAGGCCGCGGGCGCCGGTCTCGCGCTGAAGCGCCTTCTCGGCGATCTCCCAGAGGGCGTCGTCGGTGAAGACGAGCTCGATCGTGTCGTACCCGAAGAACCGCTGGTACTGCCGGGTGAGCGCGTTCTTCGGCTCGGTCAGGATCTGCACGAGATCGTCGCGGCGCAGCTGGTGCACGGCCGAGACGACCGGGAGCCGGCCGATGAACTCGGGGATCAGGCCGAAGTTGACGAGATCCTCCGGCATCACGGCGGAGAGCAGCTCGGCGCCCTCCTCCGAGTGCTTCGAGCGCACGTTGGCGCCGAAGCCGACGGAGTTCGTGCCGATCCGGCGCTCGATGATGCGGTCGAGGCCGGCGAAGGCGCCGCCGCAGATGAAGAGGATGTTCGTCGTGTCGATCGAGAGGAACTCCTGGTGCGGGTGCTTGCGCCCACCCTGGGGCGGCACCGACGCCACGGTTCCCTCGAGGATCTTCAGGAGCGCCTGCTGCACGCCCTCGCCCGAGACGTCGCGCGTGATCGACGGGTTGTCCGCCTTGCGCGCGATCTTGTCGACCTCGTCGATGTAGATGATCCCGGTCTCGGCCTTCTTGATGTCGAAGTCGGCGGCCTGGATCAGCTTCAGGAGGATGTTCTCGACGTCCTCGCCGACGTAGCCGGCCTCCGTCAGGGCGGTCGCGTCGGCGATCGCGAACGGCACGTTGAGGATCCGCGCGAGCGTCTGCGCGAGCAGCGTCTTGCCGCAGCCGGTCGGGCCGAGCAGGAGGATGTTCGACTTCTGCAGCTCGACCTCGCCCTCGTCGACCTGGCCCATGCGCACGCGCTTGTAGTGGTTGTAGACCGCGACCGACAGCGTGCGCTTCGCCTCTTCCTGCGAGACGACGTAGTCGTTCAGGACGGCGTAGATGTCCTTCGGGCGGGGGAGGTTGTCGAGGTCGAGCGAGACGGGAGCGGTGAGCTCCTCGTCGATGATCTCGTTGCAGAGATCGATGCACTCGTCGCAGATGTAGACGCCGGGGCCGGCGATGAGCTTCTTCACCTGGCGCTGGCTCTTGCCGCAGAAGCTGCAGAGCAGCTGCTCGTTTCCGTCGCTCGCTCGGGCCACGTCTCTCCTTTTACTCCGAAATCGCCTGTCTGGCTAGAGCACCAGGTTCAGCGGTGTGCGATCACCCGGTCGATGAGTCCGTACTCGACCGCTTCGTCCGACGTCATGAAGTAGTCGCGATCCATGTCCTGCTTGACCTTGTCCACGTCCTGGCCGGTGTGGCTGGCCATGATCTCCTCGAGCTTGCGCTTCAGCGCGATCGTCTCCTTGGCATGAATCTCGATGTCGGACGCCTGTCCCTGATAGCCACCCCACACCTGGTGGATCAGGATTCTGGAGTTCGGCAGCGCCATCCGCTTCCCTTTCGCGCCGCCGGTCAGAAGCAGCGCGCCCATGCTCATCGCGATCCCGACGCAGATCGTCGAGACGTCCGGCTTGATGAACTGCATCGTGTCGTAGATCGAGAGCCCGTCGTAGACCGAGCCACCCGGCGAGTTGATGTAGAGCGAGATGTCCTTGTCGGGATCCTCCGACTCGAGGTGCAGCAGCTGCGCGTTGATCAGGTTCGCGATCTGCGAGTCGACCTGCGTGCCGAGGAAGATGATCCGCTCGTTCAGTAGACGTGAGTAGATGTCGAACGAGCGCTCGCCGCGCGAGGTCTGCTCGATCACCATGGGAATCAACGGGCTCATTCGGGCTCCTTGCTGCCGGGTGTCCACAACTTCTTCTCAGGCTCGGTGTTTTCCTTGTCGGGCGTCCAAAGCTTGTCGCGCGCCTCCGCGAGGTCGAGCGAGATCGGCTTCACGTCGGCGACGAGCCGATCGAGCGCGGCGCGCAGGCGCAGGTCCTCGCGCAGCGACTCCTGGTGCCCGTGCGACCAGATGTCCTCGATCACCTGATCGGGATCGTCGCCGGACTCCTCGGCCTGCTCGCGGATCAGCGCCTTGACGTCGTCGTCGGAGATCTCGATCCCCGCCTTGTCGGCGACTGCCTCGAGCGCGAGCTCGCGGGCGACCGACCGGGCCGCCTCGCCCTGCATCTGCGCGATCAGCATCTCGGGCGACTGCCCCGTGACCTCGAAGTACGTGGTGGGCTCGATCCCGCGCCGCCCGAGCGAGCGGACGAAGCCGTCGAGCAGCTCACGCGCCCGCGTCTCGACGAGCGGGCCTGCGCCCTGGACGTTCGAGGCGGTGACGAGCGTGTCGACGGCGGCCGTCCTGTAGGCGGCGTCGACCTCCTCCTCCACCGCTGCGCGGACGCGCCCTTCGATATCGGCCTTCAGCTCGGCGAACGTGTCGAACTCGCTCGCGGAGCGCGCGAGCTCGTCGTCGAGCTCGGGCAGCACCTTCTCGTTGACGTGCTTGACCGTGATCGTGACCGCGGCGCCTGACTCGTCGGCGAGCTCGTAGTCGACCTCCTTGGTCTCCCCCACGCTCGCGCCGATCAGCGCCGCCTCGATCTCCTCGACGAGCCGGCCGGAGCCGAGCTCGACGACCGTGTCGGACTGCGCCTCGCCGGAGGGGCTCTGCAGGTCGACGACGAGCGTGTCGCCGTCCCTGGCCGGACGGTCGTCGGCGGGCACGAGCTCGGCGACGCTCTGCCGCAGGGCCTCGAGCTCCTGATCGACGAGCTCCTGCGGAACCTCGGCCTCGGCGCGCGGCACCTCGAGCGTCGTCCAGTCGACGACCTCGGGGGTGGGCTGCACCTCGATCGTGGCCGAGAACGACCACGGCTCCTTGTCCGTCGTCGGCAGCTCGAAGTCGTACTGGGGCGCCGAGATCGGCCGCAGGCGCGTGCGCGACGCAGCCGACCAGAACCAGCCGCTGATGTGCGACTCGACCGCCTCGACCCAGATCCGGTCCTTGCCGATCTTCGAGACGAGCACCGGCGTCGGAACCTTGCCCTTGCGGAAGCCGGGGATCTTCACCGACTCGGAGAGGTCGTTCGTCGCATGCTCGACGGCGTGCTCGAGCTCGTGCGGCGACACGTCCACCGTCAGGCGGACGCGATTCTCACCAAGCTCTTCCACCTGTGCAGACATTGAGTGGCCATTCAAGCAGACTCGGTATGGCCTCCCGCAGAGGTGCGCGCGGCCGGTCCGGTCCGTCCGACGGGGGTCCTACCCTCGCCGCATGGTGCTTGGAATCATCGTGTTCGGGGCCGTGTTCCTCGTCGGGCTCGCCGTCGGGACGGTGACCCGGAGACCACTCGCGACAGCCTCGCTCGTCGTGGCTGCGTTCGTAGCGGTGCTCGTCGTGCAGACGCACGAGCCGCTCGCGGGCTTCGCGGTCTTCGCGCTCATCGCTCTCGTCGGGCTCGTCGCGGACTCGGTGCGCGAAACCGTCGGGCTCCTGCTCGGCCGCTAGCATTCCGGCACACCTCGCGGGTGTGGCGGAATTGGTAGACGCGGCGGGTTTAGGTCCCGTTGGGCTTCGGCTCTTGGAGGTTCGAGTCCTCTCGCCCGCATCACCCGACCCGGGCGCTGGTAGAAGCTGAGGCGACATGACGTCGCGCGCCGCCCTCCTCGCCCTCGTCGCCGCGCTCGCCGTCGCGGCGGCCGGCTGCGGCCGGCTCGAGCGAGACGCCCGACACGTTCGTCGTCGGAGCGGTCGAGGACGCCGCCAAGAGCGGCCATCGCCGACGCCAAGATGCTGCTCGCGCGGCAGGCGGGGTTCCGCGCGATCGTGCTGAGCGCTGTCTGGACGCCGCCGCTCGAGGCGCCGCCGGCAGCGGAGCTCGCCGCGCTCGAGAACGCCGTCATCGCAGCCGCGACCAACGGGATCCGGCCGATCGTCGCCGTGTACTCGTTCAGCAGCGTCACGCCGACGACCCCGGCGGCGCGGGCGCAGTTCGCCGCGTACGCGGCGTCGATTCCGCGTCTCCTGCCGGGCGTCCGCGACGTCATGGTCGGCAACGAGCCGAACCTGAACCTGTTCTGGCTGCCGCAGTTCGGCCCCGACGGGTCGGACGCCGCGGCGGCCTCGTACCTCGCGCTGCTCGCGGAGTCCTACGACGCGCTCAAGGACGTCTCCCCGGACATCAACGTCATCGGCGGCTCGCTGTCGGCGCGCGGGAGCGACGACCCGGCCGGCTCGCGACCGACGCACTCCCCGACCCGGTTCATCGAGGACCTCGGGGCCGAGTACCGGGCCTCGGGGCGCGACAAGCCCGTGATGGACATGTTCTCGATCCACCCGTACCCGGAGAACTCGAGCATCCCGCCGGACTTCGAGCACCCGCAGAGCACGTCGATCGGCCTGGCCGACTACGACAAGCTCGTGGCTCTGCTCGGCTCGGCCTTCGACGGCACCGCCCAGCCGGGCTCCTCGCTCCCGATCGTCTACGGCGAGTACGGCCTCCAGACGGCGGTCCCGCCAGCAGAAGCTCGGGCGGTACACCGGCGCCGAGCAGGCGACGACGAAGCCGATCGACGAGCAGGCCCAGGCAACCCGATATGCCGACGCGATCGCGATCGCGGCCTGCCACCCGACGGTGCGGATGCTGCTCTTCTTCCACGTCTCGGACGAGCCGCAGCTCGAGCGGCTCCAGACCGGGGTCTTCTACGCCGACGACACGCCGAAATCGAGCCTGGAGACGATCGCCCACGCGGCCCTCGCCGCCCAGGCGCAGCGCCCGGAGTGCCCGTAGGAGGACGCGGGGAACGCGTCACGGCGCGCACGGCTCCGTGGCCGACCGAGCGCCTCAAGAAAGTGGGCCGAGACGCCGATTCACTCTGGATGCGGCTCAATCTGCGGCGGAGCGTCCTCTCGGTCGAGATCGCGTCGGTGCTCGCGCTCGGCGCCTTCGCGGCTCACACCGTCCTTCCCGACGGAGGCTCGGTCGCGCATTTCTTCGACTATCGCCTCTACTACGCGATCGTCGTCGCCGCCGCGGTCCTGACGATCGCCCGCGCCGCCGTGTCCCCGCTCCACCGCGGTGCGTGGATCGCAATCGCGGTCGCGGTCACCTCGTACGCGACGGCGGAGTTCCTCTGGCTGTTTCTCTACTCGAGCAGCGACAACGCGCCGTACCCGTCGATCGCGGACGTGTTCTACCTCGGCTTCTATCCCGCGAGCTACGTCGGCCTGGTCTTGTTGCTCCGAGCCCGCCTGCGGTCGCTGACGCCCGGGGTCTGGGTCGACGGGATCACCGCGGCCCTCGCGGCCGCCGCGATCGGCAGTGCGGTCCTGATCGCCGTCGTCCTCGACACGACCGACGGCCCGCCCTCCGTCGTGGCGACGAACATCGCCTATCCGCTCGGAGACGTGCTCCTCCTCTCGCTCGTCGTCGGCGGCTTCGCTCTCACGCGCTGGCATCCCGGGCGCGCCTGGGCATTTCTCGGAGCGTCGCTCACGATCAGCGCTCTCGCCGACAGCGCCTACCTCTACGCGACGGCGACCGGGACGTACAGCGAGGGTGGCGTCCTCGATGCAGCGTGGCCGACCGGCCTGCTCCTGATCGGGATCGCCGCCTGGCAGGACGATGGACGCGATCGCATCGTCGACATGCGCGGCCGGCAGCTGCTCGCCATTCCCACTCTCTGCGCGCTCGTCGCCGTCACGGTGCTCATCGTCGATCACTTCCACCGACTCAACCTCCTCGCAATCACCCTCGCCACCCTCACCCTCGCCGGCGTTCTCACCCGCCTCGCGTTCACGTTCCGCGAGAACGGCAACCTGCTGCGGCGGACGACCGACGAGGCGATCACCGACTCGCTCACGGGCCTCGGGAACCGCCGGCGCCTGATCAGCGACCTCGACGCCACGATGGAGGTGGCGACGATCGAGGAGCCGTGGCTGCTGGCGATCTTCGACCTGGATGGGTTCAAGGGCTACAACGACGCCTTCGGCCACCCGGCCGGAGATGCTCTGCTGGCCCGTCTCGGTGGCAAGCTCGCGGCCTCGACGGCCGGCCACGGGCGCTGTTACCGCCTCGGCGGCGACGAGTTCTGCCTCCTGACGCCGGCCGACGCGACGCTCGCGAGCCGGCTGCTCGACGATTCGCTCGAGGCCCTCTGCGAGCACGGTGAGGGCTTCGCGGTAACGAGCTCGTTCGGCGCCATCCTGCTCCCCGAGCATGCGAGCGAGGGAATCGGCGCGCTGCGCGAGGCGGACGAGCGGCTGTACGTCCAGAAGCGCGGACGCCGGTCGACGCGCGACGAGCCGCACGAGGTCCTGCTCCAGGCGCTCTACGAGCGCGAGCCCGACCTCCACACCCACGCGCACGGCGTCACCGAGCTCGCCGTTGCCGTCGGGCACGCACTCGGCCTGGGCGAAACGGCGATCGACGAGCTACGGCGCGCGGCCATGCTCCACGACATCGGGAAGATCGCCATCCCCGACGAGATCCTGCATCGGCCCGGCCCGCTCGGTAAGGCCGAGTGGGCGTTCGTGCGCAAGCACACGGTTGTCGGAGAGCGCATCGTCAGCGCCTCCCCGGCTCTCCGGCCCGTCGGCCGGATCGTCCGGTCGTCGCACGAGCGTTGGGACGGCACGGGGTACCCCGACGAGCTCGCGGGCAACGAGATCCCGCTCGCCGCTCGGATCGTCTGCGCCTGCGACGCCTTCTCCGCGATGACCAGCCCTCGGCCCTACCACCAGGCGATGAGCATCGAGGCCGCACTCGACGAGCTCGTCCGCTGCTCGGGGTCGCAGTTCGACCCCGACGTGGTCGCTCCGCTCGTCGCGCTCGTGCGAGCCGGGTTCGACGCGGAGCGAGGCGGCCGAAGCACCCGTCTCGAGGGATCGCTTCTCCTCCACCCAGGGCTGAGCCACCTGGCAGGGGAGCGGGAGCCCTTCGACGCCCGTTCCCCGAATTCTGGCGAGGGTGCCCCGACGCGGGAACGGGCGGCGATGCCCCCGTAGTTCCGGGGGCATCGCGGTGCCTCGGATGTGGGGCGGGACCGGCCTAGCCGGTGACGGGCGGCTCGTAGCTACCGACCACGCCGATCCGCTGCGTGTTGCACGCCTTGGTGCCGACGACCTCGACCTTGATGATGCCGGGATGCGTCGGCTTGAACGACACGCTGACAATGCCGTTCTTTCCGGACTTCACCGTCTTGGTGATACCCGGGCCGGAGATCTTGACCGAGACTCCGGCAACCGCCTTCTTGCCCTTGGTCACCCTCACGATGATCTTCTGCGACTTGCCGTTGCCCTGCAGCACCTTCGGTACCACGGTCACCGCGGTGCAAATCTCCGGCGACGGGGTCGGCTTCGCCGTCGGGGGCGTCACCGGTGCCGTGACGAGGGTTGGGGCCGAGGCGGTGTTGTTGCTGCTGTCGGTCTCGGGCGTCGCCGTCGTGACCGTGACGACGTTCGTCTTGGTCCCGATCGTGTTGACCGTCGCGTTGACCGTGATCGAAACCGAAGCACCCGCCGCCATGGTTCCGAGCGAGCACGAGAGAGACGACGGCTGCGTCGTGACGACCACGCAGGTTCCGGCCGTCGTCGTCGCCGACACGAAGATCACGCCGACCGGTGCCGCATCAGCCACCTTGACGTCCGCCGCCGGGTCAGGCCCTTTGTTCGTCACCACGACGGTGTAGGTAATCGGGACCGAGCCGCCACCCTGCGGCAGCTGCACCTGCGGCGTCGCCGTCTTCGCCACGGTGATATCCGTCTTCGGTGTGGGCGTAACCGGAGGCGTCACAGGAGGCTGCGTTGTGAGCGTCAACGTGTTGGTGGTCTGGACGTTGACCGTCTGGTTCTTCGCCGAGATCGTCACCGTCGCGGACGGCGAGAACGACGGCGTGCCGAACGCATAGCCTGCCGGAGCAGACGGCGGTGTCTCCGAGATCGTGCACTGTGTCCCCGTCGGTATTCCTGTGATCGGCGAAGACGTCGCGCCTGCAGCAACCGATTTCGACCCGTCGTGCGCCGCCCCGTCATTGCAGTCGTAGTTGATCGTGAACGGGCCTGCATATCCTGCGGGTCCGCCCGACAACACTTTCGATAAGGTCAACGAGCCCAGGTCACGCGTCAGTGTGTTGACCGTCGTCACTTCAACCGTTGCCCCGTTTGACGTGATCGTGACGATCCCGTCGTTCGGCTCTCCCGAGTTCTCAATGAACGTCGGCGTCCCGAAGGTGTAACCGGGGGAGCTGCGGGAAGCGACTCGTTCACCGTGCACACCGTTGCGATGGGGATGCCGCTGACCGTCTTCGACGATCCGGCAGAAACCGATTCCGTGCCCGTGTGACCGACGCCGCAGTTGTAGCCGATGGTGAACGGACCCGTGTATCCGGCAGGCCCCCCCGACAACGTCTTCGACAGCTTCAGCGAGCCCGTCTCCTGTACACACGGCGCCGGAGCGGTGAACGCTGCCGCCTGGTCAGCCCGGTATCCGTCACTCCACCCGACCGTGATCGTCGCCGAGGCGGACGACCCGGCAGCGAGTGAAACAGATTCCGGGAAGTCCTTGATGCTCGCGTCCGTCGGGGTCGTCGGAAGCAGGGTGTTGACCGGGATTGCGGTGCGGTTCGAGACAGCGATGAACGGCGCCAAGCCCGTATCGGTCGTCGGCCCGACGGTCCAGGTCAGGTCATACTTTCCGGTTGCCGGGTTGCAAGAGCCGGTCACCGTGAGCCCACTGTTGTGGGCAAAGGCGGAAGGAGCCAGGATCGCCGCACCCGCGACTACCGCAACCAGAAGCACCACGCGCCGTTTCATTCCCCGTCCCCGCATCTCGATTCCCCCTTGCAATTCGTGAGCCCCCTCGCCAGATGCCCACACGTTATCCCCCTTTCGGGGGATGTCAACCGTCACCCAGCAGGAAGGGCGACTGCCGCGAGGATGATCGCGATCTCACTTGCGTGGCAGAGATGGATGCTGCTAGATCTGAGTGAGAGAGTGGTATGTGGTGAGAGTGTGGAGAAGATTTAGTGAAGATAAAATTAATAAAAGGATTATTAGGCATGAACTTCGAGTGGATGGTCGTCAGATCCCCGATAGCTTCTGGTCTCGGGTAAACGACACGCCGCGATGCCTGCTCTGCTGGAGCTTCTGGTGCGCGGTTTCTAGCGTGGTAGGTGTACGTCGCCCACCAGGTCGACTCGGATGATGATTGCAGGTTCGATCCAGGTGCGCCCACACCTCTCACGGGACGGAGAGGTCTTCTAGCAGTCCGAGCGTGGCGGCGACGGCGCGCTGCTCCGAATCGTCGCGGAAGGCGACCGGGAAGAGATGGAACTGGAAGAGCATGTCAGGCACGGCATAGGCCGCGTCAATTTTCCAACCACCCGGCGGGTAATCTTCCGCGCGCGGCAGGTAGTAGGTGGTGCCGTTCGTGTAGCCGTTGATGAACGTATGCTTGAAGGGCGATTGCGCTCTGAGAGCCAGCCCCGTTTCGTAAAAGACCTCGGCATTCATCCCCGCGATGACGATATCGTTTACCCGGAAAGCCTGAATCGTCAGGTCACAGGTCGGGTGACCGTGCTTGACCGAAGCCACGAGCATCTCACCCCAGCGGTCGAACGTCTCCGCGACGCGAATCTCCCATTCGGCGGCGTTGCGGCTGCGCAGGTCGGCCAGTCGCTGCTGCTTCTCGGTACGGATGGCTTCGGCTTGCGCCAACGACGGTAGTTCGCCAAATTCGAGCGGCAGGTCCTGCTCGACTGCGCCCAGATAGGTGCAGGTTTCGCCGCTGACTGGCTCCCACGGCGTGAACAGGATGTTGGCAATGTTGCCCAGCGGTTTGCGCGCGCCGGGTTTGATATGCGTGCGGATACCGCTGGCGACCTTGAGCGCCTCGCCGCCCAACGCCAGCCCCATTCGCATCTTGATGTCGCGACAGTCCACCTCATAGCCGATGCCATAGGTCGGATTGATGTTGCCGCCGCAGCCTTGCAGGAAGACGGCCAACCCGCCCAGGCTGCGCTCCAGCACATCGCGCGCCGGGCCGGGATAGTCGGTCGAAGCCACTGCCGAACGGCCACCGATGGTCACCGGATGGCACGAGTAGCGGAAGACAATCGCAATCGGATTTCCTTCTAAATCGTCCACGCGAATGACGCCGACCGACGGGTCAATCGGGTGGCCGGGGACTTCGCCGAGCACGTCGTGTCCATCCTGATATTCGCGGCGGTAGACGGCGAGTGTTGCCTCGCCCCAATCCGCGCCGATACGTGCGGGCTGCAACTTCCGGTCGGCCTCGACCGCTGCCTCGACCAGCCAACGCAGCAGGTCGCGCTTGTAACGCTCCTTGAATGTTTGGTCTTCATCAGTGTCGAGCATGTAGCCGGGCATGGCCGGGCCGCTGTGGTTGTGGCTGGAGTTGATCATGACGTGCGAGCGCGGGATGCGCAGCGCGGCGGCAATCAGGTCGCGGTACTCGTTGGTCGGGTGCTGACCGATCATCGAAATATCCACGCCGAGGTGCGCCAGGTCTAGCGCCAGTATCACGACTTTCGTCTCGCCGTCGCTCAGCACGAGCGCGGTCGCGGTCAGGTCGCTTTCGATGGCCTGTATCGGCCCGCCGAACAGGCGGATGCCGGTCTTGCCGGTGCCGATAGGCGGATTGATGATGCGCCGGGCTGCGCCGGCATAGAGCGTCTTGGACATCGGTTTCCTCGTCACGAGTTTTTGGAATATCCGTGGGGAAGCTGGAAGGGGCCCTCGTCGTGGGGGTACCGATCGCTCGACGCGGACGACGGCGTGGCCGCTCAGGTCGAGATCAGACTGCGAGCCGTCGGGCCAGAACGCGACGCATGGGCCGGCCCAAACGCCTGGTGGAGGCGGACGCTCGTCGGAGCTCATGGCCAAAGGGTACGCGGAGACCGGCTCTGCGGATGCGCTACGCCGGCCCCAGGGATCAAAGCGACTCTGTAGTCACCGGCCGATGCCTGGAAGCGCGTCGAACTGCTCGCACGTGGCGCTGACAAGGCTCATCTTCGCGCCCCCGCGCAGGGACAGTCTGCGAGGTCGGATTGATGGAAGTTCCGATTTGCGGAGACAGCACCGGGACAGCACCGCTTCGCAAATCCCGCACTTTTCGCACGAACCGAGTTGGCTCAACCATGCGGTTCTCGCATGGTTGAGCCCTTCTCGAATGGCCCCGGGAGGAATCGAACCTCCGCGCGTGGATTCGAAGTCCACCGCTCTATCCACTGAGCTACGGGGCCGTGCGCGTCTGCACGGTATCCTGTGCGAGCGCGTGGTGGCGGTAGCTCAGTTGGTAGAGCCCCGGGTTGTGATCCCGGTGGTCGCGGGTTCAAGTCCCGTCCGCCACCTGTATTTTCCTGCAAGACCTCGAACTCGCTAGCGCGAGTCCATGGGTCGCACGCAGAATCCCTGAAGTGGGAACCTACGGTTCCCAGGGAACCTCCCTCGTTGGACAGACGGGCCGTCGCGCGTGTCGCCTCGGCCCCTAGGATCCCGGCATGCGGCACACGCGCTACGGCTACTGGCTCGAGGAGGCGGGGCCGGTCGAGCCGACCCGGCCACTCGAGGGCGACACGACCGCGGACGTGGTCGTCGTCGGCGCCGGCTACCTCGGCCTCTGGACGGCGTGGCAGCTGAAGGCGCTCGAGCCCGGGCTCGACGTCGTCGTGCTCGAGGCCGGCCTCGCGGGACACGGGCCGAGCGGGCGGAACGGCGGCTTCGTCTCGACGCTCTGGGACGACCTGCCGATCCTGCGCGACAGCGTCGGTGACGCCCGCGCGGTCGAGGTGTGCCGTGCCTCCGAGCGCGCCGTCCACGGGATCGGCGCGTTCTGCGCCGAGCAGGGAGTCGACGCGCGCTACCGGGCGGGCGGCACGTTGCAGGTCGCGACGAGCGAGGCACAGGTCGGCGACTGGGACGAGCTCGTCGAGGCGTGCGAGGCCGTCGGCGCGCCCTCCGAGGCGCAGCCGCTGTCGCGCGACGAGGTCGCGGCGCGATGCGCGTCCCCGGTCTTCCTCGGCGGCCTGCTCCTCCCGACCGCGGCGAACGTGCAGCCGGCGCTCCTCGCGCTCGGTCTCCGCGCGAAGGTGATCGAGGCCGGCGTCCGGCTCCACGAGCGCACGCCGGTGCGAAAGCTGTCGGCGGACGGGAGCGCGTCGACGCGCGAGGGAACGGTGCGGGCCGACGCCGCCGTGCTGGCCGTGAACAGCGCCACCGCGGGATTCCACGGCTTCCGCCACGCGCTCTCGGTCGCCTCGAGCCACATGGTGATCAGCGAGCCGGTGCCCGACGGTGATCGAGGAGATCGGCTGGACGGGCGGTGAGAACATCCACGACTGCCGCACGCTGCTCCACTACCTCCGCACGACGAAGGACGGCCGGATCGCGCTCGGCTGGGCCGGCGGCCAGATGGGCTTCGGCGGGCGGCACCGCGACCGGCTCGACATCGACCCGAGCGCCGCCCGCCACGCGGCTGCTGCGCTGCGCTGGCTGTTCCCGCAGCTCGCCGGCCGCGAGGTCACGCACGCCTGGGGCGGCCCGATCGACGTGTCGCCCACGCACCTGCCGATCTTCGGCTCGCGCGGCAGCGTGCACCACGGCTTCGGCTTCACGGGCAACGGCGTCGGCCCGACCTATCTCGGCGGCGAGATCCTCGCCCGGCTCGCGCTCGATCGCCGCGACGAGATCACGCGGCTCGCGATCGTCGAGCCCGACCGCAAGCTCTTCCCGCCCGAGCCCCTGCGCTTCATCGGCGGCACCACGATCCGCGCGGCGCTCGTCCGTCGCGACGACGCGCACGACCGCGGCGACGAGCCCGATCCCCTCACCGGCTTCGTCTCCTCGCTGCCCCGCCGGCTCGGGCTGCGGCTTCCCCGCTAGCGGCGTCAGCCGGTCGCGCCGTCGATCGACGCGAGCACGTCCTCGAGCGCGGCTCTCGGATCGACCTGCTCCGGGCGCCAGGCGCGCCGCCTCCGTCTCGCTGAGCTGCAGGAAGACGGTCGCGAGCGCCTCGAAGAGATCGGGCGTCAAGCCCGCCTGCTCCTGGGTGGCGGCGATCTCGCGCATCTCGGCGACGTAGCGGCCCGACTTGGCGGCGATGCTCTGCAGCATGCGCGGCGCATCGTCGACGAGGTCGGGGTAGTTGCGGCGGAGGTCGTCGAGCACGGGCTCGAGCACGCCGTTCGCGCGGGCCGCCCGGAGCGCCTGGGCGAGCAGCGCCGGTCTGGCCCTTGTAGAACGACCCGGTCGACATCTTGATCGCCGAGGCCATCCCGATCCGCTCGCCGACGACGCGGAGCTCGAGCCCGGGCGCCGGCAGGCTCGCCACCTCGGCGGCTCGCGCGCCGGAGAGATAGACGATCGTCGCCCCCGCGCGGCGCGGCGGCGGCCCCGAGATCGAGCCGTCGACGGCGCTCAGCCCCGCGCTCTCGAGGCGCTCGGCGACAGCCGCCATCGTCGCCGGCGCGATCGCGTTCAGGTCGGCGACGGTCGGGCTCAGCACCCGTCCGCCCGGCCGCGTCCGCCACCGCTCCTGCGACCGCGAGCGCCTCGCCCGGCGGCACGATCGAGAGCACGATCTGCGACGCCTCGACGACGGCATCGAGGCTCGGCAGCAGCTCGATCCCCTCGGCGAGCTTCGCCGTCCGGGCGCTGCGATGCTCGAGCGTCGCGACGACCCTCGCGCCGCCCGCAGCGAGCACGTGCCCGACGGCGGAGCCCATCGCGCCGGGGCTGACGATGCCGACCGTGTTCACCCGGCAAGCCTACTGCGCCGCGTGCCGCGCCTCCCATCCGCTCGCGCCACCCCGCCGCGCAGCCGATTACCCTACGGTGACGCGCCCGTAGCTCAGTGGACAGAGCGGCGGACTTCTAATCCGCGGGTCGGAGGTTCGAATCCTCCCGGGCGCATGTTCGCTTCTCGCAACGCGTCATCGGCCCGAGCATCACCTAGAGGCTTGCCTCTAGCATTGGATAGCCGTGTCCGGTTGGCCTGCGCTCCCATACGAACCCTGGCGCGCGACCTGTGAGACGCTTCATGCGCACACTCAGGTTCTCGGAAAGCTGGCCGCCGCTCTGGCCCCGCCGGAGCCCCAGCTCCAGCATGCGGCACTTCGCCTGACGGCGCGCGGCTGGGAGACGATGCCGCTGCCGGCCCCGGACGGATCGGGGGCGATCGTGGTGGCTCTCGACCTCCGGTCCCACGAAGGAATCGTCGAGCACTCGGACGGTCACGTCGAACGGGTACCGCTGACACCGAACCGACCGGTGGCGGACGTCACTGTCGAGGTCCTGGCCGCCGTGCGACGACTCGGTGGGCCTGTCGAGATCAACCTCACGCCACAGGAGACGCCCTGGACGACGCCGCTCGACGAGGACCACGAGCACGCCACGTACGAGCCCGCCCAGGTCACAGCGTACTTCGCGGCCGCGACCAGAGCGGCGCTCGTGCTCGCTGCGCTCCGCGCGCCATACCGCGGCCGCTCCACCCCGGTCAACGCGTGGTGGGGCTCGTTCGACCTCGCCGTGAGCCTCTTCTCCGGCCAGCCTGTCGAGCCGCCGGCAAACGACTTCATCACTCGTAACGCCGGGAACGCCGAGCAGATCGAGGTCGGCTGGTGGCCCGGCGACGCCCGCTATCCGAAAGCTGCCTTCTTCGCCTACGCATTCCCGGCTCCGGAGGGATTCGCAGCCGCGACGCTGGCCCCGGAGGCTGCGAGGTGGGACGCCGCGCTCGGCGAGTACATCCTCGACTGGGACGATTCTCGTGAACAGCCCGCACCCGCACGAGGATGCGCTCGAGTTCGCCCGCTCGGCGGTTCGGCACGGGTGCGACGTATGCAGCTGGGACCCCGACCTGTCTGCCAGCGCCGAGGGGATCCCGCCTCCAGTCGTCTGACGGATCCCACCGTGACGCGTGACGGTGTTGGCGACCTCGCGCTAGAGGGCCTGCGCGATCACGCCGTTGGAGCGACGACGTCCTCGTGGGCTCCGGCGGCGGGGAGCGGCGCGCCCACGAACTGGCCGCCTGCACACTGCTCCGCCTTCACCCGCCGGCTCGGGTTCGTGATCCCGAGCGAGCCGATCACGCCTGCGGCCGCGAGCAGGCCGCCGCAGATCATCATCACGTGCTGGAACGCGCGCACGGATTCGGCGTTGGCGGCGAACGTATCGCCGACCATCGAGCCGGCAACGATGATCCCGACGATCGAGACGCCGATCAGCCCGGCGACGCGGGCGACGGCGTTGTTGACGGCCGACGCTATGCCTGCGTCCTCCTGGTCGGCATCCGCGAGGATCGTCGCGGTGAGTGGCGCGACGGTCAGCGACAGGCCGATCGCAAAGATGAGCATCGCCGGGAGCACGTCAGTGAGGTAGTCGACGTTCATTCCCATCCGGGCGAGGAGGAAGATGCCGGCAGCAGCGATCAGCGGGCCGGCTCCCATGAAGAGGCGCGGCCCGTAGCGGTCGGCGAGCGCGCCGAAGCGTCGCGACAACATGAACATCACGATCGTCACCGGAACCGTCGCGAGCCCGCTCTCGAGGGCGCTGTAGCCGGCGACCTCCTGCAGGTAGATGGTGAGGTAGAAGAAGAGGATCGCGATGCCCGCGTACATGGCGAGCGTTTCGAGGTTGCCGACCGCGAAGTTGCGCCTCGCGAACAGGTCGAGCTTCAACATCGGCTCGGGGACGCGGCGCTCGTAGGCCAGGAACAGGCCAAGGGACACGACGCCCGCCACGAGCGGGATCGCGATCACCGGGCTGCTCCAGCCGTAGTGCGGCTGCTCGATCAGCGCGAACACGATGCCGGCGAGCCCGAGCGCACCGAGCGCGGCACCGATGAGGTCGATGCGACGGCCGACGATCGGCGCCGTTTGCGGCACGACGGCGAGGACCAGCAGGATCGTCCCGATCACGAGCGGGACGTTCAGCGCGAAGATCCACCGCCACGAGAGCTGATCGACGATCCAACCTCCTGCGAGCGGCCCGATGATCGCCGCAATCCCACCCCAGGCGGTCCACGATCCGATCGCGGCACCACGCTCCTTCGGGCCGAACGCCGCGACGATGATCGCGAGCGACGCCGGCGTCAGCAGCGCCGCTGCCGCGCCCTGGCAGGCCCGCGCTGCGATCAGGAACTCGATCGTCGGCGCGAACGCGCAGGCCACGGAGAAGACGCCGAAGCCCGCCAGCCCAGGGTGAAGATCCGCCGCTCACCGTAGATGTCGCCGAGAGAGCCGCCGATCAGGATCAACGAGCCCAGGGTGAGCAGATAGGCGTTCGAGACCCACTGCTGCGCGGAGAGACCACCGCCGAGGTCGCGCTCGATCGCGGGCAAGGCCACGTTGACGATCGAGCCGTCGATCGCGGCGACCGCCGAGCCCAGGATCGCGGCGAGCAGCGTCAGTCGTTGCCGGTGGCTCACCCGTGCTCCCGAGACAGGACAGCGACGCCCATCACGCGCGAATGATGCAGCGGAATCCGAGATGCGAGGTCGACGTGTCGGTCATCTGCGCCTGCCGGGCCGCGGGGCGGTAGCGCAGGCAGTAGTTCGGAGCGCAGAGATGCGAGCCGCCCTTGATCACCTTGCGGGGGAACCGCTCGCTCGGGGCGTTCAGCGCCTGGCCTCGTGTCGGGTCGGCCACCTGTGGGTTGGGCGCGCAGCACGGGGAGGATGACTGCTCACCGGGGGCGGACGCGTACCAGTCGCTCGTCCACTCCCACACGTTTCCCGTGATGTCGTACAGGCCGTATCCGTTCGGCGGGAAGCTCCTCACGGGCGACGTGCGCTCGTACCCGTCGAGCTTCAGGTTCTGCCACGGGAACTCTCCCTGCCAGGTGTTCGCCATGCACTTCCCCTGGGGGAAGTGCTCGTCGCCCCACGCGAAGGCGGCGCCTTCGAGGCCGCCACGCGCCGCACGCTCCCACTCCGCCTCGGTGGGGATCTGCTTGCCCGCCCAGCCGGCGTAGGCCTCGACGTCCTCGCAACGCGACGTGCGTGACAGGGTGGTTGTCGCGTCCGTTGATCGTCGTGCCCTTGCCGCCGGGTCGCTTCCAGTAGGCGCCCGGGACGGTACTCCCACCAGTCGGCGACGTCATCGAGCGGCACGGGACCCGTGGCGCCGACGAACACGAGCGAACCTGGAACGAGGAGGCCGGGGTCGGCATCGGGGTAGTCGTCCGCGCGCAGCGGCCGCTCGGCGACCGTCACGTAGCCGGTCTCCCGCACGAACCGCCGGTATTGCGCTGCAGTGACCGGGTGCTCGTCCATCCAGAAGCCGGCCACGCTGACCTCGCGGAGAGGCCGCTCCTCGGGATAGAAGTCCTCCGAGCCCATGAGGAACGTCCCCGCCGGGATCCAGGTCATCGACGGCTGCGGCGGCACGCTGCTTGGTGGCGTTGGCGCGTCCTGGGACACCAGTGCAGGCTAGCCGGAGGCCGACAGCGCGCCGCGCCGCGCTCGGGGGCGGGAGGCAGGCGGGGCGACCCGGAGTAGCCCCGCCTGCTTGCCGCTCAGATCCGCCGGCGGACGCCGCGTCCCGGCGTGACGGCCGCGGCGACGACCGCGGTCTTCGCGACCGGCGAGGGGCCGGGCGTGACGGCCTTGGCCACGACCGCCGTCTTCGCGACCGGGTGGCCGATGACCCCGACTCGTCCTACGCGTCCTGGGCCGAGGGGCATGTCAGACTCCTTCCGTTGCGAGTGCCTCGTCGGCCTCGATCGAGGCGATGATGGCCTGGATGGGAATGCGGCCGTTGGCGATCAGCTGGCCGCCGGAGCGACGGGCGGCCGAGGCGAACGGCGCCGCCCAGAGGTTCTCCCAGATCAGGACGCCGGCGGTGCTGCCCGGGTCCATCGCAGCGGCGAGGTTGATGACGTCGTCGGCTGCGAGGAGCTCGGCGAGGTCGGCCTCGATCGCCTGGAGCTCGCCGAGTTCTTCGATGTCGGACAGTTCCATCGCATCAACGGTGCCGTCGTCGTTCTTGGTCAGGACGAGGACGTCGATGACGCGGATCGTCCCTGCATCGACGAGCGCGATCAGCTCTTTCGCCATCTCGCCGGTGAAGTTGCTTGCTCCCGCCGGAAACTCGACGACGAGGTAGTCAACGGGTCCTAGCTCATCGAGCGGTGTGTTCGTCACCTGGATCCCTTCGCTCGGGGTGATTGGCGGCTGAACTGGTCGTATACGGGTGCCGAAAACGTTATAGACGAACCTGGCACCGCCTTCCTTGACGCAGAGCCGTCCGGGGCAGACGGGCCGCTAGTTGACGCCACTCGCCTGCGCCGTCGAGATAGCCGGCGAGGTGATCCACCAGCTCTCGCGCATCGTCCTCGGCGCCGTAGATGAAGCTCGACTTGCGGCGGCGCAACACGGGTAGCCCGAGCACGACCATCCCGGGACTGTCGACGACCACGCCGCCGTCGTGGCGCACGTTCCCCTTCGCGTCGACGACGGGAACGTGGAGCCAGCTGTAGTCGGGGCGGAAGCCGGTCGCCCAGAGGATCGTCCGGATCTCGCCGCTGCCGAGATCGATGCGCCACGGCGACGAGTCGGGCGCGCGCGTCGGCTCGAAGCGCTCCGGCTCGCCGAGGTCTTCCCCCTCGCCGCCGCCGTCGCGCGCCCACTCGTCGAAGGTGTCGAGGAGGCGGTTGAGCTTCAGGTCCGCCAGCGCGAACATGTTCCGGAGCCCACCGGAGAAGAGCGCCCAGCCGTCACGTGCCGCCGAGACTCGGCCCACCAGCTCGACTCCGATCGCGGTGAGGGCATTCAGGTCGAGCGTCGTGTTCGGCGTGCCGACGAGCTGCGGCGAGGGCAGGCGCCGGGCGCGGGTCAGATCGTCGATCGCGTCGTACCGCTCGTTCCACACGCCCGAGCGGTCCATCCACCAGAGCACGTCGCGTCCGCGGTACCGGCGCGGGAGGCGGACGTGCTCACCGACCGCGAGCGTCACCGGCCGCCCCGAGCGGTGAATCTCGTCGGCGAGCTGAACCCCGGTCGCCGAGGCGCCGACGACGAGCACGCCCCCGTCGGGCAGCTGGGAGGGATCGCGATAGTCGAACGGGGTGATCTGCTCGACGTCCGGGGGCATCGACGCGCTCACCGCCGGCACGCTCGGCGCGTTGTAGCCGCCGCTCGCGAGCACGACGGACCGGCAGCGGATCTCGCCGTCGCTCGTCACGACCCGATAGCCGTCGTCGGCGCGCGCCACCGAGGTGACGGTCGGTGTTGGTGCGGACCGGCGCGCCCGACACCGTCGCGTACCGCGAGATGAAGTCGACCACCTCGGGCATCGTCATGTAGCCGTCCGGATCGGGGCCGTCGTAGTGATGGCCGGGCAGCCGGCTCTGCCAGTTGGGCGTCAGCAGCCGCAGCGAGTCCCAGCGCTCGTGGCGCCAGGAGTTCGCCACCTCCCCGCGCTCGAGGAGGACGTGATCGATCGAACGCTCGGTCAGGAACCGGCTGGCCGTGAGGCCGGCGTGACCGGCCCCGACGACGACCGTCGTGAATTGCTCTATGTCTTGACCACGTCGACGGTGACGTTCACCGGGTTCGTGAGGGCGTCGTAGACGGCCGACCGCTTCTGCGACTGGGCGACGATCGCCTCGATGTCCTCCTTCGACGCGTCTGCGTCGATCTCGAAGGTCACCTTGATGTCGTCGTAGCCGTTGCGCACGTCGCTGTCCATGCCGAGGATCCCCTGGATGTCCATCGTGCCCTCGAGCTTCGACTCGACCGAGCGCAGCTGGATGCCGCGGTTCTGCGCCACCGACGCGATGCCCGCCGTGAGGCAGCTCGAGAGCCCGACGAGCAGGTACTCGATCGGCGTGATGCCGCGGTCCTCCGACGCGAAGATCTCCGGATGGTCGGCCTCGAACGTCGTCTCGGTCTTGTGCGACTGCTCCTCGCCGAGACCGAAGAAGTTGCTGACCTTCGCCTCGCTGTACGTGCCGTTGACCCACTTGCAGGACGCACGCCAGGTGAACTTCGTTGCCTCTGGTGCACCGGTGAGCGCTTCGCGCGCGTCCAGGAGCGCCTGAACGTTGACTCCGTTGTCTGCGGTCGCCATTGCCATGGTGAACCCCCTTTTCCCGTTGTGATCGAGATCTGTCGGAACCCGAGATTCTACAACGCCGGGCTCACCGGCCGCAGAGGCTCACCGGCGATATCATCGCGGGGGTGGCAACTCGAGCAGCCAGGACCGCCGCCGGGTCGGTGGGGACGGTCGAGACGCAGTACCTCGACCTTCCGAGTCCGCTCCGGCTCGACTGCGGACGCGAGCTGCATCCGGTCCGCGTCGCCTACGAGACCTACGGGACGCTCTCGCCGGCACGCGACAACGTGATCCTGGTCTGTCACGCGTTGAGCGGCGACGCGCACGCGGCGGGCTTTGCGAAGACGCCGCCGGAGGAGAGCACCCGCGACGGCTTCGGCGCCGAGGACCGTGACGGCTCGAGCGGCAAGGGGCTCGGCTGGTGGGACGGCATGATCGGCCCCGGCAAGGCGTTCGACACCGACCGCTACTTCGTCGTCTCCACCAACCTGCTCGGCGGGTGCGGCGGGACGACCGGGCCGTCGTCCGTCGATCCGGCAACCGGCAGGCCCTACGGGTCGGACTTCCCCGTGATCACCGTCGCCGACATGGTGCGGACGGAGCGCGCGTTTCTCGACGAGCTCGGCATCGAGCGGCTCGCGGCCGTTGCGGGCGGCTCGCTCGGCGGCATGCAGGCATTCGAGTGGGCGATCCTCTACCCCGACCAGGTCGACGCGATCATCGCGATCGCCAGCACCCACGCGATCCAGCCGCAGGGCGTCGCGTGGAACGCGATCGCACGCAACGCGATCACGGCCGACCCGGACTGGCAAGGCGGTCACTACTACGGCACCGACCGACGGCCCGACGGCGGCATGGGCATCGCGCGGATGGTCGGCCACATCACCTACCTGTCGGCGAAGGGGCTCGGTGACAAGTTCGGCAGGCGGCTGCAGTTCGCCGACGACATCCGCTTCACGCTGACCGAGCCGGAGTTCGAGGTCGAGAGCTACCTGCGGCACCAGGCCGACACGTTCGTCCGGCGATTCGACGCCAACACCTACCTCTACACGTCGCGGGCGCTGACGTACTTCGATCTCGCCCGGCAGCACGGCGGGACGCTCCAGAGCGCGCTTCGCGACGTGCAGGCGCGGACGCTGCTGATCGCGTTCAGCTCGGACTGGCTCTATCCGCCGTCGGGGTCGGAGGAGCTCGCCGACGCGCTGCGCGCGCTCGGGAAGGACGTCGAGCTGCACGTCATCGACGCGCCGTACGGCCACGACTGCTTCCTGCTCGAGGAGAGCCGGCAGACGCCGATGATCCAGGACTTCCTGGCGCGTCAGGCGCACCCCACCGCCTAGGATGAGGGCTTGACGGACGAGCCGCAGCGCACGGAGGAAGCACGGGACTTCGGGTTCGAGACGCGTCAGGTGCACGCCGGCCAGCGCCCCGACCCGAACACCGGCGCGCGCGCCGTGCCGATCTTCCAGACCACGAGCTACGTGTTCGAGGATCCGGAGTCGGCCGCCGCGTACTTCAACCTGCAGGAGTACGGGAACACCTACTCGCGGATCATGAACCCGACGGTGGCCGTGTTCGAGGAGCGCATGGCCAACCTCGAAGGCGGCAGCGGCGCCGTCGCGTTCGCGAGCGGCATCGCCGCGCAGGCTGCGGCCCTGTTCACGCTGCTCCAGCCGGGCGACCACGTCGTCGCGTCGTCGGCCCTCTACGGCGGCACCGTCAACCAGTTCAAGCACCTGCTGCGCAAGCTGAACGTCGACCTCACCTGGGTCGACCCGGACGACGCGGACGCGTGGCGGGGAGCGGCGCGCGAGAACACGAAGGTCTTCTACGGCGAGACGATCGGCAACCCCGGCGGCAACGTGCTCGACCTCGAGACGGTCGCCGCGATCGCCCACGAGCACGAGGCCCCGCTGATGGTCGACAACACGTTCGCGACGCCGTATCTCTGCCGGCCGATCGAGTGGGGCGCCGACATCGTCGTCCACTCGGCGACGAAGTTCATCGGCGGCCACGGCACGAGCATCGGCGGCGTCGTCGTCGATTCCGGGGAGTTCAACTGGTCGAACGGCCGCTTCCCGGTCGTCGCGGATCCGTCGCCCGCCTACCACGGACTGGAGTTCCACGAGACGTTCGGCATGTACGGCTACTGCATGAAGCTGCGCGCCGAGACGCTGCGGGATCTCGGCGCGGCGATGAGCCCGTTCAACGCATTCCTCTTCCTGCAAGGGCTGGAGACGCTGTCGCTGCGGATGCAGCGCCACGTCGAGAACGCGCTGGTGGTGGCGGAGTACCTCGAGGCGCACGCACTGGCGTCGAACGTCACCTACCCGGGCCTGCAGACGAGCCGCTATCGCCCGCTCGTCGACAGGTATCTGCCGGGCGGCGCCGGTGCCGTGTTCTCGTTCGACTGCGAGGGCGGCCGAGCGGGAGGACAGGACTTCATCCGCGGCGTCACGCTCTGGTCGCACCTGGCGAACGTCGGCGACTCGAAGAGCCTGATCATCCATCCCGCGAGCACGACGCATCGCCAGCTCAACGACGACGAGCTGCGCGCGGCGGGCGTCGGCCCGGGGACGATCCGGCTCTCCGTCGGCACCGAGTCGATCGACGACCTGATCTGGGACCTCGAGCAGGGCTTCGCGCGCGTGGCGGCGTCGGCATGAGCTCCTCCGTCGAGCCGGCCCCGTTCGACCTGGCGCGCTACCAGGATCCGCTGACGATCCAGCGGGTGCTCCACACGGCGAAGACCGTGGCAATCGTCGGGCTGTCCTCGAAGGAGCTGCGCGCCAGCTATTTCGTCGGGTACTACCTGAAGCGACACGGCTATCGCGTGATTCCCGTCAATCCGCGCGAGACCGAGATTCTCGGGGAGAAGAGCTTTCAGAGCCTCCTCGACGTCCCGGTGCCGATCGACATCGTGATCGTCTTCCGGGCGCCCGATGCACTGCCCGCGATCGCGGCCGAGGCCGTCGCGATCGGTGCGGGAACCCTGTGGTGCCAGTTCGGCGTGATCAACGAGGAGGGCGCCCGCATCGCAGAGGCGGGCGGCGTGACGGTGGTGATGGACCGCTGCGCCAAGGTCGAGCACGCGCGCTATGTCGGCCGCATGCACTGGCTCGGCTTCAACACGCAGCGCATCACCTCGGTGCGCGGCGGGCTGCAGTAGCGGCTGACTCCGGCTAGGGGCTCATCGAGCCCATCGGAGACATCGAGCCGCTCCCGGGCAGCGTCAGCGCGGGAATCAGGTCCGGAGCCGCGAGCAAGAGCACTCCGAGCACGAGCAGAATGGCCGCCGTGACGTAGGTCCCGGTGCGGCGGAACGGGATCAACTTCTCGAATGCGATGAGCCCGGCGACGACCGCCATCCAGACGACGCTCATGACGCCAAGCGCGAAGAGCGACGCCATCAGGGCCCAGCAGCAACCGATGCACCAGGCCCCGTGCCTCGTCCCCATCTGGAGCGCACCGGTGCGTCCGCTGCGCCAGGAGCCGAGCAAGAAGCCGAGGGGGCTGCGGCACTTGCCCAGGCAGACGTCCTTCAGCGGCGTCAGCTCGTAGACGGCGGCACCGATCAGCGTCACCCCTGCGACCCAGCGACCGGCGCTCTCCCACGCGAGCGGGTCACCCGAGACGCGTCCGACACCGGTCGCAACTGCGAAGGCAAGCACTCCGACGCTCGTCCAGGCGATGAGATAGCCGGCGCAGAAGAGGAGTGGTGAAGCCGGAGACCGGGCCTTCGTCATGCGCGAGTAGAGCGCAACCGTCGGAGCCAACGACGGAAACATCATCGCCGCCATCATCACGACCCAGACGCCGGCAAACCAGCCGAACGTCCCGAGACCCGTCCACGGGCCGTCGTCCATGCCTCGCATCTCGTCGACCGTCCACCACCAGCTCACCGCGGCGAGGACGAAGAGGAGGGCGATGAGCCCGAGCCGGGCACGTGCCGCAGCGAACGCGGGCGCGAGACCCGCGGCGCCGGGCGAGTGCTCCTCCGCGGAGGTGATCAAGCGCTCAGGCGGCCCACGAGAAGGGCGCCGACAGCCCCGTCTTCCCCTCGTACTCGATGCCGAAGGCGCTTATCTGTGACCGCGTCGCTTCGGCAGCGGTCAACTCGGAGCCGACGGGGTGGAACACGCCGACCAGGC
This sequence comes from uncultured Thermoleophilia bacterium, assembly GCA_963751875.1. Classification (GTDB taxonomy): domain Bacteria; phylum Actinomycetota; class Thermoleophilia; order Gaiellales; family Gaiellaceae; genus Gaiella. Next base: position 82,709 of record CAVVWG010000002.1, read on the forward strand.
GAGCGGGCTCCCCGGTCTCGATGCCGAACGGCACGATGTCCTCGACCTCGAAGTCGATCGCATCTCCGATCCGGACGCTGTGACGGAGGCCCTCCTCGACAACCGCGATCGGGGCTCGCTCGACGCCGAGCAGCTCGCCGATCAGCGGGGCCAGCCCAGCCATCGGCCCGCCCTTTTGCCCGCCGAAGACGGCCGTCAGCTTCTCCAACTGGTCATCGGTCGCGTCCTCGTCGACAAACATGCCGAGACGCCAGTTGCCCTCCGTCATGACCTTGGGCGTGTCTGCGATCACAGCGACCGTGCGTCCGCTGACATTCGTTCCCTCAACATCGCCCTCTGCAACGTTGAAGACGAGCGTAACGCGACAGTAGTCGTACGTCGCACCGTGGTCGAACGAGAAGTTGCACGGGCACATGAGATCGCAGGAGCACGTCTCGAAGTAGCTGCCCTTGAGATTCCAGGACACATCGGCCTCCCTTCATGCGCGGAAGAAACAAGTCATTCTCGACCCATCAAAGAGGCGTTGTCAACCGGCAGAGGCTTCACGTAGCGTGCGGACGTGGCGGATCCGATCACCGCACGGACGCTGAACCGGACGACGCTGCAGCGGCAGCTTCTCCTCGAGCGTGCTCCGCTCGACGCGCTGTCGGCGGTGCACCAGCTCGTCGGGCTCCAGGCGCAGGTGCCGGCGAATCCGTATCCGGGCCTCTGGTCGCGCCTGGAAGGGTTCGACGCATCCGACCTGGGGACGTTGCTCGTCGAGCGGCAGGTGGTCCGGATCGCCTCGATCCGCGGCACCATCCATCTCCTCACGGCCGACGACTGCCTCGGCTTCTGGCCGCTGTTCCGGCCCGTCTTCGACCGGGAGCTGGCCGCGCATCCCGAGGTGGGGCCGGCCCTCGCCGGCGTCGATCTCGATCCGGTCCTCGAGTGGGCGCGGGCGCTGCTGGGCGACGAGCCGCTCTCCCTGCCCGCGTTCCGCGCAGCGCTGGGCGAGCGCTTCCCCGCGCACGACGCGGCCGCGCTCGCGTACGCGTGCCGGAACCACCTCGCCCTCGTGCAGGTTCCACCGCGCGGGCTCCTCGGCCGCTCGCATCAGGTCACGGTGACGACGGCCGAGGCGTGGCTCGGGCGTCCGCTCGCCGCCTCGCCCTCCGTCGACGACCTCGTCCTCCGCTACCTGCGCGCGTTCGGCCCGGCGACGGCGGCGGACATTGCGACGTGGTCCCGGCTCACCGGCATCGCCGCCGTCCTCGACCGCCTCGGCGCGCAGCTCAGGCAATGGACGGATGACGCAGGGCGAACCCTGTGGGATGTCGCGGACGGCGAGCTGGCCGACCCGGAGACACCCGCGCCGGTGCGGCTCCTGCCCGAGTACGACAACGTGCTCCTCGCCCATGCCGACCGCTCGCGCTTCTTCGACGCGGAGGCCAGCCCCGCCCTCTACCCGGCCGGCCAGCTCGGGCGCGGTCACGTGCTCGTCGACGGCACCCTGCGGGGATCGTGGCGGATCGCAGACGGCCGCCTCGACGTGCTGCACCTTCCGCTCTCTCGCGACGATCTGGATGCGACGGTCGCCGAGGCGACCCGCCTCGCCGGCGTTCCTGCAGCCGGACGATCCACCTGCGGTGACCGTGACGGCTGTCTGACGATCCGCCATCCGATACGGTCACCCGGTGGATCGAGGGGTCGCGCTGGTCACCGGTGGGAGTCGCGGGATCGGTGCCGCCGTGGCGCGGGCGGCCGCCGCGAAGGGCTGGGCGGTCTGCCTGACCTACAACGACGACGCAGCCGCAGCGGCAGCCGTCGTGGGCGAGATCGAGGCGGCCGGTGGCGTCGCAACAGCAGTGCGCGCGGACATCGCGGTCGAGGCCGACGTGCTCGGCGCGTTCGCCGCGGCCGAGGCGATGGGGCCGCTCACCGCCGCTCGTCGCGAACGCCGGCATCGCCGGCCCGAAGTCGCGGGTCGACGAGCTGACCGTCGAGCGCGTCGAGCGCATCCTCGCGGTCAACGTGCTCGGCACGATCATCTGCTGCCGCGAGGCCGTCCGGCGGCTCTCGACCGGCACGGCGGGCAGGGCGGCTCGATCGTGCTCGTCTCGTCGGCCGCGGCCCGGCTCGGCGGCTCCAACGAGTACGTCGACTACGCCGCCTCGAAGGGAGCCGTCGACACGCTCGGCCTCGGGCTGGCGAAAGAGGTGGCCGCCGAGGGCGTGCGCGTCAACGTCGTGCGGCCCGGCATCATCGACACCGAGATCCACGCCCGCGGCGGCCAGCCGAACCGGATCGAGCAGATGCTGCCGATGCTCCCGATGGGCCGAGCCGGCGAGGCGGCCGAGATCGCGGACGCAGTGGTCTGGCTGCTCGGCGACGAGGCCTCCTACTGCACGGGCAGCATCCTCGACGTCGCGGGCGGGCGCTAGCGAGAGTCAGTCGCGCGTCTCGTTCCCGGACAGGAACGCCGATCCCTGGCCGGAGACGAAGCTCTTCTCGGCCAGGAAGCCGCCGTCCACCGGCAGGGCGACCCCGGTGAGGTAGCCCGACTGGTCGCTCGCGAGGAACAGCGCCGCCCTGGCGACGTCGGCGGCCGCGCCGTAGCGCGCGAGCGGCACCGAGACGGCGAGCTCCTGCTCGAAGCTGTCGTCGGAGAAGTACTGCTCGGTCATCGGCGTGCGGATCACGCCGGGGCAGAGCGCGTTGACGCGGATGCCGGCCGGCCCGAGGTCGCGCGCGAGGCTCTTCGTGAGGCCGACGATCGCGTGCTTCGACGCCGTGTAGGCGGGGCGATGGGAGAGCCCGATCAGGCCGCCGACGGAGGAGAGGTTGACGATGCTGCCGCCGCCCGTCTCGCGCATCTGCCGCGCCGCCGACTGGCAGCAGTAGAACGTGCCGCTGAGGTTGATCGCGATCACGTTCTCCCACTCCTCCGCGGGCATCGTGTAGACGTCGCCGATCTCGCGCACGCCCGCGCAGTTGACGAGGACGTCGATGCGGCCGGTGGCGTCGACGACGCTCTGGACGGCGCGCTCGACGGCAGCCGGGTCGCGAACGTCGCCCTCGACGAAGAGATGCGACCGCGCCCCCGCCTGCTCGAGGGCGGCGACGAGCTCGTCGGCGGTCTCGCCCGAGCGGTCGAAGCCGGCGATCCGCGCTCCCTCGCGGGCGAAGAGCTCCGCGATCTCCTTGCCGATGCCGCTGCCGGCACCCGTCACGAATGCGACTCGGTCTTCGAGCAGCACGCACGCCTCCCGTTCTCTCTCGACGCCGGTGGTTCCCCGAGTAGCATCGCGCATATGGACGAGGCCGTCGCGACGAATGCGCCGTGGGAGATCATGGGCGCGCGGCACGGCGGCATCACCGTCTCCGATCTCGACCGCTCGCTCGAGTTCTACGTCGGCCTCGTCGGCCTCGAGCTCGTGTGGCGCCGCGAGTACGTGAACGACGAGATCCGCGAGATCGTCGGCATTCCCGATGCGACCTCGGTCGACATCGCGATGCTCGACATCCCGGGCGGCGGCGCTCAGGTCGAGCTGCTCGAGTACAAGGGCTGCGAGCGGAAGTCGGGCAGCACGCCGCCGTCGCGACTACGGCACCGGCCACTTCTGCGTGTTCGTCCGCAACATCGAGGCGTGTCATGCCGAGCTCGCCGCGCAGGGCGTCCGGTTCCGCTCGGACGGCCCGGTCGAGATGCTGGAGGGGCCGAACACCGGCGGCAAGAGCCTCTACGGGATCGACCCGACGGCTACATCTTCGAGTTCCACGAGCGGCCGCCCCATGTCGCTGCCTGACGTCGCGAGCGCCGTCGCGGCCCGTCCGGCCGGCCGGCCGCCGCTGATCGACCAGTACCGCCTGATGCTCCTGATCCGCGCCTTCGAGGAGCGCGCGGCCGACGCTGTTCGAGCAGGGCGTGATCTTCGGGACGGCGCACAGCTGCGTCGGGCAGGAGGCGATCGCCGTCGGCGCCGCCGGCGTGATGCGCGAGACCGACTACCTCGTCGGCCACCACCGCTCGCACGGCCACCTGATCGCGGCCGGCGCCGACCTGCACCGGATGATGGCCGAGATGTTCGGCAAGCGAACGGGCTACTGCAAGGGGCTCGGCGGCTCGATGCACATCGCCGACCTCTCGCTCGACATCCTCGGCTGCAACGGCATCGTCGGCGCCGGGATCCCCCACGCCTGCGGCGCCGCGCTGACCGCGACGCTGCGCGGCACCGACCAGGCGACGCTCGCCTTCTTCGGCGACGGCGCGGCCGGGCAGGGCGCGACGCACGAGGGGATGAACCTCGCCGCGACCTGGAAGCTGCCCGTCGTCTTCATCTGCGAGAACAACCAGTTCGCGCTCTCCGCCGACTGGCGCACGCAGCGGGCGGTCGAGGATCTCGCCGATCGCGCGGCCGGCTACGGCATGCCGGGCGAGGTCGTCGACGGCAACGACGTGCTCGCCGTCGAGGACGCCGTCGGCCGCGCGCTCGACCTGGCGCGCAGCGGCGGCGGCCCGACGTTCCTCGAGATGAAGACGTTCCGGCGGATGCAGCACTCGATGCGCGCCAACCTCCCCGACGTCCGCGACCGCGCCGTGATCGACGAGTGGGAGCCGAAGGATCCGGTGCCGCGATTCGAGGCGCTGCTCCGCGAGGCAGGAGAGCTCGACGACGAGCGCGCCGCCGCGATTCGCGGCGAGGTCGAGGCCCAGGTCGAGGCGGCCGTGACGGCCGGCCTCGCCGACGAGGACGCGAGCGTCGACGACCTGCTGCCCGCCGTGTTCGCCCCGCACCGGAGCTACCCGGCGCCGCCCGCTGCGGGGCGAGCGCGAGCTCTCGTTCATGGGCGCGATCCGCGAGGCGCTCGACCTCGAGCTCGCCGCCGACCCCGACGTGATCGTGATGGGCGAGGACGTCGGCCGCATCGGCGGGCTGTTCCGGGCGACCGAGGGTCTCTACGAGCGCTACGGCGCCGAGCGCATCCGCGACACGCCGCTGACCGAGAGCGGCTTCGTCGGCTGCGGCATCGGCGCCGCGCTGACCGGCCTCCGTCCCGTCGTCGAGCTCCAGTTCTCCGACTTCGCGGGCGTCGCGTTCGACCAGATCCTCAACCAGGCGGCGAAGCTGCGGTTCATGATGGGCGGCACGCCGAGCATGCCGCTCGTGCTCCGGATGGCCTCGGGCGGCGGCGTGCGCCTCGGCGCGCAGCACTCACAGAGCCTCGAGGCGCTGTTCTCCCACATCCCCGGGCTCGTCGTCGTGATGCCGTCGAACCCGTTCGACGCCAAGGGCCTGCTCGCCGCCGCGATCCAGGACGACAACCCCGTCGATCTTCCTCGAGCAGAAGCTCCTCTTCTTCGGCGACGCGGTGCCCGTGCCCGAGGAGCGCTACGCGATCGAGCTCGGCAAGGCGAGCGTCGTCAGAGAGGGAAGCGACGTCACGGTCGTGGCGCTCGGCGCCATGGTCCCGCACGCGCTCCGGGTCGCGCGGGAGCTCGAGGCCGAGGGCATCGACGTCGAGGTCGTCGACCCGCGCACGCTCGTCCCGCTCGACACCGACACGATCGCGGCCTCGATCGCGAAGACGCACCGGGCGCGTCGTCGTCCACGAGGCGGTGCAGTTCTGCGGCTACGGCGCCGAGGTCGCAGCCCACATCGGCGAGCACTGCTTCTGGGAGCTCGACGCGCCCGTCATCGCGGATCGGCGCCCCGTCGCACCCGATGCCGTACCAGAAGGATCTCGAGCTCGCGACGCTGCC
>CAVVWG010000003.1:0-51696 GCA_963751875.1 uncultured Thermoleophilia bacterium
AGCACCGCGAACATCTGCGTCAGGACGTCGAGGCTGCGGATGTGGGCGAGCTCGTGGGCGATGATCGCGTCGAGCTCCTCGCGGCGGGCGACACGGAGCAGCCCCGTCGAGACGACGAGCGTGGCGCCGCCCGGGCCGCGCCCGACGACGAACGCCCGCGGGAAGCCGTCGTCGATCAGGCAGAGCTTCGGCGGCACGACCTGGAGCTGCGCGGCAAGGCGATCGGTCGCCGACCGCAGCAGTGGATCCTCGGCGAGCGCGAACGGGCGCGCGTCGAGCATCCCGAGCAGCGCGCGATCACCGAGCCAGTAGACCGCGATCGCAGCGCTGAGGGCACAGAACGCGAACAGCGCCGCGCTTCGCTGCCCGCCGATCAGCCAGCCGAGGCCGCCCGCGAGAGCAGCGAGGAAGGCGACCAGGAGGAGCGCCTTGAGGAAGTTCGCCGTGATCCGGCGGCGCACTAGGCCTCTGCTAGCCGTCGTCGCGGTCGTCGCCGTCGGTCTCGAGACCGCGCGGCGGCCAATCCGGCTCCGGCGCATCGCACCTGCTCGAGCAGTGCAGCGAGGCCACGTTCTGCAGCGGCACCAGGATGTGCCCGTTGAGCTCGATGTGGGGAACATCCTCGATCGAGCAGTAGGCCGTGAGCACGCCCTCCTGATACTCACCGCCGAACAGCGCCAGATCGACCTGCTCGCCCTTGTACTTGTTGGTGTAGTCCTCCACGGATCGCAGCGTAGCCGTTCGGGCTCGCGTCGTCGGCGCCTCGCAGGAGGCGGGCTCAGTAGCTGCCGCGAAACACGGCGCAGTTCCCGATCGGGCCGTGCTCGATCGCCAGCGCGGCGAGGGCGGCGCGCAGCGGCCCTCCGTGGGAGACCACGAGCACCGGCCCGTGCGGGTGCAGCTCGCGGATCCGCTCGAGAACGCCCAGACGCGCTCGGCGACCTCCTCCGTCGTCTCCCCGTCACCCCACTGCCCGCGCCGAGCCTCGGGGAACCGCTCGGCGATCTCGACGTCCGTCAGGCCCTCCCAGGTGCCGAAGTTCTTCTCGCGCAGGCGCGGATCGACGGTGACCTCGAGCCCGTGCACGTCGGCGACCGCTCTCGCCGTGTCGAGCGCCCGCGACAGGTCGCTGGAGAACACGGCCGTCAGTGGCTCGCCGGCGAGTTGCTCGGCCAGGGCCCGAGCCTGATCGACACCTGCCGCGTTGAGCGGAATGTCGGTGTGCCCCTGCACGCGGCGCCCGCTGTTCCAGTCCGTCTCGCCGTGCCGCGCCAGGATGATCTCGGTCATCCGCCAACCGTACCGCGGCGGGCTAACGTTGGCGGGTGCCCATCGTGCAGGTAACCGCGCTCCGTCAGCGCGTCGGCGTCGACCTCGACCTCATCTCGCGGGCGATCGCCGACGCGGTCAGCCGGGAGCTCGGCGAGGAGCCGTCGGGAACGTGGGTCACCTGGCAGACGCTTCCCCCGGTGCCTACCACGAGGGTGTCGACGACGCGCCGCTCGATCAGCCCGAAGCGACCCACCCACCGATCGTGCGGATCAGCGCCTTCGAGGGTCGGCCACCCGAGCTCGTCGCCCGGGTCCTCTCTGCGGTCGCGGGCATCGTCGTGCGGGAGCTCGGCCTGCAGCCCGGCAACGCGTTCGTCGTCTGGGACGAGCTCCGCGCCGGAAACGTGCACACGGGCGGAGGCATGCCCGGCACCTAGAGGCTTGCCTCTAGGATCCCTGCGTGGATCTCGGGCTCGCCGGCAAAGTCGCGATCGTGACCGGCTCGAGCCGGGGCATCGGCCGCGGCATCGCGACCCGCCTCGCCGAGGAGGGTGCGAGCGTCGTCCTCTGCGCCCGCGGCGGCGACGAGCTCGACGCCACGGTGCGCTCGATCGCAGGCCCGGGGCGGGCGATCGGCATCGTCGCCGACGTGACGACACCGGAGGGCGCTGCGGCGGTCGTCGCGGCAGCCGTCGAGCAGCTCGGCGGGGTCGACATCGTCGTCAACAACGTCGGCGGCTCCGGCGCCAAGACGTTCGAGGACATGGACGCGGCCGATCTGCAGGCCGTCCTCGACAAGAACCTCTTCCCTGCCGTCAACGTCTCCCGTGCCGCGCTCCCGTCGCTCCGTTCCCGCGGGGGCGGCGTCATCGCCATGATCTCGTCCGATCTGGGGGCGCGAGGGAGGCGGTGCGCCGAGCTACAACATCGCCAAGGCTGCGGAGCTCAGCCTCGCCAAGGCGATGGCGACCGATCTCGCGAAGGATGGCGTGCGCGTGTTCAGCGTCGCGCCTGGATCGACGCTGTTTCCGGGAGGAAGCTGGGAGCGTCGCACCCGCGACGACCCGGCAGGGATCGCCGCCTTCATCGAGCGGGAGCTCCCGTTCGGGCGCCTCGGAACCGTCGACGAGATCGCCGACGTCGTCACGTTCATGGTGTCGCCCCGCGCCTCGTGGGTGGTCGGGACGTGCGTCACCGTCGACGGCGGCCAGTCGCGCTCCTTCTAGGAGGAACGACGCCGTGCGGCCGATCGGATGGCCCGTCGCGGCGTAAGGCACGGAATCCGATATCACGACTACCCTCCATTCCATGGGATCTCCAGGCCGCACCGTCGAGCCGTTCGAGGAGCGCGTGCGCGCCCAGGAGGAGACGTGGCTGTCTCCGCACGCCGTGCTCTCGTTCGAGACACGGGGCCGACTGGTGCCGGAGGAGCCGTGCTCGGTCCGCACGCCGTTTCAGCGCGACCGCGACCGCCTCGTCCATTCGAAGCCGTTCCGGAGGTTGAAGGGGAAGACGCAGGTCTTCATCGATCCGGAAGGCGACCATTACCGCACCCGGATGACGCACACGCTCGAGACGACCGCCATCTCGCGTGTCGTCGCGCGGGCGCTGCGCCTCAACGAGGATCTCGTCGAGGCGATCGGCCTCGGTCACGACACGGGCCATACGCCGTTCGGGCATGCGGGCGAGCAGGCGCTCGACGATGCGCTCAACGCGGCGTTCGGCCGGCGGTTCCGTCACAACGAGCAGTCGCTGCGCATCGCGCGACGGCTGAACCTCACCCACGAGGTCTGCGACGGCATCCTCACGCACACGGGTGTGCAGGAGCCGGAGACGCTCGAAGGCAAGGTCGTCCGCGTCGTCGACCGCGTCGCCTACATCAACCACGACATCGACGACGCGATCCGGTACGGCATCCTCGCCGAGTCCGATCTCCCACACGCCGAGATCGAGCTGCTCGGCGCCACCGGCTCCGAGCGCATCGACCGCCTCGTCCACGATCTGGTCGAGACGTCGGAGGAGGCGGGGGACATCCGCCAGAGCGACGAGATCGGGGAGGCGATGCTCTCGCTCCGCGCGTTCATGTTCGACCGGGTCTACCTCGGCCCGCAGGTCGGGCCCGAGCACCGCCGGGCGCACGACGTGCTCCAGGCAATCTTCGCCAGGCTCGTCGACGATCCGGATCGCCTGCCGCCCGGCGAGGGCGATCTGCCCGAGCGGATCACCGACTACGTCTCGGGCATGACCGACCGCTTCGCCCTCGCGTACGTTGGCAGCTCGTAATGGCGAGGATCAAGGACAAGAGCGTGCGCGACGTCATCGACGCGTCGAACATCGTCGAGGTCGTCGGGCTGCGAACGTCGCTGCGCAAGAGCTCGGGCACCCGCTACATGGGGCGGTGCCCGTTTCACGAGGAGCGCTCGGCGAGCTTCTCGGTCAACTCCGACCTCAACCTCTATCACTGCTTCGGCTGCGGCAAGGGCGGCGACGTCGTCACGTTCGTCCGCGAGACCGAGGGCCTCGACTTCGTCGGCGCAATCGAGTGGCTGGCCGAGCGCTTCCGGATCCCGCTCGAGTACGAGGAGAGCTCGCCACTGGCCGACGAGGCCCGGAAGCGCCGTGAGCGCCTGTTCGCGGTCCTCGATCAGGCGGCGTCGTTCTTCGAGCGCCACCTCTGGGAAGGCGCCGATGGGGAGCCCGTGCGCGCATATCTCGCCAGCCGCGGTCTCGGCGAGGACGTCTCGAAGGAGTTCCGCCTGGGCCTCTCGCCGGGCAACGGTCTGGCGGCGAAGGCACGCGAGAAGGGCTTCACGGCAGACGAGCTACGCGCTGCGGGGCTGACGAACCAGCGCGGTAACGACTACTTCCCGCCACGGCTGATGTTTCCGCTCGCCGACGCGCGCGGCAGGGTGATCGGATTCCAGGCGCGAAAGCTCCGCGACGACGACCCGCTGAAGGGCAAGTACGTCAACTCGCCGGAGAGCGACCTCTTCAAGAAGAGCAGCGTCCTCTACGGCCTCCACCTCGCGCGTCCCGCGATCGCGAAGCAGGACCGCGCGGTCGTCGTCGAGGGCAACACCGATGTGATCGCCCTGCGCCAGGCGGGCTTCGAGCCCGTGGTCGCCTCGATGGGCACCGCGCTCACCGAGCAGCACCTGCGCGAGCTCGCCCGGCTGACGAAGCGCCTCTATCTCTGCTTCGACGCCGACGCAGCAGGAGAGGAGGCGACGCTACGCGGCATGGAGCGCGCGCACGGCCAGGGCTTCGAGATCCGGGTCGTCGTGCTGCCGCTCGGCCAGGATCCGGCCGATGCTCCGACGGGCTTCGAGCAGCGGCTCGGCCAGGCCGAGAGCTACCTCCACTACCGCGTTCGCCTCGAGCTCGAGCGCGCCGACGATCGCCAGGAGGCATTCGTCCGGGCGCGCGAGATCCTGGCCAAGGCCGAGGACTCGCCCGAGCGCCAGGAGGCGCTCCGGCTCGTCGCCGACCGGCTCGACCTGCCGCGGGAGACGCTCTCCGGGATCGCGCCGGCACGAGGCGCTGCGGCTGCGACTCCAGGCCCGAGCGTGAGCCAGCCGAAGAAGCTGCTCGACGCCGGGATCCGGCTCGAGCGCGAGGCTCTCGCGGCGGTCGTCGCCCACCCGGGGCTGCGCGAGGCCCTCGCCGGCCTCGGCGAGGAGCACTTCGACCTCGAGGAGCACCGGCGGATGCGGGCATCGCTCGTGGCCGGGGTGGCACCCGATGCGGATCTCGTCGGCCTGCTCGCGGAGCTCGACGCGACGGCCGCGAGCGAGGGCATCACCCGACGCACGGGAACCGAGATGCTGCTTCGCCTGCGGGAGCGGAAGCTCCGGCGCGACCTGCAGGGAGAGACCGATCTCGCGCGGGCGACGGAGCTGCAGGCACACCTCGCGAAGGTGCGTCAGGCGCTCACCGAGCTGGCGTAGGCCGCTGCTTGCCGTTCAGAGCGGGTCGGTCGGCACCCGCGGCCGGGCCGGGCGGGCAGCGGGCAGATCCTGGTGCACGAACAACCCGAGGGCGACGCGGCGGATCTGGCGGGTCAGCGGCTCGCTCGGGCCGATCGAGGGCCGCGACCACGCAGCCGCGACCTCGGCGCCGAGGAGCAGGGCCGAGGCGTAGAGATACACGGAGTAGAGGAAGATCAGCGCCACCGTCAGCGATCCGTAGACCGCGCTGAGGTTGCGGGTGCGCTCGTAGATGACTCCTGAGACGAGCGAGATCGCAAGCAGCAGGACCGCGGTGACGATCGCTCCCGCGAGCGCGTCGCCGAGCTTCAGCCGCCGGGCCGGCACGAACCGGTAGAGCAGCAGGACGACGCCGGTGGTGAGGACCAGCGGGATCCCGTTCGTCAAGCCCTGCCCGAGGAGGCCACCGTCGAGTCCGATCCGATCGAGCGGATCCTCGATCCACGTGGTCAGCACACGGGTGGCGAGATTGATCAGCACCACACCGAGCACGAGGACAGCGGCGCCGACGATCAGGATCACGTCGACGAGCTTCCCGCGCACTGCCGGCCGGCCCCGCTCGACGCGCATCGCGACCTCGAGGCCGGCGCGCAGCGATGCCATCATCCCGGTCGCCGCCCAGCCGAAGACGAGGAGGCTGACGAGGCCGAACGCCGTCGCGGGTGAGGCGAGGTTCTCGATCTGCCGCGTCACGTCGGCGCCGCCGCTCTCGGAGAGGGGCAGGGCATCGACGATCTCCTTGATCACGCTCGCGCGGAGGTCGTCGTTTCGGAGCACGATCCCGAAGATCGCGACGAGCACGATCGAGAGCGGCACGAGCGAGAAGAGGACGCGGTAGGCGATGCCGGCGGCGTGCTGGCCGCAGCGGTCGGTGAAGTAGCCGTCGATCGCCTGCGGGATCACGCGGAGCGAGCGTGCGCAGGAGCTTGTAGGGCCAGCGGACGAGCCGCATCGGCCACGAGGGCGGTCGACGAGCAGCCTGAGCGTCCTCCATCGGGCAAGTCTAGGCACCGTTCCGGGACAGCACCCTCCGCGCCGGGTACACTTCCGGCCGCTTCCTTCCCCGGTAGCTCAATTGGCAGAGCATTCGGCTGTTAACCGAAGGGTTGTTGGTTCGAGTCCAACCCGGGGAGCTTTCAAGCCTCGCTAGGCATGCGGAAACGCGAAGGGCGCCCTCTCGGAGCGCCCTTCTTGGTACCGGATTTGGTACCGGTCGGGCTAGGTAAGATCCCGACCAGCACGAAGATCGATGCCGTAGATCGAGGAGGAAGACCACCGCCGCGGCGGCCCACCATCGAACGCGGTAGCCCGTTGTTGAACCGGCGCCGTCGCGGGGCCGGTCGAAAGCACGCTGTGGGGTATCTGCATCGGATCAGCCATGACTGCGGGGTTCGCGTCGCTCGGCTGCCCATCCTTCCTCTCAGCTGCCCCGAAGGGAACATCCGGGCCTCGGCGAGTTCCGCCATGTCGGGGTAGCTCGTCTTCGCTGCATGCAGGTAGCGCTCCGTCGTCGAGCCCTGCGCGTGGCCGGCCTTCGCCTGCACGAACATCGCCGGCACGCCCGCCGCGGCCGTCTCGGTGAGCGCCGTGTGCCGGAGGCCGTGCCAGGGTCGGAACGGCTTCGTGATTCCAGCCGCTTGATCGCCTTCCGCGAGTAGCCCGTCAGCTTCGACGGGTCGAGCGGCGTCCCGAGCGCCGGGTGGCGAGAACACGATCGACTCGGGCGCCCGATGCCGCGACGCGGCGAACTGCTCCTCGAGCGCCGTCGCCGCGACCGTCGCCGAGCGGGAGCGTCCTGGCGTCCCGCCCGGCTCTTCGGCGTCGTGATCTCGTTGCGGACGAACTGCTGCCGAACGTGGATCAGCCGCTCGAGCAGCTCGACGTCCTGCCACCGCAGGCCCGAGCAGCTCGCCGCGACGGAGGCCCGTCGAGAGCGCCACGACGTCATGCGGCGTGCGGCGGCGTACCAGGGCTTCTCCGTCGTCGTCGGCGGCCGCTTCCAGCACCCGGTACGCCTTGAGCACCGAGGCGATCTCAGCGGCTGTCAGCGTCTCCGTCTCGTGGTCGGGCATCGACGGCGGCTCGACGAGCTCGAGCGGGTTCTCGGACACCCACCGCCACCGCCGGGCCGTCTTGAACATCAGCCCGGCGAGGACGAGATGGTTGCGGACGCGACTTCGGCGACAGGCCCGACGGCGATCTTGTCGCCCGCGTACCGCTCGAACTCCTCCGGTGACCGCGACAGCTTCTCGAGGTCGAAGTGTCCGAGAGCGGGGCGGAGGTGCAGCCGGATCGTGCGGCCGGTAGTCGACGAGCGTGCTCTTCTTCCGAGGCTTCGCCGGCAGCGCGACGGCCTCGAACTCGTCGATCAGATCGGAAAACGTGCGGCGCTTCGGCTCCGGTGGCCGCGGGTGACGGCCTCGAGGCTTCGCGCCGAGCGCCCGCTCAGCCTTCAGCCGCGTCCAGCCGTCAGACTCCCGGCCGACCGTCTCCTTCACCTGGCGGCCCTCGGCGTCGAGGTACTTGATCCTCCACGACGACGCCGCGGGCGCCCTCGTACCGGATCACGCACGCGCCGCTAGGCATCGTCGCCGCCCGTCGTTCTCGGTCGCGCTCATCGCGCGCACCTCCTCAGCCCAAAGGCCGGCGGGCGCGCACAGAGCTGTGACACTCTGGCACGGGACTCCCGCCGGCCAAGGGCATCGTACGATCTGGATGAGAGCGTGGTCACAGACACGCACGCCGGATAGTAGGACCTCGGGCGGACGGATACAAGCGCGCAAGAACGACAGACCCCGAAAGCGAGGAGCCACTCCCGTTCCCGGGGCTTCTGTCAGTGATGACGTTGCCACCTAGACGGCGGCCCACCGAGAGCGGAACCGCCTATGTGGTCCTCGATACCCCATCACGCAGTTCGGAAACATGCCGACCGGCCCGAACACGACAAAGCCCGGAACGCAAGGAGGGAAGCGTCCGGGCTCTGCCGGTGAGATCCTCGGAGTGAGCCGCACATCAGAGCTCAGCCGTGGATCGGGATTTACCCGCGCTGCGTCCGACCAAACATCACGCTGCCCGCCTTCCGCGCAGCGCGATCGTCCGTCCTGGCTGCTTGCACGCCTCGAGCCACGCCTCCACCGCCGGCCAGTCATACCGCCGATAGCGGCCGAGCTCGACGCACGGCATCGCGCCTGAACGCGTCGACTCACGCACCCACGACACCGGCACGTTCAGCCGCTCGGCCACCTCGTTCGCGTCCAGGAGTCGGTTTACCATCGCGCGAACCGTGGTAGGCGGAGGGCATGATCATCGCTGGAGTCCGTCTCAACTGACAACGATGTGACCGAATTGGCTTAGAAGCTGCGGGAAGCGGTTTCGTCGACGAGGCGGGGCGCTCGGGGCAGCGTACAGACGACGCGAGGCTCTTTCATCTCTCGGCAGAGGACCGCCGCGGCGGTCGTGGCCGCAGGTGAGGCTTGCCCCGCTGCGCTGACGAACTTGCGCGCCGGCATCAGAACCAGCTCGTCAATCAAGGCGTCTAGACAGCCACGTCCGTCGGCGACCGGGTGGCCCCGCCACCCTGTCCTTTTCAGACAGTTACGCGACGACACGAACAGGTGTACGCTCAAAGAGCATGTTCCTCGCCGGCATCCCCGTAGACGACAAACTCGTTCTGCGCGCTTCGCCGCGAGCTCCGTGAAGCCGGCTCGACGAGACCGCCGAACGGCTCGAGACCGCCTACGACGAGAAGCCGTGCTTGCCCTCTCGATCAGCGCACGCGACGGCATGCTCAGGTGCTCGTCGACTGCCCCGAAGGGCTCTCCGAACTCCGCGCCGTGCTCCTCAAGCAGCAGGAATGGCGTGTACGCGAGGGGATCAGCCGCTAGACACGCAGAAGGCCCGTGAAGGTCGGTCGGCATCACGGGCCTTACTGCAATTGCCAACCCCCTCGAAATCCGGTCGACCCGAAATATATCGGCAGATCGACTGCGTACTTGAGCCACGGACGAGGGAGTCAGCGTCACGCGCCCCACCGTCCGGCGCCGTGACATGGAGGCGCGTCGGGGGATCGGCACCTGCCAAGTCACCGATCCCCACCAACAACGGACCGACTACAACGGAGGTACCGCCTCCGAGGGAATGCCGTCCGTCGTTTCGGCGCCAACGACGATTAAACAGTCTGTCTGCCGGACACGCAAGATTCCCGGCTCCCGCGCGTCCACTGGGTACAGGCGTCCCAAGCCGAGGGGGCAATGGACGTCTGTGCTGCGGCTCGGGAGTGCCGCATGTCCACCCTCGACGGCAGCGGCGCTCCCGACCCAAATCCCGAACGGTTACGACGCCGCTCCTGGCGCGACCGAGAGGGGATCAGCTAACCGCACCTTGGCTCAACAAGGCGATCCCGACAACGAGAAAGCCGGCACACACCGGAATCACGAGCCCGACCAGCACCGCGCCAATCCGCACTTGAGGGCCGCCGAACCCCATAACAGCGCCCGTCATCGACGCCAAAACGCTGACCATCGAAGCAAGGAACAGCAAGATGCCGAGCACATCGGAAAAACGGCCCAAGCTTTGAGCGTAGATCAGGAGAATCACCACCCCGACGCACGCCCACGCGACCGCGATGAACTTCCAAGCAAGAGGCAGCCTGCGAATACCGGCGACAGTAACAATCGATCACGACGCACTCACCGCGTCGTCGGGGATGAACCTCCCACCCAGGGCGGCGTCTACATCGACCCGCGCCGGATCGGCGACACGCTCGCCGGCGAACCGATCATCTGCACAGCCCGAGAGCCCGACGACCTGGCCGATGGGTTTGCAATGAGTACACGCCCGTCCACGCAGATCAGCGGGTGTTCGTGATGCCCACCTACTCGCAGCTCCGCTTCGTCGCCTGCAACACGCGCCCGGACGCCCCGTGCCCGGGCACTACGATCTGACCCCCGGGCTATCCGAGCCTCGACTGCAGCCAGGTCGCGCCGCGGGGTCGGGGTCCCTGGCTCACGATCGCAGCCAGCCCTTCTTCTTCTCTTTCCGCGCCCGCTCGAGCATCTCGTCGGGCAGCGTCCGACACGCCGACATCGGATGCAAGCGCGCCGTGTGACGCTTCGAGCTCCCACTCGAGCGTCGTTCGCTCGTACTGCAGACGCTCGTGGTGCTGTCGATATTTCACGAGCCGCGCGGCCGCATCCGCACGCAGGATCGGGGCAGATTGCAGCTCGCCGATCGCCTCTTCGAGTCGCTTGATTCGCTCCGAGACGCGCACATGCTTCGCCTCGAGCAGGATCAGACGGTCGCTGGGCCTCGACTCGTTCGCCATTCCCCTCCTTCCCGCGAACCATCATCGAACTATTCGGCCGCGCAGTCAATTCGACGACCGGCGCGAAGGTCATAGTTGTAAACACTTTCGTCCGCTTTGTGCGGATTCGGAGTGACTGCGCAAGCACCGCGCCTGTTCCGCGTCTACCAGGTGTAACCCAATCAGAGGGAGATGTTGATGCGAAGGATTCTCGTCGGTGGCTTGGCGACTTGCCGCACTCGTCGTGGTTGGTGTGGCGGTTGCGAAAACGGTTCCGGTGACGATCACCAAGAACGGCTACGTGCCCAAGGCAGCGACCATCGCTGTCGGCGACACCGTCCAGTTCACGAACAGCGACACCGTCGCCCATCAGGTCGTCTTCAAGTCGATGACCGGTGTCGCCTGCGCTCCGAGCCCGTTGGTCATGCAGCCGACCCAGGCCGGCTCGTGCACCTTCATGTCGCCGGGAACGTTCAGCTACGACGATCCCAACGCAAAGGGGAACTCCTTCCGCGGCACGATCACCGTCGCCGGGCCGACGACGGCCGAGACCCTGACGGTCTCCGCCAAGCCGCAGACGGTGATCTATGCCGGCAAGGTGACGCTCTCGGGAGTGCTTTCGACGTTGAAGGTGGCCGAGAACGTCGACGTGCTGGCAACCGCATGCGGTCAGCAGGCGGCGAACAAGATCACGACGGTGCAGACGACGACCGGAGGAGCGTACGCGGCAACGGTGCAGCCGCTCCAGAACACCGTCTACACGACGAAGGTGAAGAGCACGAGCAGTCCGGCGGTCGTCGTCAAGGTGCAGCCGCGTCTCCAACTCAGCCGAGTCGGAGCACATCGGTATGTGCTGCGCGTGGCCGGCGGTCAGAGCTTTGCCGGGAAGTTCGGAACGCTCCAGCGCTACAACGGCGTCCTCGCTCGCTGGGTGAACGTCAAGCGAGTGGTACTCCGGGCGAACTCGACCGGCGTCTTCCCGACCGTGATCTCGACGTCCTCCTTCCGCTCGACCGTACAGGCACGACGCAAGATCCGGGTCGTCATGCCCCAACTCCAGGTCGGCGGCTGCTACCTGCCGGGACGAAGCAACACGATCCTGAGCTAGCCGCGATCCCGCGCCGGTGCGGCCCAGGCGGCCGCACCGGCACGTCCGGCCGGCGCCGGCGCTCGAGACACCGTCGGGCGCCGAGTCCGCAAGTTTCGAGCGATCTGCCGCATCTACTGCATGAGGGGGTAGTGAGCGGGAGCCTGAGGGGGCCGAATCGCGTGCGGGGATTCGTGAGACTGCGTGATGGTGACGGCCAGGTGATGATCATGGCCGTCGGCGTGATCGTGATGATGCTGGCTTTGGCTGTGCTCGTCGTCGATGTCGGAAACTGGTTCGTTCATCACCGTCATCTGCAGACGCAGGTCGACGCCGCGGCGCTTGCGGGTGGGCAGGCGTGGGCGTTCCCGTGCAATGCGACGGTGGACACTGCGATCGAGACTGAGGCGCGCAAGTACGTTGGCTCCCATCGCGGCCGCCATGTCGGCGCGTCGAGCACGCTATTCACGACGCCGCTCAACAACCAGGTTGGCGGAGCCCCCGACAACCTGATGCATGTCGTCCTGAACGGGCCGTACTGGACAGGCTCGACGAGCCCTGCCGACTACTCGGGCGACGGCGCGAGCGTGCCGGCGGGGTCTGTCTGCACTGCTGGGACGCTTCAGGTCGACGCCACCGAGCACAGCGTGGCGCCGCTTCTCGGTGCACTCTCGATCGACCTTCACGCCAAAGCACGCGTCGCCCTGCAAGAGGTGGACGGTCTCAGCGGGCTGTTGCCGATCGCCGTCCGCACACCCAAGCCGCAGACCGTCGCGGCGGCGTTCTACGACGTGGGCGCCCCGGGGAAGACATTCCTCAACGCCAAGGTGCTGCGTGAGGCCACGATCCCGGGTCTGACCGCAGGTCTCGGCGGGTGGACAGACTCCGGCGCAACCACCCAGAACACGCTCACGATCCCCACCTCCGGCCAGACGGGTGTGGTGATAGCGACGAGCTTCGCGCCGGCTTGCAACCCGTCGGCGACGCCGCCCGTGACGACGAACTGCCTCAGCACGACGGGGTTCGGGAGCATCGATGACTTCTGCCGTCAAGGAGGCGGAACGATCGTCACGTGCTACTACGCGACCGGTTCCGGCGCGACGCAGACGACCCAGGCACCGCTCGCGTTCGTTCGCGGCTACACCGACAGCAGCCCGACGAACACTCAGGCACCCCAGCTCGAAAGCGTCTGGCTGACCCCCGTAGGCTGCGGCGACGGCTACTTCAACGCGGCCGCCGCTGCTTGCACCGTGATGGTCAACGCACAGGTCGACACGGGCGGGCGCGCTGCTGCCGATGTAGAGGTCGGCGTCGCCGGCGGCTCGTGCGGGGCGTTCGCGAACAGGCCTCCAGACTGCGCGCTCACCTTCGGGTCGGGAACGACCTGGGCAACCGCGGGAGCGAACAACCCGTCGATTGCCAAGCTCTCCAATGCGAACCCGTTCTCGATCCGGATCCGGTTGCGGAACACGACCGTGAACGGGACTGCCTGCGGGAATTCGTTCCCGAACAACGGACCGTGCGTCATCGTCGTCGCCGCTCCCGTGCAGCAGACGTTCATGGGATCCGACAACGTGACCGGTCCGATCAAGTACGTCCGAATCACCCGCACCGACCCATCGACCGGAGCCCCGATCAGCGATCCCGACCCCGGCAGCGACCCCGTCGGAGCCATGGTCACCTACTCGGTCGACGTCGGCCTTCGCGGCGCAGTCGCGACGACAGTGGCGGAGAACCCGTACGCGTTCAACCTGAAGGGAAGCCAAAGTGGCTTGCTCGACTGCGACCCCGACCCGAGCAAGGGCGTCGTCGATGAGGTCGTCCAAGGTTGCGCACCCAAATACTCGGTCAACAAGCTCACCCGCAACCCGCCATGCCCGACCGTGAGCTCGAGCAACCAGTTCTTCAACAGCCCGCCGAACCCATATGCCACCGAATGGCCGCCCTACACCTGCGTCCTCACCCAGACAGGAAACCCGACCCAGCTCCTCACCGGATTCTCGCAACGCATCTTCGGCGTCAACAACGCCTCCAGCTGCCCCTCCGACTCGGCTACCGGATGGGTAAAGGGCCGCAACTACTGGTCGAACGCCAACAACTTCTACGACACCAACACGTTCGAAAGCGGCGCCCTCCGCAAAGACGATCCCCGCCTCATCACCCTCTTCCTCACCGGCTACGGAACATTCACCGGCACAGGCAACGAAACCTTCCCGATCGTCAGCTTCGGCGCCTTCTACGTCACCGGCTGGGGCCAAGGCGACGTCACCGACCCCAGGAACATCGAAGACCCCTGCCCCGGCAACACCCCACCGCCCGACCTCATCATCGAATCAGGCGGCGCCTACGTCTGGGGACATTTCATCAACACGATCGAGATCGATCCGAACGCCACCTCGAGTGGAAGCCCCTGCCGCCCCGGGGTCGGGTTCAATCCCTGCATCGTCACCCTCGTCGAGTAGAGAGCGCCCTCCCCAACCGGGGCATGTGGAGGGGCTGATCGGCGTCCTACGATGCACCTCCGGTTGCGTGCCGGCTCCGAGCTCGAACGTCGACAGCGAGGGCCTCGATGTCACGACGAAGCGTCCTAGCCGCCAGGGATCGAACGGTGGCCGTGTAAGGGCGGCGTTAATGCCGCTTCAGGCGACCGGCGCCCGCTGCCGACAGACGGACTATGCGCCGCCTGCTCGTACTCACAACCGCCGTTGCCGCGGCACTCACGCTGACCGGTCCCGCCGGTGCCGCGGGGAGCTCCAGCATCGCCGCCCTCCAGGTCGCCCTCCACGCGCACGGGTTCTATCCGGCGGCGGTCGACGGCGTCCAGGGGCCGCTCACGACCACGGGCCTGACCAACCTGCAGCGCGTCAAGGGAATCCCGGTCACCGGGCGGCTTGGGCCGAAGACGCGGTCGGCGCTCGGGCCGCTCGGACGACCCCTCCTCGGGCAGCGCGAGCTCGCCGTCGGCGCCGTCGGCTGGGATGTCTCCTCGCTCGAGTTCCGGCTGATCCCGTATGGCCTCGATCCGAAGGCGGTCGACGGCAGGTTCACCGCCGCCACCGCCGCTGCGCTCGCGCGGTTCCAGGCGAAGAAGCGACTCACTGCCGACGGCATCGCCGGCAACGCTCACCTACCAAGCACTCGCCGGCCGGACGGTCTCGGCGGGCTCGTTCACGCCGCCGACGCTGGTGACGCACGTCGTCGCGGCGGGCGAGAGCTTCTACTCGATCTCGGAGCGCTACGGGGTCAGCCCGTTGCTGCTCGCGAAGCAGAACGGGCTCGAGCTGTCCACGGTGATCGTCCCCGGACAGCGGCTGACGCTGCCCGCGGGTGCCGCTCAGCGGTCGAACGCCGGCGGAACGGGCGCGACGGCGTCCGCCGATGCGGTGCGCGCATCGCTCGATCACTGGTCGGCCGCCTACGGCGTCGACCCGCGACTCGCCCGCGCGACGGCCTGGATGGAGTCGGGCTTCCAGCAGAGCGTCGTCTCGAACGTCGGCGCGATCGGCGTCATGCAGCTCCTGCCCGGAACCTGGGCCTGGGTCGATCAGATCCTGCTCGGCACGACCACGCCACGAACCTACGACGGGAACATCCGCGCCGGCGTGCGCTACCTCCGCTGGCTCCTCGATCAGTTCAACGGCGATCGCCGCCTCGCGCTCGCCGGCTACTACCAGGGCGCCCAGGCCGTCCGCGACCGCGGCCTGTTCGAGGACACGAAGCGCTACGTGGCGATCATCCTGAAGCTGTACGGCACGGTCTAGCCTGCGCGCGTCAGTCGAGCGGAGCGGCCGCGGCATAGGCGCGGCGGGCTGCCTCGTCGACCGGGAGGCCCCAGAAGAGCTCCGGCGTCGAGAAGATCTCGACGTCGAGAGCGCCGTCCCAGCCTGCGAGGACGAGCGCGGCGACCAGCTCGAGCGTGTGGGAGATGCCCTCGGTGGGGAGCGCGCGGTCGGTGCGGTCGAGCGCCGGCCAGTCGCTGATGTGGACGCCGACGATGCGGCTGATGTTGGCCTCGATCCAGGGCAGCACCTCGGGGTCGTCCCAGACGTGGTAGGTGTCGAACAGGATCCCGACCTGGGGCGCACCGGCGAGCGCGAGCACCGCGTCGGCCTCGGCGAGGCTGTTGACGAAGCCCGCCACCTCCCGCTGGCTCGGGTGCACCGGCTCGAAGCCGACCCAGGTTCCCGCCTCGCGGGCGACGGCGCCGAGGCGCTGCAGTGCGCCGACGAGCAGATCCGTTCCCTCCGCGAGCGTGCGGTCGCCGAGCGGGCCGGCGAGGCAGGCGACACATTCGGGGTCGTAGGCGGCGAACCGCCGCACCGATGCCTCGAGCGCCGCGATGCGCTCGGAGACGTCGGAGGGGCCTTCCATGCCGGCGATCGCGAGCGGCAACACCGACGGGACTTCGGGCACGCACACCGAGACGCCGAGGCCGTGCTCGGCGAGCAGCGCCAGGTTCGCCTCGTCGTCGGGCGGCAGCTTGAACTCCCAGATCCCGATCGCGTCGAACCCGGCGGCGGCGTAGGCCTCGACGTCCTCGGCGAACGACGCCCCGACCGTCGAGATCTCCGACAGCGAGAGGCTCACGAGCGCCCCGGCAGCTTCGCGAGGAGCCGATGCGTGATCGGGCGGCTTCGTCAGCTCCTTGGCGACGAGGTAGCCGGAGCCGGCACCGAGGCCCGGCCCGGGATGCGTGCTCGCGCCGATGTGCCACAGGCCGGCCACGGCCGTCTCGTGGCCGGGCGCCTCGGCCAGCGGGCGCCAGAGCAGGTTCTGGTCGAGCGCGCACGAGCCGCCGTAGATGTCGCCGCCGACGAGATTCCGGTTGAGCGCCTCGAGCGCAGGAGGCGAGACGACGACGCGCTTCAGCGTCGCGGCACCGAGGTTCTCGATCGAGTCGCCGAGACGGGCCACGATCCGGTCGGCGTACGCCTCACGCGAGCTCGTCGCTCCAGGTGCCGTCGCCCGTGTCGAGCTCGCCCGCAGCGTCGCCCTTGATCCGGCCGGCCGGAAGCTCCTGCAGCTGGATCCAGATGATCGACTTCCCGTCCGGCGCGCGCGAGGGGTCGAGCGCGACGGGCTGGCCGCAGACGATCGTGGCCTCGGCCGGCAGCAGCCCGCGCTCCGCCTCGTTGACCGCCCGCGAGACGCCGTCGAGACCGGGCGTGACGTGGACGATCGGGCAGCGGGCGAGGCGCTCGGCATCGCTGCCCTTCCAGCGCGGCGGCTCGTCGAGCGCCAGGTGGATCTGCATCTCCGCGCGTCCGTAGCGGAACCGCGACGCCGCCTCGGCGACGGCCGTCGGCACGTCCGAGCCGCCGAGGAGCGACCCGTAGAGCTGCGTCGGCGTCACGTTCGCGACGACCGCCCGGGTGGCGGCGACGACCTCGCCGTCGGTGAGCCGCACGCCGGTCGCGCGGCCGTTGGCGACGAGGATCTGCCGCACGTCGGCCGAGAGCCGCACCTCGCCGCCCGCGTCGGTGACGATGCCCGCCAGCGCATCGACGAGGCGCACGCCGCCGCCGACAGGAACCGGCATGCCGCCGAGCTGCAGCGCGGCGCCGATCACCTGCGTCATGAACCCGGACGTCGCCTGCTCGGGCCCGAGGCCCGTGTGCAGCACCCACGGCGCGAGCACGCCGTGCGCGGCCTCGGACTCGAACGTCGTCGAGACCCAGTCGCGGCAGCTGACGAGCGTGTTGCCGGCGAACTCGAGCAGGCCGCGGCGGCCGAGGCGGCGGAGCGCCTTGCGGCCGAGCGTGAGCCCCGCCGTCGACCACAGCTCGGTCGAGAGGATCCCGAAGGCGAGGTCGGCGTTGCCCATGAACTCGTTGAACTGCCGCTCCCAGGCGACGCCGTCGCCGGGCGCGAGCCGGTCGAACTCCGCCACGTTGCCCTCGAGGGAGCCCGTGATGAACGCCGCCGAGCCGTCGGGGAAGGCCGTTCCGGTCGGCAGGTCGGTGTTGACGTACACGACTCCGCGGGCCGTCAGCTCGCCCTCGAGCTCGGCGTAGGCGGCGGAGCCGGTGAAGAGCGGATGCCAGGACGCGAGCACCTCGTGGGTGAAGCCGGGCAGCGTCAGATCGGTCGAGGTGCGGATGCAGCCGCCGGCGACATCGTTCCGCTCGAGCACGCACACGCTCCAGCCTTCTCGCGCCAGGAGCGCTGCTCCGACCAGCGAGTTGATCCCCGAGCCGACGAACACCGCATCGAAGGTCGCCATCGCGCGATGCTACAGAATCGGTTCCGCCTTGACATGTCACCGCCTGGTGTGCGACCAATAGAGGCATGCTTCTACGAGAGGTCGAGTACGCGCGTCCGGCAACCGTCGAGGAGGCAATCTCCCTCCTCTCCGAGCACGATGGGGCACGTGCCCTCGCAGGGGGCCAGACGCTCGTCAACGTGATGAAGGCCCGGGCAGCCTCGCCCGATGTGCTCGTCGATCTCGCCGATCTGGCCGAGCTGCGGACGATCTCGTTCTCCGCGGATCAGAGCAGCCTCGAGATCGGTGCGATGGTCACGAACACCCAGCTGATCGCCTCCTCCGAGGTGGAGGTCGCACGGCCGATCCTGGCCGAGGTCGCAGCGACGATCGCCGACGTTCAGATCCGCAATCGCGGCACGATCGGCGGCAACGTCTGCGTCAACGATCCCACCAACCACTTCCCGCCGCTGCTCGCCGCGCTCGGCGCCTCGTTCACGATCCAGAGCAGGGCCGGAGAGCGCACGGTGTCGGCGGAGGAGTTCTTCCTCGGCGTCTACCTGACGGCCGTGGCCGAGGGCGAGCTGTTGACGACGATCTCCGTCCCGACCCGCAAGCCGGGCACGGGAGACGGGATGGCGGGCGTCACGCTCGGAGCGCATGGCACCTACATCGCGAGCGCCGCGGCGACCGTGGGGCCGAATGGCCCGAGGATCGCACTCGGCTGCGTCTCGTCGGTGCCCGTGCGGGCGACGGCGATGGAAGGGAGCCTCGCAGCTGGTGACTACTCCGAGGCTGCCGTCCGGGCGGCTGCGCACGGCCTCGGCGCGACGATCGACCCACCGTCCGACGTCCATGCCGATGCCGACTACCGCCGCCATCTCGCCGAGGTGTCGGCAGTCAGAGCAGTTCTTCAGGCCGCAGAGAGAGCAAAGGGGTGAGCGTGTCCACGACCTCCACGAGCCGGAGGATCTCGGTCGAGATCAACGGGATGACCTATGAGCGCGACGTGCCCGCGTCGCTGCTGCTCGTGCACTTCCTCCGCGACGACCTCGACCTCACCGGCACCCACATCGGCTGCGACACGGGCAGCTGCGGAGCGTGCACCGTGCAGCTCGGGAGCGATGCGATCAAGAGCTGCTGCATGCTGGCCGTGCAGGCCGACGGCGCCTCGATCACCACGGTCGAGGGCCTCGCGGGCGGCGACGGGGAGCTGACCCCGCTGCAGCAGTCGTTCCGCGATCACCACGGCCTCCAGTGCGGGTACTGCACGCCCGGGATGCTGATGAGCGCCACCGCCCTGCTCGAGCAGAACCCGCGCCCGACCGAGCACGAGGTCAAGGTCGCGCTGCAGGGCAACATCTGCCGCTGTACCGGCTACTGGAACATCATCGAAGCGGTCGTCGCCGCCGGTGAAGGAGGTGCGCATTGACCGCGATCGAGACGGAGGCCGGCACTCTGACCAAGGGTGCGGCGGTCGGCCAGAGCGTCCCGCGCAAGGAAGACCGGAGGCTCGTCGAGGGGCAGGGGGTCTTCTTCGACGACATCAAGCGCAAGGGGATGGGCTACCTGCATTTCGTGCGGTCGCCCTACGCGCACGCCACGATCACCTCGATCGACGTCTCTGCGGCGCTCGAGCTGCCCGGCGTGTTCGGCACGCTGACGGGCGACGAGGTGGCGATCCTGACCGATCCGTTCTTCCAGATCGCCGCTCCGCCCGGCGGCCACGTCAAGGACTACGCGCTCGCGGTCGGCAAGGTGCGCTATCTGGGCGAGCCCGTCGTCGCCGTCGTCGCCGAGACCCGCGAGCTGGCGCGTGATGCTGCCGAGCTCGTGATGGTCGACTACGACCCGCTCGATGTCGTCGTCGATGCGCGCAAGGCGCTCGCCGAGGGGGCGCCCGTGCTCCACGAGGACTGCGGCGGCAACCTCTCGTACTCCGGCGTCTGGGAGTGGGGCGACGTCGATGCGGCGTTCGCCGAGGCCGATCACATCGTCACGATCGACGAGCTCCACTTCGACCGCTTCAACTCGACGCCGCTCGAATGCGACGGCGCGCTGGTCGAGTACAACCGCGGCACGGGCCAGTGGACGATGTTCACGAACAACCAGTTCCCGGGCTTCGCCGCGATCATGATGGGCCCGGCGATGCGCGTCGGGCTCGACAAGCTGCGCATCGTCACGCAGGACATCGGCGGCGGCTTCGGCAACAAGATCACGTCGCACCCGCAGCTCGTCGCGTGCTGCCTGCTCGCGCGCAAGCTCAACCGCGCGATCCAGTGGACCGAGTGGCGGACCGAGTTCCACCAGTCGATGTCGCACGGCAACGAGCGCTGGTTCGAGGGCACCGAGGTCGCGGTGAAGGCCGACGGCACGCTGCTCGGCTTCCGGACGAAGGCGATCGACGACGCCGGCGCGTACCTCCGCTACGAGCCGCTCGGCGGCGTGATCTGGTCGCAGGTCGCGGCCGGCCTCTACAAGTGGCGCCACATCCGGCTCGAGTTCACCCAGGCGATGACGAACAAGGCGCCCGTGTCGCCGAACCGCGGCTACTCGCGCATGCAGCAGCTCTGGTTCACCGAGCGCGTGATCGACATCGTCTCGCACACGCTCGGGATCGATCCCGTCGAGATCCGCCGCAAGAACTTCGTCCAGCCGGAGGACATGCCGTACGAGACGCCGAACGGCTGCGTCTACGACTCCGGCGACTACCCGCGGGCGATGGAGATGGCGCTCGACCTCGTCGGTGCGGCGAGCATCGAGGAGCGGCGGAGAGAGGCGGCCTCCCGCGGCAAGCTGCTCGGCCTCGGGATCGGCTCCACGCTCGACTCGGGCACGAACAACTTCGGCCAGTCGCAGCTGATCAACCCCGACCTCCAGTTCTCCGGCAACAACGAGGTGGCGACGGTCAAGCTCGACATCTTCGGTGAGATCGTCGTCACGCTCGGCACGACACCGCAGGGTCAGGGCCACGAGACGACGGCGGCGCAGGTCGTCGCCGACATCCTCCACTGCGACGTCGACATGGTCCACGTGCGCTCGGGCCACGACAGCTACTGGAACTCGCATGCCGGCTTCTCGGGCACCTACGCGAGCCAGTTCGCGGTGACGGGCCTCGGCGCCGTCAAGGGCGCCGCCGACCTGCTCGCGGGCGACATGATCAAGCTCGCCTCGATGGTGTTCCAGTGCCCGGAGGAGGCGATCGAGCTCGCCGACGGCTTCGCCCGGATCAAGGACAACCCCGAGGCGGCGCTGCCGTACATGGCGCTGGGCGCGATCCCGAACGCGAACAACGCGGGCTTCCCCGAGGATCCGCCGACGATGAACCGGCGCTTCGTCTACCGGCCGCCCTTCCAGGTGCCGGACAAGGAGAAGAAGTTCGGCAACCTGACGCTGACCTACGCGACCCAGATCCACGCCTGCATCGTCGAGATCGACCCGGAGACGGGCGTCACCGAGATCGTCGACTACGCCGCCGTGGACGACTGCGGCGTCCGCATCAACCCCCAGATCGTCGAGGGCCAGGTGATGGGCGCAACCGCGCATGCGATCGGCGCGGCGCTGTGGGAGTCGTTCGTCTACGACGAGGACGGCAACCTGCTGACGCCCAACTTCTACGATTACCACGTGCCCCACGCGCTCGACATGCCGCCGCTCAAGACCGGTGCGTTCGAGTCGCCGTCCCCGTTCACGCCGCTCGGCACGAAGGGCATGGGGGAGGGCGGCGGTGGCGGCATCCACTGCATCTGCGCCGGCATCCAGGACGCGCTTCGCGCGGCCGGCGGCGCGATCGTGACCGACAGCCATAACCCCTACCACCGCGTCTGGGAGCTGCTCTCCAACCCGGAGCGGTCGAGAGGAACAGTCAAGGTGACTTCCAGGTGAACGTGAGCGGGACGAAGGAGCTCGATGCCTCGCGTGAGGTGGTGTGGAGCGTGATCAACGACCCGGCCCAGATGGCGGGGCTGATGCCGGGCGTCGAGGGATTCGAGATCAAGGACGACCGCCACTGGCAGGCGAAGGTGAAGGTGCCGCTCGGTCTCGGCGGCCTGAAGATGACGATCGACTTCGAGAAGCTGGAGGAGCGGCCGCCGGAGTTCGCGTCGATGAACGCGAAGGGCAAGGGCGTCGGCGCGATGATGAACATGACGACCTCGTTCACGCTCTCGGGCGAGGGCGACCACACGTCGATGGACTGGTCGGCCGACGTCAAGATCGCAGGCCCCGTGGGCTCGATGGGGCAGCGCGTCCTGCAGCCGATCATCAACCAGCAGGTCGGGAACGTCCTCACCGCGCTCGAGGTCAAGGTGGCCGAGGCGAAGGCAGCGGCCGCGTAACCCGTGCTCTGGTGACGTCGATCTGGTGACATGTCACGGGCCGGGATCCGTGGTACCTTCTCGTGACATGTCACGAATGACCCGACAAGGAGGCTGACGGTGGCGGTTCCCTTCCGCATCGGCGTGATGCAGCTCACGATGGAGCCGCTCGACGAGATGCTCGCATCGGCACGCGCCATGGACGAGGCGGGGATGGACACCGTCTGGCTCGCCGAGGCCTATCCGTGGTGGCGCAAGCACCAGATGGAGGCGCGCGGCTCGACGGTCGTCTCGGCGCTGATGGCGCGGGAGACGAAGAACCTGACGATCGCCTGGGGGATCATCTCGCCCTACACGCGCCACCCGGTGCAGGTGGCGATGGACGCGCGCGTCGTCCAGGAGGCTGCCGGCCCGGGTCGCTTCATCGTCGGCTTCGGCACCTCGAAGATCTTCCTCAACAACACGAAGCAGGGCGGCCCGCCGAAGGTGACGAAGCCGCTCGCGCACATGCGCGACTCGGTCGAGATCGTGCGCGGCATCCTCGGCGGCGAGCGGTTCGAGTACGACGGCAAGGTGTTCTCGGCCGACATCCCGGCGCTCTCGGACGAGGCCCACTCGCCGCGCTGGGACGTCCCGGTGTACGTCGCCGGCACCGCGCCGATGATGCAGCAGATCGGCGGCGAGATCGGCGACGGGCTCCTGACGCCGTCGATCACGACGCCCGACTACGTGCGCTACACCGCCGGCAACATCCGCGAGGGTGCGGCGAAGTCCGGGCGCGATCCCGGCGATGTCGACCTCGGCTGCACGATCCTCGCCTCGATCCACGCGACCGACCGCGAGGCCGGCCGTGACGGCGCGCGCGAGATCGGCGGCATGTACCTGGCGAACAAGGTGCAGAACATTCAGGGCTCGGCCGACGTCCTCCTCGAGTCCGCAGGGATCGACCAGGAGGAGATCATCCCGGTCGCCGCAGGCGATGGAGAGCGGCGGCCGGCTCGCCGCCAAGGCGCTCGTCACCGACGCGTTGCTCGACAAGTGCAAGCCGATCGCCGGCACGCCCTCGGACTGCATCGAGGCGATCGAGGAGTACCGCGACGCCGGCTGCACGCACATCATGCTCGAGCTCTGGGGCGAGAACCGGCTCGAGCAGATCCGGCTCTTCGGCGAGAAGGTGCTGCCGCACTTCCGGGACGCATGAGCAGCGCCGAGATCACCGTCGACCGGGAACGGCTCGTCGAGACCGCGGGCCGGATGATCGACGTCCACAGCTTCACGGGCGACGAGCAGGGCATGGCCGAGCTGATGGTCGAGCTCTACCGCGCGGCGGTCTCCGCGTCCAGTGGCAGCAGGTGGAGGACGGCCGGGCCAACGCGATCGGCACGTGGCCCGGTGCGGGCGGCGGCAAGACGCTGATGTTCAACGGCCACATGGACACGTCGTACTCGGGGCGCGAGGAGTGGCTGCGCGACGTGCCCGGGTTCCAGCCGCAGCACTTCGTCGACAACGGCCGCCTCTACGGCCTCGGGATCTCGAACATGAAGGGCGCGCTTGCGTGCTATCTCGAGGCCGTTCGGGCGCTGCAGGACGCAGGCGTTCGGCTCGAGGGTGACGTGATGATCGCGGCGGTCGCCGGCGAGATCGAGAAGACGCAGTACGGCGACGCGCAGGGCGCCCAGTACCGCGGCTACGCGGCCGGCACGCGCTACCTCGTCTCCCACGGCGGCGTCGCCGACATGTGCCTGCTCGGGGAGCCGACGGAAGGCAAGGTCGTGCTCGGCCACTACGGCTCGCTGTGGCTCCGGATCAGGGCGCACGGCAACTTCATCCACACGGCCTTCAGCGAGGGCAAGCGCGACCAGAACGCGATCCTCCGGCTGCACGAGGTGCTCTCGGTCGTGCAGGAGTGGATCCCGACCTGGGAGAACGACCCCGCGAACGGCTACCGCGGCGCGAAGGCGATCGTCAACGTCGGCGCGATCGAGGGCGGCTTCGGCTGGCGCGTCTCGCGGACGCCGCACCACGCCGACCTGTTCCTCGACGTGCGCGTGCCTCCGACGAAGGCGATGGGCGTGGCGCGGCGCGAGGTGCTCGACATGGTGCGCGGGCTCGCGGAGCGGTTCCCCTCCTACGGGATCGAGGGCGAGGTCTACGTGACGGCGCCCGGCGCCGAGATCGACGAGGGCCACGAGCTCGTGGCGGCGATCGACGCCTCGCACGAGGAGGTCTTCGGCGAGCTGCCCGGGCGCGACGTGACCCGCTGGTTCTCGGACGCCTCGGCGCTGACCCGCTACGGGATCCCGACCGTGAACTACGGCACGTCGACCGGCTGATGGACGTCGAGAAGGGCGAGAACCTGGAGATCGACGGCCTCGTCCGCACGGCCGAGACGTACGCCAGGGTTGCGATGCGCATCTGCGGCGTCGCGTGACGGAGGTTGTGTTGAATCAACACAAGTCGAGCGAACGAGAGGATGGAGAACGCGTGAAGCTGGTCACGTTCGGCGAGGGAGCGGGGCGGGTCGGCGTGCTCGAGGGCGACGAGATCGCCGTCCTCGACGTCCCGACGATGCGCGAGTACTTCGAGCGCGGCGGCGCCGCCGAGACCGGTGAGCGGGTGGCGCTCGCCGACACGCGCCTGCGCGCGCCGATCATCCCGAAGAAGTTCTTCCACACCGCCGGCAATTTCCGCGAGCACAAGACCGAGTCGGAGAACGTCAACTGGGCGCACGACATCGCGCCGTGGATCAACTTCTTCCAGAACGTCGACGCGATCATCGGCCCCGACGAGCCGGTGATCTACCCCGAGCACCTGACCGAGGAGCTCGACTACGAGCTCGAGCTCGCCGTCGTGCTGAAGAAGGCCGGCAAGTGGTTCTCGGCCGAGGAGGCGATGGACTACATCGGCGGCTACGTGATCTTCAACGACCTCACTGCGCGTGACATCCAGCGCGGCGAGATGCGCTCGGGCGTCTTCTCGTTCTGCAAGGCGATCGACACGTTCTGCCCGCTGGGCCCGTGGATCGTGACGCCGGACGAGATTCCGGACCCGCGTGACCTGAAGATGGAGCTGCGCGTCAACGGCGAGGTGCGGCAGCAGTCGAACTCGGGGAACATGTCCGTCACGATCGGCGAGATCCTCTCCAACTTCTCGGGCCTCGGCTACTCCGCCGGCGACGTGCTCTCGACCGGCACGGTCGCGGGCGTGGCAGGCTTCAAGTCGCCCGAGGAGCGGGCGCTGCTCTATCTCAAGCCGGGCGACGTCGTCGAGGCGGAGATCGAGCACATCGGCGTGCTGCGGAACCCGATCATCTCGTGGCAAGAGGGCCACGGCACGCCGCCGCTGCCCCGCGTGCGGCCCTGGGGTGAGAACACATGAGCAAGCCGACGGGCGACGGTGAGCTGGCCGCGCGACGACGCGAAGCTCGACCGGGTGCGCTCGCTGATGCGCGACCGAGGGCTCGACGCGCTCGTCGTCCGTGCTCCCGACAACGTCCTCTACCTGACGAACTTCTGGGGCATGAAGGGCTACGACGCCGTCGTGTTCCCGGTCGAGGGCGAGCCGGCGCTGATCTGTCTCGAGCCGTCGCGCGAGGATGCCGAGCGCACCGCGTGGACGAGCGATCTCCGGCTCTTCGGTGGCTACGACGAGCGCGACCCACGGCCGCCGTCGCTGCGGGCGCTCGACCTCGCGGCCGCGCTCGCCGAGCAGTACGAGGCGGTCGGCATCGAGCTCTCGCTCGGCACCCAGGCGACCGACCGCATGGTGGGCGAGCCGACGACCTTCCCGAAGGCGTGGTTCGACGCGTTCCCGGGAGCCCAGGATGCGACGCCGCTGCTCAACGAGGCGCGGATGCTGAAGACGCCGCAGGAGATCGAGCGGATGCGCCTCGCGAACGACATCGCCGCGGCCGCGATGGAGCACGTGCAGGGCGTGATCCGGCCGGGCATGACCGAGGCGCAGGCGGCATCCGAGTGGCTCGGCTTCGTCCACGGCGAAGGGACGGGGTGGGGAGGGCAGGTCGAGCTCGCGCTCGGCTTCTCGCTCGTCTGGTCGGGCGCGGGGATCCGGACCTTCACCGCGACGGCCAACCGGCCCATCGTCGAGGGCGAGCCGACCCTGTTCGAGATCTGGGTCTGCGCCGACGGGTACTGGTGCGATCACACCAAGAACCTCGTCCCGGGCGACCTGACCGAGCGCTATCGGGAGCTGGAGGCAGGGCCTGATGGGCGTCTACGACGAGGCGGTGCGGTCGTGCGTGCCGGGCGCGAGCCTGCCCGAGCTCGACCGGAGCATCCGCGCCGGGATCGATGCGATCGGGTTCCCCGGGCAGCCGTCGCACCCGATCTGTCACGGTGTCGGCGCGCGTGCCCACGAGCCGCCGTACGCCCACCAGGCCGGCGGCGGCACGATCGAGGAGGGCATGATTCTTGCAATTGAACCAGGATGCTATTGGGAAGGCGGTGGCGGCTTGCGCGTCGAGGACAACTTCCTGATCACGGGCGACGGCGCCGAGAAGCTCTCGAGCTTCCCCGACGGGATCGTGCAGGCGTGATCGACCGCACGAAGGTGTGGACGGGCCACCTCAACGAGATGGCGCTCGATCCCCAGCCGCACCGGCATCGTCGGCCTCTACGACACGACGCTGCGCGACGGCGAGCAGTCGGTCGGAGTCGTCCTGACGCCGGAGGAGAAGCTCGAGATCGCCCGCGCGCTCGACGCTGCCGGGATCGACCGCATCGAGGCGGGCTTCCCGCGCGTCTCGGCGGAGGACTGGCGCGCGGTCGAGCTGATCAGCGCCGCCGGGCTCCGGGCCGAGATCTGGGGCTTCTCGCGCGCCGTGCAGGCGGACGTCGAGGCGCTCGTCGAGCTCGGCGTGCCGGCGTCGGTGATCGAGAGCCCGATCTCCGACGCAAAGCTCCAGGCGCTCGGCGTCTCGCACGAGAAGATGCTCGAGCGGATTCGCAGCGCGTGTCTCGTTCGCGACCGGGGCCGGGATCAAGGTGGCGTTCTTCGGCGTCGACTCCTCGCGGGCCGAGCTCGACTTCTACCGCCGCGCCTACGAGGCCGCCGTCGAGGCGGGCGCGCAGGAGGTCGTCGTCGTCGACACGATCGGGATCGCGACCCCGGAGGCGGCGGCGTACCTCGTCGGCCAGACGGTCGACTGGCTCGGCGGCGAGATCCCGGTCCACTGGCACGGTCACGACGACTTCGGCCTCGGCACCGCGGCGGCGATCGCCGCCGTGCAGGCCGGCGCGACGTGGGTGCAGGGAACGATCAACGGGATGGGCGAGCGGGCCGGCAACGCCGACCTGCTCGAGGTCGCGCTGGCGCTCGAGGCGCTGTACGGCATCCCGACCCGGCTCGACCTGACGCAGGCACGCGCGCTGTCCCAGCTCGTGCAGCAGCGGGCCGGCACGCCGCTGCCCTCGTGGAAGGCCGTCACCGGCGATGCGCTCTTCACCCGCGAGTCGGGTGCGGTGGCGGCGCAGTTCCACGATCCGCCCGCGATCGAGCCGTACAGCTCCGAGCTCGTCGGCTCGACGCGCGGGATCGTGCTCGGCAAGAAGAGCGGCATCGACTCGATCGCGATCGCCGCCGAGCGGCTCGGCCTCGACGTGCCGGAGGAGCGGCGGGCAGACCTGCTCGCCGCCGTGAAGCAGCTCGGGACCGAGAAGGGCGGGCTCGTCAGCGACGACGAGTTCGCGGCGCTCGTCGCGAAAGGCTGAGCGGAACGGCCATTCCGCAGCTTCACTGTTGACTGTCATGTCACGGGAATGGGATACTCGCCCTGCGTGCCCATGACATGTCACAGGAACGAGGACGGGTGATCGAGCGGGTGTGCGTCATCGGCGGTGGCGTGATCGGCAGCCTCTTCGCCGGGCACCTGGCGCAGGTGGCCGACGTCAGCGTCCTCACGCGGCGGCGCGAGCACGCCGACGCGCTCAACGAGCGCGGCCTGCGGGTGAGCGGGCGGAGCGACCTGCACGGGTCGATCACGGCGTCGAACGACCCGGCCGAGATCCCGCCGTTCGACCTCGGCATCCTCGCCACGAAGGCACCGGGCCTCGAGGCAGGCGGCGACGACGCTCGAGGGCCACTTCCCCGAGGCGACGATGATGACGACGCTGAACGGCCTCGGCGCCGAGGAGATCGTTCGGGCGCACGGCGACTGGCCGATCATCTCCGCCGTCACGTTCATGAGCGGCACCCGGCACGACGACACGCACGTCGAGTACATCCTCGACACCGAGACGTGGCTCGGCCCGTACGAGGACACGCCGTACGAGAGCGTCGAGGAGGCCGCGGCGCTGATCCGGTCGGCGGGGCTCAAGGTCGAGGCGCTTCGCGACCTGCGGCCCGCGCAGTGGTCGAAGCTGATCTTCAACGCCACGGTGAACTCCGTCGCGGCGCTCACCGGCCTCCCTCATGACGCGCACTTCGCGGCGGAGGCGAGCCCGACCGACCTCGGCCATCTCGTCCACGACCTCGTCGACGAGGGCAAGGCGGTCGCGGCGGCGGCCGGGATCGAGCTTCACGACGACCCGTGGGAGATGAACGTTCTCGCCACGCAGAGAGGCTCGGCGCACTATCCGTCGATGCTCGAAGACGTCGAATCACACAGGCCGACGGAGATCGACCTGATCACCGGCGCGCTCGTGCGCGAGGCGGACCGTCACGGGGTCGACGTTCCGCTGCACACGGCGCTGTACCGGCTCGTCAAGGCAAAGGAGGCGTCCTGGTGATCCGGGCCGCCTCGCAAGGGACACACACCGTCACACACACCCAGGAGGGCGTAATGACCAGAAGGAAACTCGCGGCGCTGCTCGTGCCGCTCGCGGCGATCGCCGCGGTTGCGGTTGTCGTCGCGGCGACGGCGACCGCGGCAGCCAAGCCGATCGTGATCGGCTGGGCGTTCGACTCGAAGGGCGCGATGGCGCCGTTCGACAATCCCGCGCTCGCAGCCGCGAACGTCCGCGTCGGCCAGGTCAACGCGCGGGGCGGCGTCAAGGGCCGGCCGCTGAAGATCGTCACCTGCGACACGCAGGGCAACAAGCCGGCGATCGCGTCCGCCTGCGCCGCGAAGCTGCTCGGCCAGGGGGTCGACATCATCTTCACGACGTGCGACGTCGACTTCGCCGCACCGGTCGTCCAGAAGGCGATCAACGCCGGGAAGCTGACGATCGCGCCGTGCATCGGCACCGATCAGATGGGCCCGAAGCGCTTCGGCGCCGAAGGGCAACCTCGCCTTCTCGTTCGGCAACGTCGCCCAGGACGAGGGGTCGGCGATGGCGCAGTACGCGTGGGCCAAGGGCTGGCGGTCGGCCGCGCTCGCGACGGACACCGTGATCGTCTACTTCAAGGACGTCGTCAAGGCGTTCAAGGCGCGGTTCACCCAGCTCGGCGGCAAGATCGTCGCGCAGGAGAGCTACCAGTCGCTCGGCAGCACGAGCCAGCAGAACGTGATCACGAAGCTGAACAACGCCAAGGCGGATGTCGTCGTGACCTCCACCGCCGGCTCGTTCGGCGCGCTGCCGCAGATCGTCGCCGGCCTGCGGACGCTCGGCAACGACACGCCGGTGCTCAACTCGTGGGCCGGTGACGGCACGTACTGGGTCACGAAGGAGCCGAAGGTGACGAACTACTACTACGTCACGTTCGCATCGGCCTTCGGCGACGACCCGAACCCGGCCGTCAACGCGCTCGCGAAGAAGCTCGGCAAGGCGACGTACGGGATCGGTGGCTTCGTCACCGGCTCGGCCGCCATCGACGGCGTCGTCACGGCGATCAACCGGGCCGGCGGCTCGACGAACGGCGCCGCGCTCGCGGCGCAGATGGTGAAGTTCAAGAAGGTCCCGACGCTGTCGGGCCTCGTGAGCTTCTCGCCGTCGCTGCACACGGTGTTCGGCCGTCAGTACCGCGTGATCAAGATCCAGGACAACAACGCAAAGGTCGTCGGCTCGGTCACGGCGAAGGTCGTTCCGAAGATCTAGTCGGATTGACCCAGCTCGAGCAACACCCGCAAGACCGTCGGCGGCCCGGAGGAACCCTCCGGGCCGCCGACGTATCCCGCTCGTTCGAGGGGGTCGACGCCCTCCGCGGTGTCTCACTCGAGCTGCACCGCGACGAGGTGCTGGGCCTGATCGGCCCGAACGGCGCCGGCAAGTCGACCCTCGTCAACCTGCTCAGCGGCTTCGACTTCCCCTCGGCCGGCACGATCGTCCTCAACGGCCGCGTGATCACGTCGTGGAGCGCCCACCGGCGTGGCCGCAGCGGTCTCGCCCGCACGTTCCAGCACAGCCACGCGTTCCGCTCGCTGTCGGTGCGCGAGAACATCGAGGTTGCCGCGCTCGGCGTCGGCCAGAGCCCTCGGCGAGCCCGGCAGACGGCCGACGAGCTCCTCGGCCTGCTCGGCCTCGGCCCGTACGCGCTCGTGCCGGCCGGATCGCTCGCGCACGGTGACGAGCGCCGGCTCGGCGTCGCGCGGGCGCTCGCGATGGAGCCGCTGTTCGTGCTGATGGACGAGCCGGCCGCCGGGCTGCCCGAGGCGGAGGTGCCCGAGTTCGCCGCCGTCGTCCGCTCGGTGCGGGACGACCACCAGGCGGGCGTCCTGCTGATCGATCACAACATGGCGCTGATCATGGACGTCTGCGACCGGATCCTCGTGCTCGACCAGGGCCGGACGCTCGCCGAGGGGTCGCCCGACGAGATTCGCGCCAACCTCGACGTCGCTGCGGCGTACCTGGGTGAGAGCGCCGTGCCACGAGGCGACGGCATGAGCGCCGAGCAGGCGATGCTGGAGCTCCGCGGCGTCGATGTCGCCTACGGCGGCGTCGCAGCCGTGCGCGATCTGTCGCTCGAGGTCCGACGCGGCGAGATCGTCGGCCTGATCGGGCCGAACGGTGCCGGCAAGTCGACGACGCTGCACGCGATCATGGGGCTCGTCCCGGCGCGGGCAGGGGAGATCCTGCTGTCGGGGCAGTCGCTGCGGGGTCGCGCGCCGGAGAGCGTCGCTCAGCGCGGCGTGGCGCTCGTTCCCGAGGGCCGCCGCATCTTCGCCGAGCTCAGCGTCGAGGAGAACCTGCAGCTCGGCCTCGCGGGGCGCCGGAGCCGCGACGGCGTCGAGGCGGACATCGCCTCCGTCTACGAGCTGTTCCCGATCGTGGAGGAGTTCCGCCGCCGGCCCGCCGGCGCGCTCTCGGGCGGCCAGCAGCAGCAGCTCGCGATCGCCCGCGCGCTCGTCGCGGCACCGGATGTGCTGCTGCTCGACGAGCCGTCCCTGGGCCTGTCGCCGACCGTGGTCGACATCGTGTTCGAGGCGCTGCGGGCCATCCGCGACCGCGGGCTGACGGTGCTGCTCGTCGAGCAGCGCGCGCAGCGGACCGTCGCCCTCGCCGACCGCACCTACGTGATCGCGAACGGCGAGCTCCGCCTGACGCTGACGCCTGCCGACGCCGGCGACACCGAGAAGATGGTGGCGGCGTACCTCTCATGACGGCGTCGCTCCCTCTCGCGGTGCTCGGTGTCGACTGGCAGGTGCTCGTCGACGCGATCGGCCTCGGCGCCGTGTACGCGCTGATGGCGGTCGGCATCGGCCTCGTCTTCGGCGTCCTCCGCCTCGTCAACTTCGCCTACGGCCAGCTGATCATGGCCGGCGCCTACGCGCTCGCCTTCGCCTCCCAGTGGGACTGGCCGCTCTGGTCGGCGGTCGTCTTCTGCTTCGCCGTCGTGATCGCGCTCTCGCTGGCGATGGACCGGGCGGTCTTCCGGCCGCTCCGCACCCAGTCGCCGGCCGTGATGCTCGTCGCCACCTTCGCCGTCGCGTTTCTCCTCCAGAGCATCGCGCTGCTCGCGTTCGGCCCGCTCGGCAAGCCGGCCTCGTCGCTCGGGTACCTCAACCGGCCGGTCACGATCGGCTCGGTCGACATCCGCAAGATCACGATCGTCGCCATCGTCGTCGCCGCCGTCTGCCTCGTCGCGGTCGTGCTCCTGCTCGAGCGGACGCGCGTCGGCCTGCACATGCGGGCTGCGTCGATGGACTTCCGCACCGCGCGGCTCCTGGGCGTCAACGCGAACCGCGTGATCGGCTCTGCCGTGCTCGTCTCGGCCCTCCTCGCCGCCGCGGTGTCGGTGATCCTGACGGTGCAGAACCCGCTCGTCACGCCCGACTTCGCCCTCCGCGACACGATCATCGTGCTCGCCGGAGTTGTCGTCGGCGGCATGAACCGGCTCCTCTCGGCCACGCTCGGGGGCTTCGCGATCGGCTTCGTCAGCGGCCTCCTGGGCGGGGCGTTGCCGACCGATCAGAGCCAGTACCTGCCGACGTTCGTCTTCGGCCTCGTCATCCTCGTCCTGCTGATCCGCCCGGCCGGCCTGTTCGCGAAGGGCGGCACCCAGGTGGAGCGGGTATGAGGTCCCGCAGCGCGATCCAGCTGGGCGGGCCGGTGCTGCTCGTCGTCCTCGCCGCTCTGCTCGGCTCGTTCGCGTCGACCGCGACGGAGATCTACTTCGTCAGCGCGCTCGTGTCGGTGACGATCGTCGTCGCGCTCTACGTCTTCGTCGGCAACTCCGGCGTCGTCTCGTTCGGCCACATCAGCTTCGTCGCCGTCGGCGCGTGGGCGGCAGGCGTGCTCTCCGTCCCGATCGCCGAGAAGCCGGCGATCATGCCCGTACCTGTTCCCGTTCCTGCGCGACCACACGGTCGGCAACATCCCATCGCTCGCTGATCGCCGCCGGGGTGGGAGGGGCGTATGCGCTTCTCGTCGGGCTACCGTTGATGCGGCTCTCCGGCCTTGCCGCCGGCATCGCGACGTTCGGGGTGCTCGAGATCACGCACAACATCCTGCGCTACTACGAGAAGATCGGTCCCGGCTCGAACACGTTCTCGTCGGTGCCCGAGACGACCGATCTGCTCCAGGCGGCAATCGGTGCCGTGCTCGTGATCGGCGTCGCGTTCGGCTACCAGTCGAGCCGCTTCGGCCGCCTCCTGCGGGCGACCCGTGAGGATCCCGCGGCAGCCCGAGCGGTAGGCATCTCGGTGTACCGCCAGCGCCTCGTCGCGTTCACGCTCTCCGGCCTCCTCGCAGGCTTTGCGGGCGGCCTCTACGTGCACCTGCTGCCGCTCAACACCGAGACGATGTACCTCGATCTCACGTTCATCACGCTGGCGATGCTCGTGATCGGCGGCATGACGAGCCTCTGGGGCGCCGTCGTGGGAGCGCTCGCGGTGAGCGGCCTCGACTCGCTGCTCGCCGAGGCCGAGAACGGGCTCGACATCGGCGGCTTCTCGATCGACCTACCGTCCGGCACCCGGATCGTGGTCGTCGGCGCGCTCATGGCGCTCGTCCTGATCCTCAGGCCCAGCGGGCTGACCGGCGGCCGCGAGCTGTCGCTCGACCGGTGGCGCCGTCGTCGTCAGATACCCCAAGGAGATCCGGCATCGTGAGAATCTGCATCGTCGGCTGCGGAGCGGTCGGCTCGCTCTTTGCGGCGAACCTCGCCACCCTCGACGACGTCGAGGTGTGGGCGTTCGACCTCTTCCAGGCCCACGTCGATGCGATCAACCGCGACGGGCTGCGGCTCTCGGGGGCCGGTGACGTCCACGCGCGCCTGCAGGCGACGAGCGACGCGGCTGCACTGCCGCCGTGCGACTTCGGGATCGTCGCCACCAAGGCCATGCACGCCGACTCGGCCATCGCTGCGACGGCGCACGCGTTCGCCGACGGCGCCGTCGCATCGGTGATGAACGGCGTCGGCAACGAGGAGACGCTCGCCCGGCACGTGCAGCGCGTGATCCGCGGGACGACGTTCCCGGCGGGCAAGCTGCTCGAGCCCGGCCACGTGCAGTGGGACGTGAAGGGAGACACCACGTTCTCTCCCTTCGAGCCGGCGCCTGCATCCGCGACCGAGGTCGCGGCGCTCGCCGATGCCTGCACGCGCGGTGGCATGCCCGTCGGAGGCCGTCGCCGACGCGCGCCCGGCGCAGTGGCGCAAGGTCATCTTCAACGCCTCGACCAACCCGATCGGCGCGCTCACGGGGCTCACGCACGGCCGCGTCTGCGAGCGCCCCGACCTCCGCGCGCTCGTCTCGAGGCTCGTCGACGAGGGCAAGGCGGTCGCGGCCGCGCAGGGGATCACGCTCGACGCCGATCCCGAGGCGCTGATCGACCACGCCGCGCGGCAGGATGTGGCCTACGGCCACAAGGCATCGATGCTGCAGGACGTCGAGGCCCGCCGGTTGACCGAGATCGACTTTCTCAACGGAGGCATCGCGCGCTTCGGTCGCGAGCTCGGGGTGCCGACGCCCACGCACGACACGATTACCGCCCTCATCAAAGGAGTTGAAGCCTCGTGGACCTAGCAGCAGAGCTCGAACGACGGCACGCGAACATCAGGGCCGCGATGGGCGAGCACGGGCTCGACGCCCTGATCGTCTCCGGCAACGAGTACAGCGGCTTCGAGGGCGCTGTCACCTACGTGTCGGGCTTCCAGATCGTTCACCGCTACGCGTACGTCGTCATTCCCGCCGACGGCGACCCGTTCATCGTCTTCCCGACCGAGGCGCGCTACGTGGGCGAGCACGGCACGACGCCGCTCGAGCAGGTGTTCCACGCGCGACCCGGCGAGCACATCGCCGCCCACGCGCAGAGCGCCGGCTGGAAGCGCATCGGCGTCTACGGCCTCGACTACATCATGGCCGTGCGCGACTACGCGGCCCTCGACGGCCTCGACCTCGTCGGCTTCGACGTCGAGTTCGACCTGGCCCGCGCCGTCAAGAGCGAGGCCGAGCTCGAGTCGGTGCGCGACTCGGTGCGGATCAACCAGCGCGGCTTCGAGCTCTGGCACGAGGCCTACGCGCCGGGCAAGACGGCCGCCGAGGTGATGGCCGCAGCCGAGGAGTGGTTCATCGCCGAGGGCTGCGGCCGGCTGACGATGAACATGGTGCTGACGGGCACCGACAGCTACGCGCGGCCCGAGTTCAAGATCGCCCGCTCGGACGAGGTGCTGCGGGGGTTCGTGCTCCCGTCGCTCGAGGTGGCAGGCCCCGGCATGCACTGGGTCGAGGTCTCCCGCGCCGTGCGCGCCCGCGACGCGGTGCCGTCCGACGAGACGAAGCGGATGCTCGAGGCCTACGTCGAGTACTACGACGCCGCCCGGGGCGCGATGCACGCCGGCGCGACCTGCCACGACGTGCACATCGCGGTGTCCAAGGGCTTCACCGACCGGGGCTACCACCTGGGCCACGTCACGGGCCATTCGATCGGGATGACGATGATCGAGTTCCCGAAGGTGGGGGAGGGCTCCGACGTCGAGCTGAAGGAGAACATGGTCCTCTCGATGCATCCGCACGCGATCGCGGCGAACGGCGAGGACTGCCTCTACATGCAGGACACGTGGCTCGTGACCGCCGACGGTGGCGTCCCGCTGGCCGATCTGGAGATGGGGATCTGGGCTCAGGTGTAAAGCCTGAGGAGGCGCGATGGCGGACCGCCTGTGGCAACGGGCTACACTGGAGGCGTGTCTTGGCCGTGGATCGTGCTGCTCGCGATCGGCGTCGGCGTCGTCGTCGCCGCGGAGTGGCCCAGGTTCGAGCGTCTCGCCGGCGCGGATGCCCGGCGCCTGCGAGATCGCGAGAAGCGCAAGGCGAAGCTGACCGTGATCTCGAGCGACGACGACGAGTTCGTTCGCAGCGTCCAGGCCGACCTCGAGGCGCTGCCGACGATCGAGGAGCGCGAGACGCCCCGCGAAGAGCGGTAAGCCGCGCGGCGACAGGCTTCAGCCTGTCGTCCGGCTTCCTAGCGGATCACGATCGCGGCCGACAGGACGCGCGTGTTGGGCAGGATCGGCGGCACGTTCTCCATGTTGCGCGACTCCTGGTAGTCGGACGCCTGGAGCCGGAGCTGGTGCTTCCCGGGCTTGACGCCGGTCGTCCGGATCCGCAGCGTGCCCGCGACCAGGGTCGTCGAGCACGGCCTGCCGTCGATCGTGGCTTTGATCGTCGTTGCGTCGATGCCCGAGCCGAGATCCGTGGCGCGCACGACGAGCGGGACGTTGCGGCGGACGCGAGCCTGCGTGAGCTTGAGGGACGGCGGCTGCGTGTCGTCGACCCAGAAGCGGAACGCGAAGCGCGCCGGCCCCGGCTGCGGTGGCGCTGTCGAAGACGATGTCGTAGCTGCCGGCGAGCGGCCGGATCGCCGCGGCCGCGAGCACCGGATTGCCGAATTGCTCGAGATACGGATTGAGGTTCGTGGGGAGCGCCGCGTAGCCCGTGAGGCGGTTCTCGTCGCCGTCCTCGACGATCCGCGGCTCGACCTTGACCCCGGGATTGCGCCGCGTGATCACGACGCCGAAGTTCGCCACGGGCCTCGTCAGCGTGAAGCGGAACACCTGCTCCGGCCCCTGCAGGACGGCCGTCACGATCCCTCCCTGGGGAACATCGGGATAGCGATAGCGGGAGACGAGCGAGGGCTTGCCACGCGTGTTGCCGGCGCGTACGCCCGGGCGTCTTGAGCGGGGTCGCCGCCGCCGCGGCGAGGCGCGGGCCGGCCGACGCGAAGCCAGAACGGGATGCGCCGGATGTCAGTCCCGCGCGTGAGCCGGACGAACCCCGTCAGATCGCCGTCGGTCGCCGCGGCCGTGACCGTGGCGGTGAGATCGAGGCCGCCGGGCACCGCGACGGTGGGCGCAACGACGATCGCGGCGCCCGTCGCCGTGCCGGCCGGCTCGACCGCGACGTCCCACACGCCGGCGCCGCCACCCGCATCGGCGAGATTCAGGTGGACGGGGACGCTCGCACCGGGCCGCATGATGCCGAACGAGACCGAAGCCGGCGATGCGAGCACGAGCGGTACGTCGGCCTTGAGCGGGTTCGCGAGCCCACCACCGGCGCGAATCGGCGTCGCCGCCTGGCTCGCCGTCCTTGACGGAGCTGCCTGTCTCGATCAGCGCCGCCTTGAGCTCGGCCACCGTCCAGTTGGGATGCCGCTCGATCAGCAGGGCCGCAGCGCCGGCGATCTGCGGCGTCGCCATCGACGTCCCCGACATCGCCTCCCAGTGGCCGCCGGGCACCGAGGACAGGATCGAGACGCCGGGCGCGCTGATGTCGGGCTTGAGCCGCAGCGACAGCGGTGTCGGGCCGGCGGAGCTGAAATCGGCGAGGCGTGCTGCCGCCCGACCCATCGGGGCTCGTGACGGCGGCGACGGTGATCGCCCGGTCGGAGGTGCCGGGCGAGATCAGCGATCCGCCGCCGAACTCCTCGAAGTCGTTCCCCGCCGCCACGACCGGCACGACCCCGGCCGCCGCGGCAGCGTCGAGCGCGCGCGCCACGATGTCGCGCGACGGCTCGATCTCCGGCTCGCCGAGCGAGAGGTTGATCACGTCCATGCCGTCCGACACAGCGGCCTCGATCGCGGCGACGATCTCCGGCGCGTTGCCGTCGAGGCCGACGTTCGCGTCGGTGGGAACGCTCAGCGCCTTGTAGTTGCCGATGTAGGCCCGGGGCGCGATCGCCCGAGACCTTGACGCCGCCGGTGGCGGCGGTGCCGGCGTTCCCGGCGGCGATCCCCGCGACGTGGGTTGCGTGCCCGGACTGGACCGGGTCGAAGGGCTTGCGCGCGTACTTCCACGTGATCCCGGCCGGCGCGAACGCACGGGCCACGATCACCTTGGCCGTCGTGTACGCAGCCTGGCCCTTCGGGAAGCCGGCGGGCATCGTGTAGCCGGCCGGGGCGAAGTACGGGTGCGTCTGGTCGACGCCGTCGTCGATGATCCCGATCTTGATGCCGGCGCCCTGATTCGTGAGGCCCGTCGACCAGGTCGCGGCGGCCTTCGCGACGTCGGCCGCCGTGAGCTTGCTGACCGTGTACGTCGCGCCGGCGTCGACCTCCCGCACGCCCGGGAGCGCCCGGAGGCGGCCGACCGCGCTGTTCGGAACGACGACCGCCGCGCCGTTGAGCACGATCCGGTACCGCCAGCGGATCCGCGCGCCGGGGATCGCGTCGTGGAGCGCGGAGGCGAAGCGCGCCTGCTCCCGGTCGATCGCGGTGCGCGCGGCCCTGCCGCTCGCGCCCGTGCGGCCCGCCACGGGGGGAGACGCGAGCGTGACGATGACCTCGCTGCTCGGCTCGCTCGCTCGCGGACGCGGAGGCCGCCGGGTGCCCGGCCGAGCCGCAGGCAGAGGCGAGGCAGCAGAGGCCGACAGCGCAGAGGAGTGCGAAAGCGCGGTTCACGATGGGTATGACGCCGATCCGGAAGGGCGGTTGCCCTGCAGCATGCCTGTACCCGCGCAGCGGCGGCTAGAATCCCGGCGCGCGGATGTGGCGGAATTGGTAGACGCGCACGGTTCAGGTCCGTGTGCCTTTCGGGGCGTGGAGGTTCAAGTCCTCTCATCCGCATGTAGAAATCGGGGCCCGTGAGGGCCCCGATTCGTTCCACGGCCGGTGACGCGCCAGCGTCACGCCTCCGTCGCCGCCAGGGCGGCGAGCACGTCGTCGGCGTGGGTGTCGGGCTTGACCTTCCGCATCACCTTGGCGAGCGTGCCGTCGGCGGCGATCACGAACGTCGACCGCTCGACGCCCATGTACTTCTTGCCGTACATCGACTTCTCGACCCAGACGCCGTAGTCGTCCGCGGTGGCGTGGTCGGGGTCGGCGAGCAGCGTGAAGGGGAGATCGAACTTCTGCTTGAACTTGACGTGCGACGCCTCGTCGTCGGGGCTGACGCCGAGCACGACTGCGCCGCTGCGCTCGAACTCGCCCCAGGCATCGCGGATCCCGCACGCCTGCTTCGTGCATCCGGG
Organism: uncultured Thermoleophilia bacterium; assembly: GCA_963751875.1. Classification (GTDB taxonomy): domain Bacteria; phylum Actinomycetota; class Thermoleophilia; order Gaiellales; family Gaiellaceae; genus Gaiella. The sequence continues at coordinate 38,964 of CAVVWG010000003.1, forward strand.
CGTGTCGTCCTTGGGATAGAAGTACAGCACGACGGGCTTGCCCTTCAGCGACGAGAGCGACACCGTCTCGCCCGCATCCGAGGTCAACGAAAAGTCCGGCGCCGCCTTGCCTTCTCCGTTCGTCTGGCCGTCGGTGGCGTGCGCGAGAGGAGTGTCGAGGCACGTGACGGCGAGGTGGTTGTCGCTCCAGGTGAGTGCGAGGCACCCCGAGCGTATCCGCGGGCCTGGAGCGTGCGACGGGCGTTCCCGTCAGTCCTCTGCCGCCTCGGCCATCGCGGCTGCTTCATCTTCCGGGAGCTGCAGGAGGAACGGTTCAACGGGGCCGTGACGACGGACGCACTCCGCGACGGGGACGACGCCGGCCGATAGGCTCGCCGGGTGGTCGAAGCCCACCGCTACCTCGCCTACATCGTCATCGCCGGGTGCCTGCTCGCCGGTGTCGTCGGGCTCGTCTCCTATCGCCGCGGCAAGGAGGTCGGCGGCGCCACGATCCACCTGCTCGCGCTGCCGCAGACGCTGCTCGTCGCGCAGGCCGCCCTCGGGCTGCTGCTGCTCTCGGGCGGCTACCGCGCGATCGACCACCTGCACTACGTCTACGGCGGCGTCGCCCTCGGCGTCGTGCTCTCGCCGTGGTTCTACGCCCCGGCCGACCCTCGCCGGCGGTTGCTCTGGTTCGCCTGCTCGGCACTCGTCGCCGCCGCCCTCGGCGTTCGTGGCACCATGACAGGGTCGTGAGGCGCCTCTACGAGAACAGGATGGTGCGGGGGCTCGGCATCGTGGCCCTGATCGCGCTCGCGGTGGTGGTGCTGTCGCTCGAGCCGGTGCTGGCGGCGATCGGCGGTCTGCTCGGGATAGCGTTCATGCTCGCAGTCGCGTTCTTCCTCTTCCTCGTCTGGCGCGAGCGGCGCGGCGATCTCGAGGCGTGGTCGGACCGCTCCCGCCGGGTGTTCTACGGCGCGATCGGGCTCGGCGTCGTCGACATCGGCGCGGCGATCGGGCTCTCGCCGATGGGCGCCGACGCGCTCGCGTTCTTCGCCGTGCTCGCATGCAGCGTCTGGGCGATCGTGCGCACCTGGCGCGACGAGCACACCTACGCCGCCTAGCGGGCGAGCAGTCCACGCCTGCTCGATGGGCACCGATGACTTCCGGGAAGCTCTGCCGTCTGAACCACTATCCGCGCCTGCGAAGGCGGAGAGTGCGCGCATGCGAACGAAAGGAGCTGCACGATGACCAAGCTGGTAGGCCTCATGTCGATGTCCCTCGACGGCTACGTCGCCGACGCGAACGACGGCGTTGCCGAAGTGTTCGACTGGTACTTCTCGGGCGACGTCGAGGTGCCGATGGCGATCCCGACACCCGACTTCACGTTCCGCGTCTCGCCGCCGAGCGCCGAGCACCTGCGGGGCTTGATGGCCGAGGTCGGCGCCTTCCTCACCGGCCGGCGCACATTCGAGGTCGCCGGCGGCTGGGGCGGCCAGCACGCGTGGGATGTGCCCGCCTTCGTCGTGACCCACACCGTGCCCGACGGCTGGCCGCGGCCCGGCTCGACCGTCCATTTCGTCACCGAGGGCATCGAAAGCGCTGTTGCCCAGGCGAAGGCGGCCGCCGGCCCGAAGGCCGTTGCCGTGCACGGGGCCGAAACGATCCAGCAGCTCCTCAACCTCGGCCTGCTCGACGAGCTCAACGTCGATCTCGCTGCCGTGCTGCTAGGTGGGGGCGTGCGGCTGTTCGACGACCTCGCCGACACACCGGCCGCCCTCGGGAGCCCGACGCGTCGTCAACGGCGTCGGCGTCACGCATCTGCGCTATCCCGTTCGCGTGTCATAGACCGAGAAGCGGCCTGAACGCGCTCCTCGACGGCCGCCGCGACGGCCCGATGGCCGGTCTCGTCGAGATGGATGCCGTCGAGGTCGCTGTAGCGCGCGCCATGCCGTCGAGGTCGAGCAGCTCGCAGCCGAGCTGCGCGCACACCTCGCGGAACGAGGGTGCGAGCTCGAAGCCGAGGAACGGTGGCGGGCAGACGACGAGGATGTCGGGGCTTCCGCCGCTCTGGCCCGGCCTCCGCGGCGCGGGCCACCTTGACGAGTCGCCCGACCGAGCGGGCGACGAGCATCGGCTCGAGCCAGGACGCGTCGTTCGTGCCGAGGTAGATGACGAGCAGGTCGACCGGGGCGTGCGAGCGCAGGCACGGCACGAGATAGGGAAGGCCGTTGCGGCCTTCCTCGACCGGGCTCTCGATCGTGGCGGTGCGGCCGTTCAGCCCCTCGGCGATGACCTCTGCCTCACCGTCGAGCGCCGTCGCCAGGAGCGCCGGCCAGCGCACGTCGCGTCCGAACCGCTCACCGTCAGAGCCGGGGACGTAGCCCCACGTGTTCGAATCGCCGAAGCAGACGATCGTCTTGGGCACGCGCCTAGCTCGCTGTGACGCCGACGGCCGCACCGTCGAGCGCGGCGAGCGCCGAGCGGATCGACGTGCGCGCGCCGACGAAGATCGGCGTGTCCCGCTCCGTCCACTTGGACGCCTCGGTCTCGCGCAGCGTCAGCATCAGGTGCATGAAGTCGGCGGGCTCCTCGCACTCGAACGCCGGCATGAACTCCTGGTCGTCGATGCCGACCGAGTAGGTCGTGTGGTTCGTGACGGTGACGAACTTGCCGCCGACCTCGGCGTGCTCGCGCATCGCCGCGGCGCGCTCCTCGAAGCTGAGGGCGTACCAGGGCCGGAGCTTCACGAACGGGTAGACGACGAGATACGGCGCGTCGCGGGGGATCACCTTGCCCTGGCGGACGCGCTTCTTGTCGGTGTAGACCGACGGCTTCGTCGTCGCGAGGTAGGAGTACGGCGTCGTCAGCCAGCCCGCGAGCGGCGTGCCGTTGAGGGCGGCGCCGAGCTCGAGCAGGTCGTCGTAGCGCTCCGTGATCTGCCAGAGGAAGAAGTCGGCCTCGGGACGGATGCCCGAGACGTTGTAGGCCCGCAGGCCCTCCATCCGGCCGGCCCAGTCCTCGACCACCTCGGCGAACGCGTCCTTGCCCGCCTCGCGCTCCTCGACCGGCAGCCGGCGCCACGCAGGGTCGATCTTGAAGAAGCGGTACGAGACGTACTGCCCGACCTGGACGCCCTCGATGCGCTCGTATCCCGGCTTCTCGCTCACGCCTGCATGGTACGTGGCAGCGCTAGCGGAGGCTGAGCGTGCTGCTCTCGCGCGTCTGCGGGCGCGCCCGGGTTCAGCGGGTGGGTGAGCGTGATCGAGAAGCGCACCTGGCCGGTGCCGAGCTTGCGTCCCTTCAGCGAGACGACGATCGCCCGCGTGGCGCGGCCGTAGCCGACCATCCGGAAGCGGGTCGCTCCCGTGGCGGCGCTCGAGACGCGCAGCTCCCAGATGCAGTCGAGCGAGCAGGTGAAGCGAACGGTCGCGGGCGCCGCGTCGCGAGCGCAGCCTGGGTGGGGAAGCTCACCTTCGTCGGCGTCACGTCGAGCCCGAGCCCCTCGCAGCGCGCGATCGAGCCGCCGCGGGCGCGGCCGAGCGCGTCACGGACGGCATAGATGCTCGACTTCGGCGTCCCGTCCGCGTAGTAGAGGCCCGACTGCCAGTTCGCGAGGCCGGGCTCGTCCTGGGTGTGGAAGACGAAGATTCCCGTCACGTTCGGCTGGCAGAACGCGAGCTGGAGCGCCTTCGCGTAGTACGCGCCCTGGGTGATCTCGTCGACCGGCCTCGTCGTCGCCGGCTCGGAGCCCGTGTAGAGCGACGCCTTGCCCGCCGGGATCTTCGACTCGACCCCGAACTCGTCGTAGATGATCGGCAGCAGCGAGCCGGCCTGGGGTGAGTTGTCGAACGCAGTCGCGAGCGTTCGCATCAGGCGGTCGTAGTCGGCGAGGCCGATCGTGGTCGAGTTGGGGTGGGGGGTGTCCGGCGACTGGCCCGACGTGTCGGCGTACGGATGGAACGCGAGCCCGTCCATGATCGGCTGAGTGCGCCCGCTCGCCCGGTAGGCGATGCCCATGTCCTTGAGGAACGCGACCGGCGAGTGCGTGTCGCGCCCGGTGCCGGGGCGGTCGATGCCCCGCGGCGCGAGCGCGCCGCCCCAGACGCGCGTCGCCGGGTCGACCACCTTGACGGCGTCGTAGGACCGTGCCAGGAGCGCCGTGTACGCCGGTGCGGCGGCGTCGGTGCCGTTCGGGTTGAACTGCGGCAGCCAGAAGCGGTTGATGTTCGGCTCGTTGCCGATGATCACGTCCTTGATCGACGGCAGCTGCTGCTTGAGGCTCGTCACGTAGGCGGCGAACAGCTCCCGTGCCTCGGGAGTCAGCGGCGTCACGCGCGACCCCGTCGGATAGATCGAGAGGTAGACGCGGACGGCGGAGAGCTGCGCGGCGCCGGCGACGTTGCGCAGGACGGTGAGCTCGGTCTCGCTCGGCGCGGCCTCGGTGCCCTGCCACTGCGAGGTGACCCGAACGGACGTGAAGCCGGCCAGCCGGAGCAGCGTCATCTTCGCCTTGGCGGCGGGGAGGTCGGGGGTGCGGACGACGTCCTCGGCGGCACCGAACTGCATCGTCGGGCCACCTGCCAGCGCGGACTGGAGCGAAGGCGAGCGCGGCGATGATGGGCACAAGGCGGGTCAACATGCGGCGGATACGCTAGCTGCGTGCTGGATCAGGTTCGCGAGCAATTGGCTGCGCTTCCGCGCAGCCCGGGCGTGTACCTCTTTCGCGACGAGAGCGACGACGTCCTCTACGTGGGCAAGGCGAAGTCGCTGCGGCCGCGCGTGCGCAGCTACTTCAACGGCGGCGACGGCCGCCCTGGGATCGGCCGCATGGTGGCGCGGGTGGCGCGGATCGAGGTCATCGTCACCTCATCCGAGGCCGAGGCGCTGCACCTGGAGCAGAACCTCGTCAAGCGCCACCGGCCGCCGTTCAACGTGCGCCTCCGCGACGACAAGTCGTTCCCGTACATCGCGGTCACGGTGGCCGACGAGTATCCGCGGGTGATGTTCACGCGCGAGCGCCACCGGCGCGGCACCGTCTACTTCGGCCCGTACGCCAACGCGAAGAAGGTGCGCGAGACGCTCGACGTGCTCAACCGGGTCTTCCAGTTCCGGCCCTGTGAGGGGCCGAAGCCGGGCCGCCACTCCGGCATTCCCTGTCTCGACTTCCACATCGAGCGCTGCACCGCGCCCTGCATCGGCGCCATCTCGAAGGAGGCCTACCGCGAGCAGATCGACGGCGTGATCGACTTCCTCTCCGGTGACACGCGCACGATCGTCCGCTCGCTCGAGGCGAGGATGCGCGAGGCGTCGGCGGAGGAGCGGTTCGAGGACGCGACCCGCTACCGCAACCGGCTCCACGCGATCGAGAGCCTCGCCCAGCGCCAGGGCGCCGACCGGAGGGCGGTCGGCACGATCGACGTGATCGGCCTCGCCGTCGACGGCGACCGCGCGGCGGTGCAGCTGTTCCCGCTCCGTGACGGCCGCCTGATCGACCGCTACGCCTTTCACCTCGAGAACGTCGAGGGGCAGGACCGCCAGACGATCCTCGAGGGCTTCTGCCTCGAGTACTACACCGCTGCCCCGAGCGTGCCGCCGCAGCTGATCGTCCCCTCCGACCTGACCGACACCGAGGGCCTCGCCGGCTTCCTCTCGGAGCTCCGCGGAGCGGCGGTCGAGGTGAGGGCGCCTGCTCGCGGCGAGAAGAAGCGTCTCGCCGAGCTCGCCGCCGAGAACGCGGAGCTGGCGCTCACGCACGAGACGACCGCCGCGGAGCAGAAGCGGCTGCGCCGGATCGAGGCGCTCGAGAGCCTGCGGGAGTCGCTCAACCTCGAGAGCCTGCCCGTCCGGATCGAGTGCTTCGACATCTCGAACCTGCAGGGCCGCGACATCGTCGCCTCGATGGCGGTGTTCGTCGACGCCCAGCCGAAGAAGGCGCACTACCGGTCGTTCACGGTGAGAGGGCTCGACGGCCAGGACGACTTCGCGTCGATGGGGCAGGTGATCGCCCGGCGCTTCGCGCGGCTGCGCGATGCCGGGGACGCCGGCCGGTACGACGAGAGCTTCGCGACCGTCCCGAACCTCGTTGTCATCGACGGCGGCAAGGGACAGCTGGCTGCGGCGCTCGAGGCGATGCAGGCGACGGCAGGGCTGCCGCGGGTCGCCGTGATCGCGCTCGCGAAGCGCGAGGAGGAGGTGTTCGTGCCGGGGCGGTCGCGGCCGATCCTGCTCGACCGCCACGACCCGGGGCTGCAGCTGCTCCAGCGGATCCGGGACGAGGCGCACCGGTTCGCGATCACGTTCCACCGGCAGAAGCGCGACACGCGGGCGTTCGAGTCGATCTTCGACACGCTCGACGGCATCGGCCCGGCGCGGCGCCGGGCGATCCTGCAGCACTTCGGCTCGGCCGACCGCTTCCTCGCCGCGTCGCAGGAGCAGCTCGAGGCGGTCCCGGGGCTGCCGGCGAAGACGGCGCGGTCGGTGTACGGCCAGCTCCATCGCACCGGCGGGCCTGCGACGTCCTGAGGCCGCTACGGGGCGGGCTGGTCCGCTCCGGCCGTGGCCTTGCGGAAGCGAACCGTCCGGAACGTGAGCAGGATCGCGGTGAACCCGAGCACGACGTTGACGGCCGTGAGCGTCAGCCTCATGCCGACGCTGAAGGCGAGCAGCGCCGAGCGGGGAGCCTGGCCGCGGAGCGTGTAGACGAGGAACGCCTGCTCCGTCCCGACGCCGCCGGGGCTGACGGGCACGAGGGTGGCGAGGCTCTGCGAGGCCTGGACGAGCAGCACATTGCGGAGCGATTGATTGATCCCGAAGGCAGCGAGCATGAACCAGATCGTGGTGAGGCGGAGCGTCCAGTCCGCGAGCTGCCAGACGACCACCGTGCGCAGCCACCGGGCCGGGGTGCGGAGGATGGTGAACGCCTGGCCGACGTGGCTGCGGAACTCCTCGACGTTGCTCCGGATCCAGATCGCGAGCGCGATGAGGCCGAAGACGGCGATCACGAGCAGGATCTGCGAGACCTGCGGGTGGTCGAGGAACCAGGCGAAATCGAAGCTCGGCAGCGATGGGAGCGCGTCGAAGCTCGGGAACACGCCCTGCGTCAGGGCCCAGGCGAAGAGGGCGATCGCGCAGGCCGAGTCGACGATCGCGAGCACGAGGCTCGAGCTGACGAGCGTCGTATACGTGGCCCCCTTGACGGCCCGGTGCGCCATCGTCAGCCGGACGACGTCGCCGGCCCGGGCGGGGAAGATCGCGTTGACGCCGACGCCCGCGATGTAGGCCGCGTAGATCGCGGGCCAGCTGACCCGCTCCTTGGGGTAGGCCGCCGCGAGCACGTTGCGCCACGCGCGACTCGTGCACATCGTCTTCGCGATGTGGCAGCCGATCGCGATCGCGAGCGGCAGCGGCCGCACCGAGGCAAGGTAGTCCCAGAAAGCGGCAATCGCGTCGAGGACACTCCGCACTCGCTCACCGTATCCCGTTGCGGTAGAAGACAATCATGACCGAGATGCAGCTCCACGACCTGCGGGTGACGGTCGAGCGAATCGAGGGGCGTTCCGTCTGCGGTCTCGCCGTCGGCGACTACTTCGAGGTGACCGAGTCGAGCCGGGTGCGAATCCCCGACGGGCAAGCACTTCTGCCTGTTCGCGATCCAGGCCGTGCTGCCGCTGCTGCCGGCCAAGATGCGCCGGCTGCCCGAGGAGGACTGGCTCGAGCAGGACAACCTCGTCTGCTGCCCGGATCCCGAGGAGGGGCTCGTGATGCGGATCGAGCGCCTCGCCGAGCGCTCACTCGTGACGGAGGAGCTCACATAGCCCGGGAGATCGGCCTCGGCCTGCTCGGCGATCAGCTGCCTGCCGACTACGAGGCGATCGCGCGAGAGGCGGAGGCAGCGGGCATCGACGTCGTCTCGGTCTTCCACGACCTGCTCTACCAGCCGGCGATCGGGCCGCTGCTGCTGATGGCCCGGGTGACCGAGCGCGTCCGGCTCGGCCCTGCCGCCCTGAACCCGTTCACGCTGCATCCCTACGAGATCGCCGGTCAGACGGCGATGCTCGATCTCGCCTCCGGCGGCCGCGCCTACCTCGGGCTCGTCAAGGGCGCCTGGCTCGACCGGCTCGGGCTCGACGGAGCGAGCGGCCTCTGGTGGCACTGCGGGAAGCGGTCGAGATCGTCCAGAAGCTGCTTGCCGGCGACACGAGCGGGGTCGCGGGCGAGCGGTTCACGCTCGCGCCGGGGACGGCCCTCGCCTACGAGCGCGCTGCGGCCCTCGGTGCCGCTGCTGATCGGGACCTGGGGCGAGCGCACCGCGGCCTGGGCAGGCACCGTCGCCGCCGAGCTCAAGATCGGCGGCTCGGCGAACCCCGAGCTCGTGCCCGTCGTGCGGGGCTGGGCCGGTTCAGCCGGCGATGCGCATCGTCGTCGGCTGCGTGACGGTGGTCGACGAGGACGGCGACGTGGGCGCGTGAGCGGGCGCGGGCGGCGGTGGCGCCGTACCTCGACGTCGTCGCCGGTCTCGACCCGACGCTCGAGCTGCGACCCGGCCAGGAGCCGCCGCTCGATCGCTTCACGATCGCGGGAACGCCCGAGGAGGTGGCTGCGCAGGTGATCGCGCTCTGGGAGGCGGGAGCCGACCGCGTCGAGCTCGGGACCCCTCAGGGCCGGACGACGCGCGACGGGCGTGCGGCTCATCTGCGAGCGCGTGCTGCCGCTGCTGCGGCGTTGAGGTCAGCCGCTAGGCCCAGGCGAGCCGCACGCCGGCGTACGCCACCACGGCGATCAGGAGCCACGAGGCGAGCCCGAGCACGAGGGGTCGCGCGCCGATCTGACGCAGCCGGCCGACGTTGACGCGGGTGCCGAGCGCGAACAGCGCCATGCCCAGCAGGACGGTGCGGAGATCGTCGATCCGCACGAGGACGTGGTCGGGGATGACGCCGAGGCTCGCGAGCGCGACCATCGCGACGAAGGCGACGATGAAGGGCGGCACGATCGGCGGCCGGTCGCCTGCCGCGCCTTCTGTCGCCGGCGCGCCGCCTCGGCGGTGCCCGACGGCGATCCCTGCGATCAGCGGGGCGAGCAGCATCACGCGCGTGAGCTTGACGACGATCGCCGTCGCGAGCGCGATGCTCCCTGCGGTCGACGAGGTCGCGACCACCTGCGCCACATCGTGGACGCTGGCTCCGACCCACGCTCCGAACTGCTCGTCGTCGAGCCCGAGGGGGCCGCGCAGAGGCGGCAGCACGACGATCGCGAGCGTTCCGCACAGCGTCACGAGGGCGACGGAGAACGCGACCTCGTCCTCGTCGGCGTCGATGACGCCGTTCGCCGCCGCGATCGCCGACACGCCGCAGATCGAGAAGCCCGTCGCGACGAGCAGCGAGAGGTCGTCCGAGATGCCGAGGCGCCGGCCTGCCCAGCGCGTGCCGAAGAACGTGATCCCGACGACGGCCACGACGACCAGCAGCGCCTTGAAGCCGAGCGCGAGGATGTCCGGGAACACGAGGTCGAGGCCGAGCAGGACGACCCCGAGCTTGAGCACCGGACCTGCCGCGGTCCTCAGGCCGGGAACTGCCGCCGCAGGCACGTGGCCGACGTTGGCGACGAGGATGCCGAGCGCGACGCAGAGGACGAGCGGCGGCAGCGCCGGGAGCGCTCGATGGGCGCCCAGAGAGACGGCAACCCCGGCACCCGCGAGAGCGAGCCCGGGCGCCCGCCGGATCATTCGTCCGGCTGGAGGAACGGGTAGCGGTAGTCCGTCGGCGGCACGAGCGTCTCCTTGATCGTGCGCGGGCTCACCCAGCGGATCAGGTTCCACATCGAGCCCGCCTTGTCGTTCGTGCCCGAGGCGCGGGCCCCGCCGAAGGGCTGCTGGCCGACGACGGCACCGGTCGGCTTGTCGTTGACGTAGAAGTTGCCTGCCGCGTAGCGCAGCGCCTCGTGCGCCTCGTCGATCGCGTACCGGTCACCCGAGAAGACGGCGCCGGTGAGGGCGTACGCGCTCGTCGAGTCGACGAGGTCGAGCGTGTCGTGCCACTTCGACTCGTCGTAGACGAACGCCGTCACGACGGGACCGAACAGCTCGTCGCGCAGCAGCCGGAAACCGGGGTCGTTCGTCTCGATCACCGTCGGCTCGACGAACCAGCCCTCGCTGTCGTCGACACCGCCGCCGACGACGATGTCGGCGCCGGCGTCCTTCGCCTCGGCGATCGCGTCGCGCTGGGTGTTGAACGACGACTCGTCGATCACGGCGCCCATGAAGTTGGTGAAGTCGCTGACGTCGCCGACGCCGATGCTGCCGACCTCGCTGACGAGCGTCTCGCGCACCTCGCCCCAGATGTTCGACGGGATGTAGAGGCGCGATGAGGCCGAGCACTTCTGGCCCTGGTACTCGAACGAGCCGCGGACGATGGCCGCCGCGACGGCGCCGGGATCTGCAGAAGGATGCGCGAGAATGAAGTCCTTGCCGCCGGTCTCGCCGACGATGCGCGGGTAGTTCCGGTAGCGGTCGATGTCGTTGCCGACCGTCCGCCAGATCGAGTGGAAGACGCCGGTCGAGCCCGTGAAGTGGACGCCGGCGAGCTCGGGGCTCGCGAGCGCGGCCGCGCCCATCTCGGCACCGGGGCCGAAGACGAGGTTGATCACGCCCGGCGGCAGGCCGGCCTCCTCGAGGACGCGCATCGTGATCCAGGCCGAGAGCGCCTGGGTCGAGGCGGGCTTCCAGACGACGGTGTTGCCCATCAGCGCAGGCGACGTGGTCAGGTTGGCGCCGATCGCGGTGAAGTTGAAGGGGCTGATCGCGAACACGAAGCCCTCGAGCGCGCGGTACTCCATCCGGTTCCAGACGCCCGCGGACGAGACCGGCTGCTCCTCGTAGATCCGCACGAGGTAGTCGGCGTTGAAGCGGAGGAAGTCGATCGTCTCGCAGGCGGCGTCGATCTCGGCCTGGTAGGCCGTCTTCGACTGGTTGAGCATCGTCGCGGCGTTGATCGTCGACCGCCACGGGCCGGAGATGAGCTCGGCCGCGCGGAGGAACACCGCCACCCGCTCGTGCCACGGGGTGCGCGACCAGGCGGGGTGCGCGGCGCGGGCTGCGGCGATCGCGCGCTCGACCTCGGCCGCGCCGCCCTTCTCGACGTCGGCGAGCACGTGCGTGCGCTTGTGCGGCATCACGGCCTCGAACGTGGTCCCCGTCTCGACCCGCTCGCCGCCGATCACCATCGGGATGTGGACGCGCTCGGCGGACATCGCCGCGAGCCGCTTCTGGAGCTCCGCCCGCTCGGGCGACCCGGGTGCGTAGCTCTTGATCGGCTCGTTGACCGCCGCGGGCGGACGGAAGATGCCGGGGGCGCTCACAGCGGCGATTGTATTCTCGATGGCGTGCGCGTGACGCGACACCCCTATGACGTGCCCGGCTGGGGCGTCGGCGAGGTGTGGGTTCGCGACGGCGTCGTGATCCAGCACGAGCTGGCCTCGGAGAGCCTCCGGCGCGAGCACGAGGCGGCGGCCGAGCGTGGCGACGACGTTGCGGTGCTGCTCGTGGGGGTCGCGGCCGACGGGCCGGCTCGAGCGGAGTGGCGGCGCCTGGGCTGGGCAGCCGCCGCGAGGACGCCGGACCAGCCCGACTCGACGCGCCATCCTTGGTTTCCCCCAATGGGGGAGCGAGGCGCCCAGCGCGAACGCTACCGGCCAAGGCGTCACGCGATCGTGCCACCTTCGTGCCGGATCTGTGCCGGCGGTTCGCGGAGCACCTCGCCGGCGTGCCGACGTCCTACGACGACGTTCCGCTCGAGCTCGACTGGGCGACGCCGCTGCAGCAGGAGTTCGCCGCGGCGGCCCGAGCGATCCCCTGGGGCGAGGTCGTCTCCTACGGCGAGCTCGCCGTTCTCGCCGGCCGCCCGGGAGCGGCGCGGGCCGCCGGCTCGTTCTGCGCCGACAACCGCTTCTCGCTGATCATCCCCTGCCACCGCATCGTCGCGGCGAACGGCATCGGCGGGTACGGCTCCGCCGGGCTCGGGCTGAAGCGGCGGCTGCTCGCGCTCGAGGGCGTGCACCTGTGAGCGCTTCGAGGCTCGTCGACGACGTCAGGGCCGAGCTGGCGGCGATCGCGCCGACGCGGCGCTGCGATCGGCTGGCGGAGATCTCCGCGCTGTTCCACACCGCCGGCGCCGTGCACCTCCGCGGCCGCGGCTCCGTCTCGTTCCACCTCGACCTCGCGTCATCGGCGGCCGTTCGTCGCGCGTTCGCGCTCCTCGCCGAGCTGCGCGTCCCGGCGGAGATCCGCACCTACACCGCCCAATCCTTCGATCGCGCAACGCGCTACCAGCTCCACGTCGACGGCTCGGAGACCGCGCTCGGCGTGCTCGCCGAGGCGGGGGTGCTCGGGGACGACCACCTGCCGCTCGACCGCCCGCCGGGACGCGTCGTGGCCCGCTCGTGCTGCCGCGGCGCGTACCTGCGGGGCGCGTTCCTCGGCAGCGGCTCGCTCACCGGTCCGCGGTCGCCGCACCTCGAGGTGCGGACGCCGACGCCGGCCGGAGCGTCATTCCTGCGAAGCGTCGCCTCGGCCGAGGAGGTTCGGCTGAAGGTCAGCGAGCGCGATGCCTACGCGCGCGCCTACGCGAAGGGATGGGAGGAGATCGAGGGCTACCTGCTCGCCGCCGGTGTCGTCGACGCCGTGCTCGCGCTCGAGGAGCGGAGCGTGATCGCGGAGATGCGCTCGGAGGCAAACCGGCTTGCGAACGCCGACCACGCG
>CAVVWG010000004.1:0-60162 GCA_963751875.1 uncultured Thermoleophilia bacterium
CTCCGGCGAGGTCGAGGAGGTACTCGGTCTCGTATCCGATGTCTTCGCCGGGCCGTTCGGTGTCTACAGCGCCCTCACCGACAGCGATGTGGTGTTCGCACCCGCCGTGTCGGAGGACGGGACGCAGGTCGAGGTGACCCAGGGCTCGATCGACATGCTGCTCGCGAGCGCCGACCGGACGTTGCGGCAGAGCGCCTGGGAGAGCTATGCGGACGGCTACCTGGGAGTGCGCAACTCGCTGGCGGCGAACCTCTCCGGCACGATCAAGCAGGCGGTGTTCGAGGCGCGCGTCCGCCGGTACGAGTCGCCGCTCGCGGCGTCGCTCTCCCGGTCGAACGTCCCGGTGGAGGTCTTCGACAACCTGATCGCGACCTTCGAGGCGAATCTGCCCACCTGGCACCGCTACTGGCGGTTGCAGCAGAGGATCCACGGCGTCGAACGGATCGCACCGTACGACCTCGCGGCGCCGCTCGGGGCGTCCTCGCCGGAGCTCGAGTACGAGCAGTGCGTCGAGTGGATCTGCGCTTCGCTCGAACCGCTCGGGGAGACGTACGCCGACACCGTCAGGCGCGGCTGCCTCGAGGAGCGCTGGGTCGACGTGTACCCGACCGCAGGGAAGATGGGCGGCGCGTTCTCCGCCGGGTCGCCGGGAACGGCGCCGTTCATCGTGATGAGCTTCGACGGGACGGCCGTGAGCCTCGGCACGCTCGCGCACGAGCTCGGCCATTCGATGCACTCGTACCTCACCTGGCAATCGCAGCCGCAGGTCTATAGGCACTACACGATGTTCGCGGCAGAGGTTGCGTCGAACTTCCACCAGGCGATGCTCCGCGCCTACATGCTCGAGACCGTTGCCGATCCGGCGCTGCAGCTCGCCGTGCTGGAGGAGGCGGTGGCGAACTTCCGCCGCTACTTCTTCATCATGCCCACGCTCGCCCGGCTCGAGCGCGAGCTTCACGAGCGGGTTGCGCGAGGCGAAGGGCTGACCGCCGAGCTCCTCGGCGACCGCATGGCCGACCTCTTCACCGAGGGCTACGGCCCGGACGTCGAGGTCGATCGCGCGCGCGTCGGGATCACCTGGGCCGAGTTCGGCCACCTCTACGAGCCGTTCTACGTGTACCAATACGCGACCGGGATCTCCGGCGCCCACGCGCTCGCCCGCGGGGTGCTGGACGGCAACGAAGATGCCGCCGCCCGGTACCTGGAGTTCCTGTCTGCAGGCGACTCGCTCTACCCGCTCGACGCGCTCCGGCGGGCAGGCGTCGACCTGCGATCGCCCGAGCCCGTCGAGCAGACATTCGCCGTCCTCGCATCGCTCGTCGACCGGATCGAGGAGCTGGTCTAGATGGAGATCGAGCTCGTCCCGGAGCTCGGCCCTGACGATCCGGCGTTCCTGGCCGCAGAGGCCGCGATCGAGCGGGCGGGCCTCGCCGACGACGTGCGGCCGGCCGGGAACACGAGTGCCTGGTGGCGCGCCGGAGTGCACGAGGCCGTCGAGCCCGGTATCGCAGCGCGCGAGCACGAGACGGCGGTCGGTCGCGCGGAGACCGGCGCGGGTCGACGCCGGGCTTCCGGGCCCGACGCTCCCGGATCCGTCTAGGCGCTGCCGGCGCGCAGCACGCGCGGCGCCACCCGCGCGTAGTCGAGCCCAGAGATCCAGGTCAGCACGACCGCGACGAGGAGCACCCACCAGGCGACGTCGCTGCTCCAGGCGCCGGCAGCGGCCATGCCGCCGACGGCGACCGCGATCGCCTGTGCCCACGTCTTCAGCTTCCCGAGGTCACGCGCTGCGATGACGATGCCGCGCTCGATCGCGGCGAGGCGGAGCCCGGAGACGAGGAACTCCCGTGCCACGATCGCCGCGACCATCCACGCCGGTGCCACGCCCTCCGCGATCAGCATCACCAGCGCGGCCATCACGAGCACCTTGTCGGCGATCGGGTCGAGCAGCGATCCGAATGCCGAGGTCTGGTTCCAGCGGCGGGCAAGCCAGCCGTCGATCTGATCGGTGGACATCGCGACCACGAAGACCGCCGTCGCCCAGTAGTCGTGGTTGGGAAAATTCCAGGCGAAGAGGACGACCACAACGGGGACCGCCAGAGCTCGCGCGAGCGTCAACTGATCGGGGACGGTCATCCTTCGGGGAGAATACGCGGAGAACATGGCTCCATTCACCAAAGTGCTCGTTGCGAACCGTGGCGAGATCGCCGTCAGGATCTTCCGGACGCTCCGCGAGCTGGGCATCGGAACCGTCGCCGTGTACTCGGATGCTGACCGCGGGCGACTTCACGCCCAGGTCGCCGACGAGGCGTATCGGATCGGGCCTGGCCCGGCCGACGAGAGCTATCTGCTCGCCGACGTGATCGTCGAGACGGCGCTTCGCGCCGGCGCGGAGGCCGTCCACCCGGGCTACGGGTTCCTCGCCGAGAACGCTGCCTTCGCCCGCAACGTGGAGGAGGCCGGGCTGACGTGGATCGGCCCGCCGCCCGCCGCGATCGAGCTGATGGGATCGAAGACGGAGGCCCGCAGCGCCATGAAGGCAGCCGGAGTTCCGATCATTCCCGGCGCCACCGACCCGGTCCGCACCGTCGAGGGCGTGCTCGAGATCGGCGAGGAGATCGGCTACCCGCTGATCATCAAGGCAGCCGCCGGCGGGGGCGGCAAGGGCATGGAGCTCGTGTCCGAGGCGTCCGGGGCCGCGGCTGCATTCGAGGCTGCGCAGCGCCAGGGGCTGAAGTTCTTCGCCGACGACGCCGTCTACGTCGAGCGCTACCTCGAAGGCCCGAGACACGTCGAGGCACAGATCCTCGCCGACGACCACGGGAACGTGCTCTTCCTCGGCGAGCGGGACTGCACGATCCAGCGCCGCCATCAGAAGCTCATCGAGGAGACGCCGTCTCCCGCCGTCGACGAGGCGTTGCGCGAGCGCATCGGCGAGATCGCCGTCAACGCTGCGCGGGCGGCGGATTACCGCTCCGCCGGAACGATCGAGGGGCTGCTGACGGCGGCGGGCGACTACTTCTTCATGGAGATGAACACCCGGATCCAGGTCGAGCACACGGTGACGGAGCTCGTCACCGGCCTCGATCTCGTGCGGGAGCAGATCCTCATCGCCCAGGGCGAGCCGATCTCGGTGCGGCAGGAGGACGTCAGGCTGCGCGGGCACGCGATCGAGTGCCGCATCAACGCCGAGGACGTCGGCAAGGGATTCCTGCCCGCGCCCGGCCTGATCACCGCGTACGAGGAGCCGTCGGGGCCGGGGGTACGTGTCGACTCGGGTGTCCGGGCGGGAGACGAGATCTCGGGCCTGTACGACCCGATGATCGCGAAGCTGATCGTCCACGACACCAACCGTGAGACTGCGCGGCGGAGGATGCTCCGTGCGCTCGCCGAGTTCCGGATCGAGGGTCCGCCGACGCTGCTCGGGTTCCACGCGGCGCTGCTGTCCGAGCCATGCTTCATCGCGGGCGAGACCTGCCACGGGCTCGTGGAGTCCGAGGAGCTCGCCCAGCGAGCGGAGGAGATGACGGATTCGTTCTCTCATCGGACAACAACGTTAGTCGGAGGGCCGGACGGCATGCAGACACGTGAGCGCGTCGTTGCGGTCGAGGTCGACGGGCGGTCGTTCGACGTCCGGCTCCACACCACGGAGCCGCCGTGGGCGGCGCTCGGGCGCCGGCGCCGTGAGCGGAGCGCCGCCGGAGGCGCCGCCGGCTCGGGCGCGGTCACGAGCCCCATGCAGGGCACGCTGCTGAAGATCCTCGTCGCAGAGGGCGACACCGTCTCCGCCGGCCAGGTGATCTGCGTCATCGAGGCGATGAAGATGGAGAACGAGATCGCCGCGCCCTACGACGGCATCGTGACCGACCTCGATGTGAGCGCCGGGCAGGCGATCGCGAGCGGTCAGCTGATCTGCGTCGTCGCCTCCGGATGAGCGGCGAAGCGCACGATGTCGAGGGGCTCGTCCGCCGGCTCGTCGGCGAGGGGACGCTCACGGGGGCCAGCCTGAGCCGGCCGCGGCGGAGCGACCCGTCCCGCCCCTCCCGCGTCACCGTTGCACCGGTGACGGTCGGGGGCGCGTTGCGGTACCGCTTCACGACGCACCAGGGGAGCCGCACGAGCGACGAGAACCTGCTTCCGGACGCTGCCGCCGACCGCCTCGTGCAGCTGCTCGACGGCGAGTTCCGGCAGGGCGTGCTGCAGTCGACCGACGCCGATTGGCAGGTGCTCGCGGGCGGGAGCGGGAGCGAGGCCAAGATCCTGCGCCGGCCGCCGACGCGTCCGACGGTGACGCTCGGGCACGACCGCGTCAAGCAGCGGGTGCTGCCCGAGGGGGTGCCGGTGCCCTTCCTCGTCGAGCTCGGTGTGATGACCGCCGCGGGCAAGGTGCGGGCGCAGCGCTACGACAAGTTCCGGCAGGTGAACCGGTTTCTCGAGCTCGTCGAGGACGTGCTCCCCGCTCTCCCGGCCGAAGGCCCGATCCGCGTCGTCGACTTCGGCTCCGGCAAGTCGTACCTGACCTTCGCGCTCCACTATCTGCTCACGGTCGTCCATCAGCGCGAGGTCGAGATCGTCGGTCTCGACCTCAAGACTGATGTGGTGGATCACTGCGAGGCGCTCGCCCGCACGCTCGGCGCCGACGGCCTCCGGTTCGAGGTGGGCGACATCGCCGGGTACGCGGCGCTCGAGGGTGTCGACCTCGTCGTCAGCCTCCATGCCTGCGATACGGCAACCGACGACGCCCTCGACCGCGCCGTTCGGGCCGGTGCCCCGGTGATTCTCGCCGTGCCGTGCTGCCAGCACGAGCTGCTCTCCCAGCTCGCGCGCCCGGCGCTCGATCCGCTGCTCCGCCACGGCACCCTCCGTGAGCGGTTTGCCGCCGAGGTGACGGACGCCGCGCGGGCCCAGCTTCTGGGCGCCGTCGGCTACGACGTGCAGGTGGTCGAGTTCATCGAGCTCGAGCACACGCCGAAGAACATCCTCTTGCGCGCCACCGCGCGCCCCGGCCGCGACACGGCGAAGGCCTACGGCGAGTACCAGGCGTTTGCAGCGGAGCTCGGGATCGACCCGGCACTTGCCCGGCTTCTCGCCGACCGCCTGCCCGCGTGACGAGCACCGCCGGAACGGTGACCTGCGCTGCCTCGTCGCTCGCCGGCGGCGAGCCGCTCGCGGGCACCGCCACGGTCGCGTCGAGCTGGCTGCTCGTCGAGGCGCGGGGGGCATGGGGGAGGGACGCGGTCGTCGACAGCGGTCTCGCCGCCGACGTCCAGGCTGCGCTCGCCGCATTCTCCGGCAAGGTGCTGCTCGTCCGCCGGCCCGAGCGGCGTGGTCGGGTCACGATCATCCGCGCCCGCTCGGAGGAATCGGGCGGCTCGGCGACCCGCCAGGAGATCGGATCGCTCGCTGACCTTCCAGCCACCGATCTCGAGGCGGGCGACGACGTCGCGGGGCCGATCGTTCTCGTCTGCGCCCACGGACGCCGCGACGCGTGCTGCGCCCGGCTCGGCCTGCCGCTCTTCGAGGCGCTGAACGCGCAGCTGTTGCCGACCCATCTCTGGCAGTCCTCGCACCTCGGCGGCCACCGCTTCGCGCCCAACGTCGTCGTGCTCCCGTACGGGATCCAGCTCGGACGGATCCCCCTCGAACGCGCGGCCGACGTCGTCGGCCTCGTGACGGCGGGCCGGATCCCGCTCGACCTCTATCGGGGCCGGACGATCTACGCGCCCCAGGTGCAGGCTGCTGAGATCGCAGTCCGGTCGCTCACGGGTGCGGACGGGATCGGCGACCTCCGGCTCGTCGCCCACGACGACGACCGGGTCACCTTCGCGACGCCGGCGGGCGACCTCACCGTTCGCGTCGAGCAGCGTCCCGGGCCGCTCATCCCCGCGAGCTGCGGCGCGGAGCCGGAGCCCACGGTCGAGTGGGTTGCGTCACTGGAGTCGGCGGCCGGGGTGACAAGCGCCGGCTGACAGCTAGTGCGCGGCTGCCGCTGCGACGAATGCCTCGAGCAGCGGGCCGAGCCGGCCGCGCGCGCCGGCACCCACCTGGGGCTGGAACGCCGTCGCGAGGAAGAAGGGATGCTCGGGCAGCTCGATCGCCTCGACTCCTGCATCCGGAGCGGTCGCGCCGACGACGACACCTGCCCGCTCGAGCGGCTCCACGTACGCGGGATCGAGCCCGAAGCTGCAGTAGTGGTAGCCCTCGAACGGCTCGGTGCCGCAGATCGCCGCGAAGCGCGTGCCGGGGATCGGAGTCACGAGCCGCACCTCGCCGACCAGGCTGCAGGCGAGCCGGCTGACGACTGGATCGACGGCATCCGGATCGCTCTCCTCGTGGGCGGCTCCCGCAATTCCGGCCCGGCTGCGCGCGAGCTCGACGAGCGCGTGCTGGAACCCGCCGCAGGTGCCGAGAAACGGTGTCCCGGTCTGAAGGCAGTGGCGGACAGCGGCGAACGCAGCCTCGGCATCACGGTAGGGCGTGCCGGGAAGCAGCCAGATGCCGTCCGCGTCGTCGAGCGACCGGGCTGCCGGGCTGTCGGTCGCGACCCAATCCGCACGAGCCTCGGCCGGGAACAGTCCCAGCGCAGCGTCGATCTCGCGGTGCGTCAGATACCCCGTGTCGCGATCGCCGAGGGCGACGATCATCGGGTCAGAGGGTCCGCTGGTAGGAGCGGAAGCTCCAGGTCGCGAACGATGTCGTCAGGCCGACGAAGGCCGCGAGGAGGAGCAGGAAGGCGCCCATCTCGCCCCAGTCGGTGCCGGGCAGCGCCTCGCCCCGCGCCGAGCGCACCGCCCACTCGACCGGGTTCAGGAGCGAGAGGTCCTGCATCCACGACGGGATCAAGGCGCGCGCGATCAGGAGCGAGGAGAAGAAGAGGAGCGGCAGGCCGATGAACTGCGCCACGGCGATCATCGTCGCTTCCTGGCGCGTCCGGAGCGCGATGCCGTGGGAGAGCCCGGCGAAGCCTGCCGCGGTCAGGAACGACGCCAGCAGGATCACGAACCAGCCGACCGCGCCGCCGTTCGTCGCCCCGAGCAGGATGCCCGTGAGCAGGATCAGCAGCGCCTGCAACGTGGCGACGATCGCCGACTCGAGAATGCGGCCGAACACGATCGCGCCCCGGCTGGCGGGAGTCGCGAGGAAGCGCTCGAGGACGCCGCGGTCGAGATCCTCGATCATCCCCATCCCCGCCCACGAGCCCGAGAAGAACGCGGTCATGATGGCGACGCCGGGGGTGAGGTAGTCGATGTACGAGGTCGTGCCGAACCCGGGCAGCTCGGTGATCCGCCGGAAGAGCTGGCTGTAGAGCAGGAGCCAGAACATCGGCTGCACCACCATCACCACGATCCAGATCGGCTGGCGCGAGAGATTGCGGAGCACGCGGCCGCAGAGGTACAGCGTCTGGGAGACGACCTTCACTCGCGGTCTCCGTCGTCCGCCCGGAAGTCGCGGCCCGTGTGGTGGAGATAGACGTCGTCGAGCGACGGCCTCGAGACCGTGACCGCCGCCACGCCTGCGCCGGCCGCGTCGAGTGCGGCCAGGATCACCGGCACCGCCTGCGCGCCCTGGTCGACGCGGAGGTGGAGGCGCCGGCCGTCCGGCGTCACGTCGTGGACGCCCTCGATTCCGCGCGCGACCGCCTCGGCGCGGCCGGTGTCGGCGCCGTCGAGCTCGACGGTGACGGCGTCGCCGCGAAGCTCACGCTTGAGCTCCTCCGGCGTGCCCTCGACGACGACCTTGCCGCGCGACACGATCGCGACGCGCCGTGCGAGCCGGTCGGCCTCCTCGAGGTAGTGCGTCGTGAGGAGGATCGTCAGCCGCTCGGCTGCCGCCAGGCGCTCGAGCTCCTCCCACATCGCTGCGCGCGCCTCGGGGTCGAGCCCCGTCGTCGGCTCGTCGAGGAACAGCACCTGCGGCCGGTGGACGAGGCCCATCGCGACGTCGAGCCGGCGCTTCATCCCGCCGGAGTAGGTCTTGACGAGAGCATCGGCCTTGGCCGTCAGCCCGAAGGTCTCGAGCAGCTCGGCGGCGCGGCGCTCGAGATCCGGCCCGCGCATGCCCTGCAGTCGGCCCTGCAGGAGGAGGTTCTCGCCGCCGGTCGCCTCGCGGTCGACACCCGACGCCTGCGGCACGTAGCCGATCGTGCGCCGCACCGCGCCGGCCTCGGCTGCGACATCGTGCCCCGCCACCGTCGGCGCGCCCCGCGTCGGCGCGGGTCAGCGTCGCGAGGATCCGGACGGTCGTCGACTTGCCGGCGCCGTTCGGGCCGAGCAGCCCGAAGACCTCGCCCTCGGGGACCGAGAACCGGATCCCGTCGAGCGCGCGCGTGTCCTTCCCGTAGGTCTTCTCGAGGCCGTCGACGACGATCGCGTCCATCGCGCGAGCGTACCGTCGGCGCCGGCGCCTGCTCAAGCCGGGACCGCGGCAACGGCCTCCGGTGGTCGGGCGGAATCGATCGGTGTACCGCGAGATCGTGTCGGTCATCGCGCTCGAGTGGAGCACCACTCACGAACTGCGCTGCCGCGAGGATCACGAGCAGAGAGCCAGCGGCGCACCGCGCGCGGAGATTGTTCACGCGGTCACGCGGGCTGGGCCGAGACCCCGGGCCTCTCTCGAGCTGGTAGGCGTGGTCCGGTGAACCACGTGACACGGTGTCGACAGGCGCCGTCCGGTGGTCGCCGACGCTCGTGAACGGCCCGAAGGAGATGCCGAACCCAGAGACCCGCCGGCGAGTGCGCCGGGCGCGGCGATGTCCGCCGCTCCAGTCTATCCGCGACTCTGAGCGACGACCGGGAGCGCCGGCGTGTAGCCGGTGGCGGCCGGATCGCTGGCAGGTCGGGTCGCTGGTTGCGCACCGATCGGCTCCTTCCTGGTCGTCGTTCGGGAACAGACATCACGCCGAATGCGAGCTGCGGCCGCGTAGCCTGGGATCGCCGACCATCTCGCCAGCCGATGTCGGAGGTGTTCTCGACCGAGATCTCCGGCCGACCAGCCGTCGGCGTGACCGTGAACGACGCGACGCCGAAGACGAGTGCCGGCGTCTTCGCCGGGTAGGGCTCGACCCAGCCGAGCTCTGCGCGCTCTGGGCGGGGCCTGGACCGCTGCCCGCCGAGGCACGCGGCCCAACTACTGCCTGCCCACGACCCGGTGAGCGCGACGGGTGCACGAGGGCGAGGAGTGCCGACGCAGGGGGCAGGGATCGCGGACGCATCGACCGGATGCTCGCACAAACGAGTAGGTAGGCTCGGAGCCGAATGGATCTCTACGAATACCAGGGCAAGGAGCTGTTCCGGCGGGTCGGGATCCCGGTCAGCGACGGTCGCCTGGCGACGACGCCGGGCGAGGCGCGGCAGGCTGCCGAGGTGCTCGGCGGCCCGGTCGTCGTCAAGGCCCAGGTGCTCACCGGCGGCCGCGGCAAGGCAGGCGGCGTCAAGCTCGCGGCCAACGCGCACGAGGCGGAGGAGCACGCGAAGAACATCATCGGGCTCGACATCAAGGGCCACGTCGTCAAGCGCCTCTGGGTCGAGCAGGCGTCCGATATCGCGAAGGAGTACTACCTCTCGCTGACGTTCGATCGCGGCGTCAAGCAGCCGCTGTTCATGTTCACGACGCAGGGTGGCGTCGAGATCGAGCAGGTCGCCGAGGAGAACCCCGATGCCCTCGTCCGCCTCCACATCGACCCGCTCGAGGGCTTCAACCCTGGCAGGCCAGGCAGCTCGTCTACGGCGCCGGCGTCACCGATCCATCGGAGCAGAAGCAGATCGCCAGGATCATCGGCCAGCTCTACGACGCATTCGTGCGCTTCGACGCCATGCTCTGCGAGGTGAACCCGCTGATCGTGACGCCCGACGGCGTCGTCAAGGCGCTCGACTCGAAGTTCACGGTCGACGACAACGCGCTCTACCGCCACCCGGATATCGCCGAGATGCGCGACGAGGACGCCGCCGACCCGCTCGAGGCGCTCGCCCGCGCGAAGCACGTCACCTACGTCAAGCTCGACGGCGAGGTCGGCGTGTGCGGCAACGGCGCCGGGCTGACGATGTCGACCGTCGACGTCGTCACCTTCGCAGGCGGCCGGCCGGCCAACTTCTGCGACCTCGGCGGCGGCGGCGATGCCCAGGGCGTCGTCGACGCGCTCTCGGTGATCACGCGCGACCCGCAGGTGAAGGCGATCTTCTTCAACATCTTCGGCGGCATCACGCGCTGCGACGAGGTCGCGCGCGGCATCCTGCAGGCGCTCTCGGAGATGGGGCTCGAGCTGCCGATCGTCGTCCGGCTCGACGGCACCAACGCCGCCGAGGGCCGCCAGATCCTGGCCGACGCCGCTCCCCCGAACCTGCACGTCTCGCCGACGATGCTCGAGGCGGCCACGCTCGCCGTGGAGCTGGCGGCATGACCGACGTCTGGAGCGAGCGCGCCGAGCAGTACCGCACGAGCGACGCCCACCGCGAGGGGCCGGATCTCGACCTCCTCGTCGAGTGGGCGCAGGGCGCCCGCACCGCCCTCGACGTCGCCACCGGCGGCGGCCATGTCGCACGGCGCCTGCGCGAGGCGGGCCTCGAGGTCGTCAGCAGCGATCCCGCTCCCGGGATGCAGCCCGACGTCGTCTGCCGGGCCGAGCACCTGCCGTTCGCCGACGGCAGCTTCGACCTCGTCGTCACGCGCGTCGCAGCGCATCACTTCGACGACGTGCAGCAGGCGGTCGTCGAGATGGCGCGCGTCGCCTCGACTGCGGTGCTGATCGTCGACAACGCATTCATGGGCGAGGACGTCGAGCAGGCCGAGAAGCTTCGCGACCCCTCGCACGTGCGGAACTACAGCGAGGCGGAGTGGCGCTCCTTCGCCGAGGCGGCCGGGTTGCGCGTCGCCGAGGTGCGTCACTTCGAGAAGCCGATCGAGCTGCAGCCGTGGCTCGACCGCTGCGGCTGCGAGGGCGAGGAGGCCGAGCGCGTGATCGCGCTGCTCGGCGACCGGGCCGGAGAGAGCGTCGTCACGCTCGACCGAATCGCACTCCGCTGCGTGAAGCCGTCGAAGGCGGTGCCTGCCTGATGGCGATCATCGTCGACAACGACACGCGGCTCGTCGTCCAGGGCCTGACCGGCTCCGAGGGGCGGTTCCACGGCCTCCGCAACCGCGCCTACGGCACCAACCTCGTCGCGGGCGTGACGCCCGGCAAGGGCGGCCAGGACGTCGAGGGCGTGCCGGTGTTCCACACCGTCGCCGAGTCGGTCGCGAAGCAGGGCGCCAACACCGCGATGATCTTCGTGCCGGCGCCGTTCGCGGCCGACGCGATCTACGAGGCAGTCGATGCCGGCATCTCGACGGTGATCTGCATCACCGAAGGAGTTCCCGCGCACGACATGCTGCGGATCCACTCCTACGTCCAGGGCCGCGGTGTCACCCTGATCGGCCCGAACTGCCCGGGAGCGCTGTCGCCGGGCAAGGCCAACGTCGGCATCATCCCGGCCGAGATCTTCACCGCCGGGAACATCGGCCTCGTCTCCCGCTCGGGCACGCTCACCTACCAGATCGGCCACGAGCTGACCCAGATGGGCCTCGGCAACTCGACCATCGTCGGCATCGGCGGCGACCCCGTCGTCGGATCGTCCTTCGTCGACATCCTCGCCAAGTTCCAGGCCGATCCCGAGACGGAGTACGTCGTCATGGTGGGGGAGATCGGCGGCGACGAGGAGGAGAAGGCGGCCGCCTTCATCGAGGCCGAGCTGACGAAGCCCGTCGTCGCCTACATCGCGGGATTCACCGCGCCGCCCGGCAAGACGATGGGGCACGCGGGCGCGATCATCTCCGGCTCGTCGGGCACCGCCGAGGGCAAGAAGGCAGCGCTCGAGGCGAAGGGCATCCGGGTCGGCACGACGCCGACGGAGACCGCCGAGCTCGTCGCCGGGATCGCCCGAGGCTAGAGACTCCGCCGCCCGTGGACACCGGTCAGCAGCGGGGTGACACGATGCGCCGCGGTCGACTTCTCCGGCCTGCCGCAGCTGAGCGTCTCGGAACGCGTCGCCCGCGGGAAGGCGGCGCGGCGCGAGGTACCGCGGTCGAGCCACGCCGCCTTCGAGCCGGCGGCGCACCGGCTCGACCCGGTCGAGCTGCTGGAGCGGCAGGCCGACACGCGCGTGCCCGAGCTCGTCCCCATCCGCTACGGGCGGATGCTCGCCTCGCCGTTCACCTTCTATCGCGGCGCAGCGCTGATCATGGCGGCCGACCTGGCGCCGACCCCGCGCACGGGGTTCATCGTCCAGTGCTGCGGCGACGCCCACCTCTCGAACTTCGGCCTCTACGCCTCGCCGGAGCGCCGGCTCGTCTTCGACATCAACGACTTCGACGAGACGCTGCCGGGGCCGTGGGAGTGGGACGTCAAGCGGCTCGCGGTGAGCATGCTGATCTGCGCGCGCAGCAGCGGCTTCACGGTCGAGGAGCAGGAGCGGGTCGTCCTCGAGACCGTCGCCGCCTACCGCACGCGGATGGCGCGAGTTCGCCGGGATGCGCAATCTCGAGGTCTGGTACACCCGCTTCGAGATCGAGAAGCTGATGCCGCAGCTGCGCTCGCAGGTCGGCGGCAAGATGCGCAAGCGCCTCGACAAGGCCGTCGCGAAGGCGTTCCAGCGCGACAACGTGCAGGCGTTCTCGAAGCTCTCGCGCACGGTCGACGGCGAGCGGCGGATCGTCTCCGATCCGCCGCTGATCGTCCGGCTCGACGACTTCCCGGAGAGCGAGGAGCGCGACCGCCTCAAGGCCGACGGGGAGCGCCTTCTCCTCGAGTACAGCCTCACGCTGCCGCACGAGCGCCGGATCCTGCTCAACCAGTTCCAGCTGGTCGATTCCGCGCGCAAGGTGGTCGGCGTCGGCAGCGTCGGGACGGCCGCCTGGGTGGCGCTGCTGCTCGGCAGGGACACGCGCGACCCGCTGTTCCTGCAGATCAAGGAGGCACAGCGCTCGGTGATGGAGGAGTTCGTCGGCGCG
This sequence comes from uncultured Thermoleophilia bacterium, assembly GCA_963751875.1. Taxonomy (GTDB): domain Bacteria; phylum Actinomycetota; class Thermoleophilia; order Gaiellales; family Gaiellaceae; genus Gaiella. Next base: position 12,982 of record CAVVWG010000004.1, read on the forward strand.
AGCGAGTTCGAGAACGCGCGGCGAGCGCGTCGTCGCGGGGCAGCGGATCATGCAGGCCTCGAGCGACATCTTCCTCGGCTGGCTCCACATCCCGGAGAGCGTCTTCGGCCAGGAGCGCGACTACTACGTGCGCCAGCTGCGCGACTGGAAGGGGTCGATCGCGGTCGAGGCGATGGACCCGCCGGCGCTGAGCGTCTACGGGCAGCTCTGCTCGGCAACCCTCGCCCACGCCCATGCCCGCTCGGGCGACCGGATCGCGATCGCGAGCTACCTGGGCCGGCGCGCCGTCTTCGACCGGGCCGTGCTCACCTTCAGCGAGGCCTACGCCGAGCAGAACGAACGCGACTTCGCCGCGCTCGAGAGCGCGGCCGCGACGCGGCCGCGTGCACGCCGACCGCGAGCTGTGATGCGACTTCGCACGTCGCTGTTCGACCGCGGCGACAACCTCGCCGGCGGCATCTACGGGACCATCCTCGTCACCTCGGTCGTCGCGGCGGCGGATGGGTCGGACGAGATCTGGCGCTCGCTCGGGATCGTCGAGGTGACGGTGCTCGTGTTCTGGCTGGCGCACGTCTACGCGCACGCGCTGGCCTGGCGCCTCGACAGCAACGAGGGGTTCTCGCGCGCGGGCCTGCGCCGGATCGCGCGCGGGCGAGTGGCCGCTCCTGCAGGCCGCCGTCGTTCCCTCGATCGCGCTCCTCGCCGGTGGGCTCGGCCTCATCTCGGCGCGGGCGGCGTACTGGATCGCGATCGGGTACGGCGTCGTCGCGCTCATCTGGTGGGGGCTGCTCTTCGCGCGCAAGGAGCGGATGTCCGTGCTCGCGACGACCGCCGTCGTGCTCGTCAACGCGTCGTTCGGGCTCTGCATCGTCCTGCTGAAGGAGTTCGTCAGCCACTAGCTGACGGCCCCGGCGCAGGTACATTCCCGGCGTGCCCTTCGGCCTCGGCATCTGGGAGATCCTCATCCTCGCCGGCATCCTCGTGCTCCTCTTCGGAGCGAAGGGCGCCCCGGGGATGGCCCGCCGGCTCGGCAGCGGCGTGAAGGAGATGAAGGACGCCGTCACGGAGATGGATCCCCGCTCGATCCTCGATCCGAAGGACAAGCCTGCCGAGGCGCCTCAGCGCGAGCTCGAGGCGTCGAAGGCGGTTCCCGTCGCGGCAGCTCCCGCTGCCGCGCTGCTCCGGTCGCTCGGCACCCGCCTGCGCCGCGCCTGCGGCCTGCCGCGGCCGAGCCTGCGAGGCCCGAGGGCGAATCGCCCGCGAGCTGATGGACGTCGTCAGCTACCGCACGCTCGAGCCGTTCACGACGAAGGACGGCTCCACGATCCGCGAGTACCTGCACTCACCGGCGCAGTCGCTCGCCGAGGCGACGCTCGAGCCCGGGCAGTCGACGATGCGGCACTACCACGCGCTCAGCGAGGAGATCTACCTGCTGATCGGCGGCGGCGGGCACGATGGAGATCGACGGCGAGACGCGGGAGGTGGGCGAGGGCGACGCGATCCTGATCCCGCCGGGCGCCTGGCACGAGCTGCGCGCCGGCTCGGACGGGGTACGGCTGCTGTGCTGCTGCGTGCCGCCGTACTCGCACGACGACACGTATTTCGAGTAGCCGCCTAGAAAGCGAGTACAGGCGACCGGCGTTGAGCCGGCCGCCTGTGGTGCTGCGGACTGGATAGAAGTCGCCGCCTCCCGAGGGAGGGGTCACGGGGAACCGTAGGTTCCCGGCTTCAGGATCCGCGCGCAGCGCGGCAGCAAACGAATAGGCGACCGGCTGTGCAGCCGGCCGCCTGGGGTGGTTCCAGCGCAGCGATTCGAGCCCGGTCGACAGGCTGAAGCCTGTCGCCGCGGCGCTCGCGCTCAGATCTTTCGGCGGGGGCGGGTGGGGCCCCACTTGGAGCCGCGCTTGCGGCCCGAGTAGAGCAGCTTCGGAGCGGCCGACTTCATGCCGGTCTCCTCCCACGCGTCCGACTGGCCGTTCATGCGCGCGACGCGGCTGACCTCGGCCTGCTGGTCGGGGAGCACGAGCGTGACGCCCGTCCCCGAGCGGCCGGCCCGGCCGGTGCGGCCGACGCGGTGCGTGTAGGCCTTCTCGTCCTCCGGCGGATCGAAGTTGATCACGTGCGTGATGTCCGAGAGGTCGAGCCCGCGGGCGGCGACGTCGGTGGCGATCAGCGTCGTCACCTTGCCGGCCTCGAAGTGGGCGAGCGCCTTCTCGCGGGCGGCCTGCGTCTTGTCGCCGTGCATCGCGACCGCGCGCACCTGATGGCGCTCGAGGCGCTGGGCGAGACGGTCGGCACCGCGCTTGGTGCGGACGAAGACGAGGGCGAGGCCGCGCTCCTCCTGGAGCAGCTCGACGAGCTTGTCGACCTTGTTCTCCGGCGTGACCGAGACGAACTGGTGGTCGATCTCGCCGGGCTTGTGCTCGCTCGGCAGCTCGGCCTCGATCCGCACCGGCTGGTTCGTGTACGCACGGGCGAGCTCGCCGACGGCTCCGTCGAGCGTGGCCGAGAAGAACATCGTCTGGCGGTCGTCCGAGACGCGGCGCAGGATCTTGTCGACCTGCGGCTTGAAGCCCATGTCGAGCATCCGGTCGGCCTCGTCGAGGACGAGGATCGTGACCGCGTCGAGCGTGATCAGGCGCCGGTCCATCAGGTCCTGGAGGCGGCCCGGGGTGGCGACGAGAACGTGCGCGGCCTTGGCCTTCGCGGCCTGGGCCGGGATCGGCACGCCGCCGTAGACGGACGCGACCTTGAGCCCGCGCACCTTGCCGAGATCGGCGATGACCTCGGTCACCTGCACGGCGAGCTCGCGGGTGGGGACGAGGATGAGCGCGCCGGGGCGTCCGTCGCCGGGCTGCATCTTCTCGACGATCGGGATCGCGAAGGCGAGCGTCTTGCCGGAGCCCGTCGGGGCCTTGGCGAGCACGTCGTGGCCGGCGAGCGCGGCCGGGATCGTACGGGTCTGGATCTGGAAGGGTGACTCGATTCCCTGGGCGGTGAGCACGCGGACGATGTCCGCGCTCAGCCCAATCGAGGCAAAGGTTGAATCTGGCATAGATTTTTTCGACTCCTTGATTGTGATTCGAGACCATCTACCCTCGAACCACCAACTCGGCGTTATCCGAGCCTAGAGTCGAAAGAAGCTGATCTCCCGGGGGCGGCACAGCGCCACTCCCTGTGGATAACCGTAGCAGTAGCTCCGGATTCGCCGCCGGAAGCGGTTCTCATCCAGCTCCGACGGAGCGTCCGGGTAGGCTCCTGACATGGCACCGATCTCGTTTGCGCGCGGCGCGCCGGCCCCGGAATGCCTCGATCCGGCCCTGATCGCCGACTGTGCCCGCGCGGTGCTCGAGCGGGACGGGGTCACGGTGCTCTCCTACGGCACGGGCGGTGGCTACGGCCCGCTGCGTGAGGTGCTCGCGGAGCGCCACGGCGTCGAGCCCGGCCGCGTCTACCTGACCACGGGCGGCCTGCAGGGCTTCGTGTTCTACACCGCCGTGCAGCTCGCCGTGCGGCCGGGGCGCGTGCTCGTCGAGGGGCCGACCTACGACCGGCCGCTGAAGATCCTCGCGCGCGACGGGGCCGAGGTGGTGCCGCTCGCGATGGACGACGAGGGGCTCGATCTCGACGCGCTCGAGGCCGAGCTCGCGAAGGGCGGGCCGGTGTCGTTCCTCTACACGATCCCGACCTTCCAGAACCCGTCCGGCCGCACGATCGGGACCGAGCGCCGCCGGCGGCTCGTCGAGATCGCCGCCGCGCACGACCTGCCGATTCTCGAGGACGACCCGTACGGCCGCGTCCGCTACGACGGCGAGCCGCTCCCGTCGATCCACGAGCTCGAGGGTGGCGAGCGGGTCACGTTCACCTCGTCGTTCTCGAAGACGGTGGCGCCCGGGCTGCGGATCGGCTACTTCGTCGTCCCGCAGGCGCTCGTCTCGTCCTACGACGACCAGGCCGTCTCGACCTACATCTCGCCCGAGCCTGCTGCCCCAGGCCACCGTCTTCGAGCTCATCGACCGCGGGGCGTTCGAGCCCAACCTCGATCGCGTCCGCGGCCTGCTCAAGGCCCGCAAGGACGCGATGCTCGCCGCGCTCGCGGCGGAGATGCCCGCCGGCACGCGCTGGAGCTCGCCCGAGGGCGGCTACTTCCTCTGGCTCGACTTCGACGAGAGCGTCGATGCTGCCGCGCTGCTGACGAAGGCGACCGAGGCGGGGGTGACGTTCGTGCGTGGCTCGGACTTCTTCCCGGGCGCCTCGGCCGGCCGCTCCTCGGCGCGGCTCGCGTTCAGCTACGAGTCGCCCGAGCGCATTCGCGAGGGCGTCGCGCTCCTCGCCTCGCTGCTGTAGCCGCGGACGGCTCCGGGGATAGCCTCGATGATCGACCACGTCGGGATCAGCCTCCCGAGCCTCGCGGAGGGGCAGCGCTTCTACGGCCGCGCCCTCGAGCTGCTCGGCTATCCGGGCGAGCCCGCGGAGGGCGGCGGCTTCGTCGAGTGGGACGATTTCGCGATCGGCGAGGCGACCGAGGACACGGCCGGTGACGCGGCGGCTCCACATCGGCTTCTACGCGCCCTCACGGGAGGCCGTCGACGCCTGGTGGCGCGAGCTCACCGACGCGGGCTACGAGAGCGACGGCGCTCCCGGGCCACGGCCCGCCTACGGGCCGGACTACTACGGCGCCTTCGTCCTCGATCAGGCGGGCAACAGCATCGAGGCGGTGAACAACGGCCCGCGCCGGCAGCCGGGCGTGATCGACCACCTCTGGCTCCGCACCCGCTCGCTCGAGGACGCGACCCGGTTCTACGAGGCGGTCTGCCCTGCCGTCAATCACACCGTCGAGCGCTACGACGGCCGCACCCAGATCCGCGGCTCGGGCGCCACCTTCTCGATCGTCGAAGGGCCGCCGACCGAGAACCTCCACCTCGCCTTCGCGGCGCCGGATCGGGAGACGGTCGCCGCCTTCCACCAGGCGGGCATCGCGGCGGGATTCGCCTCGAACGGCGAGCCCGGCGAGCGGCCCGTGTACCACCCGGGCTACTACGGCGCGTTCCTGACCGACCCCGACGGCAACAACATCGAGGCCGTCTTCCACGACCGCTGACCTAGCGCCGCGTCGCGCTCAGTCGGCGCGGTTGGTGCGACGCTTGCGGCGGTCGCGGATGTCGTCGAACAGCCAGCCGACGACGAAGCCGAACGCGATCGCGAGCAGCAGCACGACGAAGAGCGAGGCGCTCGTCTTGAAGAAGACGAAGTTGACGTCGACCGGATGGCGATTCGCGAGGACGACGATCAGCACGTAGAGCGCGATGACGCCGAGGATGATCCGCCGGGGCGTCCAGGGGCTCTTCTTGCCCGGCCCCTCCGTCGTGGGTGGCGTCGACACGCTGCGATTCTACGCAGCCGGCGCCGTCACGAGTGGGGTGGTGGGCCGCAGCACGAGGCGCGGCTGGCGGGGTGGCAGCAGCTGGCCGCCGGCCGTGACAGGGCGGAACGTCGGGCACGTGGTTTCGCCTGGCAGCGCGCAGAGACCCTCGCGGCGGAAATAGCAATCATTGCAGGATGCTTTAGCTGGCATGCAGAATGTTCCTTGTGAAACGGTTGTGGCTCCTCGGGACAGGGGGCATTGTGGCCACCATGTCTCCCGGGTGCAAGGGCCACGGGCAGGAAAGTCCCGCAATTAGCGTCTGTTGTCCTCGGCGGCGAAAACGTCCTGCAAATTGACTAATTCGAGGGAAGCGTACGCAGGGCGGACAACGCCTGTTGAAAACTCACGACCGGGATGATGCGAAGGTTCCCTGCATAGCGGCGTGCCTCGGCTGCGTTATCCCCAGCCGGGACGAGGAACACGTCCGCGCCGGCCTCGCGTGCGCCGTACGTCTTCTGCTTCACGCCGCCGATCGGGCCGACCGTGCCGTCCAGCTCCATCTCTCCCGTCGCGACGACCTTGAGGCCACGGTCGACGTTCGTGCCGAGCTCCTGGAGCACGTCGAGTGCAAACGGAAGGCCGGCCGACGGCCCCCCGACCTGGCCGAGGTTGATGTCGACCTTGATCGGCAGCTTGATGTCGGCGGCCTGGGCGACGATGATCCCGATGATCGCCCGGCCCTTCTCGCGCTGCGACTCGACCGTTCGCACCGTCACCGTCTTGAGCTGGCCGTTACGCCGGACGCGGAGCACGACGTTGTCGCCGGGATGGACGCCGGTGAACGCGGCCCGGAGCTGGCCCGGGGTGAGGATCGGCTTGCCGCGCGCGGCCACGATCACGTCGCCCTCGTCGAGCTTGGTCGCCGCAGGAGCGTCGGAGGCCACCGCTTCGACGAGCGCACCCTTGTTGGTGGTCTTCACCTTGAAGCCTGCTTGCTTGAGCGCGACGGCGGCCGCGACCTTCTCGGAGCGCGCCATCTCGCGCAGCCCGTCCTCGTGCCGGGCCTCGAACGACGAACCGGGCGGCACCACCTGGTCACGCGGGACGAGCGTCGAGCCGTCCGGCCGCACGAACGCGAAGAGCTTCTCGGCCCAGGTCGCGCGCCGGATCGAGACGTCGACGAAGTACAGCGCTCCGGGCCCGGGCGCATGCACCTTCTCGCCCTCCACCGTCACCTTCGAGGCGACCGGCGTCGCCTTGTTGGGAACGTAGAGGTAGTCACGCGAGGGGCCGAACCAGGCGATTCCGATGACCACGGCAGCCACGGCTGCAACGCTCCAGAGGAGCACGGTGACGCGTGACCGGGTCACCTAGGAGAGCCCGTTCAGGAGGCCGCCGTCGACCGGCACGATCGCACCCGTGACGTACGCGGCCTGGCTCGAGGCGAGGAAGCAGACGGTCGCCGCGATCTCGGCCGGGGTTCCGACGCGGCGGGCGGGAATCTGGGCGAGCAGCTCGGCGGAGGGGCCTTCGGGCCCGTAGATCGCCCGGAGCCGCTCGGTGTCGATCCGGCCGGGCGCGATCGTGTTCACCGTGATGCCGTCCGGCCCGATCTCTCGGGCCAGCGTCTTCAGCCAGCCGACGACGCCCGGGCCGCACGGCGTTCGAGAGCGCCAGGTTCGCGATCGGCTCCTTCACCGACGTCGACTCGATCGCGATGATGCGGCCGCGGCCGCTCGTCCGGAGGTGGGGGAGGCAGAGCGTGACGAGCCGGACGTGCGGGACGAGCAGGAGCTCGACCGCCGCCACGACGGAGGCGGCGTCGACGGCCGTGGCGGCGCCGGGAGGCGGGCCACCGCCGTTGAGGACGAGGATGTCGATGCCGCCGAACGCCTCGACGGTGGCCGCTACGAGCCGCTCGAGATCGGCGGCCTCGGTCAGGTCTCCCTGCACGGCGAGCGCGCCGATCCGCGCCGCTTCGCGCTCGACCACGTCGCCGCGACGGGCGAACATCGCCACGTTCGCCCCTTCGGCGGTGAGCGCCTCGGCGATCGCCAGGCCCATGCCCTGCGAGGCGCCCAGCACGATGGCGCTGCGTCCCTGAAGTCCGAGGTCCATGGCGCGCGAAGCGTACCCGGACGGACTGTTCACGTCGCGCAAAGGCGCGGGTCAGGTCTCACGTATCACGCATCCGACGTGCGTGAATCGCTGAGACCTGACCCCGGTCGCTACTCGACCGTCAGCACCGAGACGACGTCGCGCACCGCTGCCTCGGACACCTTCAGCATCTTCTTCTCCGCCGCCGTCAGCTTCAGCTTGACGACCTCCTCGGCGCCGCCGGCGCCGAGCCGGACGGGAACGCCCATGTAGAGATCCTTGATCCCGTACTCGCCCTCGAGGAAGGCCGTGGCGGGGAGGATGCGCTTCTCGTCGAGGCAGATCGCGTCGACCATCTGCGCCGCGGCTGCGCCTGGTGCGTACCAGGCCGAGGTGCCGAGCAGCTTCACGAGCTCGCCGCCGCCGACCTTCGTCCGCTCGACCATCTTGTTGATCTTGGAGCGCGTCACGAGCTGGTCGAGCGGGATGCCGCCGACGGTGGTCGCCGAGACGACCGGGACCATCTGGTCGCCGTGGCCGCCGAGCACCGTGGCCGTGACCTCCTTGACCGAGAGGCCCGTCTCCTGCGCGATGAAGCACTCGAAGCGTGACGTGTCGAGCACGCCCGCCATGCCGACGACGCGCTCGCGCGGGAACCCCGACACCGCTTTCGCTACGTGACACATCGCGTCGAGCGGGTTCGAGACGATCACGAGCACGGCCTTCTTCGACCGCTTCACGATCTCCCGCGTGACCTCGGCGACGATCGCCTCGTTCGTCTTGACGAGGTCGTCGCGGCTCATGCCCGGCTTGCGCGGCAGGCCGGCGGTGATCACGACGACGTCCGAGCCGGCCGTGGCGGCGTAGCCCGACCCGTCGACGCCGACGACCGTCGGCTCGTACCCGAGCACCGAGCCGGCCTGGTTGATGTCGAGCGCCTTGCCGGCGGCGAAGTTCGGCTTCACGTCGAGCAGGACGACGTCGGCGTAGTCGCGCCGCGCCAGCTCCTGGGCGCACGTCGCGCCCACGTTCCCGGCACCGACGACGGTGACCTTCTTTCTTCCGTTCACGCTGTTCCTTTCCGGCCCGAACCACCTGGGTCCGGCCAGCTTCTCGATGATCGCATCGGCGTACGCCTGCGGTGTCGCCGGTGGTTGGATCGCTCGGCGCCGGTCGCATCGAAGCGTGCGACGGTCGCCCGAGCACGAGCATAGGCCAACGGGCGACGCTGACCGGTCCGGTAGCGTCCGCACCGAGCAGCGTCCGCACCGACCGGCCGAGCAGCGAGGAGAGCGGTGAGCGAGTTCAAGCCAGGCCTCGAGGGCGTCGTCGCCTTCGAAACCGAAATTGCCGAGCCCGACCGCGACGGCGGCGCCCTCCGCTACCGCGGCGTCGACATCGAGGATCTCGTCGGCCGCGTCCCGTTCGAGGAGGTCTGGGGCCTGCTCGTCGACGATGCGCCGAAGCCCGGGCTCGAACCGGCGCAGCGCTACATCGCGAGCGACCTGACCGGCGATGCGCCCGCCGATCTCCAGGCCGTCACCGCGCACCTCTCCGGCGAGTGGGGTCTCGGCAAGCTGATCGACATCTCCGACGAGGAGGCGCGCGACGACCTCGCGCGGCTCTCGGCGACGATGATCTCGGTCGTGGCGCAGTCCGCCCGCCTCGCCGACGGCGAGACGACCGCCGTCGACCCGGAGCTCGTGGCGAGCGGAGCCACCGCCGCAACGCGGTTCCTGCTCGAGTGGCGCGGCGAAGCCGATCCGAAGCACGTCAAGGCGATCGACACCTACTGGATCTGCACGGCCGAGCACGGGCTGAACGCCTCCACCTTCGCGGCGCGCGTCGTCGCCTCGACCGGCGCGGACTGCGCCGCTTCGCTCTCGTCGGCCGTCGGCGCGCTCTCCGGGCCGCTGCACGGCGGCGCCCCGGCGCGCGTCCTGCCGATGCTCGACGGCGCGGCGGCGAGCCGACTCGATCGAGGACTACGTCAGCGGATCTGCTCGACAGCGGCGGCCGCCTGATGGGCTTCGGTCACCGGGTCTACCGCGCCGAGGACCCTCGCTCGCGGCTCCTCCGCGGAACCGCGATGGATCTCGGCTCGCCGCGGTTCGACGTCGCCGAGGAGCTCGAGCGTGCCGCGCTCGCCGAGCTGCACCGGCGCAAGCCCGACCGCGTCCTCGCGACGAACGTCGAGTTCTGGTCGGCCGTCGTGCTCGACGTCGCCGCGGTGCCGCCGAGCCTCGCCCCCGCCATGTTCGCGTGCTCCCGGACCGCCGGCTGGTCGGCGCACATCCTCGAGCAGAAGCGGCTCGGCCGCCTCGTGCGCCCGTCCGCCGTCTACGTCGGCCCCGGCCCGCGCTCGCTCGGGGGCGGCTGATGGATCTCGGGCAGGCCGCCGCGCTCGCGGACGAGTACGCGAAGGGTGGCCTGGAGCGCGAGCTCGCCACGCTCCGCTCCGAATGGGCCGACGAGATCGAGGCGTCCTGTCGGAGCAACGACTACCGGGTGCGCGCGCTCGCCTACCGCGCGATCGCCCAGTTCCGCTTCCGCCAGAAGCTCGAGCTGCTCCGCCGCGGGCTCGAGGACGAGAGCCCGGCCGTGCGAGGCTCCGCCCTGATCGCGCTCGAAGGGCTCTCGCGGTCGCATCCCGGCGACGTCAACGCGTATCGGCCGCTGCTCCACGAGCTCGCGTCGCGCGACCCCAACGTGGCGGTGCGCCGCCTCGCGATCGTCTGCTTCAAGAACGGGACACCGGCGCGCGAGACGATCCTGATCCTCGACGGCATCGCGGACGACGACGAGACCGACGCCGAGGTGAGGAAGACGGCCCGATCGGTGTCGCTCCTGCTCGTCAAGAAGTCGAACCAGAAGTAGGTTAGAGGCTAGTGGCCGAGACGCCTCTCGTCGGGTTGATCATGGGATCCCGCTCCGACTGGGAGACCATGCAGCACGCCGCCGAGACGCTGGCCGCGCTCGAGGTGCCCTTCGAGCAGCGCGTGGTCTCGGCTCACCGCACGCCCGACCTGCTCTTCGAGTACGCCGCGGCCGCCGAGGAGCGCGGCCTGCAGGTGCTGATCGCGGGGGCCGGCGGCGCAGCGCACCTGCCCGGAATGGCCGCGGCCAAGACCGCGCTGCCGGTGCTCGGCGTGCCGGTCGAGTCGAAGACGCTGAAGGGGATGGACTCGCTGCTCTCGATCGTCCAGATGCCCGCCGGGATCCCGGTCGGCACGCTCGCGATCGGCCGGGCCGGCGCGGTCAACGCGGCGCTGCTCGCCGCGGCGATCCTGGCCCGCTCGGACGAGGGCATCCGGGCGCGACTGGCAGCGTTCCGCGCCGCGCAGACGCAGTCCGTGCTCGACGCGCCCGACCCCGCGGCGTGAGGACTTGTGTTGAATCAACGCAAGGTCGCGTGCCGGTGACGCTCGTCGCCTGCATCGGCGGCGGCCAGCTGGGGCGCATGCTCGGCCTCGCGGGCCTTCCGCTCGGGCTCGAGTTCAGGTTCCTCGATCCCTCGCCGGATGCGCCGGCGCGCGAGGTTGGCGAGCTCGTCGTCGCGCCGTACGACGATGCAGAGGCACTCGGTCAGCTCGCAGCCGGCGCGGCCGTCGTCACGTACGAGTTCGAGAACGTGCCGGTCGAGGCGGCCCGCGCCGTTGCGCCCTTGCCGCCGCCGCTGGCGCTCGAGCTGGGGCAGGACCGGCTGGTCGAGAAGCAGCTGTTCGCGCGCCTCGGGATCCCGACGGCCCGGTTCGGCTCGCTGGCCGACTCGGGGCTGCCGGCGCTCGTCAAGTCGCGGCGGCTCGGCTACGACGGGAAGGGCCAGCGTCGGGTGGCGCTCGACGAGGAGCTCGGCGAGCACGAGCTGGCCGAGGAGATCGTGCCCTTCGACCGCGAGCTGTCGATCATCGCCGTCCGCGGCCGGGACGGCGAGACCCGCTTCTGGCCGCTCGCCGAGAACGTGCACCGCGACGGCATCCTGCGCATCTCACGGTCGCCTGCCGTCGCCGCACCGCAGGCGGAGGCCGAGGAGCTCGTCCGCCGGCTGCTCGAGGAGCTCGACTACGTCGGCGTGCTCGCCCTCGAGCTGTTCGAGGTCGACGGCAGGCTGCTCGCCAACGAGTTTGCGCCGCGCGTCCACAACACGGGCCACTGGACGATCGACGGTGCGGTCACGAGCCAGTTCGAGAATCACCTGCGCGCGATCCTCGGCCTCCCGCTCGGGTCGACCGACGCGGTCGCCCCCGCGGTGATGCTGAACCTGATCGGCGGTGCGCCCGCGTCGGAGAAGCTCCTCGAGCTGCCGGGCGCGCACCTCCACCTCTACGGCAAGGCACCGCGGCCGGGCCGGAAGATCGGCCACGTCACGCTGATCGGCGCCTCGGAGGAGACGGTCGCCGAGGCGACCGCGCTCGTCGAAGGATCGGCGGACGGCTAGTCGATCTAGCCGTGGCGGTCGCAGGTGCGACCTTCGATCGTGCGGCCGCACGACGGGCAACGGCGGCGGCGCCGCTTCGTCTCCAGCATCCGCTTCGTCTTGCCGCTGGCGACCATCGTCCAGCCGACTGCTGCAACGGCGACGACAGAGGTGAGCTGTGGGTCGAGTGCCATCTCCCCATTATCGGCAGGAGTCGCCCGGACCCAAACCTCGCGTCGAAGCCTCTAGGAAGCGGTGTCGTCGCGGGCCGGCTCGGGCTCCGGCCGGCGGGCGTGGGGGTGGGCCGAGAAGTACGTCTCGCGGCGCCGACGATCGGAGATATGCGTGTACCGCTCCGTGGTCGAGAGGTCGGCGTGGCCGAGCATCTCCTGCACCGAGCGGAGATCGGCCCCGCCCTCGAGCAGATGGGTTGCGAACGAGTGGCGCAACAGGTGCGGGTGGACGCGCTCGGGCTCGAGCCCTGCCTTCGCCGCCAGCTTGCGGAGGATCAGGAACGCGCCTGCGCGGGTCAGCGCGCCGCCGCGGGCGTTCAGGAACAGGTCGGGCCGGTAGCGGCGGTCGAGGTGCGGGCGGCCGAGCGCCAGGTAGCGGCGAACGGCCTCGGCCGCCGGCCGGCCGAGCGGGACGATGCGCTCCTTGTCGCCCTTGCCGATCACCCGCACGATGCGCGCGTCGATGTCGACCGAGGTCCGGGCCAGCCCCACCGTCTCCGAGACCCGCAGGCCCGCGCCGTACATCAGCTCGACGAGTGCGCGGTCGCGCAGCGCCCGTGGCGTCGTCCCGTTCGCCGCCTCGATCAGGCGCTCGGACTCGTACGGGGACAGCGTGCGCGGCAGCTTGCGGACCCGGCGCGGCGTCGCGACCTCGGCGGCCGGGTTGTCGGCGCGCCGGCCGAGCATGACCTGGTGGCGGAATGCCGAGCGGACGGCCGCGATCCGCCGGGCGATCGTCGAGGGAGCGAGGCCTGCGGCCCGCATCGAGGCCACCCAGGCCTCGAGCGACTCCGTCGTCGCGGTCGAGGCGGGCGCGTCGAGGAACGTGGCGAGCGCTGCGAGATCGCGGCGGTAGGCGTCGACCGTTCGCGGCGAGCGCTGCGCGGCGAGGAGGAGGAGATAGCGCTCTATCTCGGGGTCGGCCGGCTGCGGGGTGGGGATCGTCATGCGGCTGGACCCGATTCGGCGTGCCGGCGGTGCCTCCTGCGCTACGACAGCGCGGGTGCCAGGCTTCAGCCTGGCTCCGCTCCGATCTAGCCGCGGATGGCTGTTGTCGTACACCCGCCGCAGCCGCCGCGCGTCGACGTGGCTGTAGACCTGGGTCGTCGAGAGCGACGCGTGCCCGAGCAGCTCCTGGATCGTGCGCAGGTCGGCACCGCCTTCGAGCAGGTGGGTCGCGTAGGCGTGGCGGAGCCGGTGGGGATTGCGCATCAGGCGGCGCAGGACCGAGGTGTCGAGCGCCCGCCCGCGGACGGAGAGGAACAGCGTGTCGTTCGCGCCGCGCGCAAGCGAGGGCCGAGCGTCGCGGAGATAGGTCGCGACGGCGTGCGCGGCCCGTTCCCCGAGCGGGACGATGCGCTCCTTGCCGCCCTTGCCGAGCACGTGCACCGCCTCCTGCTCGAAGTCCACGTCGGCGAGCCGGAGCCCGACCACCTCGGCGGTGCGGAGGCCGCAGGAATACGTCAGCTCGAGGATCGCCGCGTTGCGCACGGCCAGCGCGCCGTCGCCCTCGACCGTGGCGAGGATCGCCTCGACCTCGGCGAGCTTCGGAGCATCGGGTAGGCGCCGCCGCCGTTTCGGTGGCAGGGCGATCGCCGGCACGCGGGCGGCGCCGAGCGTGAAGCCGATGAACGACCGCACGGCCGCGAGTCGCCGGGCGATCGTCGCGGGCGCAAGCCCTCGGCGGCCGCGGCCGAGCTCGGTGGTGTACTCCGCGAGCGCCTGCACGTCGACGTCCTCGAGCTTGCGCCCGGTGCGCTCGAGCCAGCCGCCGAAATCGGCCAGGTCCGATGCGTAGGCACGCCGGGTAGACTCGGAGAGGCCCGGCGAAGTCAGGAAGCGGTCGATTCTCTCCCGGTCGATTGTCCCCACCCTGCCGGATTCGCTCCCCGCCCGCACCTGCCTCCCCGATGCGCACCACCTTCTTCTTCGCGGCGCTTCTCCTGGTTGCGGCCCTGGCCGCACTTCTCGTCGAGCGTCATCGCAGCACGCCGGCCTCGGCAGTCGCGACGCGGGGCACGGCGACGCTCGTCGGCGACTCCCTCAACGTCGGCCTCGAGCGCTACCTGCCGGATGCCTTGCCGCACTGGAAGATCGTCGCCAACGACCTCGTCGGCCGTACCACCGACGAGGGGATCGCGGAGCTCGAGGCCGGTCGGCCGGCTCTCTCCTCGTACGTCGTCGTCAGCCTCGGCACGAACGATCCCGCCGATGTCCCCGGCTTCCGCGCCGACGTCGCGCGCGTCCTCGAGCTGATCGGCCCGAACCGGTGCGTGATCTGGGCGACGATCTGGCGCAACGGAAAGCCGGACGACGCGGTCAACGACGTCCTGCGTCAGGCGGCCGCAGCGAACCATCGCCTGCGGCTGGTCGAATGGGCCGCGATGGTTCAGGCACACCCCGACTGGCTCGCCGGTGACCACCTGCACGGCAATGAGACTGGCTATCGTGAGCGGGCCCGCGCGGTGGCCGCGGCGACGAGATCGTGCACGCCCGCCGTGAACCTGACTGCGCAATGACCCGAATCGTTCAACTCTCCAGCGGTGCCGATGCACGGCTCGCGAACGAGGGTGCGTCTCTCGCCGTGATCCTCCTCAACGGCGGCTCGGCTCGCGCGGTGCCGGGCACGTGGAGCGCCACCAGCGAGCTGCTCGCGACCGAGCTGATCCCGCGCTTCCCGCAGCTGGCCTTCGTCGAGGTGCGCTACCGGCTCAAGACGTGGAACGCGCTCGACTCGTGCATGGCCGATGGGCGCGCCGCGCTCGACCTCGTTGCCCGCCCGTCGCTCCTCGTCGGGTTCTCGATGGGCGGCGCCGTCTCGATCGGGATCGCGTCGCAGTCGGACGTCACCGGCGTGCTCGGCCTCGCGCCGTGGATCCCGGAGCGGCTGTCGCTGGACGGGCTCCGGGGGAAGCGCCTCGACGTGCTCCACGGCTCCTGGGATCGCTACCTGCCGGGGATCCCCGGGGTCAGCGCCGCCAGTTCGAAGCGGGGCTTCGAGCGCGCGCAGGCGCTCGGCATCGAGGGCACCTACACGCTGATTCCCCGCGGTCTCCATGGGGCTGCAGTCCGGCGCCGGTCGGGGAAGATCCAGCGGCTTCCCGCGCGCAGGCGCGTGGGTCGCCGGCGTCGAGCAGCACCTCGCCCGCTTCCAGGCCGAGAGCCTGTAGAGGCTAGGCGAGCCGGCGGCGGGCGCGCTGCGTCTCGCTCGGCAGGTGCACGTTCCAGGCGAGGCCGAGCTTCTCGAGCGTCCGGATCGTGATCCACGCGATGTCGAGCTGAAGGCGATCGAGGCCGTGCCGGGCCGAAGCGGGGAACGCGTGGTGGTTGTTGTGCCAGCCCTCGCCGAACGTCAGCGCGGCCACGACCCAGTTGTTGCGGCTCTCGTCGCGCGAGCGGTAGCTGCGGCGGCCGAACATGTGGCAGATCGAGTTCACCGAGAACGTCGCGTGCTGGTAGGCGAAGATCCGGATCAGGCCGCCCCAGACGAGCACCTCGAGCCCGAGCTTCCAGCTGGCGCCGCCGACGGCGTATCCCACAGCGAAGGGCAACGCGAAGCTCAGCGTCACCCAGACGAAGTACATCCGGTCGATGCCGCGGATCAGCCGGTCGTCGTAGAGGTCCTTGCCGTAGTGGTCGCCGCGCTCCATGCCCTTGAGGTGGAAGAGCCAGCCCATGTGCGCGTGGAAGAACCCCTTCAAGGCACCCCAGGCGTTCGGAGCGAAGCCTGCGTGCGGCGAGTGCGGGTCTCCGTCCTGATCCGACAGCGCGTGGTGCTTGCGGTGGTCGGTCACCCACTGCGTCACCGGGCCCTGGATCGTCATCGAGCCGAGGATCGCGAAGGTGGCGCGGACGGTCTTCGTCGTCTCGAAGCTGCGATGCGTGAACAGGCGGTGGTAGCCGACCGTCGTTCCGAGCCCGGTCAGCACGTAGAGGGTGAGGAAGACGGCCACGTCGACCCACGAGAGCGCGACGCCCCACAGGCCGACGGCGGCGATGATCAGGCCGAGCGGCGGGATCACGATCGCGAGCAGCGTCACGACCTGGCTCGCGCGCGTCGTGTGCTCGCGAACCGTTGCGACGGCGACGTCGTTTCCGGCGAGCTCGACTGCCTCAGACAAGGTCGATCATCCAGTGGCTGGGTCTGGCGCGAATCACCGTTGAGATGACGATAGCGGTCATCCCGCCGGGCTCGGCGCTGCGCACATGCTTCGTCCTACCGCGAGGCGGGGTTCGCGCTACGGTCGTTGCCCGACATGCAGATCGTGCTCAGCCACTCCGCCGACCGACGCGCTGCCCGCGTTTCCGTCCGTGCGTCCGGGCTGTTGAGCTACGAGGCCTACCGTCGCGCGCTGACGCCGGTGGTGCGGGCCGTCTACCGCGTCGAGGTGCGTGGGCAGGAGAACGTGCCGCCCGCGGGCGGGCTCGTCGTCGCCGGGAATCACGACTCGATGCTCGACCCGTTCCTGCTCGCGGCGGTGATCCCGCGGCCGATGCGCTACCTCGGGAAGGCCGAGCTGTGGACCGTGCCGGGCCTTCGCTGGTGGCTCGGCACCGTCGATGCGATCCCCATCCACCGTGGGCGCAGCGACATCGTCGCGATCAGCTCCGCGATCGAGGCGCTCGAGGCGGGCGAGGTGGTCGGCATCTTCCCGGAGGGTGGCGTGGGGCGCGAAGGCCCGTGGCTCCGTGGCGCGGCCCGGATGGCGCTCGCGACGGGGGCGCCGCTGCTGCCGGTGCGGCTGCTCGGCACGCGGAAGGCGTTCGGTCGGGGCAGGATCGCGTTCCCGCCACTCGCGGCGCTGATCGGCGAGCCGATCGCGGTCGAGCGAACGGAGCCGACCGCAGAGCTCGCGCGGGAGCTGACCGACCGCCTCCAGGCCGCAGTCGAGTCGCTCGGCACGTAGGCGAGCGACATGAGCTCCCACCCGGCCTGAGCCGCCCCGCGGCAGGCACTCTAGACAGGTGCCAGGTCGCCGTTTTGGAGCAGCGCCAGCCGAACGCCCCGAGCGTCCGGCCGACCCCGCCGTGCGGAAGGCAAACCTGCGCCGCATCTTCCCGCTCTTCCGCTCGTACCGGCCGCAACTCGCCGTCGTCTTCACGCTGATCTTCTTCTCGGCGCTGCTCGGCGTGATCCCGGCCTTCCTGCTCAAGGACATCATCAACACGGCACTGCCCGAGAACGACCTGCGGCTGCTCACAGCCCTCGTCGCCGGGATGATCGCGATCTCGATCGTCACGGGCGCGATCGGCGTCTACCAGACGCTGCTCTCGAACCGGGTCGGTCAGGCGGTGATGCACGACCTGCGCACGGCCGTCTACCAGCATCTGCAGCGGCTCTCGCTGGCGTTCTTCACCCGCACCCGCACGGGCGACGTGCAGAGCCGGATCGCGAACGACATCGGCGGCATCGACACCGTCGTAACCTCGACCGCAACCTCGGTGCTCTCCAACGTGACCACCGTGATCGCGACCGTCGTTGCCATGTTCCTGCTCGACTGGCGGCTCGCCCTGTTCGCCCTGATCCTGCTGCCACTGTTCGTCTGGCTCACGAAGCGGGTCGGCGACCAGCGCAAGAAGGTGACGGCCGAGCGCCAGATCTCGCTCTCCGATGTCTCCTCGATCGTGCAGGAGTCGCTCTCGGTCTCGGGGATCCTGCTCGGCAAGACGATGGGGCGCTCCGACGACCTCGCGACGCGGTTCTCCGACGAGTCGCGGCGCCTGGCCGATCTCGAGGTGCGAAGCAGGATGACAGGCCGCTGGATGATGGCCGCGATCCAGATGACGTTCGCCGTGATGCCGGCACTCGTCTACTGGTTCGCGGGCTGGTCGCAGTCGCGCGGCAACGCGGTCGACATCGGGACGCTCGTGGCGTTCACGACCCTGCAGACCCGGTTGTTCTTCCCGATCGGCGGCCTGCTCGGCGTCCAGATCGAGGTGCAGAGCTCGCTGGCGCTGTTCGACCGCATCTTCGACTACCTCGATCAGCCGATCGACATCGTCGAGGGCACGCGAACGCTCGAGCGTCCGCGGGGAGACGTCGCCTTCGACCGCGTCTGCTTCCGTTACGACGACGACGCCTGGACGCTGAAGGACGTCTCGTTCTCGGTGCCGGCCGGCACGAAGACGGCGCTCGTGGGCGAGACCGGCTCCGGGAAGACGACGTGTGGCTACCTCGTCGCGCGCCTCTACGACGCGACCGAGGGCACGGTCTCGATCGACGGCATCGACGTTCGCGACCTGACGTTCGAGTCGCTCGCGGCGGCGGTCGGCGTCGTCTCGCAGGAGACGTATCTCTTCCACTCGACCGTGCGGGAGAACCTTCGCTTCGCGAAGCCCGACGCCACCGACGAGGAGGTCGAGGAGGCGGCCCGCGCGGCGCAGATCCACGAGCTGATCGCATCGCTGCCCGACGGCTACGAGACGGTGGTCGGTGAGCGCGGCTATCGCTTCTCCGGCGGCGAGAAGCAGCGGATGGCGATCGCGCGAACCGTCCTGCGGAACCCGCCGATCCTGGTGTTGGACGAGGCGACCTCTGCCCTCGACACCCAGACCGAGCGACTCGTCCAGGAGGCACTCGAGCGCCTGGCGGAAGGCCGGACGACGATCGCGATCGCGCATCGCCTCTCGACGGTGCGGGACGCGGATCAGATCGTGGTGCTCGACAAGGGCCGCGTCGCCGAGACCGGACGGCACGAGGAGCTCCTCGCAGCCGGCGGCCGCTACGCCCTGCTCGTGGCCCGTGATGCCGACGTCGACCCGGAATCACGCGAGACCGTGGCCGGCATCGCCTGACCGCGCCGTTACCGGGACGTGATCCGGTCGTCCGCGAGGGCTAACATGAAGCGTTTGCGGGAATGCTTCTCGCGCGCGGCTCGGCCGCGAACCGATTCCACCGTCCTGGAGGCGCTGACATGACGACGACACCGACCCGGGTCACCGCTGGCCTCGAAGCACACGGCCTCGACCCCGTCGGCACCATCGTCTGGAGCCCGACGACGGCTCAGCTCTACACGGCTGCGCTGAAGAGTGGTGACGGCGCCCTGGCCCACGGTGGCGCGCTGGTCGTCGACACCGGCACGTTCACGGGACGCTCGCCGAAGGACAAGTTCGTCGTCGAGGAGCCCGGTTCGCTGGATCGCATCTGGTGGGGCGAGATCAACCACCCGCTGCCCGAGGACAGGTTTCACGGCCTGCGCGCGAAGGTCGTCGAGCACCTCGACGGACGCGACCCGCTGTACATCGTCGATGCCTTCGCCGGCGCCGACCCATCCCACCGCATCGGCGTCCGGGTCATCACCGGCAGCCCCTATCACGCGCTCTTCGCGAAGACGATGTTCATCACGCCGGCCGCCTCGGAGCTCCGGTCGTTCGTGCCCGATGTGCTCGTGCTCCATGCGCCGGAGGTCGAGGCCGACCCGGAGGCCGACGGCACCCGCACCGGCACGTTCGTCGCCCTCCATCCGACGCAGGGAGAGGTGCTGATCGGCGGCACGTTCTACGCGGGCGAGATCAAGAAGGCGATCTTCACGGTGATGAACGACCGCCTTCCGCTCGAAGGCGTCCTGCCGATGCACTGCTCTGCGAACGTCGGCGAGGACGGCAAGGTCGCGGTGTTCTTCGGCCTCTCGGGCACCGGTAAGACGACCCTGTCCGCCGACCCGTCCCGCTCGCTGATCGGCGACGACGAGCACGGGTGGGGCGCGAACGGCGTCTTCAACATCGAAGGCGGCTGCTACGCCAAGGTGATCCGCCTCTCGGCCGAGGCAGAGCCGGAGATCTTCCAGACGACGAGGACCTACGGCACCGTGCTCGAGAACGTCGCCGTCGACGAGCGCGGCGTGGTCGACCTCGACGACGACTCGAAGACCGAGAACACGCGCGCGGCGTACAAGCTCGAGCGGATCTCGAATGCCGTCAGGACGAAGCATGGCGGGTCATCCGACCGCGGTCGTGATGCTCACCGCAGACGCGTTCGGGATCCTGCCGCCGATCGCCCGGCTGAGCCGCGACCAGGCGCTCTTCTACTTCCTCTCCGGCTTCACCGCCAAGCTCGCGGGCACCGAGATCGGCGTCCAGGAGCCCCAGCCGACGTTCTCGACGTGCTTCGGTGCGCCGTTCCTGCCGCAGCCGCCCGCGGTCTACGCCCGGTTGCTCGGCGAGAAGCTCGATCGGCACGGCGCCACCGTCTGGCTCGTGAACACCGGCTGGACGGGTGGCCCGTACGGCGAGGGTCACCGGATGCCGATCCAGGCGACTCGCCGACTGCTTCATGCCGCACTTGCCGGCCAGCTCGACGAGGTGGACTACCGCGTCGACGAGGTCTTCGGGTTCGAGGTTCCCGTGCGCGTCCCCGGCGTCGAGCCGTCGCTTCTCGATCCGCGGACGACCTGGCGCGACGCCGACGTCTACGATGTTCGCGCACGCGAGCTTGCGCGCTTGTTCAGCGAGAACTTCGAGG
This sequence comes from uncultured Thermoleophilia bacterium, assembly GCA_963751875.1. Taxonomy (GTDB): domain Bacteria; phylum Actinomycetota; class Thermoleophilia; order Gaiellales; family Gaiellaceae; genus Gaiella. The sequence continues at coordinate 33,555 of CAVVWG010000004.1, forward strand.
GATTCGCTGAGGAAGCAGGGCCGGCAGTCGCCGCCGCAGGCCCGCGCGCTTGACCGAGTCGAGCCGATCAGGAGAGGAGCAGACGAGCACATGACACGCAGGGGTCTCGCTTCGGCATTGCTGCCGGCCACCGTTGCCGCCGTTCCTCGGGGCCGATCGTCCTCTCCTCGGCCGGAGGTAGCGCAGCCACCGTCGAGTCACCTCGCGGCGCGGTCGCACCGTTTCGCGCTGCGAGCCTGAACCTCGCTGCGGCGCGGGTGCCGTTGCTCGGCGGAGCTCCGGTGAGCAAGGCCACCTCGGCGGCCGCCGCGTGCGACGCCGCATCCGGCGTCACGTGCTCCGATGTCGTCGTCCCGCTCGACCGCACGGGTCGCGTGCCGGGCACGATCACGCTTCACGTCGAGTCGCTCCCCGCCGAGGGTGCGGAGCGCGGCGTCATGATGCTCGTCGCCGGCGGCCCGGGTCAGGGATCGGCCACCGTGTTCAACCTCAGCGACAAGAACAGCGCTGACCTCTATCACGCCCTCTTCCCGGGCTACCGGATCGTCGCGTTCGACAACCGCGGAACCGGCAAGTCGGGCCTCCTCGTCTGCTCGGCGCTGCAGAAGTCGACGACGTTCGTCGGGCAGGAGACGCTCGCCGCGGGCTGCGCGGCCTCGATCGGCCCGAACCGCGACTTCTACAGCACCCACGATCACGCCGACGACACGGAGGCCGTTCGCGTGGCCCTCGGAGTGGACAAGATCGCGCTCTGGGGCACCTCGTACGGCACGAAGCTGGCGCTCGCCTACGCGCTCGCGTACCCGACGCATGTCGAGCGGCTGTTGCTCGATTCCGTCCTGCCGACGGAGTATCCCGAGCCGTTCGAGGCAAACGTCCTCCACGATATGCCGCTCGCGCTTTCGAGCTACTGCGGCGCCGGCGCATGCCGTGCCGCAACCCCGAACTTCGCGGGCGACGTTGCGGCGGTGGCAAACGCGCTCGCCCGCACCCCGGCTCGCGGTGCCGTGCGGCTCGCGAACGGGTCGGTGCGGAACGAGCGCATGGACGGCCTCGACATGCTCGCGCTCGTCGTCGACTCGGATCTGAACCCCGGCCTCGCTGCGATGCTCCCGGCGGCGACCCACGCGGCACGCGCCGGCCGGATGGGCGCGCTCCTGCGGCTTCACTACCTCGACATCGGAGGCTCGTCGTACTCGGCCGAGGAGCTCAGCGTCGGGCTCAACGCGGCCACGTCGTGCGCCGACGGGCACTTCCCGTGGGATCCGGCGGCGCCGATCGCCGACCGCCCGGCGAAGCTCACTGCGGCAATCAGCTCGCTGCCGGCGGGCGCGCTCGGCCCGTTCGGCCCGTGGGCGACCGCGCTCGGCACGGCCGCCTTCTGCCTCAAGTGGCCGAGCGCCGCGGTGGCGACCCCGCCGCTCGGCGCGGGGCCGCTCCCCGACGTTCCGGTGCTCGCGCTCAGCGGTGGCTACGACATGCGCACGCCGACCTCGAGCGCGGCAGCCGTGATCCGAAACTTCCCCCACGGCAAGCTGCTCGTCGTGCCGGCCGTCGGTCACAGCGTCGTCGGCGCCGACAACTCGTTCTGCGCGATCCGCGCCGTGCGCTCGTGGGTGACCGACGGCAACGTCCCGGCCACCTGCCAGCGTCCGTCCTTCCTCGTCATCCCGCCCGGCGCGTATCCACCCGTGGCCGCTCCCGCTCGGGCCGCCGCGCCGCGGGCGACCCTCGTGCTCGCCCGGAAGACGATCAGGGAGGCCGAGGCACTGTGGCTGACGACGGCCTTCGGGTCCGGCGGTCCGGTCGGCGGCCTGCTGTCGGGCAGGCTGACCCCAGGGGTGTTGTCGTTCAGGCTGGATCGGTACGCGATCGCCCCGGGGGTGGAGCTGAGCGGGCGGCTGGATGCTGCCGGCTCGGGATTCCCGCTCTCGTTCAAGGGAACGCTGACGGTCTCCGGCAAGAAGTGCAGCCCACGGGAAGCTGACGCTGAAGAAGGACGTCGTCACGGGCACGCTCGGCGGCGTCCGGGTCTCGTCGAGCCTCTGAGCACGTTCGCCGGTGCGCGCGTCTCGATCGCGTCCGGCCGAACATCCCGTCCGGCCACAGCGCCCTCGCCGTCGTTCAGGTCACCGGCGAGGGCCTCCCGCGCGTCGATTAGTGGTTTGTTAGGGCGCTCCCGCAGGGTGCAGACCAGACACTGGTAATCCAGAGGTTCGAGGAGGGAAGAACCAATGACGCATCGACTGCCGAAGCCATCGATCGTGATCCCGTCGATCGCGCTCGTCGAGAGCGCCAACGGCCGCGCTGACACCTGTTATCCTGCGGCCGCCGAACGACACAGTCATCTACATTGGAGAGGGGTCTCGCAATGCGTGGGGGCTTGAAATTCCGGATCCTCGTCGTGGGGATCATCGCAGCAGCCGCGTGCCTCGTCGCCGCAGGGGCAGGCATCGCCGATACGACGAATGCCGATCCGACCGGTGACGCCAAGGGCGGGGCACCGGACATCACCCAGGTGGTCACGTCCAACGACGCGGCCGGGGTCATCACCTTCCGGATCACCACCGTCGCGCCGATCATCGACTCGTCGGACATCGGTCATCGCCCTCGATACCGATTCGAATCCCGGGACAGGGGCCGGCGGCGCGGAGTACATTCTGATCGCGTGCACGGGCGGGTTCGGGATCGCGAAGTGGAACGGCTCGACGTTCGCGCTCGCGACTGCGCCGAGTCTCTCGATGACCCGCTCCGGCAACGTCGTCGACGTTCAAGATCAATCGCGCCGACATCGGCGGTGCCCGACCGGTTCGGGTTCGCCGCCTTTACGGAGAACTACGACGCCGCTGACGCATTTCTCGGTGAGCGACGATGCTCCGGACGGCGGCCTGTACCTCTACACGATGACGTTCACGCAGTGCGCGAACGGCAAGGACGACGACGGCGACGGCAAGGTCGACGGCAACGACCTCGGCTGCTCCTCGCCGACCGACAATCTCGAGAGCGACGATCCGGTGACGCTGAAGGCCAGCAAGGCCCTCACGGTGCCGGCGAAGCCGAAGGCAGGCAAGGTCGTCGTCGTCGGTGCAGCGGTCGTCCGGATCGAGACCGGCGCCGGCATCCCGTCCGGAACCGTCAAGTGCGCCGTGCACGTCGGCACGAAGGCCCTGCCGGCAAGCGGCAAGGTCGCATCGGGCGTCGCGGCCTGCAAGTTCACGCTGCCGAAGACCTCGAAGGGCAAGATCGCGCGCGGGACGATCAGCGTCACCTTCAAGGGCAAATCGGTCAAGGTGCCGTTCGCGTTCAAGGTGAACTGAGCCGATGCGGGCGAGGGGCCGTCGGAGGAACGGCCCCTCGCCCCGGCGCTCGCGCCCGCTGCTCCTGATGCTGCCGTCGATCCGCTCACGCCGTCCTGCCCGTGCCGTCGTTCTGGCCGGGCTCGCGCTCGCCTGCCTCGTGGTCTGCGCAGGGCAGCGCAGCAGGCGCTGGGCTCGTCCCACGACTCGGCCCGTGTGCTCGGCCGGCAGGGATCGGCGGCGGCCGGGGCGCAACAGGCAGCGACGCGGACTGCCGCCCACGCGACGTTCGTCGGCGGCACCTACGTCGACGGCGAACGGTCCAGCGTCACGGTTCGCGTCTCGGATGCCTTCCCGGACGGCAGTGACCGTGGACGCCGCTGGGCCGAGTTCTTCTCGACCATGCCGCACGGGGCCGAGCTCTCGACCGTGACGGTCACGGTCGTCACCGCCGCCGAGCTGCCGGCGTCGTGCAACTCGGACGCTCTCGGGTGTTACCGCCCGGGCGAGATCACCATCGCCGACGAGGTGCTGGGAGGCGTCACGCCCGAAGAGGTGGCGAGGCACGAGTACGGCCACCACGTGGCGGCGAGCAGGCTCAACTCTCCGTGGCCCGCGCTCGACTGGGGCCCCAAGCGCTGGGCCACCGTGGCCCACGTCTGCGGCGATGTGACCGTCGGCTCGGCCCACCCGGGCGACGAGGGCGACCACTACTCGGAGAATCCGGCCGAGGCGTGGGCCGAGGTCTACCGCATCCTCGCCGAGCGCGCCGCGGGGCTGCCCGGCAACACCTGGTCGATCGTCGTCGGCCGCTACTTCCCGGACGAAGCGGTGCTCGCCGCGGCCCGTGAGGACGTCGTGCACCCCTGGACGGCCCCGACGACCCGGCGGTTCAGCGGGACGTTCACGAAGACCGGGAAGCGGCAGTGGCTGCGCACGCTGGCAACGCCGCTCGACGGCAACATCACGGTCAAGCTCTCGATGCCGGGCGGGACGCGGCACGATGTGACGCTCCTGGCCGCCAACGGCCGCACCGTGCTCGCGCGCTGGACCGGCGTTCACGAGCACGACGCGAACGATCACGACCACCGTCTGCGGACAGCGGTCGGTGGTGCTGCGGGTCACCCGCGGCAACCGGCCGAGCCCGTTCTCGGTCGCCGTGACCTCGGCCTGACGGGGCGAAGGCCTTCAACTCTCCGTGGCCCGCGCTCGACTGGGGCCCCAAGCGCTGGGCTACCGTGGCGCACGTCTGCGGCGATGTGACGGCCGGCACGGCCCACCCGGGCGACGAGGGCGGCCACTACTCGGAGAATCCGGCCGAGGCGTGGGCCGAGGTCTACCGCATCCTCGCCGAGCGCGCCGCGGGACTGCCCGGCAACACCTGGTCGATCGTCGTCGGCCGCTACTTCCCCGACGAAGCGGTGCTCGCCGCGGCTCGTGAGGACGTCGTGCACCCCTGGACGGCCCCGACGACCCGGCGGTTCAGCGGGACGTTCACGAAGACCGGGAAGCGGCAGTGGCTGCGCACGCTGGCAACGCCGCTCGACGGCACCATCACGGTCAAGCTCTCGATGCCGGGCGGGACGCGGCACGACGTGACGCTCCTGGCGGCGAACGGCCGCACCGTGCTCGCGCACTGGACCGGCTTCACGAGCACGACGCGAACGATCACGACCACCGTCTGCGGACAGCGGTCGGTGGTGCTGCGCGTCACCCGCGGCAACCGGCCGAGCCCGTTCTCGGTCGCCGTCACCTCGGCCTGACTCAAGCCCGCCGCTTGCGGGCGCCCCGGACCCGGGCGATGCGGTACCGTCCGACGTGATGGAGCCTTCCTTCGACGTCCTCGTCGTCGGCGCCGGGTGCGCCGGCATGCGCGCAGCCATCGAGGCTCACGATCGAGGCGCGAAGGTCGCAGTGATCTCGAAGCTGCACCCCACCCGGAGCCACTCCGGCGCCGCCGAGGGCGGCATCAACGCGGCCCTCGGGAACAAGGCCGAGGACAGCCCCGAGAAGCACGCCTTCGACACCGTCAAGGGCTCGGACTACCTGGGCGACCAGGACGCGATCGAGATCTTCACGGCCGAGGCGCCGGGCGACATCTACCAGCTCGAGCACTGGGGCTGCGTCTTCTCCCGCAACGACGAGGGCCGTCTCGACCAGCGCCCGTTCGGCGCCGCCGGCTCGCCGCGCACGGTGTACGCGGCCGACATCACCGGGCACGTGCTGATCCAGGTGCTCTACGAGCAGCTGCAGAAGCGGATGACCGAGGGGATGGTCGTCTACGAGGAGTTCTTCGCCTTCCGGCTCGTGATCGAGGACGGACGCTGTACCGGCGTCATCTCCTGGGATCTGATGAACGGCGGCGTCAAGGTCGTCACCGGCAAGTCGGTGATCCTCGCCACCGGCGGCGTCGGCCGGCTCTACCGCGCCACCACGAACGCGTACGCGTGCACGGGTGACGGCATGTCGATGGCGCTCCGCGAGGGGCTGCCGTTGAAGGACATCGAGTTCATGCAGTTCCACCCGACGACGATGTACCCGAGCGGGATCCTGATCACGGAGGGCTGCCGCGGCGAGGGTGGGTACCTGATCAACAAGGAGGGCGAGCGCTTCATGCAGCGCTACGCCCCGAACGCGCTCGAGCTCGCCTCGCGCGACGTCGTCTCGCGCTCCGAGACGACCGAGATCGAGGCCGGCCGCGGCGTCAACGGCTCGGTGTTCCTCGACCTCCGTCACCTCGGCCCCGAGAAGATCCTGACCAAGCTGCCCGGCTCGCGCGAGCTCGCGATGACCTATGCCGGCGTCGATCCGATCTACGCTCCGATCCCGGTTCGCCCGGGCGCCCACTACCACATGGGCGGGATCGAGACGGACAACGACGGGCTCACCGCGATCGAGGGGCTCTACGCCGCCGGCGAGGTCGCGTGCGTCTCCGTCCACGGCGCCAACCGGCTCGGCGGCAACTCGTTGATGGAGACGATCACCTTCGGGCGCCGCTCGGGACATGCTGCCGCCGAGTACGCGCTCGGCGCGGCCGCTCCGGGAGACGGCGCCGAGGCCGCGCGCGCCGATGCCGAGACGTGGGTCAAGTCGCTGCTCTCGAACACCGAGGGCGAGCGCCCGTGGGCGATTCGCGACGAGCTCGGCCAGTCGATGCTCGACAACTTCGGCGTCTTCCGCCGCCCCGAGAAGATGGAGGCGCAGGTCGACATCATCGCGGCGCTCCGCGAGCGCTACGACCGCGGCGTCGTGATCGAGGACAAGGGCGACGTGTTCAACAGCGACCTCACCCAGGCGATCGAGCTCGGGTACCTCCTCGACGTCGCCGCCTGCATGCTCCAGGCCGGGCATCGCGCGCAAGGAGAGCAGGGGCGCCCACTCGCGACCCTATGATTTCCCCGACCGCGACGACGAGAACTTCCTCAAGCACTCGATCACGCGCTGGAACGGCGACGGCCCGGAGCTCTCCTACGGCGAGGTTCGGATGACGAAATGGGAGCCGATGGAGAGGACGTACTGATGCAGGTGGGGCTCAAGATCTGGCGGTACGACTCCAAGACCGGCGACCGTGCGCTCAAGGAGTACGAGGTGGACGCGCCCGAGGAGGCGACGCTGCTCGACTGCCTCGACCTCGTCAAGGACAAGCACGACGGGTCGCTCGCCTACCGCAAGAGCTGCCGGATGATGATCTGCGGCTCGTGCGGCATGCGGATGGACGGCGGCGCCGTGCTCGCCTGCAAGGTGCGGATGTACGACATCGCCCAGGAGGGCCGCGTTCCCGTGATCTCGGCGATGGGCAACCTGCCGATCGTCAAGGACCTCGTCGTCGACATGGATCCCTTCTGGCAGAAGATGCGCGCCGTCGACCCGTACCTGCAGCCGCGCTACGACCAGTCGCAGGAGCGCGAGAACATCGTCCCGCGGGAGAAGATGGAGGTCATCCACAAGGAGTCGCTCTGCATCAACTGCGGCTGCTGCGTCTCCGAGTGCAACTCGATGGAGTCCGACCCCGACTTCCTCGGGCCGGCCGCGCTCGCGAAGGGCATGCGGTTCGTCGGCGACGCGCGCGACGGTGCCACGATCGAGCGGCTCGAGAAGTACTCCGAGCCGCACGGTCTCTGGGACTGCACGCGCTGCTACTTCTGCAACGAGCGCTGCCCGAAGGGCGTCGACCCGCGCGACGCGATCGCGAAGCTCGGCGCCGAGGCGATGAAGAACGGGATCGACCGCGACATGGGCGCGAAGCACGCGAAGTGGTTCGTCACCTCCGCGAAGACGACCGGCTGGCTCCGCGAGACGGAGCTCGTGCCGAAGACGCAGGGCATCGTCTCGTCGATCAAGGAGATGAAGTTCGCGATGGGCCTCGCCGTCAAGGGCAAGGTGCCGCCGCCGTTCCCGCCGCACGTGGCGGCCGAGGTGCACGAGTCGAGGGCGCTCTTCGACCTCGTCAAGTCGCAGGATCGCAACGGCGCCGCCGGCATCGTCCAGGGAGAGAAGGCGCTCGGCCGGATCGAGTCGCACCACGAGGCCTCCGAGGGCCGCGACCCGTACACCGAGGCCGATTCCGCACCGCGCCCGTTCCTCCCGAGCGAGCGAGAAGAGACCGAGGGGGTCACAACACCGTGAAGAAGCTCGCCTACTACAAGGGGTGCCTGGCGTCGCTGTCGGCGAAGGAGCTCGACATCTCGACGCGCGCGCTCGCGCCCAAGGTGGGCTACGAGCTGATCGAGCTCGAGTCGGTCACCTGCTGCGGCGCCGGTGACATCCACGAGGCCGAGCCCGACTACTACCTGCACCTGAACGCTCGGATCCTCTCCTACGCCGAGGCGACGGGCTGCGACACGCTGATGACGGTGTGCAACGTCTGCACCCTCAACCTGCGCCAGGCCAACCACCAGCTGCAGATCGACGAGGACCTCCGCAAGCGCGTCAACGACAACCTCGAGCAGGTCGGCGTGCCGCGCTACCGGGGCACGGTCGAGGTCAAGCACTTCCTCTGGCTGATCGCCGGCGAGTCGTTCGGCACGCTGCAGACGGTGGCGCACAAGGGCCTCAAGGGGCTCAAGATCGCGCCGTTCTACGGCTGCCAGATCCTGCGCCCGTCGAAGCTGATGGGCTTCGAGGATCCCGACAAGCCGAGCTCGCTCGAGCGGATCATCGAGGCGTGCGGCGGCGAGGCGGTCGACTACCCCGCCAAGATCAAGTGCTGCGGCTTCCCGATCATCCAGGCGCGCGAGGACACGGCCCTGGCCGAGCTGATCCAGCCGATCGAGCAGGCGATGGAGGCCGGCGCCGACGCGATGGTGACGCCGTGCCCGCTCTGCCACCTCTCGCTCGACGCCTGGCAGTCGAAGCTGAAGAAGCAGACCGGCAAGGACTTCGCGATGCCGATCCTGCACCTCTCGCAGCTCGTCGGCGTCGCGGCCGGCCTGACCGACTCGGAGCTGAAGTTCAAGCGCCACGTCGTCTCGGTCGACCCGGTCATCGAGAAGCTGAGCGTCTAGACGGTCCGGTGTACGCAGCCTCGGGTCAACGCTCAGCGTGCTACCCGCGCTCCGGAGCCAGGACCTACGGTTCGCCGTGACGCCTCCCTTGTGATTCGCGGTCGCTCGGCGATGACTCTGGGTCGGCGTGGGTTCTTCTTCATCGGATCTCGTGCTGGTCGCTCTGGCACTCCTCGCCTACGGCCTCTTCGAGGCCGGCTGGCTCAGGACCCGCGTGCTCGAGGTCGAGATCGAAGGGCTGCCGGAGGGCCTCGACGGCCTGCGGATCGCGCACCTGTCCGACTTCCACCTCGGCGCACCGTCGCGGGGCCGCGTCGCGACCGAGCGCGCAGTTGCCTGGGTTGCCGGGCGGCAGCCCGATCTCGTGTGCATCACCGGTGACCTCGTCTCCCATCCCCGCGGCCTGCCGCTCCTCGAGCAGCTGCTCGGCACGCTCGACCGCCCCTACGTCGTGCTCGGGAACCACGATGTCGCCGTCACGCGTGATCCGTTCTCGCGCGCCGCGGAGCTCGACGGCCTCGAGGATCTGGCCGTGCTGCTGCGCGACGAGGCGGTGGTCGTCGAACGAGGCGGTGACCGAATCCAGATCGCCGGCACCGACGCCGAGAGCTATCCGCTCGGGCAGGCGCGGCCCTGGGAGCTCGTCGACCCGACGGCCGGTCTCCGGATCCTGCTCTGCCACTTTCCCGACATCGACCGCAAGCTCCCGGCGGGTGCATTCCACCTCGTGCTGGCAGGGCATCTCCACGCGGGTCAGATCGCGATCCCGTCGCCGCGGGGACGGATCACGCTCGCGCATCCGGGCGGGCGCTTCGTCGCGGGGCTGTACCCGGCGGCCGGCGGCGTGATGCACGTCTCGGCGGGCACGGGGACGACGTTCGTGCCGATCAGGTTCTTCGCGCGGCCCGAGGTGACGGAGCTCGTGCTCCGCGCTGCCAACCCGCGGCTGCAACAATCACCCTGATGGAAGGGCACTCGCTCATCTCGGCCGACATCCTCGCGAGCTACGCGGCCGATGCCGCGCTCGAGATCGACGGTGTCTCGCGGCTCGTCGAGGGAACGCGGCCGCGCCACCACGGCGTCAAGATCACGAACGCGGACGGCGTCGTCGCGGTCGAGCTCCATCTCGGAGTCGACTGGGGCGTCAGCATCCCGGCGGCCGGTGCCGCCGTGCAGACCCGCGTCGCGGAGTACCTCGAGCGGATGGCCGATCTGACTGCGGCGTCGGTGGACGTCGTCGTCGACGACATCGGGCCGCCGCCGGAAGGCGCCTGACCGTGCCCTCGCGCGTCGCCGGCCTGACGCGGGGGACGATCGCCACCGCCCCGGCGGTGTGCCGCGAGTGCGTGTGGTGGCAGTCGCGTGGCAACAAGACGGCCTCCAAGGAGCGCTGGATCGAGAAGGTCGAGGAGGAGTCGGGCGAGTGGGGGACGATCTACTACGACGACGACGGCTCGGTGCTCGGGTCGATGCAGTACGGGCCGTCGGGATTCTTCCCCCGCGCCGCCGACCTGCCCGCCGGCCCGCCGTCGGACGACGCGGTGCTGGTCACCTGCGCCTATCTCACCGGCGAGGGAGCGGAGTGGGTCGAGAAGTCCCTGTTCCTGGCAGCGATCGGTGAGGCGCGCGATCAGGGCGCGAAGGCGCTCGAGGCGTTCGCCTACCGCTACCCCGAGCGGGAGTCGACGAGGATGCGGTTCCTCGTCCACCGCACCGTGTTCCCGCGCGACTTCCTCGAGGACTTCGGATTCGTGACGCTGCGCGCGCAGGGGCGGGTGGAGCTGTGCCGCCTCGAGCTCACGGGCCTCGCGCCGGTCGAGGAAGGGCGTCGCGCGAAGGTGCTGCGCGTCGTGCAGGAGGCGTTCGTCCCGAGCGGCACCTCCGTCCCGGCGCCGTAGCTCCGCCTCAGCGGCAGCGGCCCGTGCCCGCGTCGGTGAACGTGCCCTTGCCGGCGGGGAGGAACTTCCAGTCGTAGCCGGTCGGCGCGCAGCGTCAGCCGGAGCACGCCGAAGGTGTTGCTGTTGCGGACGACGCTGCCGGGGCGCGGGAGGAGCGTCGGGTAGTGGCTCTTGCCGCCGGTGCCGACGACGAACGAGCGGATCCCCTTGAGCGGCGCGAAGCGCTCGTAGTCGTGGTCGTGGCCCTGGAGCACGAGATCGGCTTTCGCGCGCGCGAGGATGTCCCAGAACGGCGCGTACGCCACGTTGGAGCCGTGGATGCCCGAGCTGAAGCGCGGGTGGTGCCAGTACGCGAGCGTGCAGCGGGCGGGGTGCGCCGCGAGGTCGGCCTCGAGCCAGCGCGCCTGAGGCGAGTCGCGCCCGCAGCCACCGACCTCGCTGCAGTTCGAGTTGAGCACGATCACGTGCCAGGCGCCGAGCGAGTAGCTGTACCAGCCGTGCGGCGGCAAGTCCGAAGAGCTTGACCGCCGGGGCGGCGCCCGGCGGTGTTGTACTCGTGGTTCCCGAGCGCCGCCTTGATGCGGGGGACGAGCTTGCCCCAGCTCGGCTCGAAGCAGTTGGCGAAGTCGGAGTCGCTCCCGTTCTCGTAGGCGATGTCGCCGAGCACGGCGATCGTGCCCGGGATCCGGGAGACGAGCGCGGCGGTCTGCTCGTCCCCGTTCGACGCGCACGAGGCGATGTCGCCGACGGCGAGCAGCGTGCGTGCGGCCGGGGCGCCTGCAGCTGTGGTGGCGCCTGCGTAGCCCGCGAGAGCGAACGCGCAGGCGAGGACGAGCGCCGCGAGCCTATGCCGCGGCGACACCGGCGAGCAGCACCTCGGCGATCTGGATCGCGTTCAGCGCCGCTCCCTTTCTCAGGTTGTCGCAGGCGAGGAAGAGCGCGAGGCCGTTGGCCGAGCCCTCGTCCTTGCGAATCCGCCCCACGAGAACCTCGTCGCCACCGGCAGCGTCCTTCGGCGTCGGGAACTCCGGCAGCCGCAGCACGCGCACGCTCGGAGCCTCGCTCAGGATCGCGGTGGCATCCTCCGGCGAGAGGGGCTCCTCGAACTCGACCCAGATCGCCTCGGAGTGGCCGACGAGCACGGGCACGCGCACGCAGGTGGCGCTGATCGCGAGGTCGGGCAGCTCGAGGATCTTGCGGGTCTCGGCGCGGAGCTTCGACTCCTCGTCCGACTCGACGCCTTCCCAGTCCCAGTCCATCACGAGGTTGTGCTCGGACGAGGGCTCGGCGCGCAGCTTCTCCATCCGCTGGGCACCGGCGCCGGAGACCGACTGGTAGGTCGCGACGTGGACGCGTTTCAGCGGCACCACGTCGTGCAGCGGCTTCAGCACGCAGGTGAGCGGGATCGTGCAGCAGTTCGGGTTGGCGACGATGCGGTCGCGCTCGAGCGATTCGAGCGCGCGGTCGGCGTTGACCTCGGGCACGACGAGCGGATAGCCGTCGACGAGGCGGTACGCGGAGGACTTGTCGATGCAGATCGCCCCGGCGGCCGAGGCGATCGGCACGAGCTCGCGGCTTGCCCCGGTGCCGACCGAGAAGAGGAAGAGGTCGACGTCGCCGGCCGCGAGCGCCTCGTGGGTCGCCTCCTCGACGAGGATCTCGTCGTCACCGAAGGGCAGGCGCGAGCCGGCGGACCGCGCCGACGCGAACGCGCGCACGTCGTAGCCACGCTCGGCGAGCAACTCGAGGGTGATCGTGCCGACCGCGCCCGTGGCGCCGACGACACCGATGCGCGGTGCAGCCATGGCCAAAGTGTAGGGAAGGAGGCGAGCCTCTACGGCTTGAAGAACTGCGCCGACTCTTCGGGCGCGAGCTCGGAGCCGTCGAGCTCGAGCAGCCGGTCTTCCTCGGGATGCGTCTCGCGCCACTCGTTGAACCAGGCGACGCTGCGGGCGATCCCCGTCTCGAGCGGCACCGACGGCTCCCAGTCGAGCAGGCCGCGCGCGCGGCCGATGTCGGCCACGTAGCGCGTCACCTCGCCGAGCAGCGGCGGCGCCAGCGTGACGTCGGGATCCTTGCCCGTCGCTTCGCCGATCAGCTCGGCGACCCGAACGAGGGTGTTGCCCTGGCCGTAGGCGAGGTTGATCGTCTCGTTTCGCACCGTGCCGTCGGCGAGCCCCTTGATGCCGCGGACGATGCCCTCGACGCAGTCGTCGACGTAGGTGAAGTCGAGCACCTTGTCGTTGCCGCCGAAGACGGTGATCGGCTCGCCGCGGAGGATCCGGTGGGTGAAGAGCGGGATCACCCGGATCATCCGCTGCAGGTCGTTGTCGTAGCGGCCGTAGACGTTCGAGAACCGGAAGACGATGTACGGCAGCTGGTAGCAGCGCGCATACGAGTAGACGAGCGCCTCGCCGGCGATCTTCGAGGCGGAGTACGTGCTCTCGGCGTAGGCGAAGTCGGCCGTCCCTTCCTCGGTCTGGAACCGGTGCACGTCGCCGTAGACCTCGCGGCTCGAGCTGAAGATGATCGGCGTCTGCGTCTGGCGGCAGTACTCGAGCACGTTGAACGTCATCGTCATGTTCTCGAGCGCCCGGGCGGGCTCACGGACGAGCTGGTGCACCTTGGCGTGAGCGGCGAGGTGGACGACCACGTCGGCGGGCGGGTACTCGATTCCACCGACCCCGCCCTCCATCGCTGCGTAGTGCCCGGAGAGGTCCTGCAGCAGGTACCGGAAGTCGTCCGTCCACGTGTTCAGGCGCTTGTCGACGCCGAAGACGTCGTGGCCCTCGCCGAGGAGCCGGAGCGCGAGATTGGTGCCGATCTGCCCGCTCGAGCCGGTGATGAGGACGCGCATGCGGCGAGGATACCGGGCCTCTCGCGGCCGGGCACCGCCTCGCCCGGAGAAATCCCCCATGCGGGCTCTTAACTAGTGTTACGATCGCGCGACCTTGCTCGCCGGCCGGCCCTCATCTGTTCGCTTCCGCCGCTTGCTGATCGGTCTCGCGGTTGGCTTGCTCGTCGGCCTGGCGGCTGTCGGCGCAACCGCCCGGAGCGCCGCCGCGACGCCGTCCGCCGTCCCGCCGGGGACGCCGAACCTGGCGCTCATCGCTCTCGCGCCCGCCGACGTGCCGGGTGGCCGCGTGCTGCACCAGGGCTACTTCACGCGATGCAGACCTCGTCGCGGGCTACGACCGCGAGTTCAAGGCGGGAGCGTCGATCGGGCACAGCCGCGCGCTGTCGCTCGAGAACGAGCTCGACGTGCTCGAGGACGCGGCGGACGCGCACGCGTCGTACGCGGGCGCCAAGACGATTTTCGGCTCGCCTGGAGGGCGGGCGCTGCTGACGAAGAGCATCATCGACGAGTTCAGGAAGGACGTGAAGGGCAAGGGGGCCGTGAAGGTGACGTACGGCAAGATCCGGTCGCTCAGCGTCGGCAACGAGACGTTCGTGCAGCCCGTCACGATCACGCTGCTGAAGCTGATCCGATTCTCGTTCGTGATCAGCGTCACGCGCGAGGACAGATTGCTCTCGGTGGTGTACGTGATGGGCCAGCCCGGCGGGAAGGTCGCGATCGAGGACATCGCGAGGCTCCAGCGACTCGTCGCGGGGCGCATCGTGACGGCGCTGACGCCGGTGAACACGGCTCTGCCCACCATCACGGGCACTGCGACGGAGGGTCAGATCCTGACGGGAACCGACGGCACGTGGACGAACACGCCGACCGCCTTCACCCGCACCTGGCTGAAGTGCGACGCGGCCGGCGCCAACTGCGTCGCGATCCCCGGCGCGACGGCGTCGACCTACACCGTCGCCGCCACGGACGCCGGCGCGACGCTTCGCTTCTCGGTCACCGCCACGACCCCCTCCGGCACGCCCACTACCGCGGCCGTGTCGGCGCAGACGGCGGTCGTCGTCCGCCGCGCCACCGCCGCCACCGCCGCTGTCCCTAGTCCGCTGCTAGGCCGGTCGCCGGCCCGAGAGCGCCCGGCCGAGCGTGACCTCGTCGGCGTACTCGAGGTCGCCGCCGACGGGCAGGCCGCTTGCGAGCCGGGTCACCCGGACGCGATCGCGGAGCCGGTCGGCGAGGTACGCCGCCGTCGCCTCGCCCGTCATGTTCGGGTTCGTGGCGAGCACGACCTCCTCGATCCCGCCCTGCTCCACCCGATAGAGGAGCTGCCCGACCCGGAGGTCGGACGGCTCGACGCCGTCGAGCGGGGAGAGCGAGCCACCGAGCACGTGATACAGGCCCCGGAACTCGTGCGTCCGCTCGAGCGAGACGACGTCCACGGGCTGCTCGACGACGCACACGATCGAGCGGTCGCGCCGCGGGTCGGTGCAGATGACGCAGAGCTCCTCCTCGGTCAGGTTGCCGCAGTCGCGGCAGAAGTGCACGCGCTCCTTCATCTCGCCGATCGCCTCTGCGAGCGCGAGCGCCTCCTCCGGCGACACGGAGAGCAGGTGGAACGTCAGCCGCTGCGCGGTGCGCGTGCCGATGCCGGGCAGGCGCGTCAGCTGCGCGACGAGGTTGTCGACGGCGGGGCTCAGCATGAGATGTGGAGACTAGTCATCCGTCTCGGACGTGCCCGTGGCGTACAGGGCCGCTTCGGCCACGCGCTCGAGCCGCCGCTCGACGATCTCGACGAAGGCGCGGGCAGCCGGTGAGAGCGGAGCGTCGGTGCGCGCGATGAACGCGAACGTGTCGTAGAGCGGCTCGGCGAACGACGCGAAGTGGAGGCCGCGGACGCCCTGGCGGCTGATCGCGGCCCGCGGGACGATCGTGTCGCCGAGCCCACGGCGGGCAAGCCCGACGGCTGCCTCGATTCCCTCGACCTCGATCACCGGCCGGAGCGTCACGCCGGCCCGCTGCGCGCGGTCGACGAGCTGGCGTCGCATCGGGTCGTCGGCACCGTACTGGGCGTCGTAGAGGATCAGCGGGGCGTCGGCGAGCGCCTCGATCGTGACGGGCTCGCGCGCCCGGTCGTCGTCGCGGCTGACGACGACGAGCTCCTCGAGCCGCGCCACGCGAAGGTCGAGCCCGGAATCGTCGACCGGCAGGACGATCAGCCCCGCCTCGAGCGTGGCGTCGCGTACCTGGTCGGCCACCTCCGACGAGTTGAGCCCGACGAGTCGGAGGCGCACGTCGGGGTACTTGCGGCGGAAGTCCGCCGCGAGGTCGGCGATCAGGTACGCCGATGCCGTACCGAACATCCCGAAGCCGAGGGTGCCGCCCCGGAGGTCGCGCACCTCGGCGACCGCGTCACGGGCTCGCTCGACGTCGGCGAGCACGCGCTCCGCCTCCGGGCGGAAGCGCCGGCCGGCCTCCGTGAGCACGAGCCCCCGGCCCGCGCGGGCGAAGAGTGCGATCCCGAGCTCGGCCTCGAGCTGCCGCACCTGCTCCGAGATCGAGGGCTGGGTGAGGTAGAGCGAGCGCGCGGCAGCGCTGAACGAGCCGTGCTCGACGGTGGCCAGGAAGTACGTGAGCTGTTGAATCGTCATATAGGAGAAACCTTTATTACAAGAAGATAACTCAGGGAGGGCTTTTTGTTCAACCACCCGTACATTTGATGCATGGCCCGTCTTCGCGCACCCCGTTTCCGCGGCACCTTCCTCAGCCTCGCTGCCGGAGTCGCGTTCTCCGTCTCGCCGATCCTGATCCAGGTCGCGTACTCGCACGGCGCCGCCGTCTCCGGCGTGCTCGCCTGGCGCTACCTCGCCGCGGCGCTCCTGCTCGTCGGGCTCGCCGGCCGCAAGATGCTGAGCGTCCCGCTGCGTGCCGCCGTCGGCGCGTTCGTGCTCGGCGCCGTCGTCTACGCGCTCGACTCGGCCCTCTTCTTCGGCGCGCTCGAGCGAACGTCGGCTCCGCTCGCATCGCTCGTCCACTACGCCCACCTCGTGCTGGTCGTCGGCGTCGCTGCGATGATCGGGCGCGAGCGCCTGACCCGCCGCCGCCTGCTCGCGCTGGCGGGGATCTTCGGCGGCGTTGCGCTCGTCGGCGGCGCTGCCGTGAACCCCGATCTGCTCGGGCTCGGCATGGCGCTCGGCGCCGGGGCTGCCTACGCCGTCTACATCCTGCTCTCCGACCGGCTGCTGCGCGACACCGATCCGCTGGCGCTCGCCGCCTACCTCACCGCCGGCGCCGCGACGTCGTTCCTCGTCGTCGGTGGCGCGCTCGGCTCACTCGGCACCGTCGGCGGCTCCTCCGGCCTCATCTGCCTCGCGGCCGCGGCCCTCGTCGGCTCCGTGTTCGCCGTGACCTCGTTCCTCGAGGGCGTGCGGCTCGTCGGTCCCTCGACGGCGTCGCTGCTCGTGACGGTCGAGGTGCCGGTCACGATCGCGCTCGCGGCGGTCGTGCTCAAGCAGCACCTGACCCCGACGCAGTTCGTCGGCGCCGGTCTCGTCGTGGCGGCGATCGTGACGATGCAGCTGCGGCGCCGGCCGCGAGGTGAGGCTCCAGCTCGCACCAGTCGTTTCCTTGTTACCGCGGCTCGCCACACGTGCGGGTGAGGCTGAAGCCTCACCCCGCCGAGCAGCCTAGACCCTGCTCTCAGAGGCCGAACGCGCCCAGGTCGGGCATCTGGCCCTTGATCTTGGACTCGACGAGGTCGGCTGCCGAGCGCAGGGCCTCGTTCGCGGCCGCCAGCACGATGTCGGCCAGCATCTCGGGATCGTCCGGGTCGATCGCCCTCGGGTCGATCTTGATCTCGACGAGCTCGCCGCCGCCGTTCGCCTTGACGGTGACCATGCCGCCACCGGCCGAGGCCTCGACGATCTCGAGCTTCGCCTCCTCCTGGGCTTCCAACATCTGGGCCTGCATCTGCTGGGCCTGCTTCAGCATCGCGTTCATGTCGAACTTCGCCATCAGTGCTCCTCCACTTCCTCGGCATCGAATGTGTCCTTGAGCAGCGAGATCACGTCTTCCTCGGAGAGCTCGCGGGCGTCCTCCGGCTCGGTTGGCTCGGGCGGCGCGCCGACGATGGTCTCGACGGTCAGCCGGCGCCCGGTCACCGCGTACAGGGCATCGCGGAGCATGGCGAGGTTCTTCGGGTCCTCGATCTGCGCGCGGTGGAAGCCGGCGGCCTGGGCGAACTCGATCGTGACCACGTCGCCGCGGATCTCGACGGGCCGGGCCTCGGCGACGAGCGTCGAGATCGGGATCGAGCGCTCCCTGACGGCGTCGACCACATCTCGCTGCCAGGCGTCGCGGAGCTGATCGAGCTCGAGCGGCGGCAGGGTGGAGGCTGCTTCGGGCGCCTCAACCGGGGGTGCCGCGGGTGCGGTGCCGCCGGTGCCGCTGCCGCAGGGGCGATCTCCTCCAGCGCCACGATCGGTGCGGCCGTCGTCGCCGCGATCGGCGGTGCGACGCGAGGCTCGGCGGCCGCGGGCGCGAGCGGGCCACCATGGGGCCGTGCCTCGAGCACCTCGAGCCGGTGCGCGAGCGAGTCGCGCGAGAGGTCGGCCTGGGGGCGCGTGATCTTGACGAGCGCGAGCTCGAGCGGCAGGCGTGGATCGCCGCCCTGGCGCATGTCGTCGACGGCGACCGCGAGCAGGTCGATCAGCCGGAGCACCGTCGGCTCGGGCAGCTGGTTCGCCTGCTCGCGCAGGCGCTCGCGGGTCTCCTCGGTGACGGGGAGCGATTCCGGCACATGGCCGACGTGCTGCACGAGCAGCAGCTGCCGGAGGTGCTCGATCAGCTCGGTGACGAGCCGGCCGATGTCCTGTCCCTGCTCGGCCAGCTCCTCGATCTGGACGAGGGCGCCGGCGGTGTCGTGATCGACGATCGTGTCGCAGAGCCGGAAGAGCGCGTCCTCCTCGATGCCGCCGACGAGCTGGAGCACGTCCTGGACCGAGATCGCGCTACCGGTCGCGGCCGCGAGCTGGTCGAGGGTCGAGACGCCGTCGCGGAACGAGCCGTGGGCGCCGCGCGCGATCAGGGCGAGCGCGGCGTCGGGCGCGTCGATGCCCTCTCCTTCGCACACGCGTCGCAGCACGGCGACGAGCTCCTGGAGCCGGGGCCGCTGGAAGACGAAGGTCTGGCAGCGCGAGCGAACGGTCGGCAGCACGCTCGCGAGGTCGGTCGTGCAGAACACGAAGACGAGGTGGGGCGGAGGCTCCTCGATCAGCTTCAGGAGGGCGTTCCAGGCCTGCGAGGTCAGCTGGTGCGCCTCGTCGATGATGTAGACCTTGTAGCCGCCCTCGACCGGCTGCAGCACGGCGCGGTCGCGAATCTCGCGCACGTCGTCGATGCCGCGCTGCGAGGCCGCGTCCATCTCGATCACGTCGAGCGAGCTGCCGTTCGCGATCGCCTCGGCGATCGGCGTCGTCGGGTCGAAGTCCGCGTTCGGGCCGCCCTCGGCGTTGAGCGCCTTGGCGAGAATGCGCGCCATCGAGGTCTTCCCCGTACCGCGCGGCCCCGCGAAGAGGTATGCCTGCCGCACCTGCCCGTGCACGATCGCGTTCCGCAGCGTCCGGACGACGGCTTCCTGGCCGATCACGTGCCCGAAGTCGAGCGGGCGGTAGGTGCGATACAGGGCGGCCACGGGCCGATTGTCGCAGACGGCGGCCGGGTCGCACGCTGCTACGCTCCCCTCGCCCGGTCGCGCTAGGTGGGGAGGCAGCGGTTCCCTGAACCCGAAATCCGCTCCAGCGGGACCGAACGCCGTCCGAGGGGCGGCTTCATCGGGATTGGGTCTGCGCACGAGGTGTTGACAGGTCGGGTCCCGCGCACTGAGAGCGTTCGAACCGCGTCAGGTCCGGAAGGAAGCAGCGCTAAGGACTCCCTCTCAGGTGCCGCGGTTCCGCCCGGCCCGAGCCGACGACGCAGGTTCCTCCGGGGAAGCTTGTTTCGACGACGGAGCGCGCGACCGGGCTGAAGCCTCCTACGCCGATCGACGCTCGAGCTCGAGCAGCGCGGCCTTCACCTCGAGCCCGCCGCCGAACCCGACGAGCGAGCCGTTCGCAGCCGATCACGCGGTGGCAGGGGAGGACGATCGAGACGGGGTTGCGGCCGTTCGCCGCGCCGATCGCCCGCACGGCCGTCGGCCGGCCGATCCGGTCCGCCTGCTCGCCGTAGGTGCGGGTCTCGCCGTAGGGGATCGCGGCGAGCGCCTGCCAGGCGGCGAGCTGGAACGGCGTGCCCTGGAGGTCGAGGGGGAGGTCGAACGCCGTGCGCGTGCCGGCGAAGTACTCGTCGAGCTGGCCGGCCGTTGCGTCGAGAACCGGCGTGTCGCCGGGCGTGAGCGCCTCGCCCGCGAGACCGACGCGGTCGAGGCGGCCGTCGGGCCAGATCACGGCGCGCAGTCCTTCGTCACTCGCGACGAGGGTCAGCGTGCCGACCGGGCTGTCGTACGTGGTTGAGATGAGATGTGTCATGTGAGGTGAAACGCCGGCATCGCTCCCGATGTGAGGCGACGTCGTGATCGTGGATGATGCGTCGATGCTGTTCATGATCGTCGAGCATTTCGAGGGCGGCGACCCGGCGCCCGTGTATCGCCGGTTCGCGGAGCGGGGCAGGATGGCACCGCCGGGGCTCGAGTACCACGGCAGCTGGGTGACCGACGACCTGACTCGGTGCTACCAGGTGATGGAGTGCGCCGACCGCTCGTTGCTCGAGGAGTGGATGAAGGCGTGGGACGATCTCGTGCGCTTCGAGGTGATCGAGGTGATGTCGTCCGCAGACGCCGTCGCGGCGGTCGCGGCGCGCGGCAGCGACGCCCTCTCAGCCGGCGCTGCGAACTCCCAGGTGGCTCTCAGGCAGCGGCTGCTTCAATCGCTCGCGGATGTTCTTCCTCGGCTATCTGCGGAGCGAGCTCGTGCGGCGCAAGAGCCGCACGATCCTCACCGTCCTCGGCCTCGCGGTCGGCGTCTCGCTCGTGATCGCGGTGTCGGCCCTCTCGCGCGGGCTCGACGAGGCCCAGGCGAAGGCGCTCGATCCGCTCTCGAGCATCGGCACCGACCTCACGGTGACGCTCGCGCCGCAGACGCAGGACGCGTCGCAGGGCGGCGGCTTCGGCGGCGGCGGCTTCGGCGGGCGGCCGCGAGGTGATCCAGGCCAACCAGTCGGTGATCACCGATCTCTCGAAGCTCGGCAAGCCGGGCGACAAGTTCGTCCACGACTTCTTCCTGCCCGGCACGCAGCTGACGTTCCCGCAGACGACGGCCGCCCAGATCGCGAAGGTCGACGGCGTCGCGTCGGTCTCGAGCGGCCTCGTGCTCGCCGCCGTGCACCAGTCGGGGACGGTGCCGAAGATCGTCGCGAAGATCAAGGCGGGCGGCCAGCAGATCCGGGTCAACCGGCAGATCCCGCGGCCGACCGCGGCCGAGTTCGCCGCGATGCAGACCTGCCTGCAGAAGGCGGGCATCACGGTCGGCGGCGCCGCAGGGTGGCCAGGGCGGCCCGGCCACGGCGGCGGCCAGGGCGGTGGCGGCCTCGGTGGCGGCGGCGGCGGCGCGCCGGCGGCGGCGACCGGAGCGCGTTCGCCAAGTGCCTGCCGGCCCGGCTGCAGCGCTTCCGCGCCACGATCACGACGCCCGAGCAGACGCTGCAGCAGGTCGTCAATCCGCCGCAGACGAACATCAAGAGCTCCACCTACACGATCGCCGGCGTCGATCCGACGACGCCGGACATCGGCGTCGTCACGGCATCGCTCGTCTCGAGCGGCCGGTTCATCGCCGCGAGCAAGGGCGCGCGGCGCGCACGAGGCGCTGCTCTCGAGCACCTACGCGAGCCGGGAGGGCCTGAAGGTCGGCTCGAAGCTCGACCTCAACGGCACCATGTTCACCGTCGTCGGCCTCGTGCGGCCGCCGCTCGGCGGCCAGACGGCCGACGTCTACATCTCGCTGCCGCAGCTCCAGGTGCTCGCGAGCCAGAAGGGCTCGGTCAACGTCCTCCTCGTCCGGGCCGAGAACGGTGCCTCGGTCGGCGACGTGCAGAAGCAGATCGAGACGCTCTATCCGCGGGCGCAGGTCGCGAGCGCGAAGCAGGTCGCCGACTCGATCAGCGGCTCGCTCGTCGACGCGGCGAGCCTCTCGAAGCGGCTCGGGACGGCGCTCGCCGTGCTCGCCGCGGTCGCGGCGTTCCTGCTCGCCGTCCTCCTGACCCTCTCGTCGGTCGGCAAGCGCGTGCGCGAGCTCGGCACGCTCAAGGCGCTCGGCTGGACGCAGTGGCTCGTCGTGCGCCAGGTGATGGGCGAGTCGCTCGCCCAGGGCATCCTCGGCGGCCTCGTCGGCGTCGTCCTCGGCATCGTCGTGACGGCCGCGATCGGCGCCTTCGGCCCGACGCTGACCGCCAGCTCGAGCACGGGCGGCGGCGACGGCTTCTTCGGCCTCGGGCAGGTCACCGCCCGCACCGTCAGCGACCAGGTCGCGCTCACGGCGCCGATCGCGGTCGGCGTGCTGATCGCGGGATTCCTGCTCGCCGTCATCGGCGGGCTGCTCGCCGGCGCGCGCCGGCGCCTTCCGCGCCTCGCGGCTCCGTCCCGCCGATGCGCTGAGGCAGGTGGAGTAATGGAGACGGCGGTGCTGTACGACGTCAGGGCGGCCAAGCGATTCTTCCAGCGAGGGCCCGCGACGATCGAGGCGGTCGGCGGCGTCGACCTGCAGATCGAGGCCGGCGAGTTCGTCGCGCTCGAGGGCCCGAGTGGATCCGGCAAGACGACGCTGCTGCAGCTGCTCGGCGCGCTCGACCGTCCGAGCTCCGGCAGCGTCTTCTTCGAGGGCCGCGACCTCGGCGTTCTCGGTGACGGCGAGCTGGCAGAGCTCCGGCTGAACGCGTTCGGCTTCGTCTTCCAGCAGTTCAACCTGATCCCGACCCTGACCGCGCTCGAAAACGTCGAGGCGGGGCTCGCACCGGTGGGCGTAAGCTCGGCGGAGCTGCGTGAGCGATCGCTGGCACTGCTCGAGGAGGTCGGCCTCGCCGATCGCTCCTCCCATCTCCCCGCCCATCTCTCCGGCGGCGAGCAGCAGCGCGTCGCGATCGCCCGGGCGCTCGTCGTCGGGCCGCGCGTGATCCTCGCCGACGAGCCGACCGGCAACCTCGACACCGAGACCGGTGCCGACGTGATCGACCTGCTGGCCGGGCTCGCGAGCAGCCACGACGCCACCGTGATCGTCGCCACGCACGACCCGAGCTCGCGGCCCGCGCGCCGCGGCGGCTCGCGATGCGCGACGGCAGGCTCGTCGGGGAACCGCTCCGACAGCGCGCCGGTTCTCTCCTCGGTGTGAGATCGCGGCGCGCGTGCACCTGGCGCTCGGCGCTGGGTGCGCGGCGCTGGCGTTGCTCCTCGGCCGGGTCGGTCGCTCGCCACGCCGACGGCTTCCGCCTCACCGCAGCTCGTCGAGCTCAGGCCGTCCGCGACGTGTGACGCCGCCTCGATCCTCCGCGGCGCGGGTGCCACCACCGTCGCGGCGAGCCTGCGGCTCTACCGGCTCGAGAGCGATGCGGCGGCGCAGGTGCTGCCCCGGCTCCGCGCCTGCCACGCGCTCCGCTTCACGACGCCGGACACCGTCGCCGGAACGCATGAGCGTGACCGACTTCACCGATCCCCTCGTCGGCACCGAGTGGTGGCGGGCGGCGATCGGCGTCGCCGGGCTGACGCCGCCCGGCCCCGGCAAGCCGATCACGATCGTCGATTCGGGCGTCGACGTGGCCCACCCGGAGTTCGCCGGGCGCTCGAGCATCGTCACGCTCAACGCGCAGGAGCCAGAGCCGCTCGGCGGCGTCCACGGGACGGCCGTCGCGTCGCTCATCGGCGCACCCGCAGACGACGTCGGCATGGTCGGCATCTATCCCCGAGGCGCTGCTCCAGACGTGGGATGCCGCGCTCGGCGCGGGCACCGCGCTGCAGACGAGCGACATCGTCGCGGGCGTTCTCGCCGCCGCCAACCACGGCCCCGGCGTGATCAACCTGAGCCTCGGCGCGGAGCGGTCCGCCCTCGCCGATCCAGCAGGCGATCGAGACGGCGATCCGCAAGGGCATGCTCGTCGTCGCCGCGGCGGGGAACGACGGCGACATCGGCAGCCCGCTCTCGTTCCCTGCCAGCCTGCCCCACGTGCTCACCGCGGCTGCGACCGATCGAGCAGAACCAGGTGACGTCGTTCTCGAGCCGGTCCCGCTTCGTCGATCTCGCGGCGCCGGGGGAGGACATCACGGTCGCCACGGCGCTCGACGACAGCTGGGCGCCGGAGGCGGGAACGAGCTTCTCCTCGCCGCTCGTCGCGGGCGCGGCGGCGTGGGTCTGGACGGTGCGGCCGGAGCTCGACGCGAGCCAGCTGTTCGAGGTGATGCGCCGCTCGGCCGTCGACATCGACGCGCCGGGCAGGGACGATGCGACCGGGCTTCGGCCTCCTCAACGTCCCCGCCGCGCTCGCGTACCCGGCGCCGGTGCCCGACCCGCTCGAGCCGAACGACGACATGGACTACGTGACGCCGGGCGAGATCGTTCGACAACGGCATCCCGCCCTGACGACGAGGGCGAAGCCGTCGACGACGCTGATCGCGCGGCTCACGGCTGTCGAGGACCCGCGCGACGTCTATCGCGTCTTCGTCCCGCCCACGGCACCGTCACGGTCAAGGTGCCTGCGGCTGCCGGGGTCGACCTCGGCCTCTGGACGCCGGCGACGCAGACGGTGCTGGAAGCGACGCCGAGCAAGGACCGGGTTGCCACGGCGGCAAGGTCGAACGGCACGGTCACCGTGACGTACAAGAACACCGGGCGGCGCGGACGCTCTACCTGGCCGTCACGCTCGCAGCTCGCGTGACGCGACGCGACGTACAAGCATCGCCGTCAGCGCCCGCTGAGCGCGGCTCAGGTCGCGGCGAACGCCCGCACGGTGAACGTGCCGGCGCCCTCGATCTTCGGAGGCACTGCCGTGAACGCGAAGCCGTCGGCCGGGAGAGCCGCCAGGTTGGTCAGGTGCTCGACGATCGGGATCCCCGCCTTGAGCAGGATCGAGTGCACCGGCCGCTCGCCCGTCGAGGTCCCGTCGATGTTCAGCGAGTCGATCCCGACGCAGGCGACGTCGGCGCGCACGAGCGCCTCGGCCGCCTCGGCGCGTGAGGTGCGGGTGGCCCTCGAAGTAGCGGTCGGTGCCGAAGTGCTGCGAGTGGTCGGTGCGCACGAGCACCGCGTGCCCGGCCAGCCCTCGAGCTCGTCGTCGGTCAGCGTGATCGTCTCGCGATCGCGGCGGTCGAGCAGCACGGCCGGGAGGCCCGTCACCTGCTCGAGCGCGAGATCGGCGAGGTCGTGACCGTCGGCGTAGCGGTGGAACGGCACGTCGATGTAGGTGCCGGTGTTCGTGCAGATCGTCGAGCAGGCCGATGTGGAACGTGATCCCCGGGCCGTAGAACTCCTCGGCCGCCTCGCGCGAGAGGTGCGTCCCGATCACCGGCGCCGGCAGGCCCGGGTAGGTCAGCATCCCGTCGGTGATGCGATGGCTGAGGTCGATGAGCATCGGTGACGATATCGCGCGCGATCGGCGACTACCGTGCCGCCCGTCTGCGGGTCGCCGCCGTGCGGCATCGCTCGACCGGATCGACTACATGCGGTCGATCATCGCCTGGCCGAACGCCGAGCAGGAGACCTCCGTTGCGCCGTCCACCAGGCGGGCGAAGTCGTACGTGACCTGCTGGTCGCGGATCGCGGCCTCGATCGAGGAGATGATCAGGTCGGCGGCCTCCCGCCAGCCCAGGTGGCGGAGCATCATCTCGGCCGAGAGGATCAGCGAGCCGGGGTTGACCTTGTCCTGGCCGGCGTACTTCGGGGCCGTCCCGTGGGTCGCCTCGAACAGCGCCACCTCGTCGCCGATGTTCGCGCCCGGCGCGATGCCGATCCCGCCGACCTGCGCCGCGAGCGCGTCGGAGATGTAGTCGCCGTTCAGGTTCGGCGTCGCGATCACGTCGTACTCGCCGGGGCGCAGCAGGATCTGCTGCAGGAAGGCGTCGGCGATCATGTCCTTGACGACGATCTCGGTCCCGTTGTCGGGGTCGCGAAGGTCATCCACGGGCCGCCGTCGAGCGGCTGCGCACCGAACTCCCGCGCCGCGAGCGCGTAGCCCCAGTCGCGGAACGCGCCCTCGGTGAACTTCATGATGTTGCCCTTGTGGACGAGCGTCACCGACGTGCGGTCGTTGTCGATCGCGTACCGGATCGCCTGCCGGACGAGCCGCTCGGTGCCCTCGCGCGAGACCGGCTTGATCCCGATCCCCGACGTCTCCGGGAAGCGGATCTTGCGCACGCCGAGCTCGTCCTGGAGGAACGCGATCAGCTTCCGCGCGCCCTCCGACTCGGCCTCCCACTCGATGCCGGCGTAGATGTCCTCGGTGTTCTCGCGGAAGATGACCATGTCGGTCTTGGTCGGATCCTTGAGCGGGCTCGGGACGCCGGTGAAGTAGCGCACCGGGCGCAGGCAGACGTAGAGGTCGAGCTCCTGGCGCAGCGCGACGTTGAGCGAGCGGATGCCGCCGCCGACGGGGGTCGTCATCGGGCCCTTGATCGAGACCGAGTACTCGCGCAGCGCCTCGAGCGTCTCGTCCGGCAGCCACACGTCGGCGCCGTAGAGCCGGGTCGACTTCTCGCCCGCATAGACCTCCATCCAGTGGATCTCGCGGTCGCCGCCGTAGGCCTTCTCGACGGCGGCGTCGACGACGGCGCGCATCACGGGCGTGATGTCGACGCCGATGCCGTCACCCTCGATGAACGGGATGATCGGGTTGTCGGGGGTCGGCTGCCCGGGCTCGATCCTGGCGCCGCCCGCCGGTACCTCGATGAGTGAATTCACGGTCATAGGGGACTCCTTGCTCGCTTCTCTCTCGGAAATTGTCAGTTGAAAGCTATGTGACACAGACTAGATGGTTGGCTTCGCCGCGACGTGCTCGTCGGGGATCGCCGCCAGCCTCGACGCTTCCGGTGCG
>CAVVWG010000005.1:0-49354 GCA_963751875.1 uncultured Thermoleophilia bacterium
GCGGCCGTGCCGATCTCGTCGTCGTCGGAGCCGGCATCGTCGGGCTCGCCGTCGCGCGCGCCTTTTCGGAAGAGCAGCCCGATGCACGGATCTGCGTGATCGACAAGGAGACCAGCGTCGCGCAGGCACCAGACGGGCCGCAACTCGGGCGTGATCCACGCCGGTCTCTACTACCCACCCGGCTCGTTGAAGGCAGAGCTCTGTCGTGAGGGCCGCGACCTTCTCATCGCCTACGCCGAAGAGCGTGGCATTCCGTATCGGCTGCCGGGGAAGCTGGTCGTAGCGCTCGACGAGACCGAGATCCCGCGCCTCGACGAGCTCGCCAACCGTGGCCGCAACAACGGGCTCTCCGGGCTTCGCGAGCTGGATCCCGACGAGATGAGGGAGATCGAGCCTCACGTCGCCGGCATCCGGGCGATCCATGTCCCGGAGACCGGGATCATCGACTACGAGCGGGTAGCGATCGCCTTTGCCGGACGACATCCGCAGCCGCGGTGGCGAGGTGCTCCTCGGCAGCCCGGTGTCGGGTATCGAGACCCGCGCCCAGGAGTGCGTCGTGCAGCTCGGATCGGGTGACGCGATTGCCGCCCAGAAGGTGGTCGTCTGTACCGGCGTGCAATCGGACCGGTTGGCGAGACTGACCGGCGTCGACGAGGGGCGATATCGAATTGCACCGTTCCGCGGCGACTACTTCGAGCTCGCCGCCGGCGCTCGGGCTCTCGTGAACGGGCTCGTCTACCCGGTGCCCGATCCGTCGTTCCCCTTCCTCGGCGTCCACTTCACCCCACGCATGAACGGTGAGGTGTGGGCCGGCCCGAACGCGGTGCCGTCGTTTCATCGCGAGGGGTACGGCCGCGCCAGCATTCGGTTGCGCGACGCGTGGGAGCTGGTCGGGTATCCCGGGACGTGGCATCTCGCCCGCCGGTACTGGCGGACCGGGGGCGTCGAGATCTGGCGTGCCGCCGTCAAGCGCGCCGCAGTGGCGAACATGCGCCGCTACCTCCCGGCGCTCACCGACAGTGACGTCACTGCCGGCTCGTGCGGGATCAGGGCCCAGGTGCTCGCTCGTGACGGAAGCCTGCTCGACGACTTTCTGTTCGAGCGCCGCGGTCGCGTCCTCCACGTGATCAACGCCCCCTCTCCCGCAGCGACGGCGTCGATGGCCATCGCACGACGCATCGGCAGCGAGCTCCGCAGTGGCGGGTAACGCCGCGTCTCAGGCGTGAGGTCAGGCGCTGTCCGGGTAGTCGAACTGCTTCAACACCCGGGCGGTCGTCCTCGGCAGGACGGCCTGCGCCATCGCGCCGAGCCCGTACGGGAACCACGGCACGATCAGCTCGGCCTTGCCGCGCTCGACGGCCGAGAGCACCTTCTTCGCCACGCGCTCCGGCCCGATCACGAACGGCCGGCCGAGCGGCGTCGCGAAGATCTTCGGATGCGGGAACCCGGGTGTCGTCACGAACCCGGGCATGATCGTGTGCACCTCGACGCCCGTGCCGCGCAGCGAGGCGCGCAGTGAGCGGGAGAACGCGACCTGGGCGAACTTCGACGCGGAGTACGGTGCGGCGGGCGTGAACACGATCGCGCCGGCGGTCGACGCGATCGTCGCGATGTGGGAGCGCCCGCTCGTCCGCGCTGCCTCCCGGAGCCCGTCGAGCAGGCCACGGGTCACCCAGACGCAGCCGAGGTAGTTGACGACGAGCGCCCGCTCGATCTCGTCCAGCGGGGCGTCGACGAAGCTGCCGCGAACGAGGATGCCGGCGCTGTTCACGAGCAGGTCGACCGCCGGATGCCGTTCGAGAATCCGGGCCGTCGTCGCGGCAACCGCCTCGCGGTCGGCGACGTCGCAGATCTCGACCTCGGCCTGACCCCCGAGCTCGGCGGCAAGACGCTCGAGCTCGTCCTCGCGGCGCGCGACGAGCACGCAGCGCCAGCCCTGGCGGGCGAGCAGCCGGGCCGTCTCCTGTCCGATTCCCGACGAGGCGCCGGTGACGACGGCTGTCCGTCCGGGCGCGGCGCTCATTCGCCCTCCGGCGGGCCGTCGTTCATCTTCGCCTGGAACGCGGGGCTCTTCGCCACCGCGCGGCCGCCGAGCTTCGACATCAGCCCCGGCGCGACGCCGAACAGCACGGTGGCGGGGCGGTACGGGAACCAGGGCACGACGACCTCGCTGCTGCGCCGCCCGAGCGATCGGGCGATCGTCTCCGCGACCTGCTCGGGCTGCACGACGATATGGCGCATGAACCGGTGCTCGCGCAGCGCCCGCTGGGGGAAGCCCTCGGTCTCGACGAAGCCCGGCAGGATCGAGTGCACCGCGATCCCGCTCCCGCGCAGCGATGCCTGCAGCGATCGTGAGAACGCGAGCTGCGCGTGCTTGGCCGCCGTGTAGGCACCCGACGGCGCCGAGGCGACCGCTCCCGCGACCGAGGCCACGTTGACGATGTGCGTGCGCTCGCCGCCCGGTGCCGGCCGGAGGCCGGGGAGCAGGCCCGCGCGTCACCCAGACGCCGCCGAGGTAGTTGACGCGGGCGACCTCCTCGACGAGGTCGAGCTCGACGTCCGGAAACTGGCGGCGGGCGGGGATGCCCGCGTTGTTGACGAGCGCGTGGATGGACGGGTGGCGTTCGAGGATGCGCGCGGCAAGCGCCTCGACGGCAGCCCGGTCGCCGATGTCGCACGGCTCGGCCTCGCCGCCTGTCTCCTCGGCCAGCGTGCGCAGCCGGTCGGCGCGGCGGGCGACGAGGACGCAGTGCCAGCCCCGGGTGGCGAGCAGGCGTGCGGTCGCCTCGCCGATCCCCGACGAGGCACCCGTGATCACGGCGACGCGTTGCACGGCCCCAACGTAACGCACTCGGCGTCAGAGCGTGTCGCCCCAGGCGACCTTCCGCGCCTTGCGGTACTCGGCCCCGTCGCGCTTCGAGACCGTGCGGCGCTCGAGGCCGTCCGTGGTGCAGAGATCGAGCACGACGTGGCCGGGCCGCAGGTCGGGACGGCGGATCACGCGCCCGGCGTCGGCGGGGTGGGGCGAGCGTGTGAGAACCGACGTAGGCGAACTTCTCGTCCTCGAAGCCGCGCTCGGCGCCCTTCGCGAGGCGGTGCGTTCTGCTCCGGGCGAGCCGCGTCGCGAAGTGGCACCAGTCGCCCTCCGGCAGCGGGCACGGCGCGTCGTGGGGGCACGGGGCGAGCGTCGAGCCGCCGGCGGCGATGACTGCGGCGCGAACCGCCAGCACGCGCTCGTACCCTGCGGTCGTTCCCGGCTCGATCACCGCGAGCGTGTCGCCGGCGAGCGACCAGGCGTGGCCGGCGAGGCGGGCGAGGGTGGCCGGCTCGAGCTCGCCGATCACGTAGGAGACGAGGACGAGGTCTGCGTGTGCCGCCGCGGCGCCCACGTCGGCCACCGTCCATTGCGCCTGCTGTAGCGCCGGCGGACCGTGCGCGGCGAGCGTCTTGCCGGCGCGCACCATCTCGGGCTCCGCCTCGACGAGCGTGACGGTCGACAACCCGGGCCAGGCCTGGACGGCGGCCCAGGCGGCGATGCCCGGCCCGGCCCCGAGGTCGAGGATCGAGCCAGGCGCCCAGCCCGGCCGCGCGACCCCGATCTGGCGAAAGACCTCGGCCGCCGCCGCGAAGGTTGCCGGTGCGCGGGTCGCGAGGTAGGCGGCGACCTCGCCCTTCGTGCGCGCCGCACGCCCGGCCGGAGTGCCGCCTGCGCGGTAGGTGTCGGAGAGGGCGCGGGCGGCACGCTCGAGGTCACCGCGGTCTCCGGCGCCGACGACCTCGTCGATGCCTGCCTGCAGCGCGTCCGGAAGCGTCACAGTAGGATCGTCGCATGGCCGGGAGGTTCGAGGGCAAGCAGGCGTTGATCCTGGGCGTCGCCAACAAGCGGTCGATCGCATGGGCGATCGCCAAGCGGCTCCACGAAGAGGGCGCCGAGCTCGCGTTCACCTTCCAGGGCGAGCGCATCGAGAAGGGCGTGCGCGAGCTGGCCGAGTCGGTCGGCGCGAAGCTCGTCACCGAGTGCGACGTGCGCTCGGACGACGACGTCGCGCGCGTCTTCGCCGAGACCGGCGAGGCGTTCGGCGGCGGGCTCGACCTGCTCGTCCACTCCGTCGCGTTCGCAGCCGCGGAGGATCTCGAGGGCCGCTTCATCGATACCCCGCGCGACCGCTTCTGGATGGCCGTCGACATCTCGGCGTACTCGCTCGTCTCGTGCGCGAAGGCAGCCGAGCCGCTGATGCAGGCCCGCGGCGGTGGCTCGGTGGTGACGATGACCTACCTCGGCGGTGTCCGCGCCGTGCCGCACTACAACGTGATGGGCGTCGCCAAGGCCACCCTGGACGCGAGCATGCGCTACCTGGCCTGGGACCTCGGTCAGAGCGGCATTCGCATCAACGCGGTCTCGGCGGGACCGGTGCGCACCCTCGCCGCCCGCTCGATCGCCGGCTTCACGACGATGGAGGAGATGTTCGAGCAGCGCGCGCCGCTCCATCGCCACATCGCCGCGGACGACGTCGGCGGTGCCGCCGCCTACCTGCTCTCGGACGATGCGGTGAACGTGACCGGGACGATGCTGTACGTCGACTCCGGCTATCACGCGATGGGCATGTAGGGGCCCGACGAGGCTCCCGTTGCAGGCGTCCGCCAATCTGAGAGGAGCGATGGCAGATGGACTGGAAGCTCGAGCTGGTGACGATCCCCGTCTCGGACGTCGACCGCGCCAAGGCGTTCTACGTCGAGCAGGCCGGTTTCGTCGCCGACCATGACCACGTCGTCAACGATGCGATGCGCTTCGTGCAGCTCACGCCGCCCGGCTCGGCTTGCTCGATCGCCATCGGCACCGGCCTCACCGACCTGACGCCCGGTTCCGCCCAGGTCCAGCTGGTCGTTGCCGATATCGCCACCGCCCGCGACGAGCTGCACTCGCGCGGCGTCGAGGTCAGCGAGGTCCAGACGTTCGACTGGGGCTCGTTCGTCTTCTTCGCCGACCCGGACGGGAACCGCTGGGCGGTGCAGCAACTGCCACCGAGGGACTGAGCCGAGCGCGCACGCGGCGTCAGCCGAGCGTCACGATCTGGTTGGCGGGGATCCCGCGCAGCTTCGTCATGCGCCCACCCGGGTAGCGGACGGTCAGCTCCTCTACCCGCGTCGCCTTCCCGAGCCCGAAGTGGGCGCGGGGGTCCTCGGAGGAGAGGTAGCTGCTGCCGGCGTGCATCTCCTGCACCAGCCTGCGCCCGTTGGGCAACACGACCGTGACGACGGTGCCGGGCGCGAACCGGGGCAGCGCGACCTCGAGCCAGTTGCCCTTCGCGCCCGTGTTGCGGAGCAGCATCAGCTTGCCGCCGATCGAGTTGACGGCGAGATCGACGCGCCCGTCGTTGTCGAAGTCGGCGGCCGCGAGCCCGCGACCGTTGACCTCGGGCACCTTCCCGAGCCCGACCACCGTGGTCGCGGCGGCGAACTCGCCCGGATGATCGTGGGCAGTGAGGTTCTCGAAGGCCTGCACGGGCTCCGCGCTCTGCTCGAGGCCGAGCACGGGGATGGCGCCGTTCGCGATCACCAGATCGAGGTTCGTGTCGTTGTCGAGATCGACCCAGGAGACGCCCCAGCCGGCGAGGCTCGTGTCGAAGGCCGATGCGATATCGGCCCGCGCGTCCGAGTAGGCAGCGCTGCCGCCGGAGGGCGGGTTGCTCCGGAAGACGCCGTGGAGCTGCTTGTGCGAGTTCGTGACGACGATGTCGGGGCGGCCGTCGCCGCTGTAGTCGCCCGCAGCGATCCCCATCCCGGCGTTCGGGTCGGCGAGGCCGACGCTCGCCGCGCTCTCCTCCAGCCGGAAGCCGAGCCCGAGCGGGTCGGCCGCGGCGCCACCCTTGAACGGGACGTTCATGTACAGCCGGTTCGGGTTGGCGTCGTTCGCGACGTAGAGGTCGGGACGGCCGTCGCCGTTCGCGTCCATGAACACTGCGCCGAGACCGTGCTCGGGCGTGCCGCTGTCGATGCGCGCCTTCTCACCGACCTCCCGGAACCGGGCATGGCCCTTGGCGTCGTTGCCGGTGTTGAGGTAGAGCAGGTCGCGGACGCCCTGGTAGTTGTTCGGGAACCCTGCATCGGACGGTGCCGGGAGCGTTCACGTCGGCGTAGCCCGAGACGAAGATGTCGGGCCGCCCGTCGCCGTTCACGTCCGCGACGGCAGCGCCGGTGTGCCAGCCCCAGGCGGTGATGCCGGCGGCGCGGGCTCCCTCGCTGAAGTGGCCCTTGCCGTCGTTCCAGAGCAGGGCATCGTTGCCCGCTGCGGTGACGTAGATGTCGGTGGAGCCGTCGCCGTTGAAGTCGCCCGCCACGCAGCCGTTGCCGCGGAGCTGGACGTCGGCTCCCGACGAGCGGCTGACGTCGGTGAACCGGCCCTTCACGTTGTGGAAGAGGGCGCTGCGGGGCATGCCGCCGTGCTCCAGCCAGTAGCCGAGGTCGTCGTCCGCATAGGAGTTGACGGCGAACAGGTCGAGCCAGCCGTCGCCGTCGATGTCGACCCAGCAGACGCCGCCGCCCATCATCGCGGTGACGTCCATCGTCGCCTTCGTCCGGAACGCGTTCTGCTGGAAGTCGATCCCCACGGCCGGGGCGACGTTCTCGAGGCGCGCTCCGCCGACGCCGGAGGAGACGAGCTCCGCCGACGAGTCGGGTGCGACCGCCTCGGGCGTGCCGCCGCGCGAGCCGACGATGATGTAGCGCGACCCGTCGAGCTGGAGCTCGAGCGTTCGGGTGAACGGCGTCGTCGTGCCCGTGAACGAGACCGCCGCGGGCGTGCCGTGGTAGGTGACGAGCCGCTCCGTGCCCGTGGCCGTCGCGACGACGATCGGCGGATCCTGGCCGACGGCGGCCTGGAGCTCGAGCTGGAGCTTGTCGACGTGACGCTGCGGGACGATGATCGCGCTCGTCCCGGCGGCGCCGATCTGCGCCCACAGCCCCTGGAGCCGCGTCCCACCCGCAGCCCTGGCGGCGCGCGGCCTTGTCGCGGGTGCGGAGCGCGTCCGCCTCGATCCGGAGGTCCGAGACGAGGTCGCTCGCGATCTGCCGCGCGAGCGTCGGGCCGATCTGCGTTGCCACCCCCTTCGAGGGCAGGACCGTCAGCTGCGGCAGGGTCTCGGCCGGAGCGGCGGCCCGGGCCACGGCCGCCTCGGGACGCGCGGGAATGCCGGCGAGCACGAGCACCGCGGCGAACAGGGCCGCGCCGGCGAGCGCGGCGGCACCGAGCCTGTAGCCGCCCGGGCCGCCGCGAACACGGGCTGCAGGCGCGGTGCCAGCACATCGACCACCGGCCGCGCCGCGCAGACGATCCAGAGCGCACCGAGCAGCGCGACCTTCGTCCAGAACTCCGTCACCTGCGGCGCGATCAGCAGCACCGCGAGCAGGGCGACCGACGATGGCGTAGACTAGCGGCCAACCGCGGCTCTTCGGCGTCGTCTTCGGGTCGGTGATCATGAAGAAGAGGAAGATCATCACCTCGGGCGAGAGCACGACCACGCGCCAGAACTCGAAGCCGGTGATCGGCCCGAGGTGCCAGCGGGCCGTCATCTGATGGCCCGCCGCGGCGATCACCGCGATGCCGATCGCGAAGGTGATCCAGAACGTGACCGCGATCGCGAGCAGGTGCAGCCGGGAGAGGATCGCGAACGCGCCGACGAGGATGATCACGAGCGCGAGCGCCATCCACGGCGACATCGGCCCCCACCAGAAGGCGAGCGGGTCGGCCCGCGTGGCGCCGAGCAGCACGAAGCAGAGCACGAGGCCGAAGTTCGAGGGGTTGAAGAAGTGGTGCCCGCGCCACGTGATCACGTGCTTGGAGAGGATCGACACCGCGGCCGTGCCGGCGAAGATCCACCAGCCCTTCATGCTCCACCAGTCGCCGTGCTCGGTGCCGGGGACGCGGAGGATGAAGGCGACGCCGTTGCCGGTCAGGAGCGCGCTCGCGGGCCACATGATCACCCGCTGGCGGCGGAACGTGATCGCGAACTCGATCACCGCGCAGGTGACGAGCGAGACGAGGATCTGGGCGATCGAGAGCTGGAAGTCGAACGCCGTCTGGCCCAGGACCTGCAGCGAGATGATCACGGCCGCGAGGTGGAGGCGAGGGTCGCGCACCGTCGGCAACAGGACCGGGTACTCCGTACCGCGGATCCGGAGCGTCGGCCGCGCCGGCGCAGCCAGAGTGGACGCGTTCACGGCGAGCATGGTACTGGCGGAGCGCCGCCCGATTTGTGCGGAAATTTGGGTTGGGCAGGCCGTTGGCGCGGCGTCTGCACCGCTCTCCGCCGCATTCCTTTAGTCTTTGAAGGGATGCTTCGCAACCGCGCCCGCACTCGACACCGCTAGCCGAGGAGAGATCGTGTGCGTGGACCCACGGTTTTCGAAGCCGGCGCTATCCCACCCCCTGAGGGGGTCGACGAGATGAGCAGCGTCCGTTCGGCCGAGCAGGGCCTCTACACGGTCCGAGTACGAGCACGACGCGTGCGGCGTTGCGTTCGTCGCGCGGCTCGACGCGCAGCCGCTCCACGAGACCGTGCGGAGAGCCCTCGCAGGCCCTCGCCAACCTCGAGCATCGCGGCGCCGCGGGCGCCGATCCGAGCACCGGCGACGGCGCCGGCATCCTGATGCAGATCCCCGACGCGTTCTTCCGCGCCGTCGTCTCGGAGGAGCTGCCCGCGGCGGGCCGCTACGGCGTCGCGATGTGCTTCTTCCCGCACGAGGCCGAGCGCCGGCACGAGCTCGAGCAGCTGCTCGCGGCGATCGTCGAGGACGAGGGCCAGAGCGTCGTCTGCTGGCGCGACGTCCCGGTCGACCCGGAGTTCGCGGGCCGCACCGCGGCGGCGGCCGCGCCTCTCGTCCGGCAGCTCGTCGTCGCCGCCTCGGATGCCGCTCGACGACCAGGATGCGTTCGAGCGCAAGCTGTACGTGATCCGGCGCCGGTTCGAGCTCGAGGGCGGGGCCGACGCGATCATCCCGAGCTTCTCCTCCCGCACGATCGTCTACAAGGGGATGCTGACCGCGCCGCAGCTCCGCGGCTACTACCCCGACCTGCAGGACGAGCGCACCGAGACGCGCGCTCGCGCTCGTCCACTCGCGGTTCTCGACCAACACGTTCCCGAGCTGGGAGCTCGCCCACCCGTACCGGATGATCGCCCACAACGGCGAGATCAACACGGTGCGCGGGAACATCAACTGGATGCGCGCGCGCGAGTCGCAGCTCGCGTCCGAGCTGTTCGGCGACGACCTCCACAAGGTGCTGCCGCTCGTCCGCGAGGGCGGGTCGGACTCGGCCGTCTTCGACAACGTGCTCGAGCTGCTCGTGCTCGGCGGCCGCTCGCTGCCGCACGCGATGATGATGATGATCCCCGAGGCAACGGCCGGGCGCGCAGACCTGCCGCCGGAGCTGCTCGGGTTCTACGCCTACCACCAGTGCCTGATGGAGGCGTGGGACGGCCCCGCGGCGGTGTCGTTCACCGACGGGCGCGTGATCGGCTCGACGCTCGACCGCAACGGCCTGCGGCCCGGTCGCTGGCTCGAGACGCGCGACGGCTGGGTCGTGCTCGCCTCCGAGGCCGGCGTGCTCGACATCCCCGCCTCGAACATCCTCCGCAAGGGCCGGCTGCAGCCGGGCAAGCTCTTCCTCGTCGATCTCGAGCAGGGACGCATCGTCCCGGACGACGAGGCCAAGCGCGGGATCGCCACGCAGCAGCCGTACGGCGAGTGGTTCGACCGCGAGGTCGTGCGGCTCGCCGACCTGCCGCCGCGGATGCCGCACGCGATGCCGACCGAGTCCCTGCGCCAGCGGCAGATCGCCTTCGGCTACTCGCTCGAGGACATGAAGGTGATCCTGGCGCC
Source organism: uncultured Thermoleophilia bacterium (assembly GCA_963751875.1). GTDB lineage: Bacteria > Actinomycetota > Thermoleophilia > Gaiellales > Gaiellaceae > Gaiella. Next base: position 9,877 of record CAVVWG010000005.1, read on the forward strand.
GCTTGCGCGCAACGCCGAGGAGGCGGTCAGCTCGATGGGCAACGACACGCCCCTCGCCGTCCTCTCCGACCGGCACCGGCTCATCTACTCGTACTTCAAGCAGCTGTTCGCGCAGGTGACGAACCCGCCGATCGACTCGATCCGCGAGGCGATCGTGATGAGCCTGCAGGCGAGCATCGGCTCCGAGAAGAACCTCTTCGACGAGACGCCCGAGCACGCGCGCCAGCTCGTGCTGCAGACGCCGATCCTGCTCGACTCCGAGCTCGAGCAGCTCCGCCAGGTGCACTCGGCGATCTTCAAGGCGCGCACGCTCGACATGACGTGGCCCGTCGAAGAGGGGCCGGCCGGGATGGACGTCGCGCTCGATCGCCTCTGCCGCGAGGCCGACGAGGCGCTCGCGGCCGGCACCAACATCCTGATCCTCTCCGACCGCGCCGTCGGCCCCGAGCGGGCCGCCGTGCCGTCGCTCCTCGCGACGGCAGCGGTGCACCATCACCTCGTGCGCGAGGGCACGCGCCTGCAGGCCGGCCTCGTCGTCGAGTCGGGCGAGGCCCGCAGCGTCCACAGCGTCGCGACGCTGATCGGCTACGGCGCCGCCGCGGTCAACCCGTACCTGATGCTCGAGACGCTGGCCGAGCTCGTCGAGCTCGGGCTGGCTGCCGGAGGACATGACCGCCGACCAGGCGCAGGCGCGGGCGGTCAAGGGGCTCGGCAAGGGGCTCCTGAAGACGCTGTCGAAGATGGGGATCTCGACGATCCCGTCGTACTGCGGCGCCCAGATCTTCGAGGCCGTCGGCCTCGCGCCGGACTTCGTCGAGCGTCACTTCACCGGCACCGCGTCGCGCATCGGCGGCGTCGGCACCGAGAGCTTCGCGCGCGACATGCTGGCGCGCCACGCGCGGGCCTACCCCGGCGACGGCGACACGCTGCTGCCGGTGATCGGCCTCTACGCGTGGCGGCGCGACGGCGAGCACCACCAGTGGAACCCCGACACGATCGCGCTGCTGCAGGACGCCGTTCGCAACGAGAAGTGGGAGACGTACGAGGCGTACGCGAAGGCCGTCAACGAGGACGCCGTCCGGCGGTACACGCTCCGCGGGCTGCTGAAGTTCCGCGAGGACGCCGGCCGGCGGGATCCCGCTCGACGAGGTCCAGCCCGCGAGCGAGATCGTGAAGCGGTTCGCGACCGGCGCCATGTCGCTCGGCTCGATCTCGCGCGAGGCGCACGAGACGCTCGCGATCGCGATGAACCGCATCGGCGGCCGCTCGAACACCGGCGAGGGCGGGGAGGATCCGGTCCGGTTCACGCCCGACGCGAACGGCGACCTGCGGCGGTCGGCGATCAAGCAGGTCGCCTCCGGCCGCTTCGGCGTCACGATCGACTACCTCACGAACGCCGACGAGCTCCAGATCAAGATGGCGCAGGGCGCGAAGCCCGGCGAGGGCGGCCAGCTGCCCGGGCACAAGGTCGACCGCTACATCGCGAGCGTGCGCCTGACGACGCCGGGCGTCGGCCTCATCTCGCCGCCGCCGCATCACGACATCTACTCGATCGAGGACCTGAAGCAGCTGATCTACGACCTGCGCTGCGCGAACCCGAAGGCGCGCGTCTCGGTGAAGCTCGTCGCCGAGGTGGGCGTCGGCACCGTCGCCGCCGGCGTCGCGAAGGCAAACGCCGACCACGTGCTGATCTCCGGCCACGACGGCGGCACCGGCGCCTCGCCGCTCTCGTCGATCCTGTTCGCCGGCATCCCGTGGGAGATCGGCCTCGCCGAGACGCAGCAGACGCTCGTGCGCAACGACCTCCGCTCGCGCATCTGGGTGCAGACGGACGGGCAGATCAAGACGGGCCGCGACGTCGTCGTCGCTGCCCTGCTCGGTGCCGACGAGGTCGGCTTCGCCACCTCGGCGCTGATCGCGACGGGCTGCGTGATGATGCGCGCCTGCCACCTCAACACGTGCCCCGTCGGGATCGCGACCCAGGATCCCGAGCTGCGCAAGCGCTTCACCGGCCAGCCGGAGCACGTCGTCAACTTCCTCTTCTACGTCGCCGAGGAGGCGCGCGCAGATCATGGCGCGGCTCGGGGTGCGCCGCTACGAGGATCTCGTCGGCCGCGTCGACCTGCTCGAGGCCGACGAGGCGATCGAGCAGTGGCAGGAGCGCGGGATCGACCTCAGCGCCCTGCTCGCGCGGCCCGACGCTGCCGGAGGGAACCCCCGTGCGGCGCATGCGCGCGCAGGACTCGCCACTCACCGACGCCCTCGACTGGCAGCTGATCGAGGCCGCAGCACCCGCGCTCGAGCGCGGCGAGCGCGGTCGAGATGTCGTTCCCGATCCGGAACGTGAACCGCACGGTCGGCGGGCTGCTGTCGCACCACGTCACGGTCGCCCACGGCCGCCTCGGGCTGCCGGACGGCACGATTCACGTCTCGCTGACGGGGTCGGCGGGCCAGTCGTTCGGCGCGTGGCTCGCGCCCGGCGTCGAGCTCGCGCTCGTCGGCGACGCCAACGACTACGTCGGCAAGGGCCTCTCCGGCGGCACGCTCAGCGTCCGCCCGCCCGACGACGCCGGCTTCACGCCCGAGGAGAGCGTCGTCATCGGCAACACGGTGCTGTACGGCGCGACGGCCGGCAAGGCGTACTTCCGCGGGCTCGCCGGCGAGCGCTTCGCGGTGCGCAACTCGGGCGCCTCGGCCGTGGTCGAGGGCGTCGGTGACCACGGCTGCGAGTACATGACGGGCGGCATCGTCGTCGTGCTCGGCCGGACGGGACGCAACTTCGCCGCCGGGATGAGCGGCGGCATCGCCTACGTGCTCGACGACGACGGCACCTTCGCGACGCGCTGCAACACGGGAGCTCGTCGGGCTTCGACCCGATCGAGAAGAGCGACGCGGCGACGATCGAGATGCTCGTCACGGAGCACCTCGACGCGGACGGGCTCGACGGTCGCCGCCGGGATCCTCGCGAATACCCATGCGATCGCGACCCGGTTCGTCAAGGTGATGCCACACGACTACAAGCGCGCGCTCGCCGACCTCGAGATCGAGCGCGACGACCATCCCGTCTCGACGGGCGGCGGCGGCTTCTTCACGGCCGAGACCGAGGAGGGGGCGCGCTGATGGGCCAGCTCGGTGCCTTCCTCAAGATCCCGCGCGCGGAGCCGCTCGAGCGCGACCCGAAGGAGCGCGTGCACGACGTGCGCGAGTTCGTGCGCCCGCTGCCGCTGCTCGAGCTGCGCAACCAGGGCGCCCGCTGCATGGAGTGCGGCGTGCCGTTCTGCCACCACGGCTGCCCGCTCGGGAACCTGATCCCGGACTGGAACGATCTCGTCTACCGCGACCGCTGGCGCGAGGCGATCGATCAGCTCCACCGGACGAACAACTTCCCCGAGTTCACCGGCCGGCTCTGCCCGGCGCCGTGCGAGGCGGCCTGCGTGCTCGAGATCCGCGAGGGCGACGCCGTCACGATCAAGCAGATCGAGCTCTCGATCGTCGACCGCGCCTGGGACGAGGGCTGGATCGTGCCGCGGCCCGCCGCGCACGCGCACCGGCAGGACGGTGGCCGTGATCGGCTCGGGCCCGGCGGGCCTCGCCTGCGCGCAGCAGCTCGCGCGCCGCGGCCATTCGGTCACCGTGCTCGAGCGCGACGAGTCGGGCGGCGGTCTCGTCCGGTTCGGCGTGCCCGGAGTTCAAGATCGAGAAGCGGCTCGTCGAGCGCCGCCTCGACCAGCTCGTCGCCGAGGGCGTCGAGCTCCGCTACGGCGTCGACGTCGGGGTCGACATCAGCGCCGACGAGCTTCGCGCCTCCTACGACGCGGTCGTCGTCGCGACCGGCTCGCGCGTGCCTCGTGACCTGCCCGTCCCGGGCCGCGAGCTCGACGGCGTCCACTTCGCGATGGACTATCTCTACGACCGCGCCCGCGCGATCGCCGCCGAGGTCGGCACCGCCGGCGAGCTCGCGCCGCGCTCGAGCGGCCGATCACCGCGGCCGGGAAGCACGTGATCGTGATCGGCGGCGGCGACACGGGCGCCGACTGCGTCGCCAACGCGCACCGCGAGAACGCGGCGTCGGTGACCCAGATCGAGGTCCTCGGCGAGCCGCCGGTGAGCCGCCCGGACGACCTCACGCCGTGGCCGCAGTGGCCGATGAAGCTCCGCACGTCGTACGCGCTGAAGGAGGGCGGCGACCGCGACTTCGCGATCTCGACGACGCACCTCTCGGGCTCGAACGGCGCCGTCGAGCACATCCACTGGGCGCAGAACGACGGCGCGCCGCCGTTCGCGCCGCTGCCCGGGACGGAGGAGTCACGCCCGGCCGAGCTCGTCCTGCTCGCGATGGGGTTCCTGCACCCCGAGCCGCTGCTGCTCGAGCAGCTCGGCGTCGAGCGCGACGCTCGCGGCAATGCCGCCGCTCCGGCCTTCGCGACGTCGGTGGACGGCGTGTTCGCCGCCGGCGACGCCCGCCGCGGTCAGTCGCTCGTCGTCTGGGCGATCAACGAGGGCCGCCTCTGCGCCGAGCAGGTGACAGTGGCTCGACGAGAAGGCGCGATGAAAAAGCGTATCGCGCCTTCTCGTCGAGCATTTTGCTGCCGCGCTGCGCGCGGATCCTGAAGCCGGGAACCTACGGTTCCCCGCGGCCCCTCCCTTTGGGAGGTGCCTCTTGAGGCCCACTGGTGTTACCGGCGCGAGTAGCCGAAGCCGCCGAGCAGAAGCAGGACGAGCAGGACGATCAGGATGATCCAGAGTAGGGACATGGGGTTCCTCTCTTCGCGTTTTTGGGATGGACACCGGATGGCGTCCGACCCATCGTTCCCGCGTTGCCTGGTCGCGAAACCGAAAGGATCTCGAGGCTCTAGGCGCCGAGGAAGAGCGCTGCGGCCGGGTTCCCGGTCTCCTCGACGTACGGGTAGCCGAGCTTCCGCAGCGAGTCGCGGAACGCGCGGCGCTCCTTCGGCGGCACCTGGATGCCGGCGAGGATCCGGCCGTAGTCGGCGCCGTGGTTCCGGTAGTGGAAGAGGCTGATGTTCCAGTCGTGGCTCATCGCGTCGAGGAAGCGCATCAGCGCGCCGGGCCGCTCGGGGAACTCGAAGCGGTAGAGGATCTCGTTGGGCGCGTTCGCAGGCCCGCCGACGAGGTGGCGGACGTGGAGCTTGGCGAGCTCGTTGTCGGTCAGGTCGAGCGTCCTGATCCCGGCCCGCTCGATCGAGCGCAGCAGCTTGTCCTTCTCGGCGCGATCGCGCACGCTCAGGCCGACGAACACGTGCGCCTCCGCCGGATCGCCGAAGCGGTAGTTGAACTCCGTGATGTTGCTGCGCCCGAGGAGGCGGCAGAACTCCTTGAAGCTTCCGGGCCGCTCGGGGATCGTGGCGGCGAACACCGCTTCGCGCGCCTCGCCGAGGTCTGCCCGCTCGGCCACGAAGCGGAGCCGGTCGAAGTTCATGTTCGCGCCGCAGAGCACGGTGACGAGGTTCAGTCCCTCGACGCCCTCCTGCTCGACGTAGCGCTTGGCGCCTGCCACCCCGAGCGCCGCCGACGGCTCGACGATCGCGCGCGTGTCCTCGAACACGTCCTTCATCGCGGCGCAGAGCTCGTCGGTGTCGACGAGGATCATCTCGTCGACGTACTTGCGGGCGAGGCGGAACGGCTCCACGCCCACCTGCTTGACGGCGACGCCGTCCGCGAAGAGCCCGACGTGCGGGAGCGTGACCCGGCGGCCGGCACGCAGCGACCGCTCCATCGCGTTCGCGTCGGTCGGCTCGACGCCGACGATGCGGATCTCGGGGCGGAGGCGCTTGACGTAGGCGGCGATTCCGCCGATCAGCCCGCCGCCGCCGACGGCCACGAAGATCGTGTCGATCGGCTCGCGGAGGTCGCGCAGGATCTCCATCGCGACCGTGCCCTGGCCCGCGATCACGTCGACGTCGTCGTAGGGGTGGATGAACACGAGCTTCCGCCGCCGCCCGATCCGCATCGCCTCGGCATAGGCGTCGTCGTACGAGTCGCCCTCGAGCACGACGGACGCGCCAAGCGCGGCAACCGAGTCGATCTTGATCTGCGGCGTCGTCACCGGCATCACGATCGTCGCCGCCGTGCCGAGGCGCTGGGCCGCCAGCGCGACGCCCTGCGCGTGGTTCCCGGCCGAGGCGGCCACCACGCCGCGGCGCAGCTCGGCCGCCGAGAGGCGCGACATCTTGTTGTAGGCGCCGCGAAGCTTGAACGAGAAGACGGGCTGCAGGTCCTCGCGCTTGAGGAAGAGCCGGTTGCCGAGGCGCTGTGAGAGCAGCGGCGCCTCCTGCAGCGGCGTCTCGATCGCGACGTCGTAGACGTTCGCGTTGAGCACGGCCTCGAGGTAGTCGGTCTCGGTTGGCGCCATCGTCGCCTGACCGTACCCGACCGGCGAGCGCTCTAGGGCCGCTCCCAGCTCGAGATCGCGCCGTCGCGGGCGAGCAGGCGCCAGCCGGCCCGGCGCAGCGCCGCCTCCGCCCGAGCGGCGCAGCCGGCGGCGAAGAAGCCGCTCTGCTCGTAGAGGCCGCGGTGCACGACGACGAAGCGGATTCCGAGGTCGGCGGGGATCGTGCCGCGGCCGCAGGAGAGCGGCCGGAGCTGCCGCGCGAGCCGGTCGGCGGCCGGCGGCGCCGTCGTCGAGTAGCCGAGCGGCCGCTCGCGCGGCGACTGCCTCGCGTAGGCCATCGCCACCGAGCCGAAGTGGATGTCGGGCCGGAACACCGGCAACTCGAGCAGGCGGCCGTCGCCTCGGATCGCGGCGTAGGCCGCGTTCGGCGAGTCGGCGGTGACGGCGCCGAACACCGGCACCCGCACGTCGACCGCGAGGAGCGACGAGAACCGCCACGACCACGCCCGTCGCCACGACCGGCCGGCGCCCGCCGACTTTGTGTTGATTCAACACAAAGGCAACGGCGTGCGCGACGAGCGCGGCGATCGCGAGGCAGGCGATCGGCATCAGGCGCTCGGGCACGCGCGCGAAGCGGAGTGGGGGCAGCGCCTTCCAGAGCGGCTCGTACAGCGGCAGGCTCGCGCCGAGCGCCAGCACGCACGGCACGACGGCGCGCGAGCCCGAGGAAGACCGCGAGCCCGCGCTGACGCCGGATCGCCCAGAGGCCGACGAGGGCGAGAACCGGGGTCAGCCAGCCGAGGAACACGTACTCCTCGATGCCCGCTCCGACCCCGCGCGTGACGAGGTCGGAGAGCTCGGCCGAGTAGTGCCGCACCTGGCCGAAGGAGCGGCCGCCACTCGCGATCGAGCCGGCCACGACGACCTGCTGCACGGTGACTGCCGCCACCGACGGCGGCGACGGCACCGGCGCCTGCCTTCCACCAGTCGGCGCGAGGTACCCGCGCCCACGTGTACCCGAGTGCGAGGACGACTGCGCCCATCGCGAGGTGGATCTGGCCGCTGAGCGGGATCGCGGTGAGAGCGATCGCAGCCCAGGTGAACCGGCGCCGCTCGAGCGCGAGCAGCACGGCCGGCAGCAGGAACGCGATCAGGCCGAGCAGATGGCCGGTCGACTGGCCGAGCCGGTACGGCGCCAGGGCGAAGACGAGGCCGCCGACGAGGGCGGCGCCGCGAGCGAGCCCGAGCGCTCGCAGCCACCAGCACGTGAGCGCGCCGGCGGCGGCGATCGAGAGGAGGACGACGAGGTTGTACGCCCAGATGTTTCCGAGCAGCGCCCGCAGCGGCCAGAAGGGGATCCCGAGCAGCCACCCCTGCAGGTTCGGGGACGCGCTCGCCTCCGGCCGGAACGTGTACGGGTCGGCCCACGGCGCGCCGCCGTGCTCGAGCTGGTGCCCGGGGAGCCAGAACGCCCAGCCGAGCTGGAGGTGATCTCCGGCCGCCGCCTCGCCGTCGCCCGCAGCCGGCCGCGCGAGATAGCGGCCGTCGATGTGCTGCACCGCCGGCCACGTCGCCCACAGGGCGCAGGCTGCGTAGAGGACTAGGGCGAGAGCGACGAAGCCGCCGCGATCACGGCGTCCACGTCCGGCATCTCTCTCCCGAGCATCCACGAGGCCCTGACCGTATCGCCCTCGATCAGGAACGCGCTGCGCGCGGCGACCTCCGTCATGCCCTGGAGCTCGAACTGCACGCCGAATCCCCTCGTCGCCTCGCCGTTCCAGTCGGAGAGCAGCGGAACGTTGTCGACCCCCAGCGTCGTCCGCCCAGGAGGCGTGCGACCAGGGCGAGTCACGCGAGATCCCGAAGGGGCGGATGCCCGCGGCTGCGAGATCGTCGCCCCTGTCACGCAGGAGCAGCATCTCGTTCGTTCAGCCGGGCGACCAGTCGAAGACGTAGAAGCAGAGGAGCGCGAGCCCGTCGCCCGCGAGCGCCTCGGCGAGATCGACCGGGTCTTCGCGCGGCGCCGTCCAGACCTGCGCGTGTGGGATCGGGTCGCCGGGCTCGAGCATGTCCCGATCCTACGTCCCGCAGCACCAGCCCTCGACCTCGGGGAACGCCGGCGAGTGGAACTGGGCGGAGATGTTCGACACGGCGACGATCTTGCTTCCGTCGGCGCGGATGAACACCCACTGGTCGGATCCCGGCGAGCCGACGAGGAGCCAGCGCCCGTCCGGCGACCAGGTGAGCCCGCGGAGCTCGCCGCCAAGGCTGAACAGCGTGCGCGGGCCGAGGGTGACGCGGCTCCCGGCCGCCGAGCGATGGAGCTCGGCATACGTCGTGGTACCCGGCCGGTACGCCACGGCGGTCACGTCGGGCGCCGCCTCGCCGGCGACGAGGCGGCCGCGGCCGCCGTCGAGGATCGAGACCCTGCCGGGCGAGAGGACGAGCAGCTGCCGGCCGTCGCTCGACCACTCGACCGACTGCGGCGCCCCGGGTGGCGTCGCGCTCCACAGCGAGCCGCCCTTCGCGGTGATGAGCGCATGGACGCGACCGTCGGTGTCGGCGTAGGCGAGGATGAACCCGAGGCTCGAGCTCCACGCGGGTGGAATGCCGGCGGCGGGTGCGTCGCCGGCCACGAAGTCGCCCTTGCCGTCGCCCGCGACGACGTGGAGCCGGTTGCCGCTGAGGAAGGCGATGCGCGTGTTGGTGGCGCTGCCCGTCCAGCGCGGGAACCTGACGCCGGGTCGCGCGAGCGTCCAGCGGACGGTGCCCTCGGTGTCGAGCGTGACGAGCTCGTTTGGACGGGTGGCGGCGATGTAGCGGCCGAACGGCGACCACGAGGCGTCGTCGTAGGCGCCGAGGAGCCGTCGTGAGCCGTCGGCGTACGTGACCCAGGTGCCGCTGCCGGCGGTGACGAGGATCCGCCCGGGAGCCGGGAGGGTGAAGAGCGCGGGGCGGGCGTGGTCGACGCCGACCGCGCGACGGACGTGATCGACGAACGCGCGGCCCGGCGGGCTGAGCACTGCGGCGATCAGAACGACGGCCACTGCGACGGCCGCGATTGGCCGGGCGGCCCGTCGCGGGCGGTGCCGCGGCGGCGAATCGGCGAACGCGGCCGCGACGACGCGGGCGGCGCGCTCCTCGGCCTCGGCCGCGCCGGGGACCTCGATGCGGCCGAGGTCAGGCGTCACGATCCACCGCCTGCAGCTCGTCGAGGCCGCGCCGCAGCCGCGAGTTGACGGTGCCACGCGGGACGTTCAGCATCGCCGCGATCTCGCCCGGCGTGTACTCGAGCAGGTGGCGAAGGACGACCACAGCGCGTTGATCCGGGGGCAGCCGGCCGATCGCGGTGAGGAGCGCCTCCTCCGGGGCGCCGGGTGCTGCTGCCGGGGCCGCGAGCGACGGCTGGAGGTCGGTCTCGGCCCGCAGCGTCCGCGCGCGGGCGTGGTCGATCGCCCGGTTGACGACGATGCGGTGCAGCCACGGAGCAAAGGGGCGGCGGCGATCGAAGCGATCGAGGTTGCGGATCGCGGCGAGGAAAGCCTCCTGGGCGATGTCTTCCGCGGCCGCGGCGTCGTGGACGACGAGATACGCGGCCTGGTGCGCGCGTCGCCAGTGGAGCCGGAACAGCTCGTCGAGGGCAGCCTCGGACCCGCCCTGCGCGCCGCGCACGAGCGCCCGCTCATCTCGCCATCGCGTTGCCATTCGCTGTCGACTGTACGACGGATCGGCGCCTGGAGGTCCATGTCCGAGATACGGATCGAAACCACGTCGAGGTCCATGGACCTCTCGGCGGCCGGTCGCCGTAGTCAGGAGCATGAAGCGCCGCGCCTTCCTCGTCGCTGCCGCCGCGCCGCTCGTCGCGGGGGCGGTGCCGGAGCGGCTCCTGGCCGCCGTGGCGGGCGGAGGCGTCGTCGCGGTCGTGACCGCCGACCTCGAGTCTCACCTCGTCGCCGTCGACACGAGCTCCGGCCGGATCGTGAAGCGGATCCCGGTCTCGCCTGGGCCGCGGAGCATCGAGAGCAACGGCTTCGGCCAGGCGCTCGTCGCCCATACGGCGTTCGGCCGTGCCTCCATCCTCGATGCCGCCACGCTCACGGTCGTCGGGCACGTGGCCGGGCTCGGGGAGCCGCGCTACGCGGCAATGCACCCGACGGAGCGCATCGCCTACGTCAGCGAGTCGAAGCGCGGCGCCGTCGCGGTCGTCGATCTCGTCCGGTCGCGGGTCGTCGGGCGGGCGCACGTTCCCGGCCCGGCACGCCACCTCTCGTTGAGCGCGGACGGCCTGCGCCTGTGGGTCGCGCTCGGCACGAAGGCGACGCATGTCGCCGTTCTCGACGTCTCCGCCGCCCGAAGCCCACGGCTCGTGCGGACGATCCAGCCGCCGTTCCTCGCGCACGACGTGGTCTGGGCGCCGGGCGACGAGCATGTCTGGGTGACGTCGGGCGCGCGCTCCGAGCTAGCGGTCTACGCGCGCGACGCCCGAGTCCCGCTGCTGCGGCTGCCCGCGGGCTCCGCGCCGCAGCACGTCGCGTTCCTCGGCTCCCGCGCGTACGTCGCGAGCGGCAAGGACGGATCCGTGAGCGTGCACCGCCTCGACGGCAGCATCGTCGCGGCGAGACGTGACGGTGCCCGTGGGCTCGTACAACATCTCGTTCAACGGGCCGGCGGAGAGCTTCGCGCAGCCGGTCGGCGTGACGCCGTCGCTCGACCGCGGCACCGTGTGCCTGCTCTCCCCGTCCGGCGCGGTTCGTCACGTCCGGCGCGTCGCCCGCTCTGCCCATGACGCGTGCATCGTCGAGGCCGGCTGACGGCCGTGATCCAGATACGACCATCGAGACAGGAGGTTGGAAGATGAAGACCCTGACCTGTGCCGCCGCGGCCGTTGCCGCCGCCCTGCTCGCCGCCTCGCCGGGAACGGCGGGGAAGGGTGGGCCGACCCCCGATCCGCTGGGCGGCTGGGACGGCGTCGTCTCCGCGAGCGGCGCTGTCCGCTACGTCGCGCTTCCCGGGCGCGGCACGACGACGGTCGCCGGCGTGCGCGTCAGCGACGGGCGCGTGCTCCGCTACGCGACGGTTCCTGGGCTGCTCGGCATCCCACAGGTCACGTGGGATGGAAAGACGGACGGCATCTCGGCGAACGGCCAGAGGCTCGTGCTGGCCTCGATCACGAGCCGCCCGCTCGGCCTCCAGACGACCTTCGTCGTCCTGCGGGCCAACACGCTCGGGGTTCAGCGCCGGATCGAGCTCTCGGGCCACTGGGTGTTCGACGCGATCTCCCCGACGGGTCGACGATCTACGCCGTCCAGTACACCGACCTCTCGCACTACAGCGTTCGCGCCATCGACACGGTCAGCGGCCGCGTGCTCGCAGCGCCGATCGTCGACAAGCGCGAGCCCGACGAGGAGATGCGCGGCTCGCCGATGACGCGCGCCTGGGGGCCCGGCCGCGCGTGGGCGTACACGCTCTACGCAAAGCCGAACGGCACGGCGTTCGTCCATGCGCTCGACACGAAGCGCCGCGAAGCCCTCTGCCTCGATCTTCCCTGGACCGGGGTCGGGGACGGGATCGGCAAGGTCAGGCTTCAGGTCAGCGCCGACGGGCGCTCGCTCGTGCTGCGCCAGCCCGGCGTCGGGACGCTCGCCACGATCGATCTCGGCAGCCTCGCGGTGAGGAGCGTGCGCCCGCCGGCCGGCTAGAGGCTAGGGCTACGCCTCGACGGGGAGCAGCTCGGTCGCGGTCGCGATCTCCTCGACGACCTCGGTGATGTCGCGGTTCGCGTTGAAGATCCGCAGCTGCCGGTCGGCGCTGTTGCCGCGCGCGAGCAGCTCCGCGATCCCCTCGAGCTCGCGCTCGGAGCCGAGCTCGCGCGCATGCGGCTCGATCTCCTTCACGGTCCGCCGCACGAGCTTGGCGATCGGGATCCGGTTGCGGCGGCCGGTCGCGAGATCCATCACGGGCGCCTCGAGGCCGTAGCGCGCCGCGAGCCACTTGTTCTCGGTCGTCAGGATCCGGTGGTAGGTCGGGATCTCCTCGCCGGCGTCGAAGCGCTCCGAGAGCTGCTTCACGAGCGCCTGGCAGTAGGCGGTGATCGCGACCGCGTCCTCGACGCGCGTGACGGCGTCGCAGATCCGGATCTCGATCGTGCCGAGCCGCGGGTGGGGGCGGATGTCCCACCAGATGTGCGTGTAGTCGGCGATGCAGCCGGTGCGCTCGAGCTGCCCGACGACCTCGGCGTAGTCCTCGTAGTCGCGGAAGCGCGGCGGCGGGCCGGAGCGGGGGAAGGACGAGAACACCATCTGGCGGCTCGACATCAGGCCGGTCGGCTCGCCGCGCCAGAACGGCGAGCTCGCCGACAGCGCGAGCAGCGGCGCGAGCTGCGGCAGGAGGCCGTTCATCACCTTGATCGCCTTCTCGGGGCCGTCGATCGCGACGTGGATGTGCATGCCGAAGATGAGCTCGCGCCGCGCGATGTACTGCAGCTGGTCGACGAGCTGGCGGTAGCGGTCTTTCGCCGTGATCCGCTGGCGCTCGAAGAGGCTGAACGGATGCGTGCCGGCCGAGCCGACCCGGAGCCCCTTGGCCCGCGCGACGCCGCACACGTAGCCGCGCAGCTTGACGAGCTCGCGCATCACGTCGGCGGGCGTGTGGCACACGGGGGTCGCGATCTCGAGCACCGACTGCATCAGCTCGGTGTTGATCTGCGGCTCGAGCTCGTGACCCGCGATCGCGGCGAGCACCGTGTCGATGTGCTGGACGAGGTCGAACGAGGTGCCGTCGAGCAGCTGGTACTCCTCCTCGACGCCGAGCGTGTACGGATCGCTCTGCCCGAACTTGTGGTCGAGCACGCTCGCCCGCGAGCCGGGCGTGCCCGAGCTGCCCTTGCCCGTGATGTCGGCCGGGATCAGCTGCTTGCTCATCCGACCACCGCCTCGGCCTCGATCTCGACCTTCCAGGACGGGTCGAGCAACGACGTGACGACGCAGGTCGCCGCGGGCCTCGTCTCGCCGAAGACCTCGCCGTGGGCGCGCGACACGTCCGGCCAGTGCGCGCGATCGGTGACGAACATCCGCGTGCGCACGACGTCGTCGACCGAGGAGCCCGCGCGCTCGAGCGCCTCGGCGATGATCGCCAGGCAGAGCCGCGCCTGCTCGTAGGCGCTCTCGGGTGTCGGCGAGCCGTCGGCCGGGATCGGCGCGGTGCCGGCGACGTGCACGGTCGAGCCCACGACGACCGCCCGCGAGAAGCCGGCAACGGCTTCGAACGGCGAGTGGCCCGAGATGAGGCGGCGCTCCATGCCCCGGTAGTATCGCCCCGCGTTGGAGGCTTTGCACCTGATCGACGGCTGGGACGTCCCGTTCGCAGCGGCCGGCGTCACCCGCGCAGACGGCACGATCGCGACGCGCGGCGACACGCTCCGCGCCGTTCCGCTCGCGTCCGTGTCGAAGCCCGTCAGCGCGCTGGCGACGCTCGTCGCCGCCGAGGAGGGCGTCGTCGACCTCGACGAGCCGGCCGGGCCGCCCGGCTCGACCGTCCGGCACCTGCTCGCGCACGCGTCCGGACTGCCCTTCGAGGGCGCGGCGCCGATTGCGCCTCCGGGCCGGCGCCGGATCTACTCCAACGAGGGCTTCGCCGTGCTCGGCGAGCATGTCGGCGGCGCGAGCGGAGATGCCGTTCGCGGACTATGTGCGCGCCGCCGTCTGCGAGCCGCTCGGGATCGGGCTCGATCCGTCAGGGCATGCCGGCAGCGGCATGCACGCGTGCCTCGACGACGTGCTCGCGCTCGGGCGCGAGCTGCTCGCCCCGCGCCTCGTCGCTCCCGAGACGCACGACGAGATGGTCGCCGTCCAGTTCCCGGGCCTCGACGGCGTGCTGCCCGAGTTCGGCCGCTTCAGCCCGCTCGACTGGGGCCTCGGCGTCGAGCTGAAGGGAGCGAAGGAGGGCCACTGGTCGGGCTCGCTCACCTCGCCACGGACGTTCGGGCACTTCGGCGGCAGCGGCACGTTCCTCTGGGTCGATCCCGTCCAGGGCCTCGCCTGCGCGGCGCTGACGACGCGGAGGTTCGGCGACTGGGCCAAGGTCGCCTGGCCGCTGCTGTCGGACGCGGTGGTGCGAGGAGCTCGGTCGGGCTCAGTCGAGACGTAGAGCGGCCGCAGCAGCTCGGTGAACGTCTCGCGGTCGCAGCTCGCGACCACGCACGTCGTCATCGCGGTGACCGTCGCCGTGCGCTCCATCCGCATCAGCGGCGCAACCTCGCCGAACGCCTCGCCCGGGCGCAGGATCGCGCGTGCACCGCGCCCCTCCTGGGTCACGGCCGCGAGGCCGGAGATGAGGACGTAGAAGCGGTCGGTCAGGTCGCCCTCGACGACGATCGGCGTTCCGGCCGGAAACTCCTCGCGCACCATCCGGCCGGCGAGCTTGACGATCGTCTCTCCCGGCAGCGATCCGAACAGCCCGATCCGCTGCAGCTCGCTCACCGACGCCGGTACGTGTCGCGGGCTCATGCCGGGTACCGTAGCGCCGCATGAACGTCGTCTTCCTCTTCGACGTCGACAACACGCTGCTCGACAACGACCGCGTCTCCGCCGATCTGCGCACGCATCTCGACGCGGAGGTCGGCGAGGACTGCGGCCGCCAGTACTGGGAGCTGTTCGAGGAGCTCCGGAACGAGCTCGGCTACGCCGACTACCTCGGCGCCCTGCAGCGATATCGCGACGCCCGGCCGCGCGACCTGCGCGTGCTCACCGTGGCGCACTTCCTCATCTCGTACCCGTTCGCGAACCGGCTCTTCCCCGGCTCGCTCGACGCGCTCGACCACTGTGCGACGATCGGCACGACGGCGATCCTCAGCGACGGCGACGTCGTCTTCCAGCCGCGCAAGATCTCGCGCGCCGGGCTCTACGACGCGGTCGACGGGCGGGTGCTGATCTACATCCACAAGGAGCACGAGCTCGACGACGTCGCGGAGCGGCTACCCGCCGACCACTACGTTCTCGTCGACGACAAGGTGCGGATCCTCGCCGCCGTCAAGGCAGCGTGGGGGAGCCGGGTGACGACGGTCTGGCCGCGGCAGGGCCACTACGCGCTCGATGTCGCCGACGTCGCGCGCTACCCCGTGCCCGATCTCACGATCGAGCGCATCGGCGACCTCGTCGAGCACCACCTCGACGGCCTCGTCAGCGCAGCCGGCGCCTGAGCGACGCCCTAGACGACGACGAGCCGGCAGATGGCCGGCTCGTCGGAGAGGGGAGAAGTTGAAGCGTTGGTCAGGCGGTGAGGCCCAGCGTGCGCTCGATCGCGCCCTTCGGCTGCGCACCGATGACCGAGACGGACGGCTCACCGTCGCGGAACAGGATCATCGTGGGAATCGAGGCGATCCCGAAGCGCTCGGCGAGCTCGCGCTCCTCGTCGATGTTCACCTTGACGAGCTTGAGGCCACCGGCCTGCTCCTCGACGATGCGGTCGAGGACGGGGGCGACGGCGTGGCACGGGCCACACCACTCGGCCCAGAAATCGACGAGCACGGGGACGTCGCTCTGGAGCACTTCCTGCTCGAAGGTGTCGTTCTTTACTGCGGTTGACATTGAGTCCTTTCGCTATGCGTTCTCAGTTGCTCTACCTCGATTACAACGACCGGAGGCGCTCGGCTGTTCCCGACCCGCCTCTAGAATCACATGATGTTCGCATCATTTCCGGACAAACCCGACCACGACGCCCTCGAGCGTGAGATTCTCGCGCTCTGGGAGCGCGAGGCGACGTTCGCGAAGATGCGCGCGAAGAACGCGGACGGCCCGCGGTTCAGCTTCGTCGACGGCCCGGTGACGGCCAACCAAGTCGCTCGCCGTCCACACCGCCTGGGGGCGGACGCTCAAGGACGTCTTCCAGCGCTACAAGGCGCTCCGCGGCTACCACCAGCGCTACCAGAACGGCTTCGATTGCCAGGGGCTCTGGATCGAGGTCGGCGTCGAGCGTAGCTCGGGCCTCAACTCCAAGCGCGAGATCGAGGAGTACGGCCTCGCCGAGTTCGCCCGCAAGTGCCGCGACGTCGTCGCCAAATCGTCGGCCGACGCTGACGAAGGGCTCGATCCGGCTCGGCCAGTGGATGGACTGGGGCAACGACTACTTCACCTTCTCGGACACGAACATCGAGTACATCTGGCGCTTCCTCGCAGCACGTGCAACGAGCGCGGCTGGCTCGTACTGGGTCATCGCTCGACCGAGTGGTGCCCGCGCTGCGGCACGTCGATCTCGGCCCACGAGCTCCACGGCCACTACGAGGATCGGCACGACCCGTCGCTCTACGTCCGCTTCCCGCTGCTCGACCGCGAGGGCGAGTGGATCGTGGTCTGGACGACGACGCCGTGGACGCTGCCGGCGAACGTCGCCGCCGCCGTCAACCCGGACGCCGACTACGGGCTGCTCGAGAACGGCGAGTGGGTCGCCTGCGCGCTGTTCCCGGAGGAGACCTTCACGCAGGTCGTCAAGGGATCCGAGCTCGTCGGCCTGCGCTACACGGGGCCGTTCGACACGCTCGAGCCGGGCTCGTAGGTCGAGCACCGCGTGATCCCGTGGGACGACGTCGCGCTCGACACGGGTACCGGCATCGTCCACATCGCCCCCGGCTGCGGTGGCGAGGACTTCGAGCTGTCGAAGGTGCACGACCTCGACGTGCTCACCCCGGTCGACGAGAGCGGCCGGTTCTATCCCGAGTACGGCTGGCTGCACGGCCTCTCGACCGGCGAGGCCGCCGAGCAGATCGTCGGCGACCTCGGCGACCGCGGGCTGCTCGTGCGCGCCGAGACGGCGGAGCACAGCTACCCGTTCTGCTGGCGCTGCCACACGCCGCTGATCTTCCGGCTCTCGGACGACTGGTTCATCGCCGTCGACGAGCTCCGCCAGCCGCTGCTCGACGCGAACGGGACGGTCGAGTGGACGCCCGCCTACATGGGCAAGCGCATGGACGACTGGCTGCGCAACATGGGCGACTGGAACATCTCGCGGCGCCGCTACTACGGGCTGCCGCTGCCGTTCTACCCCTGCGGTGCGGCCACCTGAACGTGATCGGCTCGCGCGCCGAGCTCGAGCAGCGCGCGCTCGGCGGGCTCGATCAGCTCGAGGAGCTGCGCCGCCCCTGGATCGACGCCGTTCAGATCGCGCTGCGCCGAGTGCGGCGAGCCGGTCACGCGGGTCGAGGAGGTCGGCGACGTCTGGCTCGACGCCGGCATCGTCCCGTTCTCGACGCTCGGCTGGCAGAGCCCGGAGTACGTGCCGGAGGGGTACGCGACCGGCGCCGCCAAGGGGCTGACGACCGCCGACCTGCCCGACAACGCGACGTGGGAGGAGTGGTTCCCGGCCGACTGGGTCTCGGAGATGCGCGAGCAGATCCGGCTCTGGTTCTACTCGCAGCTCCTGATGTCGGTCGCGCTGACGGGGCGGGCGCCGTTCAAGAAGGTGCTCGGCTACGAGAAGATGCTCGACGAGCACGGCAAGGAGATGCACGGCTCGTGGGGCAACATGATCGACGCCGAGGATGCGTTCGCGCGCATGGGCGCCGACGTGATGCGCTGGCAGTACTGCGCGCAGCCGCCCGACCGCAACCTGCTCTTCGGCTTCGGGCCGGCGCAGGAGATCAAGCGGCGGCTGCTGACGCTCTGGAACTCGGCCAAGTTCCTCGCCGACTACGGCGCGATCGAGTCGTTCCGGCCCACCTACGCCGATCTCGACAACGGCGGGCCCGACTGCCGACCTGCAGCCGCTCGACCGCTGGCTCGTCGAGCGGACGGCCCAGCTCGTCGAGGAGGCGCAGGGCGGCTACGAGCGCTGGCTCACGGTCGACGTCACGCGCGCCTTCGACGCGTACGTCGACGATCTCTCGAACTGGTACATCCGCCGCTCCCGGCGCCGCTTCTGGGACGGCGACGAGACGGCACTGCGCACGCTCTGGTTCGGGCTCGTCCAGGGGCTCCGCGTGATCTCGCCGGTGATGCCGTTCCTCGCCGAGCACCTCTGGCAGGCGCTCGTCGCCGACGTCGCCGAGGACGCTCCGGCCTCGGTCTTCCTCGCCGGCTGGCCCGAGGCGCGCGCGCCCGACGCGGGCCTGCTCGCCGAGGTCGCGGAGCTGCGAACCGTCGTCGCGCTCGGCCACCAGGCGCGCTCGGCGGCCGGACTGAAGCTGCGCCAGCCGCTGCGCCGGATCGTCGTCGAAGGCGCGCCGCTCGCCGCCGCCCACGCCGACGAGATCTCGGAGGAGCTGCGGGTGAAGGAGGTCGAGCTCGGGCACGTCGACGCCGAGCTGCGCGTCAAGCCGCACCTTCCCGTGCTCGGGCCGAAGCTCGGCAAGGAGCTCGGCGCGGTGCGGGCCGCGCTCCAGGCGGGAGACTTCGAGGATCTCGGCGGCGGCCGGTTCAGGGCGGCCGGGCACGAGCTCGGCCCGGACGAGGTGCTCGTCGAGCGGGCCGGCAAGGAGGGCTGGGCGGTTGCCGGGGCCGACGGGGTCACGGTGGCGCTCGAGACCGCGGTCGACGACGAGCTGGCGCTCGAGGGCCGGGTCTACGAGCTCATCCACCGCGTCAACTCGATGCGCAAGGACGCCGGGCTCGAGCTGACCGACCGCGATCAACCTGACGCTGCCGGCCGGCGACGGCGACCTGCTCGAGCACACGGACTGGATCGCGAAGGAGACGCTGGCGGTCGAGGTCGAGGTCGGCGCAGGCGACGCGCCGGCGATCGACGTCGTCTGAGCACGGCGCTCCGCCGGTCGAGTCGGTGGCCCTCGAGCAGTCAGGCTAGGGTGAGTCGCGATGGCCGCCCCCCAGCCACTCCCGGCATCGCCGTGCTCGGAGCCGGCCCTGCAGGTCTCACCGCGGCTCATCTGCTCGGCTCGCGCGGCACGCGCGGGCGTCGTCTTCGAGGCCGATTCGCAGGTGGGCGGGCATCGCGAAGACGGTCGAGCACGACGGCTTCCGCTTCGACCTCGGCGGGCACCGGTTCTTCACGAAGGTGCCCTGGGTGCAGGAGATGTGGGAGGAGACGCTCGGGGACGAGTTCCTGCTCCGCCCGCGGCTCTCGCGCATCTACTACCGCGGCGACTACTTCGCCTATCCGCTCCGCGCCGAGGACGTCGTCCGCCGCCTCGGCGTCGTCGAGACGATCCGCTGCCTCGGCTCCTACATGGCGGCGAAGATGCGCCGCGCCGAGCCACCGCAGACGTTCGAGGACTGGGTCACGGGCCGCTTCGGCCGCCGCCTCTACGACGCGTTCTTCCGCGAGTACACCGAGAAGGTGTGGGGCATTCCCGGCAGCGAGATCCAGGCCGAGTGGGCGGCCCAGCGGATCCGCAACCTGTCGTTCTGGACCGCGCTGACCTCCGCGCTGCGCCTCAAGCGGCGGCACGTCACGAGCCTGATCGAGGAGTTCCACTACCCGCGCCTCGGCCCCGGCCAGATGTGGGAGAGGCTCGCCGCGATCTCCGAGGAGCGGGGCGTCGACGTCCGCCTGAACCACCGCGTGACGCGCGTGCTCCACGACGAGACGCGGCGTCACGCGCGGTCGAGGTGCACGGGCCGGACGGCGGGTCGGAGGTGCTCGCGGTCGACGGGGTCGTCTCCAGCATCCCGCTGTCGGAGCTCGTCCTCTCGCTCGACCCGTTGCCGCCGGACGACGATCGTCGATGCGGCGCGGCGCCTGCGCTACCGCGACCTGCTCGTCGTCGGCCTGATCTCGACGGATCCCGAGCCGTTCCCGGACAACTGGATCTACCTCCACGATCCCGGCACCCGCGCCGGGAGGGTGCAGAACTTCGGCGCCTGGAGCCCCGGCATGACCCGTCCCGGATTCACGTGCCTCGGGGTCGAGTACTTCTGCTTCCAGGGTGACGAGACCTGGTCGCTCCCGATCACGCCCTCGTCGAGCTCGCGAAGCGCGAGCTCGGCGAAGATCGGCCTGATCGACCCCGCTCATGTCGTCGGCGGCGTCGCGATCAGGGTGCCCCGCGCCTACCCGATGTACGACAAGGGCTACGAGCGACGCGGTTGCGCTGCTTCGCGACCACATCGGCTCGATCGACCGGCTGCAGACGGTGGGCCGCAATGGTCTCCACCGCTACAACAACCAGGACCACTCGATGTGGACGGCGGTGCTCGGCACGCTGAACCTCCTCGACGGCGCCGACAACGACGTGTGGGCGGTCAACGCGGACGCGGAGTACCTCGAGGAGAGCGAGCTGCGGAACCCGATCGACGCCGCCGAGGCGGTCGCGACGGCTCGAGCGTCTAGCGCCGCGAGGCCGACGCGAGCAGGCCGGCCGGCACGGCGGCAACCGCCGTCAGCTGGTGCACCGTGTGCAGGCCGACGCCGGCGATCGCGCCGCGCGGGCCCGAGGCGCTCGTGCAGGAGCGCGAGCAGGTCGCGATTGAGGGCGACCTCCGCGCCGACGCCGGCAGCGACGACGAGTGGGCGCCGCCGGACGATGCCCCAGGCGACGACGAGCGCGGCGAGCACGCTCGCGCGCTCGCGGGCGCCGAGGTTGAGCGTCGCCGGGAGCTCGCGGCGGTCGAGACGAGCAGGCTGACCCACGGAACTCCGCGGCGTCCGAAATCGGTGCGGACCATCGACGCGAGCGACCACTCCTTGAGGTGCGTGCCCTGGATCGCCGGGTCGAGGAGGATCCGGCCCTGCCGGGCCAGCCGGCCACCGAGCTCGATGTCCTCGATCGACGGCTGCGGGTAGCGGTCCGCGTCGAATCCTCCGGCGGCGTCGAAGCGCGTTCGCGCGCACGGCTCCGATGCCGGCCCAGAACGACTCCACATCACCCGCCGAGCGCTGGTGGACGACGTGGTGGAGCAGGTTGCGGAACGCCGCCACGGTGCTCTCGGTGGCGACGGCATCGTCGTACGAGCCGAAGACGCCGACGAGGCTCGTGATCGCTCGCGAACGCCTGCCGCACGCGGGTGAAGCACGTCCGCATGGACGAGGACGTCCGAGTCGACGAAGAGGACGATGTCGGCGGTCGTCTCCGCGACGCCGCGGTTGCGGGCCGCGGCCGGGCCGGCGCCGGGCGGGTCGGTGACGACGACGAGCTCGTCGGGCGGGTCGTCGGCCGCGCGGATCGCGGCGAGGCAGCGGTCGAGCGTCGCCGGCCGGTCGGTCGCCGGGATCACCACCGCGAGCGTGGGGGCGGGCACGGTCAGCGCTGGGTCTCGGCGAGGATCAGCTCGCGCCGCAGCTCCACCGGCAGCTTGAACGTGACGTCCTCGTTGACCATCTGAAACGGCTCGATCTGCTCCACGCCGCGCGCCCTGAACCAGTCGCACAGCCGGGTGACGAGGCGCTCGGGCGCCGAGGCGCCCGACGAGATCCGACCGTGCGGACGCCGTCGAGCCAGCGCTCGTCGATCTCGGTCTCGTCGTCGATCAGGTGGCCGGCGACGCCCGATGCGCGCGCGACGTCGACGAGCCGGTTCGAGTTCGACGAGTTCTTCGAGCCGAGCACGAGCAGGAGGTCGATCTCCGCCAGCATCTCCTTGACGGCCCACTGGCGGTTCGAGGTCGCGTAACAGATGTCTTCCTTGCGCGGCGCGTAGACCTGCGGGAAGCGCCGGCGGAGCACCGCGATGATCTCCGAGGTCTCGTCGACCGAGAGCGTCGTCTGCGTGATGTACGCGATGCGGGTGTCGGTCGGCAGGTCGAGCGCCTCGGCCTCGGCCACGTCCTGCACGAGGATCGTCGCCTCCGGCGCCTCGCCCATCGTCCCGACGACCTCCTCGTGGCCCTCGTGGCCGATCAGGATCACGGTGTAGCCGTCGGCGGCGTAGCGGCGTGCCTGCACGTGCACCTTCGTCACGAGCGGGCAGGTGGCGTCGATCACGTTGTGCTCGAGCCGGGCCGAGTTCGCGTGCACGGTCGGCGCGACGCCGTGGGCGGAGTAGACGACCGTCGCGCCGGAGGGAACCTCGGTCTCCTCGTCGACGAAGATCGCGCCGCGCGCCTCGAGGTCGCGGACGACGTGGATGTTGTGGACGATCTGCTTGCGGACGTAGACGGGGGCGCCGTAGTGCTCGAGCGCCTTCTCGACGGTCTCGACCGCGCGCTCGACCCCGGCGCAGTAGCCGCGCGGCGAGGCGAGGAGAACCCGTTCGACCATGGAGACAGGGTATCTCGGTGTCCGGCTTCAGCCGGACGCCGGTGCGCCTCAGCGCGCCGTCTCGGCGAGCAGGATCCCGACGAGCACGATCGACTCCGCCGACGATCTGCACCGCGACGAGCGCCTCCCCGAGCCAGACCCACGCGATCACCGCCGCCGCGACCGGCTCGAACGTCGCCACGATCCCGACCGTGGTGGCGGGGAGGTGCTTGAGCGCCGCGACCGAGAGCGAGAAGGGCACGATCGTGCCGAAGACGATCCCCCACAGCGCGAGCGCGCCGACCGGCACCGTGAAGAGGCCGTGCGGCAGATCGACGCTGATCCGGAGCGTTCGGTCGGAAAGCTCCACCACGGCAGCAGGATCGCCCACGCGAGCGAGGCGAAGCCGAGCCCGAAGCAGACGACCGAGAGCGGGTCGCGGCGGCCGACCAGGCGCTCGCCCATCAGGTAGTAGACGGAGAGCGCGATCGCCGCGAGGAGCCCGGCGGCGACGCCGAGGCCGTCGAGCGACATGCCGTGCCAGACCTGCGCCACGAGGGTGAGGCCGCCGATCACGAGACCGAGCGCCGGCCACACGCGTCGCCGCACCGGCTCGTGCCAGGCGAACCTGACCCAGAGCGCGATCAGCACGGGCGCGCTGAACTCGAAGAGCAGGCCGATCCCGATCGGCAGCCGCTAGATCGCGACGAAGTAGAGCCACTGCACGACCGCGAAGCCGACGATCCCGTAGAACGCGAGCCAGCCGAGCTCGCGGCGCGTCCCGATCCGCAGGCGATGCGGCGCGACGAGCGCGAGGCCGAGCGCCAGCCCGATGAAGCCGCCCGTCGAGCGGAGCTCGGTCCAGCGGAGCGTGCCCATGTCGCTCGCCTCGAGACCGATCTTCGCGACGGCGCCGTTGACCGCGAACATCGTCGCGGCCACGATCGTCATCGCGTAGCCGACGCGCGGCCGGCGGTGGCGGGAGAGCTCTCCCGGTGGCAGCGCGAGCTCGGTCACCGGTCGAGGCTAGATGAGTCGGCCGCGGACGTCGACGGAGCGCACGCGTCCAGTAGGCTCACCCGCGATGGTCGATCGCGTCGCCCTCTTCGTCACGTGCCTCGCCGACACGCTCTTCCCGCAGGTCGGGCAGGCAACCGTGACCGTGCTCGAGCGGCTCGGGATCGAGGTCGTGTTTCCCGCCGAGCAGACCTGCTGCGGCCAGATGCACGCCAACTCCGGCTACCCCGGCGAGGCGGAGCTGCTCGCCCGCCGCTTCGTCGAGGTCTTCGACGGCTTCGACGCGATCGTGACGCCGTCGGGCTCGTGCGCGGCGCAGGTGCGCGAGCACTTCCCCGGCTTGCTCGGCGGCGACGACCGCGGCGTGCCCGGCGCGGACGTGGGAGCTGTCGCAGTTCCTCACCGGCGTGCTCGGGCGTCGACGAGGTCGGCTCGACCTACGACGGGCACGGTGGCGTACCACCCGACGTGCCACTCGCTGCGACTGCTCCGCGTCGGCGACGCGCCGCTGCGGCTGCTGCGCGCCGTGCCGGGCGTCGAGCTCGTCGAGCTGCCGGACGCGGAGGAGTGCTGCGGCTTCGGCGGCACGTTCGCGGTGAAGAACGCCGACGTCTCGGCGGCGATGCTCGACGAGAAGCTGGCGGCGGTCGTGGCGAGCGGCGCCGACGCCGTGTGTGCCTGCGACAGCTCGTGCCTGATGCACATCGGCGGCGGCCTCCACCGCCGCGGCATCGACGTGCGGCCGGTGCATCTGGCGGAGATCCTCGCCATCGTGAGCAGCTGCCGGCGCGGGACGCGCGGCCCGAGAGCTTCTCGCACGCGGCCCCGGCTGCGCTCGCGAACGCGCCAGGTGCAGGGCCAACATCCGCCACGCGACCGGCTCGATCCGCGCCAAGCGCGCCGCCGTCGTGGCCGAGGTGCCCGACTGGGAGGCTCTGCGCGAGGCCGCCGCGGCGATCAAGGACGCGACGCTCGCCCGGCTCGACGAGGTGCTCGTCGAGCTGGAGGCGTCGGTCGAGGCGGCGGGCGGCGTCGTCCACTGGGCGCGCGACGCGGCCGAGGCGAACGAGATCGTCACCGCGCTCGTCCGGGCCGAGGGCGCCGACGAGGTCGTGAAGGTGAAGTCGCTCGCGACCGACGAGATCCGGCTCAACGAGGCGCTCGAGGCGGCGGGCATCCGGCCGATCGAGACCGACCTGGCGGAGCTGATCATCCAGCTCGCCGACGAGCGGCCGTCGCATCTGCTCGTGCCGGCGATCCACAAGAACCGCGTCGAGATCCGCGACCTGTTCCGCGCGCGGCTCGGCCGCCCGGATCTCTCCGACGATCCGGCCGAGCTCGCCGAGGCGGCGCGGCTGCATCTCCGCGAGGCGTTCCTGCGCGCGCGCGTCGCGATCTCGGGCGCGAACTTCGCCGCCGCCGATACCGGCACGATCTGCGTCGTCGAGTCCGAGGGCAACGGGCGGATGTGCACGACGCTGCCGGAGACGCTGATCACGGTGATGGGGATCGAGAAGGCGATTCCGCGCTTCCGCGACCTCGAGGTGTTCCTCCAGCTGCTGCCCCGCTCCTCGACCGGCGAGCGGATGAACCCCTACACCTCGCTCTGGACCGGCGTGCGCGACGGCGACGGGCCGAAGCGGTTCCACCTCGTGCTGCTCGACGCCGGGCGCACGCGCGTGCTCGCCGATCCCGGCGGCCGGCCGGCGCTCCGCTGCATCCGCTGCTCGGCCTGCATCAACGTCTGCCCCGTCTACCGCCAGACCGGCGGGCACGCGTACCACTCGCCCTACGCCGGGCCGATCGGCGCGATCCTCGCGCCGCAGCTCGTGGGCGAGAGCGGGGCGGTGGCGTCGCTGCCGTTCGCCTCGTCGCTCTGCGGCGCCTGTTACGACGTCTGCCCGGTGCTGATCGACATCCCGTCGATCCTCGTCCACGAGCGCGGGAAGGCGGTCGCGCGCGAGCGGGCCGGGGTCGAGGGGCAGATCGCTGAAGCTGCTCGGCCGGGCGTTCGCGACGCGCGCCGGCTACGAGCGGGCGCAGCGGCTCGGGCGCTCGCTGCAACGGCCCGTTGCGCGCAACGGCTGGATCACGCACTTCCCGCCCGGCCCGCTCGCCGCCTGGGGGCGGTCGCGCGACCTGCCCGGCGCTGCCGGCGCAGACGTTCCGCGAGTGGTGGGAGTCCCGTGACCGGGCGTGACGCCGTCCTGGCGCGCATCCGCGTCGCGCTCGACGGGCGGCCGGCGCCGCCGGAGGTGCCGCGCGCGTATCGGCAGGCGGGCGAGCTCGCCGCTGCCGCCGTCCTCGACCTGTTCGTCGAGCGCGTGCGGGACTACCGCGCCACCGTGGTCGTCACCGACGACCCGCGGCGCGCTGCGGCCGATGCGCTCGCTGCTGCCGGAGCGCGGCGGGTCGGCATCGCGCCCGACCTCGACGCGGCGCTGCGGCCCGCGGGTGTCGAGCTCGTCGAGGACGACGGCCTCGGCGCCGCGCGAGCTCGACGCGCTCGACGGTGCGCTGACGACGTGTGCCGCCGGGCTGCGCCGTGACCGGCACGATCGCCCTCGACGGCGGCCCGGGCCAGGGTCGCCGCGCGCTGAGCCTCGTGCCCGACCTCCACGTCTGCGTGATCCGGGCGGAGGCGATCGTCGAGTCGGTGCCCGAGCTGATCGCCGCGCTCGAGCCGAGCGCGCGCGAGGGCCGCCCGATCGTGCTCGTCTCCGGCCCGTCGGCGACGAGCGACATCGAGCTGAACCGGGTCGAGGGCGTCCACGGCCCGCGGCAGCTCGTGGTCATCGTCGCGACGTAGATCGTCCCTACACTGTTCGCGAACGGGATGTAGCTCAGCCTGGTAGAGCGCTCGCTTTGGGAGCAGAAGTCGCGAGTTCGAATCCGACCACCCCGACTGCTCGATGAACGCGCTCGCGCCTCCTCGTCGCCGTCCTGGTCGCACGGCCGGGTTGCGGTGGCTCACAGCCACGACACGAGGCAGAGCAGAGCTCGCCGTTCACCTACGACGCCTCGGCGCCGCTCGACTACGTCGACCACGGCGTCGTCAACCACGGCTACCCGATCGCCGTCCACGACGTCTCGTTCACGAGCTCCGGCAAGCGCGTCGACGCGATGCTCGCGGTGCCGCCCGGGAAGGGGCCGTTTCCGGCCGTCGTCTACCTGCACGGCACGGGCGGCGACCGCACCGAGCTGCTCGTGCCGGCGACGTGGATGGCGGCCCGTGGCGTCGTGGCGATGACGATCACGATGCCCGAGCTGAGCGCCGACGACCGGGACGGCGTCGCAGAAGCTCGTTGCGCAGCGCAAGGCGGCCGTCGCCACGGTCGTCGCAGCGCGGCGCGCGGTCGACGCTGCTCCAGTCGCTGCCGCAGGTCGACGACGACCGGATCGCGCTCGTCGGCTGGAGCTCGGGCGCGCGGGTCGGCGCGATCGTCGCGGGCGTGGACGAGCGGGTGAAGGCCTTCGACCTCCTGTCGGCAGGCTCGCCGCCGGTCGAGCGAGTACGCCTCGCAGGCTCCGGCGGAGCTCCGGCCCGCGATCGAGCAGGAGCTCGGCGCGGTCGACCCCCTGCGCTGGGTCAAGCTGGCGCGGCCGAACACGATCCTGCTCCAGAACGGCAAGAGCGACGAGGTCGTGCCCCGAGCGGCGCTCGATGCGCTCGCGGCAGCTGCCGGCAAGGCCGCCGAGGTGCGCTGGTACGACCAGGGCCATGCGCCGTCGAACGCGGCGTGGGCGGATCAGCTCGACTGGACGGCCGACCGGCTCGGCGTCGCCGGGCCGATCGTGAAGGGCGCTGCGCCGGGCCCTAGAGCAGAGCAGCGAGCTCGTCGAGCTCGGCCTGCGTGAGCTGCCAGTCGCCCGCGGCGACGTTGGCGCGAACCTGCTCGGGCTTCGTCGCACCGGCGATCACCGACGGGATCCCGTCGATCGAGGCGAGCCCGCCGATCGCGAGCTCGAGCAGCGTGTGCCCCGCGCCGTCGCGAACGCCTCGAGCTCCTCGGCCCGCGCGAGCCGCTCCTCGCTGAGCCGCCCGTCGTTCAGCCCGCTGAGCCGCGCGCCCTCGGGCTCGGGCTCGCCGCGCCGGTACTTGCCGGTCAGGAGGCCGCTCTCGAGCGGGAAGTACGGGATGTAGCCCATCCCGAGCTCGCGCGCGAGCGGCAGCACGTCCGCCTCGTCGTCGCGGTGGATCAGGCTGAAGAAGTTCTGCACCGCGACGACCGGGCTGTTGCCGGCGTCCGCGAAGGCGGCCGCCTGCTCGAGGTGCGTCGGGCTCGACGTTCGAGAGCCCGAGCCAGCGCACCTTGCCCTCGACGACGAGCTCGTGCATCGCGCCGAGCGTCTCGTCGAGCGGGGTGACGCCGTCGGGACGGTGGTAGTAGTAGAGGTCGACGTGGTCGCGGCCGAGCCGCTCGAGCGACGCGTCGATCGCCCGCCGCACGTACTCGCGCGAGCCGCCCGGAGCGTCCCCGTTCGTGCCCTCCATGTCCATCCCGAACTTCGTCGCGACGACGAGGTCGTCCGAGCGGCCGGCGAGAGCCTCTCCGACGATGCGCTCGCTCGTCGCCCGATCCGTAGACGTCGGCGGTGTCGAAGAACGTGATGCCGGCATCGAGCGGCTGCAGCGAGAACCTCGAGGGACGCTGCGCGCTCGAGCCTGCGGCCGAAGTTGTTGCAGCCGAGGCCGACCCGCGAGACGGTGAGCGTCGAGCGACCGAGCGGGTTCTCGTCCATCGCTCGATCGTACGTCAGGCGCTTCGGGCCGCGTCCGGAGACCCGGGCACGAGGCGCTGGATTGACGAGTACGCTAGGCGCGTGAGCCGGACGGCCGTCCAGAACGCAACGATCGCCGAGCACGCCCGTCGGCTCGCGAGCGCGGCGGAGGTGGGCCGCGGAGAGCTGGCGCTCGACTTCCAGCGGACTGCGGCGGCCTCGGCGGAGCTCCACGTCGAGGGCCGCAATTTCTATCCGCCGATGCTCGCCGACATCGCCTCTGCGTCGTCGTCGGTGCACATCAACCAGTTCGGCTTCCGTCCGGGGCTCATCGGCGACCAGTTCGCCGCTGCACTGATCGCGAAGGCGCAAGAGGGCGTACCGGTCAGGCTGAACGTCGATCGACAGGGCTCCGACCCTGAAGGTGGCTCCCGCGCGTTCTACGAGCCGCTGATCCAGGCGGGGGTTCAGGTGTGCGTGACGCGCGCCACGAAGCCGCGGGTGCCGCATGGCGCGCTCGGTGCCGGTGGCAAGACGGGATGGAACCTGAGCGGGCTGGGGCATATCGACCATCGCAAGGTCGTGGTCGTCGATGGCCGGATCGGCTGGGTCGGGGGCGCGGGAATCGAGGATCACTTCGAGAACGGCGCCTTTCACGATCTGTTCGTTCGCGTCGAAGGGCCGATCGTGGCGCAGCTGCAGCTCGTCTTCGTCGCAAGCCTCCGCTGGCTCGGCGGCGAGATCCCGCCGGAGAGCATCCCCCAGCTCTTCCCAACGCTCGACGAAGGCCCGAGCCCGCTCTCGGCCGTGGTGCTCCACAACGCGCCGGGTCGGTTCAGGCCGATCACGGCCGCGATCACGACGCTGATCGAGGAGCGCACGGGACACGCTCGATGTCGTGAACCCGTACGTGACCGACCGCGGCATGATCGGACGGATCGTCGCGGCGGCGAATCGTGGTGCCCGCGTCCGCCTCTTCGTGCCGGCGAACCCCAACAACTGGGCCTGCGGCGCGGCCGAGTCGTTCCACCACAAGCGGCTGATCGATTCGGGTGTGCAGATCCTGGGCTATCCGCAGATGCTGCACGCGAAGGCGTTCATCGCCGACGGTGAGCAGGTGCTCGTCGGAACCTGCAATCTCGAGGCGTGGAGCCTGAAGCGATTCTTCGAGCTCGACATCGGGTTCGTGTCCCGGGAGCTCGCAACCCAGTTCGACGAGAAGTTCCTTGCGCCCGCCGAGGAGGTCAGCTCCGGCCTGCAGCCTCCCTCGACGCTGAAGGACCGCGGGCGTGCGGCCGTGTTCGCCGCCCTCTCGCCGCTCCTGTGATCGGGTGTAGGATGCTCGCCCACCGGCGATCTCTCCGGTCGGGAATCGACGAGAGGCTCGGGATGACCCGCCGGATCAGACCTATCAGCGTCGCCATCGGGTCGACAGTGTCTGAGAGCGCGCCTGCAGGAGCTCCGGAAGAGCGGACACCGAACCCGCGGCTGCCGCTGCTCCTCGCGGCAGCGATGTTCGTGCTCGTCGTCGACACGTCGTTGATGAACGTCTCGATCGCGTCCGTGGTCGAGGATCTGGACACGACCGTGAGCAACGTTCAGGCCGCGATCGCGCTGGAGGCGCTGGTGTCGGCCGCGTTCATCCTGATCAGCAGCAAGGTCGGCGATCTGATCGGCCGCAAGCGGGCGTACATGCTCGGGCTCTGTGCCTACGCGCTCGGAGCGCTGGCGATGACGCTGGCCCAGAGCCTGACCGCGATCATCATCTTCTGGGCGATCATCGGCGGGCTCGGCGCGTCGTTGCTGTTGCCCGCGATGCAGTCGCTGATCCACGGGAACTTCGAGGGCGCGGCTCGGACGAAGACGTACGCACTGGTCGGCGCCGCGGCTGCGATCGCCGCCGCGGTGGGGCCGCTGATCGGTGGCTTCGTGACGACCTACCTCTCGTGGCGCGTCGGGTTCGGGCTCGAGGTCGTCGTGATCGCGGTCGTGCTGTCGCAGATCAAGCTCGTCCACGACGTCGCCTACACGGGGCCGCGCCAGGTCGACGTGGTCGGCGCGATCCTCTCCGTGGTCGGCATGGGTGGGCTCGTGCTCGGCATTCTCGTCTGGCAGGAAGGCGGCGAGTCGTCGGCCTGCTGATCGCGATCGGAGCCGTCGCGATGGCACTGCTCGCCTGGTGGCTCGTGCGGCGCAAGCGGGCGGGAAAGCCGACGCTGCTCGACCCGGGCCTGTTCACGTTCCCGCACTTCAGGACGGGGATCTCCGGGCAGCTGCTGCAGAACGTCACGCTCGGCGGCGCGATGATCGCGCTCCCGATCTTTCTCCAGATGACGCTCGAGTACAACGCGATGAAGACGGGACTGACGCTGGCACCGCTCTCGCTCAGCATGTTCGGCGTCGCGATCCTGGCGGGACGCAAGGCAGGCGGCCGGCGACCGGGCAACATCATCCTGATCGGGTTCGCGCTCTGCACCGTCGGACTGGCGCTGATGATCCCGATCATTCCGCGCACCGACTCGGGCCTGGCTCTCTTCATCCCGCTGCTGATCACGGGCTCGGGGCTCGGCCTGCTCGTCTCGCAGCTGAACAACTACACCCTCTCGCCGATCGAGGAGGAGCGGGTCAGCGAGGCAGCCGGTGTCAACTCGGCCGCCGGCTCGTTCGGGCTCTCGTTCGGCCTCGCGGTCGCCGGCGGGATCATGCTCGCCTTCCTCTCCTTCTCGTTCACCCACCAGACCGAGAACAGCGCCGTGATCCCACCTGCCCAGCAGCAGCAGATCGCCGACACGCTCGAGGACGACGCCGAGGTGATGAGCAACTCCCAGCTCGAGCCTCTCCTCGCCGGCGAGACCGAAGCCGTCCAGGCGGAAGTGCTCCACATCAACAAGGTGGCGCGTGACCGCTCCCTCCAGGTGGCTCTCCTCGTCCCCGTCGTCGCTTGCCTCCTCGGCCTGCTCATCGGTTTCCGCATGAGACGGCTTCCCGACCCCGAGCCGGCCAGCATCGAAGGCGTCGCGCTCGGCTGACCCGCGCGCTCCGGTGACCGCCCGGTTTGAGATACTCGGCCATGGTGTCCCGGCCTGAGAGCATCCGATGACCTCCACTGCCGTCGAGCCGTCGCCCGTCCTCCCGTTTCACGACCCGTCACGCCGCAGGCGGCTGGTCAAGGTGGGCGCGTGGATCGCGGCGACCGTCGTCGTGCTCGTCGTCCTGAACCTGCTCGGCGTCGACGTGATGGGCTGGTTGCGGGACCTCTGGGACCAGATCAAGGCCGTTCCCGTCAAGTACATCGTCGTCGGTCTCGTCTTCCAGACCGGCCAGACGCTGTTCGCCGGGCTCTCCTACTACGGGATCCTGCGTGCGGCCTATCCGGGCCAGGTCGAGTTCTGGCCGATCGTGACCGCCTACGCGGTCGGCGTGTCGATGAACAACTTCCTGCCGGCGAACATCGGCACGTTCGTCACCCTGCTGATGTTCGTCGCGATCATCCCGGCAGCGACCGTGCCCGGGTCGATCGCCGCCTATCTGGTGCAGAAGATCTTCTTCACGATCATCGGCACCTTCGTCTACCTCTATCTCTTCCTCTCGGTGCCGGGCTCGTTCAACGAGAACCTCGGCAACCTCTCGGCGCACCCGGTCGCTTCGATCGCGATCGGAGTCGGAGTCGTCCTGCTGATCGTGATCGTCGGCCGGATCGCGTGGCGCAAGCTCAAGAAGCTGTGGCTCCAGGCGAAGCAGGGCGGCGTGATCCTCTCCCGGCCGAAGGAATACATGACCCGGGCCTTTCTCCCGTCGTTCGTCTCGTGGCTGTGCAAGCTCGCCGTGATCGCCGTCTTCCTGGCGGCGTTCGCGATTCCGGTCACGTTCGAGTCGATCATGTGGGTGGCCGGGTCGGGCTCCCTGGCGAACGTGGTCTCGTTCACGCCCGGCGCGGTCGGGATCACGCAGGCGACGAACGCGCTCGCACTCGACACGTGCTGCAACGTCGCGAACAACACAACGATCGCCTACTCGACGGCTCAGCAGCTCATCACGACAGCGTGGAACGCCGTCCTGGCGCTCGTGCTCGTCGTGCTCGTGTTCGGCTGGAGCGGCGGGAAGCAGCTCGTCCAGGGCTCCTACGGCGATGCGAAGGTCAAGATGGCCGAGCAGAAGGCCGCGCGCGCCGAGAAGAAGGAGGCCAAGCGCGCGGAACGCGAGGCAAGCGGCGTTGGCCGGTTCCATCGCCTGCCCGCCCATGAGGAGACCGAGGCGGCCGACACCAACGATCCCCCCGATGAGTAGCCGCAACGAGGGGAGTGATCGCATGAGCGACGAGCGTCGGCGTACAGAGCTCCTGCTCCCGATGCGGACGGTGCTGCTCGTCGCCGCCACGATCGGCGTCCTCGCCGCCTTCAAGGAGATCGGCGACACATTCCTGATCGTGTTCGTCGGGATCTTCCTCGGGCTCGTGTTCGAGTACCCGGTGCGCTTCGTGCAGGCGAAGACGCACATGTCCCGCGGTCTCGCCGCGACCGTGACCGTGCTCGGCACGGCCGTCGCCGTCCTGCTGATCGCGCTCGTGTTTCTCGTCCCGCTCGTCGGCGGCGTGCGCGACTTCCTCCAGGACCTGCCACAGACGGTGCAGAGCCTGCGCGAGTCCAGCGAGCTCGACTCGATCGGTGACTCCGGCGCCGCCGAGAACGTGCAGTCGGGCGCCGACAAGGTCTCGGTCTCGGTGCCGGACGCGATCAGCGCGGTGCTCGGCATCGCCGGGGACTTTTTCGGGCTCTTCCTCGCCGCCTTCACGATCATCTTCATCTGCCTGTTCCTGCTCACCGACGTCGGCAAGCTCAAGCGGGCGCTCGGCAGCGTGCTGATGCCAGGCGAGGACGAGCGGTGGCTCGGCGTCTGGGAGCGCGTCACCGCAACGATCTCCCGCTGGGCGATCGGCGTGATCGTGATCGCGGTGATCGCGGGCACGACCCAGGGCGTCACCGCCTATCTGCTCGGCTCGAGCTACGCGATCGGCCTCGGCGTGATCGCAGGGCTGCTCGACATGATCCCGAACATCGGCGCCACGATCGCCGGCTTCGTCCTCGTGCCCGCGCTGTGGGCCGAGGAGGGAGTCACGGCCGCGATCATCATGCTGATCGTCCTGCTCGTCTACCAGCAGATCGAGAACAACGTGCTCACGCCCAAGATCCAGGGCAAGGCCGTCAACCTCTCCGGCTTCTTCATCATCATCGCCGTGACCCTGTTCGGAGCGCTGCTCGGCGTGCTCGGAGCGCTCACCGCAGTGCCGCTCGCAGCGATGATCCAGATCTTCCTGCAGGAGCTGACGACCGCCCGGCGCGAGAAGGTCGCGGAGGCGAAGGCAGCGCTGGAGCGTGTTACCGGCGGCCAACCGGATCTGGCGGGTGGAGGAGAGCGGGTGGAGGGAATCGAACCCTCGTAATCAGCTTGGAAGGCTGGGGCTCTACCATTGAGCTACACCCGCGTAGGCACATTGAAGCAATCCTGACCGGCGGCCGCTATCGCGACCGGTGATGGAGAGGCGCAATTGTCGAAAGCGAAGATCCTCCGGCTGGGCCTTCTCGCCCTCGGGTTGTCGCGCTCGTCTGGGTGCCGGCCGCGGTCCCGCGCCCGCCGCTCGGCCGCCATCGTGTGCACCCTCGCACCGGGGCAGACCTCGCTCGCTCCCGGCGCCCGGCACGGGCTCGCAGCCCACCTCCGCCAGTACCCCGACCTGAGCCTCGCGACGGCGCGCGCAGAAGGCGCGCGCCCAGGCGCTGCTCGAGCGGGCGCGCGCGGCGACCACGCGGTGGCAGAACGTCAAGGCGGCGAAGGCGGAGTGGGTTCAACACGAAGCTCGCGAGGCGCGCGCCGGGCGACGACGCGATCGGCTACCTCCACGCCGAGCATCGGCGCTACAGCGCCGACCGGCACTTCGTCGACGTCAAGCGTCCCGAGTCGCTCATCTACGCGACGCAGCCGGGCGGTGCGCCGGTGCTGATCGGCGTCATGTTCAGCGTCCCGCGCGGCGTGCGCGGGCCGACGCCCGCCGGGCCCGATCGAGCGCTGGCACTCCCACCTCGTCTGCATGAAGGGCGACAAGCGCGGCCTCGCGCCGCGCGACGGCGAGCTGCCCGAGAGGCTCGCGGCTGACGCAGGGGAGCGAGATGCTGCACCTCTGGTTCACGCGGGACCTGCGGAGCGCGTTCGCGGTGCACGCGCCGGTGGCCGAGCTCTGCCGCGACGGGGTGCTGACCCCGGAGGCCTGCCGCGCGGGCGCGAACGGCCACGAGATGTAGTCAGCCGGCGGACGCGCGCCGGCGAGGGCCGTCCAGGCGCTGGCCTATCCTCGCAGGATGCTCGACGAGCGCATCGTTCGGTTCCGGCCGCGCGCGATCCTGACGGTGATCGGGGTCGTGCTCGCCGTCGCGATCGTGCTCGAGGTGATCTGGGTGACGCGCTCGGTGATCATCTGGCTGCTGATCGCGCTCTTCCTCGCGATGGCGCTCAACCCCGCCGTCGACTTCCTCGTCCGCCGCGGGATGAAGCGAGGGCCGGCAGTCGGCATCGTCTTCATCGGCGCGATCCTCGTCATCGTCGGGATCGCCGCGACGTTCGTGCCGACGCTCGTGCGGGAGGTCAACGACCTCGCCGACGCCGTGCCCGGCTACATCGACGATCTCACCCGCGGGCGCGGCAGGCTCGGCTTCCTCGAGCGTGAGTACCACATCGTCGAGCGGGCGCGCGAGGCGATCGAGAAGAGCGGCGCCGGCGGCGTCCTCGGGCTCTCGAACACCGCCCTCTGCGCTCACGAAGAGCATCCTCAACGCCGTCATCGCCGTCGTCACGATCGCCTTCCTGACGCTCTTCATGCTGCTCGAGGGCCCGGCCTGGGTCGAGCGGATCTACGGCCTGATGCCGGAGCCGTCGCAGCCGCGGTGGCGCAAGGTCGGCGGCGACATCTATCGCACGGTCGGCGGCTACGTCACCGGCAACCTCGCGATCAGCCTGATCGCCGGTGTCGTCTCCACCGCCGTCCTGCTCGGGCTCGGCGTCCCGTACGCGGTCGCGCTCGGCCTCGTCGTCGCGATCCTCGACCTGATCCCGCTCGCCGGCGCCACGCTCGCGGCGATCATCGTCAGCGTCGTCGGCTTCCTCCACTCGACGACCGCGGGCATCGTGCTCGTCGATCTTCTTCGTCCTCTACCAGCAGCTCGAGAACCACGTCCTGCAGCCGCTCGTCTACGGTCGCACCGTGCAACTGTCGCCGCTGATCGTGCTCGTCGCCGTGCTGATGGGCGCCGAGCTCGCCGGGCGTGATCGGCGCGCTCGGTGCGATTCCCGTCGCGGGAGCGATCCAGGTCGTCGTGCTCGACTGGCTCGACCACCGTCGCCAGAAGATCCTCGATCCGCCGGGGCCGCTGCCCTCGGCGGTCGACGCTGCCGTCCTGAGCGTGCCGGCCGCTCCGGAGGAAGCGCGGGGCGTCGCCCGCTACCGCGAGCTCTTCGCCAACGACCACGCGGCGGGGCTGTTCGTCTGGAGCATCATCGCCCGCCTGCCGAGCGGGATGGCGGCGCTGGCGCTCGTGCTTCTCGTCCGCGGCGGCGGAGCGTCGTACGGCGAGGCCGGTCTCGTCGCCGCCGCCTACGGGATCGCCGTCGCGGTAGGTGCTCCGTACGGGGGCCGTCAGGTCGATCGTCGGGGCGCGAGGCTCGTGCTTGCGGCGCCGCATGGTGCTGTATCCGTCCCTGTTCGGAATCGTCGCGATTCTCGGGGCGGTCGACGCGCCGATCGCGGCGATCGCGATCGCAACTGCGGCCGCGGGGGCTGACGATGCCGCCCGTCTCGTCGGTGCTCCGCTCGATCTGGCCGACCGTGGCGGGGGAGGACGGCGCCAAGACGGCGTACGCGCTCGACGCGGCGCTGCAGGAGATGATCTTCGTCGGCGGGCCGCTGCTCGTTGCGGTGCTCGCAATAGTCGACCCGGTCGCCCCGGTTGTCGGCGCGGCGGTCCTGGCCGCCGTCGGGACCTTCGTGTTCTCGCGCATCCCGCCGGTGCGCGCCGCCGTGCCCGCGGCGGAGCACCACAGCTCCCGGCTCGGTGCCCTGTCGGCGATCGGCGTCCGCACGATTGCGTTCCTGTGCATCGGCCTTGGCCTCGGCTTCGGTGCCGTCGAGATCGCCGTGCCTGCGTTCGCCGAGACGCAGGGCAACCGTGCCCTGCCGGGCGTCGCGCTCGCAGGCTTCTCGGCCGGCTCGCTTCTGGGCGGGCTCGTCGCAGGCCTACGGCCGACGCGCGACGAGCGGCGGCGGATCCTCGTCGGCTCGTTCTGCCTCGCCGGGCTGATGGTGTTACCTCTGCTCGCGACGTCGATCTGGATGATGGCCGTGCTGATGTTCTGCGCGGGACTGCCAATTGCGCCCATCGTCGCTGCGCTCTACGGCCAGATCGGGCGGGTTGCGGCGCCGGGCTCGGTCGCCGAGGCGTTCTCGTGGTTCGGCACCTCGATCTCGATCGGGATCGCGTTCGGGACCGTGATCGGCGGCGCCGTGATCGACGGGCACGGCTGGCGCGCGGCCGTCATCCTCGGGATCGGCTTCTTCGCCCTGGCGGCGGTCCTGACGCTCGTCCGTCGCTCGACGCTCGCGCCACCCTTCCCACGGCCGTTCTCCGGGACCTAGCCGAAAGTCTAGGTCCCGCGCCTTCACCATCGTTGGGCCATTCTAGAAACGGGCTTCAGGCCAGCAGGCCGACGGCGCCTTTGAGCGCGACGAAGACGCCGACCACTGCGAGCATGCCGGTGATCACCTTCGCGTTGTTGCGTGCGATCCAGGCGCGCATCGTCGCGAGCCTTGCCTCGGCGCCTGCGCGGTCGCCGAAGTAGACAGCCAGCACCGCGATCAGGCTCGCAGTCGACAACACCGAGTAGAACAGCAACGCGGCGGCCGCCGCTGAGACGTCCGGATCGGCTGCCGCGATGCGGAGGCCCGCATCGACGACGAAGACCACGTTGATCATGAACGTCCCGAAGGCAAACGCCACGATCGGCCCCATCCGGTCGAGCTTCGTCAGCCAGCCCGGCTCCGCGGCAGTCGTTGTGGCGAGCCTGTCCCGTGCGCGCCTGCGCGCCGCGAGCGCCAGAAGCGCGAGGCCGAGGACGATCTCGACGACGTAGACAGTGTTCGACACACTCGACTGCGACGAGCCGCCGAGACTCCCGAGACCTGCCGCCACGACGGTGGCGATGAACGCGACGGCGCAGAACCAGCCCGCGGCGAACGCGATCGCTGCCCGGGCTCCCGCCCTCGAGCCGAGCAGGACGATGAGCCCGACGATCGCCCAGGGAGTGAGCGCCGTCAGGATGCCGACGCACAGCAGATAGAGATAGAGGTGGCTGCTCAGATCCGCATTCCCGGGCTGACCATAGTGCGCGATGGGCCGCGGTGGTACAGGCGACGGTTCACAGGTCCTCTGCCGGTTGTCGAACTG
The DNA here is from genome assembly GCA_963751875.1 of uncultured Thermoleophilia bacterium. Lineage (GTDB taxonomy): Bacteria > Actinomycetota > Thermoleophilia > Gaiellales > Gaiellaceae > Gaiella. Next base: position 47,575 of record CAVVWG010000005.1, read on the forward strand.
ACCGCCGGGATGATGGCTCAACCAGGCGCTACCACTGCATAAACGCGCCCCTGAAGGTCTAGCTCTGCATGAAAATGGTCCACACGGGCGGGATCTTCGCCGCGCTCTCCGACACGACGCTGGAGGTGGTCGTCGAGGCGGTTGCAGCGGCGAAGCGCTAGCCGCGCCGGAGTACTTCGCCGCTGCGCGAGCCGGTCAGCGCGCCGCCGCTCAGCGTCACGACGCCGTTGACGATCACCGTGTCCATTCCCGTTGCGAGGCGGCTCGGATCGAACGTCGTGCCTTCCTCCCGAAATGCGACCGGGTCGAACACGGCGATGTCGGCGTAGGCGCCGGGACGGACAACGCCGCGGTCGCGGATCCCGATCCGCTCGGCGGGCTGGCTCGTCAGCCGCCGGATCGCCTCGGGGAGGCTCAGCACCTGCTCCTGCTGCACGCAGAAGCGCAGGTACCAGGCGGCCCAGGTGTAGGCGCCGTGGAACACCTGGCCGGCGAGCGGACCGGTCGGCGCCATCGTCGTCGCGTCCGAGCCGGGGACACAGAGCGGATGCGCGAACACCTCGCGCTGCTGCTCCTCGGTGTAGGCATGGATGATCACCATCAGGCTGCCCGGGTCATCTGCGGCACCGAGCAGGAGGTCGTAGACGGCGTCGAGCGGCTCCTGCCCGCGCTCCGCCGCGATCGTCGCGATGTCGCGCCGCGCGTAGTCGGGCCAGGTGGCGTTGTCGAGCAGCACGATGCGGCTCCAGTCGCCGCCGGCGCTGAGGATGCTGACGTAGTCGCGCATCGCACGTCGCTGCTCTGCGCTCCCAAGGGCCTCGCGCAGCCGGGAGGGATCCTCGAGCGCCCACGGCGGCAGGGCCGTGAGCAGGAAGGTGGTCCCGTACAGCCGCGTGTGCATGTCGAAGGCGATGTCCATCCCGCCCGCCGCGGCATCGTCGACGAGCTCGATGCAGCGTCTCGCCGAGTCGAGGCCGTTGCGCGGGACGAGGTGGGAGACCTGCAGCTTCACGCCTGATCGCTCCGCGGTGCGCAGCGCCTCCTCGACCGCGACGTCCGCTCCGGCGTCGCGGGTGGCGCGTGTGCGTCGCATAGATGCCGTGCCGGCGGCCGCAGGCCTCGCACATCGAGACGAGCTCGTCCTCGTCGGCGCCACGCTCGGCCGCGTACTCGAGGCCGGTCGAGTAGCCCAGGCCCCTGCTCGAGCGCCTCGTCGAGCAGGTACCGCATCTTCTGCAGCTCGTCCGGCCGCGCCGGCCGGTCCTCGAGACCGACCACCGACAGCCTGATCTGGCCGTTCGGGGCGAGGCTGAGGACGTTGATCGCAGGTTTCTGCCTCCTCGAGGCGCTCGAAGTAGCCCGCCGCGGACGTCCAGGTGGAGCGGGACATCCAGAGCCGAGTGCCCGTAGATCGCCTTCGGCGCGAGCTCCTTGTTCAGCAGGGGGAAGCAGCAGAAGCCGCAGTTGCCGACGACCTCGAGCGTGACGCCCTGGTGCACGGCGCTCGCTGCGCGTGGGTCGATGAGGAGCGTGAAGTCGGAGTGGCTGTGGATGTCGATGAACCCCGGTGTCACGACCTTGCCGGTGGGCGTCGATCTCGGTGGTCCGCGTCCGGCACCGCGCCGACGGCGACGATGCGCCCGTCGCGGATCGCCGACGTCGGCGGCGCGCGCCGTCGGCGCCGGTGCCGTCGATGACGATGCCGTTGCGGATCGCGAGGTCGATGCTCATTGGCCCGCCCGCAGCTCGATCGTTGCGCTCGTATCGACCCTGCCGTCCT
>CAVVWG010000006.1:0-216490 GCA_963751875.1 uncultured Thermoleophilia bacterium
GTGCTAGCGTGAGGGCGTTGGCACTCTCCTACGATGAGTGCCAACCAGTTCGACACAATGCACGTCAATCTGCACAGACCACGCATCACAGGGAGGCACGCGCATGAATCTGCAGCCCCTCGGTGACCGGCTGATCGTGGAGGTCCTCGAAGAGGAGGCCACCACGGCGAGCGGCATCGTGCTGCCCGACACTGCCCAGGAGAAGCCGCAGCGCGGCAAGGTCCTGGAAGTCGGCCCCGGCCCTCGTGACGAGGACGGAAAGCGCATCAAGATGGATGTCGAGAAGGGTGACGAGGTCATCTTCTCCAAGTACGGCGGCACCGAGATCAAGGTCGGCGCCGACGAGGTTCTGATCCTGCGCGAGTCGGACGTTCTCGCGAAGGTCGTCTAACAACAAGCTCGACGGAAGGGATTGACAAACAGATGGCTCACAAGGAGCTCAAGTTCAACGAGGACGCCCGGCGCGCGCTCGAGCGCGGTGTCAACGTCCTCGCCGACGCGGTCAAGGTGACGCTCGGCCCCAAGGGTCGCTACGTCGTGCTGGACAAGAAGTTCGGCGCGCCGACGATCACGAACGACGGCGTCACGATTGCACGCGAGATCGACGTCGAGGATCCGTTCGAGAACCAGGGTGCGCAGCTCGTCCGCGAGGTCGCGACCGCCACGAACGACGTTGCCGGTGACGGCACGACGACGGCGACCGTGCTCGCACAGGCGATCGTCCGCGAAGGCCTCAAGAACGTGGCCGCGGGCGCGAACCCGATGGGTCTCAAGCGCGGCATCGAGAAGGCCGTCGGCGCGATCGTCGACGATCTCAAGAAGCAGTCGACCGAGATCTCGGGCAAGGAAGACATCGCCCGGGTCGCCACCATCTCGTCGCGCGAGCGCGAGATCGGCGACGTGATCGCGGACGCGATCGAGAAGGTCGGCAAGGACGGCGTCGTCAACGTCGAGGAGGGCCAGACCTTCGGCCTCGACCTCGAGTTCACGGAGGGCATGCAGTTCGACAAGGGCTACCTGTCCCCGTACATGATCACGGACGCCGATCGCATGGAGGCCGTGCTCGACGACCCGTACATCCTGATCGCGAACCAGAAGATCGGTGCGGTCAAGGATCTGCTGCCGATCCTCGAGCAGGTCATCCAGGCCGGCAAGCCGCTCGTCATCGTCGCCGAGGACCTCGAGGGTGAGGCGCTCGCGACGATCGTCGTCAACAAGCTCCGTGGCGTCTTCACCGCTGTCGCGGTCAAGGCCCCCGGCTTCGGCGACCGCCGCAAGCGGATGCTCGAGGACATCGCCGTGCTCTCCGGCGGCGAGGTCATCACCGAGGAGCTCGGCCTCAAGCTCGAGAACACGAAGCTGACGCAGCTCGGCCGGGCCCGCAAGGTCGTCGTCGACAAGGACTCGACCACGATCATCGACGGTGCCGGCGACGGCGAGGCGATCAAGGCCCGCATCAAGCAGATCAAGGGCGAGATCGAGAACACCGACTCGGACTTCGACCGCGAGAAGCTGCAGGAGCGGCTGGCGAAGCTCGCCGGCGGCGTCGCAGTGGTCAAGGTCGGCGCAGCCACCGAGACGGAGATGAAGGAGAAGAAGCACCGGGTCGAGGACGCGCTGCAGGCAACTCGCGCGGCACTCGAGGAGGGCATCGTCCCGGGTGGCGGCGTCGCGCTGCTGAACGCAGCCGACACGGTCAAGAAGGGCTTCGAGACGCTCGAGGGCGACGAGAAGACCGGTGCCAGCATCATCCTTCGCGCACTCGAGGAGCCGCTTCGGCAGCTCGCCTACAACGCGGGCCTCGAGGGCTCCGTTGTGGTCAGCCAGGTCCGCTCGGCCAAGAAGGGCTTTGGCCTGAACGTCGACTCCGGTGAGCTCGAGGATCTCGTCAAGAACGGCATCATCGATCCGACCATGGTGACGCGCTCGGCGCTGCAGAATGCGGCCTCGATCGCGAAGAACATCCTCACGACCGAGGTGATCGTCGTCGACGCCCCCGAGAAGAACGGTGGCGGCGGTGGCATGCCCGACATGGGCGGCATGGGCGGGATGATGTAAGCAAGCAATTCGCTTCGCGAATTGCGTTAGATGGGCTGCGAGGGGCCGGCGCGAGCCGGCCCCTCGGCGTTTCCCGGCAGGATCGCCCCTTGACCCGAACTTCTGGCAGCAGTAGGGTCCCGCCGCCCACGCATCTGCGCGCGGGCCAGGCGGCCGGAGGGGGCCGCATGGATGCCTTGTAAGGGAGGGGACATGCGGAACAACACCGTCTTTGGGCTCGCGCTTGCGCTGGCGCTCGCGGTCCTGGCGATAACGGCCGCGGGTGGCAACGCGAACACGCGGTCGAAGGAGTACGTCGTTCTCTATGCCGAGGGCGCCTCGTTGTCGGCGGCCCACGGGGCCGTCACCGCGATCGGCGGCCAGATCGTGTCCGAGAACACGGCAGTGGGCGTTGCCACGGTGCGGACGGCCAATGCCCACTTCATGAGCGACGTGACGACGCAGTCGGCGCTCAGTGGTGCCGCGAGGAACGAGCCGGTGGGCTACGAGGCTCCGCTCGGCCGGGCTGACAAGGGAGCGCTCGAGAGATTGACCGCCGCGCAGAAGGCTACGGCGGGACAGAAGGGCACCACGGGCAAGAAGGGTAAGAAGCGGGGCCTCAACCCTGCGGACGAGCCGCTCGCCGGCCTGCAGTGGGACATGCAGATGATCCACGCGACGTCCGACGGCTCGTACAAGAAGCAGCAGGGCGACCCGGGCGTCCTGGTCGGGATCATGGATACGGGCATCGACGGCACGCATCCCGACATCGCGCCGAACTTCGACAGTGCGCTGTCGCGCAACTTCGTCACGGACAAGCTCGATGTCGACGGGAGCCCCTTCGGCGATCCGGGACCGTGTGAGCATCACGAGCTGCGTCGACCCCGTCGACGAGGACGACAACGGCCACGGCACCCACGTCGCCGGCGCGATCGGTGCTGCGCTGAACGGGATCGGTATCGCCGGCATCGCGCCGAAGGTGACGCTCGTCAACATCCGGGCGGGTCAGGATTCCGGCTTCTTCTTCCTCCAGCCCGACGGTCGACGCTCTCACCTATGCAGGTGACAACGGCATCGACGTCGTCAACATGAGCTACTACATCGACCCCTGGCTGTTCAACTGCGGGCACAACCCGGCAGACACGCCGACGCAGCAGATGGAGCAGCGGACGGTCGTCGAGGCGACGAACCGTGCGCTCGACTATGCCGACAGTCATGGCGTCACGCTGATCGCGGCCGCGGGCAACGATCACCGCGATCTCGACCACGTGACCTCCGACGACACGAGCCTCGACTATCCGTTCGGCACGTCGTACCACCGGTAAGTCGACAACTCGTGCCCGTCGATGCCGTCGCAGGGCCACCACGTGATCGAGGTCGGCGCAGTCGGGCCGAGCACGAACAAGGCCTACTACTCGAACTGGGGCTCGAAGGACATCAAGGTGTCCGCCCCGGGTGGCTCGTACTACGACTTCCGGGGACGCCGGACACCGAGCGGCCGGAGAATCTGACGCTCTCGACCTACTCTGCCGAGGCCGGCTTCCAGTGGGGCGACATCGACGCACTGCCGTGCGGGGAGCCAACGAATCCGTTCACGCTCAAGGTGGTGTACGACGGTGGCAAGTGCGCCTACTACGCGTACTTCCAGGGAACCTCGATGGCCTCGCCCCACGCAGTCGGCGTCGCCGCGCTGATCATCAGCGAGTTCGGCAAGAAGGAGAAGGGCGGGCCCAAGGGCGACCTTCAGATGAAGCCGAAGGACGTGGCGAAGAGGCTGATGGAGTCGGCCACGGATCACCCGTGTCCCGATCCGCCCGTGCTCGACTACTCCGACATCGGAGCACCGCCCGACTACAACGCGACCTGCTTCGGGAACAAGGACTTCAACAACATCTGGGGCGACGGCATCGTCGACGCTTTCGCCGCAGTCCACGGCAAGTAGCGAACCGAGCCACGCACGCCGGGCCTGCCGGAGCAGGCCGGCGTGCGTACCATCGCCACCAGTCGACCTCATCCGTGATGCGCCCGGCACGATTCGAACGTGCGACCTCTGCCTCCGCAGGGCAGCGCTCTATCCCCTGAGCTACGGGCGCGGGGAGGGTGAGTGTAGCTGTGTCGCCGACCGCGAGCCGTGAGAGAGGACCGCGTCGTCGGGAACCTCGCGACGAACGTAGGCGAGTGCGAGCACGCCGTCGCCGTCGGCAACAGCGCTCGTGATCCGGCCGACGGCCTTCCCGTCGAGGCTGAGCTCGGCGTCGTAGGCGGGGAGCTCGCCACCCTCGAGCTCGAGCACGCGGAGGCCGCGATTCGGATGGCCGCGGTAGTGGAGGCGGGCGACGGGCTCCTGGCCGGGATAGCACCCCTTCGTGAAGCTGATCGCGTGCTCCTCGAGCCCTGCCTCGGCCGGCAGCACCCGGTCGTCGAGCTCGCGGCCCCACGCGGGCGTGCGGGCGAGGATCCGCAGCCGCTCGAGCTCCTCGTCGGCGATCTGCTCGGCGGGAGCAGCGGCGGCATCGATCAACTCGTAGGCCGGCACACCGTAGTCCGGCGTCGGGATCGAGCCGTCGGGCGGCGGGCTCCCGAGGACGATCGTCGACACGTGCTCCTCCGCCTCGATCGCGCACTTCGCGGCGAAGCGGAATCGGATCAGCTCGGCCGCGACCCGCTCGCCGAGCGACGGCTCGGTGAGGATGAGGAAGTCGTCGGCGCCGCGCCGCAGGACGGTCAAGGGGGCGATCAGCCGTGCCTTCGCGGTGAGCAGCAGCGCCTGGCACGCCTCGCCGGGCGCGAGAGCCTCGACGTCGTTCGAGACCATGCGCTGGAGGTACGAGGCGGCGTCCTTCCCCGTCACGCCGACGTACGCGCGAGGTCGGATCGCAGCCTGCAACGTTTGAGTGCTCACGAGGTCTAGTGTAGGAACATGTTCAGGGGCAAGGCCGAGAAGAAGGTGCTCGCGGCGGGCTACGACCCCGCGCGACTGCCGCCCGGCCAGTACCTGACCGAGAAGTGGCCCGTGCTCCACGCCGGCTCGGCCGCGAAGTACCCGCACGATCTCGCCGGCTGGGACTTCACGGTCTCCGGCGAGGTCGACACCCCGCTGACGCTGACCTGGGAGCAGCTGAGCGAGCTGCCGCGGGTCGAGGTGACGCAGGACATCCACTGCGTCACGCGCTGGAGCCGGTTCGACGCGTCCTTCGCAGGCATCCCCTGGTCGGCCCTCCGCGAGCTCGCCGGCCCGCGCCCGACGGCGCGCTTCGCGATCGCGCATGCCGAGGCAGGCTTCACGTCCAACGTCCCGATCGAGTTCCTCGAGCGCGAGGGCGCAATGCTCGCAACGCACGCCGACGGCGAGCCCCTGAGCAGGGATCACGGCTGGCCGTTGCGGCTGATCGTGCCCGGGAAGTACTTCTGGAAGAGCGCGAAGTGGCTACGCGGGATCGAGCTCACGGCGGAGGACCATCCCGGCTTCTGGGAGCGCTACGGGTACCACAACGACGCCGACCCGTTCAAGGAGGAGCGCTACGCGTTCTAGCCTCGACCGTCCCGCTGCAGAATCCCTCCAACGGGGGACGGGGAACCGTGCCTACCGGCCGATGATGGAGGTATCCCATCCTCCCCCTGATTCACCGAAACGGCCCTTCCCCGAGGGCCGTTTCTCTGTCTCCTTGCAGATCGCGGATCCTGGTGTCCTCTCGGAGGATCGGTCGGATCCGCGATCGCAACGCAGGATCCCTGAAGCCGGCTACTTCGTGCCGGGGTTCTCGGGGACGATCGTCAGGCGGGATTCCCGGGTTCCGGGTCGCACGCCGTCAGGCGGGAGTCGAGGCCTTGGCGGCCGCGGTCTTGTCGCCGCCGACCGCGTGGATCACCTCGGGGCGGTCGAGCAGGCGGTCTCGCTGCTCCTGCGAGGGAAGGCGATTGACCACGTACTTGTCCTCGAGGATGTCGTTCAGCGCGCGGCCGCGGTCGTGCTCGCGAATCACGTACTGCGCCACCCGCTCCTCGTTCGTCGAGCGCTGGAAGAGAAACGAGAACAGATCCTTGAAGGCCATCGCTCTCATCCTATCGCCGCCGCACGCGCGGTTACGGAGGCAACCGGTGGCCGGTTCTCCGCGGGCAGCCGTGGGCAGGGTGCTACCGTCGTCCCCCCAATGCAGATTCGCGTCGGCCACAGCCCCGATCCCGATGACGCCTTCATGTTCTGGGCGCTGACGACGGATCTCGTCGATCCTCGCGGATTCGCGTTCGAGCAGGTCCTGGCGGATATCCAAACGCTCAACCAGTGGGCGCGCGCCGCGCGCCTCGAGGTCACCGCGATCTCGCTTGCCGCCTACCCGTTCGTGCAGGAGGACTACGCGCTGCTCCCCCACGGCGCGAGCATCGGCACCGGCTATGGCCCGATCGTCGTCGGCCGCGAGCCCGCGACCGTGGACGACCTCCGCGGCAAGGAGATCGTCGTGCCGGGCGCGATGACGACCGCATTCCTGACGCTCCGGCTCGTGCTCGGTGACCTTCCCTACCGCGAGCTGCCGTTCGAGCAGATCCCGGACGAGGTCGCGTCCGGCCGGGCCGACTACGGCCTGCTGATCCACGAGGGGCAGCTGACGTTCGCCGATGTCGGCCTGCACAAGGTGCTCGACCTCGGCGAGTGGTGGCTGCTCGAGACGGGGCTGCCGCTGCCGCTCGGCGTCAATGTCGCGCGCCGCGACATCGACCGCATCGACGATCTCTCCGAGGTGCTCGCCGAGGCGATCCACTGCGGGCTCGAGAACCGCGACGAGGCGCTCGAGTACGCGCTCCAGTTCGGTCGCGGCATCGACGAGGCGGTCGCCGACCGCTTCATCGAGATGTACGTCAACGAGCTGACGCAGGACTACGGCGAGGAGGGCCGAGCCGCGGTCGCCGAGCTGCTCCGGCGCGGCGAGGCTATGGGAGCTTTCCCCAATCCTGTGCAGCTGGATTTCGTGCAATAGGCCGGCGGCGAAGCCGCTCTGCTCTGGGAGAGGCTTCAGCCTCTCCCAGGGTTTCTCGCCCGGGCCTCACACCTCGGTAAACGCGATCTCCTGAGCGCCCTCCCAGAGGAAGCTCTTGCCGAGCGCCCGCAGGTTCTCGTTGCCCTCGACGATCGTCGCGAAGTGGTTCCCCGCCAGCGCGCCCGCCTTGGAGGCGAAGCTCACGTACCCGTAGGCGAGCAGGATCTCGGTCTCGGAGACGCCGCCCGGGTAGAGCACGATCTCGCCGGGATGGGGATAGCACGTCGCGTTCTCGGGGCCGAGCCCGAGGTCGAGGTCGCCGAACGGGATCCAGCCGGCCTCGCCGCTCCAGCGGACGTGGATGATGCGCGACTCGAGCGGCAGCAGCCGCCTGAACGCCGCCACCGTCTCCGGTGCGTCGTCCTCCTCGAGGCGGGCGGTGAACGAGAAGCCTCCAGCGGTGATCCTCAGCATCGTCACTCCTACTTGTCGGTGGACGCGCCCTGGGTGACCCAGGCGACGACGAGGGCGCGCTCTTCGTTCGTCATCCCCGTGAGATTGCCGAGCGGCATCGCCTTGGTCGAGACGACGGTCTTGATCTCGTTGGCGCGCGCCGCGATCTGCTCCGGGGTCTCGAGCACGATTCCCGCCGGCGGGCTCGAGAAGCCGGGCTCGGTCGGGGTCTGGGCGTGGCACGGCGCGCACCGCTGCTCGATCACGGGCGCCACCTGCGCGAAGGCGATCGTCGTCGTGGTGCTGCCACTCTCGGCGTCGTCCGGCTTGATCGCCCAGGCGAGCAGGAGCACGCCGACGACGCCGAGGGCGGGGATGGCCCAGATCGTGCGACCCTGGTGGCGCAGGTTGTAGAACACGCGGGTCAGGGCTCCGAGCAGCATGATCGCGATCAGCACGAGCCAGGCGCGGCCCGCGCCGTAGACGAACGCGAAGTGCCCGGCGAGCATCGTGAACAGCACCGGCAGGGTGAAGTAGTTGTTGTGGACCGATCGCTTCCCGGCGATGATCCCCGGCGTCGGATCGGGCTCGCGGCCCGCCTTCTTGGCGTTGATCAGCTCCCAGTGGGCGGGGATGATGTTGAAGAAGACGTTCGCCGCCATGATCGTGCCGAGCATGGCGCCGACCTGGAGGAACGCGGCGCGCGGCTGGAACAGCTGGCCGCAGCCCCAGGCGGCGAGCGTCGTCAGCACGACGATCAGCGATCCAGAGCACGATCTCGCCGTTCCGGCCCCGCGGCAGGAGGAGCCGGCAGAGGACGTCGTAGACGACCCACGCGACGACGAGCAGCGCGATGCTGATCCCGACCGCCTCCCACGAGCTCAGGTCGGCGACCGAGCGGTCGATCAGGTAGGCGTTCGCGTTGAAGTAGTAGAGGACGACCATCAGGGCGAAGCCCGAGAGCCAGGTCGTGTACGCCTCCCACTTGAACCACGCCAGGTGGTCGGGCAGCACCGGCGGCGCGACCTTGTACTTCTTGACGTGGTAGAAGCCGCCGCCGTGCACCTCCCACAGCTCGCCGCGGACGCCGTCCCGGATGTCCTCCTCGCTCTTCGGCTCTTCGAGCGACTGGTCGAGGAGGACGAAGTACATCGAGGCGCCGATCCACGCGATCGCGGCGATCACGTGCAACCAGCGGAGCAGCAGGTTGAGCCAGTCCGTCCAGTACGGGTCGAGGAACGTCGCGGTGGTCATCCGCGCCGCCAGCGGTCGGTTGCGATCGCGACGAGCTCGCCGAGCGCCGTCTCGAGCTCGGCGTCGGTCGGGTTGTCGATGCGCACCCGTAGCACCTCGAGGATCTCGGCCTTCGGGCGCCGGTTGACGAAGACGACGAAGCGGAATCCGTGCCGGGCCTCGTACTCGGCGTTCAGGCGCGCGAGCTCCGCGAGAACCTCCGGGTCGACGTCGGCTCCCTGCTCCGCCGCCGAGCGCGCCGACAGGCCCTTCGTCTGCCCGATCGCCGGGTGGGCGTCGAGCACCTCGCGCTTCTCCTCGTCGGAGAGCACGGCGATCACCTCGGGCGCGTGCTCGAGCGGATCCTCCCGCTCGGCGAGCAGCTCCACGAACCTGGTCCTGCCCTCGAAGAGCTCGGCGAGCTCCTCGGCGCTCAGCTGCCGCGGTAGCTCGCGCACGAGAACGGGGAGACGAGGAGGGGCACGTGGTAGTGGCGGTCGGCATCGAGCTCGAGCTCGTACTCGACCCTGCGGAAGAACGCCGACGGCGGGTGGAAGACGAGCCGGTAGCGCCCGAGCTCGAGCGCATCGGCGAGGCGGGCGCGGCCGTCGGCGTCGGTCTCCGCGCGGGCGATCTGCTCGTCGCCCTGCAGCAGCTCGACGGTGACGGCGGCTGGCCGGCGCGCCGGTGGCCGTGTCGAGCACGTGGGTCGAGAGTGAGGCGCTCATCCCGTGAACGTTCTCGCTCGAGCGCGATGCGCCTGCGCGATCTCGGCCTCGTCGGCGTTGACGAGAGCTCCGTCGCGGACGACCTCCTCGCCGCCGACGACCAGCCGGTCGACGCGATGGGGGCCGGCGAACACGATGCCCGCAACGCGATCGTCCGCGCCGGCGAGCTCGAGGCCGTCGGTGCGCCACACCGCGAAGTCGGCGCACTTGCCGGGCTCGAGCGAGCCGATGTCGTCGCGCCGGAGCACTGCGGCGCCGCCGCGGGTGCCGAGCCGGATCGCGTCCCGGGCCGTCATCGCGGTGCCGCCGCCGCGACCGCGCGCCACGAGCATCGCCTGCTTCACCTCGAGGAACAGGTCGCCGCGCTCGTTCGACGCCGTCCCGTCGACGCCGAGGCCGACCCGGATTCCGGCGTCGAGCATGTCCCGCACGGGCGCCACACCTGCCCCGAGCCGGAGGTTCGAGGTGGGGCAGTGGGCGACGCCGGTGCCGGTCGACGCGAACTGGGCGATGTCGGCCTCCGAGAGGTGGACGCAGTGGGCGCACCAGACGTCGTCGGCCAGCCAGCCGAGCCGGTCGAGGTACTCGACCGGGCCGGCAGCCGTAGAGCTCGATGCAGTAGGCCTCCTCCTCGAGCGTCTCCGCGAGGTGGGTGTGGAGGGGCAGCCCGAGCCGGCGGGCGAGCGCGGCCGACTCCTCCATCAGCCGTCCCGTGACCGAGAACGGCGAGCACGGCGCCACCGCCAGCTGGACGCGTGCTCCCGGGCCGGGCTCGTGCAGCAGCGCCGCGAGGCGCTCCGTCTCGGCGAGCACGGCGTCGAGCTCCTCGACGAGCTCGTCGGGAGGGAGGCCGCCGTCGGACTCGCCGAGATCCATCGAGCCGCGCGAGGCGACGATCCGCACGCCGAGCTCGCGCGCCGCCTGCACCTCGGCCTCGATCAGCCCTTCGCGGCCTTGCGGGAACACGTAGTGGTGGTCGAACACGGTCGTGCACCCCGACAGCGCAAGCTCGGCGAGGCCCGTGCGCGCCGCCGCGTACTCCGCCTCGGCGTCGATCCGCGACCACACCGGGATACAGCTCGCGCAGCCAGGTGAAGAGGTCTGCCTCCTGCGCGCGGGCGCGCGTGAGGGTCTGGTACAGGTGGTGGTGGGTGTTGATCAGGCCCGGCGTGACGACGGCGCCGTTGAGGTCGACGCGCGCGTCGGCGTCCGGTTCGCCGCCGCCGCCGACCGCCGCGATCGTCGAGCCGTCGACGAGCAGCCAGCCGCTCTCGTGCTCGCTGCCGGCGTCGTCCATCGTGACGATGACGGCGTTCCGGTAGAGCGTCGTCATGCGCTGCCCGGGTGCGACTCGCGCTCCCCGGCCTCGGTCTGGCGGATGAAGCTCGCCTTCTCCCAGTACTCCGGCGATCGTCGCCGCGTCGACGTAGCTCATGCCGCTGCGCAGGCCGCCGTGCAGCTCCTCGACGATCTCGGCCACGGAGCCGCGGAGCGGGAACTCCATCTCCTCGCCCTCGGCCACGTACTGGTCGAGCGCGTCGCCCCGCCCCTCGATTGCGAGCCGCGCCGCCGCGGCTGAGCGCGACGCCATGCCGCGGTAGACCTTGAACAGCTGACCGCTGCCGCCGCACGACGTCGCCGGGGCTCTCCTCGCGGCCGGCGAACAGGCTGCCGACCATGACCGTGCTCGCGCCGGCGCCCATCGCGGTCGCGACGTGGCCGGCGCGGCGGATCCCTCCGTCGGCGATCAGCGGCACGCCTGCCTCGCGCGCTGCGCCGGCGCAGTCGAGCACCGCCGTCAGCTGCGGCACGCCGACTCCCGCGACGAGCCGGGTCGTGCACGCGAAGCCCGGGCCGATCCCGACCTTGACCGCGTCGGCTCCGGCAGCGGCGAGATCGACGACGCCGTCCCCGGTCGCGATGTTCCCGGCCACGACCTCGACCTCGGGCCACGCGCCCTTCAGCTCCTGCACCGCCTCGATCGCCGCGTCGGCGTGGCCGTGGGCGATGTCGAGCACGAGCGCGTCCACCTCTGCGGCGATCAGCGCCTCGGCGCGAACGAGGTAGTCGCCGCGGATCCCGATCGCGGCCGCGACGCGGAGCCGGCCGAGGCTGTCGCGCGTCGCGCGCGGGAAGCGGTCGGCGAGCGAGAGGTCGCGGAGGGTGACGAGCCCCGTGACCCTGTCGTCGCCGTCGACGAGCGGGAGCTTCTCGACCCGGTTCGCGGTGAGGAGACGGCGCGCGTCCTCGAGCTCGATCCCGGGCTCGCCCGTGACGAGCCGCTCGCGTGGCGTCATCAGCTCGTCGACCCGCTGGTCGTTCTCGCCGGCGAGCATGTCGCGTGCGGTGAGCAGCCCGAGCAGGCGCTGCTCCGGGCCGACGACGACGAACCCGGTCACCTGCAGCCGCTGCGCCTCCGCCCGCGCGTGCCCGACGGTGCGGTCCGGCTCGATCACGTACGGCTCGCCGACGACGTGCGTCAGGTAGCGCTTGACCTTGCGGACATCCGCCGCCTCCTCCTCGACCGGGAGGAACCGGTGCAGCACGCCGATGCCGCCGAGCTGCGCCATCGCAACCGCCATCGGCGCCGTCGTGACGGTGTCCATGTTCGCCGACACGATCGGCACCTCGAGCTCGATCCCGGCGTGAAGCTGGAGCGGGTCGAGACGTCCTGGCGCGAGCGCACGCGCGAGCGCCGCGGCACGAGCAGCACGTCGTCGTAGGTGAGGCCGGTCCGGATCTCGGTCATGCGTGCCGACGACTTCGAGACGGGACGATCTCGAACCGGTCGACGTCGACGAGACCGCGGTCCGTGATCTTCAGCGACGGGATCACGGAGAGTGCGAGGAAGGCGAGCGTCAGGAACGGGGTCGCGCCCGTCCAGCCGAGCCCGTGGGCGGCCTCGTTCGTGGCGAGGCTCTGCTCGATCACCGTCGCGAGCGGCGCGTCCGAGAGGAGGCCGGCGACGGGAAGCGGGCACTCCGCGACGACGCGGCCGTCGTCGACCACGACGATGCCGCCGCCGATCGCGGCGAGGTGGGTGACCGCGAACGCCAGGTCGTTGTCGCTCATGCCGACGACGACGAGGTTGTGGGCGTCGTGCGCGACCGAGGACGCGAGCGCGCCGTGCGTCAGCCCCGAGCCCGAGACGAACCCGAGCCCGATCCGGCCGGTCGCGAGGTGCCGCTCGACGACGGCGATCTTGGCGAGGCCGGCATCGGCGCTGGCGACGGCGTAGCCGTCGACGACGACCGGCTCCCGCTCGAGCGACTCCGTCACGACCTGGTCCTCGATCAGGCCGATCGCGCGGATCGTGGCGCCGTCCGAGGGGATCTCGAAGTCGGCTGCCGAGACCGGCTTCACCCGCACGGTCTGGCGCACCCACTCCGGCACGGGCGGCGACGCCACATCTTCGACCGGGCGGCCGTCCTTGAGCACGAGCTCGGGCGCGAAGCTCACGAGGTCGGGGAGGAGGAGCAGGTCGGCCTGGTACCCGGCCGCGACCGCGCCGAGGTCATGGAGCCGGTGCCACTGGGCGGGGTTGAACGACGCCATCACGATCGCGTCCTCCGGCGGGATGCCGAGCGCGACTGCCTCGCGCACCATCCCGTTGATGTGGCCGTTCTCGGCGATGTCCTCCGGGTCGCGGTCGTCGGTGCAGAAGGCGATCCTGCTCGGGCCGTACTCGACGGCGAGCGGGAGGAGCGCCTTCAGGTTGCGCGCCATCGAGGCCTCGCGGATCAGGAGCCACATCCCGGCCCGCAGCCGCTCGCGACCCTCGTCGGCGGTCAGGCACTCGTGATCGGAGCGGATGCCCGACGCCGCATACGCCTGCAGCCCCTTGCCGACGAGCCCGGGCGCGTGGCCGTCGACGTGCTCGGCGCCGGCGAGGGCGAGCTTCTCGAGCTCGGAGGGCAGGCCGGCGACGACGCCCGGGAAGTTCATCATCTCGGCCAGGCCGAGCACCCGGTTGCGGCGCATCAGCGCCTCCAGGTCGCCGGGGGCGAGGGCGCGGCGCGGCGACTCGAACGGCGACGCCGGCACGCAGGACGGCGCCATGAAGAAGACGTCGAGCTGGAGATCGGCAGACGCGTCGAGCAGCCAGTGGACGCCGTCTGTGCCGAGCACGTTCGCGATCTCGTGCGGGTCGGCGACGACGGCCGTCGTCCCGAGCGGCAGCACGAGGCGCGCGAACTCGTCGACGAGCAGCTTCACCGACTCGAGGTGCATGTGGGCGTCGATGAACCCGGGCACGACGTAGCGGCCCGTCGCGTCGATCACCTCGGCGCCGTCGTACTCGCCGATCCCGGCGATCACGCCGTCGACGATCGCGACGTCCGCGTCGAGCCACTCCCGGGTGAACACGCAGAGCACGCGGCCGCCACGGACGACGGTGTCGGCGGGCTCGTCGCCGCGAGCGACCGCAAGTCTCCGTTCGAGTCGCGCCATCGGGCTGACGATAACCTCTCCTCCGGCAATGGGCACCTTCGATGTTCTCGTACGCGGAGCCCGGGTGGTAGGGCCAGACAGTGTTACACGGGCCGATCATCGGGATCCTCGACGGCCTGATCGCCGAGCGTCGGCGCCGAGCTCGCGGGCGACGCCACGACGGAGATCGACGCCACCGGCCTCCACGTCTTCCCCGGCGTCGTCGATCCGCACGTGCACTTCAACGATCCGGGGCGCGCCGAGTGGGAGGGGTTCGAGACCGGCACCGCCGCCTTTGCCGCCGGTGGCGGCACGTGCTTCTTCGACATGCCGCTGAACGCGTCGCCGCCGACGGTCGACGGCGCCTCGTTCGACCTCAAGCTCGAGGCCGCCCGCGGCGACGCGCTCGTCGACTTCTGCCTCTGGGGCGGCCTCGTCCCCGGCGACCTCGACCGGCTCGACGAGCTCGCCGACCGCGGCGTGATCGGCTTCAAGGCGTTCATGTGCAACACGGGCATCGGCGACTTCGAGCAGGCCGACGATCAGACGCTCTTCGAGGGCATGGAGCGGGCGGCGAGGCTCGGGCTTCCCGTCGCCGTGCACGCCGAGAACGACGCCGTCACGCAGGAGCTCGCGGCACGAGCCCGCGCGGAGGGGCGGCGCTGCCATGTCCGACTACCTCGCGTCTCGCCCCGCGTCGGCCGAGCTCGAGGCCGTCGCTCGGGCGATCGCGATCGCCGAGGAGACGGGTTGCTCACTTCACATCGTCCACGCGAGCACGGCGGCCGCGGTGCTGCTCGTCGCCGAGGCGCGCGCCGGTGGCGTCGACGTGACCTGCGAGACGTGTCCCCACTACCTCCTGCTCACGGACGAGGACGCGGAGCGGATCGGCGCGCTCGCCAAGTGCTCGCCGCCGCTGCGGCCGCGCGCCGAGGTCGAGGCGCTCTGGGCGGAGCTGCTCGCGGGCACGATCCCGTTCGTCGCCTCCGACCACTCGCCGTCGCCGCCGGACCTGAAGGAGGGCGACGACGCGTTCGCGATGTGGGGCGGCATCTCGGGCTGCCAGACGCTCCGGAGCTCGCTGCTCGCCGTCGCCGAGCAGCCGCGGCCTGACGCTCGAGGCCGTTGCGTCGCTGACGAGCGCAGCCGCGGCCGAGCGCTTCGGTCTCGCAGGCAAGGGCCGGCTCGAGCCGGGCTTCGACGCCGACCTCGCGATCGTCGACCTCGGCCACGAGAGCGTGCTCGCGGCCGGCGACCTGCTCTACCGCCACCCGCACAGCGCGTTCGTCGGCTCCCCGCTGCGGGGCCGCGTCGTCCAGACGCTCCTGCGGGGCCAGGCCGTGATCCGAGCGGGCGCGGTCGTGCCCGGCCCGCGCCACGGGCGGCTCGTCACGACGCGCTGACAGGCGGCGCTGACAACAGTCGAAAACCGATGGTGGTTGCACCCGGCGTCCCGGCACGAAAGAATCGACCGCGGAGGTCGCGATGGGGTGCGCCGGGCGTTCGGCCTGCCCCCAAATGAGGAGGAGTGGTATGAGGAGAAGGACTGTAGGGGGTCTTGTCGCTCTGGCGACGCTGGGATTGGCCGCGCTGGCGGTCGTGGCAACGGGATCGGCGGCGCACAAGGCGCAGGCCGCTCCGATCAAGGCAGCGTGGATCTACGTCGGGCCGCACAACGACGGTGGCTGGTCGCAGGCGCACGATGCCGGCCGGCTGTACGTGCAGAAGCAGCTCGGCTCCAAGGTCGTCACGACCTACAAGGAGAACGTGCCGGAGGGGCCGCAGGTCGCGCAGGTGATCGACAGCCTCGTCCGTGACGGCAACAAGATCATCTTCGCCACGTCGTTCGGCTTCGGCGACGCGATGTTCGCAGCGGCGAAGAAGTATCCGGACGTGAAGTTCGAGCACGCGACCGGCTACAAGAGCGCGAAGAACTTCGCCGTCTACTACGGTGCCGGCGAGGATGCGATCTACCTGTCCGGGATGGCGGCCGGAGCTGCCACGAAGACGGGCGTGATCGGCTACGTCGTCCCGTTCCCGATCCCGGAAGTGATCCGGCACACGAACGCGTTCGCGCTCGGCGCTCAGGCGACGCACCCGGGCGCGAAGGTCAAGATCGTGTGGACGAAGTCGTGGTTCGACATGGCCAAGGAGAAGAAGGCGGCCGAGAGCCTCGCGGCTGCCGGAGCCGACGTGATCGGGCAGAACGTCGACAGCCCCGCCGCCGGCCAGTTCGCCCAGTCGAAGGGGCTGCCGTGGGTCGGCTACGACAGCAACGCGAAGAAGTTCGCGCCCACCTCGTGGCTCACCGCCGCGGTCTACAACTGGGGCCCGTACTACCTCAAGCAGGTCAAGGGAGCCATGAACGGCACCTGGAAGACGGGGAGCTACTACGGCAGCATGGCCGACGGCTTCACCGGGATCGCCCCGTTCGGGCCGAAGGTCTCGGCCAAGACGAAGGCCGCGATCGCCGCCAAGAAGAAGGCGATCATCGCCGGGACGTTCTACGAGTTCCAGGGCCCGATCTACGACCAGGCCGGGCAAGCTCAGGGTCCCGAAGGGGAAGAAGATGACCCTGGGTCAGATCCTCTCGGTCGACTGGCTCGTCAAGGGAATCGAAGGCAGCCCGAAGGGCTGATGGACGGTGTGGTGGTGGGCGCCGGCGCGACCGGCGCCCACCCACCGCGCGCCAGGCCGCAGCCATGAGCTCGACCGAGCCGTCCGTCCCGCACGCCGCTCCCGCGCTGGGGGAGCCGGCCGTGACGATGCGCGGCATCACGAAGCGCTTTCCGGGCGTGCTCGCGAACGACCAGGTCGACTTCGAGGCGCTCGTCGGCGAGGTTCACGCCCTGCTCGGCGAGAACGGCGCCGGCAAGAGCACGCTGTCGAACATCCTCACGGGCCTGTACCGCGCCGACGAGGGCGAGCTCGAGCTCTACGGGCAGCCGACCGACTTCCAGTCGCCGCGCGATGCGCTCGACGCCGGGATCGGGATGGTGCACCAGCACTTCCGGCTCGTGGAGCCGTTCACCGTGGCCGAGAACGTCGTCCTCGGCGATCACCGCGACCTCGGCCGCTCGTTCCGGCTCCACTCGCGCGCGATCGAGCAGCGCGTGGCCGAGCTCGGCGAGCGCTACGGGATCGCCGTCGAGCCGCGGGCGCGAATCTGGCAGCTCTCGGTCGGCGAGCAGCAGCGGGTGGAGATCCTCAAGGCGCTCTACCGCGAGGCGCGCGTCCTGATCCTCGACGAGCCGACGGCGGTGCTGACGCCCCAGGAGGCCGAGGGGCTGTTCGTCACCCTGCGCTCGATGGCCGCCGAGGGGCGGACGATCATCTTCATCTCGCACAAGCTGCACGAGGTGACCGCCGTCGCCGACCGCGTCACCGTGCTTCGCGGCGGCCGCTCGATCGGCACGGTCGACACCGCCGGTGCCACCTCGCAGTCCCTCGCCGCGCTGATGGTCGGCCGTGACGTCGACGTGACGCGGCGGCCGGAAGGCGAGAACGCGATCGGCGAGGTGATCCTCGAGGTCGACGGGCTCTCGGCGGCGGGCGACCGCGGCGAGGAGGCCCTTCGCTCCGTCTCGTTGTCGGTGCGCGCGGGGGAGGTGCTCGGGATTGCCGGCGTCGCGGGCAACGGGCAGCGCGAGCTCGCGGAGGCAGTCACGGGGATGCGGCCGCTCACGGCAGGCGCCGTGCGGGTCGGCGGCGATGCCCTGCGCACGGGCGACCCGCGCGTGGCGATCACGGCCGGGATCGCGCACGTGCCCGAAGACCGGCTCCACACCGGCGTCGCTCCCAGCCTCAGCATCGCGTCGAACATCGCGCTGAAGTCGTATCGCACCGACGCGGCCGGGCCGTTCCTCCGGCTCGGGCGCATTCGCGACCGTGCCGTCGAGATGATCCGCCGCTACGACGTGAAGGCACCAGGCCCGCTGACGCCGGCCCGCCAGCTCTCGGGCGGCAACCTGCAGAAGGTCGTGCTCGCGCGCGAGTTCTCGAGCGAGCCGCGCGTGCTCGTCGCCGCGGCGCCGACGCGGGGTCTCGACGTCGGCGCGATCGAGACCGTTCACGGCTATCTCCGCGAGGCCGCGGCGCGGCAGGTCGCGGTGCTCCTGATCAGCGAGGACCTCGACGAGGTTCTGACCCTGGCCGATCGCATCGCCGTGATGTACGAGGGCGCGATCGTCGGCGAGGTCGACGCCCGCAGCGCGACCGTCGAGGAGCTCGGGCTGCTGATGGCCGGGGTGCGCGGCGAGCCGGCCGCGCCTGCAGGGGGCGACGCGTGAACCTCGGCGGGCTCCGGATCGAGAAGCGGCTCAAGCAGCGGCGCTGGCTGATGGTCGCCGTGCCGCTCGGCTCGCTCGTCGTCGCGCACATCGCGATCGCGCTCCTGCTCCTGGCGACCGGTCATCCGCCGATCACGACGCTGCGGCGGCTGTTCGACGCCGCGTACCTCGCAGACGGCGCGCTCACGAACACGCTCATCGCCTCGACGCCGCTCGCCTTCACCGGGCTCGCCGCCGCGGTCGCATTCCGGATGCGGCTGTTCAACATCGGCGCCGAGGGTCAGTTGTACTTCGGCGCGATCGGCGCCGCCGGCATGGGGTTGCTGCTCGCGGGCCAGTCGACGACGGTCCTGATCGTCGCCATGGTCGCCGGTGGCGCCGTGCTCGGCGCCGCCTGGGGCGCGATCCCGGGGCTGCTGCGGGCGTTCCTGCGCACCAACGAGATCATCACCTCGCTGATGCTCAACTACGTGGCCGCGCTCGTCCTCAACTACCTGATCTTCGACAGCCTCTCGTACTGGCGGGACACGTCGCCGCAGGCGCTCGTCTTCCCGCAGGGCAAGGTGCTCGTCGATGCCGCGACCTGGCCGGTGACGACGATCGGCTCGGTCGCGATCCCGCTCGGGTTCGTCCTCGCTGCGGTGGTCGCGGTCGGGATCTGGGTGCTCAACTCCCGCACGCGCTTCGGCTTCGAGGCGCAGGTGATCGGCGACTCCCCGCGGGCGGCGCGATACGCCGGCATGCGGACGCGCCGCAAGATCGTCGCCGTGATGGCGCTCTCGGGCGCGATCGCGGGCATCGGCGGCGCGAGCCAGATCGGCGACTTCCGCCACACGCTCGACGCCCGCGGCCTCCAGCAGTCGAACTACGGCTACACGGGCATCGTCGTCGCGGCGCTCGCGCGCTACAACCCGTTCGCGGTGGTGCTCGTGGCGTTCCTGCTCGGCGGGCTCGAGAACGCCGGCTACACGCTGCAGAGCGCCGACTTCCCGTCCGGCCTCGTCGGCGTGATGCAGGGACTGATCCTGTTCGCGATGCTCGGCGGCGAGCTGCTCGTGCAGTACCGGATCACGTTCTCGCGCTCGGGCCACCACGCGCCTGCCTCGGCGGGGTCGGCACCGTGAACAACAGCATCGTCGTCGTCGTGCTCGCGTCCGCCGTTGCCTACGGCACGCCGCTGCTCTACGCCGCCCTCGGCGAGCTGCTCGCCGAGCGCTCGGGCGTGCTCAACCTCGGCGTCGAGGGGATGATGCTCGTCGGCGCCGTGATGGGATTCCTCGCCGTGCAGCGCGTCGGCGGCCCGGCCGGGGTCGTGCTTCCCGTCGCGATCGCCGTCGCGGCCCTCGCGGGCGGCGCGGCGGCGCTGATCCTCGCGTTCCTCGTGGTCACGTTGCGCGCGAACCAGATCGTCTCCGGCCTCGCGCTGACGATCTTCTGCGGCGCGGCCGGGCTGTCGTCGTACCTCGGCAACGACTTCAACCTCGCCGACAATCCGGCCCGGTTCTCGTTCGAGGCGGTCAACGCCTTCGGCCTCGACGACCTGCCCGTGGTCGGCCCCGTCCTGTTCGGGCAGACGTGGCTCGTCTACGCCTCGTGGGTCTGCGTCGTCGTCGTCGGCTACTACCTCTCGCGCACGCGCCCCGGCCTCAACGTCCGCGCCGTCGGCGAGTCACCGGCCGCGGCGGACGCGATGGGAATCAGCGTCACGAAGTACCGCTACCTCCACACGATCGCCGGCGGCGCCTTCGCCGGGGTCGGAGGCGCGTGCTTCAGCCTGGCGCTGACGCCCGCCTGGGTCGACGGCCTCACCGCCGGCGCCGGCTGGATCGCGATCGCCCTCGTCATCTTCGCGTTCTGGCGGGCCGACCTCTGCCTCGTCGGCGCGTACGTCTTCGGCGCCTTCTCGGCGCTCCCGTTCACGCTGCAGGCGCGCGGGGTGACGATCGCGCCGCAGTTCTTCCAGGCGCTGCCGTACGTGATGACGATCGTCGTGCTCGTGATCGTCTCGTCCGGCCTCGGCCGCCGGCGACTCGGCGCGCCCGCGAGCCTCGGCGTCCCGTACGTGCGCGAGGAGCGGTAGCTGCCCCAACCCTTGTGACACTTTGTCACAAGGGTTTCGGCGCTCGGGCCTCCGAGCGGCTCGACTTCGGCGCGGGGTTCCCGCTCGGAGTACGGTTCCGCCGAGAGGAAGCTGATGGACGTCCTGACTCCCCATAGCCTCGCCGAGGCGCTGAGCCTCAAGGCGGAGCTGCCCGACGCGCGCTTCGTGCAGGGCGGCACCGACGTCCTCGTCGAGCTGAACTTCGACCGGTCGCGGCCGCCGGCGCTGATCAACCTCAACGAGGTCGCGGAGCTGCGCGGGTTCACGCGCGAGAACGGCACGTTCGTCCTCGGCGCCGGGCTCACCTACGCCGAGGCGATGACGGGCGCGGTCGCCGCCGAGCTGCCGGCGCTCGCGGAGGCGTCGCGCACGGTCGGGTCGCCGCAGATCCGCAATCGCGGCACGATCGGGGGGAACCTCGGCACGGCGTCGCCGGCCGGCGACGCGCTGCCGCCGCTCCTCGTCGAGGACGCCGTCGTGGAGATCGCGAGCGTCCGGGGAGAGCGTCAGCTGCCTCTCGCCGAGTTCCTGCTCGGGGTGAAGAAGAACGCGCTCGCCGAGGACGAGCTCGTCGTCAGCGTCAGGGTCGACCCGAGCCGGGGCCGGCAGACGTTCATGAAGGTCGGCCCGCGGAACGCGATGGTCATCTCCGTCTGCTCGCTCGCCCTCCAGGTCGACCGTGAGCGGGGCGAGATCCGGGCCGCGTTCGGCTCCGCCTCGCCGACCGTTCGCCTCGTCACGGCCCCGCTGGACGAGGCCGAAGGCTTCCCGGATCTCGTCGCCGAGAGCGCGAGCCCGATCGACGACGTCCGCGGCACCGCCGCCTACCGTCGTCATGCTCTCCGCGTCCTCGCCCGCCGCGCGCTCGATCGGTGCCTCGCATGAAGATCAAGCTGACCGTGAACGGCGAGCCGCGCGAGGCGGACGTCTGGGGCGGCGAGAGCCTCCTCTTCACCCTCCGCGAGCAGCTCGAGCTGCCCGGCTCGAAGAACGCGTGCGAGCAGGGCGAATGCGGATCGTGCTCGGTGCTGCTCGACGGCACGCTCGTCTGCTCGTGCCTCGTCCTCGCGGCGCAGGCCGACGGGCACGACGTCGTCACGGTCGAGGGCGTCGCGGAGGACGGTGCGTTGCACCGCGTCCAGGAGGCGTTTCTCGCCGCCGGCGCCGTGCAGTGCGGGTTCTGCACGCCCGGCCTGATCGTCGCCACCGTCGACCTGCTCGATCACACGCCGAGCCCGACGGACGACCAGATCCGCGAGGCCCTCTCCGGCAACCTCTGCCGCTGCACCGGCTACCAGAAGATCTTCGACGCGGTTCGGGCCGCGGCCGAGGCATGACGCACTCGACCTCGACCTCCACCGAGGCGCCGGCCCGGCTCGAGCTCGGGCCACATCGGCGAGCCCGTCCGCCGGCCGGACGGGCCGCCGAAGGTGCAGGGCCAGTTCGCGTACTCGAGCGACCTCAACGCGGCGGGAATGCTGTGGGGGCACACGCTCCGCAGCCCGCATGCCCACGCCCGCGTCGTCTCGATCGACATCTCGCAGGCGGTGACGATGCCGGGCGTCCACGCCGTCCTCACGCACGAGGACGTCCCCGGGAGCAAGACCTACGGGCTCGAGTTCGCCGACCAGCCGGTGCTCGCGATCGACCGCGTCCGCTACTTCGGCGAGCCGGTCGCGCTCGTCGCTGCCGAGCATCCCGAGCAGGCGCGCCGCGCGGCCGAGGCGATCGTCGTCGAGTACGAGCCGCTCGAGCTCGTCGTCGATCCCGAGCGCGCGACCGAGCAGGAGCCGCTCCATCCCGACCGGCCGACGGTGGGCCATGGCTACCGCGACGACCCGCGACCGAACGTCGTCCGCTCGATCGTGATCCGGCACGGCGACCCCGACGTCGAAGGCGACGTCACGGTCGAGGGCGTCTACGAGCTCGGCAGCCAGGATCAGGCGTTCCTCGGGCCGGAGTCGGGCATCGCGATTCCCGACGGCGAGGGCGGCATCGACATCCACGTCGCGACGCAGTGGCTCCACGTCGACCGCGACCAGATCGCCCCCTGCCTCGGGCTCACGAACGAGCAGGTGCGGGTGCACCTCGCCGGCGTCGGCGGCGCGTTCGGCGGTCGCGAGGACCTCTCGATCCAGATCCACGCCGCGATGCTGGCGCTCCACGCCGACCGGCCGGTGAAGATCGTCTACAACCGCGAGGAGTCGTTCACGGGCCACGTCCACCGGCACCCCGCCAAGATCTGGGCCGAGCATCGCGCGACCCGCGACGGCCGCGTCGTGTGCGTCCACATGCGGATCCTGGTCGACGGCGGCGCCTATGCCTCGAGCTCGACCGCGGTGATCTCGAACGCCTCCGCCTTCGCGATCGGCCCGTACCGCGTCGACAACGCCCTGATCGAGGGCACAGCGGTCTATACGAACAATCCGCCGTGCGGAGCGATGCGCGGCTTCGGCGCCGTGCAGGTGTGCTTCGCCGCCGAGGCGCAGATGGACAGGCTGGCCGAGGCGCTCGGCATCGATCCGATCGAGCTCCGCCTGCTGAACGCGATCGAGAGCGGCGACACGCTGCCCGACGGGGCAGGTCCTGACCGGGTCGCTGCCCGTCGCCGAGGTCATTCGCGCCGCCGCCGCGATTCCCGTGCCCGAGGCCGAGGCACTGCCGCGCGACCCGATCCGGCTTCCGGGCGGCGCGGGCAACACGACGCGGGGCGAAGGCGTCCAGCGGGGCGTCGGGTTCGCGGTCGGCTTCAAGAACATCTGCTTCTCGGAGGGATTCGACGACTACTGCGCCGCGCGCGTGCAGATCCACGTCGACGGGAGCGCCACCGTCCACTGCGCCGGCGTCGAGGTGGGCCAGGGGCTCGTCGGCGTGATCCTCCAGGTCGCAGAGGCCGAGCTCGGGACGAGCGAGATCACGCTCGCGACGAGCACGACGAGCACCGTCGACTCGGCCGGATCGACCTCCGCCTCGCGCATGACCTGGATGGCCGCCGGCGCCGTTCGCGATGCCTGCCGCGCCGCGGTCGAGGAACGCGCGGTCCGTGAGGGCGGCGAGGTCGACGTCGAGCGGATCTACCGCCACGCCCCGACCTTCCCGCTCGATCCCGAGAACGGCCAGGTGCTGGGCGAGCGCGCGCACGTCTCGCTCGCGACGTGCGCGATGCGCGTCGTCGCCGAGGTCGACGTCGACCTCGGTCTGACGCGGCTCGTCTGGATCGGGGCCGCTCAGGACGTCGGCAAGGCGCTCAACACCCAGAGCATCACGGGCCAGATCGAGGGCGGCACCGCGCAGGGCATCGGCCTCGCGCTGATGGAGGAGATCCAGACCCGCGACGGCCGGATCACGAACGCGAGCTTCACCGACTACCTGCTGCCGACCGCGCTCGACATGCCGCCGGTCGAGTCGGTGCTGATCGAGGACCCGGAGCCGGACGCTCCCTACGGCGTCAAGGGCGTCGGCGAGCCGCCCACCGTCGTCTCCACCGCGGCCGTCGTCGCGGCGATGCGCGCCGCGACCGGCAGGCCGCTGCACCGCGTGCCGGTGCGGCCCGGACGAGATCTGCCTGTAGCGGCCGAGAGGCTTCAGCCTCTCCCCGGGTTAACCCGGAGGAGGCTGGCGGGATCACCGCCTCCGGCCGCCGCGGCACCTCCCGCCGGATCACGACGGCGACCGAGGTCAGGATCACCGCCGCGCCGGCGGCGATCTGCCACGTGATCACCTCGTCGAGGAACAGGATGCCGAGCGTGATCGCGACGAGCGGGTTCACGTACGCGTAGGTGGCGACGGTGCCGAGCGGCACGTGGGCGACGAGCCAGACGTAGGCCGTGTAGCCGAAGATCGAGCCGAACACGACCAGGTAGAGCAGGCCGAGGAGCGAGCGGGTCGACCAGTCGGCCGGGTTGTGGGACTCGCCGTCCGACAGCGCCATGCCGAGCGGGATCAGCAGCAACCCGCCGGTGAGGCCCTGGACGCCGGCCGTCGTGAGCGCGTCGCCCGGCATCGGCAGCCGCGAGGAGAGGAACGTGCCGATCGCCCAGGAGAGCGCGGCGGCGACGACGAGCAGCACCCCGGACACGCTGGCGTCACCGCCCGGCCGCAGGAGGAGGGCGACGCCGACGAAGCCGACCGCCGTCCCGACGAGGGAGGCCCGCGGCGGCCGGTCGCCGGTGCTCGAGCGGAGGACGACGAGCCAGAGCGGCACCGAGGCAAAGATCAGCGAGGCGAGCCCGATCGGCACGCGGCGCTCGGCCACGAACAGCAGCGCGTTCCCGCCGATCAGGAGGAATCCGCAGAGGACGGTCGACCCGGCGCGCGTCCAGCCCAGCCTGAACGGCGCCGTGCCGTGCCGGGCCAGGAGCCACCCGATCAGCACCACCCCGACCGTCGTGAACCGGATCCCGGCGGCGAGGATCGGCGGGATCGTCTCGCCGGCGAGCTCGATCCCGAGGTAGGTCGAGCCCCAGAGGATGTAGACCGTCCAGAGGGCGATCCAGGCGCGGGCGGTCATCGTGAGGGCTCGCGCGTCGTCATGGATCGACGCTAGCGGTTCGAGGGCGTCAACCCGGGGGAGAGGCTGAAGCCTCTCCCCGCCGGCGGATCACCGCTTCAGCGTCAGCGCCGCACCCACGGCGAGCAGCGCAAGGCCGAGCACGCGCGTCCACTGGAGCGGGACGGCCTGGATGCCGAACCAGCCGAAGCGGTCGATCACGGTGGCGAGCGTGAACTGCCCCACGATCAGGAAGGCGGTCGTCGCGACGATCCCGATCCTGGGGCCGGCGATGGTGATCGCGAGGACGATCACGACGCTCATCACGCCGCCGAGGAGCATCCACTTCGGGCCCGTGAATCCCTCGCGGAGACCGCCGACGCTCCGGCGCGCGAGCAGGAGGACGACGATCGCCAGGGCGGCGCCGATCGAGCACGGCGCACGTCAGCGCCTCGAGGCTGCCGATGCGGTCGCCGAGCCGTCCCTGGGTGGCGATCTGCACCGCCCCGCCGAGGCCGGCGATGAATGCGAGCGAGGCTGCAACTCCGGTCGAGCCCATGGCGGTGACGCTACACGGTTGGCGGACGGCGTATCGCTCGCGCCCGCCGTGGTACCGCGATAGGCTCGCGCCATGAGCGAAGTGCTCACGACCCGCGACGGCGCCGTCCTCACGATCACGCTCAACCGGCCGGACGTCTTCAACGCGTTCAACCGGGCGCTGCACGCCGCACTCCGCTCGGCGCTCGAGGAGGCCGCCGACCCGGCCGTGCGCGCCGTCGTGATCACCGGCGCGGGTCGTGGCTTCTCGGCGGGCCAGGATCTGCGCGAGTTCTCCGAGCTGCAGGAATCGCTGGGCGATGCGCTCGAGGCGACCTACCACCCGAACATCAGGCTCATCCGCGGCCTCGCCAAGCCGGTGATCGCGGCCGTCAACGGGCCGGTTGCGGGAGCGGGGCTCTCGCTCGCGAGCGCCTGCGACGTCCGGGTCGCGTCGAGCGCGGCGGTGTTCGTCCCCGGATTCGTCGGCATCGGCCTGGTGCCCGACTCCGGTGGCACCTGGTTCCTCAACCGGCTGCTCGGGTTCGCGCGCGCGTTCGAGTGGATGAGCTCGAACCGCAGGCTCGATGCGGACGAGGCGCTTGCCTGGGGGCTCGTCTCCGAGGTGATCCCGGCCGACGGCTTCGAGGCCCGGGTGGCGGAGATCGCAGCCACGTGGGCAGCCATGCCCACGCTGGCCGTCGGGATGACCAAGCAGCTGTTCGAGCACGCCGCCACCGCCTCGCTCGAGGAGCAGCTGGCGCTCGAGGGGGAGCTGCAGCAGGCTGCCGTCGGAACGGCCGACTTCGCCGAAGGAGTCGGCGCGTTCCTGGAGAAGCGGCCTCCCAGCTTCACCGGCGCCTGAGCGGCACCGGCCCTCTGCGCAAGGAGCCCTGATGTCCGAGCAGCTCAGCGTCCTCGAGCCCGAGGCACCGGCGTCGCATCCGATCCACCTCGTCGTCACGGACGACCTCGAGCGGAACCGGGTCACGGTCTTCTTCCGGCTTTTCCTTGCCCTGCCGCACTTCATCTGGCTCGCGATCTGGGGCATCGCGGTCTTCTTCGCCGTGATCGCGGCCTGGTTCGTCGGGATCTTCACGGGGCGGGTGCCGGACGGGATTCACGCGTTCATCGCGAGGTGGGTGCGCTACGTGGCGCACGTCAACGCCTACTTCTCCCTCGCGGCGAATCCCTTCCCCGACTTCGGCGGCGCGCCGGGCTACCCGATCGACGTCGAGATCGCGCCGCCGCAGAAGCAGAGCCGGCTGACGATCTTCTTCCGGGGCCTCCTGGTGATCCCCGCCTGGATCGTGCTCTACGTCCTCGGGTACGTGGCCCAGATCGTGATGTTCTTCGCCTGGTTCCTCGCACTCTTCACGGGCCGGCTGCACGAGGGGCTGAGGGACGTGCTCGCGTACTGGATCCGTTACGCCGCCCAGACCTACGGCTACCAGCTGCTCCTGACCCAGAAGTACCCCTCGTTCTCCGACGACTAGATGACGTGACCGCGATCCGGACGGTCGACTACCACACGGGCGGCGAGCCCTTCCGGATCGTCACCGGCGGCGTCGAGCCGCTCGAGGGCACGACGATCCTCGAGCGCCGGCGCGACGCGCTCGAGCGGCTCGACCACGTCCGGCGGCTCCTCGTCAACGAGCCCCGCGGCCACGCGGACATGTACGGCTGCCACGTCGTCCCCGGCGAACGACGCCGGCGCCGATCTCGGGGTCGTGTTCTTCCACAACGCGGGGTACTCGACCGCCTGCGGGCACGGGACGATCGCGCTCGTCACCTGGGCGCTCGACGAGGGGATCGTCGCAGCGGCAGGAAGGAGAGAACCGCGTCGTCGTCGACGTTCCCTCCGGCCGGCTCGAGACCGTCGCGGACGTTCGCGACGGCCGCGTCCGGTCGGTGACCTTCCGCAACGTCCCCTCGTTCGTCTGGGCCACAGACGTCCGGGTGGGAGAGTCCGTCGTCGACATCGCGTTCGGCGGCGCCTTCTACGCGACGCTTGCGCGAGCGGGTGGAGCCGTCCGAGCTGCCGCGCCTGATCGAGCTCGGGCGGGAGATCAAGCGCGGCCTCGAGGCGCAGCACGAGATCGTCCACCCCCTCGAGCCGGAGCTTCGCGACGTCTACGGCGTGATCTTCTGGCAGCCCGAGGGAGCTGCGCCCCTGACCCAGCGCAACGTGACGGTGTTCGCCGACGGCGAGGTCGACCGCTCCCCGTGCGGCTCCGGCACCTCGGCGCGGCTCGCGCTGCTCGACGCGTCCGGCGATCTGCCCCGTGGCGCCGAGCTGCGGCATCTGTCGATCGTCGGCTCGAGCTTCACCGGTCGCGTCGTCGACGAGGTGAGCGTCGCCGGCCGCCGGGCGGTCGTCACCGAGGTGACGGGCTCTGCGTATCGCACCGGCGAGTCGACCTTCACGCTCGACCCGGACGATCCGCTCCGCGAGGGATTCCTGCTCCGCTGAAGGCCGACGGGCCGCCTCCGGGATACGCTGAGCGGGTGGAGGCCGATGACGATGCGCTCGTGATGTACCTCGTCGTGCGGCGCCGAACCACCCGCCCGTTCGCCGAGCTCGCGACCGCCGCGGCGCTCGCCGCGCGGCGCTGCGCTGCTCGCTACCGCGACGACGAGCGCTGGCGCGACGGCTTCGACGACTGGTGGCGTCACTCGTTCCGGAAGGTCTGCCTGCGCGCCGAGCCGCGCGACTGGGAGGCGGTGCGCGATCTCGATCACGCGCGGGTCGGTGACGTCGCCTGCCTGCCTCCGGTGCGGCGGTCGGCTCGCGACCGCGTCCTCGTCCGGATGCAGACC
Source organism: uncultured Thermoleophilia bacterium (assembly GCA_963751875.1). Classification (GTDB taxonomy): domain Bacteria; phylum Actinomycetota; class Thermoleophilia; order Gaiellales; family Gaiellaceae; genus Gaiella. The sequence continues at coordinate 28,089 of CAVVWG010000006.1, forward strand.
CTGAACGAGGAGGCGGGACCGCTGCCGTCCCTCGCCGGCGATCCGGAGCCCGGCTCGCTGACGCTGGTCGTCGCCACGGACCTCGGGATGAGCTCGGGCAAGACGCTGGCCCAGATCGGGCACGCTGCGCTGATGGCGGATCTCGATCCGGAGCTCGACCTCGAGGTCGTCGGTGCGGCCGCGGATGAATGGGGGCGGCTCGCAGCCGACGCGGTTGCGGTCGTGCGGGACGGCGGCCTCACCGAGCTCGCGCCGGGCTCGGAGACCGTGCTCGTGCTCCAGCCCGCGCGCGACGAGGGGAGCGAGTAGAGGATGTGCACGTGGCCCGAGTCCTGATCGTCAATCCATTTGCGAGCGGCGTCAGCGAGCGCAGGCTCGCGTCCGTCCAGGCTGCGCTGCCGACCGGCACGGAGACCGTCCTCACCCAGGCGCGCGGCGATGCGACCGACGTCGCCGCAGAGTGGTCGCCACGCGCCGAGGCGATCTACGTGTTCTCGGGCGACGGCACCTACAACGAGGTGATCAACGGCCTGCGCGCCGACATCCCGGTCGGGTTCGTGCCGGGCGGTGGCACCAGCGTGCTGCCGCGTGCGCTCGGTCTCCCGCGCGACCCCACCCGTGCGGCCGCCCGGATCGCGCAGGGCACGCCACGGCGCATCTCGCTCGGCCGCATCAACGGCCGCATGTTCGCGTTCAACGCCGGCATCGGGTTCGACGCGGAGCTCGTCCGTCGCGTCGACGCCAAGGGTCGCCGGGCGGACGGCAAGCGACCCGGGGACCTCGCGTTCAGCTGGACGGTCGTCAGGGCGCTCGTCGACCATCGGTTCCGGTACGAGTCGGCGCTCGAGGTCGAGGGGCTCGGCCGGGCCGCGTTCGCGCTGATCGCCAACTGCTCGCCGTACACCTACGCCGGGGCGCTCGGCCTGCGCTTCGTCCCCGGCGCCTCCTTCGAGGGCGGCCTCGACATCGTCGCGCCGATCGAGGTGCGACCGCGCGCGGTGCCTCGTCTCGCCACGCAGGCGCTGCGCGGACGGCCGGGCGCCGACGACGTGCTCGTCGGGCACGACCTCGACCGGATCGTGATTCGCTGCGACGTGCCGCTGCCGGTGCAGGTCGACGGCGAGGACATCGGTGATACGCAGGAAGCGGAGATCGTCGCCGTGCGGGATGCGCTGACCGTGCTGACCTAGACCGCTGGCGACCCGGTCGCAAAGCCGCGGACCGGCATCACCCACTACGCTGGCTCCCATGGCGCACGCGTTCACGTTGCCGGATCTGGGCGAGGGGCTGACCGAGGGCGAGATCGCGCGCTGGCTCGTGCGCGAGGGCGATGCCGTCGTCGAGAACGAGCCGATCGTCGAGATCCAGACGGACAAGGCAACGGTCGAGGTCGGCTCGCCGGTCGACGGCGTCGTCCTCCGGATCCTGGCCCAGGACGGCGAGATGGCGGAGGTGGGCGCCACGCTGGCGCTGATCGGCGCCCCGGGCGAGCAGCTACTGCATTCCGTCGCGCCGCTGCCGCTGGAGGCGCCCGGGCCGGCCGAGCCCATCGTGGCCGTCGTCGGCTCGGAGCCACTCGAGGCGCTCACGCTCCACCGGCTCGCCCGCGACCTCTCGGTCGACTTCGCATCGATCAACGGCACCGGGCCGGGCGGTCGCGTCACCGAGGACGACGTTCGCGCCGCGGCTGCCCCGAGCGAGGGGCGGCGGGTGCCGGTACGCGGCATCAGGCGCGCGATCGTCGAGCAGGTCGAGCGCACGCACCGCGAGATCCCGGCGGTGACCTTCGTCGAGGAGTGCGACTTCACCGGCGTCGACCTCGATCTCCTGGTGGCGACCTCCCTGCAGGCGGCGGCGGGTGCGCTCGAAGAGTTCCCGGAGCTGAACGCCCGGATCGACGACGACGAGATCGTGCTGCTCGACCGCTACGACCTCGGCGTCGCCGTCGACACCGAGGCGGGTCTCGTCGTGCCCGTCGTGCGCGGCTGCGACAGGCTCTCGATCGCCGAGATCGACGCCGAGCTCCACCGGCTCGCTGCCGGTGCCCGCGCCGGCACGCTCCAGCCCGACGAGCTGCGCGACTCGACGTTCACGGTCACGAGCGCCGGCAAGCTCGGCGGGCTGTTCGTGACGCCGTTGATCAACCACCCGGAGGTGGCGATCCTCGGGCTGCACCGCATCGGGCCGCGTGCCGTCGTGCGAGACGGTGAGATCGTCGTGCGCCAGATGGGGAACATCTCGGTCACCTTCGACCACCGGGTCATCGACGGCGCCCGCGCGGGCGCGTTCTGCGTCGACGTGATCCGGCGGCTGGAGGCCAGACCGTAGAGGCCAGACCGTCCGTACACTGAATCTCCGAAAATGGGTAGGCAGTGGACATGACTGAGTGGTGGCTGATCGGGATCACCGTCGGCATCGGCGTTGCCGCGGGCATCGCCTTCGCGGGCGGCCTCGCGGGATTGCGCTTCGGGTTCGCGAGCTCGCTGCTCGGCGCCGTCCTCGTCGGCGTCGGCGCGGGCTTCCTCGTCAACGGGTGGACGGGCGGCGTCGGGGGCATCGTCGGCGGCATCGTCGGCTCGGTCTCGGCAGCCACGGTCGTGCGTGGCGCCGCCCGGCGGGGAGCGACGACCGGTGGGACGGCCTTCCTCCTGCTCGGCGTCGCCGTCGTCGTCGGCCTGCTCGCCCTGATCCCCGTCGTCGGGTTCATCGAGGCAGTCGTGCTTCCCGTGCTCGCCGCCCGGCGGGCACGTCAGAGCCCGGAGAAGTACGCCGGTCTCCGCTCGCTCGCGAAGTGACGTCCGAAGCCACTGATCCTCGTCGTCATCGACGGCCTCACCCCGTCGATGTTCGAAGGAGCGATCGGGTCCGGCGAGACACCGACGCTTGCGGCCCTCGCCGCGCGTGGCTCCTACCGCCGCGCCATCTCGGTGTTCCCGTCGCTGACGCCGGTGTGCCTCTCCTCGATCGCGACCGGCGCGCACGGTGACATCCACGAGATACCGCATCTCGTCTGGTACGACCGGAGCGAGGAGCGGATCGTCGAGTACGGCAGCTCGTTCGGAGCCGTTCGCGCCGCCGGGATCGGCCAGACCCTGCGCGACACGCTCGTGAACATGAACCGGCAGCACCTCGGCGCCGGCGCCCGCACCCTGTTCGAGTCGCTTGCCGACGCGGGCCTCCGCACGGCAGCCGTCAACTTCACCGCCTACCGGGGCCGCACACCGCACCGGTCGTCGCTGCCGCTGCTCGGTGACGTGATGGGGCCGGAGCGGTTCTTCTTCTACAACCTGTTCAGCTCCGACCGCACCGGTGCGCCGCTCTCCTGGCGCAACCGGCCGGCGGGATCGATCGACGCCTATGCGGCGGCGGTCGGCCGCTGGCTCGTGACCCGCGACGCCTTCGACTTCCTCGTCTTCTACCTCTCCGACTATGACTACGCCTCCCACGAGCACGGCCCCGATACGGCGCTCGAGACGCTGCAGCGCTGCGACGACGCGATCGGCGCGCTCGTCGAGGCGGGCGGCGGGCTCGACGCGTTCCTCGAGCGCTACGCGGTGGTCGTGATGGCAGACCACGGGCAGACGAGGGTGCGCGAGGCAACCTCGCTCGCCGAGGTCTACGCCGGCGTCGAAGGCGTCCTGCCGCTCGGCTCGAATCGCGCCGCGCACCTCTACCTCCAGCCCGGCTGCCGGCTCGACCCGCGCGCGGTCGCCGCCCGCCTCGACGGGGTGACGGCCGCCGAGGTGACGCTGTTCCGCGAGGGGACCGAAGCAGTCGCACGCCGCGACGGGGAGGAGCTCGTCTTCGCACCGGGCGCGGGCGGCCTGTTCACGCTCTCCGGCGATGCCTCGATCCTCGACCATCCCGACGCGCTCGACCGCACCTGGGCGGCGCTCGCGAACCCGAACGCGGGCGAGATCCTCGTCTCGGCGGCCGAGGGCCACGAGTTCGCCGACCTCGGCGGAGGGGATCACGTCGGAGGCGGCTCCCACGGCTCGCTCGTCACGGGCGATTCCGAGGTGCCCCTGCTGCTCGTCGATGTCGAGGGCACGGCCGGAAGCATCGTCGACGTCGCACCGCTCGTCCTCGCCCATTTCGGTGTCTCCGCGCCCGCGTATGCGTTGGGTCGCGCCGCATGAGCCGCTACCCTCGCCGAACGTGATCGAGCCGCCTGCGACGACCTCCACCCCGGGCACCGCGCAGCGGGTCGGCAACGCGCTCGGCCGGCGCAGCAACTGGGAGCAGCTTGCGAAGTTCTGCGTCGTCGGTGCGAGCGGCTACGTCGTCAATCTCGGCGTCTACGTCCTGCTCTTCAAGTTCGCGGGGCTCCACTACCTGCCGGCCGCCGTCGGGTCGTTCCTCGTCGCCGTGGCGAACAACTACACGCTGAACAGGCTCTGGACGTTCAAGGAGCATCAGGGAGCGTCGCCTATCAGGGGCCGCGATTCCTCGTCGTCTCGACGCTGGCGCTCGGGGCGAACCTCGTCATCCTCTATCTGCTCGTCAAGCTCGGCGTCGGCGCGATTCCCGCCCAGGCGGTCGCGATCATCCTCGTGACGCCGCTCAACTTCATCGGCAACAAGCTCTGGTCCTTCCGCCGGTGAGGCGCTGGGCGTGCGCCGCGGCGCTCGCGCTGCTGCTCGCGCCGGTCGCCGGCGCAGCCGACACGACTGGACCAGCCCCGACACCGCGGCACGAGCACAGCCGGCACGAGCACGGCCGGCACCACGGGACCGCTCGGGATCAGCGGTCGCGGCGGCTCCGTCGAGGAGCCGTTTGCCCCTTCACCCGAGACGGGCCGGCTGACGAAGAGCGTCGTCATCGCCGAGTTCCTGGCCCATCCCAAGGTCGCCCACTGGCTCGAGCGCTATCCCCCGAAACCGCAGACCGATGCGACGTTCGACAAGGCGACGCAGCGGTGGACGGTGATGGTGTGGTCGGGTCGCGCGGGTGAGATCGCCCTCGGGAAGGTCGACGATGCGGACGGGCAAGTGATCGAGGCGTTCACCGGCCCTCAGGTCGCGTGGGGGATGGCGCGAGGGCGGGTCGGCTCGTTCGGCGGCAAGATCCTCAACGCCTGGTGGATGTGGACGGCGCTCAGCGTCATCTTCTTCCTCGGGCTCGTCGACCGGCGCCGGATCCGCTCGTGGCACACGGCCGACCTGCTGGCGCTGCTCTCTTTCGGGTTCTCGCTGCTGTTCTTCAACCGCGGCCACATCTTCATGAGCGCGTCGCTCGGGGCGCTGCCGCTCGCGTATCTCGTCGTCCGCACGTCGTGGATCGGCTTTCGCGGCCGCCGCGCGAACCCGGCGCTGTCGTGGCCCGTCTGGCTGCTCGCTGGGTTCGCCGTCTTCCTCGGCGGCCTGCGGATCGGGCTCAACCTCGAGACGCCGCGGGGGGTGATCGACGTCGGCTTCGCGGGCGTGATCGGCGCCGACCGGATCCTCGACGGCCAAGCACCGTACGGCCACATGCCGGACACCGCGGGCCGGGCCTGCGGCCCCGCCGACTCCGACGGAGCGATTCGCGACCACATCCAGACGAACGGCCGCTGCGAGGCCGCCAATGCTCGCGGGGACACGTACGGGCCGATGGCCTACCTGGCGTACGTCCCCGCCGTGCTCGCGCTCGGCTGGTCCGGCAAGTGGGACTCGCTGCCGGCGGCCCACGCGACGGCGATCGCCTTCGACCTGATCGTCATCCTCGGGCTGTTTCTCGTCGGTCGCCGCTTCGGCGGCACGCCGCTCGGGACGGCGCTCGCCTTCGGCTGGATCGCGTTCCCTTTCACCGCCTACGCGATGAACGCCAACTCCAACGACACGATCATGCCAGCGATCCTCGTCTGGGGATTCTGGCTGGCGACCTCGGCCGTCGCACGGGGTGCGACGATTGCGCTCGCCGGCTGGACGAAGTTCGCCGCGCTGCTGCTGGCCCCGCTCTGGCTCACCTATCCGAACGGGCTCCGTCCCCGCAGCGCGCTGAAGTTCGCGATCGGGTTCGTCGCCGCGACGCTGGCGGTGTTCTCGATCCTGCTGTTCGAACCGAGCCTCACGACGGCGATGCACTCTTCGTCAACCGGACGCTTGGCTATCAGCTCGACCGCGAGTCGCCGTTCTCGCCCTGGGATTGGGGGCAGTACCACGCCGGCGGGATCCCGAACCTCCACGTTCTGCAGGTGATCCTCCAGGTCGCGGCCCTCGCGCTCGCAGGCGTCGTCGCGGCGATCCCGCTGCGCAAGGGCCCGCTCGAGCTGGCTGCGCTGAGCGCAGCGGTGCTCGTCGGCTTCGAGCTCACGCTCACCCACTGGTCGTATCTCTACATCCCGTGGTTCCTGCCCTTCGTCCTGCTCGCGCTGCTGCTGCCGCGGCGGGAGCCGGCGCTCGAGCCACGGCGCCGAAGAGGAGCTGTCCGCGGCGCTGCCGGAGCCGCTGTGATCACGCGGACTGCGTTCCTCGCGCTGATCGCGGCGGTCGCCGCTCTCGCCGTCGGCCTCTTCGTCGCGGAGCTCGAGGGCGACGCGGTCATCAGCGACACGCCCGTGTACCGCTACTACGGGGAGCGGATCGTGAGCGGCGACGTGCCGTACCGTGACTTCAGGGTCGAGTATCCGCCCGGCGCCCTCGTCCCGTTCGTCGTGCCGGCGTTGATCAGCTCGTCGCCGCACGGCTATGACGCGAGCTTCGAGACGCTGATGGTCATCGGGCTGATCGCTGCTGCCGTTCTCATCGTTCTCTCGCTGGTCGCGCTCGGCGGCTCGACACTCGAGATCCTGCTGTCGGTCGCGGCGTTCCTCGCCGGCGTGGCGCTACTCGGCCCGTTCGTGCTGACGCGCTTCGACCTCTACGCGGCCACGCTGACTCTGGCAGCGCTGTGTGCGATCCTCCGCCGGCGGCGAACGCTCGGGCCGGTGCTGCTCGGGATCGCGATTGCGACAAAGATCTACCCCGCCGTGCTCCTGCCGCTGCTCGTCGCGCGGACGTGGCGGCGGGAGGGGCGGCCCGCCGCGCTGACGGCGCTCGGCGCTGACGCATCGGCACATCGCTGCTGATCTATCTCCCGTTCGCCGTCGTCGCGCCGGAAGGGGTCGTGCGGAGCGTCTGGCGCCAGCTCGGCCGGCCACTGCAGATCGAGAGCCTCGGCTCGGGCGTGCTGCTCGCGCTCCACCACGCCGCCGGGATGCCGCTCGGCTGGGCGTCGGGCTCGGGCTCGCAGAATCTGACCGGGACCGTCGCCACGGTCGCCTCGGCCGTGACGACGATCGTCGGCGTCGCGGCGCTCGCTGCTCGTCTGGGTGCGCTTCGCCGCGGCGACGCCGAGAGCGATGCGCGGTTCGTGCGCTACGCGGCCGCTGCGGTCGTCGCCTTCGTGGCGTTCGGCAAGGTCGTCTCGCCCCAGTTCCTGGTCTGGCTCCTCGCGATCGTGGTGCTCGTCCAGGGCGCGAGGGGCATCGCCGCGATCACGCTGCTGCTCGTCGCCTGCGCGCTCACGCGCGTCTGGTTCCCGAGCGACTACTGGGACCTCGTGAAGCAGTTCGATCCCACAGCCTCGTGGCTCGTGCTGGTGCGCGACCTCGTGCTCGTCGCCGTCTTCGCCGCCCTGTCGTGCGGGGCGGCAGGCGGATCAGGGCCAGGGAGCTCGCAGCGGCCTGATCGCGCTCGCCCGTCCGGTCGTGGCGTCGCACTCGACGAGCACCCCCTCGATCCGGACGCCGCCCTCGGCGACCTCGAAGCGCACCGGCATCCCCGTGCGCATCCGGTGGGTGGCGAGCGCCGTCTTGACGCCGATCACCGAGTCGTGCGGGCCGGTCATGCCGACGTCCGTGATCGCGGCCGTGCCGCCCGGCTGCACGCGCGCGTCCGCCGTCTGGACGTGGGTGTGCGTGCCGACGACCGCGGTGACGCGACCGTCGAGCCACTGCGCCAGCGCGATCTTCTCGCTCGTCGCCTCGGCATGGACGTCGACGAGGATGACGGGCGTCGTCTCCCGCAGCTCGTCGACGAGCTCGTCCACGATCTCCCACATGCTCCGCGCGGGCTGCAGCGACAGCGAGCCCATCACGTTGACGACGCCGACCAGCGTGCCGTCGAGTGCGGCGACGACGGTGACGCCCTTGCCGGGGCCGGACTCGGGGAGGTTCGCCGGCCGGATCACGCGGTCCGACGCAGCGAGGTACGGCCCGATCTCCTGCCGCCGCCAGGTGTGGTTGCCGAGCGTGATCGCGTCGGCCCCGGCTGCGAGCAGGCGATCGGCCAGCTTCGGCGTGATCCCGACGCCGTCAGCGACGTTCTCGCCGTTGACGATGCAGACCGAGGCATCGAGCTCGGCCCGCAGCGACGCCAGCCGGTCCTCGAGCGCCTCGCGGCCGGGCCGCCCGACGACGTCCCCGATGAAGAGGATGTTCAGGTCACGGCAGCGATCCGGCAGCCGGGTGCACGTCGATCGCGACGTTGTTGCCGCGAGCGCGCGCGTGCTTCGCGAGCGCCTGCCGCTCGACGGCCGCCACATCGACGACCGATCCGAGCTTGGAGGAGGACGCGAGCACCGGGCTGCCGACCGCAAGCGACGGATCGGGCTCGAGGTGGCTCAGCGTGACGATCAGCGCCGGGGCGGCGCTCGGTCGCACGTCGATTCGCGAGCCGTACGCCTTGCCGTCGATCACGAAGTCCGAGATCGAGACGACCGTGCCGTCGACCGGCGAGTACACGTCGGTCCCCGGCGTCGGCGCCGACGTCGAGAACCTCGGTGCCGGGCCCGCCTTCGAGCTGATACCAGACGGGGCCTTCCTGCGAGGAGCCCGCGATCCGGCGCCAGAGGCGGGCGAGCAGGCCCTCGTTCGCCTGGCGGCCGACGGGGCTGAGCGTCATCGCGCCACCCTCCTCGCCGTGGAACCCGATCGCCGTCACGGCCTCGCCGCGATCGGCAGCCTGATCTGGAGGTTCCCGACCGTGGCCAGCGGCTCCGGCTCCGGCGGTACGCCGCTCGCGACAGGCGTCGAGGCGGTCGTCACGGCGACCGGCTCGGGCGAGTTCGAGCCGAAGGCGGTCAGGATCAGAGTGACGAGTGCGAGAGCGGCGACGATCCCGATGACGGCCAGGCGGCGGGCGCGGTGTTGCGCGCGCTGCCGCCGGGCACGGTGCCGGGCCGCTCGCCGGGTGCGCGGCGTGGCCATCGGGGCCACCGTAGCGGACGTTTCGCCCCTCCTCAACGGTCGTTCCGTCCTCTGCACGCCCTCTGAACGGCGATTCCCGTGGCTACGATCGGGCGCATGACCGAGCCTTCCGGGCCGACGATCCGGGTTCCGCGCTGGGTCCAGCTCGTCGGCCTGCCGGTCGGGCTCCTGATCATCTGGATGCTGGCGGGGATCCTCGGCCACGTGCTCTTCCTCTTCCTCACCGCGTCGGTGATCGCGTTCCTGCTCAATCCGCTCGTGCGCGACCTGCAGCGCCTGCGCCTGCCGCGCGGGGTCGCGGTGGCGCTCGTCTTCCTCCTCTTCGCCACCGCGGTTGCCTTCGTCGTGCTCGCGCTCGGCAGCATCGTGGTCGACCAGACCCGCTCGGCGACGACCGGATCGACAACTACGTCACCGTCGAGGGCGCGGGAGGTAAGACCGGCGCCGAGCAGGACATCGACCGGCTCCAGCACTGGCTCGACACCCATGGCCTCGAGCGCATCCAGATCCAGAAGCAGGCGACCGACTGGGCCGACAACCTCGGCGCGGGGGAGATCTCGAACTACACCCAGGACGCGCTCTCGTTCGCCCAGGGCGCCGCGTTCTCGATCGTGGTGACGCTCTTCAACCTGGTCCTGATCGTCGTCATCGCCATCTACATGCTGCTGGACATGGAGCGACTCGAGCGGCTCGATCGACCGCCGCTTCCCACCCGGCGCCGGCCTACCGCTCACGATGCGGATCGAGAAGGCGCTCGCGAGCTACGTGCGCGGGCAGCTGATCCTGTCGACCGTGATCGGCCTCAGCGCCGGCATCGGCATGTGGATCCTCGGCCGCACGGGCCTCGTGCCCGGGGCCGACAAGTACGCGCTGCTGTTCGGCGTGTGGACGGCCGTGATCGAGGTGATCCCGTACATCGGGCCGTGGCTCTCGGCCGATTCCGCCCGCGATCTACGCCCTCGTCGTCCATCCCGTCTCGGTGTTCTGGGTGCTCGCGCTCTTCGTCTTCATCTACCAGGTCGAGGGGCACATGGTCGTCCCGAACGTGATGGCGAACGCGCTCCGGCTGCATCCGCTGCTCGTCATCTTCGGCCTGCTCGCCGGCGGCGAGCTGTACGGCATCGCCGGCGTCTTGCTCGCGTTGCCGACGATGGCCGCCTCGCGTGCGATCTGGGAGTTCTTCTCGGAGCGGGTGCGCTTCGACCCCTGGGACGACGACGGCGACGTCCGCCGGGTCGACATCGAGCTCGAGGGGTCGCGCGGCAGCCCCGGCTGACGTACCCTTGCCCCGATGAGCGGCTTTCCCGTCACCCGGCTGCGGCGACTGCGTCGCACGGACACGCTGCGCGCGCTCGTTCGCGAGACTCGGCTGTCGCTCGACGACGTCGTGATGCCGCTGTTCGCCTGCCCCGGGCGAGGGCGTCGTCCGCCCCGTCGACCGGGCTCGAGGGGATCGCCCAGCGCTCGGTCGACGAGATCGTGCGCGAGGCGGCCGAGCTCGCGGCGCTCGGCGTGCGGGCCGTGATCCTGTTCGGGATCCCGGAGGAGAAGGACGAGGAAGGCTCCGGCGCCTGGGAGGACGGCGGCATCGTCCAGCGGGCGCTGCGGGCGCTGCGGGCAGAGGTGCCGGGCCTGACGCTCGTCACCGACGTGTGCCTCTGCGAGTACACGAGCCACGGTCACTGCGGCGTGCTGCGCGACGGCGAGGTCGAGAACGACGAGACGCTCGAGCTGCTCGCCCGCACGGCCGTGAGCCATGTCGAGGCCGGCGCCGACGTCGTCGCGCCGAGCGACATGATGGACGGCCGGGTCGGCGCGATTCGCGAGGCTCTGCCGCAGACGCCGATCATCGCCTACGCCGCCAAGTACGCCTCCGCGTTCTACGGCCCCTTCCGCGAGGTCGCCGAGTCGGCGCCGTCCTTCGGCGACCGTCGCGGCTACCAGATGGATCCGCCGAACGTCCGCGAGGCGCTGCGCGAGTGCGCGCTCGACCTCGAGGAGGGCGCCGACGCCCTGATGGTGAAGCCCGCGCTGCCCTACCTCGACGTGATCCGCGCCGTCCGCGAGCGGTTCGACTGCCCGGTCGCGGCCTACAACGTCTCCGGCGAGTACGCGATGGTCAAGGCCGCCGCCGCTGCCGGCCACCTCGACGAGCAGGCGGCCGCGCTCGAGTCGCTCGTCGCGATCAAGCGCGCGGGCGCGGATCTGATCTTCACGTACTGGGCCAAGGACCTCGCCCGGTGGCTCTGATCCGGTCGGCTCTCTACGACCGCGCCCAGCGCCTGATCCCGGGCGGCGTCAACTCGCCGGTGCGGGCGATGCGCAGCGTCGGCCTCGACGAGCCGCTGTTCATGCGGAGCGGCGTCGGCCCGTTCATCGAGGACGTCAACGGCAACCAGTACGTCGACTGGGTGCTCTCCTGGGGGCCGCTGCTCTTCGGGCACGCCGACCCGACCACGCTGGCGGCGGTCTCGGAGGCGCTCGCGCGAGGTACGACGTTCGGCGCGCCGACCGAGAGCGAGGTCGACCTCGCCGCCGAGATCGTCGATGCGGTGCCGTCGATCGAGATGGTGCGGCTCGTCTCGTCGGGCACCGAGGCGGCGATGAGCACCGTCCGGCTCGCGCGCGCGGCGACCCGTCGCGACCGGCTGATCAAGTTCGCCGGCAACTACCACGGCCACGTCGACGCGCTGCTCGCGAGCGGCGGCTCGGGTCTGATGACGCTCGGGATCCCGTCGACGCCGGGCGTGCCCTCGGGCGTCGCCGCCGACACGATCGTGCTGCCGTTCAACGACATCGACGCCGTTGCGGCGGCCGTGGCCGAGTACGGCGAGGGGCTCGCCGCGATCCTCGTCGAGCCGGTCGCCGGCAACATGGGCGTCGTCCCGCCGGCCCCCGGCTTCCTCGAGGCGCTCCGGATGCTGTGCGACGCGAGCGGCGCGCTGCTCGTCTTCGACGAGGTGATCACCGGCTTCCGCGTCGCCCGCGGCGGCGCGCAGGAGCGCTTCGGCGTGATGCCGGACCTGACGATCCTCGGCAAGATCGTCGGCGGCGGCCTGCCCGCGGCTGCGTTCGGCGGCCGCGCCGAGCTGATGCAGCGCCTCGCTCCCGTCGGCGACGTCTACCAGGCAGGAACGCTCTCGGGCAATCCCCTCGCGACCGCCGCCGGCACCTCGGTGCTCCGCCGGCTCCGCGACCCGGAGGTCTACGAGGGGCTCGAGCGCCGCGGCGCCCGGCTCGAGGCAGGCCTCGCCCCCTTCGGCACCGTGCAGCGCGTCGGCGCGATGCTGACCCTGTTCTGCCAGGACGACGCCGTGCGCGACTACGACGACGCCGTGCGCTCCGACACGGAGCGGTACGCGGCGCTCTTCCGCCACCTGCTCGACCGCGGCATCTACATGGCACCGTCCCAGTTCGAGTGCATGTTCGTCTCGCTCGCGCACGGCGACGACGAGATCGACAGGACGATCGAGGCCGTTGGCGACTTCTTCGACAGCTGAGGCCGACGTCTGGGAGATCCTCGCGGCCGAGGCGGCGGCGGAGAGCCCGCTCTGGGCCGAGTCGCTCCGGCCCGCCGGCGAGCGCGAGACCGTCCCCATCTTCTCGGAGCTCTGCGATCCGGCGTTCGCGCTCGGGGTGGAGACGATCTACGAGGGCTACCTGCTCCACTACGGCCGGCCGCGGCTCTTCGCCCCGGCCGATCCCGACACGGCGCTCCTGCTCGGCGACTACCTCTACGCGCACGGGCTCGTCCGGATCGCGGCGACCGGCAGCGTCGAGGCGGTGCACGACCTCGCGGAGCTCATCTCGCTCTGCGCGCAGGCGCGCGCCGAGGGCCGGCCCGGCGAGGCCGAGGCGTGGGCCGCGACGGCGGCGCTGCTCGGCCGGGGCGCGCTCGACGCGGCCCGCGCTGGAGCTGAGCGAGCGCGGCGATCCGGCGCCGCTCGCGCGAGCTCGCGCGGGCCGCCGCCGGCGACGCGCGGTCGAGCGCGCATGTGTCGCGCACGACCTCCGCGTGCAGTAAAGTCACGGCACGATGCTCGCCTCGTTCCTGCTCCTTGCAGACGCCGCCGAGGAAGGCCGCAAGGTCGTTCTCTCGATGCTCGCCGTGGGCCTCATCTTCGTCCTCGTGATCGCGATCGGCGAGCTCGTGCACTACCTCAGCGCGAAGAAGAAGGCCCGCACGCCCTCCCGCACGCTGTAGCGTCGCCGAGCGAGCGCTCGAGCCTGCCGCCCGTCGCGCGCCGGCCACCACCTAGACTGACGGCGCATGGCGAGCCCGGTGTCGGACCTGCGCGAATGGATCGCCCTCCTCGAGAAGGAAGGCGAGCTCGTCCGCATCTCCGCCGAGGTCGACCCCGACCTCGAGATCACCGAGATCGTCGACCGGGTCGTCAAGGCCGGCGGGCCGGCGCTCCTGTTCGAGAACCCGAAGGGCGCGTCGCATCCGCTGCTGATCAACCAGTTCGGCACCGAGAAGCGCATGTGCATGGCGTTCGGGGTCGAGAAGCTCGACGACCTGGCCGACAAGCTCGGCGAGATCCTCGAGCTGCAGCCGCCGCAGGGGCTCGTCGACAAGGTGCGCTCGCTCGGCAAGCTCAAGTCGATCGCCGACTCGATGCCGAAGGAGGTTTCGAAGGCGGCCTGCCAGGAGATCGTGATCACGGGTGACGACGTGAACCTCGACGTGCTTCCGATCCAGCGCTGCTGGCCGCTCGACCCGGCCCCGTTCATCACGCTCCCCGCCGTGATCACGAAGGACCAGGCGACCGGCGTCCGCAACGTCGGCATGTACCGGATGCAGAAGATCGACCGCCGCTCGACGTTCATGCACTGGCAGATCCACAAGGACGGCCGCGCCGACCTGCGGGCGGCGCCGGACGGCCGGATCCCGGTCGCCGTTGCGCTCGGGCTCGATCCGGTCACCGCCTACTCCGCGAGCGCGCCGCTGCCGAAGCACATCGGCGAGCTGATGGTGGCCGGCTTCCTCAAGGGCTCGGCGGTGCAGCTCGTCAAGTGCAAGACCGTCGACCTCGAGGTGCCGGCGAACGCCGAGATCGTGCTCGAGGGCTGGGTCGACCGCAGCGACGTCGGGATCGAAGGCCCGTTCGGCGACCACACCGGCTTCTACACGCCGCCCGAGGAGTTCCCGATCTTCCGCATCTCGGCGATCACGATGCGACGCGACGCGATCTACCCGTCGATCGTCGTCGGCAAGCCGCCGGCCGAGGACGAGTGGCTCGCCAAGGCGACCGAGCGCATCTTCCTGCCGGCAATCCGGATGAGCGTGCCCGAGATCGTCGACTACGACCTCCCGACCGCGGGCACCTTCCACAACTGCGTCATCGTCTCGATCCGCAAGAGCTTCCCCGGTCACGCGCGGAAGGTGATGCACGCGATGTGGGGGCTCGGGCTGATGAGCCTGACGAAGTCCGTCGTCGTCGTCGATGCGCACGTGGACGTGCACGACTACGAGCAGGTCTTCTTCTACGCGTGCGCGAACGTCGATCCGGCGCGCGACATCCTGCTCAGCGAGGGCCCGATCGACCAGCTCGACCACGCGACCACGATCCAGGCGTACGGGGGCAAGATCGGGATCGACGCGACGGCAAAGGGGCCGGACGAGGGGCGCCGCGAATGGCCGCCCGAGATCGAGATGAGCCCCGAGATCCGGGCCCGGGTCGACGCGCGCTGGAGCGAATTCGGCCTTGGCGCCGCACCCTCCGACCCGGACGTGCAGAATGGTGCGCGTGCCCGGACTTTGACGCAGTTGTTGCGTCGTTGACAGGCATGCATCCCGGAATGTTGAATCACGCGATGGAGAGCAGCGAGTGACCGAGAATCCCGACGACACTCCGCAGGCACCGGGCCAAAGCCTCTGGCCGATCGGCTTCGCCATCGGCATCGCCGTCGTTCTCGTCGGGCTCGTCATCAGCGTCGCGGCGATCATCCTCGGCGCCGCGCTCACGATCGTCTTCGGCCTGCTCTGGATCCGCGACGCCTCGCGCACCCACGCGCCCGTCGACTCGGCCCCGGCGCACGAGCTCATGGGCGACACGCCGTCGCCGGGCCTCGCCGCCGCCGAGGAGCAGCACCTCGAGACCTACGGCCGGGCCGGCTTCCTCACGCTCGCCACGATCGGCCTCGGCGGCGTCATCGGCGCCGGCGTCGTGCTGCCGTCGCTCGGCTTCGCCGTGCTGCCCTCGTTCATGGGTGAAGGAGTCGAGACGAACGACGTCGACCTCGGGCCGGTGTCGAACTTCCCCGAGGGGAAGTTCGTGATCACGACGTTCATCGCCAACAAGCTCCAGGGCGACGTCTCCAAGCGCACCGCCTACATCCGCAACAACGGGCTCAGCGCGAACAAGGAGCCGAGCTTCACGATCATCTACAGCCGCTGCGTCCACCTCGGCTGCCCGGTGCAGCCGAACGGCCCCGTCGAGGACAAGGTCGTCAAGTACAAGGATGTCACGCTGAAGAACGTCCTACCCTCCGGGTTCGGCTGCCCCTGCCACGGCGGCGCGTACGACACCGAGGGCAACCGCGTCGCCGGGCCGCCCGTTCGGTCGCTCGACCGCTACGCCTTCTCGATCGTCAACGGGAACCTCGTCCTCGGCAAGCACTTCTCCGTCGGCACGGTCGAGGGCACCGGCGCGGATGCGCGGATCAGCCGCTACCGCCAGGCCTATCCCGGCGTCCACGTCGACGGCATCGAGCGCTGGCTCTATCCCATCCCGGTACCGGGGTCCTGACGATGGCCAAGTCCGCCCGCCAGGCGCAGATCGAGAAGGTCGCTCTCTACCCGCTCGACTGGGTCGAGGAGCGCTCCGGCCTCGTCGGCTACACGAAGTGGTTCCTGTTCCGGAACGTCCCCCGCGACGTCAACTGGATGCAGACGCTCGGGGCGGCGACGCTGACGGCGTTCCTCGTGCAGGCGACGACCGGCGTCTTCCTCGCGATGTACTACAAGCCCGATCCGAACAGCGCCTACGAGTCGATCCAGAACATCACGAACGAGGTCACCCTCGGCTGGCTCGTCCGCGGCATGCACAAGTGGGGCGCGAGTCTCTTCATCATCCTGATGTTCCTGCACATGGCCCGCACGTTCCTGTTCGGTGCCTACAAGTACCCACGCGAGCTCAACTGGATCATCGGCGTGTTGCTGCTCGTGACCGGCATGCTCGAAGGATTCACCGGCTACCTGCTGCCGTGGGACCAGACCGCGTACTGGGCGACGGTGGTCGGCATCAACCTCAATGCAACAGCACCGGTGGCCGGGCCATTCCTGGCCCAGTTCCTGCAGGGAGGCGCCCAGATCGGGCCGGACACCCTGGCGAAGTTCTACTCGCTCCACATGCTGATCATCCCCGGCGGCCTGATGGCGCTGATCGGCCTCCACCTCTACCTCGTGATCCGGCTCGGCGTCACCTCGCCGCCCTGGTCGCCGGTGCGGGCCGGCCGCCCGCGCGACGGTGAGCCCGTCCCGAGCGGCTTCGGCGAGTACCGCCAGGGCCTCATCCGCGAGCACAAGGAAGAGACGCGCCGCACGAGGACGGCGAGTAATGGCGAGCAAGCTGCAGCAGGAGCGACGCGCGGAGTTCAAGCGCTACAAGGAGGACGTCGCCAAGGAGGGGAAGCCGTTCTTCCCCTACGCGATCCTGCACGACACGATCATGTCGCTCGTCGTCGTGGCCGTGATCATCGGCCTCGCGGTGATCTGGAAGTTCACCTCGGACGACGGCGACATCGGCCCGCTCGGCCCGCTCTACGCCGACAAGGCCGACCCAGGCACGACGAACTTCGTGCCGCGGCCCGACTGGTTCTTCTACTTCCTCTTCTACCTGCTGCGCATCTTCAAGTGGCCCGAGACGGTCGTCCTCGGAACCGTCGGCGTGCCGACGCTGCTGCTCGTGCTGCTGATCGGGCTCCCGTTCTTCGACCGCCGGCCCGAGCGCGCGATTCTGCGCCGCCCGGTCGCGGTCGTCGCCGCGATCCTCGTGGTCATCTCGATGGGCGTGCTCACCTGGAAGGGCGCAACCGCCAAGGAGTCGCTCGGCTCCGAGAACGTCGCGCTCGTGCCGGAGTGGGCAGACAAGCAGGGCTTCGCGGACGACCCGGTCGCCGTCGCGGGCGCGACGCTCTTTGCCGAGTCCGGCTGCATGAACTGTCACACCTACCTCGGCGCCGGCAGCAGCAACCTCGGCGCACCGGACCTCTCGGAGGAAGGCGCCAAGGGGCGAGGAATCGAGTGGCAGGTCGCCCACCTCAAGAACCCGGCCAGCAAGACGCCGGGCTCGCCGATGCCGTCCTTCGCCGCAGCTCGGCGACGAGAACCTGACGAAGATCGCCACCTTCCTCGAAGCCTCCAAGGGCGAGAAGTAACAGCGAATGCGGGCAAGAGGCTGTCAGCCTCTCGCCCGCTCGACTCTGGGGAGAGGCTTCAGCCTCTCTCCCGGGTTCCCGGCGGCGTCTACGCTCCAGTCATGCGCGTCTTCCTCGGAGTCACCGGCGCCTCGGGCGCGCCCTACGCGGCGCGGCTCCTGCAGGCGCTCGCGGCCGGCGACCACGAGATCGGCCTCGTCGCCTCGGCGGCCGGCATCGAGGTGATCGCGACCGAGCTCTACGGCGACGCGAGCCTCCCGCGCGAAGAGGTGCTCGAGCGGTTCGTCGGCGACGCGTCCGGCCAGGTCACGGTCTACGGGATCAACGACTACAAGAGCCCGTACGCGAGCGGCTCGGCGAGGGTCGACGCCTACGTCGTGTGCCCGTGCTCGATGAGCACGGTCGGCACCCTGGCCACGGGCGCGATGGCGAACCTGATCCACCGGGCCGCCTCGGTGGCGCTGAAGGAGCGGCGCAAGCTCGTGCTCGTGCCGCGCGAGACGCCGCTGTCGCTGATTCACCTCCGCGGGCTCGCGACCCTGCACGAGGCCGGCGCCGTGATCCTGTTCGCGGCGCCGGGCTTCTACCACGGCGCGAAGACGATCGACGACCTCGTCGACTTCGTCGTCGCCCGGATTCTCGACCAGATCGGCATCGACCAGGCGCTGACGCCGCGCTGGGGGCAGCAGCAGTCGTGACCCACGAGAGCGGCGACGCTCGAGCCGGAGGGCGTGCGGACGATGTTCGACCGGATCGCGCCGTTCTACGACGTCATGAACCACGTCATGACCGTGGGGCTCGACCGCCGCTGGCGCCGGCTCACGGTCGAGGCGGTCGTCCAGCCCGGCGCCCGGGTGCTCGACGCGTGCTGCGGCACGGGCGACCTCGCGATCGCCGCCGAGCGCGAGGGCGGCATCGTCACGGGGCTCGACTTCTCGAGCGAGATGCTCGTGCGGGCGCGGCGCAAGTCCGACACGATCGAGTGGGTCCAGGGCGACGTGCTCGCGCTGCCCTACGCGGACGCGCAGCTTCGACGCCGCCACGGTCGGCTTCGGCGTGCGCAACGTCGCCGATCTCGGTGCCGGCCTCCGCGAGCTGCGGCGCGTCCTGCGGCCCGGCGGCCGGCTCGCGATCCTCGAGATCACGCAGCCGCGCGGGATCCTGAAGCCGTTCTTCTCGCTCTGGTTCGACCGCATCGTGCCGCTGCTCGGCCGGGTGCTGCCGGGCGGGAAGGCCTACACGTACCTGCCGGCGAGCGTCCGCCGCTTCCCGGGCGCCGAGGATCTCGCGGCGCTGATCGACGAGAGCGGGTTCGAGGGAACGCAGTTCCGGCTCTTCGGCGGCTCGATCGTGGCGCTGCACACGGCGACGGCCCGATGAGCGCCACGCTCGACGTCGTCCGCGCAGCTCCGGGCCTCGCCGAGTACCTGAGCGAGGTCGAGGAGCTCCTCGACCGGTCGATGGCCGGCCATCCGGGCCTCGTCGCCGAGATCGGCGCCGAGGCGCTGACCGCGGGCGGCAAGCGCCTGCGGCCGATGCTCACGTTCCTCTCGGCGCCCGCCGGCACCCGACCGTCGGTCGCGGCCGGAGCGGCGGTGGAGCTCGTCCACATGGCGACGCTCGTCCACGACGACCTGATCGACGGAGCCCGCGTGCGGCGCGGCAAGGCCGCGGCCTGGACGGCCTACGGCGCCGACGCTGCCCGGGCTGCCGGCGACTACATCTTCGCGCGCGCCTTCTCGGAGCTCGCCGCCCGCGGCGACGTCGACGCCGTCGCGATCCTCGCCGAGGCGTCGCTCGCGCTCGCCCGCGGCGAGGCGCTCCAGCGCCGCCAGCGCTACGACCCCGACACGACGGTCGAGGGCTACCTCGAGCGCTGCGCGCTCAAGACCGGGCAAGCTGTTCGAGGCGGCCTGCCTGCTCGGCGGCGGCAGCGGCGACTACGGCAGGCTGCTCGGGATCTCGTTCCAGATCGTCGACGACATCCTCGACTGCGCCGGCGACACGATCGAGACCGGCAAGGTTCCCGGCACCGACCTGCGCGACGGCACGCCGACGCTGCCGCTGATCCTCGCCGCTCGCGACGACGAGGTCGTGCGCGCGGCGCTCGCGGGCGGGCCGCTCGAGGGTGCGCTCGTCCGCGTCGTCGCGACCGGGGCGCTCGACCGCTCGCGCGAGGTCGCGCGTCGACTACGCGCGGCGCGCGCGGGAGAGCCTCGACGGCGTACCGCGGCGGGACGAGCTCGATGCCCTCGCGCTCGCCGTCGTCGACCGGAACGGGTAGGCTGCCCGTGCAGACGGGTGAGGCTGAAGCCTCACCGCCGGCAGGCCGCTCGGCGCGGCGGTACTCGACGCGGTAGCCGAGCCGGCGCGGCACCTCGAGCAGGCCCTCGAGATCGAGGTCGATGTGCGCCCCGGCCTTCTGGGTCACCTCGTCCTCGATCGGCAGGTCGAAGTCGTCGGCGCCGTAGTCGAGGGCGCGGAATGCCTCCTCGTTCTGGGTCAGCACGGACGTCCGGATGTGCTTGACGTTGTCGAGGAAGATGCGCGAGAGCGCGATGTGGCGCCAGTACTCGCCCGGCGGGATCTCCCGGCCGCCGAGCGCCGTGCCGTACGGCTTGTACGTCCACGAGAGGAACGAGAACAGGCCGCCGAGTGCCCGTCGCGGATGCAGGCGTCCTGGAAGTCGCGCGTCCGCTGCAGGTGCTCGAGCCGCTCCTCGAGCGTCTCGTCGAAGCCGATCACCATCGTCGCGGTGGTGCGCATGCCGCTCTCGACGATCGCGCGCTGCGCCTCGAAGTACTGGACGACGGTGTACTTGAACTTGGCGTGGCGCTTGCGGAAGTCCTCGGTCAGGATCTCGCTGCCGCCGCCCGTCACCCAGTAGACGCCCGCGTCGCGCAGGCGCGCCGCCGTCTCCGCATACGAGAGGTCGGCCCGGTCGGCGAGGTACATGAACTCCGCCACCGTGAGCGCGTAGAACTCGACGCTGTCCTGGTAGCGCTCGCGCACGGCCGCGAAGAGGTCGCAGTAGTAGTCGAGCGGCAGCTTCGGGTTGAAGCCGCCGTTGAACGCGACGAGATCGCCGCCGACCTCGAGCAGCCCGTCGATCTTCGCGAACACCTCGTCGCGATCGAGGACGTAGCCGCCGTCCTGGCCGGGCAGCACGTAGAACGCGCAGTAGTCGCACTGGGCGACGCAGACGTTCGTGTAGTTGATGATCCGCATCACCATGTAGGTGGCGCGGTCGGGCTCGTGCCACTGCGCGCGGGCGGCGCCGGCGAGCGCGCGCAGCTCGTCGTCGCTCGCCTCGTTCCAGAGGCGGGCTGCCTCGTCGACGGAGATCCTGCTCATGCCGGCACGGCCTCCTCGACGGTGACCTCCTCCGGGTCGAGCGTGTCCATGAACGAGCTGACCGAGAAGACGGCGTTCCCGGCGCCGGCGACGCCGTAGCCGGGCGGCGGCTTGAGGCCGTGGCGGGAGAGCGCGGCGCGGTACGCCTCGAGCAGCCGCACGTGGTACTCGAGCGGCGCGCCCTCCGGGTTGTCGCGGCCGAGCGGCGTCGTCGGCTCCGGGCACCAGGTCGTGAAGCGCGGCGTGATCCCGCGGCTCATGAAGTAGTCGAGCCCCTCGGTGGTGCTCGCGATCGCCTCGTCGACCGTCGCGAACCCGAACGGCTTCGCCATCTCGACGCCGGCGACGAAGTTCGGGATCACGTAGCGCGCGCCGAACACGTCGGCCGCGTCGAAGATCCGGCGGTGCCACTCCTCGCGGCCGACGTAGCGCTCCTTGCCGGGCGAGATCAGCGAGAAGAGGCGCTTGTCCCAGACCTCGTAGTTCGGGTGGTAGATCGTGATCCCGTAGTCCTTGAACCGCTGCACGTCGGCCTTCGGCAGCGCCTGGGCGACGACCTTGCCGAGCCAGCGGCCCGGGAACCGCTCCTCGATCGCCTGGGCGTAGCGGCCGTAGAACTCCGCCTCGCCGAGCCCGTCGACCGAGCTCGTGACCGAGCCGCCGGTGAGCGTGTACGCCTTGCTCGTGCCGGCCGTGTCGTAGCGGTCGATCAGGGCGAGCGCCTCGAGCACGTCCTCGATCGGCTTCACGCCCGTGTAGGGGCGTCCCTCGCGCTTGTGCTGGCGCCAGTTGTGGTTGATGTCGCAGAAGCCACACTCCTCCTTGGCGCCGAAGTACTGGCAGAGGCGCAGCACGGTGAGGTAGATCAGGTAGCCCCACTGGATCGTCGGCGCGGTCTCCATCACCGTCTTGCCGTTCGCGAGCAGGTGGCGGTAGTACTCCGGCATCGGCGGCAGGTGGACGTCGGCGAGCGGCATGCCCGTCGACCGAGAGCCCGAGCGTGCCGTCCTCGGTCGCGGCGACGCGGTACGGCGAGCCGGGGTTGACGCGCACCGAGACGATCGTGCGGCGGAGCCCGAACGGCCCGCCGGTGAGCGCGAGCTCCTCGGGCGGCCGGCGGAGCGCCGCCTCGCCGAGCTCGGTCAGGGGCTTCTGGTCGAACGAGAAGATGAAGTACGACTTCGGCTTGATCTCGCCCTCGAGGTTGTCGCTCAGGGCCGAGGAGTCGAACGCCATGCCGGTGCGGAGCAGATCCTCCTTCAGCACCGCCTCGGGCGGCACGTTCGGGAAGCGCTCGATCAGGGATTCGAGGAGCGCCGTGCGGGAGCCGGAGACGAGATCGCTCACGCCTGCACGGTAACGGTCGGCACCCCTCACCGCGCGAGCCGAACCGCGGCAGTTACGCTGACGGCGTGATCAAGCTCGGCCGTATCTCCTACGTCAACATGGCGCCGGTCTTCCACCGGCTCGAGTACGAGGTCGAGGAGATCACGGGCGTCCCGACCGAGCTCAACCGGCTCCTGCTCGACGGCCAGCTCGACATCGCGCCGATCTCGTCGATCGAGTACGCGCGCCACTCCGACTCGCTCCGGCTCCTGCCGCGGCTCTGCGTCTCGTCCGAGGGCGCGGTCGACTCGATCCAGCTCGTGACGCGGATGTCGCTCAGCCGGGTGCGCTCGGTGGCGGTCACGCCCGAGAGCGCCACCTCGGTCGTGCTGACGAAGGTGCTGCTCCCCGCGGCCGAGATCCGCTCCTTCGAGGAGGAGGCAGACGCCAAGCTGCTGATCGGCGACGCCGCGCTGAAGAGCGCCTTCGAGGATCCGACGCCCCACTACGACCTGGGCCGGCTCTGGCTCGAGAAGACGGGGCTGCCGATGGTGTTCGCCGTCTGGGCCGCACCCGAGCCGCTCGTCGAGGGGCTCGGCGACCTCGAGCATGCCCTCGTTGCCTCCGTTCGCCTCGCCCGCTCGGAGCCGGAGAAGCTCGCCTACGAGGCGAGCGAGCGCTACGGGTATCCGCCCGGCTTCCTCGCCCGCTACTTCGAGAAGCTCCGCTACAGCTTCGGCCCCCGGGAGCGGGCCGGCTTCTACACCTTCCTCGAGATGGCGCGCGACGTCGGCGAGCTGCACCACGTGCCCGAGCTCCGCTTCGCGCGCGACGCCGAAGTCCGGCTCTAACAGACGCGGCGCGTCAGGCGACAGGCTTCAGCCTGTCGTCCGGGCTTCAGCCCGGCCGCGTGGAGCTTCGCGGCGAGACCGGCGACGCCGTCGCTCCGGTCGACCCGCACGCGGTTGAGCCGGAAGAGATCGGCCGGCGTCGCGAGACCCGGCGCGGTCGTCGTCGCACCGAGGTACCCGGCGGCTCGCACCGCGGCGACCACCACGTCGTTGAGCCGCCCTGCCGGATAACAGAAGAAGTCGACCGGCACGCCGAACGTCGCGCGGAGCTCGGCGCGTGAGCCGGCTACCTCGTGCCGCAGCTCGGCGGCGGGGAGCTGCGTCAGGTCGGGATGCGTCAGCGTGTGGGCCGCGAGCTCCCAACCGTCCCGCGATCAGAAGCCTGACCTGCTTCTCCGACAACCCCCACGACCGCTCGGTGTTCCGCACCTCGAGATCGAGGACACCGACCCAGCCGTGGCTGCGGAGGATCGGCGCAGCCGTCGCGAACTGGCTGTGGTACCCGTCGTCGAATGTGAGCACGAGCGGGTGGGCCGGGACGCTGCGACCGAAGCGCCAGTGCCGGTACGCGTCCCGGAGCGTCACGGCGTGGTAGCCCTGGCGCTCGAGCCAGCCGATCTGTCGGGCGAAGTCGCTCGCCGGACACGTAGAGCTCCGGATACGCGGGCGTCCGCCGGCGGGTCGGCGATCACGTGGTACATGAGGATCGGGATCGGGTCCGACGTCGGATGGAGCGGGGTCGGGGGCGGCAGGGCCGGCGGGTGCAGCGTTCGCACGCCCTTCGGGAGCGTCGGCATTCGCGGCGCCTGCGGCGCTGCCGGAGGTGTCGTGCGTGAGGGCCGCCACCGCGACGACAACGCCGGCGACGGTCGCCGCAGCTGCGGCGATGATGGCCCAGCGGCGCATCGCGACGATCCTAGAACGCCTACGCGGCGCCGTGGGAAACCCCTGCATACCGCGTTATGTGGATCCTGTAAGGGTTGGGAGCCGCCTCCCGGAGGCTCGACTACCCTGGGTCGGGCCGATGGTACGCCGCCTCCTCGCCACCGGGCTGCTCGCGCTCGCGCTCGCCGCGCCCGCTGCCGCCCAGCCCCGCATCCTCTGGCCCGGCGTCACGTTCGACACGGGCGTCCAGTTCACACCCAACGGCCCCGTCGCGATCAACATCCTCAGCGGACCGCGGCCGGGCGGGACGACGACGCTCGCACCGAGCCTCTCGAACGACACGCTCACCGGCAGGGAGACGCTGACCGCGATCGAGCGGCGCACCGCGCCGCAGGCGACGACCGCCGGCATCAACGGCGACTTCTTCGCGTTCGCGACCGGGCTGCCGAGCGGCGTCCTCATGCAGGACGGGCAGGTGATGAGCCCACCGTCCGCCTATCGCGCGAGCGCCGGCGTCACCTCCGACGGCACGCTCGACGTCCGCAGGGTCACGCTCTCGGGCACCTGGCAGGGGCTCGGCGGCAAGCGCACCCTGAACCAGTTCAACAAGCCGCTCGAGGGCAACGGCATCGCGCTCTACACGCAGGTGTGGGGGCCGGCCACGCCGCCGAAGCCCGGCGCGGTCTCGGCGATCCTGTTCCCGTTCCCGGCAGCGACGCCGAACACCGACCTCCAGGCTCCGGTCGTCGAGCTCCGCACCGGCGGCGCCGCGGTGCCGATCCCGCCCGGTGGCGCCGTCCTCGTCGCCGTCGGCTCGGCCGCCGCGGCCCTCACGGCGGAGGCACCGGTCGGGCAGATCGTGACGACCCAGCTCAACCTCAAGCCGGACTGGCCGGACATCGTCTCGGCGATCGGCGGCGGCCCGCAGATCGTTCGCGACGGCGCCCCGATCTTCAGGGCGGGCGAGATCTTCACGACGAGCCAGCTCGGCCCGCGCGCGCCGCGGAGCGCCGTCGGCCAGCTCGCCGACGGCAAGATGATCCTCGTCACGGTCGACGGCCGCCAGCCCGGGTACTCGATCGGGATGACCAACTTCGAGCTCGCCCAGGCGCTCGTCCGGCTCGGCGCCGTCACCGGGATGGCGCTCGACAGCGGCGGCTCGGCGACGATGGCCTTCGACGGGACGCTCCTCAACCGGCCCTCCGAGCCGGAGCGCCCGATCTCGACCGCTCTGCTCTTCCAGTACACCGGCGTCTTCGTGCAGCCGGCCGTGGCGGTCGTGTCGCCGGACGGCGACGGCGTCGGCGACAAGCAGAGCCTCCGTTACAAGGTCGTCCGGCCGTCTACGGTCGAGGTGAAGCTGCTGCGCCCCGACGGCACTGTCGGCTACCAGGCGTCGGTGACGCGGCAGCCGGGCCGGTACGCCGTCCCCTTCCCGCCCGTCGCCCCGCCGGTGACGCCCGTCGCGCCGTCGCCCACGTCCCGCGTCGCCGCCGCGAAGTCGGCCGGTCCCGCCCAGGGCCGCTGGACGCTGACGGTCACTGCCACCGACGACATCGGGCAGCCCTCGGAGATGACGCAGTCGTTCCTCGTCAACACGACGATCGGCTTCCTCACCACGAATCCGAAGAAGCTCTTCCTGCCGCCGCGCGGCCGCGACGTGCGCATCACGTGGAAGCAGACGAAGACCGCGAAGGTCACCGTCACGATCGAGACCCGCAAGGGCGAGGTCCTGCGCACGCTTGCGAAGCGGAGCTACACGGCCGGGGTACGCGGCGTGACCTGGAACGGCCTCGACCGCACGAAGAAGGCCGTCAAGGGCGGCGGCTACGTCGTCCGCGTCGTGGCCCGGAATCCGCTCGGCACGATCGACCTGGCCCGGAACCTGCCGGTGCAGCGCATCGTCGGCCCCAAGTAGAGCACTCCGCGCGGACCGATTCCCGGATCCGCAAGTAGATTGTCCCGATGCCCGCGGCCTCGATCACGAGCTCGCTTGACCCAGCTCGTCGGGGACTACGGCATCTACGCCGTCTTCCTCCTGATGCTGATCGATGCCGTCTTCCCCGCGGGGAGCGAGATCGTGATGGTCTACGGCGGCGCCATCGCCTCGGGCGCGATCGCCGGGGCATCGGTGACGCTGTTCGGCTACACGTTCGCTCCCGGCCTCTCCGCCTACCTCGCGATCGTGGCCGCCGGCACGATCGGCTACCTGATCGGCTCGGTGATCGGCTGGGAGATCGGGATCCGGGGCGGCCGGCCGTATCTGGAACGGCACGGGCGCTGGCTCCACCTCGACGAGCGCGAAGCTCGAGCGCGCCGAGGCCTGGTTCCTGAAGTGGGAGAGCTGGGCCGTGCTGCTCGGCCGCCTCACGCCGGTCGTCCGGTCGTTCATCTCGATTCCCGCCGGGGTCTTCGAGGCGCCGTTCCGCCGCTACACGGTGCTGACCCTGATCGGGTCGGCGATCTGGTGCTTCGTCTTCGCCGGCATCGGCTGGGCGGCGGGCGCCAGCTGGGAGAGCTTCCACCACGCCTTCAGGTACGCGGACATCGTCACGGCCGTCGCGATCGTCGCCGTTGCCGGCTGGCTCGGCTGGCGATTCGTGCGCAAGCGGCGTCCCGCCGGCACGGCCTGATCTGCGTTCGGGCGGTCGTAACGACAGCACTTTTCCCTGCATCCCGGCGATGAAGCTCTGCGCCGTCCCGGTACACTCGGATGTCGTGATTCCGCTCATCGACGTCAAGGCGCAGTACGCGCCACTCATCCCGGAGCTCAAAGAGCGCTTCGGCGAGGTCCTCGAGTCGGGTCGCTTCATCTTCGGGCCCGAGGTCGAGGCATTCGAGAGCGAGTCGGCCGCGTACCTCGGTGCGCCTCATGCGATCGGCGTCGCCAACGGCACGGACGCGCTCGTGGTCTCGCTCGAGGCGATGGGCATCGGCGCCGGCGACGAGGTGATCTGCCCCTCGTTCACGTTCTATGCGACCTCCGAGGCGATCGCACGCGCGGGCGCGACACCGGTGTTCGCCGACATCGACCCGGTGACGCTGAACCTCGATCCGGCCGACGTCGCAGACCGCATCACGCCGCGGACGAAGGCGATCATGCCGGTGCACCTCTTCGGCCGTCCGGCGCCGCTCGCCGAGCTCGCGGCTCTCGGGCTGCCGTTGATCGAGGATGCGGCGCAGGCCTTTGGCGCCGCGGGCGTCGCGAGCACGGGCGTCTGCTCCACCTTCAGCTTCTTCCCGACCAAGAACCTCTTCGCGCTCGGTGACGGCGGCCTGATCGCGTGTCGCGACGACGAGGTGGCCGAGCGCGTTCGCATGCTGCGCTTCCACGGCTCGCGCGACAAGCAGACCTTCGAGCTCGTCGGCACGAACTCACGGCTCGATGCGATCCAGGCCGCCATGCTGCGCGTCTTCCTGCCGCACCTCAAGGGCTGGAACGACGGCCGCCGCGAGGGAGCAGCGCGCTACGCAGAGCTCGGCCTCGGCGAGGCGGTCGACCTGCCGCTCGACGAGCCGGGCCACGTGTACCACATGTACGTCGTCCGCACGCCCGACCGCGCGCTCTTCTCGGCTGCGCTCGAAGGAGGCGGGGATCTCGTCGGCGTCGTACTACGTCACGCCGCTCCACCTGCAGCCGGCGATGCGCTATCTCGGCTACGAGCCGGGCTCGCTGCCCGAGACCGAGCGCGCCGCCGCGGAGAATCTCGCGCTCCCGCTGTGGGGCACCATCGGCGCCGACGTGCAGGAGCAGGTCGTTGCAGCCGTCCTCGCTGCGACGCGAGCCAGGACGAGAACAGGAACGGGAGACAGCGTGCTGGCTCCCCTTCCTTGATGTAGCGGACACATCAGCCAACCGTGAGATCGCCGTTCAACCGACACGCTCTGTGGCAGATCGCCGCCGACGCGGCGATCATCGCGACGTCCTGGGTGCTCGCCTGGATGCTGCGGTTCGACCAGGGACGGCCGGTCTACTACGACCACTACCTGGACTGGCAGATCATTCTCGTCGTCGTCGGGATCCAGCTCACGGTGTTCGGGCTGGCCGGCTTCTACAACCGGTGGTGGCGGTACGTCTCGACGCGTGACATGTGGTCGGCGCTCCGGGGCGTCGCGCTCGCCTCGCTCGCCACGTTCGTCGTCTTCACGCTCTTCGAGCTCCACCCGGCCCGCGTTCCGACGGGCGTCTGGTTCATCGACCTGCTCCTCTGCCTCGCCTTCGTCGCGGGATCGCGGCTCCTCGCGCGCACGCTGATCGAGCGGCCGCTGCCGGGCCAGGTCGTCGCCCGCGGCAAGGAGGCGATCATCGTCGGCGCCGGCGATGCGGCGCAGCTCGTGATCAAGGAGATGCTGCGGAACCCCAGCCTGGGGTACACGCCGATCGCGATCGTCGACGACGACCCGCGCAAGCGCAACCTCCGCCTCCACGGGGTCCGCGTCGTCGGCACCACCGCCGACCTGCCGCAGGTGATCCGCGACCGCCGTCCCGACGAGGTGCTGATCGCGATGCCGTCCGCGTCCGGCGAGGTGCGGGGCAGGATCGTCCGTGCCGCGCAGGCCGCCGGACTGCCCGTCAAGACCCTGCCGGGACTGACGGAGCTCGTCAGCGGCGACTCCGGGCTCACGACCCAGCTGCGGCCGGTGCAGGTCGAGGACGTGCTCGGCCGCGAGCCGGTCGAGGTCGATCTCGACAGCATCGCGGGGTACGTCTCGGCCGAGGTCGTGATGGTGACCGGTGCCGGCGGCTCGATCGGGTCAGAGCTCTGCCGCCAGCTCTCCCGGCTCGGGCCGGCGCGGCTCGTGCTGGTCGACCACTCCGAGCCGGCGCTGTTCGAGGTCGACCGCGAGCTCGCCCGCGAGCGTGGCTTCCTGGCCGGCGTGCCGATCGTGGCCGACGTCAAGGACGGGGTCAAGATGCGCCAGGTCTTCGCCAAGTACCGCCCCGGCGTCGTCTTCCACGCGGCGGCGTACAAGCACGTGGCGATGATGGAGGCGAACCCGATCGAGGCGGTGCGCAACAACACGCTCGGCACGCGGACGATGGCCGACGTGGCGGTCGAGTTCGGCGCCAAGCGGTTCGTGCTCGTCTCGACGGACAAGGCCGCGAACCCGAGGACGATCATGGGCCAGTCGAAGGCGCTCTGCGAGTGGATCGTGGAGACGTGGGGGCATCGCCGCGACGTCTCGACCCGGTTCGTGGCCGTGCGCTTCGGGAACGTGCTCGGCTCGTCCGGCTCGGTGATCCCGATCTTCCGCCGCCAGATCGCGAAGGGCGGCCCGGTGACGGTGACGCACCCGGAGATGACGCGGTTCTTCATGACGATCCCCGAGGCGGTGCAGCTCGTCGTCCAGGCGGGTGCGATCGCCGAGCGCGGCCAGGTCTACGTGCTCGACATGGGCGAGCCCGTGCGGATCATGGACCTGGCCGAGAACATGATCCGGCTCTCCGGCAAGGAGCCGGGAATCGAGATCCCGATCGAGGTGATCGGGCCGGCGCCGGGCGAGAAGCTGCACGAGGTGCTCGTCGGCGACGGCGAGGTCGTCTCGCCGAGCCCGCACCCGAAGATCGAGCGCATCTCGCGGCCGCCCGTCGAGGCGGCGTGGCTCGACGACGAGCTCGCGATCCTCGAGCGCCTCGTCGAGGAGGGCGACACGCTCGAGCTCGTCGGCGCCCTGAGCCGCATCGTGCGCGACCCGAAGCGGGTCGCGGCCGACGTGGTGGTCGGCGGCGGCGAGGCTTCAGCCTGTCCGTCTGGGCTGACCGTCAGCCCTCGAGCGCCGACAGCAGCAGGTCGAGCATCAGCTCGGGATCGCGCTCGCACGACCGACACCGCCCGTCGCCTTCTTCGCCAGCACGAGCGCGTCGGCAGCGGTCAGCTCCGCCAGCCGCCCGTCCGCGATCAGCCCCTCGTCGACCGCGCCCATCGTGCCGGCGAACGTCGTCCACACCGGCGTGCCGAGCGCGACCGCCTCGCGATTCATCGTGCCGCCGGCCGAGACGACGAGGTCGGCGAGCGCGATCAGGCTCTGGGCGTCGATCGCGTGCTCGGGCAGGACGAGCGACGGCAGCGCCGCCTCGCGCAGCGCGTCCCGCTGGGCCGGCGTGCGCGGGAGCACGACCGCCTGCACCGCGGGATCGGTGCCGAGCCGCTCGAGCACGTCAGCGAAGAGCGGGTTCCCGTGGCGGTGGTAGAGCGAGACCTCGGGCGGCGTGCGCACGACGACGAGCACGCGACGCAGTTCGGTTCGGAGCGTCGAGGCCGAGCTCGTCGAGCACCGCGCGGTCGGGTGAGAAGCCGGAGAGGTAGTACTCCTCCTTCAGGCCGGGGTAGCGGCGCACCTTCGCCGCGCGTTGCGCCCAGCCGGTCGAGCCGGTCCTGCGGGATCGCCTCGGGAGCGACGACACGCGTCGCCGCGCGCGAGCCGAGCGTGTGCTGGGCGCGGGCGAACTCGTAGTCGTAGGCGTACGCCGACCGCACCCGGAGGGAGCGGGCGGCCAGGGGAAGCTCGTGGGAGGCGTGGGAGAGCGCGAGGTCGAACGCCTGCGGCCTGGCCCAGGCGCGGAGCGCGCGCAGGCGCGATCCCATCGCCCGCACCTTGCCCGCGCGCCCGGCGCCGCCGTGGGGCGGCCCGACGACCTCGTGGCCGATCGCGGCAGCGTCGAGCAGCTCGAGCGTCTGGGCGAAGTCGCGTGCGGAGACCCTGACCTCGTGCCCCCGCTCCTCGAGCAGCCGGATCAACGGCCGGAAGAACGGCACGTGCGGCGAGTTCGTCATGTCGATCCAGATCCTCATGCGCCGACCGTATCGTGCCCCGGCACCGGAGGCCGGCTTATCTCATCGAACCCGATCCTGAGATAAGGTTCGCTTATGGACACACGCCAGCTTGCAGCCTTCTGTGCGGTCGTCGAACGGCGAAGCTTCTCGCAGGCTGCCGAGCGGCTCGGTGTCACCCAGCCCGCCGTGTCGCTTCAGGTGCGGGCGCTCGAGAAGCGCCTCGGCACCCAGCTGCTCGACCGCTCCGGCCGCCGCGTCGAGCCGACCGAGGCCGGGATGCGGCTGTTCCGCGGGGCGCAGCGCATGCTGCAGCTCGAGGAGCAGATGCTCGACGAGGTCGCCTCCGAGGGCGCCGGCGCGCTCACGGGTGAGCTCTCGATCGGCGCCTCGACCGGTCCCGCCGCGGTCGTCGTGCCCGTGCTCCTGTGCGAGTTCCACGAGCGGCACCCCGACCTGCGGATCTCGCTCGAGGTCCACGACACCCAGACCGTCGTCGATCTCGTCGCCGATCGCGGCCTCGAGCTCGGCATCGTCGGTGCGGCCCGCCGCCACCGGGCCGTCCGCTTCGAGCCGATCCTCGAGGACGAGGTGATCCTGATCTGCCCGCCCGGCCACTCGTTCGCGGGCCGCACGATCACGGTCGACGATCTTCGCGGCGAGAACCTGATCCTGATGCAGGAGGGCGCCGGCGTCCGCCAGGTCGTCGAGGACGAGCTGCGGACGCTCGGTGTGCGCCTGCGCGACCTCTCGGTCTCGCTCGAGCTCGGCCTGCAGGAGTCCGTGCGCAGCGCAGTGCAGGCCGGCTACGGGATCACGTTCATCTCGCGGACGGCGGTCGAGTCGGACCTCGCCGCCGGCACGGTGGCCGAGGCGCACCTGCAGGGGATGAGCGCGAAGCGGGAGGTGTCGCTCGTGCGCGCCTCGGGTCGTGCGCAGACGCGCGCGGCAGAGGCGTTCGTCGCGTTCGTGCGCGCGGGGCAGGGCGGCAGCGCCGTGAGCGCTACGCAGCCTGGGCGGCGCCGACGACGCGCCGCAGGCTGACGACGCCCGTCACCTGGCCGTCGTCGTCGACCACCGGCAGGTGGCGGAAACCGTGCTCGAGCATCACCCGCGCCGCTTCCTCGACATCCGTGTCTGCCGACGCGGTGACCGGGTCGACCGTCATCCACTGCCGCACCCGCGCCTCGCTCGAGTGAACCCGCGCTGCCATCGCCTTCAGCAGGTCGCGCTCGGTGAGGATCCCGATCAGGTTGCCGAAGTCCTTCACCACGACGGCGCCGACGTTCTTCGCCGTCATCCGCTCGGCAACCTCCCCGAGCGTGTCCTCGGGGGCGACCTCGATGAAGTCGAGGCGCATCACATCGGCGATCCGGGCCATGGCGCGATTCTATCGCAGCGCCTCCGTCCACCTCTGAGCCGTCCTGAGAGATAAGACTCTGTAATGCAACGAATAATGAGACTTGGTACCCTAGACCGGATGCAGCCCTCGGCTCGATTCGACGTGCTCGTGATCGGCAGCGGTGCCTCGGGTCTCGCCGCGGCCGTCGCCGCCGACCGCGCCGGAGCGAGCGTCGCTCTCGCGACCAAGGGCTCGATCCAGGCGAACAACTCCTCCAAGGCACAGGGCGGGATCCAGGCGTCCTTCGGCGGCGACGACTCGCCGGAGCTGCATGCGGAGGACATCATGCGCTCGTCGCACGAGACCGCCGATCCGCGCCTCGTCGAGGCTCTCGTCGGTGACGCGCAGGGCGCGATCCACTGGCTCGAGGAGCTCGGCTGCGCATTCACGCGCGAGAACGGCGGCTACCGCCTCGCGCGCTGCGGCGGCGCGTCACGCAAGCGGCTGCTCCAGGTCGGCGACCGCACCGGCCACGCGATCACGAAGGCGCTTCGCGATGCCCACGAAGCCGGCGGCGCCACGAGCTTCCAGAACCACGCGCTCTCCGCGCTCGAGCCCACCGCGGGCGGCTGGCGGGCGTCGTTCACCGTCAAGGACGGCGACGTCGCCACGATCGACGCCGGCACCGTCGTGCTGGCGGCCGGCGGGCGCTGCTACGCCGAGGCCGCGCGCCGCCACGAGCTCTCCACCAACCATCCCAACGCCACCGGCGAGGTGACGACGATCGCGCTCGACCTCGGTGCCGAGTCGCGCGATCTCGACGCGCTCCAGTACCACCCGAACGGCGGCGCCTGGCCCGTCACGATGCAGGGCTACTCGATCCCCGAGACGACGCGCGCGTACGGCGCCGTGCTCCTCAACGCCGACGGCGAGGAGTTCACCGACTCGCTCGGCCCGCGCGATGTCGTCTCGCAGGCGATCTTCGACGAGGTCGCGGCCGGTCGCGGCGTCGAGACCGAGGACGGTCGCCCGGCCGTGTACCTCGACACGACCAGGATCCCGGAGGCCGATGCGGACATCTCGCTGCCGTACATGCTGCGGCGCTACCGCGGCGCCGGCATCGATCCGCTCACCGAGCCACTTCTCACCTACCCTGTGCTCCACTACCAGAACGGCGGTCTCGTGATCGACGAGCACGCCGAGACCACGCTCGAGGGGCTGTACGCGTGCGGCGAGATCGCAGGCGGCACCCACGGACGCAACCGCATGATGGGCAACTCGCTGCTCGAGTGCGTCGTCTTCGGACGACGCGCCGGACGGGCAGCCTCGGAGAAAGCGAGCCTATGAGCACGACGACCACCACCGACCTCGACGGAGTCGTCGAGGACGCGGCAGCACATCTGTACGTCTGGGCGCTGAAGGACATCCCCCAGGATCTCCGCGACGCGCTCGCCGCGGCGCGCGACCGCGAGACCTCGAAGACCGGGATCCGGATCCTCGAGACGATCCACCGGAACGTCTCGATCGCCGACGAGCAGAAGAACCTCGTCTGCCAGGACACCGGGATCGCCGTCTACACCTGCCGCGTCGGCGAGCACTTCCCGCTCCACCCGGCTCGCATCTATGCGGCGCTGAAGGCGGGCACGGCGCGCGCGACGATCGAGCATCCGCTCCGCTCGAACGCGGTGCACGTGCTGACGCGGGAGAACACCGGCCCGAACATCGGCTATCGCCTCCCGATCGTCCACTGGGAGTTCATCCCCGACTGGGACGGCCTCGACGTCAAGTGCGTGCCGAAGGGCTCGGGCTCCGAGAACATGAGCTTCCTCAAGATGTGCGTGCCCGCCGACGGTGTCGTCGGGATCAAGAAGTTCGTGCTCGAGTCGATCGTCGACGCGGGCGGCAAGCCGTGCCCGCCCGGCATCGTCGGCGTCGGCATCGGCGGCTCGGCCGACTACGCGATGTACCTCGCCAAGGAGGCGATCGCGCGGCCCGTCGGCACCCGCAACCCCGACCCGCTCGTGGCCCAGCTCGAGGACGAGCTCTACGGCCTGCTCAACGAGACCGGGATCGGCCCGATGGGGCTCGGCGGCGACGTCACCGTGCTCCAGTGCCACATCGAGCACGCCGACACGCACATGACCCTGAACCCCGTCGCGGTCAACTACCAGTGCTGGGCCGCGCGCCGCGCGTCGGCTCACATCGGCGCCGACGGCTCCACCGACTTCGACAGGGAGTTCTAGACATGGCCCACCACGAAGTCACGTTCCCGATCACCGACCCGGCGGACATCCTGAAGCTCCGCGCCGGCGACGAGGTCACGGTGCAGGGTCACATCATCGGCATCCGCGACCGCACCCAGATCCGCATCTTCGACCAGGGCGTCGAGCCGCCGATGGATCTCGGCGGTGCCTTCCTGCTCCACACGGCGCCGAACGTGCGCAAGGTCTCGGAGGACGCCGAGGGCAGGGGCACGTACGAGAAGATCTGCATCGGCACCACCACGAGCGCCCGCATGGTGCGCTTCACCGAGGGCCTCGGCGAGCAGTACGGCGTCCGCGCGATCTGCGGCAAGGGCGGCTTCCCCGACGTCGCGATCGAGCCGATGCAGCGCCTCGGGATGGTCTACTTCGCGATCGTCGGCGGCGCCGCGGCGCTCGAGACGACCCAGATCGAGGAGATCGAGGAGGTGCTCTGGGAGGAGCTCATGCCCGAGTGCCTCTGGAAGTTCCGCGTCAAGGACTTCGGGCCGCTGATCGTCGGCATCGACGCGCACGGCAACTCGCTCTACCACGACGTCCAGGCCCGTGCCCACGACAAGCTGAAGGAGCTCTATGCCCGGCTTTAGCGATGGTTGGTTGGGAGTCCCCTCGCGCCCGGGCAAGCCGCGGCAGGTCGGGCTCACCCACGTGATGGACAAGGGACTCAACATCCGCGACATCGAGGGGATGTTCGACACCGCCGGCGACTTCGTCGACATCGTCAAGTTCGGCTGGGGCACGAGCTACGTCACGAACAACCTCGAGAAGAAGATCGCGCTCTACCGGCACTTCGAGACGCCGGTCGTGTGCGGCGGCACGCTGTTCGAGGCGGTCTACGCGAAGGGCAAGCTCGACGAGTTCAAGACGTGGCTCACGGAGCATCGCTTCGCGCACGTCGAGATCTCGGACGGCACGATCGACATCCCCCGCGAGGAGAAGCTCGCCCTGATCGCCGACTTCGCCCGCGACTTCACGGTGCTCTCCGAGGTCGGCTCGAAGGACTCCGACGTCGTCTACGCGCCGTACCAGTGGGTCGAGTGGATCAAGGAGGAGCTGGAGGCCGGCTCCTGGAAGGTGATCACCGAGGCTCGCGAGGGTGGCACCGCAGGCATCTTCCGCAAGGACGGCGACATGCGCACCGGCCTGATCGACGAGATCGTGCACGGCGTCGCGATCGACGACCTCATCTTCGAGGCGCCGACCAAGGCGTCGCAGGCGTGGTTCGTGAAGCAGCTCGGGCCGAACGTGAACCTCGGCAACATCCCGCCC
This sequence comes from uncultured Thermoleophilia bacterium, assembly GCA_963751875.1. Taxonomy (GTDB): domain Bacteria; phylum Actinomycetota; class Thermoleophilia; order Gaiellales; family Gaiellaceae; genus Gaiella. The sequence continues at coordinate 63,701 of CAVVWG010000006.1, forward strand.
GACGAGGTGATTCCGCTCGAGACGCTTCGCCTCGGCCTCCGCGGCGACACCCTGAAGGAGATCCTGCTGGCGCCGGAGCCCGCGGTCTAACTGGCGCACTGATGGACTGGAAGCTGTCACTCGCCGGTCTGCTGATCGGCCTGCTCGTCGGCATGACCGGCATGGGTGGCGGCTCCCTGATGACGCCGATGCTGATCCTCGTCTTCGGCTTCAAGCCGACGGTGGCGATCGGCACCGACATCCTCCACGGCGCGATCTTCAAGTCGTTCGGCGCCGCGCGGCACCGCCAGCTCGGCCACGTCCACGCACGGCTCGCGTTGTGGATGCTGATCGGCTCCGCGCCCGCGTCGCTGCTCGGGGTGGCGTTGTCGTCCTGGCTCTCCGACCGCTACGGCGACGGGTACGAGAGCGCCGCGCAGCAGGTGCTCGGGATCGCGCTCGTGATCGGCGGGATCGGCTTCTTCATCAAGGCGTTCCTGCGTCCGTGGGGCAACAACGCCCCGTTCCTGATGCAGCGGCGGGACAAGACGATCGCCGTCCTGATCGGGATCTTCGGCGGCTTCATCGTCGGCCTCACCTCGGTCGGCTCGGGGACGTTCTTCGGGCTCGTGATGATGATCGCCTTCCCGCTGACCGCCGCGAAGATCGTCGGCACCGACCTCTTCCAGGCAGCGCTGCTGCTCTGGGTCGCAGGCTTCGGCCACTTCGTCACCGGCAGCGTCGATCTCGGGGCCACCGGCTGGCTCCTGATCGGCTCGATCCCGGGCGTGCTGATCGGCAGCCAGCTGACGGTGAAGCTGCCCGACCGCTCGCTCGGGTGACGCTGGCGCTCGTGCTCTCGCTCTCCGGGATCAAGCTGCTCGACCCACCGGGCGCGAACGCGATCATCCTCACCGTCGTCGCGGTGGCGCTCGTCGTCGGGATCAGCCTCGCGATCAGGAGCTACATCCGCCGTGGGATCGAGGCGGCGTCGGCGGCCGCAGCCGAGGCGGCGAGCAGGCCGGAGCCGCTGTGAGCTGGCAGCCCGAGCTGCCGGTCGTGCGGGTGCGCTGGGCGCGGCCGACGGACAAGCTCGACGAGGTCGTCACGTTCTACCGCGACGGGCTCGGGCTCAAGGAGCTCGGCCACTTCGAGGGCCACTCGGGCTACGACGGCGTCATGCTCGGCCTGCCCGGCAGCGACTACCACCTCGAGTTCACCTCGCATGCCGACGGCAGCCCGTGCCCGGCACCGAGCATCGACAACCTGCTCGTCCTCTACCTCGAGTCGGAGCAGGCCGCGGAGATCGTCGCCGGCCGCCTCTCCGACCTCGGCTATCCCGATGTCGAGCCCGAGAACCCCTACTGGGACGGCCGCAGCATCACGGTCGCCGACCCGGACGGCTGGCGCGTCGTCCTCGACTGGGGCCTCGCCGAGGAGTAGAGCGGCTAGGCGTCGCCGGGCAGCGGCGGCAGCGGGCACGAGACGAACCGGCGTCCCGTCAGCGCGCAGACGAGCTTGTAGGCGTTGCAGCCGGCGCAGAAGCCGGTGACGGCCGCGAGCAGCGCGAGCGCCGCGACGATGCCGCCGAGCACGGCGCCGAGCGTCGTCCAGCCCACGAGGTAGGCGACCGAGGCGGCGCTGAGGAAGCCGAGCCCGATCATGTTCGCGAAGCGGGGCGGGCGGCTGTCCTCGAGCGGCCCTTCGCCGAGCCGCGGCTGCAGCACCTCGAAGTAGAAGACGCACGCGAGGCACCAGCGGCGCCCGAGCGTCAGGCCGAGCGCGAGCTGCAGCGCGAGCAGGGCGAGCAGGAGCCACCACCCGGTCACCACGGCGACGAGCGCCACGATGCCGACGACGGCCTGGTTCACCCGCGGCGCCCGCTCGTCGATCACCTGCGTGTCGCGATACGGGTCCGCGCGCCGGACGACAGCTCGCTTCATTCTGAATAGTATTGCGGACCCGCGGCTATACTCGCCGACCGTGACACGACCCCAGCCAGAGCCCGGATTCACGGTCTGGCTCACCGGGCTCTCGGGTGCCGGCAAGACGACGGTGTCGCGCCTCGTCGGCGCCGAGCTCGAGCGCCGGGGAGCCCACGTCGAGGTGCTCGACGGCGATGTCGTGCGCACGCACCTCTCGAAGGACCTCGGCTTCTCGAAGGAGGACCGCGACACGAACATCGAGCGGATCGGGTGGGTCGCGTCGCGGCTCGCGCGTGCCGGGACAGCGGTCGTCGTCGCGGCGGTCTCTCCCTACGCCGAGGCCCGCCGGCGGGCGCGCGAGATGACCGAGGCGTTCGCACCGTTCGTCGAGGTGTACGTGCGCGCCTCGGTCGACGAGTGCGAGCGGCGCGATCCCAAGGGCCTCTACGCCCGCGCCCGCGCCGGCGACCTGCCGGACTTCACCGGCGTCACGGCGCCCTACGAGGAGCCGGTCGCTCCCGACCTCCGGCTCGACACCGAGCACGAGGGGGCCGAGGCGTCGGCCGGCCACGTGATCGCGCTGCTCGAGTCACGCGGCCTCCTGCGGTGACCGAGCAGCCGCTCTTCGTGCTCGGCGTCCGTCGCTCGGGCACGACGCTGCTGCGGGTGATGCTCGATCGCAACTCGGCGATCGCGATTCCGGACGAGTCGTACTTCATCCCCCAGCTGGCGCATCGCCACCCCGGCGCGCCGGTCGACGTCGACGCGTTCCTCGACGACGTGCGGCGCCTGTCGACGCTGCGCGAGTGGGGGCTGCCGGCGAGCGCCGTGGCCGAGCGGCTGCGGCCGGGGATGACGCCGGGGGAGGCGATCGGGGCGATCTTCGCCGCCTACGCCGGGCTGCAGGGCAAGGAACGGTGGGGCGACAAGACGCCGCTCTACATGCAGTACCTGCCGCTCCTCGAGCGCACCTTTCCCGACGCGCGCTTCGTGCACCTCGTGCGGGACGGCCGCGATGCGGCGCTCTCGTTCCTCTCCGTGCCCCGCGGGATCATGACGGAAGGGTGGGGCCATCCGAAGGACGCCGCCGGCTTCGCCCGGCTCTGGCGGACCGAGGTCGAGGCTGCGCAGGCGCTCGGCCGGCGCGTCGGGCCCGACCGGTACCTCGAGCTCCGCTACGAGGATCTCGTGCGCGACTCGGCCGCCGAGCTCGCGCGCGTGTGTGCGTTCGCCGGCCTCGAGTTCGAGGCCGACATGCTCGACTACGTCGGCCGCTCCGATTCGGCCCGCAAGCCGCACCAGCAGCGCCTCAACCAGCCTCCGACCACCGGCGTCCGCGACTGGCGCACCGAGCTCGACCCGGCCGACGAGGCTGCATTCGAGGATGCGGCAGGAGAGCTGCTCGCGGCGCTCGGCTACGAGACGCGGAGCGCCGGCCGCCCGTCGGCGAGGGCTCGCCTCGAGCTCGGGGGCTACCGCGCGACGACCACCGCCTGGCGCGGCGTCGGGTACGTGATGCAGCGCTCGCCGCTCTGGCGCCGCCGGCATCCGCCGCTCACCTGACGCGCGGCGAGGCTCAGCGCGGCGAGTACTGGCCGCGCAGCGCGACGAGGATCCCGTTGAGCGTGAAGTAGTACGCGCGCTCGGTTGCGATGCCCGGCGAGTACTTGCCGATCGGGTAGCGCCAGACGATCTGGCCGGTATCGACCCGCGCGGCATAGGTCTTCTGCTCGAGCGTCGAGAAGAACACGAGGTTGCCGACGATGAGCGGGCCGCCCAGGATGCGCCCGCCGACGTGGGCCCTCCAGAGCTCCTTCCCGTCGGTCTTGCGGTACGCGTGCAGGGCACCGTCGAAGCCGCCGATGAAGACGCGGTCGTCACCGACCGCCGGCGTCGAATACCCCCACGAGGAGAGGTGGTGCTTCCACTCGACGTGACCGTTGCGCGCGTCGAGCGTGACGATCGTGCCCGAGCGCCCGATCGTGTAGAGGCGGCGGCCGTCGGTCGAGGCGCTGGCGTAGAAGCTCTCGTAGCGGAACGCGTCGCGCTTCACGTACGTGATCCAGAGCCGCTTGCCGTCCTTTGCCCGCAGGCACAGGATCGAGCCGGCATACGTGGTGACGCACACGCGCCCGTTGGCGAGCGACGGGCTGGAGTTGATCCGGCCGCCGGTGTTGTAGACCCAGCGGATCTTGCCGGTCTCGGCCCAGACCGCGAAGAGGCGGCCGTCGGTCGCTCCGAAGTAGGCGATGCCCTTCACGATCGCAGGCGACGACTCGACCTTCGCATGCGTGCGCAGCTGCCAGACGAGGCTGCCGTTCCGCCGGTTCAGCGCGCTGACGGTGCCGTCCTTCGCGCTCACGATCAGGAGGGAGCCGCTGATCGCGGGCGTCGACGGCTTCTCCGCCGTGTTGTGCCGCCGCCAGATCACCTTGCCGGTCTTGGCCTTGATCGCCCACGTGTCGCCCTTGTAGGTGTTGACGTAGAGCACGCCGTCGCAGTAGCTCGGCGGGTACTCGACGTACGACTGGAGCCCGCGGGCCCAGAGCGGCGGCTTCACCGGGATCCCGAGGTGGATCAGCGGTCGCGCGAGGCTTCTCGTCGGGCCACCGCCGAACATCTTCCAGCAGCGGTTGTCGACCTTCTCCGCGGGCGGAGGGTGCTTGATCGGCTTCGGCTTCGGGATCGTCGAGGTCACGATCTCGACGTCGGTCGGCGCGGTCTCGAGACCGCCGGGCGACGGCGGCCGGTTGACGACGATGAAGACCGCCACCGCACCCCCGAGGGCGAGCAGCACGACGCCGGCGGCGAGTATCAGGAGGCGTTTGCGCATGAAGAGGCCACGGGGTGGCGCCATCCAGTGTGCCAGCCGTATCACCCCTCTCCTCTCTAGAATGGCTCGGCTCGTGGCGAAATACGCCCCAGCCGCCCTCGTCGCGGCCCTGCTCGTCGCCACCGCGCTCGCTTTCGTCTACACCGAGAAGCTGAAGCTCACGCTGAGCCCGATCCTCGGCACGAAGGTCGACAAGGTGCTCTCGCCCGTCTGTGACTGCGAGACGGAGACGGCAGCGATCTCGTTCCGGCTCCGCAACCGCGACCGGATCACGGTCGACGTGATCGACAAGAACGGCGACACCGTGCGGACGCTCGTCCGCAACGACCCGACGCCGCGCGGCCGCACGACGCTCCACTGGGACGGGCGCGCCCAGAACGGTGAGGTCGTGCCCGAGGGCTCGTACAAGCCGCGTGTCCACCTCGTCGGCGAGCACCGCACGATCGTGCTTCCGAATCCGATGCGCGTCGACGTGACGCCGCCGCACATCCGGCTCGTCTCCCTGGCGCCGCGCGTCTTCTCGCCCGACGGCGACGGACGGAAGGAGCGGATCATCGCGCGCTACGCCATCGACGAGCCCGCCCAGGCGCTGCTCTACGTCAACGGCATCCAGCGCGTCCGCAAGCGCGGGCAGCAGGAGAAGGGCCGGATCGAGTGGTTCGGCAAGATCGACGGCGCGTCGTTGCCGCCCGGCGTCTACCGCATCAGCCTCGGCTCGCGCGACGTCGCCGGCAACCTCGGCCCGCGCACGCCCGAGAAGAAGATCCTGATCCGGTACGTCGCGCTCGGACGCGACCGGATCGAGACCGTCGCCGGGGCCAGGTTCGCCGTGCTCGTGCTGAGCGACGCAGCGCGCGTGCAGTGGAAGCTCGGCAAGCGCACGGGCACCGCCCGCCCCGGGACGTTGAAGCTCCGCGCCCCGTTGCAGCCGGGCCGCTACACGCTGACCGTGACCGCCAACGGGTTCAGCGACCGTGCAGCCGTGATCGTGCGGGCACCGAAGCAATGACGACTCTGGCGCAGATCGCCGGGCCCGTCGGCTGCGCCGGCCTCGCCCTGCTGCTCGTCGCGACGCGGCGCGACCTCCGCATCGCCGGCCTCGCCGCCTGGGCGCTCGGCCTCGGCGGCCTCGCGCTCTACCTCGCGCCCGACGTCTCGCGGCCGCTCCTCGCCGCGGGCGCCGTTGCCGGTCTCGTCGCCACCGTCGTCGGCGCCTGGCTCCTGACGCGCTACCCGTACCTGCTCGCGTTCGCGACCCTGGCGTGCCTGCCGGTGCGGCTGCCGGTCACGATCGGCTCGGAGAAGGCCAGCCTGCTCCTCCCGCTCTATGCGGTCGTGACGATGCTGGCGCTGTCTCTTGCGTGGCAGCTTCTCCGCGGCGATACGCGGACGCGCGAGCTCGGCCCGGTCGCGTGGCCGCTTGCCGCCGTCGTCTTCTGGACGGGGCTCTCGCTCGCCTGGACACTCGACCCGAAGAAGGGCTCGATCTTCCTCGCCGCCTTCATCCTCCCGTTCGGGCTGCTGGCGATCGGGTTCGCCCGGCTGCCGTGGCGCGGCCGGTGGCTCACCTGGCTCTGGGGCGCGCTCGTCCTGACCGCGCTCGCCTACGCCGCGGTCGGCATGTACCAGTGGGTCACCCGCGACGTGTTCTGGAACCCGGGCATCATCGTCGGGAACGCCTACGCGCCGTTCTTCCGGGTCAACTCCGTCTTCTGGGATCCGTCGATCTACGGGCGCTACCTCGCGGTCGCGATTCTCGTCACGCTCGCGGGGATCGTTCTCGGCGGCGTTCGCGGACTGCGCAGCGTGGCCCTGTACGTCGTTGTCGTCGCGATCTGGATCGGGCTCGTGTTCTCGTACTCCCAGTCGAGCTTCATCGCGCTCGCAACCGGCGTCGTCGTCTCGGCCGCCGTCGCCTGGGGCCGCCGCGCGGTCGTAGGGCTCGTCGCGCTCGGCCTGCTGGCAGCGGTCGTCGGGCTCGCGGCCCCGCAGGTGCGCCACGAGATCACCGGCAAGTCGAGCCGTGGCCTGAACAAGATCACGAGCGGTCGCTCGAACCTCGTCTCCCAGGGCATCCACATCGCGGTCGAGCATCCCGTCGTCGGGATCGGGGTCGGCGGCTTCCGCCGCGCATACGCCGAGCGCACGGGGGTCAAGGGCACCGATCCCAAGCGCGTCGCGTCACACACGATGCCGATCACGGTCGCCGCCGAGGGAGGGATCGTGGGGCTCGCGCTGCTCTGCTGGCTCGTCGTCGCGGCACTCGCGGCGACGTTGCTCCGGCTCGGGGTCGGCTTCACCTCGCGGACGTCGCTCGCGATCGGCGTCGCCCTCGTCGCGATAACCGTGCACAGCTTCTTCTACGCCGCGTTCTTCGAGGACCCGCTCACGTGGTCACTGCTCGGACTGATCGGCGTCGTCGCGCTCGTGCCCAAGAAGCCGGGCCGGCCGGCCGTCGCGAACGGCGAGGCGCCACCCGACGGCATCGCTCCGGCAGGCCCGGCGGCATGACCGCAACCGGGACGCAGACTATGCTCGCGCGATGATCACCACCTGGAACCGGGCGCTCGTCCTCGCCCCGCACACCGACGACGGGGAGTTCGGCTGCGGCGGCACGGCGGCGCGTCTGGTCGAGGAGGGCTGCGAGGTGCGCTACGTCGCGTTCTCGATCGCGACGCGCTCGCTGCCACCCGGATTCCCGCCCGACACGCTCGCGCGCGAGGTGCGCGAGGCGACGGCCGAGCTCGGGATCCCGGAGTCGCACCTGACGGTGCACGACTTCGACGTGCGCACGTTCCCCGACCACCGCCAGGACATCCTCGAGCTGCTCGTCGCGCTCTGGGAGGAGTGGCAGCCGGACGTCGTCTTCCAGCCGTCCCACCACGACGTCCACCAGGATCACCAGACGATCGCGCAGGAGGGCCTGCGGGCGTTCAAGCGGACGACGATCCTCGGCTACGAGATCCCGTGGAACAACTTCGACTTCTCCTACGGCGCCTACATCTCGCTCGAGGAGCGCCACCTCGCGCGCAAGATCGCCGCGGTCGAGAAGTACGCGTCGCAGCACCACCGCCGCTACGCGAACGCCGAGTACATCCGGAACCTCGCCAGGGTGCACGGCACGAACGTGAACCGTGAGCTGGCCGAGGTGTTCCAGGTGTACCGGATCGTGGCCTAACGCACGCCGCCGGCGTCGTCCAGCGGACCGCGCTCGAGGCGCCTGCGCTGCTCTAGCCCTGAGAGGCGAGCGCGGCCTCGATGCGCTCGAGACGCTCGATGATCTCCCGCAGATCTCTCGGCGGCGCGCGGCTCGGGGCCTTCGAGGTGCTGCTCCCGGCGCGAACGCGCGACGAAGGCGCCGGTGATCGACGCCGTGATCACCGTGATGAACCCGATCCCGAGCAACATCACGGCCGCCGCCAGGATCTGGCCGGCGTTGGTCGTCGGGACGTCGTCGCCGTAGCCGACCGTCGTCACCGTCTGCACCGCCCACCACATCCCGAGCCGAGGGTCGGGAATCCGTCGTGGTCGACGATCGTCATCAGCCAGCCGGCGAGCAGGGTGATGGTCGTCGTCACGGTGGCGATCACGACCGCGGCCTTGCGCGGGTTGACGGCGTGCTCGATCAGCCGGTCGAGCCGGCGTTCGAGGCGTGTCTCGTCGTTCATCACGTCGAAGTTCGCACCCGCGACGGCCAGTCCTGCCGGATGTGCCGTGGGCTTGCCTGGAGTGGGCGGATCGGATAGCGTCACCGACCATGTGTTGCCTTGCACTTTCCGCCGGCTTCATCGGGCCGCGCTTTGCGCTCCTGATCTGGTGGATCTTCGGCAGCAAGGTCGATGCCGCGTTCTCGTCCTGGATCTGGCCGCTTCTCGGCCTGCTCGTCCTGCCGTGGACGACGCTCGCCTACGTGCTCGCGTGGGGGCCTGTGTACGGCGTCTCGGGCTTCTGGGGCTGGCTGCTCGTCGCGATCGGGCTCGCCGCCGACATCGCGACGTACTCGGCGCGCTCCGCCAAGTCGCGCTACTACGCGACCTAGAGGTCGTCCCGTACCCGGGCGAGGACGATGACGTCGAGGCGTCCGTCGCCGTGCTCCCAGTACGACCGCAGCACGCCCTCGCGACGGAAGCCGGCCCGCTCCGCGAGACTGAGCGCCGCGACATTCTCCGGCGCGACGAACACCTGCACGCGGCCGAGACCGAGCTCGGCGAACGCCCAGTCCGTCAGCGCCACGAGGGCCTCGGTCGCGATCCCGCGGCCACGCGCGGCCGGGGCGAGGCAGCAACCGAGCTCGCCGACCCGGTGCTCGCCGAGCGCCAGCATCATCTCGCCCAGGTACGCATCCGTGACACGGTCGGCGATCACGAGATGGAGGAGACTGCCCTCGCGCCGGCACGCGTCGTAGAACGCCACCACGCCTGCGCCGTCGGCCGCGGGCAGCTCGGGCACCCACCGCGCCGCGGCAGCATCGTGCTCCAGCGCGAGAGCGGCGTCGAAGTCGTCCTCCCGGAAAGGCCGGAGCACGAACGCCGTGCCGGTGAGCGGCGGCTCGGGATTGGGAATCGTCGTGTCGATCGGGTCATCCTAGGAGGCGAGCCGAGCGATCCGCGGCCGCTGCCCGTTCACAATTGCGCAACGTGTGACGTCGTCCGGGTAACGCCGAATCGAATAGTCTGAGGGCGAGTCGCGGCGCTGCCGCGACAATCGTTGGACTCGAGAGGAGAACCGACATGGGTATGAGAAGAAGGCCACTTGCTCGCGCAGCGGTCGTCGGTGGTGTCGCCTACCACGCCGGCAAGAAGGGCGCGCAGAACACCGCCAACGAGCAGGCCCAGAACGACCAGATCGCGGACCTACAGCAACAGCAGCAGTACGCACCGCCGCCGCAGCAGTACGCACCGCCGCCCCCGGCGCCGGCTGCCCCCGCGGCAGGTGGCGCGGACATGGTCACCCAGCTCGAGAACCTGAAGAAGCTGCTCGACGAGGGCGTGCTGACGCAGGCGGAATTCGACATGCAGAAGCAGAAGCTGCTTTCAGCTTCGTGAGCGGAGAGGAGAGCAGAATGGCCATTGGCCCCGTACAGATGCTGGTGCTCGGGTTCGCAGAGCCCAACTTCACCGGCAAGATCGCAGCCGAGCTCGACCGGCTGCGCGAGCACGAGTTCGTCAAGATCGTCGATGCGCTCGTCGTCAACAAGGACGAGAACGGCAACATCGTCGCGCTCCAGGTCAGCGACCTCAGCCCGGACGAGGCGACCGAGATGGGCGAGATCGTCGGCGCCCTGATCGGCTTCGGCTACGGCGCGACGAGGAGGCGGTCGAGGCCGGCGCCGAGCTCGGCGCCGAGGCGATGGCCGACGGCCATCTGATCCCCGAGGAGGACGCCTGGTACGTCGCGGACGCGATCCCGAACGGCACCGCCGCGGCGATCATCCTGCTCGAGCACCTCTGGGCGATCCCGCTCCGCGATGCGATCGTCGACGCCGGCGGCATCGCGCTCGCCGACGAGTGGATCCACGCCGAAGGACCTCATCGCTGTCGGAGTTGCCGCAGCCGAGTAGCTCCGGGCTTCGCTCGGGGTGGCCGCGGGCTCCGCGGCCACCCCGAGCGCCTGCCGTCCCGTTCCGTCAGACTCCCCGCGTCATGACCGAACCGGCTCCCCCTCCTCCTCCGGCTGACGCGCCCGCTCAGCCGGCGCCATGCCCAGCCCGGCGGAGCTGCTCCGCAGCCGGAGCTACGTCATGCTCGTCGTCTTCGGCGCGATCATCGGAGTGCCGGTCGCGGCCGTCGCCTACTTCTTCCTCAAGCTCGTCGCCGAGACCCAGCAGTACCTGTTCGAGACGCTGCCGGGCGAGCTCGGCTTCGACAGCCAGCCGTCGTGGTGGTCGATCCCGCTGCTCGCGCTGAGCGGCCTCATCGTGGCCGCGTCGATTCGCTATCTGCCGGGAACCTCCGGGCACAAGCCGGCAGAGGGCTTCAAGACCGGCGGTGCGGTGCGGCCGATCGACCTCCCGGGATCATCCTCGCGTCGTTCGCCACCCTCAGCCTCGGCGTCGTGCTCGGCCCCGAAGCGCCGCTGATCGCGATCGGCAGCGGCATGGGCGTGCTCGCCGTGCACCTGATCAAGCGCGACGCGCCGGAGATGGCGAGCGTCGTGATCGGCGCCGCCGGGAGCTTCGCCGCAATCGCGACGCTGCTCGGCTCTCCGCTCGCCGGCGCCTTCCTGCTCATGGAGGCGGGCGGGCTCGGCGGAGCGCTGATGAGCGTCGTGCTCGTGCCGGGGTTGCTCGCGGCAGGCATCGGGTCGCTGATCTACATCGGCCTCGACGACTGGACCGGGTTCGGGACGTTCTCGCTCGCGGTCCCGGACATCCCTCCCGCAGGAAGCCCGACCGGAGCCGAGTTCCTGTGGGCGATCGCGATCGGCGTCCTGGCGGCCATTCTCGGCACGATCATCAGGAAGCTGGCGCTCGCACTGCAGCCGATCGTCGCAGCGCGGAGCCTCGTCCTGACGCCGCTCGCAGGCGTCGGGATCGGCGTCCTGGTCCTGATCTTCGTCGAGGCCACCGACAAGTCGAGCGCCAACGTCCTCTTCTCCGGGCAGGACCAGCTTCCAGGCGCTGATCGAGGGTGCCGCCACCTGGTCGGTCGGGGCGCTGCTCCTGCTCATGTTCTGCAAGGGCCTCGCCTACTCGCTCGCGCTGAGCGGGTTCCGCGGCGGCCCCGTCTTCCCGGGCATGTTCATCGGCGCCGTCGGCGGGATCGCGCTCTCGCACCTCCCCGGGCTCTCGATGATCGCGGGTGCGGCGATGGGGATCGGCGCGATGACCGTCGCCATGCTCGGCCTGCCGCTCGTCTCCCTGCTCCTCGTGACCCTGTTCCTGCAGGCGGACGGCGCTGCAGCTGACGCCGCTCGTGATCGTCGCGATCGTGGTCTCGTACATCGTCTCGGCGCGACTCAATCCCGGCGCCGGCGCCCGAGGCGAAGTCACCGACGGCGGCGCCCGCGTGACGCGTCCCGCTGGCCCGACCGTGTGAGAACATGCTGCGATGACGACGACGAGCTACGGCGAGAAGGCGGTCTGGGCCCCGAAGCGCCCGCACATCGGGCTCGTTCGGCTCCTCGTCTCGTGGGTCCTCGCGACGCTCGCGCTGCTCGTCGCCGCCTGGATCGTCCCGGGCGCCGCAGGTCGAGAGCTTCGGGCGGCGCCTTCGTCGCGGCGGCGGTGATCGCGATCCTCAACGCGTTGCTGCCGCCGGTCGATCGCCGCGCTGCGGCTGCCGCTGATGCTCGTCACCGGGCTCCTGCTCGATCCTGATCCTCGACGCGCTGATGCTGCTCGCGGCCGACAACATCACGGACGGCGACCTCTCGATCGACTCGTTCTGGTCGGCGCTCGGCGTCGCGCTCGTCGCGTCGGCCGTCTCGGTCGTCCTCGACGTCGTCTTCGGGACGAACGACGACGACGCCTACACGCTGCGCGTGATCCAGCGGATCGCGAAGCGATCGGGCGAGCGCGTCGAGACGGACGCGCCCGGGCATCATCTACCTCGAGATCGACGGCCTCGCTCTGCCCGTGCTGCAGCGCGCGATGCGCGACGGCAACGCGCCCAACATGGCGCGCTGGCTCGTCGAGGGCGGCTACACGCTGACCGAGTGGGAGACGGATCTCTCCTCGCAGACCGGCGCGTCGCAGGCCGGCATCCTGCTCGGCTCGAACGAGGACATCCCTGCCTTCCGCTGGGTCGAGAAGGAGACCGCGACGACGATGGCCTGCTCGGCGCCGCCCGACTGCGCCGAGATCGAGCGTCGCCATGCAGGTCACGGGCTGCTTCGCGACGGTGGCGCGAGCCGTGGCAACCTGCTCTCGGGCGAGGCCGACCACTGCATCCTCACGGTCAGCCGGATGGACGAGGAGAAGAAGGCGAACCCGGGCTATCGGGCCTTCCTCGCGAACGGCTTCAACGTGACGCGCGTCTTCGTGCTCCTCTTCTGGGAGGTCATCCTCGAGATCTCGGCCTCGAGCCGGGCGAAGCGGCGCGACGTGCGGCCGCGCGGGCACCGCGGCGGCTACTACCCGCTGATGCGCGGCGCGCTGTGCGTGTTCGTGCGCGACCTGATCGTCTACGGCGTGCTCCAGGACATGATGAAGGGACGTCCCGCGATCTACGCGACGTTCTCGAGCTACGACGAGGTCGCGCATCACTCCGGCCTCGAGCGCTCCGACACGCTCGAGGCGCTGCGCAAGCTCGACCAGCAGTTCGGCCGAATCGAGGCGGCCCGCGCCTACGCGCCGCGGCCCTACGCGCTCGTCGTCCTCTCCGACCACGGCCAGACCCAGGGCTCGACGTTCAAGCAGCGCAACGGCTACGGGCTCGACGAGCTCGTCGAGCGCTCGCTCTCGCGCGGCAGCGTCGAGGACATGTCCGGCGGCGACGAGCAGAACTCGATGGTCGGCCACGCGCTCGGCGAGGCGACCGGCACGGCGGGGAAGAAGGAGAAGCGCAAGAAGAACGACGTCTCCGATCGCGACGTCGTCGTGATGGGCTCGGGCAACCTCGGTCTCGTCTACCTGATGGAGGAGCGCCGCCGCCTGACGCTCGAGGAGATGAACGAGCGGCATCCCGACCTGATCCCGGCGCTGCGCAACCACCCCACGTCGGCTGGCTGCTCGTCCGCTCGTCGCGAGCACGGGCCTATGGTGCTCGGCGGCGCCGGCACCCGCTATCTCGCCGACGGCAGGGTCGAGGGCGAGGATCCGCTCGCGGCGTTCTCGCCGAACGCGCCGCAGCACCTCCTGCGCACGGACGGGTTCACCCACGTCGCCGACATCATGATCGGCAGCTTCTACGACCCGGCGCTCGAAACCGGCTGCGCGTTCGAGGAGCTGATCTCGTTCCACGGCGGCATCGGCGGCCCGCAGACGCGGCCGTTCATCCTCCACCCGACGAGCTGCCGGTGCCCGACGCCGAGATCATCGGCGCGGCCTCCGTGCACGAGATCCTGCTCGGCTGGAGGCACGAGCTCAACGGCACCGCCGCGAGGCCTACGACCGAGCGCGCGCCGCGTCGAGCGCTACGGTCACGCCAATGCTCTCGGCTCGACGCCATCCCCGCCTGCGTGACCTCGTCGACCTCGTCCGCGAGGTCATCGCCCGCTACGGCCGGCTCGGCGGCTCGCAGTTCGCCGCCGCGATCTCGTATCGCGCGCTCTTCTCGCTCGTGCCGCTCGCCACGTTCGTCGCCACGATCCTCGCCCAGGTGCTGTCGGCGGGCGACGCCAACCGGCAGGACCTCGTCTCGGCGATCACCGACCAGCTCCACCTCACCGCCGGCGGCGCCGCCCGGCTCGACTGCGCTGATCGCCGCCGGTGCCCTCGCCGTGGAGCCTCGCCGGCCTCGTCGCGCTCGGGCTTGCGCTCTGGGGTGCGACCGGGGTGATGTCGTCGATGCTGAAGACGCTGGCCGTCGTCTTCGACGAGGGCGTCGCCCGCAGCTTCGTCCGCGGCCGGCTCGTCAGCGCGTTGCTCGTGCTCGGCGCGCTCGGCCTCATCCTCTGCGCGGTGATCGTCTCGATGCTCGAGAACGTCGTCAGCAGGGTGAGCGAGAACGTCGAGGAGGCACTCGGCTGGCAGCCGTTCGGGTTCGGCGTCGTGCTCGGGGTCGTCGTCCCGCTCGCGCTGACGTTCCTCGTCTTCCTGCTCCTCTACCGCTACCTGCCGCACCACCGGCCCGGCTGGCGGGCCGCGATCCTCGGGAGCGCCGCCGCCGCGATCGGCTTCCAGGCGGTGCAGCTCGGCCTCGGCTGGTACCTCTCGGGGCCGGCCGACTTCAGCAAGGTGTACGGCTCCGCGAGCGCGATCTTCGCGTTCCTCTTCTCGGTCTACCTGAGCGCGAGCGCGTTCGTGATCTGCGCGATCCTCACGGCGGTGCTGGACGAGCGGCTGCCGCTCCGCCGCTCGCCGGACGACGTCTAGCGGGCAACCCCGCGCGCGTCGCAGGTGTCGCCGAACGTGATCCCGACGATCTTCGACTGCTGGTCGAGGATCTGGAGCGTCCGCTCCATCGCCGTCGGCGGCAGGCCGCCGACGCCGGAGTGATACGGGTTGTCGAGGAACCAGAGCAGGAGCAGCATCGCGCTGATCACGACGGTGACCCCGCCCATCATCGTCGCCTGGACGAGGGCGCGCTCGCCGCTGTCGGCGAAGAACAGCATGAAGACGAAGATGATCCCGGCCGAGAGGAACAAGACGATCCAGAGCGGCACCGGGATCACGCCCTCGGCGCCGTGGGTGCGGTCGTTGCGGGCCGATTGACGGTCGGTCGTCTGGTCGAGCCATTTGCTGTACGCGGCCTGCTCGGAAGCAGCCTTCGGCTCCACGCCCTGGATCGCCTTGAACATCGCGATGCCCCACGGATTGATCAGGTTCTCGGAGTCGCCCGAGCGCATCTGCGGCCACTCGATGTCGATCACGTTGCGCGCGTAACAGACGAGCGCATCCGACAACGGCTGGCGGGCGGCGGCGGGGAAGAGCTGTGCCGTCTGGAACTGCTGGGCCACGACTGTCGCCTCGTCCTCGGCGCCCGAGCGCGAGGTGTCGTAGCTCTCGAAGGCGAGGAAGATGACGAACCCGAGCATCACCGCGAACCCGGTCGCGATCACCCCGAACACGCCGGCTGCGCGGTCGCCGTCCTCGAAGTAGCTGCCCTCCGGCGCCGTCCGGCGGACGAACAGCATCGCGCTGATCGTCACGGCGCTGGCCACGATCACGATCAGGCCGGCCCAGAGAAGGCTCATGTGGTCACCGGCGGTCGCATCATCGTCAGCTGCGAGCCTATCGGGTCGACTCCCGCCCGTCGGCGCGATAGTGTCACCGCATGCTCGCCCGCTGGGGAATCCGTGTCGCGTCGTCGCTGATCGGCATCGCCGTCGGCATCGTCCTCTCCACCGCGATCTTCGACGGCTTCTCGAGCACCACCACGGGACTCGTCGAGGCGACGATCGTCTTCTGGATCGTGTTCCTGATCGTGAACTTCCTCGCGCTGCGCGTGTTGATCCGCCAGCCGTCGGTGGGGCTCGCCGGCCTGCTGGCGCTCGCCTCGACGATCGTCTCGTTGATCATCGTCAACCTGATCGTCTCCGACATCTCGATTCACGGGGTGAGTGCGTACCTCGGCGCGACCGTCGTGATCTGGATCTCGACCGTCGTCGCCGACTCGATCGGTCGCCGCATGATTCGCGACCGCCGCCGCGCCTAGGCCCTCGCGGGCGCGAGAGGCGGGCCTCACCGGTCGTCCCGGTTCGTTGATCGACCGGTCAGTCAACCGATACTCTTCGCCGCATGGCGCGTGAGCTGCGTGAGGTGGTGTTCGTCGACGGCGTCCGGACGGCATTCGGCCGGGCCGGCGAGAGCGGCCTCTTCTGGAAGACGCGGGCGGACGACATGGCCGTCAAGGTCGTGCGCGAGGTGCTGCGCCGGAACCCGAGCGTGCCTGCCGACCGGATCGGCGATGTGATCCTCGCCGCGACGGCGCAGGTCGGAGACCAGGGCCTGACCCTCGGCCGCGACGTCGCGCTGCTCGCCGGGCTGCCCCACACCGTGCCGGGCTTCGCGGTCGACCGGATGTGCGCCGGTGCCCTGACGGCGACGACCGCCGGGGCAGGGGAGATCGCGATGGGCGCGGCCGACCTCGTCATCGTCGGCGGCGTCGAGCACATGGGCCACCACGCGATGGGCGCCGAGGTCGACTTCAACCCGCGCTTCGTCAGCGAGCGGCTGATCGACGAGAGCGCCGCCGTGATGGGGCAGACCGCCGAGAACCTCCACGACGCGTTCCCGCAGCTGACGCGCGAGGGCGCCGATCGCTACGCGCTCGAGAGCCAGCGCCGCGCGGCGGCCGCGTGGGCGGAGGAGGACGGGATCATGGCGCACACCGTCGTCCCGATGAGCGTGTTCGGCGACGAGGGCTGGCGGGTCGCCGACCGCGACGAGTTCCTGCGCCCCGAGACGACGCTCGAGGGTCTCGCCGCCCTCCGCACGCCGTTCCGCGTCGGCGGTCGCGTCACCGCCGGCAACTCGGCCGGGCTCACCGACGGCGCCACGGCCGGGCTGCTCGCCGCCGAGTCGGTCGCCGCCGAGCTCGGGCTCGAGCCGTCGATGCGCCTCGTCGCCTTCGCGTACACGGGCGTCGAGCCGCACCTGATGGGAATCGGCCCGGTCTCGGCGACCGAGCGCGTGCTCGCCCAGGCGGGCCTCACGATCGACGACATCGGCCTCTTCGAGCTCAACGAGCCGTTCGCCGTCCAGGTGCTGACCTGGTGCGACGGCGTCGGTGTGCAGCCCGACGACCCCCGGCTGAACCCGTCCGGAGGGGCGATCGCCTGCGGGCACCCGCTCGCCGCCACCGGCGTGCGCCTGATGTCGCAGCTCGCATTCGAGCTCGAGCGCCGCCCCGACGTCCGCTACGGATTGACCGCGCTCTGCATCGGCCTCGGCATGGGCGCCGCGATCCTGTGGGAGAACACGCGCATGTCTGCATGGCTGACGGCGAGACGCAGTTCTTCCTCCAGAGGGTCGAGACGCGCGTCGGCCCGGTCGCGCTCGTCACGATCGACAACGGCGAGGACTGGCAGAAGCCGAACGTCTTCGGCCGGGCCGCGTTCGCATCGCTCGCCGGGCTCCTGCCGCAGCTCCAGGAGGGAGACTGGCGCGGGCTCGTGCTCACCGGCAAGCCGTTCGTCTTCGCGGTCGGCGCCGACCTGACCGAGTTCCCCCAGATGAGCACGCCCGAGCTCGCGCGCGCGGCGGCGAAGACGGGGCACGACGCCTTCGCGGCGATCCGTGACCTGCCCTATCCCACGCTCGCCGCAATCAACGGCGCAGCGCTCGGCGGCGGGCTCGAGATCGCGCTCCACTGCGACTTCCGCACCCTCGCCCGCTCGGTGCGCCACATCGGCTTCCCCGAGGTCTTCCTCGGGATCATCCCCGGCTGGGGCGGGACCCAGCTCGCCCCGCGCCTCGTCGGCGCCGCCGCGGCGGTGGAGCTGATCGTCACGAATCCGCTGAAGCAGAACCGGATGCTGCAGGCCGGCCAGGCGGTCGAGCTCGGGCTCGCCGACGAGCTCGTCGACGACGTCGAGTTCCTCGACGACTCGATCGAGTGGCTCGTCCGCGCGATCGAGGAGCAGCGCGCGCCCCGAGCGGCCGCCGACCTCTCCGACGCCGCGGAGGTCTGCGCCAAGGCGCGCTACGCCGTCGACGACGCCGTGCACGGCGTCGCGCTCGCCCCCTACCGTGCCCTCGACCTGATCGCCGGCACGGCGACCTGGACGATCGAGGAGGGCTACGCCGCCGAGGAGGATGCGCTCGCCGATCTCCTGCCCGGCCCGCAGGCGCAGGCCGGGGTGTACGCCTTCGACCTCGTCGAGCGGCGCATCAAGAAGGGCGTCGGCATCCCCGAGGCGAAGCCACGGCGGATCCAGAAGGTCGGCGTCGTCGGAGCGGGGTTGATGGCCACCCAGCTTGCGACGCTGTTCCTGCGCCGCCTCGAGGTGCCGATCGTGATCACGGACGTCGACGCCGCGCGCGTCGAGGAGGCCGTCGCTGCGATTCGCGCCGACCTCGAGAAGCAGGTCTCCCGCGGCCGGCTCGGCGAGGGGAAGGCGCGCTTCCTCGGCTCGATCGTCAGCGGCGCCGCCGACACGTCCGCCTTCGGCGGCTGCGACCTCGTGATCGAGGCCGTCTTCGAGGAGATCTCCGTCAAGCGCGAGGTGTTCGCCGCGCTCGAGGCGGTGGTCTCGGAGGAGTGCCTGCTCGTCACGAACACCTCGTCGCTGTCGGTCGCCGAGATGGCGGCCGAGCTCCGGCATCCGGAGCGCGTCGTCGGCATGCACTTCTTCAACCCGGTCGCCGTGCTCCCGCTCGTCGAGCTCGTGCGCGCTCCGGCAACGGACGACGCGACGCTCGCGACGGCCTGGGACGTGACGAAGAAGCTCGGCAAGCGCGGCGTGCTCGTCAAGGATGCTCCCGCCTTCGTCGTCAACCGGCTCCTGACCCGCCAGTCGTCCGTCCTCATGCAGGCGCTCGAGAACGGCAACACGTTCGAGGAGACGGACGCGGCTGCGTTGAAGCTCGGGCTCCCGATGCCCCCGTCGGCGCTGCTCGCGATGGTCGGCCCGCGGGTCGCGAACCACGTGCTCCACACGCTCCACGACGCGTTCCCCGACCGGTTCCCGCTCTCGCCGACGCTCGAGAACTTCGCGAACGGCGAGATGGACGTCGTGATCACCGGCGACGACCGGCGCTCCGAGGACGAGATCTTCCAGCGCATCCTCGAGGCGCTCGCCGACGAGGCGCGGCACGTGCTCGACGAGGGCGTGGTCGCGTCGGCGGGCGAGATCGACGCCTGCCTGATCCTCGGCGCCGGCTTCCCGTTCTTCCGCGGCGGGCCTGACGCCGTACCTCGATGCGGAGGGGGTTTCGACGCGGGTTTCCGGGCGCCCGCTCGGAGGCGCCTAAAGACTTCCGTCGTCCGACCGATTCCGGTACAGTTGTGCCCACAGCACCGCTCCGCGCCCGAAACGCGTAAGTGTGCTGATCCTCAAGGAAAGCAGCACCAGAGTCGTGTGCTGCGCATATGCACGAGACCGACCTCAACCCGACACTTCCGTCGTCGGAGCCTGCAGAGGGCTTGGAAGCCTCCGCGCTCCGCGCTCATGCCTGGTACGGCGAGCCGTTCCTCCACGCCGGTGAGGACCCGGTTGCCGCGCTCGCGCCCGGCACCGCCCGTCGCGCCGCCCTCGACGATGCGATCGCCGAGATGGATGCGGGCCGGAAGACGCCCTCGAACCGCTGGCGCGTCCGCTACGGGCTGATGCTCGGGTTGGAGCGCGTGCTCGCGTCTCCCAATCCCGCGACCGCCTCCGGCACGGATCTCCGCCGGCACCAGATCGACGCGCTCGCGGGCATGCTCACGGAGCTGATCGCCTCGAGCCAGCGCGCCTCGGACGAGAACGGCAACGGCAACGGCAACGGGCACGCGGTCGAGCCCGATGCGGCCGAGCTGGACGAGGAGGACGACGACTTCGACGCCGGGGTGATCGACGACGATCTCGACGACGAGACACCCGCCTTCAAGGGCGAGGATCCCGGCGCCTCGCGCCGCTACCGCTTCCGCCACCCGACCGCCTCCGGCAAGACGATCGCCGCGGCGGGGTTCGTCGAGTCGGCGCAACACCTCGGCGTCCTGATCCTCACCCATCGCCGCCTGCTCGTCTCCCAGTTCACGCGCGACCTCACGACCGAGGGCTACGCCGAGCGCTTCACCGACGCGATCGACACCGGCATGGAGCCGCTGCGGGACAACCCGATCACGATCCAGACCTACGCCTGGTTCGCGCGCCACGCGACCGAGATCTCGCGCAGCGCGTACCAGCTCGTGATCTGCGACGAGGCCCACACGGCGCTCGGCGAGAAGACGAGCGCCGCGATCCGGTCGTTCAGCGAGCCGATCTACATCGGCATGACGGCGACGGAGCAGCTGATCGCGAAGCAGGTCTCGGACGTGTTCCCGGCCTCGGTCGACGACCTGCCGCTGGCCGACGCGGCCCGCCGGGGCCTGATCGCGCCGCTGCGGTGCCTGCGGGTGCCGCCCGCCGCCGCGATCAACTCGGTGCCGATCGTCGGCGGCGACTTCGAGGAGCGCGCCCTCGCGGCAGCGCTCGACCACTCCGCCCTCAACCAGGCGGCCGCGAGTCTCTACCGCGAGCGCTTCGGAACGACGCCCGGCATCGTCTACGCGGCCGGCGTCGAGCACGCCTACAACCTCGCGCAGGAGTTCCGCGCCGCCGGGATCAAGGCCGAGGCGGTCTCCGGCAAGACGCCGCCGGTGAAGCTCGCCGAGACGCTCGCCGCCTACGAGCGCGGCGAGATCAACGTCCTGATCAACGCCCAGCTCCTCGCCGAGGGCTGGAACTCCCCTCGCGCCACCGTCTGCTTCCACCTCGCGCCGACGGCCTCGCGCCGCGTCTACCAGCAGCGGATCGGGCGGATCATGCGCATGCACTCGCGCAAGGAAGCGGGCATCGTCGTCGACTTCGTGACCAAGGGCTCGACGCACAACGACCGCGTGATCTCGCTCCACTCGCTGCTCGACGCGGACTTCTACCGCGAGGGAGCACGGGTCACGCCGGCGCCCCGGCGTCGCCAGCAGCGGCGCGCCCGGCGGCAGCTCTCGCCGGCTCCGTGGCTCGTTCCGGTCACGCCCGACGTCGCCCGCAGGCTCGCCGTGATCCAGCGCGAGTGGCAGCGCGTCGACCCGAAGTTCCTGGACGACGACGAGCAGCGGTTCTGGGCCACGATCGCCGGCCGCCAGATCCGGTTCGACCAGCGCACCGACTTCGCCCGCAAGTTCACCGAGGGCCGCGCGGGCAAGGGCGCGCTCGAGACGTTCCTCGCCGTGTGTGCGGCCGAGAACCCCAACCGGCGCCTGCGGATGACCGCGCTCGCCGACCGCGTCGCGACGCCGGTCGAGCGGGCCGACTTCGACGACCTCGTCACCCTCGTCAGCCAGGCGCCGCCGTGGGAGAAGGATCGCTCGGCCGGCGTGCGCATCCTCCTTCGGGCCGTCGGCGAGGGCAAGGCAACCGCGCCGGACCAGATCCTCGCCCGCTGGACGTGGAAGCTCGCGCGCGCGACCCGCAAGGTGCAGGACCGCCGGGCGAGCGCGGAGTTCCCGGAGGCGAAGCGCCTGCTCGGCGCCGTCGCCAACTCGCGCGGCCACCGGCACGAGGACAACGTCGCGAAGCTGGTGCAGGTCTCCCGCGCGCTGCCGCTCGCCGTCGGCGCAGCCCTCCTCGCCTCGGCCGACGGCTACACCCCGCGGGCCAACGCGCTGCTCGACCAGGCGCGCGAGGATCTCGGCCCGATCCAGGAGATCGCGACCGCGCTGGCCGAGAATCTTCCCGCCCCGAAGGCGCCCGTGCGCAAGTCACGGCGGCGGCGCAAGAAGCGTCGTCCGGCGGGAGCGGCGGCGGCAGCCGCCGCGGCGGGCGAGAACGCGAACGGCGAGGCAGCCGGCCGCGGAGGCCGAGGGTCGGCCCGGCCGACGCCAACGGCGCTGCTCCAACGGCGCCGGCAGAGGCGCCCGTCGCAGCCGCTCAGGCCGAGTCTGCCGCCTAGACCGGCCGACGCAGCCCTAGTGCGCGGGCGGCGGGTCGTCGTCGCTCTCGTCGCGGTCGCGCAGGAAGCGCGTCAGCTCCGCGGCGAGTGACTCACCCGTCGGCAGGTCGGACTCGTCGATCAGCTCGTCGATCGTGTCGGCCCGCCGCTCGAGCTCCTCGACGTACGCCTGCGTCTCTGGATCCGACGCGACGGCCTCGGTGATCTGCTCGGCGTAGATCTCCTCCGCGTCCTCGAGCTCGGTCAGGTCGATCGTCACCTCGAGCAGCTCGCCGAGCCGGTCGCAGAGCGCCCGCGCGGCGCGGGGGCTCGGGGCGAGCGAGACGTAGTGGGGGACGGCCGACCAGAGGCTGACCGAGGGAATGCCCGCCTCGCGGAACGCGTCGTGCAGCACGCCGACGATGCCGGTCGGCCCCTCGTAGCGCGAGGCCTGCAGCCCGAGCTCCTCGACGAGCGAGAGATCGCTCGCCGAGCCGGTGACGGGCGCCGGCCGGGTGTGCGGGACGTCGGCGAGCAGCGCTCCGAGCGTGACGACGAGCTCGACTCCGAGCTCGCGCGCAAGCCCGATCACGAGCTCGTTGAACGCGCGCCAGCGGTAGTTCGGCTCGACGCCGATCAGGATCACGGCGTCGCGATCGGCGCCGGGAATGGCCGCCGCCTGGAAGGTCGTCTCGGGCCACTCGATCCGACGCGTCATCCCCTCGTCGAGCGACACCATCGGCCGGGTCGACTGGAAGTCGACGAAGCCCTCGGGATCGATGTCCGCGAACGTGTGGGCATCCCAGACGCGCGCCAGCGTGCCCGCCGCGAGCGTCGCGGCCTGGCCGCCGTCGTTCCAGCCGCGGAATGCGGTGATCAGCACCGGGCGGCGCAACGTGGGCCGCTCGTGGATTCGGAGGTCGGGACGGCTTCCATCCCGAGACTTTACTCGCGGACCGCCGGCCTGAGTGGGGCGGATTGCGTCGGCGCCCGCACCGAGGCGGCGCCGGCGAGCGCTGCGGTAGGCGCCAGAGGGCGGCCGTGATCGCGACCGTGAGCGCCCCAGATCGTCGCGGCGAGGAAGACGTGGAAGGAGCACGAGCCCCCACGGAAGGGCGTTGCGGTACTGCACCTCGCCCAGGATCATCTGCGCGACGAGCACGCACGAGCGGCACCGCGCCAGAGCCGGAGGAAGCCGGGATACGCGTCGCGCGCGGAGCAGCAGATGAAGCCGAGGATCGAGGAAGCCGATGCCGAAGGCCGCCGCGACCCGCACGTGCACGTACACGGTGTCGGTGATCGGGATCCCGAGCCGCTCGACCCCCTTCTGCGACCCCGGATGCGGCCCCGACGCCGTCGCGACGGCGCCGGTGGCGACGAGCGCCGCGGCGAGCGGCAGGCCCGCCCAGAGGACGACGTACCGGAACCAGTGCCGGGCCGACCGGTAGCGCGCGCCCCGACGCGCTGCTCCACGCCTCGACGACGACGAGCGACGGAGAGCGCGAGGACGATCAGGGCGAGCAGGAAGTGGGACATCACTGCGAGTCGGGTGGAGATGGAGCCGGACCGTGAGGCCGCCGAGCGGGATCTGGGCAAGCGCCCCGAGGAGCGCGCCGAGCGCGCGACCTGCGGGCCAGCGAGGAGAGCCCCGCGACCTTCCGCGCCGCCAGCCAGGTCGCGAGCGCGAAGCCGATCCCGACGACAGCCACGAGGCGGTTGCTGAACTCGATGATCGCGTGTTGGTTGCCTTCCGTCGGGAACGGTGCCGTTCCGCACCGGGGCCAGTGGTCGCATCCGAGGCCCGACGCGGTGAGACGGACGAACGCGCCCGAGGTGACGACGAAGAACATCGCGATCATCGCGCCGAGCGCGAGGTGGAGAAACCCCCGCGGTGTGACCGCGCGGCTCCAGACGGCTCGCGCCTTCGTGCGCACCCTTCGAGTGTACGGAGACTTCGGTGGACAGGTCAGCGAAGCAGCACGCCGTCGCCGGTCGCAACGCGCCCGATGCGGTGCAGCGGCAGCCCGCGCTGCGGCGAACGTGGCCGACGAGCACGGCGGCCTTGTCGGCGGGGAGCGAGACGAGGAGCCCGCCGGCCGTCTGCGGGTCGAAGGCGAGGGCCTCCTGCGCGTCGGTGGCGGAGCTCTCGACGTGCGGGCCGGAGTAGTCGCGGTTGCGGCGGTCGCCGCCCGTCCGCACCCCCGCCTCGGCCAGCTCGAAGGCGGAGGGGAGGGCAGGCAGCGTCGCGGCGTCGAGCTCGATCGACACGCCGCTGCGCGAAGCCATCTCGTACGCGTGCCCGAGCAGGCCGAAGCCCGTCACGTCGGTCACCGCGTTCGGCGCGAAGGGCCGGAGGGCATCGGCGGCATCGCGGTTGAGCGTGCGCATCGCGGCCACGGCCGCATCGAGCGCACCCGCCGGGGCGCGTCCCTCGCGCTGCGCCTGGAGCACGAGCCCCGTCCCGAGGGGCTTCGTCAGGAAGAGCGCGTCGCCCGGCCGGGCGCCGCTCTTCGGCCAGATTCCGTCCGGGTGGACGGTGCCGACGACGGCCAGGCCGTACTTCGGCTCGTCGTCGCGGATCGTGTGGCCGCCGGCGAGAATCGCTCCGGCCGCGCGGACGACCTCGTCCGCGCCGGCGAGGATCTCGCCCAGCATCTCGGTCGGCAGCTCCTCGGGGAAGGCCGTGATCGAGAGCGCGAGCAGCGGCACGCCGCCCATTGCAAAGACGTCGTTGAGCGCGTTCGTCGCCGCGATCGCCCCGAAGGCCCGCGGGTCGTCGACGACGGGTGGGAAGAAGTCGACGGTGAAGACGAGCGCGCGGTCGTCGTCGAGCCGGTACACGGCCGCGTCGTCGGCCGGATCGAGGCCGACGAGCAGCTCGGCCGAGTCGACCGGGACGAAGCCCGCGAGCAGCTTCTCGAGCCGCGCCGCCGGGTACTTCGCGGCGCAGCCACCGGCCTTCGCAAGCGAGGTGAGCGTCGGCGAATCGGTCACGAAACGAGTGTACGCACGGGTGGAGGAACGTCCGACGGGGGGTAGAACATGGCGGCGGAGAGTCATACCCCTTCCCCCTCTCCTCCCTGATCCACGCGAAGGTCGCCCTCCCCCGGCGGCCTTCGTTCGTTCTGTGCAACGATCCGCGGGTGCCGTCAGCCCTCGTCACCGGTGGCTCGTCCGGGATCGGCCTCGCGATCGCGCAGATGCTGGCGGAGGAGGGCTATGGCCTGACGCTCGCCGGACGGAAGCTCGAACGCCTCGAAGCCGCCGGCGAGGGCTCTGGACGCCGCGATCGTCCAGGCAGACGTCTCGAGCGAGGACGACTGCATCAGGCTCGTCGCAGAGCACATGGAGCGCCACGGCGGCCTCGATGTCCTCGTCAACTCGGCCGGGGTCGGCATCGCCGGCACGATCGCCGACACGACGACCAAGGCCTGGGATCTCCAGCAGGCGGTCAACCTCCGCGGAGCCTTCCTCGTCACCCGGGCGGCGCTGCCGGAGCTGCGACGCACGAAGGGCCTCGTGGTCAACCTCGCCTCGATCGCCGGCACGGTGCCGACGCCGGGCCTTGCCGCCTACGGCGCCACCAAGGCGGCGCTGATCGCCCTCACGCGCACGCTCGCGCGCGAGGAGGCCGACAACGGCGTGCGGGCGACCGCGCTCTGCCCCGGCTTCGTCGACACGCCGATGGCCGCCTGGACGGGCATTCCGGCCGAGGAGATGATCACGCCCGGCGACTGCGCCGAGATCGTCCGCGCGCTGATCCGCCTCTCACCGGCGGCGCGGGTGCCGGTCGTCGTGCTCGAGCGCGCCGGCGATACCGTCTAGCGTCTAGGGCGCCTCGGCTGTCGGCGTCGCCGCCGAGCAGCTCCGCCGGGCCGGCCTGGGTGAGGCCGAGCGTCC
This sequence comes from uncultured Thermoleophilia bacterium, assembly GCA_963751875.1. Classification (GTDB taxonomy): domain Bacteria; phylum Actinomycetota; class Thermoleophilia; order Gaiellales; family Gaiellaceae; genus Gaiella. Next base: position 89,496 of record CAVVWG010000006.1, read on the forward strand.
CGTAGAGCTCGAGCTTCGCCCTCGTGTCCTCGAGGTCGAGCACCCGCATCGTCAGCTGGCCGATCCGGTCGACGGGGCCGAACGTGCTCTCGACGTTCTCCATCGAGAGGCGGTCGGGGTGGTAGGTGGCGTTCGGGCTCGTCGTGTCGAGCACCGTGTAGTCGTCGCCCCGCCGCAGCTCGATCGTCACCTCGCCGCTGACCGCGAGCCCGATCCAGCTCTGCAGGCTCTGGCGCAGCATCAGCGACTGCGGGTCGAACCAGCGCCCCTCGTAGAGGAGCCGCCCGAGCCGGCGGCCCATCGTGCGGTAGTTGTCGATCGTGGCCTCGTTGTGGATCGCGTTCACGAGCCGCTCGTAGGCGATGAAGAGGAGCGCCATGCCGGGCGCCTCGTAGATGCCGCGCGACTTCGCCTCGATGATGCGGTTCTCGATCTGATCCGACATCCCGAGCCCGTGCCTGCCGCCGATCGCGTTGGCCGCGGTGACGAGCTCGACGCGGTCGGCGAACTCGGCTCCGTCGATCGCGACCGGCCACCCCTCGTGAAAGGCCACCCGCACCGTCTCGGGCTCGATGATCAGGTCCTGGTCCCAGTGGGCGACGCCCATGATCGGCTCGACGATCGCCATCGAGCGGTCGAGGCTCTCGAGCTCCTTGGCCTCGTGGGTCGCGCCCCAGATGTTGGCGTCGGTCGAGTACGCCTTCTCGCTCGAGGCGCGATAGGGGAGGCCGCGCTCCAGCAGCCACTCGCTCATCTCCTTGCGGCCGCCGAGCTCCGCCACGAACTGCGCGTCGAGCCACGGCTTGTAGATGCGGAGGCTCGGGTTGGCGAGCAGGCCGTAGCGGAAGAACCGCTCGATGTCGTTGCCCTTGTAGGTCGAGCCGTCGCCCCAGATGTCGACGCCGTGCTCGCGCATCGCGTGGACGAGCATCGTCCCCGTGACGGCGCGCCCGAGCGGCGTCGTGTTGAAGTACGTCTTGCCGGCGCTCGAGATGTGGAACGCGCCGCACTGGAGCGCGACGAGCCCTTCGTGGACGAGCTGTGCCCGGCAGTCGACGATCTCCGCCGCCTCGGCGCCGTAGCCGAGCGCACGCTCGGGGATGTCGGCGATGTTCTCCTCGTCGACCTGGCCGAGGTCGGCGGTGAACGCGTAGGGGATGCCGCCCTTCTCGCGGATCCAGGCGACCGCGACGGCGGTGTCGAGACCGCCCGAGAAGGCGATGCCGATGCGCTCGCCGACCGGCAGCGACTGGAGGACGCGGGTCACCGGAGAAGCGTAGTCGGCGGTCGACCCTAGGGCGCGACTTTGCTGACGGCCTTCTCGAGCTCGGCGGCGCTGAATGCACCCTCGAAGCGCGAGCGGATGACGCCGTTCTTGTCGACGACGAAGGTGAAGGGCTCGCTGCGGAGCTTCCACTCGTCGACCCAGCGGTTCGTGCCCTTGGCGGGGTCGTTGTCCTTGTAGATCTCGATGTGGATGAAGTCGACACCCTGGGCCTGCCAGTCCTTCGCGACCGACTGCACGACCTGGACGACCGGCCCGCAGGTCCGCGTCTGGCAGTAGAGCGGCGTCGCGAACGTGACGACGAACGGCCGGTGCGCTGCCATCGCCGCCGCCACCGTCGTGCGGAGCAGGGCCCGGTCGGGCGGCTCGGCCGTCGTCACCGTCTTCGGGTCGATCCCGGGGCGCGAGCACGGGGTTCTTGGACGGGATCGCCTTCTCACCGACCTCGGGCGCCGCCGAGTGGCGCAGCACGACCGTGTTCCCGAGCGCCTGGATCTTCTTGCTGCCGCCGATGGGCTCCGCGAGGATCCAGTACTTCCCGGGCTTCGGCATGTCGAGCATCGTCACGTAGATGTTCTGCGCGTCGGCGCGGGCGCCACCGGGAACGCCGATCGGCTCGAGCGTCGCGAGCGTCTGCGCGTAGGGCTTCTGCTTCAGGCCGTGGGAGATCCAGACCTTTGCCTGCGCCGTCTCGATCAGCTTCGACTGCTTGTCGACGACGAGGAACGAGACGCGGTTCTTGCCGGGGCCGTAGTCGTTCGTGCCGGGCACGATCGCGACGTCCTCACCATCCGCACGCCAGAGCGCCTCCAGGGTTCCTGGAGGCGCTGAGGTCGACGTGGTGCTCGTGGAGGTGGTCGTGGTGGCTCCGGTTCCGCTCTTCGCAGAGCCTCCGCACCCGGTGAGCGCTACGGCGCAACCGAGCGCAAGGAGTACCGATACCGGGCGAATCACCGACCGAGTTTAGCCGCAGGTGCCCTGCAGCCGAACCCGTATCAGTGGCCGTCCGACCAGGTATGGCCGCGCGGATGGAACTTGCCGAGCCATGCGGCGATCAGTGCGAGATTCGCCAGCAGAAGAAGTAGTCGGGCAGAGCGCATTTGCGGCACCTCCTTCCTAGAACCGGATGTCCTGGAGCGCCTCAGCGGCGATCCGGTAGAGGCGGGCAGCTTCACCGTCGTCGCCGCGGCGGCGGGCGAGGTCGCCGCGTGCGACCCATGCTCCGGCCCGGTGGCCGACGGATGCCATCTGCTCGAAGACGGCGTCGGCGGCGAGGAAGCACTCCTCGGCCTCGTCGAGCCGGTCGCGCTCGAGCAGCGAGCGGCCGAGCACGAGGTGGGACTGGCCGACCTCGTCGGGGAAGTCGTCGCGCCCTGCGAGGAGGGCGAGCGCCTTGCGCGCGTTCTCGTCGGCTGCGTCGTAGTCGGCGAGCTGGAGGTGCACCGTGGCGAGGCTGCCGAGTGCCTGGGCCGCGTCGGGCTGCGACTCGGCCTCGACGGCGAGCGCGAACGACTCCTGCAGGTGGTCGATCGCCTGCTCCGGCTTGCCCAGCATGAGCTGGAGGCCGCCGAGGTTGAGCATCAGGCGCCCGACGTTGCGCTCGTCGTTCAGCTCCTCGTAGATCGCCTTCGCCTGCTGCGCGTAGTTGCGCGAGGCGATCCAGTGGCCCATGCGCTCCGCGACGAGCGAGGCCTGGAAGTACGTGTTCGCGACCGTGCGCCGGTCGTCGGTGCCGCGCGCGAGCTCGAGCGCTGCCTCGACGTCCTCGCGGGCCGCCTCGAAATCGCGCTGGCGGCGACGGCAGCGCGACCGCCAGCCGAGGATGTCGGCGCGCAGGAGGTCGCACGGTAGCTCGGACGCGCCGGCGAGGGCGAGTGCCTCGTCGAAGAGCGACGCAGCGGTTGCGACGCTCGAGAGCTTGTAGCGGCAGACGCCGAGCCGGAACAGGATGTCGGCACGGTCGACTGCGGAGAACTGCGGTCCCTCGGCGAGCTCGCGGGCGACGAGCAGAAGCTCGACTGCCTCGCGCACCTCGCCTTCCTCGGCGCGCGCCCAGGCCTCGCCGGAGAGGGCGCGGACCTCGAGCTCTGCCGATCCGGTCGCGCCGACGTCGCTCCGGGCGGCGGCGAAGAGCTCGGCCGCCTCCAGCGTGCGGTGCGACTCGGTGAGCGCCTCGGCGCGGACGAGCAGTGCCTCGATCCGGCCGCGCGTGTCGGTCGACACGCCGCTGCCGAGGAACGCGGGGTCGACGCCGAGCTGTGCCGCGAGCCAGGCGATCGACTCGGCGGTGGGGCGCGTCTTGCCGCGCTCGATCTGGCTGATGTACTCCTTCGAGAAGCGATCGCCCGCGACCTGGGTCTGCGTCAGCCCGGCAGCGAGGCGCAGCGACCGCAGCCGCTCGCCGATGCGCGAGGCAGGGGCAGCCGGCGTCGTCGCCGTCGGCGAGGACGGTGACTTGACGTCGTTCTGCAGCGGCAGATGCGTGGCGGCGTCCATCTGTGTGTCAGTCAAGGCGATTCACGTCTCCGTGGCAGTCCTCAAAAAGGGTGACATCCGGTTCTCAAGAGTGTGATTTGCGGGTGAAGTAGAGCTTATCGCAAATCACTTGACCGAGCTACTTGACTTTTCTGGCCATGGCACCTACAGTCCTGATTACCAAGCACCGCAGCCGGACGCCAGGTTGTGGAGCGTGGGGCACACCAGCAGGATCGGTGGCAGCAAGAAGGAGTCTCGTGCCTGGGCCGCAGAGTCACGAGCTTCAGCTGTCACTCCCTCGAGGAGCCCCTCTCTGAAACGCCCCCGGAAGCCGCAGCCGGGGGCGTTTCTCTTTTCCGGCGTCGGCTGTCGCCGGTGACGGAGCGTGTCACGGCCTTGGCCGTCCGGGCTACCGGCCGGTCCGCGTCTCTAGGATCGAGCGGATGGACGCGCACACGAGACGACGGCGCGTTCCGGCGCGGCTTCCTCGCGATGGTGCCGCTCTGGCTCGGGGTCGTGCCGTTCGCGCTCGCCTATGCCGTCACGGCCCGCGGAGCCGGGCTCTCGCTCGTCGAGACGCAGGCGCTCTCGGCGCTCGTCTTCGCCGGCAGCGCCCAGTTCACCGCCGTCGGCCTGTTCGCAGCGGGGTCGGCCGGGGCGAGCATCGTCCTGACGACGCTCCTCCTCAACATCCGCCACCTGCTCTACGGCGTCTCGGTCGGGCGCCAGTTCGATCTCAGCCGCCGTCAGCGGCCGGTCGCGGCCTTCTTCCTCACCGACGAGGCGTTCGGCGTCGCCTCGGGCACCGGCGAGCGGGCGTTCCCGTTCCTGCTCGGCGTCGAGCTCAGCCTGTTCGTCACGTGGAACCTCGCCACGTTCGGCGGCTTCCTGCTCGGGTCGGCGATTCCCGACCCGACCGAGCTCGGCGTCGACCTGATCTTCCCGCTCGCGTTCCTGGCCCTGCTCGTGCCGATGATCCGCACCCGGATCGAGCTCGGCGTCGCCGTGTTCTCGGGACTCCTGGCCCTCGCGCTCCACGAGGCGCTCCCGGGCGGCCTGCCCGTGCTCCTCACCGGCATCGGCGGCAGCCTGCTCGGCGCCTACCTGACCCGGAACAACCCGCCGGCGCCGGAGAGCCACCGCGACGACGCGGTGCGGGAGGTCGCGTGACCTTCTGGCTCACCCTCGCGGGGATGGTCGCCGTCACGTTCGGCTCGCGCTACGCCGGGCTCGTGCGGCGCACCGAGCTGCCCGAGTTCTGGGTGCGCTTCCTCCACTTCGTCCCGATCGCCGTCTTCGCCTCGCTCGTCACGCCCTACCTCGAGGGAGACCTGGGCGAGTGGGGGATCCGGGTCACGGCCGCGGCAGTTGCCGCTCTCGCCGCCTGGCGCACCCGCCAGCTCTGGGTCGCGATCGCCGTCGGGATGGCGGTGTTCTGGCTGCTGCGGATCCCGTTCTAGCGTCTAGCTCTCGGACAGCCAGCGCCGCCGCTCGCGCACGATCGCGGCGAACTCCGCCGCGCCGAGGAGGCCGCCGAGGCGGTCGGCGAACGACCGCAGCAGGCCGCCGGCGAGGAAGATCCACGCCTCCGCATCGGCGTCGCGGTCGGCCGGGACCGTGCCCGCGGCCTGACCCGCCCTCATCCCGGCGGCGACGAAATCGTGCACCTCGCGCACGTGGGCGCGGAGGTAGGCCTGCATCTCCTCGTCGTCACCGGCCTCGGTGACGCCCTGCACCCAGAGGTGCGGCAGGAGCGGATCCGACCACGGCCCGCGCGGCGCCGGGCTGTGCGCCGGCGGCCTCGTCATCCGTCACCGGCGTGATCGCGTGCTTGTGCTCGATCCTGGTCGCGCAGCTGGCGCCAGGCCTCGTCGAGGCTCGCGAACCAGAGCTCCTTCTTCGACGGGAAGTGGCGGTAGATGATCGGCTCCGAGACGCCCGCCACGCGCGCGATCTCGGCCGTCGTCGAGCGGGCGTAGCTCCCTGCCCCGAACACCTGGAGCGCGGCCGCCACGATCGCTGCCCGCCGCTCGGCGGCGGGCAGGCGGGCCTGCGCGGGCTGGCTGGTCATGCCGCCTGGTGCGGAATGCTCTCGGGCGCCGCGCTCTCCGCTGCGGTGCGGGCGCGCGCGTGGCTGCGGATCGTCACGCACGCGATCACGGCACCGGCGAGCGCGATCGCCGATGCGACGTAGAGGGAGTGGTGGAGGCCGTTCATGAACGCGTCGACCGGCGACGCGCCGGAGTCGAGGGCCGAGTTGGTGCCGGCCGCGAGGATCGCGCCCATGACGGCGATCCCGAGCGAGCCGCCGACCTGGCGGAACGTGTTGAGCATCCCGGAGCCGACGCCGGCCTTGTCGACCGGGACGGAGCTCAGTGCGGCAGCGGTCATCGGCGTCATCACGATCGCCATGCCGACGCCGCCGAGCAGCATCCCCGGCAGGAGCGAGAGGTACGACGAGTCGGTCTGCAGCTGGGCGAAGACGAGCAGCGCGCCGCTGAGCATCGTCATCCCGGCCGTCATCAGCCAGCGCGAGCCGAGCTTGTCGGACGCGCGTCCGGCGATCGGGGCGACGAGGATGATCAGGATCGTCATCGGCAGGAACGCCGCACCTGCGCGGACGGCGCTGTAGCCGAGCACGTTCTGCATGTAGAGCGAGATGAAGAAGAACACCCCGAACATCGCGAGCGAGACGAGCAGCGCGACGGTGTTCGCGCCGGCGAACGTCGGGTTGCGGAAGAGCGTCATGTCGAAGAGCGGCAGCCGCTGGTGGAGCTCGAGCAGGACGAACGCGGTCCCGGACACGAGCGCCAGCGCGAAGAGCCCGAGGATCAGCGGTGACGTCCAGCCGCGGCTGTTCGCCTCGATCAGCGCGTAGACGAGCGCGAAGAGCGCGACGCCCGACGTGATCAGGCCGGGGAGGTCGAGGCGCTGCTCGCGCGAGGTGTCCTTCGACTCCGGGATGATCAGCCGTCCCGCGACGAGCCCGACGATGCCGACGGGGACGTTGATGTAGAAGATCCAGTTCCAGCCGATGTTCTCGGTGATCAGGCCGCCGATCAGCGGGCCGATCGCGAGCGCCATCGCCGAGACGCCCGCCCAGATGCCGAGCGCGGCGCCGCGCTCCTTGGGCGCGAACGTCGCCGTGATGATCGAGAGGGTGGCGGGCATCATGCAGGCCGCGCCGACGCCCTGGAGCACGCGGGCGCCGATCAGCAGCTCGGCGCTCCCGGCGAGCCCGCAGAGCAGCGAGGAGAGCGTGAAGAGCGGCGAGGCCGAAGAGGAAGATGCGGCGGCGTCCGAGCATGTCGGCGAGCTTGCCGCCGGTGAGCATCAGGACGGCGAAGCTGAGCGCGTAGCCGGTGACGACCCACTCGAGCTCGGAGACGCCGATTCCGAGGTCGCGCTGGATCGCGGGCAGCGCCACGTTCACGACGGTGTTGTCGAGCATGATCATGAACAGCGCGAACGACACCGCCGCGAGCGTCCACCACTTCCTGTTCTCCTCTGCGAGGATCCGTGCCTTCATCGTTCCTGCCCTTCAGTTCGGGTATGGAACAATGTTAGCAAATACTAACTTAGGTCCGCGTACGGCGGGCGGCGGGCCATCTCCTCGAAGGGCTCGAGTGCTGCGGGGGTGGCGAGGGCGTCGCGGCTGACGGTGGTGTCGGCCGGGGCGCCGAGCAGGATCCGCTTGACGGGGAGCTCGAGCACCTTGCCCGAGAGGGTGCGGGGGACCTCCGGGATCTGCTCGATCAGGTCGGGGACGTGGCGGGGGGAGCAGTCCTCCCGGATCCGCTTTCGGATCCTGGCGACGAGGTCGTCGTCGAGGGTGGCGCCGTCGCGGAGGACGACGAAGAGCGGCATGAAGCCTTCCGTGCCGGGCAGCGGCAGGTCGAGCACCAATGCGTCGACGACCTCGTCGAGGGTGAGGACGGCCCGGTAGATCTCGCTCGTGCCCATCCGGACGCCGCCGCGGTTGATCGTCGCGTCGGAGCGGCCCGAGATGATCGCGGTGCCCCGGTCGGTGATCTCGATCCAGTCGCCGTGCCGCCAGATGCCGGGGAACATCTCGAAGTAGCTCTCCCGGTAGCGGCTGCCGTCCTCGTCGCCCCAGAAGTAGATCGGCATCGACGGCATCGGCTCGGTGATCACGAGCTCGCCGACCTCCCCGATCAGCGGCTTCCCCTCCGGGCTCCACGACTCGAGCTTGACCCCGAGCGAGCGCGCCTGCAGCTCGCCCTGGTAGACCGGCAGGGTCGGAACGCCGCCGACGAAGGCGGTGCCGACGTCGGTGCCACCCGAGGTCGAGAACAGCCAGATGTCCTCGTGGATCGACTCGTACACCCACGCGAACCCCTCCGGCGAGAGCGGCGAGCCGGTCGAGCCGACCGAGCGCAGCCGGGAGAGGTCGCGGCCCTCGCGAGGCGCGGATGCCGGCCTTCTGGCAGTTCGCGATGAAGGCAGCGCGACGTCCCGAAGCACGTGACGCCGGCCTCGGCGGCCAGGTCCCAGAGCACGCCGAGGTCGGGCGTGCCGGGGTTGCCGTCGTAGAGCACGACCGAGCCCTCGCTCGTCAGCGCCGAGACGACGAAGTTCCACATCATCCAGCCCGTCGTCGTGAACCAGAACAGCCGGTCGTCGGCGTGCAGGTCGACGTGCAGGTGCATCTTCTTCAGCATCTCGACCAGGATCCCGCCGTGGCCATGCACGATCGCCTTCGGCAAGCCGGTCGTGCCCGAGCTGTAGAGCACCCACAGCGGATGATCGAACGGCACGTGCTCGAAGGTGAGCGGCGCTCCCTCGCCCAGCCGGAGCAGCTCCTCCCAGCCGAGCGCGTCGCCGAGCCCTTCGAGCGGACGGGTTCGGGTCGAGATAGCCGAGCACGACCGTGTGCTCGACCGTGGGCAGCGATCCGAGCAGCTGCTTCACGACCGGGAGTGCGGTCGAAGTCCTTGCCGCCGTAGCGGTAGCCGTCGACGGCGAGCAGCACCTTCGGCGTGATCTGCGCGAAGCGGTCGATCACGCTGCGGGCGCCGAAGTCCGGCGAGCAGCTCGACCAGATCGCGCCGATCGACGCGCAGGCAAGGAACGCGGTGATCGCCTCCGGGATGTTCGGCAGGTAGGCGACGACGCGGTCGCCCGGCCCGACGCCGAGCGCGCGGAGGCCACCCGCGACCCGCGCCACCTCGCCCCGCAGCTCGCCCTGCGTCACCTCGCCGAGCCGTCGTAGCTCCGAGGCATGGCGAATCGCGACGTCTCCGTCGCCGCGGGGCCGGAGCACGTGCTCGGCGTAGTTGAGGCGCGCGCCGGGGAACCACTCGGCACCCGGCATCTCCCGCGAGCCCAGCACCCGCTCGTACGGGGCCGACGCGATCACGTCGAAGCGCTCCCAGATCGAGGCCCAGAAGCCCTCCAGGTCGGCCACCGACCACTCCCACAGGCTCTCGTAGTCCGGCAGGTCGAGACCACGCGTCCGCTCGAGCCAGCGCGCATAGTCCGTGATCGCGGCCCGCTCGATCCGCTCGGGGCTCGGTCGCCAGAGAATGGGCGGCGCGGTCATCGACCGAGTGTGCCTTGTCCGCGGCGGCCCTGCGGCGGGTACCTACGATACGGCCATGCCCGTCTACATCTGCCCGAACTGCAAGAACCGCTCGGTCGACATCGACGGCTTCGAGGGGTTCTCGGGCTCCGACGCGCTGCAGTGCCGGCGGTGCGGGTTCGGCTTCATCTTCCAGCTGCTCGAGGACTACTACCCGGCTCCGTCGACGGGCTTCATCGTCTGCGACCGCGATGCGCGGGTGCTCGCCGCCGGGCGGGGCGTGTTCGAGCTGACGGGCTTCCAGGAGGGCGACCTGATGGGGCGGGACGTCGGCGACGTCCTCGCGCTCTCGGACGCGAAGCCGATCGGCGTCGTGCAGGAGTGGGGTGTTCGCCAGCTCGGCCTCGCGCTCGAGCTCTCGACCCGGGCCGCGATTCGCAAGCCGGTCACCGTCGACCTCTTCCCCGCCTACGACGAGGACGGCGGGCTGCTGGTCGCGCTGACGCCGCGGACGCCGCGATGAAAAAGCATATCGCGGCGCCCGCGGCGTGATCCTGTTGCGCGCTTCGCGCGATCCTGAAGCCGGGAACCTACGGTTCCCCGTGACGCCTCTCCCTTTAGCGCGGCGCATGATCCGTTGTTCAGGCTCGCGGCGCGATCCAGAGCTGCCGCGAGACGGCGATCGGGAGGCCGTCCTCTCCGTAGAGCGCCGTCGCGGCATGGCGCTTGCGCCCGTCCTCGTCGAGCGGCCAGGCCGCGACGACGCAGCGCTCGCCCTCCTCGGGCAGCCGGTCGACGCGGGCGGTGATGCGCGCGAGCAGCGGGTCGCCGCGGCCGTCGCCGTGGAGCGAGTAGGCGCCGGGGCAGTCGATCACGGCCCACACGATCTCCGGCCGCACGTCCTTCGCGACCCAGGTCGTCGCCACGAGCCCGTCGTCGCGACCGGCCACGCGCCCGGCGTGGATCTCGAGGCCGTCACCCTCGGGGCGGGTGCCGCACACGAAGCACTCGTCGAAGACCGGGGCTCCGAGCCCGCTGAGCGCGCGGGCGGCGTCCGCCGCCTCCGCGAACGTCGGCGGCGTCGGGGGCGTGACACCGGGATCGCCGGCGCGCGCCTCCGCGACGAGCGCCTCACCGTCGAGCAGCAGCACCCGCTCGCCGTCCTGCGTGACGGTGAGCGGCCGCTCGAGCGGCGGTGGCAGCCGGAGCGTCACCTCGACGCCCGACCCGGCGTCCAGGCCCAGCTCGTGGACCGCCTGGGCGAGCAGTCCGCTGGCGTAGCCGCCGTTGGCCGAGGTACGGGGCCCGCGGAACCGGCGGGCGATGATGAGAGGTGCGAGCATGAAGGTAGAGTGGAGTTTATGCCTTGCAGTCAAAAACATGGTGGCACGTCGCGGATGAGGCTCGCGCTCGCGCAACTCAACGCCGTCGTCGGTGATCTCGCCGGCAACCGAGCGCTCATCGTCGACGCGATCCGTGAGGCACGCGGCGCCGGGGCCGATCTCGTCCTGTTCCCCGAGCTCGCCGTCACAGGTTATCCGCCCGAGGATCTGCTCCTCCGCCCGGGCTTCGTCAAGGCCGCCCGCGCCTCGCTCGACGAGATCACACGCCGCGACCGAGGGGATCACCGCGCTCGTCGGCTGCCCGCTCTTCGATCGCGATCTCGCGAACGCGTGCGCCGTGCTCGACGAACGGGGAGCTGCGAGGCGTCTATCGCAAGCACTATCCTCCCGAACTACGGCGTCTTCGACGAGCACCGCTACTTCGCCGCCGGCCGAGAGCTCGTCCTGCTCCGCTGTGGCGACGTGCTCATCGGCCCGACGATCTGCGAGGACATCTGGCAGCCCGGCCCGCCCGCGACCGATCTCTCCCTCGCCGGCGCGCAGCTGATCGTGAACCTCTCCGCCTCGCCGTTCCACGTCGGCAAGGCCGAGGACCGCGAGGAGATGCTGGTCACCCGGGCGCGGGACAACGCGTCGTACCTGGCGTTCTGCAACCTCGTCGGCGGCCAGGACGAGCTCGTCTTCGACGGCCACTCCGTCGTGCTCGACGACGAGGGCGAGGTGATCGCGCGGGCGCCCGGGTTCGAGGAGGCGCTGCTGATCGTCGACCTCGACCCGACCGAGGTGATCGGCCGCCGGCTCCGCGACGTGCGCCGGCGCGAGCTCGAGCGCTCTCGCGACGAGGTGCCGGCGGCGACCGTGATCGACCTCCCCGAGCCGGGCACCCCGGCCGAAGCGGTTGCGCCATGTCGTGACGCCGTTCGCGCCCGAGCTCGAGCAGATGCGGCTCGCGCTCGGCCTCGGCGTGCGCGACTACGTCGAGAAGAGCGGCTTCCGCGAGGTCGTCGTCGCCGTCTCGGGCGGGATCGACTCCGCCCTCACCGTTGCGATCTGCGCCGACGCGCTCGGGGCCGAGCGCGTGCACGGGGTGTCGATGCCCTCGCGCTTCTCATCGGAGGGCACCCAGGATGACGCCCGCGAGGTGGCCGCCAACCTCGGCATCGACTTTCGCGAGATCCCGATCGAGGAGGTCGTGGGGTCGTTCACCGCCGCGCTCGCCCCCTCGTTCGCCGGCCGCGAGCCCGATCTGACCGAGGAGAACCTCCAGGCCCGCGCGCGCGGCGTGCTGCTGATGGCGCTCTCGAACAAGTTCGGCTGGCTCGTCGTCTCGACCGGGAACAAGTCGGAGATGGCGGTCGGCTACGCGACGCTGTACGGCGACATGGTCGGCGGCTTCGCGCTGCTCAAGGACGTGTTCAAGACCGACGTCTTCCGGCTCTCCCGCCACCTCAACGAGCGGGCCGGGCGCGAGCTGATCCCGGTGACGACGATCGAGCGGCCGCCGAGCGCCGAGCTGCGGGCCGAGCAGCGAGACGACCAGTCGCTGCCGCCCTACGAGCTGCTCGACCCGGTGCTCGAGGCATACGTCGAGCTCGACCGCTCCCGCGAGGAGCTGCTCGCCGAGTTCGACCCGGCGACGGTGGAGAGGGTGCTGGCGCTCGTCGACCGGGCCGAGTACAAGCGCCGCCAGGCACCGCCCGGCGTCAAGCTGCGGCCCCGTGCATTCGGGCGCGACTGGCGGCTGCCGATCGCCAAGCGCTGGCAGGGTTGACAAGCCGAGAGCTCCGCAGACGCCGACGTCGACCGGCTCGGCCGGCGGGCCGTCGCGCAGCAGCGATCGCACGAGCTCGGGGAGGCGGCGAGGAGCGAATGTCTCCTCGGCCTCCTCGAGCTCGGCCGGCGTCCACCAGCGCAATCCGAACACGTACTCGGCGTTGAGCTGCTCCCAGCTCAACGCCGGCTGCGGCGTGAACGCCGGCGTGCGGACGAGGTGATACAGCTCGCGTTGGCCGTCCCACCGGCCGCCGATGAACGGGATGATGTGGAGGCGCGTCCAGACGACAGGGCCGACATCGACCTCGGTCAGGCCCGCCTCCTCGGCGAGCTCGCGCCGAACCGCCTCCTCGGGCGTCTCGCCCGGCTCGATCCCGCCGCCCGGCGTGGCCCAGAACGTCCCGTGCGGGAACTCGAAGCGAACGAGCAGGATCCGGTCGTCCGGGTCGAGCACTATGGCCCTCGCGGCGGGCCGGATCCGGAGCTCTGCCATCGGGAGCCGCCAAGGATACGAGGGATCCGGCCCGGCGGCGGCGCCTGTGAGAGAATCGCGCCGGGCAACGGAACCACAGCTGAAGGAGGGAACGATGCGCGGCTTCATCGCAGCGCTGCTCGTCGGAGTGACGGTCTTCCTGGCGGTTGGGTGCGGCGGCAAGAGCAACGACGCCGCCGGCACGACGACCGCCGTCGTGACCGAGACCACCGCGGGCGACACGACGTCGACGGCGACCGACACGACCGCGACGACCGACACGACGGAGGCAACGGACACGACCGCGAGCGACGCGACGTCCACCGACACGACTTCCACGGACACCACCACGACCGGCACCGCGACGACGGCCGCCGGGCTCACGGCCGGCTGCCAGAAGGTCGCCGACCTCTCCGTCCAGTTCGGCAAGGCGCTGAGCGCGGCAGGAGCGAGTGGCTCGACCGACGTCGAGAAGACCGCCAAGGCCTACGAGGCGTTCGCGAAGGAGGTTCCGGCGGAGATCCGGGACGCCTTCGAGACCCTGGCCAAGGCGTATGCGCAGTACGCCGTGGCGATCAAGGGGATTCATTTCAAGGCGGGCCAGGTGCCCGACGCGGCCACGATCGCGAAGCTCGCCAAGGCGGCTTCGTCCCTCAACGGTCAGGACCTGACGAAGGCCAACACCCAGATCTCGGCGTGGGTGACGAAGAACTGCAGCGCGACGCCGTAGCACCGACCCACCTCAGCCTGGCGGCGAGCCGGCACCGACCAACTCGGCCAGCGCCTCGAACCAACGCAGCCGTTCCTCCCAGGGGACGGCTGCGTTCGCGGGCGAGGTCGACGGGAGCACGAACAGCGCCGTCTCCCCGAGCCGGCGCTCCTGCAGGCCGTGCTCGGGCCGCTCGCGGAACGGGCCGCGGTACGCCTCCTTGCCGACGAACGCGATCACGCCGGGCCGAAGCTCGCGGGCGAGCTCCTCGAGCCGCTCGGCGCTGCCGGCGAAGTCGCCCGCACGGAGGTCGCCCGAGCCGGGTGTGGTGCGGTAGGCGGCGTTGGTGACGCCGATCCCGAGCGGGAGCAGGTCGAACTGCTCGGAGGGATCGAGCAGCCGCGGCGTCAGCCCTGCGGCGTGGAGCAGGCGCCAGAAGTCGTTGCGCGGGTTCGCGAAGTGCGCGTTCGCCGCGTCGGAGAAGCGGCCCGGGTTGATGCCGCAGAACACGACGGCGAGCCCGGGTGCGAGCACATCCGGGACGGCGGAGGGCGTGGGCGGGCCGGCGGCTATGCGGCTTCGGGCTCGCGGGCCTCGAGCCGCGCCTCGAACGCCAGGCGAATGCGCTCGGTGAGTGCCGAAGGGGACTCAGATTCGTGGGGTTTGACCGGCTGCGACGACCTTGACGCGTGTCGTCGGACCCCAGCCAGCCGTAGCAGCGGAGGTAGCACTCCTCCTCGCTCAACGGCCTCAACCGCTGTTCCATGGGCGGAACGCTAGGCGACGGTCCGGACGGACCTCGAGGCGTATAGGCTCGGACGGTGAGCGTTCGAGCCCGCACGTTTACGTACGACGTCGTACTCGATGACGCGTGGACGGCCACGAGCCCGCTCGGCGAGACCACGATTCGCGAACGAGGAGAAGGAGTGGTCGCCCGAGCATCTCGTCCTCACGGGGCTCTGCCGGTGCGTCCTCACGAGCTTCCGCTACCACGCCCGCCGGGCGGGTCACGAGCCGGTTTCGAGCGGCATGGCCCACGCCGTCGTCACCCGGCGCGAGGAGGACGGGCGCTGGGCCATGGTCGAAGATTCGCCTCGACCTCGAGGTGACCATCGAGCCCGCGCCCGACGCCGACGCGGTGCGCGCGCTGATCATGAAAGGTGAGCGAGACTGCTTCATCGCTGCGTCGCTCACCATCACGCCTGACTATCACTGGACCGTCAACGGAGAGGACTTCTCTTGAGTGCCACATTGCTCGATGTCACTGCTGTGCGTTCACGCTTCACGGCGCTACAGCGCCGGCTCGCGTTCTTCGACGGCCCCGGCGGGACGCAGGTGCCCGATGAGGTGATCGACGCGATCGCCGGCTACCTCAAGCACGACAACGCGAACGTCGGCGCGCCCTACGAGACCTCGCGCCGGACGAGCGCGCTCGTCGATCTCGCCCACGAGAAGGCCGGCTCGTTCCTCGGCTGCTCGGGCGACGAGGTGGCGTTCGGCCAGAGCATGACCTCGCTCAACTTCCTCCTCACGCGCGCATTCGCCCGCGAGCTGAAGGCGGGCGACGAGGTGCTCGTGACCCGGCTCGACCACGACGGCAACGTGGCGCCGTGGCTCGCGCTCCAGGACGACCTCGGCGTCGTCGTTCGCCAGGTCGACGTGCACGACGATCTCTCGCTCGACTACGACAGCCTCGAGTCGCAGCTCAACGATCGCACCCGCGTCGTCGCGTTCCCGGTGGCGGCCAACTCGGTCGGCACCGCGCCCGATGTGAAGCGCATCGTCGAGCTCGCGCACAGCGTCGGCGCGCTCGCCTGGGCCGACGCCGTCCACTACGGCCCGCACGGCCCGATCGACGTGACCGCCTGGGACGTCGACGTGCTCCTGTGCTCGCCGTACAAGTTCTACGGGCCGCACATGGGGATGGCGTTCGGCAAGAAGGACCTGATCGGATCGTGGCGGCCGTACAAGGTGCGTCCGGCAGCGGACGAGCCCGTCGGCCATCGCTACGAGCTCGGCACGTGCCAGCACGAGCTGCTCGCCGGCTTCGTCGCCGCGGTCGACTACGTCGACTCGATCGGCTGGGAGGCGATGCTCGCCCACGAGCGCGGGCTCGGGCAGCGCTTCCTCGACGGGCTCGCCGATGGCGTCGACCTCTACGGCCTGCCGACGATGGAGGGCCGCGTGCCGACGTTCTGCTTCAACGTTCCCGGCCGCACCTCCGAGGAGGTCGCGACGCACCTCGCCGACAAGCACGAGGTCGCCGTGTGGTGGGGTAACTACTACGCGCTCGAGACGATGCGGCGGCTCGGCCTCGACGAGTGGATGGGCGCCGTCCGGGCCGGCTTCGTGCACTACAACACCGAGGAAGAGGTCGACCGCCTCCTCGCCGGGGTGGCGGAGCTCGTATGAAGATCCTCGTTCTCGGCGGCACCCAGTTCGTCGGCCGCGCGTTCGTCGAGTCGGCGCTCGCCGCCGGCGACGAGCTGACGCTCTTCCACCGCGGCCGCACGAACCCCGGGATCTTCCCGGAGGTCGAGCACGTCATCGGCGACCGCGACGGGGGCCTCGGCGCGCTCGACGGCCGCAGCTGGGACGCCTGCCTCGACGTGTCGGGCTACGTCCCGCGGCTCGTCGGCGACGCCGCGACTGCACTGCGCGACCGGGTCGAGCCGGTACGTCTTCGTCTCGACGATCTCCGTCTACGCCAGCCTCGCCGCGCCGCAGGACGAGGACGGGGCGCTCGCCACGCTGGAGGACGAGACGACGGAGGAGATCGACGGCGGCACCTACGGCGGGCTGAAGGTGCTCTGCGAGCGGGTCGTGACCGAGGTGTTCGGTGAGCAGGCGGACGATCGTGCGGCCGGGCTTCGTGATCGGGCCGTACGACCACACCGGCCGGTTCCCGTGGTGGGCGCATCGCGCCGCGCGCGGGGGCGAGATGATCGTCCCGGCCACGCTGGCGCGGGCGTTCCAGGCGATCGACACGCGCGACCTCGCCGAGTTCCTGCTCCTGCGGGCGCGCTCGCCGCTGACGGGCATCTTCAACGCGACGGGGCCGGTGCCACCGATCACGATGCTCGATCTCGTCGAGGCCGCTGCGAGCGCGAGCGACACCGACCTCAACGTCGAGGTCGTCGACGACGCGTTTCTCGCGGAGCAGGGGCTCGAGAGCGAGCTGCCGCTCTGGGCGGGAGACGATCCGGAGTGGGCCGCGTGGGCGAGCGTCGACGTGCGCAAGGCGATCGGGGCGGGGTTGACGTTCAGACCGATCGACGACACGGTCGCGGCGACGCTCGCCGAGACCGAGGTCAAGCCCGGCATCGGCCTCGATCCGGAGCGGGAGGCCGAGATCCTCGCCGCCTGGCACGGGGTGAGGCCTGACTGTCGCTGCGCCGCAGTCTAGGCGAGCAGCGTCTGCTCGAGCAGGAACGCGTTCAGCGAGACGATGATGATCGTCACGATCACCGCTGCCACCGTCGTCGAGCGGCGGTTGACGAGCGTTCCCATCAGCGACCGGTTGCGGCAGAACATGACGAGCGGGATGAGCGCGAACGGAATGCCGAACGAGAGCACGACCTGGCTCAGGATCAGCGCCTTCGAGGGGTTGACGCCGATCGCGATGATCACGAGGGCGGGGATCATCGTGATCGTGCGCCGCAGCCAGAGCGGGATCTGGCGCTGGATGAAGCCCTGCATCACGACCTGGCCGGCCATCGTGCCGACGCTCGACGACGAGAGCCCCGAGGCGAGCAGGGCGATGCCGAACATCGCAGCGGCGCTCGAGCCGACGTACTGATCGAGGCCGTCGTAGACGGCGTTGAGGTCGTCGCCGACGTCGTCGAGGCCGCGCGAATGGAAGACCGCCGCTGCGGTGATCAGCATGCTCATGTTGATCAGGCCCGCGATCGTCATCGCGATCACGACGTCGACCATCTCGAAGCGGAAGATCTTCTTGCGGGCCGCGGGCGTCGCGCCGACGATGCGCCGCTGAGTCAGCGCCGAGTGCAGGTAGATGACGTGCGGCATGCACGTCGCGCCGAGGATGCCGACGGCGAGGAGCACGCTCTCCGTGCCGTCGAAGCCGGGGATGAGCAGGCCGTGCGCCGACGCCCGGGCCAGGACGGCCCCGAGCGGAACATCTGGAAGCCGAACGCGATCACGATCACCCCCACGAACGAGGCGATCACCACTTCGAGCTTGCGGAAGCCGCGGCTCTGCAGGCCGAGGATGAAGAACGCGGCGACGCCCACGAGCAGTGCGGCGGGGAAGAGCGGCAGGCCCGTCAGCAGGTTGATCCCGATCGCGGCGCCGACGAACTCCGCGATGTCCGTTGCCATCGCGATCAGCTCGGCCTGGACCCAGAGCCCGAACGTCGCCCGGCGCGAGAACCGGTCGCGGCAGACCTCGGGCAGGTTCATCCCGGTCGCGATCCCGAGCTTGGCGCTCATCGACTGGATCAGCATCGCCATCAGGTTGGCGACGAGCACGACCCAGAGCAGCAGGTAGCCGAACTTCGCGCCGCCGGCCATGTTGGTGGCGAAGTTGCCCGGGTCGACGTAGGCCACGGAGGCGATGAAGGCCGGTCCGAGGAAGGGCGTGTACCGGCGGATCCCGCGCCGCTCACCGCTGAGCGAGCGCTCCGCGGCCCTGAGCACGACCGCCTCGCCGGGCAGCGCCTCCTCGGCACCGACGACGAGCGAGCCCGGCTCGACGGGCTGGATCAGGCGGGAGCGACGCCCGCCGGGAGGAGCGGAAGTGGGCACCGTCGAATCCTAGCGGCTTGTTTAGTGGTGGCTAAATCAAGATCGACGGGCGAGCGCGATCACCGGTGAAGCAGCATCGGACCAGCCTGCCTCGCCGCGAACGACGACGCGGATCCGGAGCGGTCTCGCGGCCGGGATCGGGAGCCGTGCCCGCGAGCCGCGCGTCGAGCCGGGTGTGCGCGACCGTCCGCCAGGTGAAGTGATCACGGTCGTAGGTCTGGAGGGCGACGCGCGCACCGACCCGCGCCGGCACGGTCGCGACGGCGACCGTCGTCGCGGTATGCGTGATGCTGACGCGCGGGACGACGCCGATCCTGACGAGCGGGCTGGCGGCGCGGCCGGCCGAGGCGCGGTACGTGCCCGGCGCCGTCGCCCGGAAGCGCACCGTGAAGCTGCCGTCGGGCCGCGCCTTGACGGTGCGCGGAGGCTCGCCCCCGCCGAGCCGGGAGCAGCGTCACCGCTCCCGTCCCGGCCGGGGCGAGCCCCGCGACGACGACCTGCCGGCCGACGAGGACCGGGTTCTCCGGTCCCGTGAGGACGAGCGAGAAGACGTCGACCGTGCCCTTCATGAACTTGTGGATGAGGCACTCGTACGCGTAGTGGCCCTGCTTCGCGAACGTGTACGAGAAGCTGCCGCCCGGCGCGAGGTAGCCCGAGTCGAACGTGTCGCCCTCGGACGTCACCGTGTGGTTCGAGGCGTCGCCGTTGCGCCACGTCACCGTCGTCCCGAGCAGGACCGTGATCCGCGCGGGCTCGAAGAGCTTGCCGGGAATCGAGACGTCACTCGTCGGCGCGTCGGCCGCACCCGCGCTGCCGGCCGCCGCGAGCACGCAGAGCGCGACGACGATGCGAGCGACGTGCCGGGCCCGATCCTCACCGCGTCACCCGGTAGATGCCGATCATGCCGTTCATCATGTGGCTCTCGACATGGCAGTGGTAGAGCCAGGTGCCGGGGGCGTCCTCGCGCCAGCGGATCTTGTAGCTCTCGGCCGGGCCGATCACCTGCGTGTCGCGGACGGCGCCGTCGGGCGTGCGCCAGCGATGGCCGTGGACGTGGAAGGTGTGGAAGTCGTCGCCGAGCGACAGCACGTCCCACTGCACCGTCTCGCCCGACCCTGGCGCGGAAGACCGGGGTGTTGCCGACGAACGCCCGGCCGTTGATCGTCATGAAGCCCTGCTGCGACTCGAGGTAGACGACGAACTCGCGGTCGGGCGCCTTCTCGCCCGGCGCGAGGATGGACAGCGCGCCGTAGAGGCCGCCCTCGATCGAGTCCATCATCGACGGCGAGTGGTCGTGGTACGGCCAGACGCCGGCGGAATCCGGCCCGGCGACGAGCCGGTAGGTGAACGTCTGACCGGGCTTGACGTTGGCACCCGGGCCGGAGAAGCCGGGGATGTAGGAGCCGTCGGAGCCGAAGCGGTAGTGCACGCCGTGGAAGTGCATCGAGTGCGGCCGGTTGAAGGTCGTGTCGAGGTTCCGGAAGTGGACGAGGATCGTGTCGCCGACGCGCGCGTGGATCAGCGGCCCCTGGATGCCGCGATTCCCGGCTGCATTCGGGATCGGCTTGGCGAAGTCGCGCGTGAACTCGCGGTAGACGACCGTGCGGAAGGTCGTCTCGGAGGGCTGCGAACTCCATATGGCCGATCGCGTCGTGGCCGTTCGGGACGACGTTCCAGGTGACGGGAACGGCCGCGACCCAGACCTCGACGACATGCGCTGGCGCGCGGCGCATCGGCCGCCGCGGCGCCGACCACATGCGTGATCAGCCCCGCGGCGGCGATGGCGACCGTCGACAGAGCGAGGGTCAGGAGTGCGAGCACTCCTGACCCTCGGTTACCCGATGCTTCTCACCAGGCGGTCCTCACGGCGTGACGATCACCGTTCCGGCCATGTCGCTCCCGTGGAGGAAGCAGATGTACTTGAACGTGCCCGGCAGCCGTGAACGTCACCTTCGCCGCGCGCGGCAGCGGCACGAGTGGCGAGCCCGCGGTGAGCGGCGTCGACAGGAACCCGTTGCCGTGGTTCTTGCCGTCGTACGTGTAGCCGCCCTTCGGCTCCGAGCCGAACGGGTAGAGCGGCGTGACCTGGTTCGGGCTGCCCGGGCCGGCCGGGAGCAGATCGGTCTTCTTGGAGAATGCGAGCAGGTACTTCTCCGGGCCGAACGTCGACGTTGTGGACCTCGCTCGGCGACCGGTTGACGAAGTTGACCGTCGTGCCCGCCTTGACCTTCAGCACGTGCGGGAAGAACCCGAGGATCGCGGTCGTGCTCCCGACGCCCGCGTAGACGGTGTTCGCCGGCACCGGTGCCGCCGCCAGGGGCTTCGCCTTGGCCCACGCCGCCGACGTCTCGGTCAGGGCCTTGGCCGTCACCTGGGGCGGGCTGAGGGGAACCGGCGCCCCGGACGGCTTCACCGTCACGGTGGCCTTCATCCCGGGATGGACGTTGCAGATCAGCTGGAACATGCCCACCTTGGGGAAGGTGTAGGTCACCTTCGCGGGCGGCGCCTTGGGCCCGGCCGGCGAGAGCACGCCGCTCGAGGCCGCGACTCCTGCGGTGATGGTCTTGCCGCCTGCGGGCGCGAACGCGGCGGGGTTGTAGATGAGCTTCGGGAGCCCGTTGAAGTAGAACGGCGTGCCGGCTGCGTCGTTGAGCCCCGAGTACATGGACTTGGCCGGGTCGGGGATGAAGAGGCGCGGCGGGTGCCTTGCCGCCCGTGTACGTGACCGTGTGGAAGGTGGCGCTCGAGAACGTCACCGAGTCGCCGGCGCTGATCACCAGCTTCGACGGGAAGAACGCGTCGAGCGTGGTGCCCTTCGGGGTGCCTGCGGGTGGGCGAGCCTGCTCGCCGGCTGCGACCTGCCAGTTCGCAGCCTGAGCCACCCCTGATACGGCGAGTGCTCCGACAATGATCATGAGTCCTACAGCGATGCGCATCGAGACCTCCGTCGATTGTTTCGTTCGGCACGTGCGGTCGTCGGAACAACATCGGGCGCAAACCTACAGCCTCCCTGCGCACCGTATCAATGGTCCCGAGGGACGATCTCGCCTCATCCCTGCGGACGGAGGCTCAGTTCGGAGGCCCTGCGATCCGGCGCACGACGATCAGCGTCGCGTAGGCGCCGGGAATGAAGAGCACTGCGGCCGCGACCATGAAGACCTTGGCCGCGGTGCTGCCGAGATCGACCGCGAGTGCGGCCAGCATGCAGGCGGCGCCGAGGGCGCACATCGCCGGGCCGATGTAGTCGCGACGTCTCACGGTGCCTCCCGTGCCCGCCGGACCGGCAGGCGCTAGCCGGCCGGGAGAGCGATGTGCGTGACCGGGACGCGTATCGCTTCTGTCGCCGTCTCGATCACGCCCTCCTCGACCCAGTCGGTGCTCGTGCCCGGCTTCGTGACGAAGACGATCTCGTTGGCGGCGAACTCGCGCAGGCCGTCGTCGGTCGCCTGGATCGGGTCGTCCGCACCCGTCTCGCCCATCGCCGTGATCCCGGCGCGGGCGAGGGCGGTGACCGTTTCGTCGAGGTGCTTGCGGGCGTCGACGTGCGCCGACTCGTCGTTCGTCCAGCGTCCGAGCCACGAGCCGATCGCCGGTGCGATCACGAGCGCCTCGATCGTGCGGCCGTTGGCGTGGGCGGCGAGCTTGGCCGGGAAACCGGGGTCGACGCAGCTCTCGTCGGCGATCACGAGCACCCGGAAGGTGTCGTCTGCCGGCGCCGGAGCGAGCGGCTCGGGCGCCGGCGACGGGAGCGCGGGATGCGGGTTGCGGCGCGAGTAGTGCACCGCGAGGAACACGAGCAGGCCGAGGGCGCCGGCGCCGATGAGGACCCAGGCCCATGCTCCGGCCACCGAGGCGCGAGCAAGAAGATGCCGACCACGAAGACGATCGCGACGATCGGGATGGCCATCAGCTCGGTGCGTGTTTCGCTCTTCATCTCATGTCCTTCGGTCAGCTGCCGGCGGTCAGGTCTTGCAGCTGTCTGCGTCCTTGAACGCGCTCTCGAGCTCGCCCTTGGCGTCGAGCTCCTCGAAGCCCGAGATCGTGTCGGCGACCTGGTTGCCGGCCGACTGGATCGTGCTCGTGATCGTCGGCACGGCGGCAAGGACCCCCGCGACGCCGGACGCGTTCGAGACCGCGTCCTGGATCTTCGTCATGTCGTCGTCGATCTGGGTCGTCAGCTCGTTGACCGAGTCCTGGGCCTGCTGCCCTGCGTCGGTGTCCGGCCGGCCGAGGCCCTTCAGGCTCGTCGTGAAGTTCCTGGTCGCTTCCTCTGCGTCATCGACCGCGGCCGTGAGCGAGTCCTGCGTGAGGTTGCCGCCCTTCAGCGAGTCGATGATCGTCGTGATCTCGGACTGCCAGGTCGTGATCGACGAGCAGAGGCCGTCGGCCCACTCGGTCGTGGGCGTCGTGTCGCTCGCGTCGTCGCTCGAGCCGCAGCCGGCGGCGAGGAGCGCACACGACGGCAACGGCCGCGGTCGAGGGCAAGACGCTTCGACATCGGCGTAAGCCTAGGGGATCGGTCGGCCCGTGCGTCATCCCGCAGACGACGACGCACGGGCCCGATCCGCTCTAGAGGCCGAACTCCGCGTGCACCCGGCCGACCTCGACCGCGGTCTTCAGCGCCGCGTAGTCACGCTCGTTCTGGTCGGCGTAGGACTCCGCGAACTGGGCGATCGCCCGGTCGAAGGTGTCGCCGTTGCCGAGGTAGCTCGCGATCGCGATGCCGTCGCCGGCGCGCGCGTGCGCGCGGGCGAGCTCCGTGCCGCAGACCTGTGCGTAGGCGCCATCGCGCGCGGCTCCATGAACTCGACCAGCGCCGACATCTTCGCGTCCCAGAGCTGGCGGACGTAGAAGTCGCGCTTGACGCCGTCCGGCGCATCGACCTTGATCCAGCCGAGCATGATGTCGCTCGCCGCCTGCGTGAGCCGCTGGCCCTCGACGACCCGCTGGCCGCTGTTCGCGTACTCGCTGCGGCCGAGGAACGGCTCCAGCACCGACGGCTGCGCCTCCTTGAACTGGAGGAACAGCGGGTCCTGGTCGTCGCGGCCGAGCATGAGGCAGATCCAGGCCCGCGTGCCGACGCTGCCGACCCCGACCACCTTGCGGGCCGCATGGACGTAGCGGAAGCGTTCGAGCAGCTTGCGCCGGTCGCCCGCGAGCGTGCGCCGATACGAGCGGATCACGCCACGGAGGAACTCCTCCATCTGGTCGACGTGCTCGGCGTGGACTTCCTCGATCGGCACGATCAGCGGCGGATCGCCGACGATCCGCAGCTCGCCGTCGACCACCTCCGTCAGCTTGCCGAACGCCTTGATGCTGTCCTTCGTTCGGCCCTTGGCGACGTTCGCCTCGAGCCGCTTCTCTGCCTTGGCGTCCTTTGCTTCAGCTCCGGTTGACGCGTGGCGAGCAGGTCGTCGACGTCGATGCGCGAGTACCAGATGTCGAGGTTGCGCATCGCGGCGAACGCGCGGATGTTCTCGCGGTACGACGCGGCCGACCTCTGGTTGATCGCGTCGCGCTGCTTCTCGTCGAAGCCGCGGTCGCGCCCGGCGACGGCGAAGCTCGCCGCGAGCCGCTTGACGTCCCACTCGAACGGGCCGGGGAGCGTCTCGTCGAAGTCGTTGAGGCTGAAGACGATCTGGCGGTCGGGCGCGGCGAAGCCGCCGAAGTTCGACAGGTGGGCATCGCCGCAGAGCTGGGTGTGGAGCCCGGTGCGCGGGCCCGCCGCGAGATCCGACGCCATCAGGTACGCGGCGCCGCGATAGAACGTGAACGGCGAGACGAGCATCCGGCCGTAGCGGATCGGGACGAGCTCGGGCACGCGCGTCTGCGCCTGCTCCTCGAGCAGCTCGACCGGGTCGGGGCGGTGCAGGGCCGGCTCCCAGCTCGCCGTGGGAGGCGCGCGATACCTCCGCGCGCGTCGCCTTGCCGCGGGCTGCTCGCTCGGCCGGCGTGAAGTGCTCGACCCGCTGGAGCGTCGGGCGCTTCGGTGGCGCGCCGTCGTCGCCGGTGCCGTTCTCGTGCTGATCGGTGTCAGAAGCCATCGTCGAATCCTCCTCAGTCCAGCTCATACGTCAACCCTCCCTCCGTGAGCGCCAGTCGGATGCATCGTTCACCCTATCCGACCGCGGCGCGTGCTTCAGCGCCGGACGACGCGCCGATCATCGGCGCCGTCAGGCCGGCGCGACGGAGCCTTCGGCGACGTCGGCCGCCGGCGACGGCTCTTCCTTGGCGGCCTCGTGCGCGAGCGAGATCACGACCGCGCCGACGAGCGCGAGCGCGAGCCCGATCACGGCGAGGACGACGTGCCAGGTCGGGCCGGCTGAGGCGCTCGTCGAGGAGCAGGACCCCGATCAGGATGCCGACGATGGGGTTCGCGACCGAGACGGTCGCGACCGACGGCGCCAGGCGTCCGGTGCCGAGCGACACCTGCTGCAGGACGAAGCCGCCGATGCCGGCGATCGCGAGCGCGTAGCACTCCCAGTGCGAGAGCATCGTGCCGACGCTCTCGTGCAGGTAGTCAGCGTCGGCTTCGTCAGCGCGGACGAGAGCCCGAACATGATCCCGGCGACGGTGCCGTACACGGCCGCCTTCATCGAGAGGTCGCCGCCGCGGCCGAACACGAACAGCAGCGGCGGAGATGGCGCCGAGGACGCGCGAAGGCGATCACCCACTCGCTGTTCGGCGCGTTCTCGTTGCCGCCCGCCGGGTCGCCGAAGTAGACGAACAGCGCGAGCCCGAAGAGGATCACGATCGCGCCGATCACCTCGCGCCGGCCGACGTGCTGCTTCGTCAGGAAGTAGCCGAGCGGGAGGGCGAAGACGATCGTCGTGACGAGCAGCGGCTGGATCACGACGAGCCGGCCGCGGTCGAGCGCGCCGGCCTGGAACAGGTAGCCGGTGAACAGCACGAGGGTGCCGACGAGCCAGGTCACGTTGCCCGCGAGCCGAACGAGCGACTTCGGGTCGGCGAGCGAGATCGTCGGCAGAGTTCAGCGAGCCGCGCTGCTGGAGCGTCGCCGCGAGCGCGAAGCAGAATGCCGCGATCAATGCGAGTGCTGCAGCCACGCGCGAAGCCTAGAACGTGGTGCGGTCGTTGGCAACGGGTTAGGCTCCGCGCGAGCATGAGCGCGCCTCTCGTTTTGACAATGGCGCCGCCCGACCTCGACTCGCTCGTGCTCGTGCTCGCCGCCTCGAGCCTCGCGGCCCTCGTCTCCCGCCTGCACCGGACGCTCGTCCTGCCGACCGTCGTCGTCGAGATCGTGCTCGGAATCGTGATCGGGCCGGAGGTGCTCGGCTGGGCGAGCGTCGGATGCCTACTCGCTCTTCCTCGAGAACCTCGGGCTCGCGTTCCTCTTCTTCTTCGCGGGTCTCGAGGTGATCGAGAAGAAGGTGCCGCGGCGGGCTGTCGCGCGCGGCAGCGGCGGCTGGGCGATCTCGCTCGCCCTCGGTCTCACGCGTCGGGATCGTGCTCGAGCACGCCGGGGTCGACGCGTCGTGGTGGCTGCTCGGGATCGCGCTTGCGACGACGGCGCTCGGGACGCTCGTGCCGATCCTCTCGGATGCGGGGCTGATCGACGACGCCGCTCGGCAGGGCGGTGCTCGGGACCGGCGTCGCGGGAGAGTTCTGGCCGATCGTGGTCATCTCGATCTTCCTGACGGGCACGTACGGCGCCGGCCAGGAGATCGTCCTCCTGGTCCTGTTCGGCGGCGTTGTCGCGCTCGGAGCCGTCGGTGGCGCTGCGATCGCGCCCGCCGCGGATCGTCGGGGTGCTGCAGGCGACGCTGATGACAACGGGCCAGGCGGCGGTGAGGCTCGCGCTGTTGCTGCTCGCGGCGCTCGTGCTCCTTGCTCGCGACGTCGGGTTCGATTTCGTGCTCGGCGCGTTCGCGGCCGGCGTCATCGCCGGCATAGCACTCGACTGGGCCGTCGGGCGCGACCGTGAGGCTCCGGCTCGAGGGAATCGGGTTCGGGTTCCTGATCCCGATCTACTTCGTCGTCACCGGGCATGACGTTCGACATCGACAGCCTGCTCAGCGCGACGGGCATGGGCCTGGCGGCGCTCTTCCTCGCGCCTGCTCGTCGTCGTTCGGGGTGCATCGGCGCTGCTCTGGCTACGGCAGCTCCCGACCCGCGAGACGGTGGGGCTGGCGCTGTTCGGCGCAACCGGGTTGCCCCTGATCGTGGCCATCGTCGGCATCGGCGCCGACCGTGGCGCGATCACCTCACAGGTCGGCGCGTCGCTGATCGGGGCGGGGATGCTGTCGGTGCTCGTGTTCCCGCTCGTCGCGATCCGCATCGTTGGCGAGGGAGGGCGCGCCAGGCCCCGAGGTGAGCGACCAGGAGTATTGACCGACTCGCGAAGAAGGGAGGCCCCGAAGCGCGAGGGTCACCCCTTGATCCACGGTCCCGTGCCGGCGATTCAGGCTCCTAGCCGCAAGGCTAGAGTCGGTGCATGGCGGGCAACGGCACGAATGCTCCACCCTGGAGGCGCCGAGTCGCGCCGGGTCGCGAGGCCTCGGGCGCTCGAGAACGGCCTCCGCCAGGCGTCCGACTGGTACCTCTGGGGCCCGTACCTCAGCGAGCGCCAGTGGGGCACGGTGCGCGAGGACTACAGCGCCGACGGCGACGGCCTGGGACTACTTCCCCCACGACCACGCCCGCTCGCGCGCCTACCGCTGGGGCGAGGACGGGCTGGCCGGCTTCCGCGACGTCGAGCAGCGGCTCTGCCTGGCCTCGCGCTCTGGAACGGGCGCGACCCGATCCTGAAGGAGCGGATCTTCGGGCTGACCGGCGCGCAGGGCAACCACGGCGAGGACGCCAAGGAGTACTGGTGGTACCTCGACGCCTGCCCAGCCACGCCTGGAACCGCTGGCGCTACCACTACCCGCAGGGGCCTTCCCGTACGAGGACCTCGTCGACGAGAACGGCCGCGCGGGGCCAGCTCGACCCGGAGTACGAGCTGCTCGACACCGGGCGCGTTCGACGACGACCGCTACTGGATCGTCGAGGTCGACTACGCCAAGGCCGACCCGCACGACCTGCTCATGACGGTGCGGGTCACCAACGCCGGCCCCGACGCCGACGACGCTGCACGTGCTGCCGACCGCGTGGTTCCGCAACACGTGGTCCTGGGACGTGGACGCGACGAAGCCGGAGCTCGGGCCGCGGCGACGGCGCCGTCGACGATCGACCACCCGTTCCTCGGCGCGCTCGAGCTGCGTCGCCGGGCCGGCCCCGACGGCACCGCGCCGGAGCTCGCTCTTCTGTGAGAACGAGACGAACGACGAGCGGCTCTACGGCAGCCCCGGCCCGCCGTTCCCGAAGGACGGCATCAACGACCACGTCGTCGCGCGGCGCCGCCACGGTCAACCCCGACGGCGCGGGACCAAGGCGGCGTACTGGTACCGCGTCGAGGTCGCCGCCGGCGCCACGGTGGAGCTGCGCCTGCGACTGCGGCCGGCGGGCAGCCGCGTCGAGCCGCGCCGTGGGCGCGGACTTCGACGAGGTCGTGCGACGCGGCGAGCCGAGGCCGACGAGTTCTACGCCGAGCTGACGCCCGCGGCCGCGTCGGCCGACGAGGCGCAGGTGATGCGCCAGGCCTTCGCCGGGATGCTGTGGAGCAAGCAGCTCTACGACTACGACGTCGAGCGCTGGCTCGACGGCGACCCGACCCAGCCGCCGCCGCCGGCGTCCCGGCTCGACGGGCCGCAACGCCCGCTGGCGCAACTTCGACGCCTTCGACATCATGTCGATGCCCGACAAGTGGGAGTACCCGTGGTTCGCGGCCTGGGACATGGCGTTCCACTGCGTCGCGCTGGCGCACGTCGACCCGGCGTTCGCCAAGTACCAGCTATCCTGCTGTGCCGCGAGTGGTTCCAGCACCCGAACGGCGCGCTGCCGGCGTACGAGTGGGACTTCGACGACGTCAACCCGCCGGTCCAGGCGTGGGCGGCGCTCGAGGTCTTCGCCATCGACGGCGGCCGTGACATCGACTTCCTGAGCCGGATCTTCGACAAGCTGCTCGTCAACTTCACCTGGTGGGTGAACCGCGAGGACGAGGACGGCAACAACGTCTTCGAGGGCGGCTTCCTCGGGCTCGACAACATCGGCCCGATCGACCGCTCGCACCTGCCGGTCGGCGGCACGCTGGAGCAGTCGGACGCGACCGGCTGGATGGCGTTCTACGCGCTCAGCATGGCGGCGATCGCCGCGATCCTGAACCGCTCCGGGCCGGCCCGGCGACCGACCTCGTGCTGAAGTTCCTCGAGCACTTCGCCCTCATCCCGAGGCGCATCCGACGAGCAGGGCATCTGGGACGACGAGGACGGCTTCTACTACGACCGGCTGGTCGACGCCCGACGGCCGGTCGTGCCGGTGAAGGTGCGGTCGATGGTGGGCATCCTCCCGCTGCTGGCCGTCGTCGTCATCGACGAGCCGATGCTCGAGGCGCGCGCAGCGGTCGGGCAAGCGGTTCGCCCGGCTGCTCGAGCGCCGCGACGTCGGCTCGAGCATCACGCGGCCGAGGCCGGGCGTCCTGCGCGGCGGCCCGGCGACCGGCGGCTGCTGCTCGGCGTCGTCGGGATCGAGCACCTGCTGCGGGTGTTCGAGCAGCTGTTCGACGAGGATGCGTTCCTCTCGCCCTACGGCCTGCGGGCGCGTCTCGCGCCTACCACCCGAGCACCCGTACGAGCTCGACGGTCGAGGGCATCCGGGCGACGATCGACTACGAGCCGGCCGAGTCGACGACCGCGATGTTCGGCGGCAACTCGAACTGGCGCGGGCCGATCTGGTTCCCGCTCAACTACCTCGTGGTCAACGCGCTGGACCGCTACGCCCGCTTCTTCGGCGACGAGCTGAAGCTCGAGTACCCGACCGGCTCGGGGAGCAGCCACCGCTCGCCGAGATCGCCGAGGACCTCCGCCGCCGGCTGATCTCGCTCTTCCTCGTCGGCGCCGACGGCCGGCGGCCGTGCTTCGGCGGGTCGACCGGCTGCAGCGCGACCCGCGCTGGAAGGACAACATCCTCTTCAACGAGTACTTCCACGGCGACAACGGCGCCGGCCTCGGCGCCTCGCACCAGACCGGTTGGACGGGCATCGTGGCCGACATGATCCGGCGCAGCGGCGGCGCCGACATCCCGACGCTGGCGGAGCTGATGACCGGCCGTGACGGCGACGTCGAGGGGTGACGATCGCGCCGTGAGGATCGGGCCGGGGCCGCACGCCGCCACCGGCTGCCCCTTTCAGGCGTGGTCGGTCGCTGAGCTGCTCAGAGCTGCGCTCCGCGGCGTGAACGGGTGCAGCTCGTCCTGCCCCTGCTGGACGACGCCCCAGCTCGACTCCGGCACCGCGTTCCACGCCCCGGCGAGGTCGCCGAGCGGCTCCGAGAGCACGATGCGCGTCTCGTCGGAGAGGCCGTGGAGGATGGGGTTGTCCGGGTACTGATGGCGGAGGGTCTGCACCTCGGTGCTGAAGAACAGCGACCGCGAGTCGTGCTCGCTCGAGTACCGGAAGGCCCAGATGCTGTCGCCGTCCGTCGTCGCAACCGTCATCTGGATCGGGTGCTCGACGTCGTGGCGGCGGCCGGTCTCCTCGATCAGGCCGACGGCCCGCTCGACGGCGAGCGGCGGGTTGTCCTCGAGCCCGAGCGTGAGCGCGAGGAAGAAGAACAGCTCCGAGTCGGTCGAGCCTTCGATCAGCGGGTAGAGCGAGGGGTCGACCGCGAGCGCGAGGTCTCGCTTGACGCGCGGGAAGTCGCGGATCGCGCCGTTGTGCATCCAGAGCCAGTTGCTCGTGGCGGAACGGATGGCAGTTCGTCTCCTGGACCGCCGTGCCGGTCGAGGCGCGAATGTGGGCGAAGATGAGCGGCGAGGAGATGTGGGCCGCGATGTCGCGGAGGTTGCGGTCGTTCCAGGCCGGCTCGGTGCCGTGGAACACGCCGGGCGTGTCGGGCGCGCCGTACCAGCCGACGCCGAACCCGTCGCCGTTCGTGGTCGTCGCGCCGAGCCGCGAGTGCTTGCTCTGGTCGATCAGCGAGTGGACGGGCTTGACGAGCAGCTCCTCCAGCAACACGGGCGAGCCCGAGTAGGCGAGCCAACGACACATGTTCGGCCTCCGTTCGAGCGAGATGACCGGGTCCGACCCGGGGGGATCCGTCCACTCTCACAGATCCGGTGTGTCGCGGTGAGCCTTGTGGTGAAACTCCGCAACGCTCGGGCCGGGTCGCACCGAACTCGGTGCGACCCGCCGTTGCGTTCCTAGCTGAGTGCCTTGGCCTTGAGGCCGTCGAACTCGGCCTGCGTGATCGCGCCGCTGTCGAGCAGCGACTTGGCCTGCGCGATCTGGTCGGCCGGCGAGCTGCCGGCGACCGACTTGATGTAGTCGTCCTGCTGCGCTCTGCGCGGACTGCATCTGCTCCGCATTGCGCTCGGCCATGTGGTGGCCCTCGGCGATGAGGTAGATGAAGACACCGAGGTAGGGCAGCAGGATCACGAAGATGATCCAGACCGCCTTCATGCCACCCCCGATGTCACGGCGGCGGAAGATGTCCGCGAACACCGTGATCAGGATCCAGATCCAGATCACGAACAGGAAGAAGATGATCATGGACCAGAGGACGTCCATGAACGGATAGCTGGCTGCAACCACTGCTGGCTCCTTGCTCGAAGAGGGGAACCGGCCCGGCGTCGGCTACGCCCCACCCTACGGCGTGAGTCGGCTTGCCGTCGTCATCCGACTGCGGGTGAACCGGGACGGACGGCGGCGGATCAGGCGTCGGCGCCGGAGTGCTTGGCCGCCTTCTTCTCGGCCCTGCGGGCCTTGTGGGCCGCCGACTGCTCCGCCGCCTTCTCCTTGGCTCCGGTGTAGGACTGCCCGACGAGCTGCTTCCCGCCCGTCCAGCCGAAGACCCAGACGACCAGCACGAGCGCGAACACGCAGTTCCAGGCGGTGACGATGATCTGCTGGCCGAGCGAGTAGGCGGCGGCGTTCGTCGTGCTCGTCACGCTCGAGAGCGAGACGCTGTTCACGGCCTGCGTGACGCCGACGCCTCCCGGGGTGAACGACACGGTGTTGGCGAGCGAGTTGCCGCCCATCACCGACATGATCGTGTGGAAGGTCACGGGGATGTTGTAGGCGGCGAGGAAGACGCCGATCACGGCGAGCTTCGCGAGCCACGAGCCGAACGACGGGAGCAGCACCTTGACGACGTAGTCGCGCTTGCTGGCGAGGATCGCGCCGCCCTGCTTCGCGTGCTCCCAGAGCCTCTCGACCTTGGGCCAGAACTTCTTCACCAGCAGGTAGACGAGGACGATGGCGCCGACGATCAGCAACGGCACGAGGAGTCGATGGTCGTTGACGATCCCGAGCTGCAGGTCGAACGTGCCCGGAACGGAGAGGAAGAGGTAGAGGTAGACGAACGCGCCGATCGCCGTGTAGAAGATCTTCTGGACGAGGGTTGCGCCGAGCACTCCGGCGAAGGTCGAGCCGCGGATCAAGGCGACGTACATCAGCAGCGAGACGATGGTGCCGATGTTGGCGGGCAGGAACCCGTTCATCGCGACGCCCGCGGCATACGCGGCCAGGATGTCGCGGTAGCGCACGCCTCCGTCCGGGTACCCGGCGGCGAGGATGAAGTACCAGGCGAGCGCCGTCAGCAGTGTCTGGATCGTCTGGAAGCTCAGCCCGACGACGATGTAGCCGATCGAGATCTCCGTCATCGTGTCCCACAGCCGGCTGAACCACGCGACCACGTCGAATCCGGCCGCGTGGCAGATGACGAGCACCACGGCGATGCCGACGAGCCAGAGCGCGATCTTCAGCAGGCGGCTGTGGCGCGACCGATCGTGGAACGGCGTGACCGTCTTGACGGTGTGGTGGAACGCGCTCACGGAGCGAGGCTATCGCGTGGGGAGGACGGGCGAAAGGACACGGCGGTCGAGTTGGTGCAGAGGCCGTCGCGCGCCGCAGCGCGCGACGGCCTCCACGGGTGTCCCGCCTAGCGGGTGGCGACGAGGTCGGCTTCGCTCTCGCTCCAGCGCACCGTCAGCGCGTACAGCACGATGATGTTGAGCGTGAGGGCGGTCAGTGCCCACAGCGGGTACTGGCTGTTGCCGAGGAACCCGAGCTGCGCGAAGAAGTTCAGGGCGACGACGAAGATCGTGAACCACCGTGCCCAGGACTGCCCGCTGAGGAGCGCGAAGCCGGCCAGGACGAGCAGCACGCCCCAGATGATCATCACCCAGCCCCAGCCGGTGAGGTTGATCGCGAGGAATCCGGACTGCGTGACGACGAAGTAGTCGTCCTTGAACAGGGCGATCAGGCCCTGGAAGAAGTCGATGAAGCCGATGATCAGCATCACGATTCCCGCGAAGCCGATCCAGCCCGCCATTGAGCCCTTGTTCATCACGTCCTCCTGTCAGGGCGCCGACGGGGCGCCATTGCGGCCGGGTTCACCGTCGGGCGCGGCTTTCCTCTCCGTGAACGTGCCGCGGAGGAGAGCGCTTCCTCCTGACAGCGGCCGTCGGTGTGTGACCATAGACACGGAGGCCGGCGGGCGGCGCCGGCCTCCCTGAGGATGCCGCGATGGAAAGCGTATCGCGGCATCCTCAGGGAGATGTTTACTGCCGCGCTGCGCGCGGATCCTGAAGCCGGGAACCTACGGTTCCCCGTGACCCCTCCCTCGTCTTAGGCCGTCATTGCTCGACGCCGGGCTTGAGCCTGGCGTCGGGACGCCTAGGCGTCGTCGCCGGAGGCGAGCTCGCGCGAGCGGACCATCGCCGCCTGGATCGCGTTCAGGAACGCGGCGCGGACGCCCGCGATCTCGAGCTCCCTGATCGCCGCGATCGTGGTGCCGCCGGGCGAGGTGACCATCTCGCGCAGCTCGACCGGGTGCATCTTCAGGTCGCGCATCTGCTGCGCCGTCCCGAGCATCGTCTGGACGACGAGCTGCGTCGAGATCTCACGGGAGAGCCCGAGCAGGAGGCCGGCCTCGATCATCGCCTCCGCGAGGAGGGCGAAGTAGGCAGGCCCGGAGCCGGAGACGGCGGTGACCGCGTCCATCAGCTTCTCCGGCACGCGCACGACCGCGCCGAGGTGGGCGAGAGCCTCCTCGGCAAGGGTGACGTGGGCATCGTCGGCGTGGGCGCCTGCGCAGAGCCCCGCGACGCCCTCGTGAACGACCGACGGCGTGTTCGGCATCGCCCGCACGACGGGCACGCCGGGGGCGAGATGACGCTCGATCGTCGCCGTCGGGATCGCGGCGGCGATCGAGAGGATGGTCTGGTCGTCGGCGATCAGGTGGCCGATCTCGCCGAGCAGCGACTCGATGTCCTGCGGCTTGACGGCGATCACGACCAGGGCCGCGCCGATGACCGCCTCGTCGTTCGAGAGCGTGGCGACGATGCCGTGGCGCTCGTGGAGCTCGGTGACGCGCTCGGCCCGCCGGCTCGAGGCGACGATGTCGCCCGGGGTGCGCCAGCCGGAGGAGAGCAGCCCGGAGATGAGCGCCTCGCCGATCTTGCCGGCGCCGAGTACCGCGATCCGTCGCTCGTTCACGGCCATGCGGCGATTCTAGAGCGGACCGTTACGCGGCGCGGTTCGTGCGCAGCCGGGTGCGGCGGCCGAGGTCCGGATCGGCGCCCGGGATCAGGCCTCGCGACCAGCCGAGCATCAGCATCTGGCCGGCGAGCCCTTGCCACTCCTCGTAGCGAGCGAGAAGGGCTGCGGTCTCGACGGCCTCGACCCAGCGGCCCTCGAGTGAGGAGACGAGCTTGATCAGCCCGAGGTCGCCGACGAGCCCGTGGTCGTAGCGGCCGAGGCCCTCGAGGGCGATCACCCCGACCGACCAGGGGCCGATGCCGCGCTCGCGGCCGAGCCGTTGCAGGACGATCGCCGTGTCGTGGTCGCGCAGCCGTTCGAGATCGAGCGACCGCACGAGCCGCACGAGCGTCGTTGCGCGTGAGAGCGCGAGGCCGTCCGCGCGCAGGTCGGCCGGGCTGAGCGGCGGACAGGCCTTCGCGGGTGGCGACGGCGGCGCCGAGCCGGCGCAGGATCGCGCGCTCGATCATCATCGCGCGGCGTGCCTCGATCAGCTGCCCGCACATCGCGCGCAGGGCGGCATGCGTCACCGTCGCGAGCCGGAGCGGCCGGTAGCCGACGAGCGTGCGGGCGGTGGGGCCGAGCAGCGGGTCGCGCCCGAAGCGCGCGTGGAAGCCCGAGGTGTCGTCGTCGAGGGCCAGCATGAAGCGGGCGTGGGTGACGCCCGCCTCGGTCGCCGCCCGGACGACGACCCGGCCGTCGGGTCGCTGCCAGGCCGTGGCGGTCGAGCCGTCGGCGAGCGGGCCGTCCCAGGTGCCGCTGCGGCACATCAGGCGGAGGCGGTACGGGCCGGTCGGGGTGACGACGTCCTCGATCATCGTCCTTGACGGTATCTCCTCCGGGCGGAGCGCCGCCCTGCCCGGTACCTTCGCCCGGATGAGGCTCGTCGACGCCGTCTCGCTCCGCTCGCGCCGGAGGAAGCTCCGGCTGTTCCTCGACGAGCTGCGCCCGACGCCCGCGACGACGGTGCTCGACGTGGGCGCCGACGAGGTCGGCTTCGGCGCCGACGGCGGCCACACGGGGTGCGGCACGCACAACTTCTTCGAGGAGCTCTATCCGTGGCCCGGCCGGATCACGGCGCTCGGGCTGCACGACGGCGCCGGCTTCCGCAGCCACTACCCGCAGATCCCGTACGTGTCGGGGGATGCATGTGCGCTCCCGTTCCCCGACCAGGCGTTCGACGTCGTCTTCTCGAATGCGGTGATCGAGCACGTCGGCGACATCGGGCGGCAGCGCCAGTTCGTCGCCGAGGCGCTGCGCGTGGGCCGGCGGGTGTTCATCACGACCCCGAACCGCTGGTTCCCGATCGAGGTGCACACCCGGCTGCCGCTCGTCCACTGGCTGCCGAGGGCGGCCTCCGATCGTGCCTACGACCTGACCGGCAAGGGGTGGGCGCGCGAGAACCACCTGCTCGGGAGCGGTGACCTCCGCAGCCTCTTTCCCGGCCCGGTGCGCATCGTCAACCTCGGCCTCACGCTCGTCGCGATCACATGAGCGAGCGCTTCCCCCGGATCGCGCTCGCCGTCCTGATCGTCGGGCTCGCGGCGCACAACCTGGTGATGGCGGAGCTGTGGGATGCCGGCATCCGCGGTGCGGCGCTCGACGTCGTCGCCGCCTGGAAGGACGTGCTGCTCGCCGCCGCCCTCGCGGTGGCGCTCCTCGCCGCGCGGTCGGTGCCGCTCCGGCTCTGGGCCGATCGGCTTGCGCTCGCGTACGCCGCGTTCGTGCTGCTCTACTGGCTCCTGCCGCAGAGCTGGCTCGACGGCGCCGCGACCCACCGCGGTCAGCTCTTTGCCGCGCGCCACGATCTGATCCCGGTCGCCGCCTACTTCCTCGGCCGCCTCCTCGTCCTCACGCCGCAGTCCTGGCGCCGGCTCTCGCTCGCGCTCGTCGGGGTCGCGGTCGCGCTCTCGGTCTGGGGGCTGATCGACGTCTACCTGGTGCCGCTCCAGTGGTGGCGCGACTCCGGCGTGCCCGGCTGGTTCAGGGAGCAGCTCGGGCTCGACTACAAGGGCCTCTCGGGGCTGCCCGAGAACTGGATCTTCAACACCGGCGACGAGAACAACCCGATCCGCCGGCTCGTCTCGGGCTTCCTCAGCCCGCTCGCGACCTCCTACGTCCTCGTGATCGTGCTCCTCTATCTCGTCGCGCGGCGGCGAACGTGGTGGACCGTGACCGCCGGAGCGATCGCGTACGCCGGACTGCTCTGGACGCACACGCGCGCCGCCTACCTCGCGCTGGCGCTCGGCCTCGTCGTCCTCGCGGTGGCCCAGCGGCGGTTCCTGCCGGTCGCACTCGCCGTCGCCTCGCTCGTGATCGGCGTCGGCTTCGTCAAGGCGTTCCCGCACATCGGCCCCTCGACGAGCTACACGCAGTCGCGAGCTCGAGTACCTGCGCGACAAGGGCCAGCAGAATCCCGGCGTCAGCGACGACCCGCTCAGCGCCGGGGATGCCTCGACCGCGAGCCACCTGCGCAACCTCCGCGAGGGCATTCGCACGGTCATCCACCACCCGCTCGGCTTCGGGCTCGGCAACGCGGGTGTCAGCGCCTCGCGAACGGGCGTCGACCTCAAGGCCGGTGAGTCGACATACACCGAGCTCGGGGTCGAGATCGGCGTCGCCGGCCTCGCCGTCTTCCTCGCCTGGATGGCGGCCGTCCTGCTCGCGCTCTGGCGCCGGTCGGCCTGGCTGAGCGCGGCGTGGGTGGCGATGCTCGCGATCGGCGTCCAGACCGACGTGATCGGCGTCCACTGGATCGCCTACGTGCTCTTCGCGCTCGCGGGTGCGGCGATCGGCGGCGGCCTGCCGGACGATGACGACGCACGAGGCGGTAATCATCCCCGCATGAAGGCCCTCGCCGCACGCATCGGTCTCTACCGCGTGGCCGCGCTCCTCGTCGGGTGCGCGCTCGTGATCGAGATCTGCCGCACGCAGCTCTTCGCCGGCAACACGGTCGGGACGATCGCCTGCACGTTCGGCGAGGTCGTCTTCCTCGCAGCCGCAGCGGGCGTCTTCGTGCTCGCGCGCCGAGCCGGCAGTTCCCACAGAGCTCGCTAAGTGCGACAATGCCCTGATGGGGAAGGGATACGCAGAAGGCCCCGCGGCCGAGGAGGCCGAGCGGCGGCTCGAGGAGCTCGCGGCCGGGCCGCCGGGTGACGCGCTCGAGGAGCGGTCGGCGGTCTACGGCTCGACCGACGACGATCCGGAGCGTCACTTCCTCGGCTGGGTCGGCGAGGTCGACCCGGACGAGCTGTTCGACTCCGGCGCCGCCTACGGGATCACGGTCGTGCGGCGGGCTGCGGCCGGGAAACCCTGAGGAGAGGCTGAAGCCTCTCCCCGCCGGCCTCAGGGCGTGACGTCGAGCCGCGAGATCTCGAGATCGAGGTCCCGCTCGACGCGGCGCATCACCTCGTCGCTGATCGTGCCCTCGCGCCGCAGGTCGACGAGGGATTGCCGCTCGGCCGTGAGGAGCTCGAGCCGAAGCCGCTGGTAGCTCTGCGAGCGAAGCTCGACCTCGCCGTCGTCGGCCTGGTCGAAGCGCGCGGCGAAGCGCCGCATCCGGAACCCGTAGGCGCCGCGCATCCGCTCGGCCGTGTCGTCGTTCACCCAGTCCTCGCCCGCGAGCTCGTCGAGGCGGGCGAGCGCAGCCTTCGCCGCCTTGATCCGCGCCTTGGCCTCTTCCTTCTCGTCGAGCCCGTCGGCCTCGAGCCCGAGCAGGCGGATCACGGCAGGCAGCGAGAGACCCTGGAAGACGAGGGTCGCGATGATCACCGAGAACGCGAGGTAGATCACGAGCTCCCGGTCGGGGAACGGTGCGCCGCTGTTCGTGACGGCCGGAACGGAGAGCGCGGCCGCGAGCGAGACCGCTCCGCGCAGGCCCATCCAGGAGATCGCCGCGGGGTACTGCCACGGCGGCGACGGGTCGTGCTCGCGGATGCGCCTCGACAGCCAGCGGGGGATGTAGGTGGCCGGGAACACCCACACGATCCGCGCCACGATCACGGTGAGGCTCACGATCACCGCCCACCAGATCAGGGTCCCGGACGACTCGCCCTGGAGGGCGTCGAGGATGCTCGGCAGCTGCAAGCCGAGCATGACGAAGAGGAAGGCGTTGAGCACGAACGTGGTGATCTCCCACATGCTGTCGCCGAGCAGGCGGGAGTCGGGCGTCGTCAGCTCGGGCGTGTGCCAGCCGAGGTAGACGCCCGCCGTGACGACCGCGACGACGCCGGAGACGTGGAGCAGGTCGGCCGGGATGAAGGCGAAGTACCCGGTCAGGAGCGAGATCGTCACCTCGACCGGCGGGTCGTCGATCCGCCGCCGGACCTGGCGGACGATGTAGCCGACCGCGAGCCCGACCGCGAGGCCGCCGCCGACGACGCCGACGAACCGGAGCCCCGCCCCCGAGAGCGAGAACGTGCCCGAGACGGCTGCGACGACCGCCACGCGCAGCGCGACGAGCGCCGTCGCGTCGTTGACGAGGCTCTCGCCCTCGACGATCGTGACGATGCGGCGCGGCACCCCGAGCCGGCGCGAGATCGCGGTCGCGGCGATCGGATCGGTCGGTGCGACGACGGCGCCGAGCACGAATGCCGTCGCCCAGCTGAGCCCGATCACGGCGTGGGCGACGACCGCGACGGCGGCCATCGTCATCAACACGAGCCCGATCGCCAGCAGGCCGATCGGACGTGCGTTCGCGCGCAGATCGCGCAGCGAGGTGAAGAACGCCGAGGAGTAGAGCAGTGGCGGCAGCACGCCGACGAGCACGAGCTGGGGAGGGAGCTCGAAGTCGGGGATCCCCGGCGCGAACCCGAGCGCGAGACCGCCGAGCACGAGCAGGATCGGATACGGGATCCGCGTCCTCGGGGCGAGCGCCAGCAGCGCCGTGGTTGCGGTCAGGAGGCCGAGCAGAACGGTCAGATCGCGGGGGGTGAGCTCGTGCATCACAGCCAATGATCGCGAAAGCTGCGCCTCCGTCCGACCGGCAGTGTTCGCTGCCCCCGT
This sequence comes from uncultured Thermoleophilia bacterium, assembly GCA_963751875.1. GTDB lineage: Bacteria > Actinomycetota > Thermoleophilia > Gaiellales > Gaiellaceae > Gaiella. Next base: position 128,463 of record CAVVWG010000006.1, read on the forward strand.
GGCCGGTGTCGAAGCGGTACCTTTCTCGACGAGCAATGTGTAGCCGAGCCCAGTGAGCTCCAAGCCCGTCGAGCGACTCGACCGCGTGATCATCCGCTTCGCCGGCGATTCCGGCGACGGCATGCAGCTCACCGGTGACCGGTTCACGAGCGAGACGGCGCTGATGGGGAACGACCTCGCGACGCTGCCGGACTTCCCGGCCGAGATCCGGGCTCCGGCCGGATCGCTGCCCGGCGTCTCGGGCTTCCAGGTCCACTTCGCCGACCACGACATCTTCACGCCCGGGCGACCAGCCGAACGTGCTCGTGGCGATGAACCCCGCCGCGCTGAAGACGAACCTCAAGGATCTTCCGAAGGGCGGCGTGCTGATCGTCAACACCGACGCCTTCGGCGAGCGCAACCTCCAGAAGGCCGGGTACGAGACGAGCCCCCTCGCGGACGGGACGCTCGACGGCTTCCACGTGCACGAGGTTGCGCTGACGTCGATGACCGTCGAGGCGCTGAAGACGGTCGAGGGGATCACCTCGCGCGAGGCCGAGCGCTCGAAGAACTTCTTCGCGCTCGGCCTGATGCTGTGGCTGTACCACCGGCCGACCGAGGGGACGCTCGCGTTCATCGAGCAGAAGTTCGGCAAGCAGCCCGCGATCGCCGAGGCGAACACGAAGGCGTTCAAGGCGGGCTACAACTACGGCGAGACCTCCGAGGACTTCGCCGTCTCGTACGAGGTCGCGCCCGCCGACCTGGCGCCGGGCCGCTACCGGCAGATCACGGGCAACACGGCGACGAGCTACGGCCTGCTCGCCGCCTCCAAGCTCTCCGGCCTGCCGCTCTTCCTCGGCGCCTACCCGATCACGCCGGCGTCGTCGATTCTCGAGGAGCTCTCGCGGCACAAGAGCTTCGGCGTCACGACCTTCCAGGCAGAGGACGAGATCGCCGCGTGTGGTGCGGCCCTCGGCGCGTCGTTCGGCGGCGCGCTCGGCGTAACGACCTCGGCCGGGCCGGGAATCGTCCTCAAGGCCGAGATGGTCGGTCTCGGCGTGATGCTCGAGCTGCCGCTCCTGATCCTCGACATCCAGCGCGCCGGCCCCTCGACGGGCATGCCGACGAAGCCCGAGCAGGCCGATCTGCTGATGGTGCTCTTCGGCCGCAACGGCGAGAGCCCGGTTCCCGTCGTCGCCGCCTCGAGCCCGTCACAGTGCTTCCACGCAGTGATCGAGGCTGCCCGGATCTCGCTCAAGTACCGCACGCCCGTCTACCTGCTCTCGGACGCCGCGCTCGCGAACGGGTCGGAGCCATGGCTGATCCCGGACGTGTCGCAGCTCCCCTCGATCGCGACGGAGTTCGCGACGGCTCCGAACGACGGCGACACCTTCCACCCGTACCTGCGCGATCCCGTCACGCTCGCGCGGCCCTGGGCGCTGCCGGGGACGCCGGGCCTCGCGCACCGGATCGGCGGGCTCGAGAAGGCAGATGTGACGGGGAGCATCTCGTACGACCCCGACAACCACGACAACATGGTGAGGCTCCGCGCCCAGAAGATCGCGAACATCGCCGCCGACATCCCCGAGCTCGAGGTCGACGACCCCGACGGTGAGGCGACGACGCTCGTGCTCGGCTGGGGCTCCACCTTCGGCCCGATCGGCGCCGCGGTGCGCCTCGTGCGGACCGACGGCCGCAAGGTCGCGCGCGCCCACCTCCACCACCTCAATCCCTTCCCGCGGAACCTCGGCGACGTGCTGCGCCGCTACGACAAGGTGCTCGTGCCCGAGATGAACACGGGCCAGCTGCTGCAGCTGATCAGGGCCGAGTTCCTCGTCGACGCCGTCGGCTACAACCGCGTCCGTGGGCTGCCGTTCCGCTCGAGCGAGCTGGTCGAGGCGATCACGGCGCTGGTCGAGTCATGAGCTTCAGCGCCGTGATCACGCGCGACGAGCGCTGCTCGTCTCCACGACGGCCGCCAGGTCGTGGCGCTCGCAGGGGACGACGCGCGCAAGGTGATCCGCAAGCTCGAGGCGGCCGAGACCGAGGAGGACGAGCAAATGGTGCTGGCGAAGGCAACCGGCAACTTCAAGAGAGGCAACGAGCGATGAGCGACGGCAACGGCGGGCTCGTGCAGCTGACGGCGAAGGACTTCAAGTCCGACCAGGAGGTCCGCTGGTGCCCGGGCTGCGGCGACTACGCGATCCTCAATGCGGTGCAGGGGTTCATGCCGGAGCTCGGCATCGCCCGCGAGAACATCGTCTTCGTCTCCGGCATCGGGTGCGCGGCCCGGTTCCCGTACTACATGGAGACCTACGGCATGCACTCGATCCACGGTCGGGCGCCGGCGATCGCGACCGGGCTCGCGACCGCGCGTCCCGACCTCTCCGTCTGGGTGATCGGCGGCGACGGGGACATGCTCTCGATCGGCGGCAACCACCTGATCCACGCCTTGCGGCGCAACGTCAACCTGACGATCCTGCTGCTCAACAACCAGATCTACGGCCTCACCAAGGGCCAGTACTCGCCGACGTCCGAGCGCGGCAAGGTCACGAAGTCGACGCCGATGGGGTCGATCGACCAGCCCTTCAACCCGCTCAGCGTCGCGATCGGCGCCGAGGCGACGTTCGTCGCGCGCGCGATCGACACGGACAAGAAGGAGCTGACGGAGGTGCTGCGCGCGGCCGCGGCGCACCGGGGCGCGGCGTTCGTCGAGGTGTTCCAGAACTGCAACATCTACAACGACGGCGCGTTCGACTTCGTCCGGGAGCAGAAGGAGAACCGCATCTACCTGAGGGCCGGCGAGCCGATCGTGTTCGGCGACCGCGGGGTGCGCCAGGCGGCGGACGGCTCGGCGGAGGTGGTCGATGCGGCTGCCGGTGGCCTGCTCGTCCACGACCCGAGCCACGTCGAGCCGAGCGTCGCGTTCGCGCTCTCCCGGCTGACGTTCGAGACGGTCGGCGCGACCCCGTTCGGCGTCTTCCGGTCGGTCGAGCGGCCGGTGTACGACGAGGGCGTCGCGGAGCAGATCCGGATCGCGCGCGAGCGCAGCGGCGACGGCGACCTCGAGGCGCTGCTCCACGCAGGCGACACCTGGCAGATCGGCTGAGCCGAGGCCCGCGCGGCGTGCCGCGGCGGGCTCGCTAGGTGATCGTCAGGATGTCGACCGAGACGATCGACTCGGGCTTCAGCATCCGGTCGCCGACGAGCGGCCACTCACCACGCGGCTCCTCGATCTCTGCGATCACGGTGCGGGCGAGCACGAGGGCGCTGTCGCGGTTCGGTGCGGTTCCGAGCTGGACGACCTCGCCGTCGCTCAACCGGACGACGACGCGGCGGAGCTCCGACGGCGTCCACTCGACGGCCCGGTCGATCGGTGTCGCGTGCTCTTGTTCGATCATGGTCATGGGCGCGTCCTCCATCCTTCAGGGGGTTCGGAGCGCCGCACGACTCCTCAGCACTTGAAGTATCGCCGTCCCGGAGGGCGGGCGATCTCCCTCGAACAGGTTATTCCGAGCGCTGCACGTCGATCGAGACGATGGCGCCGGGACGGATGAAGCGCTCGTCGATCTGAGGCCACTCGCCGTTCGTCGCCGCCTGCTCGATGTGCTGCACCATCTCCCGGGCGAGCCGCACGGCGTTCTCGCGACCCTCGGCGCTCCCGACGACGATGCTCTCGTCGCCGTGCACGCGCAGGATCACCCGCCGGTTGTCCGGCGCGCCGAACGGGCGCGCGGGGATGCTCGGCGTCGCGCTGCCTGCGGTCAGTGGGACGACGTCGGCCATGGGCATGCTGCTGCCGTAGCTCGAATCGCGGTTCCCGAAGATCGTCATCCACTACCTCCTGTCGCATCGGCGGGCACACCCGATATCGGCCGGTCGCCGTCAGGCGGCGCTCCCTCGTTCGAGGGGCGCCTCGCATCTCGGCCGTCGGCGATCGCGAACACGGTCGCCGCGAGGCCGACGCTCCCGCTGACGATGAAGGCGAGCTCGGTCCCGCCGACCTCGACGAGCGCTCCGGAGAGGAGCGATCCGAGGGGCGCAAGACCGACGAACGAGAAGAGGTAGAGCGCGACGAGCCGTCCCCGAAGATGGTCGGGCGCGGCGAGCTGCACGAGCGCATTCGCGTTGGCGGCGAAGAGCGTGAACGATGCGCCGATGCCGACGAGAATCACCCCCGCGAGCCGGGCCTCGTGGACCGGGGCGAGGACGAGCAGGAGGATGCTGAAGCCGAACGTGCCGAGGATGAACGCCCGGAAGGTGGCGCGCTTGAGCGACGCGGTGATGATCGCGCCGGCGAACGCCCCGAGCCCGAACGCGGCCGAGAGGAGGCCGAACGCCCGCGCGTCGACGTGGAGCGTGTCGGAGGCGAGCAGCGGCACGAGGGTGTTGAAGTTGAAGCCGACGAGGCCGACGCAGGTCATCACGACGAGCACGACGCGCACCTGCCGGTCGTGCCACGCGAAGGCCAATCCCTCGCGCGTTCCCTTGAGGAGCGTGACGGTGCGATCGGCGGCGACGGGGAAGAGCTCGTCGGTGCGCATCAAGAGCAGGGCGGCGAGTACGGCGAGGAAGCTGATCGTGTTGACGATGAAGCAGAGGCCGACGCCGGCGACCGCGATGATGATCCCGGCGAGCGCAGGCCCGACGATGCGCGACGCGTTGACGAGCCCCGAGTTCAGCGCCACCGCGTTCGGCAGCTCGCGAGGGCCGACCATCTCGAACGTCAGCGACTGCCGCCCCGGCGCGTCGAGCACGACCGCGATGCCGCCGATCGTGGCCAGGATGTAGACGACGGGGAGCGTGGCCGTGCCGGTCAGCGACACGAACGCGAGGGCAGCGGAGACGAGCATCGCCGCCGCCTGCGTCCAGATCACGAGGAGCCGGGTCTCGAACCGGTCGACGACCGAGCCCGCGAAGAGCCCGAACAGGGTGTACGGCACGAAGCGGCAGAAGAGCAGCAGCGCGACCGCGATCGGTGAGTGCGACAGCGAGAGGACGAGCCACGCGAGGGCGACGTTCTGCATCCACGACCCGGCCAGGGAGACGATCTGCCCTGCGAAGAAGAGTCGGTAGTTGTAGTGGCGGCGGAGGCTGCGGAACGTGCGCGTTCGGAGCGCAAAGGTGACGGAGCTCAAAGGCTGTCGCCCTCCAGAAGCTCGCGCAGCGGCCCGATCGCCGCTTCGATCGCCCGCAGAGCATCGGGATCGAGCGCGCTGAGCCGCTCGGCGAGCCAGGCCGTTCGTCGCTCGCGGATCGAGCGGAGCAGGCGCTCGCCCTCGGGCGTCAGCTCGAGCCCGACGCGGCGCCGATCGACCTCGGAGCGCAGCCGCCGCAGCAAGCCGGCGCGCTCGAGCCGGTCGACCTGCTCGGAGAGCGCGGGGGCGGAGATCGCCTCCGCCTCTGCCAGGCCGCGGAGGGTGAGGCCGGGGCTCGCCTTGACGACCGCGAGCAGCGTCGCCTGGCGGGAGGTGACGCCGAACTGCTCCGTCTCCTTGCGCAGCTCCCGCGCGACGCGCAGCACGATCGGCCTCAGGTCGTTCGCGAGGGCAAGTCCAAGATCCGTAGTTGCACTAATCATTATGGAACCTAAGTATAACAGAGAAGCCCACGATGGCGCCGTGCGGTCGCCCTGTGGACAAGAAGTCACACTCTGGGCACGAAGGGAGTCTCCCTCCGGGAGACTCCCCGCGCCGTTGCGCGTCGCGCGAGCCGGACGAATCCGCGTGCGGCCCGGGTGAGGTCGGGCCGCTAGCTCAGCGTGACGCGCTCGGCCTTGAGCTCCGGCTCGAGCTTGTAGCCGACGCCATATCGCGTCTGCAAGAAGGTGTGCCTCGAGGCGCGATGGTCGATCTTCTCGCGCAGCTTGCGCACGAAGACGTCGACCGTGCGGTCGCGGTGCGACGCGCGCCGGCCCCAGACCCGCTGGAGCAGCTCGTCGCGGGTGAGCACGCGCCCCATCTCGAGCGCGAGCGCGTACAGCAGCCGGAACTCGGTCGGCGTCAGCTCGGCGCTCTGGTCGTCGACGAAGGCCTGCACGTTCTTCGTGTCGAGCCGGAGCTCCTCGATCACGATCTCGTCGCCGCGGCGGGGATCCTGGGCGCGCGTGCCGCGGCGCGCCGCAGCGCCGACCCGGGCCACGAGCTCCTTCATCGAGAACGGCTTCACGAGGTAGTCGTCGGCGCCGATCTCGAGCGCGTGGACGCGATCGTGCTCCGTGCCGCGCGCGGAGACGACGACGATCGGCGTGCCGATGCCCTCGCCGCGCGCCTGCTCGATCACCTTCCAGCCGTCGAGCCCGGGCAGCATCAGGTCGAGCACGCAGACGTCGGGACGCTCGAAGCGCAGCCGCGCCAGGCCGGTCTCGCCGTTGGCGACGCCGACGGCGTCGAATCCGGCCGACTGGAGGTGACGCGCCATGCCCTGCGCGATGACGTCGTCGTCCTCGATGATCAAGACCTTCGTCATGCAGGGGAATAATGGCGACTGAATGGGATCGCGGGGGCCGTCAGGTTGTGACCGAGTGGTAACGAACCGGTAACGACCGCCGTCCCGGCGCCAGGTTGCACCACCCGGTCCGGCCAGCCGCTCGGCGTTCTGTTACAAGCCCAGCATGGATCCGGATACGAGACGGGGCCGGGTGCTGATCGAGGAGAGCCGCGAGGCCGTGATCGTGCTCGACGACACCGACACGGTGGTGCTCGCGAGCCGGCGCGCGCGGCAGTCGATCGACGGCATCAACGAGGGCGAGCGCGTCCCCGAGGGGCTCCTCGCCGGAGACCTCGGGATCGTGCCGCTGATCATCCCGTACGAGGTCGGCGCCAGGCGGGAGCGAATCGTCTATCTCAGCCATCCCGGCGACATGACCGCGTACGAGGAGCTCCGCACCGGGTTCACGGCCGCGGTCTCCCACGAGCTGCGGACGCCGCTCGCCCGGTTGCTCTCGTTGCTCGAGATGGCGACCCTTCCCGGCGAGGACATCCACGCGCTCGTCGACCGCGCCCGCAACGAGGTCGAGTCGGCGCGCGAGCTGATCGACGAGGTGCTGTTCCTCTCGGAGCTCGAGTCGGGCGGCCGCGTCGTCTCGCTCGGGCCCGTCTCCGTGCGTCCCGAGCTCGACATCGCCGTCGCCGAGCTCGAGGAGCGGGCGTCGCGGGCGGGCGTCGCGCTGCGGGTCGAAGGGGACGAGTCGATCACCCTCGAGATGCGGCCGCGGATGCTCCGCGTGATCGCGCAGAACCTGGCCGAGAACGCAATTCGCTACGCCGGCCCCGGCACGAGCTTCATGATCGCGATCGAGCGCGAGGGCGACGCGGTCGTCCTGCGCGGGGTGGATGACGGCGTCGGCGTCAACGAGGAGGAGCTGTCGCGGCTGTTCGAGCGCTTCTACCGGGCAGACCACGCCCGCGCCTCTCGCGGCACCGGGCTCGGTCTCGCGATCGTGAAGCACATCGTCGGCCAGGCGGGCGGGGTCGTCGAGGCCGCGGTGGCGGAGGGCCTCGGCCTCGAGATCCGCTGCGTCTTCCCGAGCCGCCGCCCGGCGACCGGATATGCTGAAGCCGGGCTCGGCGCTACCCAGCCCGGATGACCCCCTGAAGCCGGTCGCGAGCCTGCTTCACCAGTTCCTCACCAGTCGTTCACCACCCCGTACCCCACGCCCGATCTGCCGCCCACGAGACTCCCGGCAGGTTCATGAGCATGACGACGCCTAGTATCGACGCAGGCAAGCTCGGCGAGCTTGCCTCCACACCAGACGGCCGCGGCGCCGAGACGGTCTTCACCGTCAAGGATCTGTCGGTGACGTACTCGGGCAACCTCGCCCTCAAGGACGTCACGCTCGACATCCAGAAGAACTTCGTCACCGCGTTCATCGGCCCCTCGGGCTGCGGCAAGAGCACGTTCATCCGCTGCTTCAACCGGATGAACGATCTCGTGCCCGGCGCCGTCGTGGACGGCGAGGTGCTGTACCACGATCGCGATCTCTACGGCTCGAACGTCGACCCGGTCGAGGTGCGACGCCGGATCGGCATGGTCTTCCAGAAGCCGAACCCGTTCCCGAAGTCGATCTACGACAACATCGCGTTCGGCCCGCGCGTCCTCAAGATGACGAAGGACCTCGACGAGCGCGTCGAGCGGACGCTGCGGCACGCGGCGCTCTGGGACGAGGTCAAGGACCGGCTCAAGGAGAACGCCCTCGGGCTCTCCGGCGGTCAGCAGCAGCGCCTCTGCATCGCCCGCGCGCTCGCCGTCGAGCCGGACGTGATCCTGATGGACGAGCCGGCGTCGGCGCTCGACCCGATCTCGACGTCGCGGATCGAGGACCTGATCCACGAGCTCAAGAACGAGTACACGATCGTGATCGTCACGCACAACATGCAGCAGGCTGCGCGCGTTGCCGACATGACCGCCTTCTTCAGCGTCGAGCTGCGGGAGGACGGGAGCGGCCGCCACGGGGTGCTCGTCGAGTACGACCAGACGACGAAGGTCTTCACCAACCCGGCGGACAAGCGCACCGAGGACTACGTCACGGGGCGGTTCGGTTGACGATGGCGCGCATCGAGTTCCAGGCCAGCCTCGACTCGCTCGAGGCGACCCTGCAGGAGCAGGGATCGCTCGTCCTGCGGGCGTTGCGGGGCGCCGTCGACGTTCTCGCCTCTCAGGATGCCGAGCTCTGCGACGAGGTCGTCGCGTTCGACGACGAGGTCGATGCCCGCTATCACGGGATCGAGAAGTCGATCGGGGAGCTGCTCGCGCAGCAGTCCCCGGTGGCGACGGATCTCCGCCTCGTGCTGGCGATCCTGCACGACTCGATCCACCTCGAGCGAATCGGCGATCAGTGCGTCACGATCGCGAAGCTGACGAAGCTGGCGAGCGAGCTCGAGCCGCACCACGACCTCGTCGAGGGTTTGACGGAGATGGGCGAGCGCGCCGCGGAGATGGTGCGGATTGCGCTCGACTCGTTCTCCGAGCGCGACGTCGAGCGGGCCCGCGGGCTCGTCGAGCTCGACGAGCTGATCGACCGCACGAACAGGCGTGTCTCCGATCAGGTGCTCAAGATGGCGAGCACGCCGGGCACGCAGGAGTGGGGCATGCGGATGATCGTCGTCTCCCGGTGCATCGAGCGGATCGGCGACAACGCCGTCGACATCGGCGAGCAGACCGCATTTCTCGTCACCGGCGAGTTCCACGAGTTCACCGACGCCTCGCACTGACGGATCGCGTTCACCAGCCCGCAACCGCAATGACACCAGTCTGCACCCCATTCGAAGCATCCGCCGGGGAAAGCTCGCGTCGTACGTCAACGCAGAGCACAACGAGATGGCTACCGCAACAAAGGGAGAGGGTCAAATCATGAAGAGGGCACTTACGCTCTTGCTCGTCGTGGCCGTCGTGGCCGCGACGGCAATCACCGTCGGAGCCGCCACGGCGGCGCCGGCGAAGAAGCAGGACACGAGCCTCAGCGGGGCGGGCAGCTCGTTCGTCTTCCCGCTCGTGTCGAAGTGGATCCCGGCACTCGGATCCGCGTATGGCTACAACGTCTCGTACTCGCCCGATCGGCTCGGGTGGCGGCATCGCCGCGATCACGGCCAAGACCGTCGACTTCGGCGCATCGGACGCCCCGCTGTCGAACGATCAGGCGGCGGCATGCGCCGGCTGCGTCCAGATCCCGTGGGCACTTTCTGCCACGTCGATCATGTACAACCTGCCCGGCATCAACTGCACCCTGCGCGTGACCGGCCCGATCCTGGCGAAGATCTACCTCGGCGAGATCACGACCTGGAACGACGCTGCGATCACGAAGATCAACCCGAAGTGCACGCTGCCGAGCTCGAAGATCACCCCGGTGCATCGTTCCGACAACTCCGGCACGACGTACAACTTCACCGACTATCTCTCGGCCGTGAGCCCGGCGTGGAAGTCGAAGCTGGGCGTCGGCGTCAACGCCCAGTGGCCGGCCGGCCCGGGCGCGAGCGGTAGCTCGGGCGTCGCCGGCGTGATCACCAAGACAGAGGGTGCGATCGGGTACGCCGATGTCGCCTACGCGCTGAAGAACAAGATCCGCTTCGCGTCCGTGCTGAACAAGTCCGGCAAGTTCGCGACGCCGGGGCTGCGCGGCATCAAGGCCGCCGCCGCGACGCTCCCGAAGACACTGTCGGGCAACGGGGCGTTCTCGATCGTGGATCCGCCGAAGGGCAACCCGCTCGCCTACCCGATCTCGACCTTCACGTACGTGATCGCGTCGTCGGGCTCGGCGAAGTCGGCGGAGCTCAAGAAGATGATCTACTGGGCCGTCACGCGTGGACAGACCTTCGGCCCGCCGCTGCTCTTCCAGCCGCTGCCGCTGCAGGTGCAGGCGTTCGCGTTCAAGCAGATCAAGAAGCTCTAGGGCTGACAGCGAGCCAGTCTCGATGAGCACCATCGCACCGGATCCCCTGGCGCCTGCGCCGATCGAGCGCCAGGGGATCCGGCTCGGCGATGTCCTCTTCAAGGGAGTCGCGCTGATCGCCGCCGTCGGCGTCACGGCGCTCCTCGCCTTCCTCACCTACAAGATCTTCAACCTCGCCTGGCCGGCGATGAAGGAGTTCGGCCTGTCGTTCATCTGGACGCAGGCCTGGAACCCGAATACGAACGTCTACGGCGCGCTCGTCTTCATCTACGGGACGCTCGTCACCTCGTTCATCGCCCTCCTCCTCGCGACGCCGCTGTCGATCGCGATCGCGCTGTTCCTGACCGAGCTCGCCCCGAGGCGCCTCGCGGCGCCGATCGCGACGATGGTCGAGCTGCTCGCCGCGATCCCGAGCGTCGTCCTCGGGCTCTGGGGCATCCTCGTCTTCGGCCCCTGGGTCGCGCAGCATCTCGAGCCGTGGCTGCAGAGCTGGTTCGGCTTCCTGCCGATCTTCTCCGGCGATCCGTCCCAGTCCGGCGTGCTGCCGGCCGCGCTCGTGCTGACGATCATGATCATCCCGATCACCTCGGCGATCTGCCGGGAGCTGTTCAGCCGCGTGCCGCGCGATCTCTCCGACGGCTCGCTCGCCCTCGGGTCGACGCGCTGGGAGGCGATCCGCAAGGTCGCGATCCCGTACGCGGCGCCCGGCATCTCGGCGGCCGTCCTGCTCGGGCTCGGGCGCGCGTTCGGCGAGGCGATCGCCGTGACGCAGGTGATCGGTGGCGGCAACTCGATCAACCGGTCGCTGTTCCCGCCGGGCGACACGCTCGCGAGCCGGATCGCCAGCACCTACCGCGGCGCGAGCTCCAACCTCGAGGTGCAGTCGCTGCTCTACCTCGGCGCGATTCTGCTCGTGATCTCGCTGATCACGAACGTGTCCGCCCAGCTGATCGTGAACAAGTTCCAGAAGGCGCGGAGGATGTCGACCGGATGAGCACGCCCGAGATCATCGATCCCTACGACATCACGGTGCGGTCGAACGACCTCGGCCGCCGCCGGCTGACCGAGAAGCTCGTCTCGGTCGCTCGCGCTGCTGAGCGCGCTCTTCGCCGTCCTCCTGCTCGCCCTCGTGCTCGGCACCGTCCTCGCAAAGGGGCTGAGCAGCTCGATCTGGACTTCTTCACCAAGTCCTCCGCGCTCTTCGGCGAGAAGGGCGGCATCGCGGACGCCCTCGTCGGCAGCATGCTGATCGTCGCGATGGCGACGATCATGGCCGTTCCGATCGCGATCCTCGTCGCGATCTACATCGCCGAGTACGCAGGCCCGAAGGCGGCGTCGTTCTTCCGCGTCATGCTCGACGTCCTCAACGGCGTCCCCGCGATCCTCGTCGGCATCTTCATCTACGGCCTGCTCGTCGTCGGCCACGGTCAGAGCGCGATCTACGGCGCCATGGCGCTCGCGATCCTGATGATCCCGATGGTCGCCCGCGCGACCCAGGAGGTGCTCGAGCTCGTGCCGCGGCACCTGCGCGAGGCGAGCCTCGCGCTCGGCGTGCCGCGCTGGCGGACCGTCTACAGCATCGTCCTGCCGACCGCGATCGGCGGCATGCTGACGGGCATCGTGATCGCCGTTGCCCGCGTCGCCGGCGAGACGGCCCCGCTCATCTTCACCTCGTCGATCGTGACGTCGCAGGGCGTCTCCGTCGACGTGCACGAGGCGCTCGCGACGCTGCCGGTGCGGATCTTCACGCTCTCCGAGTCGCCGTCGCCCGGACGACCAGGCGGCCGCCTGGGCCGCCGCGCTCGTGCTGATCGCCTTCGTGCTCGTGATGAACATCCTCGCCAAGTTCTTCGCGGGGCGGAAGCGCAAGAGCCTCGAGGGCATCTAGCCTCGGTCCGGCCGGCTCCCGTTCGCATCGACAACGTTCGATATGATCGCGTCGATGAACAAGGTCCTGCCGCTCGTCGCCTGCTGCACGCCGATCGCCGGCCCGACGCTCTCGGACGCGCAGGCGGTCGAGCTCGAGACGCTCTTCAAGGCGCTCGCCGACCGCCACCGGGTGAAGATCCTCAACATGCTCGCGCAGGCAGGGGGCGAGGCGATCTGCGTCTGCGACTTCACCGAGCCGCTCGGCCTCAAGCAGGCGACGGTCTCCTACCACCTCAAGCTGCTCACCGACACCGGGCTGCTCCAGCGCGAGAAGCGCGGAAGCTTCGCGTACTTCCGCCTTGCCGACGGCGCCTCGACCGGCTCGGCGACGTCGTCGCGGCTCCCGTCGCGCTCGCCCGAAGCCGGGCTAGCGTGCCGCCGACTCGCCCGCCGGCTCGGCGCCGAGGTGTTCGGCGCCTTCGCGCTCGTCTTCGCCGGCTGCGGCGCGATCATGGTCGACGCCGACGACGCACGCGCTCGGCCACGCTCGGCGTCGCGCTCGTCGTTCGGGCTCGTGATCATGGCGATGATCTACGCGATCGGCCACGTCTCCGGCGCCCACTTCAACCCGGCGGTGACGCTCGCCTTCGCGCTCACCCGTCACTTCCCCTGGCCGCGGGTGCGCCGCTCTACTGGGGCGCGCAGCTGCTCGGCGCGCTCGCCGCCGCGCTGCTGCTGCGGGCGTCGCTCGGCAACGTCGCCGCACGCTCGGCGCGACGCTGCCCGTCCGGTCGGCGACGGGCAGCCGTTCGCTCTACGAGACCGTGCTGACCGTCTTCCTGATGTTCGTGATCATGGCCGTCGCCACCGACACCCGCGCCGTCGGCGAGGCGGCGGCGATCGCGATCGGCGGCACGGTCGGCCTCGACGCGCTGTTCGGCGGCCCGATCACCGGCGCCTCGATGAACCCGGCCCGCTCGCTCGGCCCGGCCCTCGTCTCGGGCGACCTGCACGACCTCTGGATCTACCTGACGGCACCGATCCTCGGAGCGGCGCTCGGCGCGGTCGCCTACCAGCTCGTCCGCGGGAGCGACGCGACGGCGACGGAGCACGAGCCGGCGTGAGCCGCGTCCTCTTCGTCTGCCTGCACAACGCGGGCCGCTCGCAGATGAGCGCGGCGCTGCTTCGAGCGCGCCGCGGCGGGCCGCCACGAGGCGCGCTCGGCCGGGCAGCGAACCCGGCGAGCGCGTGCACCCCGAGGTGGTCGAGGTGATGCGCGAGCTCGGCATCGACCTCGCGCGACCGCGTCCCGCACCTGCTCGATCGCGGCCGACGCCGAGTGGGCCGACGTCGTGGTGACGATGGGCTGCGGCGACGAGTGCCCGTACATCCCCGGCAAGCGCTACGTCGACTGGGACCTGCCCGACCCGAAGGGGCTGCCGCTCGACGAGGTGCGGGCGATCCGCGACGAGATCCGCGGACGGGTCGAGCGGCTCGTGGCGGAGCTCGACCTGGCGGCGACGGTGCGCACGGAACGTCTCGACCTGGTGCTCCTCGACCGTGCCTGGCTGCAGGCGTATGCCGACGGGAAGCCGCTGCCCGACCTCGGATTCGCCGACCCCGACGGCATCCTCTCCGACTCGGCGGAGCTCGTGCGCTGGCGGCTCGCGCAGATTGCCGCCGACCCCTCCGAGGAGCCGTGGCTCCTGCGGGCGATCGTCAACCGCGACGAAGCCGTGGCGGTCGGGTACGTCAACTTCCACGCGCCACCCGACGAGCGCGGCATGGTCGAGATCGGGTACACGATCGTCCCGTCGCGCCGGCGCCAGGGCTACGCGTCCGAGGCGGCGGACGGGATGTGGGGGTGGGCTGCCGAGCACGGGGCCCGGATCCTCCGCGCATCGATCAGTCCGGACAACGAGCCGTCGCTCGCGCTCATCGGCAAGGCCGGCTTCGTCGAGGTCGGCTCGCAGATCGACGAGATCGACGGCCTCGAGCTCATCTTCGAGAAGCCTGCGGTCTGAGCGCCAGCGCCTCTGGTAGGGTGGCGACCGCCCGTTCCATCGCGTGAAAGGAGGCTCGTTCGATGACATTCAATCTTCCGCCTCCTCGCTCCGCCGGCTCTCTGAGCGACGGCTCGCGAGGGTGCGACCTCGCGAAAGGAACATCGTGAACCAGCACTTCCAGACGCGCGCGGCGACGGACGCCGACGCCGCTTCGACTCTGCACGTTTCTCAACGCCTGCACGCTCGCCCACCAGGGGATCGCACGCTTCTCCCCCGACGACGCGCGTCGCCCGCCTCCACCAGAGCGGTGCCGATCCCACAGCTCGACTCCTTCCTCGTGTCCGACGCCGACGAGATCGTCGGTTTCGCCAACGTCTGGCGGGACGGCGAGGACGAGATCAAGTTCTTCGCCCGCACGCATCCCGGACGCGCAACGGCGGGGCGTCGGCAACGCTCCTCGTCGACCTGTGCGATCGCCGGGCTGACGAGCTGCTTCCCGGGAGGACGCCGCACGACGACCACGTGGGCGGCCGACGTCGCCGGGCCGCCGCTGCTGCGAGAGCCACGGCTACCGGGACGTCCGTCACTACCTCCGGATGGAGATCGAGGCCGGCGCCGTGCGCGACGGCGAGCCGGCGTGGCCGGACGGGCGTCGGAGTGCGTTCCGCTTCTCGGACCATCCCGATCTCGAGCGGCCGCTCTACGACGCGTGGCTGGCCGCGTTCGCAGGCGAGTGGGGTAGCTACGACGAGACCGAGGAGGCGTTCTGGCGCGAGCGCCGGGACGAGCAAGGGTGAGTCGGCCTTCCCGTTCGATCCGACGCTGCTGGCTCCTGGCGCTGCGACCGCGGCGAGGTCGATCGGCTTCTGCCTCTGCGAGCTGTCGGCGCGAGCGACGGGTGCGGTCGATCGGCCGGGTCGCGGAGATCGGCGTCGCTGCCGTCGCACGCGGCAAGGGCCTCGGCACGGCGCTGCTCGCACAGCGGGTTGCTCGAGCTGCGGCGGCGGGGCGCCGGCAGGATCGTCCTCGACGTCGATGCCGAGAACGTGACGACCGCGCTCCGGCTCTACACCTCGGCCGGGATGACGCCGCAGCCGGCGTTCACGGTCTGGGAGAAGACGTCCGCCGCGACGGTACGGTGACGCACATGCCGCTGCGCAACCGGGTGACGCCCTTCAGCGAGCTCGTCGCCGACCCGGCGCGCGGGCTCGTCTACGGCAACCGTGGCTGCCTCCACGATGCTGACGGGCAGATCGTGCGCCGCTACGGGGTGAAGCGCTGGATCTCGTGCCGGCTCGAATTCAAGGGCTGGAAGCGGACACGGCTGTTGCAGCCGGGGCGGTTCACGGAGCTGTTCTTCCTCGACGAGGCGACGGCGTTCGCGGCGGGTCACCGTCCGTGTGCGCTCTGCCGCTACGAGGACTACCGAAGCTTTGTGACACTTTGGCACAAGCTTCATCCCGGGCGACGAGACCGGGGCGGACGCGATCGACGCGCGGCTGCACGCCGAGCGGGTGGATGCAGCGGCACGCGGACAGCGACGTCACGAGGCGCCGTTCGAGACGCCTCCCGGACGGGGCGCTCGTCGTCGACGGCGACGCGGCGTTCCTCGTGCTCGGGGAGCGGCTGCTCCGGTGGACGCCTGGCGGGTACGTCGACGGGAGGCCGCGGCCGCGCGGGACGGCGGCCGTCCTCACGCCGCCGTCGCTCGTAGCGGTGCTGGCGGCGGGTTGGGAGGGCGCCGTGCCGCTCCTGCATCCGTCGGCGTCGAGCCCGGCGACCGGCTGAAGCCGGACGCCCACCCACAGAACGACTAGGGGCCGCTCGCGCGGCCCCTAGTCCTTGTACGGGTCGTGCACGTCACGGCCGGCCATGGCAACGCCGACCGGTCGCAGCGTGTGGGTGACGCGGATCGAGTCACCGTGGGCGGCAAGCACCTCGGGCAGGCGCTTGTACACCTCCGGCGCCTCGTCCGCGCCGCCGCCGACGAGCACGACGCCCTGCTCGCGCAGCTGCGCCTGCACCGCCGGCCAGTCGACCACGCCCGCCTTCACGACCTCCTCCGACCAGCGCTTCATCACGCCGGCGTCGGGGTGGTCCGGGCACGGCTGCGACGTCTCGAAGACGCGATCGCAGTCGCGGTTCTTGCACACGTACCGCTTCCGCTTCCGGACCCGGCCCGCAGCCTGCGTCCGGCTCATCACGCGGCCGGCGCCGTGGACGGTCGAGTACAGCGCCTTCTCGTTCTCGGCCGACTCGACGCCCTCGAGGATCACCGACTCCGTGCCCATCGAGCCGCCGACGAAGCCCTCCTGACCCGGGCGGGCCGGCGTGCAGCCCTTGCGGATCACCCAGTAGGTGCGGCCGAAGTGCTCCTCCCGCCACGCGAAGTTGTGGTGGTTGTGCACCTCGTGGACAGCCTCGGCACCGAGGATCTCGAGCACCTTCGAGACGACGACGTCGCGGCCGGCGTACGCGTAGTCGCCCGCCAGCTGCATCGCGACGATGTACGCCTCGCCGAGCTCGGAGTCGACCTCGAACAGCACGGGCGGCGAGTCCATCTCGCCCTCGTGCGCCCGGCCGTCGAACGGCAGGCCCTGGGCGAGCGCGAGGAAGCCCGATGCCGTCTTGTGGCCGAAGCCGCGCGAGCCGAAGTGGACGCCGATCCAGATCGTGCCCTCCTCGTCGACCATCAGGTTGACGTAGTGGTTGCCCGAGCCGACCGTGCCGAGCTGCGACGCGGCCAGCTGCGCCAGCTTGCGCTGGGGCTTGAAGTCCGTCGTCCGGATCTGCTCGAGCACCGGGTGGTCGGTCCGCTCGTGCGCGGGCACGCCCATGCCGAACGAGATCCGGCGCGTGATCTCGCGCATGATCGACTCGACGCCGCCGAGGGCGTCGAGGTCTGCCTCCGTCAGCTCGGTCTGCACCGCCTTGTTGCCGCAGCCGATGTCGTAGCCGACGCCCGAGGGCGAGACGTAGCCCTCGTAGGCGATGCCGCCGCCGATCGGCTGGCTGTAGCCCGGGTGATGGTCGGCGCAGAGGACGCCGAACGCGGCGTCGCCCGCCTCCATGCAGCGCTGCAGCTGCGCGAGGCTGCGGGCGTCGACCTCGCCGAACGTGGTGATCGTGCTCATTGGCTCTCCTTTCTATCGTTGGTTGCGGTTCTGGTGAAAGACACCGGGCGGAGTCGAACCGCCGTTGCGCGCGTTGCAGGCGCGTGCCTCGCCGCTCGGCCACGGTGTCGTGTCGTTCGTCGTGCGTGGTGCAGGCCCCCGAGAGGAGTCGAACCTCTGCGCCCGGGGTCGAAACCCGGTGCTCTATGCCGACTGAGCTACGGAGGCAGGTGGTGGGGCGGGCGCCTGGCCCGCCCCGGTCGCCCGGCCTACCGCCTGCGTCTCGGCACGCTGCGCCTCGGCGCGCAGCGCGTCGAGCTGCCGCTGCCGCTCGTCGTACGGCTCGAACTCCTCCTCGAGCGCCAGGCGGAACACCTGCAGCGCGGCGAGGAGGGTGTCGAGCTTGTGCAACGAGTTGGCGCGACCCTCGAGCGTGTCGATGTCGAACTCGAGCGAGACGCGCCGCTCGCAGTCGGCGATCTCGAGCGTCATCCGAGGCTCGAAGTTCTGCGGGCAGCAGCTGCAGGTGTCGTCACACCACGTGTTGCGGACCAGGTCACGCTGCGACGTGTCCTCGACGTAGGTGTAGACGTACGCACCACTGTGGAAGCCGGGCAGGTTGAGCAGCGTGCGCTCGTTCAGATGAGCGCGATAGGGCACGCCCACACCTGCTCCTTTCCATGTTCGTGCCGCCCGCGAGTGGAGCGGCGATTGACAACGTGGTGGTTGGTGTCACGGCAGCGCGGGAGCTCCGGAGCGAAGCGCACCGGCCCGCGTCGTCGCAACGCGCATCGCACTCATCGGAGTCTCCTTTCTGTTGGATTGGGCTTATGCGCGCCCGAGGATCGGGCGGCATTGCATCCTCGTGCGCCCCGCCTGGCCGGCTCGGCGGGGCGCCTTCTGCCACCCGTCGCCTCGGATGCGACGGGGAGTGCGGACGGAGGGAGTCGAACCCTCATGGCCGAAGCCGCCGGTTTCTGAGACCGGTGCGTATCCCTGTTCCGCCACATCCGCATGGTGGGAGCCGCCGGCGTGAACCTGGCGGGCGGCTCCCGTCCTGTAGCTCAGGCGGCCGGTCGGGGACGCGACCGCTCGAGCCGTTCCTGCTCGAGGCGCGCCTTGCGACGCGTCTCGAGCTGGATCACCTTTGCCGGACGCGGCGTCTTGAGGTGGGGCGCCGCAACCCGAACGATGTGCAGGTGCATTCGTCTCTCCTCTCTCTGTGTGAAGGGCGCCTCGCGGCGCCCTCGCTCAGAGGGCGCCGGAGGCGAAGTCGGAGATGAGCTGCGGCGTCGCGGTGTCGAAGCCGACGACGTCGAGCATCCCCGGGTCGTTTGGATCTGCGATCGAGAAGCCGTTCGAGACCATTCCGACGACCACCAGCCGAGCGTCGATTCCCGACGCCTGGCGGTAGTCGCGCAGTGCCTGGGCCGGGTGGATGTCGCCCGCCCAGGTCTCCGAATCGGTGTAGATCACGAACGTGTCGATCTCCCGTCGGCGTGCCTGCGCGTACCGCATCGGCAGGGCGCAGTCGGTGCCGCCGAACGGCAGATCGGACACCGTGCGGATGGCGTCGTCGAGCCGCTGCCGCGGCGAGATCGCGAGCGGCGTGAGGCCGTGGGAGCCGCCCGCGAGGACCCGGCGTCCGAGTGCGCGGAAGCCGAGACCGCCGGAGGTGAAGCCGACGATCTCGTAGCGCTTCTCCGTCGCCGCGGTGACGAGCGCGAGCGCGGCGGATGCGTCACGCGGTGAGAGGCCGGGAACTCCCGCGACGCGCCCCAGTCCATCGATCCCGACACGTCGAGCGCGAGCAGCAGGCGCTTGCCTGTCGGCTCGACGTTCCCGAACGACGCGTAGAACGCGGCGTCGAGGGCGTCCACGACCTCGCGCACCGGGATCCACTCGCCGCGGCCGCGGACACCGCGGCCGGACGCGTACGTCCGGAGCGCGGCGAGCACCGCGATCGGGTGCACCCGTGCCTTGCGGAGGCGGTCCGTGTCGGCCAGCTGCGCTGCGACCTTCGCCGTGCCGTCCGAGCCCGGCGCGATCACGCCGATACGCGTCATCGTCGCCAGGTTGCGGATCAGCGCCGTCATCGGCATGTCCTCGAGCAGCGCCTCCCAGACCCCGACCGATGTCAGGTGCTCCGGCTGGAGCGCCTCGCGCGGCAGGCCGTACTCGCGCACGAGCTCGGCCGTCGCAGCCGGCAGTGGGCGCAGCCTGCGCGCGGGCGAAGCCCTCGATCAGGCGCGGGAGACCGTCGGTCGCGCCTCCCCGGACGATCCACTCGAACAGACGAGCGTGCTCGTCCGACACGTCGAGCGACGGGTTGCCGGCACCGATCTGTCGTGCGGGGTGCGCGAGACGGAGCAGGTCGCGGTGGGTCATGCCGTCTCGCTGGCGGAACTTCACCGCCTGGTAGGCGAGCGCGTCGACCGGCTTGTCCGTGTACCACCGTCCGACTGCCCGCCGCAGCGAGCGGCCCCAGCCGCGGAAGCCCTCGACGAAGCCCGCGAACTGGAACAGGTGCGTTCCCGTTCGTGCCACCTGCGGCAGCGCTGCGAGCGCGGCCTGCCGGGTGGCGATGTCACCGACGCCCGCGGCGAGCGCGAGCGCGTAGAGCGCGGGGTCGTTCTTCGGCGCCCGGCCCTCGGTCGAGACGCGCACGATCTCGGCGACCGCTCGCGGGCCGTCCTCACCGACGCACTGCTCGACCGCCTTGGCGTTCTCGCGGGTCAGCGTCCACTCGGACGCGTAGTACGAGCCTCCCTCCGAGCCGAGCACGAGGAAGCGGCGGAGCCGCGTCCAGCAATCCACGGCCCAGGCGTTGCCGCCGGCCGAGTTCGGGGCCTGACCCGGGAGGGGGACCCACTGCGGCACCCGCCGGGTGCCGTGCTGCTTCAGGTACGACATGTGCACCTCCTTTCTTGGGTTGTCGTGTGTCGTGCTTGCGGTCGTGTTGGTGCGGGACGCTTGTGACTGAGCTACGGAGGGTCGAGGCCCTCCGGGCGTGAGTCGAACACGCCGCCTCCCGGCGAGCCGGGCGCTCTAACCGATAACCGTCCTGCTCCGGCCCGCAAGCCGGGAGATGTGTCGCGGTCGTGGATGCGGATCGGTGTTGCGGTTGTCGAACCGCTACGGCCCTCGCAGGGCCTCTCTTCCAGGAGATAACCGAACCGCTCCGGCCCGCGACAGGTGGGGACGTCGAAGCAAGCCCGCCAGGATTCGAACCCGGGCGTGCGAGGTTGGAGCTCGCCGTGCTGCCGGCTACACCACGGGCTTGTGACAAGCGGACGGCCCGGATCGAACGGGCCTCGCCGGGCTGGCGACCCGGTGCTCTGCCGGCTGAGCTACGTCCGCGCGTATGCCCGGCTGGGGCGATGCTTGTCGCCGCGCTGCGCGCGGATCCTGAAGCCAGGAACCTACGGTTCCCCGTGACCCTCCTCATTGAGACCGTCGGGCATGTGAGAGCCTCCGGCAGGAGTTGAACCCGCACCTCGGCCGTACAAAGGGCGCGTGCTTGCCGTTGACACTACGGAGGCGTGATGTTCATGGAGACGGCGGGAGTCGAACCCGCAACCGGCCCGGTGCAAGCGGGCTGCTCTGCCATCTGAGCTTCATCCCCAGGTCGATGTGAAGTGATGCGGACGGATGGAGTCGAACCATCACAGCGCGGGGCACCGCGTTTACAGCGCGGGGAGCTCACCGGATGCTCAGCGTCCGCTCGTAGTGGAGAAGAAAGGGCGACCGACCGGATTCGAACCGGTACCGCGAGGATCACGACCTCGGATGCTGCCGTTACACCACAGTCACCATGAAACGGGGACGACCGGGCTCGAACCGGCGACCTCTCGCCTGACAAGCGAGTGCTCTAGCCGTCTGAGCTACGCCCCCTGGATGCGCTTGCTATCGAATGGCGCGGGTGGGATTCGAACCCACGGTCTCGAGCTCATGAGGCTCGCGAGGACAGCCTCTCCTCTACCGCGCGTCGCGAGCGATCTGGCCGGCAGGAGTCGAACCTGCGGTCTCCGACGCCCAAAGTCGGCGGGGTGGCCTGCTCCCCTACAGCCAGAGTTGATCCAGCTCAGCAGCACCCCCGGCGGGAGTTGAACCCGCGCTTCCGGGTTGAGAACCCGGCGTCATCGCCGTTCGACCACGGGGGCATGTGGTGTCCAGCTCCGGCGGCAGGGATCGAACCTGCGATCTCGCGGGTAACAACCGCGCGTCTTGCCAACTCGACCACACCGGAAGGATGAGCGGAAGGAGAGGGAGTCGAACCCCCAAGGCCGTGAGGCCCAACCGTTTTCGAAACGGGATACCGCGCCGGTGGCAGTCCTTCCAACGATCGATGACCCCGGCAGGCGTCGAACCTGCAACCGCCCGGGTAAGAACCGGGAGCTCTGCCAGCTTGAGCTACGGAGCCAGGAAGATGATGTGACCGGCAGGGATCGAACCTGCGACGCCCCGCGTTTCAGGCGGGCGCTCTACCGGGCTGAGCTACGGTCACGTGCGTGGTTGGCGGAGCCGGAGTCGAACCGGCGACCTCCTCCGTATCAGAGAGGCGCTCTCCCGCCTGAGCTATCCGCCGCCGATCGGGTTCATGGGCAAGGCTGGATTCGAACCAGCAGCAACCTCGCGTGTAAGACAGCGCTCTACCGTTGAGCTACTCGCCCGCTCGGTCCAGTGCACTACAGATCCGGGACAAGGAATCGAACCCCGATCTCCACGTTCAGAGCGTGGCGTCCTGCCGGTTAGACGATCCCGGAATGAGCTGCGAGGGCGAAGGCCTCTCCGTCCAGCTCCCGGAGGCGGGAGCTCGACGCAGCAGGCGTACGCCTCTCGGCGGGCCGTCGTTGCGTTCGATGTCACGTCGCGGCGTCTACGCCGAACGATGTTTTCCATGCCTCTCGCCTACCCTTCGACCCTGGATCGCCGGCCGTCCGTTGCGCTCTCTGCGACGGTCGTCGTCCTACGTGGAGGAGCTTTGGAGCCCGATGCTCAGTAGCCGATGGAAAAAGCGCATGCTAAAGCGAATGCTAATTGCACACGGATAATTCCGGCACGGGACTGAGGTCTTTCTCTCTCAGGCGGGGCCTCGATTCGAGCTAGAGCTTTCTCACAGTGAGCATCACCTTCATTCTGGTTCGGAGTGTGGTTCCGGGAAATTGAGTGGAGCGGTGGGGCAACGAAAAAGGGCGACCCGTTCGGATCGCCCTCGACTGGCCTGGTATGGCGCTAAATCGCTAGCGCGCATGCCTCCCAGCGAGGACGCGGGCGTTCCCCGTACCGGCCTTCCGATCGCGGTCGGTCGGACACGGTGACACCGAGACGGCCTGGGCCGCTTCGGCGAGGAACGCTTGACTATGGGGGTACAAGAACATCATGTCGGCCGGAGTATAGGGGAGTCTTACGAAGAATGCAAGAGATGCAGCACATGATCTCGACAATTCCTAACACCTGACGCCGAATTAGCAATTCGAAATTGCCCGATCGGATTGTCGATCCTATTGCGCATCAACGCATCGGTGCCGCGAGCTCAACGAGGCACTCGAGGGCGCGCGAGGCGCTGGAGGCCCCGGCGAAAGCCCGGTCGTCCGGGCGTCCGTCCTCGTCAGCCGCGAGGTCGCGATGCTAACGTCGGCGATCTGGACCCGTCGAGCGAGGAGCCTGGATGGTTCGCCGTCTCACCGCGCCGCTACGCAATGCCGTCGTCGTCTTCGCGTCGTTCTTCCTGATCACCGTCGGCTGAACGGTCGCACGCGCCCCCGGGAGGGACGCCCGCGAAGCAGTGATCGCCGGATCCGCGTGCCGGCGCCGGGGTGAGGGCTCAGCCTCGCCCGTTTGGCGTCGGTAGTCAGTGCGGGTGAGGCTGAAGCCTCACCCGCGATCTAGACTCGGGGCGTGGCGCTTCGCCCGGTCACTCGAGGTGCTCGACGAGGCTCAGTCGAACGTGATCACGCTGCGGATGCCGTCCTGGGCCTCCATCAGCTCGAAGCCGTGGTTCACCTCGTCGAGCGTGATCCGGTGCGAGAGAAGCGACTCGACGTCGATCTCGCCCGCAAGCCAGCGGTCGACGAGCAGCGGCACCTGCGTCCTGCCCTTGACGCCACCGAACGACGAGCCCGTCACGCGGCGACCCGTGATCAGGAAGCGCGGCACGACCTCGAGCACCTCGCCCTTGCCGGCGACGCCGCACATCGTGGCGAGCCCCCACGCCTCGCGCGCCGACTCGACCGCCTGGCGCATCACCGAGACCAGCCCGGTCGCCTCGAAGGTGTAGTCGGCGCCGAAGCCGCCCGTCTCGGACTTGATCCAGTCGACCGTGTCCTCCCCGGCGACGCGCGTCTCGGTTGCTCCGTGGTGCGACGCCTGGGCGAGCCGTCCCTCCGAGAGGTCGACCGCGACGATGCGCTCCGCGCCGGCGAGCCGGCAGCCGATCACGGCGCCGAGGCCGACGAGCCCGCAGCCGAAGACGACGCACGTCGAGCCCGGCTCGACGCGGGCCGTGTAGAGCGCGGCGCCGATGCCGGTGGAGAGGCCGCAGGCGAACGGTGCGCAGCCGTCGAGCGGCGCCTCCGGGCTGACCTTCGCGAGCGCGATCTCGGGCATCACGGTGTACTCCGCGAACGTCGAGGTGCCCATGAAGTGCCGGAGCGGCTCGCCGGCGCGCGAGAACCGCGCGGTGCCGTCGGGGAGATAGCCGAGGCCCTGCTGGTCGCGGATCGCGACGCAGCGATTGGTGCGGTCGCTGAGGCAGTGGATGCACTTCCCGCACTCGGGCGCGAACAGCGTGATCACGTGGTCGCCCGGCGCGACGAGCGTGACGCCGTCGCCGACGCGCTCGACGACGCCGGCTCCTTCGTGACCGAGCACGCACGGTGCGTAGCCGGTCGGGTCGGCCCCGGAGGCGGTGTAGAGGTCGGTGTGGCACACGCCGCAGGCGGCGAGCCGGACGAGCACCTCACCGGCCTTCGGCTCGGCCAGGTCGATCTCCTGGACGACGAGCGGGCTGCCGAACTCCTCGAGCACTGCTGCGCGGATCTTCATGGCGCGAGCCTAGCGCGTGGCGACAGGCTTCAGCCTGTCGCCCGGGTTACCCGAGCAGCCGCTCGTACAGCGCGAGCGTCTCCGCCGCGGCGACGTCCCAGCCGAAGCGCTCGACGGCCCGCGCCCGGCCGGCGCGGCCCATCGCCTCGGCGCGCGCCGGGTCGGCGAGGAGCTCGTTGACCTTCTCCGCGAGGCCCGCGGCGAGGGCGGCCGGGTCGGCCGGCGTTCCCGTTCCGTCCGGGCGCGCCTCGTAGGGGACGAGCAGCCCGGTGACGCCGTCCTCGACCACCTCGGGGATGCCGCCGACCGCGGTCGCGACGACCGGAGCCTCGCAGGCCATCGCCTCGAGGTTGACGATCCCCATCGGCTCGTAGACCGACGGGCACACGAACACGGTCGCGTGGCTGAGGATCTGGATCACGTCCGGCTTGCGGCAGCATCTCCTCGATCCAGATCACGTTGCCGCGCGCGCGCCGCACCGCGTCGACCAGGGCCGCGGTCTCGAGGGCGATCTCCGGCGTGTCGGGTGCTCCGGCGCAGAGCACGAGCTGGGCGTCCGGGAGGATCGCCGGCGCGGCTTCGAGCAGGTGCACGAGCCCCTTCTGGCGCGTGATCCGGCCGACGAAGACAACCGACGGGCGCCCGGGGTCGATCCCGTGCCGCTCGAGCACGTCGGTGCCGCGATCGGGCCGGTACTCCTCGGCGTCGATCCCGTTGTAGATCACGCTCGTCCGCGCCGGATCGACGGCGGGGTAGCACGTGAGGATCTCCGCGAGGTGGGCCGCCGAGACGGCCACGATCGCGTCCGCCGCCTCGAGCGCCGTCCGCTCGGCAAAGCTCGACAGCGCGTAGCCGCCGCCGAGCTGCTCCTGCTTCCACGGGCGCATCGGCTCCAGGCTGTGCACCGTCGCGACGTGCGGGATCCCGTGGACGAGCTTCGCGAGGTGGCCACCGAGGTTCGCGTACCAGGTGTGGCTGTGGACGAGCTCAGCGCCTGCCACGCCGGCCGCCATCGTGAGATCGATCGAGAACGCCTCGAGCGCAGCGGCGTAGGGCTCCGGCCCTGCAAGCGCCTCCCACGGCCGGTGCGCGACGACGGTCGGGCCGCCGGCGACGGGCGGGCGGTCGTCGCCCCAGCAGTGCACCGTCACCTCGGCGCTGCGGGCGAGCTCCCGGGCCAGATACTCGACATGGACGCCGGCGCCGCCGTAGACGTTCGGCGGGTACTCGCGCGTGAGCAGCGCGACCTTCATGCCTCGACGTTGAGGCCCTTCTTGATCACGACGATCCCGTTCGGCGACACCGGGAAGCGCGCCTTGTCGGCCGCCGGATCGACGCCGACGCGCGCGCCCGGCGCGATCCGCACGTTCTTGTCGAGGATCGCGTTGCGGACGATCGCACCGCGGCCGATGTCCGAATCGTGCATCACGACGGAGCCTTCGACGAGCGCCTGCGAGTGCACGTGCACGCCCGGAGAGAGGATCGAGCGGCGCACGGTGCCTCCCGAGACGACGACGCCGGCGCACACCATCGAGTTCATCGCCGCCCCGGTCCGGCCCTCCTCCTCGAGGACGAACTTCGCGGGCGGCAGCTGCTCGGGCCAGGTCAGGATCGGCCAGTCCTCGTTGTAGAGGTTGAACATCGGGTCGACCGAGATCAGATCCATGTGCGCGTCGTAGTACGCGTCGAGCGTCCCCACGTCGCGCCAGTAGCCCAGGTCGCGCTCGCTCGCGCCGAGGATCTTGCTGTTGGCGAAGTCCCACACGCAGGCCTGCCCTCGCTCGACGAGGTCGGGGATGATGTTGCCGCCGATATCGTGCGCCGAGGTCTCGTCGGCGGCGTCGCGGATGACGGCGTCGATCAGCACGTCGGCGGAGAACACGTAGTTCCCCATCGACGCGAGCACCTCGCCGGGAGATTCCGTCATCCCGACCGGGTCGCTCGGCTTCTCGCGGAACGCCCGGATCGTGCGTGAGTCGGAGTCGGTCTCGATCACGCCGAACTCGCGGGAGCTCTCGATCGGGACCCGGATCCCCGCGATCGTGAGCCCGGATCCGAGCGCGATGTGCTGCTCGAGCATCTGCCGCGGATCCATCCGGAAGACGTGGTCGGCGCCGAAGACGCAGATGTAGTTGGGCCGCTCGTCGTAGATCAGGTTCAGGTTCTGGTAGACCGCGTCGGCCGAGCCTGCGAACCAGTTCGGCCCGCGGCGCATCTGGGCGGGCACCGGCGTGACGTAGTTGCCGAGCAGCGGTGACAGCCTCCAGGTGGTCGCGATGTGGCGGCCGAGGCTCTCGCTCTTGTACTGCGTCAGCACCGCGATCTTGAGCTGGCCGGCGTTGACGAGGTTCGAGAGCGCGAAGTCGATCAGCCGGTAGTTGCCGCCAAAGGGCACCGCCGGCTTCGCCCGGTCTGCCGTCAGCGGTGCCAGGCGCTTTCCCTCACCTCCCGCGAGGACGATCGCGAAGACCCTGGACGGCCCGCATGCGCCTCAGCGTATAGCTCAGGCGATCGCGTCGTACAGGCGGCGCTGGAAGTCGGCGAGCAGCTGCTCGCTCTCGCGCATGATGCGTCCCTGCGGGACGGCGTCCGAGTCGAGCCCGGCCTGAACGGAGATGACGAGATCCGTGTCCTCCCGGCCGACCTGGTCGTCCCAGTCGAGCACCTCCTGCACGATCTCGGGCGGCACGTCGGCGCCGAACCAGTAGTCGGTGACCTCGATCGTCCGGCCGATGCCGTCCGGCACCCAGCGCTCGAGCGAGATGTTCGCGGGGCCGGGGGCGATGTTCACGGTCGTGTTGGGCCAGAGGAAGTGGTACTGCGACTGCTTCACGTCGCCGACCGGGACGAACGGGACGTTGCCCTTGCCACTCAGCGCGGAGGCCCTGACCGGGCCGATCTGGCTCGAGAACGTCGGCGAGACCGTGAGCGCGTACGCGTCCGGGTCGACGTCGATCACCTTGCTGAAGCCGGGATGGGCGGTCGGGCAGTGGTAGCACTCGAGGTAGTTCTCGAGGTTGACCTTCCAGTTGGCGTCGATCGGCCACTCGTGATGGGAGTGGAAGACGAGCGTCGAGAGGTCGAGGCCGCTCCGCGCGACGATCGCCGGCAGCTCTCCGAGCGTCTCGGCGAGCGGCGCCGCGGCCGGATCGGGGTTGACGAACAGGAACGGCCCCCACGTGTCGACCGAGACGGGGAGCAGCGAGAAGTCGGCCCGGTCGAAGCCCGCTTCGCGCTCCGAGCGCGGTGCCTTTCGCAGCGAGCCGTCGAGCCCGTACGTCCACGCGTGGTACGGGCACTGCAGCGTCTCGCGGCTGCCGCAGCCCCGCGCGATCGTCGACGCGCGATGGCGGCAGACGTTGACGAAGCCGCGGAGGATGCCCTCGCGATCGCGCGTGACGACGATCGGGACATGCCCGGCCTGGGTCGCCATGAACGAGCCGGGGGTCGCGACCTGCTCCGCCGGGCCGCCGTACTGCCAGCGTGCGGGCGAAGATGCGCTCCCGCTCGAGCGCCGCGACGCCGGCGTCGGAGTACCACGATGCCGGCAGCGTCCAGCCCTCCTCGAGCGGGTGCTCGAGCGGGGGAGCCGTGTGCGATGGGTTCGAGAGTGAGGTCATGAATCCTGACTGTCTGGTCAGTCAGGGTATCCGCGGGCCGCTCCGTCGGTCAAGATATCGGCAAGATGGAGCGCGCATGAGCCCTGCCGACACCGCCCCGCCGCCCACCGATCGGAGCACCCGCATTCTCGAGGCCGCCTGCCGCGTGATCGTCCGCGAGGGCGCGCACGGCCTGCGCATGGCGCGCGTGGCCGAGGAGGCGGACGTGTCCAAGGCGCTCGTCCACTACTACTTCGCGACCCGGCAGGAGCTGCTGCGGAAGGCCTTCGCGTTCTCGGAGCAGCGCTGGCAGGCGGCGATCGACGCCGAGCTCGCGACCGTCTCGACCGGTGCCGCCAGGGTCGAGCGCATGCTGCTCGTCAGCGTCGATCCGGCCCTCGCCTTCAGCGAGCAGCGCGCGCTCGGCAACGAGGTCTGGAGCAGCCTCCGCTCCGACGAGGAGCTGCGCCCGCTCGTCGAGCGCTCCTACCGCGCCTGGCTCGGCCGCGTCGTCGAGCTGATCGAGGAGGGGAAGGCCGACGGCTCGATCGGGGCCGACGTCGATGCGGCGTCCAGCGGCTGGCGACTCGCCGCCGCGGCGGACGGCTTCGACTCGCTGCTCTACCTCGACCTCGTCGACCGCGACGAGGCCGTCCGGCTGATGCGCGAGACGATCGCCCGCGAGCTCGACAGCAGAGCCGCTTGACCGACGTCCTCGTGCTCGGAGCCGGGCTCGCCGGCCTCGCCGCAGCGCGCGACCTCGCTCTCGGAGGTGCCGACGTCACGGTGCTCGAGGCCCGGGAGCGAGTCGGCGGGCGCGTCGAGCAGCTCCGGATCGACGACGGCCGCCCGGTGCAGCTCGGCGGCGAGGTCGTCGGGCCGTTCCACACGGCGTACCTGGGTCTCGTCGCCGAGCTCGGCCTGACGCTGCAGCCGAGCTACACGGGCGTCGCGGGGCTCACGACGTACGACCTCGCCGAAGGAGTGGTGCGAGCGGACGACTGGCCCTTCGCCACAGCCGCCGAGCGCGAGGACTACGCGCGCGTCGAGCGGCTCTACGGAGCGCTCGCGGCGACCGTCGATCCGGCCGACCCCTGGTCGCACCCGGACGCGTCGCTGCTCGACCGCTCTTCGCTGGCCGACTGGCTGCGCTCCGTCGATGCCTCACCCGCCGTGATCCGCTGTCTCGCGACGGGTGCGCTCTCGCTCGCGGACGGCTCGATCGAGTACACCTCGCTGCTCGCCGATCTTCGCAAGTCGGCGGCGGCGGAGGAGGAGGGGTTCTACGGCTACGAGCGCTGGGAGTCGCTCCAGGTCAGCGAGGGAAGCGCCGAGGTGGCGGAGCGGCTGGCGCGTGCTCTCGAGGGGCGCATCCGCCTCGGGGCGGTGGTCGAGGCGGTGTCGGTGTCGGCGGGCGGGATGCTCCGTCCGGCTCGCGGGCGGAGAGATCCTCGAGGCGGCTGCCGTCGTCTGCGCGCTGCCCGTCGGCGTGCTCCGCGACGTCGCGATCGACGGAGTCGCGCCCGAGCGGATCGCGTCGCTGCGCGCCCAGCGGAACGCCCTCGTCGCCAAGGTGGTGACGGTCTACGAGCGCTCGATCTGGGCCGACGTCGGCGCGAACGGCCTCTCCGAGGGGGAGGGCGTGATCGCCTCGACCTGGCCGCAACGGGACGGCGTGCTCTCGGCGCTCGTGCCACCCGAGCGGCTCGGGCTGCTGCTCGCCGTCGCGGAAGGCGACCGGGAGGAGCTCGTTCACGACGAGCTCGAGCGGATGTACGGGCCGGCGGCGCGCGCGAGTCGCGCCGTGCACCTGCGGCTCTGGGGCACGGATCCGTTCACGCGCGGCTACGTCACGCAGTGGTGGCCCGGCGACGTGATGCGGGTCGGGCCGCTGCACGGCACGCACGATCCGCCGTTCTACGTCTGCGGCTCCGACCAGTGGGTCGCCGGCTACATGGAAGGCGCCGTGCGCACCGGCCGGGCGGCTGCCGCCGCCGCGCTCGCTGCCGGTTAGGCCCGTCGTGGGTGCCGGGTGCGGCGACGGGGTCAGCACGCGCACCGCGTCGGGTGGCAGGTACAGCGTCACCGGCGTGCCCTCCTCGTAGGCGAACGGCGTGCCGTCGTTCACGATCGTCGCCTTCAGCAGCGAGCCGCCGACGAGCCGCACGTGCAGCTCGTACGCCGAGCCGACGTACACCGCGCGCTCGACGAGCCCCGGCAGCCGGTTGTCACCCGCCGTGCCCTGCGGCTCGACGGCCACCCGCTCCGGCCGGATCATCGCCTTCACGTCGCCACGGGCTTCGGTGGCGCCGGACGTCGCCTGCAACGTGCGCTCGCCGACGCGCAGGGCGCAGCCGTCGCCGTCGGCCGACGCAGCCGCCGTCAGCAGGTTCGAGACACCGAGGAAGTCCGCCACGAACTCCGTCGCCGGCTCCTCGTAGATCTCGCGGGGCGTTCCCGCCTGCTCGACGCGGCCGCCGCTCATCACGGCGACGCGATCGCTCATCGTCAGCGCCTCCTCCTGGTCGTGCGTGACGAAGACGAAGGTGATCCCGAGCTCGGCCTGCAGCGCCTTCAGCTCGACCTGCAGGTCCTTGCGCAGCCGGGCGTCGAGGGCCCCGAGCGGCTCGTCGAGGAGGAGCACCTGCGGCGTCAGCACGAGCGCGCGAGCGAGCGCGACGCGCTGCTGCTGCCCGCCCGAGAGCTGCGAGGGCTTGCGCCTCGCGAAGTCCCCGAGCTGGACGAGCGCGAGCGCCCCGGCAACGCGCTGGCGCTGCTCCTCCTTGCTCAGCTTCTTGTACTTGAGGCCGAACGCGACGTTGCCCGCCACGTCGAGGTGGGGGAACAGGGCATAGCTCTGGAACACCGTGTTGACGTTGCGCTTGTGCGGGGGCACCTGAGCGACGTCGACGTCGTCGAGCACGATCCGGCCGCTCGTCGGGCGCTCGAACCCGGCGATCATCCGCAGCGTCGTCGTCTTGCCGCACCCGGAGGGGCCGACCATCGTGAAGAACTCGCCTGCCGGCATCTCCAGGTCGATGCCGTCGACCGCGGTGACATCGCCGAACGTCTTGGTCAGCCCCTCGAGCTGGATCTCTCCCTGCATCGCCTCTAGACCTCCACGCCCACCATCGCGGTGGCATCGTCGCTGCTCGCGAAGCGACGGTAGACGAGATAGGCGAGCGCGAGCGTCAGCAGCGTGATCAGGAGCGCAATCGTGGCCAGCGCGTTCAGAGCGGGTGTCGGGGCGGCCCGGGCCGAGGCATAGAGCAGCATCGAGACCGTCGTCGTGCTGGCGTCCCCGGACAGGTACTGGGTGACGACGAAGTCGTCGAGCGAGATCGCGAACACGACGGCGGCGCTGGCGATGATCGCCGGCGCGAGCAGCGGCAGCAGCACGCGGAGCAGCTGGTCGTGGGGCGGCGCGCCGAGGTCGGCGGCCGCCTCCTCGTAGTCCTTGCCGATCGAGACCAGGCGCCCACGCACGATCACGACGACGTACGAGAGCGTGAACGTCACCTGCCCGATCGCCTGCGCCGTCGAGCCGAGCCCGATCCCGGGCAAGACCTGGAGGAACAGGAGCAGCAACGCGACGCCCATCACGATCTCCGGCGTCACGAGCGGGAGCAGCATGACCGTGTTGATCGTGCCGCCGCCGGGGCCGCGCCAGCGCTGCAGGCCGAGTGCGAGCGCCACGCCGAGCGGCGTCGCGACGAGCACGCACACGACCCCGAGGAAGAGCGTGTGGCGGAGCGCGCCCTGGAGCGCCGGGTCGTGGAGCACGCTGCCGCTGTCGCCCGTGAACCAGCGGGTCGAGAAGCCCTGCCACGTCGTGCGCGAGCGGCCGTTGTTGAACGCGAACAGGATCGCGATCGCGACCGGGATCAGCGACCAGAGGATGTACACGGCCGTGACGAGGACGAGGAACCGCGGCTTGCCCCAGGGGTTGCGGAGCCGGCTCATCATGCGTCGACCGGCCGATCGTCGGCGCTCCGGGTCGCGCGGAGGTAGTAGAACATCAGCCCGAGCAGCACGATCGCGAGGAGCAGCGTCAGCGAGGCGCCGACGACCTTCTCCGAGCCCTGGCGCGTGAGCTGGTCGATCTGGTTGCCGATCATCGTCGTCTTCGTCGAGGAGGAGACGAGGTCGGGCGTGTAGTAGTCGCCGAACATCGGCAGGGCGATCAGCACGAGCCCCGCCAGGATCCCGGGCCGCGAGAGCGGCAACGTCACCCGCCGGAAGGCGCCGGCCGGGCTCGCACCGAGATCGCGGGCCGCCTCGATCTGGCGCTGGTCGATCCGGTCGAGCGCGGCGTAGAGCGGCAGGATCAGGAACGGGAGGTAGCCGTAGGTGAGCGCCATGATCACCGTGAACGGCTGCCCCTCGAGCCAGCCGCCCCGCGAGGAGAGGAGGTTCGCGAAGATGAACAGCCGCTCGATCCCGAGCGAGCTCAGCATCCGGGTGCCGAGGCCGTCGGGCGAGAGCAGGTTGATCCAGGCGAGCATCCGCATCAGGTAGTTGATCCAGAACGGGAGGATCAGGAGCAGGAGCACGAGCCCGCGGTAGCGACCCGCGTGGCGCGCCGCGAAGTACGCCACCGGGTAGCCGATCAACAGCGAGAGCACGAGCGCGATCGCGACGAACACGAATGTCCTCACGAACACGGTCAGGAACTGCTCGCCGTGCCAGATGTTCTCGAGCGTGGCGAGCATGTAGCCGACGTTCCAGTCGAGCGGATTCCAGAACGGGACCGGCTCGGAGAGCGTGTTCTGGTTGCCGAACGCGACCGCGATGACGGCGTAGAACGCGAGCAGGAAGAAGACGGTGAGCCAGAGGACGCCCGGGAGCGCGAGCAGGCGCCAGGTCCAGCGCGAGCCCACTAGTGCGGCCTCTTGCAGCGGGAAGGACATGGTCGCAGCAAGAGGCTGCACTTGATGCTTGCTGCACTGCCCATCAGCCGGCCTTGAACTTCGACCAGGCTTCGTCCCAGTACTGCTCCCCCGCGACGCTCAGCTGGAGCAGCTCCTGGTTGAACGCGAACTGGTCGGGGCGGACGACAGCGCTCGTGAGGCTCTTCGGGATCAGGCCGCTCGCTTGATCAGCGACTCGGCGGTGATGCTGTTCTGCGGCGGCGTCGCAGCCGACGTAGTCGACCATGTTCTCGTAGGCGATCTTCTCCGCCGACATGAAGTTGACGAACCGGTGCGCGAGGGCCGGGTTCTTCGAGGTGCGGCCGATGCAGAAGAAGTCGTTCTGGACGACGCCGTTCGAGTCGGGGCTCCAGTAGGAGAGGACGGTCGGCGGCACGCCCTTCGGCATGTAGTAGAACGCGGCGCTGAGCATGTCGCTCGACCACGCCTGGTTGAGCCACGTCTTGCCCTCGGGGAGGGTCTGGTAGTCCGTTGATCGTCACCTTGACGTTCGCGATGTCCGTGAGCTGGCCGAGATCCTTGCCCGCCTGCGCGACGATCGTCTGGTCCTCGGTATTGAGGTCGGGACGGCGCCCGGTGCGCATCGCGTCGCGCTGCATCGGCATCGCGAGCGCGTCGCGCTTGTCGTCGAGGATCCCGACCTTGCCCTTGTACGGCTGCGACTCCCAGAAGATGTCCCAGGGCACCTTCATCCCGGCGATGTCGGTGTCGATCTTGTCGTTGCGCCACCCGATCCCGTCCGACCAGACCGTGTACGGCACCGTGTACCGGCTCGCCCGGTCGTAGAACGGGTCCTGCAGCTCGGGCCACACGTTCTGCTCGAAGTTCGGCAGGTACGAGTGGTTGAGCGGCTGGATCAGCTGCTGCGCGATCAGGTTGACGATGTTCGCGCCGGTGAGGCCGATGATCACGTCGAAGGCGACCGCCCCGGCGGCGAGCTTCGCGACCGCCTCGTCGGCAGAGTTGTACGTGGCGATCTGCACCTTGCGGCCGGAGAGCTTCTCGAACTTCTTGACGACGCCGGGATCGATGTAGTCGGCGTAGTTGTAGATCCCGAGCGGCCCCTTCTCGTCGGGGACGCCGTCGGCGATCGGCTGGTTGTCCGCCGTGATCGCCCACGTGACCGCGTTGTCGGGACGCGGCAGCGGCAGGCCGCCCGGCCCGGTCGGCTTCGCGACGACGAGGTTCGACGAGCCGTCGCCTTCGCAGGCGCCGATCGCAGTCGTCGTGTTCTCGCAGCCGGCGAGCAGCCCGAGCGCGCCGATTCCGAGCGCTCCGCCCGCTGCACCCTGCAGCAGCCGGCGGCGGCTCACACCCGTTCGGTCTCGTGGATGGTCCATCGGCTGCCACGATTCAACCTGCGTCCTGACCGTGAAGTCAAGCGAGGCGCGAACGCGGGACCTGCAGGGTGGTCCGAGGCCGCCGAGCTGCCCGGCGGCAACCCCGACCCGGAGGCCCGGGCCGCATACGATCGCTCGTGTGCACGAGAAGCGGATCGAGATCAGGTGGCGGGACGTCGACGCGTTCCGGCACGTGAACAACGCGGTCTACGCGACGTACCTCGAGGAGTGCCGCGACGAGCTCGCCGAGCAGGTGCTCGAGGGCGTCGGCGACCCCTGGGACTTCGTGCTCGCGCGCGTCGCGATCAACTACCGCCGCGAGCTGATCCAGGCCGACGACATCGTCGTCGTCGGCTGCGCGGTCGATCGGGTCGGCAACTCGAGCGTCACCCTGCGCGAGGAGATCCGGACGCTCGCCGGTGAGCTCGCGGCCGAGGCCGAGGCGGTGATCGTCGCGCGCGATCCTGCCTCGGGACGATCGCGCGCGCTGACCGAGGCCGAGCGCGACGCCTTCGAGCGAGCCCGCACCTTGATCTAGTCGCTCGTACCGTGGCGGCGCGCGGCGCGGGCGCCCGCTACGCTCTCGCTCACAAATTCCTGACCGTACGGTCAAACGTCCCTGGAGGTCACCGTGATCGTGCCCGAGCTTCCCGCCGACATCGCCGAGCTGAAGCGGCAGGTCGGCCTCTTCATCGAGGCTGAGGTCTATCCCGTCGAGCAGCGGATCGTCGAGCGGAACGCGATCGATCCGGCCGAGATCGATGAGCTGCGCGTCAAGGCACGCGCGGCCGGGTTCGCGATGCTCAACATGCCGGCCGAGCTCGGCGGCCGCGATCTCTCGATGCTCGGGCAGGTGGCGCTCGAGGAGGAGTCGGGCAAGGCGACGAACGGTCTCGGCTTCGCCGTCGTCGACCGTGGGCCGCGAGAGCTGCTCGAGCTCCTGACGCCGGCGCAGATCGAGAAGTACGTGCTGCCGATCGTCCGGGGCGAGTACCGCGAGGCATGGGCGCTGACCGAGCCGGGAGCCGGCTCCGATCTGGCGGCGCTGGCGGCGACCGCGCGGAGCGACGGCGACGAGTGGGTGCTGAACGGCGAGAAGTGGTTCGTCACGAGCGAGGGCGACGCGGGGTTCTACCTCGTCGCGGCCGTGGTCGACGGCGAGCAGGAGCTCTTCATCGTCGATCCGGGGACGCCGGGCATGGTCGTCTCGCGCACGCCGCGCTTCCTCCACGACCCGTATCTCGACCACCATCCCGAGCTCGTGCTCACCGACTGCCGGGTGCCCGCCGCGAACAGGGTCTCGGGCGGCGACTCCGGCTCCCGCGAGTGGATCCTCGTCGAGCGGCTCTTCATCGCCGCCCGCTGCTGCGGCGCTGCGGAGCGGCTGCTCGGGGAGGCAACCGCCTGGGCCAAGGAGCGCGAAGCGTTCGGCGGCCCGATCATCGGCAACCAGGGCGTCTCGTTCCCGCTCGCCGACTCGCTGACCGAGCTTCACGCCGCGAGGCTGATGACCTACCACGCGGCGCACGCCTTCGACACGCTCGCCGACCGCAAGGTCGTCCACGGCAAGGTCGCGATGGCGAAGCTCTACGCCTCCGAGATGGCGGGCCGGGTCGCCGACCGCGCCGTCCAGATCTTCGGCGGGCGCGGCTACATGCACGACACCGCTGCGGCGCGCTTCTACCGTGAGCTTCGCGTCGACCGGATCTGGGAGGGCACGAGCGAGATCCAGAGGCTGATCATCGCGCGTGGGCTCGAGAAGCGCGGCGCCGAGCCGTATCTCGGCTGGGAGTAGGCGGCGGGCAGGCGAGAGGGCTGGAGGCTGTGCGGCTCAGCGAACCTGGCCGGGCCAGATGCACGGGCCCCACTTCGGCCTCGGGCGACGATCGGTGAGGCAGAACCAGATCGTCGGCCCGGAGCTGGCGGCACGGTCCGTGGCGCCGCTCCGGCCGCCCACCGGCTCGGCCCGGAAGTAGGCCTGGACCCGGCCGAGCGTGCCGTTCGTCTGCCCACCCAGGCCCGAGATCGGAGCCCGGACCGTCGCGGTGCGGCCGTCGATCGCGCCCGACGACGGTCGTTGTCGTCCCGGTCGCGAGGTTGTAGAGCAGGAAGGAGTCGACTCCCGCGCTGCGCCTGGCGACGAGCGCCCACGACCCGGCACCCGCCTTGACGCTCGCGGTGTAGCTGACGTTGTCGGTGATCGGGCGGCGCACCGTGAACCGCACGACCAGGGCGCCGTTCCGCTTCGCGACCGAGATCGATCTCAGGTCGATGTCGCCCGCCCGGACGTCGTTCGCCGGGTCGCGGAGCGTCGCTGCCGGGACGGTCGCGGCCGTGCGCCGTCGACGGCCGCATGCGCGCCGGCACGCCCGAGCAGCGCGGCCGTGCAGACGAGCACGGCGACAGCTGCGAGCACGCGGAGCCGCTGTCCTCTCGTCCGAGAGGTCGAATGCGACAGGGGCGCCATCGCCGCGATCCTAGCCTCGCCGGCTCAGAGTGGCCCGGAGGCGAGCACGACGCGCGCGTCGAGGCCGACGGCGCCCGCCGGCGTGACGAGCAACGGGTTGATCTCGAGCTCCGCGATCTCGGGATGAGCCGCCGCTACCCGTGAGAGCGCGGCGGCGGCCTCGGCGGCGGCGCGCACGTCGACCGCAGCCCGGCCGCGCGCTCCCGTCAGCACTCCCGCTCCCCGCAGGGAGAGGAGCAGCTCCTCGAGCTCGTCCGGCCCGGCCGGTGCGAGCGCGACGCGGACGTCGCGGAGCAGCTCGGCGTAGATGCCGCCGAGCCCGACGAGGACGAGCGGCCCGAAGCGCGGGTCCCGGCGCGCGCCGACGATCAGCTCGACGCCGTCCTCGGTGGAGACCATCGTCTCGACCGAGTAGCCGACGGGCGCGAGCCGCTCGTCCATGTCGGCAGCGGCGGCAGCGACCGCGGCGTCGTCGGCAAGGCCGAGCGCCACACCGCCCGCATCGGACTTGTGGAGCAGGCCGAGCGCCTTGAGCGCAACGGGGTAGCCGAGCTCGGCGGCGGCTGCGCGTGCCTCCTCGACCGGACGTCTGCGCGGCGGGCAGCGGCGAACGCGACGCCGCCCGTCGGCGAGGAGCTCTCGCGACTCGAAGTAGCCGTCCGCGGAGATCGCCGGCGCCGGCGCGCCCACGTCGGGCACGCCGCGGGCGTGGCCGTCCTGCCGGCGGACGAGGCGGGCGAGGGTATCGACGACGGCCTCGATGTCCCGGTAGACGGGCACACCACCCTCGCCGGAGCGCGCGGGCGGGAGCCGCGTCCCAGAACATCGCCTGGGCGAGCAGCGGCCGGCCGCTCGCCTCGGCCGAGCGCGCGATCGCGTGGCCGACGTCGGTCTCGATCGTCGCGAAGGTCTCGTTCAGCTGGCTGTAGCCGCCGAAGTACCCGGTGAAGATGACGGCGTCGACCTCGCCCGACTCGAGCACGGCCGTGTTCACGCGCTCGAAGTTCCAGAAGTCCTGCTCGCCGGCGCCCGCGAGATCGACGGGATTGGCGGTGACGATCGTCGGCGCGATCGCCGTCAGGCGGGATGCGAGCTCGGGCGAGAGCGTCGGCAGCTCGAGGCCGGCCTCGGTGACGAGGTCGGCGGTGACGACGCCCGTGCCACCGCCGTCGCCGACGATCGCAACCCGTCGGCCCTGCGGACGGTGGGGTGCGAGGCACGCGAGCACGCAGTCGATCAGCTGCTTCGGCGTCGTCACGCGGATGATTCCGGCCGCGCGGCACGCAGCCTCGACGGCGGCCGAGTCGCTCGCGAGCGCACCCGTGTGCGACGCCGCCGCGCGCGCCCCGGCCTCGCTGCCTCCGGCCGCGAGGAGGACGACCTGCTTGCCCGCCCGCTGCGCCGCCTCGCCGGCTCGCGCGAAGGCCCTGCCGTCGCGGAAGTCCTCGCAGTAGACGCCGATCACGCGGGTGTGCTCGTCCGCTGCGAACGCCTCGACGAGCTCGGCGGCCTCGATGTCGGCCTGATTCCCGAGCGAGGCGAAGCGAGAGATGCCGATGCCGTACTGCGCGCCGAGCAGGCTCAGCTCGAGCGCGAGGTTGCCACTCTGGGAGATGACCCCGAGCGTGCCGGGGGTGAACTCGTTCATGCCGAGATCGAGCGCGGCCGCTGCGTCGTAGACGCCGAGGCAGTTCGGGCCGAGCATCACCGCTCCCGCACGGCGCACCTTGTCGACGACCCGGCTCTCGAGCTCCTTGCCGCCGTCGTCGACCTCGCCGAGACCGGCCGTGATCGCGACGATCCCGCGCGCGCCGGCAGCCAGTGCGTCGTCGACGCCGGCCTCGAACGCCGCGACGGGCACCGCGATCACGACGAGCTCGGGCGGGCCGGGTAGCTCCGCGAGCGAGCGGAACGCCTGCTGCCCGAGGATCTCGCCGCCGTTCCGGTTGACGAGCCAGACGTCGCGGCGGTCGGCACCGCGGAGCGCGCCGGCGGAGATCCACTGACCCCACTTCGCCGGGTCGTTCGAGGCGCCGAGCACGGCGAGCGAGCGTGGATCGAAGAGCGGGCGGAGATCGCGCACGGGTGCAAGGGTACGCGAGGCCGCTGACCGCGTGGTCAGGGTTGGAAGTTGTCCGCTTTCCGTCGGCCGGATGACGCCGCCCATGACTGTTCGCTCGAGAGGGCACAGGCCGTAGGTTCCCGGCTTAGGATCACGCGAAGCGTGCAGAAAACAGATGCGTGAGGGATGCCGCGATATGCTCCATCGCGGCATCCCTCACGCGAGCCCGCGCGCCTTGCGGCTCGAGGCCTGCTGCCGCTTGCCGGCGGCGAGCTCGACCTTGCGCAGCCGGATCGACTCCGGCGTCACCTCGACGCACTCGTCCTCGCGGATGAACTCGAGCGCCTGCTCGAGCGAGAGCGGGCGCGGCGGGATCAGCCGCACGAGCTCGTCCGAGGACGAGGCCCGCATGTTCGTCAGCTTCTTCTCCTTGGTGGCGTTCACGTCCATGTCCTCGGAGCGCGCGTTCTCGCCCACGATCATCCCCTCGTAGACGCCGACGCCCGGGCCGACGAAGAGCGTGCCGCGCTCCTGCAGGTTCGAGATCGCGAAGCCGGTCGTCGGGCCCTGCCGGTCGGCCACGAGCGAGCCGCTCGGGCGCGTGCGCAGGTCGCCGTACCAGGGCTCGTAGCGGTCGAAGACGTGGTGGAGGATCCCGGTGCCGCGCGTCTCGGTGAGGAACTCGGTGCGGAACCCGATCAGCGCCCGGGCCGGCACGAGGTACTCGAGCCGGACCCAGCCGGTGCCGTGGTTCACCATCTGCTCCATCCGGCCCTTGCGCAGGGCGAGCAGCTGCGTCAGCACGCCGATGTACTCCTCGGGCGCATCGATCGCGAGCCGCTCGACCGGCTCGTGCACCTTGCCGTTGATCTCGCGCGTCACGACCTGCGGCTTGCCGACCGTGAGCTCGAAGCCCTCGCGCCGCATGAGCTCGACGAGCACCGCCAGCTGCAGCTCGCCGCGGCCCTGCACCTCCCAGGTGTCCGGGCGCTCGGTGGGGAGGACGCGGAGCGAGACGTTGCCGATCAGCTCGGCGTCGAGCCTGCTCTTGACCTGGCTCGCCGTCAGCCTCGTGCCCTCGAGCCCGGCGAGCGGCGAGGTGTTGATGCCGACCGTCATCGAGAGCGACGGCTCGTCGACCTCCTCGACCGGCAGCGGGCGCGGATCGTCCACGTCGGCGAGGGTCTCGCCGATCGTCACCTCGGGGATCCCGGCGACGGCGACGATGTCGCCCGGTCCGGCCTCGGCGGCCTCGACCCGGTCGAGCGCCTCCGTCACGTAGAGCTCGGTCACCTTGACGCGCTCGACCGTGCCGTCGGCGCGGCACCAGGCGACCTGCTGCCCCTTGCGGATCGTGCCGTTGCGGACCCGGCAGATCGCGAGCCGGCCGACGTACGGCGACGCATCGAGATTGGTGACGAGGGCCTGCAGCGGGTGCCCCTCCTCGTAGACGGGCGCCGGGATCGTCGTCACGAGCAGGTCGAGCAGCGGCTTCAGGTCGGCGGCGAGATCGTCGACGGCGAGCCCGGCCCGGCCGGCCTTGGCGTTGCAGTAGACGATCGGGAACTCGATCTGGCTCTCGTCGGCATCGAGATCGAGGAACAGCTCGTAGACCTCGTTGACGACCTCCTCGACGCGCGCGTCGGGCCGGTCGACCTTGTTGACGACCAGGATCACCCGCAGCCGCGCCTCGAGCGCCTTGCGCAGGACGAATCGCGTCTGCGGCAGCGGCCCTTCGCTGGCATCGACGAGCAGCAGCACCCCGTCGACCATGCGGAGGCCTCGCTCGACCTCGCCGCCGAAGTCCGCGTGCCCGGGCGTATCGATGATGTTGATCTTCGTCTGCGCCGTAGCGAACGGCCGTGTTCTTGGCGAGAATCGTGATGCCCTTCTCGCGCTCGAGGTCCATCGAGTCCATCACCCGCTCGGCCACATCCTGGTTCGCGCGGAACGACCCGGACTGCCACAGCATCGCGTCGACGAGCGTGGTCTTGCCGTGGTCGACGTGCGCCACGATGGCGACGTTGCGGATATCGTCGCGCTCGGACACCGAAGCAGGGTAGCGGCGCCCGGCCGGCACTCCGCTCGGACGTCGGGCTTTACATCCCTCTTACGCCCGCACTACGGTGGGCTTACCATGGGAAGCGACGATCCATTCTGATGCTGATTCGCCCACTCCGCCTGCTGATCGTTGCCGTCGTGCTGGTCGCGCTCGCGGCTCCCGGCTGCCTCGCTCGCGGCGGCGAGTGACAGGAGCACCGATCGCGGCGTCGTCCAGTCGGTCGATTCCAGCCAGATCGTGCTGCGCGCGCTCGACGGTGAGGTCGTCACCTACTCGATCGTGCCGGGGACTGTCGTGCGCCTCAACGGCGCCCCCGCGGCGATCGCGGACATTCGTCCCGGCTTCGTCGCCCGCGTGGTGCACGACGCCAGGGCCCATGCCCTCGTGATCGCGGCATTCGGCGCGCCGGTCACCACCACCGACCGCGGCGTCGTGACGGCCATCTCGAGGAACGCGATCACGCTGCGCGTCGCGGGCGGCGGCAGCCTCACCCTGGCGCTGAATGCCGGCACCCGCTTCAAGTTCCACGGTGCGCCGGCCCGACGGGCAGCTGGCGCGGCCGGGAGCGCAGGTCGCAGTGACCCACGCGGCCGACGCGCCCGCAACGGTCGTCAACGTGCTCAAGCGCGCGGGGGCGTGACCGGCG
This sequence comes from uncultured Thermoleophilia bacterium, assembly GCA_963751875.1. GTDB lineage: Bacteria > Actinomycetota > Thermoleophilia > Gaiellales > Gaiellaceae > Gaiella. The sequence goes on from CAVVWG010000006.1 coordinate 169,971, forward strand.
GCGGATCGGCGCGGGGCGGGACGATCCTGCTCGTCGAGGACGAGGAGGACATCGCGACGCTCGTTCGCACCTACCTCGAGAAGGACGGGTTCCGCGTCATCTGGGCGACGCGCGGCGTCGAAGGGCTGCTGGCGCTCGAGCAGAACGACATCCGCCTCGCGATCCTCGACCTGCAGCTCCCGGACGCCGACGGCCTCGACCTCTGCCGGGCGATCCGGAGCAGCTCCCGGCTGCCGATCGTGATCGTCACTGCCCGGGATGAGGAGATCGACCGCATCACCGGGCTCGAGCTCGGCGCCGACGACTACGTGACGAAGCCGTTCTCGCCCCGCGAGCTCGTCGCCCGCGTCCGCGCGGTGCTGCGCCGCGCCGAGCCCGAGGAGGACGAGGATCTCGTCTCGGTCGGCGACCTCGTCCTCGAGCACGCCGGCCGAACGGTCTCGGTGGGCGGCAACGAGGTCGAGCTGACCGGCATCGAGTTCGACCTGCTCGCCTTCCTGCTGGCCCATCCCGGCATCGTGATGACGCGCGAGCGCTTGCTCGAGCGCGTCTGGGGCCTCTCGTTCCCGGGCGGCACCCGCACCGTCGATGTCCACGTCGCGCAGCTGCGGAGGAAGCTCGACCGGCCCGACCTGATCAAGACGGTGCGCGGCTCCGGCTACAAGGCGGCTGTGTGAGCCGGCTCCATGGCCCTCGCTCGCTTCGTGCACGTCTCTTCATAGGTATCGCGGCGACGCTCGCCGTCTCGACTGTCGTGATGCTCGCGGTCGGGGCGGCACTCACGCGCCGCTCGCTCGACCACGACTCCCGGAGCGCACTCGACCGCCAGGTCGAGCTGATCGTCGCCCAGCATGCGGCGAACCCGCTGCCGGCCCGGCGAGACCACGCTCGGCCGGTTCCTCGCCACCGAGCAGGAGTCACTGGCGATCCTGACGCCTGCGCAGGCGGAGCTGCTGCTCCCCGACAATGCAGCCGCCGAGCTGCGGAGCACCGGGCAGGCGGACGGCACCGTCGACGTGCGTGGCGAGCCGTTCATGTACGCCGCCCGCCTCGGCAGCGGCGACGCGATCGTCCTTCTCCGCTCGACCCGCAACCAGTCGGACGACTGGCAGCCGTTCCTCGTCGGGCTCGCTCTGGCCGCGCTGGTCGGTGCCGTTCTCGCGGCCATCGTCGCGTTCCTGCTCGCGCGCGCCGTTGCGCGGCCCGTCACGCGGGTCGCCGAGGCGAGCCGCCGGCTGGCAGAAGGCGAGAGCCCGGACGAGCTCCCGATCGAGGGCTCGACCGAGGTGCGGCAACTCTCGGCAGCCTTCAACGAGCTCTCGGAGGAGCTCCACCGCGCGCAGGACGCCGAGCGCGCCTTCCTTCTCTCCGTCAGCCACGAGCTGAAGACGCCGTTGACGGCGATCCGCGGCCACGCCGAGGGGCTCGCCGACGGCGTCGTCGCGCCCGCCCGCGCCGGTGAGGTGATCGAGCGCGAGGCCCATCGGCTCGAGCGGCTCATCCGCGACCTTCTCGACCTCGCCCGGCTCCGCCGCCGCAGGTTCGACGTGACGCTGATGGCGACCGATCTCGGCGAGGTCGCGAACGAGGCCCTCGCCCGGCACACCCACCAGGCGCACGACTACGGGGTCAACCTCGTGCTGCGGATCGAGCCGCCCGCCGGCGCGATCGCCGACGCCGGCCGCTGCCTGCAGGCCCTCTCGAACCTGGTCGAGAACGCCATCCGCTCGACGGCGGAGGGCGGCACCGTCGAGATCGTGGCGTCGGAGGGCAGGCTCGCCGTCATCGACGACGGCCCCGGCCTCGCCCCCGGCGATCACGAGCGTGCGTTCGAGCGCTTCTACCTCTGGGACCGGTACGGAGCCGACCGGCCCGTCGGAACGGGCCTCGGGCTCGCGATCGTGGCGGAGCTCGCTGCGGCCATGGGTGGCCGGACGACGATCGAGAGCATTCCCGGCGAGGGGTCCGTCTTCGCGCTCGAGCTCGAGCCTGCGCCGGTTCCGGACCACCGGGCTTACGCACGCCTTACGCAGCGCTGAAAGACGGCGAACACCACCGGCATAGCGTCTGGGTCACATCACCCCGCGATCCAGGAGGACCGTGAACATGAAGAGATCCACGCTCGTCGTCGCCTTCGCAGCAGTGCTGGCGACCCTCGTTGCGGCCACCGCCGCATTCGCCGCCGGGCCGAACGGCAAGGTCCTGTTCCGCTACACCGGTGAGCTCACCGCGAAGTCGTCCTCTTCGGTGACCCTCTCCGTCGAGAACGGCAACCGCCCCGCGCTCCGCTCCTTGCTCGGCAAGAGCCAGGTGGAGACCTTCGCGACCGGCGACAAGACGGTCTTCCTGCGCTGGGCGGCGGGAATCCCGACGAAGGTCGGCATCGACGCGCTGAACGTCGGCGACACGGTGACCGTGAACGTCCGTGCAGATCGCGGGTCGTCGTTCGAGGAGATCGCTGCGAAGGCCGCCGGCATCGTCGGCGACCACGGCGTCAACCCGACGAAGCCGACCCAGCCGCTGTACCTCTTCCGCGGCACGTTCGTCTCGGGCGAGGCCGGCAAGGTCACGATCGACGTCAAGGGCGGCAACCGCCGCGCGCTGCACCTGATGATCGGTCAGGGCACGACGCAGTCCTTCACGACCGGGGACGAGACGGTGTTCCTCTTCTGGGCGCATCGGATCCCGACCGTGGTCGACGCGTCGAGCCTGAAGGCCGGCGACCGGATCATCGTCCGGATTCGCGCAGCCGGCGGATCGAGCCTGAGCGACGGTCGAAGCGACCCCGGCGAAGCGCGTCGCCGATCGCGAGCCGAAGGCGCAGGAGTCGAACCAGAACGCCAAGGCGTAACGAACGACCTGAGGGAGCAGGGCGCCCCGCTGCGGCGGGGCGCCCTGTCTCCTTCTCGGCTGTCGCCCTGAGGCCGCGGTGGCGCTATTCGCCGGCGGCGCTCAGGTGGCGCATCCACAGGGTCGCAACCGCAGCGTCTCCGTCCTGGGGGCGCACGTCGGCGAGGCGCTTGTACTCCGGCACCTCGTCCTGCGGGATCGTCGAGGCATCGCGGTAGTCGAGCTCGACGATGTTGCCGGCCGGATCGCGAACGTACATCTGGATGCCACCGTCCGGTAGCTCGTACATCGCGTTGCCGAAGCTCTCGTGGTCGAGCGCGCCGAGCTCCTTCATCCGCCGGTAGACGGGCATGAAGTCGTCGATCTCGAGCCCGAAGTGCGCGTGGGACGGCGGGTCGCCCGGCCGATCGAAGAGGTGGATCTGACAGTCGCCCGCGCGCAGCCAGCAGACGGGGAACGCGAACTTCGGGCTCGGGACGACCTCGAGCCCGAGCTCGTCCACGTAGAAGCGCTTCGACGCCTCGATGTCGTGCGCGACGACGCTGACGTGGTTGAGGAACCGTGCCATCGGCCCATCATCGCAAACCGGGCCGCGGCTGATCTAGGCTGCTGCGATGTCGCGCCCGAAGTGCACGGCGCTCAACGGCTCGCCGGTCGCCTGCTCGATCAGCTTGTCCCAGCGCACCGCCAGCCCGGGCGCGAACACCCGCTCGGCGAGGAGCCGTCCCGCGTCGGGGCGGTCGACGAGGCCACCGCACTCGCGCTCGAGCGTCGCCGCGAGCTGCGAGGCGACGATGTGGCCGAAGAGATAGGTGTGGTAGTAGACGGGCGCGCAGGCGACGTGGATCTTCGCCGCCCAGTCGGGGTTGCTGCGGCCCTCGGGTCGCCTGACGAGCTGGTAGCGCTCGACGAGCTCCCACCAGCGGGCGTCGAGGTCGGACTCGGGATCGGCGTAGAGCGAGCGCTCGAAGTTCGTCATCACGAGCACCCAGCGCGTGAAGACGAGCATCTCGGCGGCCCGGGCGGCCCGCAGCGCGTCCGCGATCGCCGCGACGGCGACGGGGTCGACCCCGACCACCCGCTCGAGCCACTCGGCATCGCTCGCGAGGCGGCCCATCAGGATCGCGATTCCCTCGGTGACGACGAGGTGCGTGTCGCGGAGCAGCCACGGCAGCGACGGATCGAGGCCGGCGTCGAAGGTCGCGTGGCCGAGCTCGTGCAGCATCGTGTCCATCCACTGCTGCGTCGGCACGACGTTCGCGAGCACGCGGATGTCGCCGGCGCGGTCGACGTCGATGCAGAACGCGTGCTGGCACTTGCCGTCCCGCGGGAACAGGTCACTGCGGTCGATCACGGTGCGCGTCTCGAGCCCGATGCCGTCGTAGGTGCGGCGGCTGATCTCGACCAGATCGGCGTCCTCGAGGAACGTGTCGAGATCGACGCCGCCCTCGGCCGGGACCTCCTGGAAGAACGCGTCGGCGTAGTGCCACGGCGCGAGCTCGTCGACGGCGCAACCGAAGCGGGCCGCGAGCCGCTCGTCGAGCTCCGCCTTCCAGCGCGCGAACGGCTCGGCCGTGGCGCGGTCGGCGTCGTCGAGCGTGGCCATGAGCTTGTCCTCGTCCATCTCCGACGTCGCGACGGAGAGGGCGAACCAGTCCCGGTAGCCGAGCGAGTGCGCGGCGGCATTGCGCAGCCGTGCGAGCTCGCGGACATCCTCGGCGACGGCGGCTCCGACCGTCTTCGAGGCCTCCCAGGCCGCGCGCCGCTCGGTGACGTCGTCGCTGTCGCGCAGGATCTGGCGGATCTCGTTGTCGTTGACGCGCCGGCCCGTCGATGTCACCGCGGTGCTGCGAGAAGCGCATCTCGACCGATGCCTCGAGCTCGATGATCCGCGAGCGGAGCTCGGTCGGCGTCTGCTGCGGGAGGAAGACGTTGTGGAGCAGATCGAGCCGGCGACGGGCGGGGCCTTCGGCTCCCTCGCGCGCGGTCTCGATCGCGGCGAACCGCTCGCTGTCGGCGAGGAACTCGGAGAGCGCGGTCTCGAGCTCGACGCGCCGCTGCTCGTTCGCCTCGTTCGCGACGACGTTGAGGTCCCACCAGGCGTGGCACACCTCGGTCGTGAGTGGGGCGAGCTCGCTCTCGATCCTGTCTGCAACGGCGGTTGCGTTCGGCATGCAGCGGCAGTGTACGGATGTCACCGCCGTCGAGCCGGACCCGCTGCAGCGGGCAACCCGGGAGGAGAATCGCCAGAATGCGACTACACCCGATCAAGGAGCTCCACCGCCATGGCCTCAGACACCCACATCGAGATCGACCGCGCCCGCATCAAGGAGCTCACCGAGCGCGAGTCGGCGCGGCTCGACGAGCGTACGCAGGGCTCACGCGAGTTCTACGCCAGGGCGCAGAGGAGCCTCGTCGGCGGGGTCGCCTCGTCGTACCAGTCGCGCGACCCGTGGCCGATCTACCTGTCGCGGGGCAAGGGCGCGCACGTCTGGGATGTCGACGGCAACGAGTACCTCGACTTCCACAACGGCTTCGGCTCGATGGTGCAGGGGCACGCCCATCCCACGATCACGCGGGCGGTGAACGAGCGGATCGAGCTCGGCACCCATTTCGCCGCGCCGACCGAGGATGCGATCGTCGTCGGCGAGGAGCTCGCCCGCCGCTGGGGCCTGCCGAAGTGGCGCTATGTCAACTCCGGCTCCGAGGCGACGATGGACGCGATCAGGATCGCCCGGGCCGCGACCGGCCGCGACACGATCGTGAAGATCTTCGGCTCCTACCACGGCCATCACGACTACGTGATGGTCTCGATCGGGGTCGAGTACGACAAGATCGGCGACCGCTTCGAGCTCGAGTCCCTCCCGTACGGGCTCGGCATCCCGAAGGCGGTGTCGGAGATGACGATCGCGGTCCCGTTCAACGACGCCGAGGCGATGGAGCGGCGGATCGAGCGGCTCGTCGAGGAGGGCCGGGCGCCTGCCTGCGTGATCATGGAGCCCGCGATGATGAACCTCGGGGTCGTGCTGCCCGAGCCCGGCTACCTCGAGGCCGTGCGCGAGATCACGCGCAAGCACGGGGTGCTGCTGATCTTCGACGAGGTCAAGACGGGCCTCTGCATCGCGGCGGGCGGCGCGGTGGAGCGGTTCGGCGTCATGCCCGATCTCGTCACGCTGGCGAAGGCGCTCGGTGGCGGGCTGCCCTCCGGTGCGATCGGTGGCACGAGCGAGGCGTTCGAGCTGGTCGAGGCCGGCGAGGTCGTGCAGGTCGGCACGTACAACGGGAACCCGCTCTCGATGGCGGCGGCCCGCGCCAACCTGCTCGAGGTGATGACGCCCGAGGCGTACGCCCACCTCGACGCGCTCAACGAGCACCTGCTCGAGGGCTGCCAGATGGTGATCTCGAAGTACTCGTTCCCGGGCTACTCGGTCGGCATCGGCTCGAAGGGCTGCGTCACGTTCTCCCCGGAGAAGATCACCGACTACACGACGTTCAAGGCGAACCAGGACGCCGAGCTCTGCGAGCTCGCGTGGCTCTACAACATGAACCGCGACGTCTACATGACCCCCGGCCGCGAGGAGGAGTGGACGCTGTCGATCATGCACACCTTCGAGCACTGCGACCGGTTCGTGGCGGCGTTTGAGGAGATGGCCGACGACCTGACCGCATAGGCGGCTGCGAGGCCGTCGCTAGCGCCTGCAGTCGGGGTGAGGCTCAGCCGCCTCAGCCGCGGTGCGCGTCGTGCGCCGACCGCCCACCCGCCCCGGCGTGCGCCGCGGCCGGGTACGGCGCGAGATCGTCGATCGCGCCGGGCGTCGCGGCGACGCGCTCGAGCCAGCCCGCGATGCGCGGGTAGGCAGCCATGTCGTAGCCCGCCTCGTGCGCCACGCGCGTGTAGGCGTAGAGGGCGCAGTCCGCCACGGTGTACCGCCCGGCGGCGACGAAGTCCTTCCCCGCGAGCCCTCGCTCGAGCGTCGCCAGCGCAGCCGCACCGGCCTCGTGGTGGCGCGCGAACGCCTCGGGCCGCTCGGCGTCCCGGCCGGTCAGCCGCCAGAAGCGCGCCGTGCCGACGTTCGGCTCGAGCAGGTTCTGCTCGAAGAACATCCACGCGTGCACGTGCGCGCGCTCGATCGGGTCGGTGGGGAGGAACGGCGTGCCCTCGGCGAGGTAGAGCAGGATCGCGCCCGACTCGGGGATCGAGCCGCCGTCGACCTCGAGCAGCGGCGTCCGCCCGGCCGGGTTCCGGGCGAGGTACTCGTCGGTCTGGGAGTCGCCGGCGAAGATGTCGGTGGGAACCCGCTCGTAGGGAAGGTCGAGCTGCGAGAGCAGCATCCGCACCTTGAAGCAGTTGGCCGAGGCCGCGAAGTCGTGGAGCCTGAGGGAGAGGTCGGGTTCTCTGTCATGTGGGAGGGAAACGATGGTGCCACGCGATTCTGTGAGATGCAACCCGGGAGAGGCTGAAGCCTCTCCCGGCTCTGGCTCGACGAGGGCTCTTTTCATCGCCGTCGCCCCGGAGCCGTCGCGGCCGTAGGCCCGCCCCGCGCCCCGGTTCGGCGCAACGAAGCGGATACGATCAGCGTCGTGGCAGCGATCGGCAACACGACGACGATTCCCTGGGACTGGTACTCCGACCCGGCCGTGGCGCGGCTCGAGCAGAGGCTGATCTTCCGGCGCAGCTGGCAGTACGTCGGGCACACCGGCTGATCTCGCCGAGCCGGGATCGTTCGCGACCTCCCGCGCGGGCGACGTGCCTGTCGTCCTCGTGCGTGGCCGCGACGAGACGCTCCGCGCGTTCGTCAACGTGTGCCGCCATCGCGGCTTCACGCTCTGCGAGGGACCGGCCGCCGCGAGACGCTCCAGTGCCCGTACCACGCCTGGACGTACGACCTCGACGGCTCGTTGCGAAACGCGCCGCGGGGAGACTCGGAGCCCGGCTTCGACCGCGAGGGCCTCGGCCTCGTTGCCCGTCGCGGTCGACACGTGGGGGCCGTTCGTGTTCGTCAATCCCGATCCCGCTGCGGCGCCGCTCGCCGAGCACCTGGGCGACCTGCCCCGGCTCGTCGCCGACGGCGGGGTCGACGTCGACGCGCTCGTCTTCCATCAGCGGGCGGAGGCGGAGTACGACGCCAACTGGAAGGTCTGCGTCGAGAACTACCTCGAGTGCTACCACTGCGCCGTCGCCCATCCGAGCTTCTCGAAGGCGATCGACGTCGCACCCGGCACGTACACGCTGGAGGAGCATCCGACGTTCTCGAGCCAGTACGGCCCGCCGAAGAACGGCGGCGGCGGGGTCTACGACGCCGACGGCGAGGTCGACCGCGGCCAGTTCCACCTGCTCTTTCCCGGCACCGCGATCAACGTGATGCCGGGTCGGGGCAACCTCTCGATCGGCCCGATCATGCCGCTCGGCGCCGAGCGGACCTATCGCTTCCTCGACTACTTCTTCCTGCCGGAGACCGACGAGCAGTGGATCGCCGACTACCTCGAGCTCGACAACCAGGTCGGCGCCGAGGACCGCGTGCTCGTCGAGCGCGTGCAGGTGGGGATGCGCTCGGGCCTCGTCGAGTCGGGCTACCTGCTGCCCGAGTCGGAGCGCCTGATCGCGCACTTCGAGCGTCAGCTGGTCGACGCGCTCGGCACCGAGCTCGCATAGCCGCGCTCCTCCGGCGGCCGCTCTGGCGCTCGCGCGAACGACGGATAGTGTTCGAGCCGATGCCGACCCGCACGGTCACCGCCGATTCGCGCCTCCTCAACCGCGAGCTCTCGTGGGTCGAGTTCAACGCGCGCGTGCTCGACCTGGCAGCCGAGGAGGAGCAGCCGCTGCTCGAGCGGGTGAAGTTCTGCTCGATCTTCTCCTCCAACCTCGACGAGTTCTTCATGGTTCGCGTCGCCGGCCTGATGGACCAGGAGGCTGCCGGGCTCGCCGTCCGGTCGGCCGACGGGCTCACGCCGTCCCAGGCGCTGGCCGCCCTCAAGGCGCGCGTGACCGAGCTGACGAGCCGCCAGGCCAAGCTCTGGAAGCGCGAGCTGCGCCCGGCGCTCGCCGCCGAGGGCATCGAGATCGTGACCATCGAGGAGTGCTCGCCCAAGGAGCTGAAGCGCCTCGAGACCGTGTTCACGCGGGACATCTACCCGGTGCTGACGCCGCTCGCGGTGGGAGCGGGGCAGGCGTTTCCGTACATCTCCGGGCTCTCGCTCTCGCTGGGCGTGCTGGCCGTCGATCCGGACAGCGCCGAGGAGCGGTTCGCCCGGGTCAAGGTGCCGGAAGGGCTCGACCGGTTCGTCGACGCCGGACCGCGGCTCGTGCCGCTCGAGTCGGTGATCGCGCACTTCCTGCCGTCGCTCTTCCCCGGGATGGAGATCTCCGAGCGCGTGCTCTTCCGCGTCACCCGTGACGCCGACTTCGAGGTGTCGGACGACGCCGACGACCTTCTCGAGGCCGTCGAGTCGGAGCTCCGCCGCCGCCGCTTCGGCGACGTCGTGCGGGTCGAGGTGTCGGCCTCGGCGTCGAGCGGCATGCTCGACCGGCTTCGCGAGGGGCTCGACGTGCGCGACGACCAGATCTACGAGATCGAGGGCCTGCTCGACCTCGCCGACCTGATGCAGCTCACGCGCCTCGACCGGCCCGATCTGAAGCCCGAGCCGTGGGTGCCGATCACGCAGCCGCGCCTTGCCCGGGTGAAGGATGCGGGCCGCCTGTTCGACGAGATTCGCCGGGGCGACCTGCTCGTCCATCAGCCCTACGAGTCCTTCCGGACGAGCTTCGAGGCGTTCGTCGCCGCCGCGGCCGACGACCCCGACGTGATCGCGATGAAGACGGCCGTGTACCGCACCTCCGACGACAGCACGCTCGTCTCGGCGCTGATCGACTGCGCCGAGGACGGGAAGCAGGCGGTGTGCCTCGTCGAGCTGAAGGCCCGCTTCGACGAGCGGCGCAACATCGAGTGGTCGCGCGAGCTGGAGCAGGCGGGCGTGCACGTCGTCCACGGCTTCCCGGACATGAAGATCCACGCCAAGATGACGCTCGTCGTCCGCCGCGAGGCGGGCGGGCTGCGGCGCTACGTCCACATCGGCACGGGCAACTACCACGCCTCGACGGCGCGCCTCTACGAGGACGTCGGGATCTTCACCGCCGACGAGGAGATCGCGGCCGACGTCGCCGACGTCTTCAACTACGTCACCGGCTTCGGCCGCCCGCAACGGTTCCGCAAGCTGCTCGTGGCGCCGTTCGAGATGCGCGCGCGGCTGATCGAGGAGATCCGCAACGTCGCGGCGGCCGCCAAGGCCGGCGAGACGCGCCCGCATCCGCCTCAAGCTCAACAACCTCGTCGACCCGAAGATCATCGACGAGCTCTACGCCGCCTCGACCGCCGGTGCCAAGGTCGAGATCTGCGCGCGCTCGATCTGCATGATCCGGCCGGGCGTCGAGGGTCTCTCCGAGAACATCCAGCGTGCGCTCGATCCTGGGCCGGTTCCTCGAGCACAGCCGCATCTACTCGTTCGAGGCAGGGGACAGCACCGCGATCTTCATCGGCAGCGCCGACATGATGCCGCGGAACCTCGACCGGCGGGTCGAGGTGCTCGTGCCCGTCGAGAGCGCCCGTTCCCGGCAGGAGCTGCAGGCGGTGCTCGGCAGCGTGTTCGCCGACGACGTGCACGCGTGGCTCCTGGCGAGCGACGGCTCGTGGTCACGGGTCGAGCCGGAGAAGGGCGGCAAGCGAGTCGACCACCAGGCCGCGATGATGCGGCGGGCGCAGCTGCGCGCGCGCCGCCAGACCGACGGCGGCGCGCGGGGGAAGGCGCTCTAGACACACCAGCGCGCTGGTTTGCCTGTCCGGGTCGCCGGTCAAGATGAGCCTAGATGCGCGTTGCGATCATCGACGTCGGGTCGAACACGGCCCGCCTGCTGGTCGCGAACGTGACCGGCAAGGGTGCGGTCGTGCCCATTGCCGAGGAGCGCGAGTACCTGCGCCTCGGGGCCGAGATCGAGCGAACGGGGACGCTGAGCGCGGAGAAGATCGCCGCCGCCGCAGACACCTGCAGTGCCTACGCCCGCCGGATCGCCGAGCTCGACGTCGAGCGGGCGACGGTGATCGTGACTGCTCCGGGACGCCAGGGCGCCGCTGCACCGGAGCTGACGGCTGCGCTCGCAGATGCGACGTCGTTGCCGGTTCGCGTGCTGACGGCCGAGAGCGAGGGCCGGCTCGCCTACGACGGCGCCGTCGCCCGGGCGGTCGGAGATCTGCCCGAGGTCGTCGCCGTCGTCGATGTCGGCGGTGGCTCGACGGAGGTCGTCGTCGGCACGCCGCTCCTCGGCGCCGCCTGGGTCCGGTCGGCCGACGTCGGCTCGCTTCGGCTCACGCGCGCCCATCTCACCGACGATCCGCCGTCGGCCGCCCAGATCCGGGCTGCGTCCGACGCCGTCGGCCGCGCGCTCGCGGGCATGAGCCCGCCGCGGCCGGCGCTTGCGCTCGCAGTCGGCGGCAGCGCCCGCGCGCTGACGAAGATCGTCGGCCGCCGCTTCGACGCGGACGATCTCGAGCGGGCCGTGAAGATCCTCTCCCGCCGTCCGGCCGCGAAGGCGGCGCGCCCGTTCGGCATCGCGCCCGAGCGCGCCGAGACCCTGCTCGCCGGCGCCCTGCTCCTGGCCGGCGCGTCTCGCGTGCTCGGCACGGCGTTCAAGCTCGGGAACGGCGGGCTGCGCGAGGGTGCCGCGCTCGAGCTTGCGGGTGCGCGCGACGCTGTTCGGGCTGCGTAGACCCCGGGAGAGGCTGAAGCCTCTCCGGGGGAGAAAGAGCAGCTGAGACTGCTCTTTCGTTCCTTCAGCTCTGCCAGCTCTCCCACAGCGCCGCGTAGGCGCCGTCGTTCTCGATCAGCTCGTCGTGGGTGCCGAGCTCCTGGAGCAGCCCGTTCTCCACCACCGCCACCCGGTCGGCGTCATGGGCGGTGTGGAGGCGGTGGGCGATCGCGACGACCGTGCGGCCGGTGAGCACCGAGGCGAGCGAGCGCTCGAGGTGGCGCGCGGCGCGCGGGTCGAGCAGCGAGGTTGCCTCGTCGAGCACGAGCGTGTGCGGATCGGCGAGCACGAGCCGGGCGAGGGCGAGCTGCTGCGTCTGGGCCGGCGTGAGCGGCGCGCCGCCTGCCCCGACGACGGTCTCGAGGCCGTCGGGAAGCGCCTCCATCCAGTCCGTCGCGTCGACGGCCTCGAGCGCGGCGAGCAGCTCGGCGTCCGACGATCCTGCCCGGGCCAGGCGCAGGTTGTCGGCCAGCGTGCCGACGAAGACGTGCTGCTCCTGCGTCACGAGCGCGACCTCGCGGCGCAGCGCGTCGAGCTCGAGATCGACGAGCGGCACGCCGCCGACCTTGACCGAGCCGGTCCGCGCCGGGTGGATGCCCGGCGAGCAGCCGGCCGAGCGTCGACTTGCCGGCGCCCGAGGGCCCGACGACGGCGATCCGCTCGCCCGGCTCGAGATCGAGCCCGATCCCGTGCAGCACGTCGCGGCCCGGGACGTAGGCGTAGCGGACGTCGTGCGCGCGCAGCCAGTCGTCCTCGGGCTCCTCGCCGCTCGCCGTGCGGTCGGGCGGCACGTCGGCGATGCCGACGAGCCGGGCGAACGAGGCGCCGCCGACCTGCACCTCGTCGAGCCACGAGAGCAGCCGGTCGACCGGGTCGGCGAGCTGCTGGATGTAGAGCACGACCGTCGTCACCTCGCCGACCGAGGCATGCCCGTTGGCGACGAGCCAGCCGCCCCAGGCGAGCGCCGCGACGACGGGCAGGACGTAGGCGACGTCGACGGTCGGGAACCAGATCGTGCGCAGCCGGAGCGTGTACCGCTCCGAGGCGTAGGCGTCGGCGAGGTTGGCGTCGATCCGGCGCGCCCGCTCGGACGCGAGGCCGAGCGACTCGACGGTGCGGCCGCCGTCGACCGTCTCGCCCGCGGTGCCGGCCATCGACGCGTACGCCGCGCGCTCCCAGAGGTAGCCGGCCGGCGCGTAGCGGAGGTACCACCGCGTCCCGATGATCAGGATCGGCGCACCGACGAGACAGGGCAGCGCAGCGATCGGGCTGACCCAGACTGCGGCGGCGACGACGAGGAGCGCCGTCACGCACGCGATCGACGTCTCGGGGATCGCGAACCGGATCGTGCGCGCGAGCGCGTCGACGTCGGCGGTCGTGCGCGAGACGAGGTCGCCGATCCCGGCCCGCTCGACGGTCGAGAGCGGCAGCGCCAGCACGCGCCGCATGAAGTCGTCGCGCAGCTCGGCGAACATCCGCTCGGAGAGCACGAAGGACGACCGGCGGGCGAAGAAGGTGAGCACCGTCTGGGCGACGAGGAAGATCGCCAGGATCGCCGACGACCCGGTCGATCTGCGCCGTGTCGATCTCCGTCTGCAGCCCCTGGACGAGCGAGCCCAGGAGCGGCGGCCCGACGAGCCCCGTGGCGGCGGCGAGCGCGTGCAGGATCGAGGACGCCGATCATCGCGCGCCGGTGGCGGCCCGCGAGCTCGAGAGCCTGCTTGCGCATCTCCTTCGTGCCCGCGATGGGGAGGAGGTCGGTCATGCGGCCTCTCCTCGGGTGACGACGTCGCGATAGGCGGGGTGCGTGCGGAGGAGCTCCCGGTGCGTGCCCTCGGCCTGCACCTTGCCGTCGGCGATGAGCACGACCGCGTCGGCCTGGTCGAGCACGAGCGGGCTCGAGGAGACGACGACGGTCGTCTTGCCGGCGCGGAAGTCGTGGAGCTGGCGCGCGATGCGGGCCTCGGTATGGGCGTCGACGGCGCTCGTCGGCTCGACGAGCACGAGGATCTCGGCGTCGGCGAGCAGCGCCCGCGCGAGCACGAGCCGCTGCCGCTGGCCGCCCGAGAACGAGCGGCCGCGCTCGTCGACGACCTCGTCGAGACCGGCCGGCAGCGCGACGAGCACGTCCTCGGCCGCGGCCACCTCGATCGCATCCGTGATCTCGCTGTCGCTCGAGCGTGCCCACGGGTCGAGCTCGCTGCGGAGCGTGCCCGAGAAGATCAGCGGATCGGGCTCGCTGACGAGGATCCGCCGGCGGACGACCGCGAGCGGCAGCCGGTCGAGCTCCGTGTCGCCGAGCAGCACGCCCGAGCTCGCGATGATCCGGCCGAGCCGGTCGGCGAGCAGGCTCGTCTCGTCGGGTGCGGCGGAGACGAGGCAGGTGAGCCCGCCGGGCGCGATCGTCAGCCCGGAGGCCGGGTCGCTGAGCGGCACGCCGGCGGGCGGCTCCGGCAGCGGGTCGACCGGATCCTTGACGGCGCGCTCGACCGCGAGCACCCGCAGCATCCGCCGGGCGCCGACGAGCGCGCGCGTGATCTTCTCGACCGCCTCGGCCGAGGTGCGCAGCGGGATCACGAGGAAGCCGGCGTAGCCGTAGAACGCGACGAGCTGGCCGGCCGTGATGTCGCCGGACGCCGCGAGGTGGGCGCCGACCCACGTCACGAGCACGACGAAGAGCCCCGGCAGGAGCACCTGGGCGGCGTCGAGCGTCGACTGCGGCGTCGCGACCTTGACGCCGGCGAGGCGAACGCCCTCGGAGCGCAGCTGGTAGCGGTCGAAGAACGCCTGCTCGCCGCCGACACCGCGCAGCACCCGTAGGCCCGCGGCGGTGTCGGCGCCGAGCGCCGTCAGCTGGCCGACCTCCTCGCGCTGCTCGCGCTGGCGCTGCTGCAGCGGCTTGATCACGACGCTGAGCGAGAGCGTCAGCACCGGCACGCCGAGCAGGACGAGCAGCCCGAGCTTCGTCGAGGTCGGAGAGCAGGATGACCGCGACGACGATGTAGGAGACGATGCCGCCGGCGAGCCGCGCCAGGATGTCGAAGGCGCCGCCGGCCCGCAGCGCGTCGTTCGACACGACGGCGACGACCTCGCCCGTCGACAGCTCGCCGCGCACCGCGTCGCCCGTGTGCGCTACGTGATGGCCCACGATCTGGGCGAGCCGGAAGGACGCCTGCAGCCAGTTCTGCACCGCGTAGCGATGGCGCATCACGCCCGCCGCGGCCTGGACGACGCCGAGCACCGCGAGCAGGACGCAGAACCGGGCGAGCGCGTCGTTGTCGCCGTCGACGATTCCCTGCTGGATCGCCTGCCCGATCGCGTAGGGCATCAGCGCCTGCGCGACCATCCAGACGATCCCGAACGTGATCGCGACCGTGAGCGTCCACTTCTGGTGTCTGCCGACCCAGACGAGCAACCGGAAGGGCGAGCGGGTGTCCGGTCGCCCCGGATCGGCGACCGGGAGATCGATCACGGCTGTGCTACCACGGCCGCGCCGCCTCCGCGTGTGCCAAAAAGCGTCCCACACGCTTCGGCGTCACGGCCGGACGAGTGGCTTGTACGCGATGCGGTGTGGCTCGAGTGCCTCGGGGCCACGCGTCTCGGTGACCCAGGCGGCGTACTCGCCCCACGAGCCCTCGAACCACGTCACCTGCGAGTCGCCCTCGAAGGCGAGGATGTGCGTCGCGATCCGGTCGAGGAACCAGCGATCGTGGGTGATCACGACGGCGCAGCCGGCGAAGTCGAGCAGCGCGTCCTCGAGCGCGCGCAGCGTGTCGACGTCGAGGTCGTTCGTGGGCTCGTCGAGGAGGAGCACGTTGCCGCCCGACTTGAGCAGCTTCGCGAGATGGACGCGGTTGCGCTCGCCGCCCGACAGGTCCTTGACGAGCTTCTGCTGGTCGCCGCCGCGGAAGTTGAACCACGACGTGTACTGGCGCGAGTTCACCTCGCGCTTGCCGAGCAGGACGATGTCCTGGTTCTCGGAGATCTCCTTCCACACCGTGTTCTGCGGGTCGAGGCCGCCGCGCGACTGGTCGACGTACGCGAGCTGCACCGTGTCGCCGATCCGGAGCTCGCCGCTGTCGGGCTGCTCCTCGCCGGCGATCATCTTGAACAGGGTCGTCTTGCCGGCGCCGTTCGGCCCGATCACGCCGACGATGCCGCCGGGCGGGAGCGAGAACGTCATGTCCTCGACGAGCAGCCGGTCGCCGAAGCCCTTGGCGACGTGATCGGCCTCGACGACGAGGTCGCCGAGCCTCGGGCCTGCCGGAATGTGGATCTCGACGCCCTCGACCTTGAAGTTCGCGTCGTCGGCGAGCATCTTCTCGTACGCCGTCACGCGCGCCTTCGACTTCGCCTGCCGCGCGCGGGGGCTCATGCGCACCCACTCGAGCTCGCGGGCGAGCGTGCGCCGGCGCGCGGACTCGGTCTTCTCCTCCACCGCGAGCCGCGCCTGCTTCTGCTCGAGCCACGAGGAGTAGTTGCCCTCGAACGGCAGCCCCTTGCCGCGGTCGAGCTCGAGGATCCAGCCGGCGACGTTGTCGAGGAAGTAGCGATCGTGGGTGACCGCCATCACGGTGCCCTTGTAGTCCTCGAGGAAGCGCTCCAGCCAGGCGACCGACTCGGCATCGAGGTGGTTCGTCGGCTCGTCGAGGAGCAGCAGGTCGGGAGAGGAGAGGAGCAGCCGGCAGAGCGCGACCCGGCGGCGCTCGCCACCGGAGAGCGTGGTCACGTCGCGGTCGCCTTCGGGCAGGCGCAACGCGTCCATGGCCCGGTCGAGCTGGGCCTCGAGGCCCCACGCATCGTGGCGGTCGATCTGCTCCTGCACCGTCGACTGCTCGGCGAGCAGCGCGTCGAAGTCGGCATCGGGCTCGGCGAAGGCTGCCGAGACGGCGTTGAAGCGGTCGAGCAGGTCGCGCAGCTCGCGGACGCCGTCCTCGACGTTGCCGCGCACGTCCTTGGTCGCGTCGAGCTCGGGCTCCTGCTGGAGGAAGCCGACGGAGGCGCCGGGATGCAGCTCGGCGATGCCGGACGAGGGCTCCTCGAGCCCCGCCATGATCCGCATCAGGGTCGACTTGCCGGCCCCGTTCGGGCCGAGCACGCCGATCTTCGCCCCCGGCAGGAACGACAGGGAGATGTTCGCGAGCACCTGCCGGTCGGAGCCGTAGAACTTGTCGACCTTGTACATCGTGTAGACGTAGTCGCTGCTCATGAAATCGCTTCCTGGAGGCTCGCTGGCACGACGCGCGCTGCGATCGGGGGCCGTCACGCGCTTCCGGAGGGTACCGGCGGCCGTCGTCGGGAGTGAGCGCGAACGGCCGCCTCGACGGGCGTCGCCGGTTCGCGAGTCCGTCGGTCAGCGGCCGGCTATGCGGCCACGGGCGCCATGACGGCCGCACGTGCTCGCGCGCATGCGCAATCGCCTCGGGCGTCGAAGCAAAGACGTGCCTCTCGTGCGCCAGCTCGTCATAGACACCGAGCGCGGAGAAGACCGGGTCGTGTTCGACCTGAACACCCGACAGCAGCACTGTGATGCCCTTCGTCTCCAGCGTGCTGATCGTGTCGGCAAGAACGGCAGCGCCCGTCGCGTCCAGCGCACGGATGCGCGAGAGGCGGAGAATGACGACCCGAACGTCGCTGATCTCGGCCACCTCGAGCAGGAATCGGTGTGCGGCACCGAAGAAGAGCGGCCCATCGAGCCTGTAGGCGACGACGTGCTCGTCGAGCAGCGCCTGTTCCTCCTCGGTGTGGTCGCCGGCATCGATCGGGGTCTCGTCGACGACGACCGAAAGGGCCATCTGTCGCAGGGCATAGAGCCCCGCAATGACCATCCCCGCCACCACAGCCGTGACCAGGTCGAAGGCGATCGTCGCCGCCGCGGTGGCCGCCAGGACGAGAGCATCCCCGCGAGTAGCACGCAGGAGCGCGCGGATGCTCGACACCTCGACCATCTGCACCACGGTCGCGATCAGCACCCCGGCGAGCGCCGCGAGCGGGATCCTGGATACCCAGCCGGTGGCGACGAGAACGACGAGCAGGAGCGCAAGTGACTGCGTGATCGCGCCGAGGCGTGAGCGGCCGCCGCTGCGGACGTTCACTGCCGTGCGCGCGATCGCAGCAGTCGCGGGGACGCCGCCGAAGAATGGCGTGACGACGTTGGCGACGCCCTGGCCGAAGAGCTCGCGATTGGGATCGTGACGTTCGCCGACGGTCATCGCATCGGCGACCGTCGCGGAAAGAAGGCTCTCGAGCGCCGCGAGCGCAGCGACAGCGAGGGCGGGCACGAGCAGCGCCGAGAAGTGATCCCAGGGCACGTTCGGGGCGGACGGTGCCGGCAGGCCGCTGGGGATCGACCCGATCAGCGGCACATTGCGACCGAACGCGTCGACCGCGATCGTCGCCAGTGCGACAGCGGGGAGCGCCGCCGGAAACCCGGGTCGAAATCGTGCTGCGAGGAGCATGCTCCCGGCGACGAATCCGGTGATCAGCACCGTTCCCCACTGTGGTGCCTCGAGCCACATCCTGGCGGCGTTCCAGGCGGTCACGATGACCTTCTCACCCGTGACGTCGACGCCGAGCGCATTCGGTACCTGCTGGAGCCCGATGATGACCGCGATCCCGAGCGTGAAGCCCTCGACCACGGGGAGCGGTACGAACTGCATCGTCCTTCCGGCGCCGACGAAAGCGAGGCCGATCAGGACGAGCCCTGCAAGCAGGCCCACGACGAGCACGCCGGCGGCGCCGACGTCGGCCACGATCGGGAGCAGCACCACCGTCATCGCCCCGGTCGGCCCGCTCACCTGCAGGTTGCTGCCGCCGAAGACCGCCGCGAGGATCCCGGCGACGATCGCCGTGACGAGGCCCGCTCTGGCGCCCAGGCCTGACGCCTCCCCGAACGCAAGCGCGAGCGGAAGCGCGACGAACGCGACGGTCAAGCCGGCGAGGACGTCTCGCCGCGGATTGCGCCGCATCGCGAGGATGTCGTCTCGCCGCGGCATCAGAGAGAGCGCGCGCGCTGCAAGCCTTCCGTGCATCGCTACGCCTCGAGACGTGCTTCGTCGCGCAGCGCCTTGCGTAGTTGGGCCCGGTCGTCGATCACGTCGAGGAGGACAGCGCGAGCGGCGCGCAAGAGGTCGCTGATCTCGGTGGCCGCGATGGAGTAGACGACGTCTCCGCCGCGCCGTTGCTGGTCGACGAGCCCGGTCCTGCGCAGCACCGCGAGCTGGTGCGAGAGGCTGCTCGGCTCGCTCTCGATCTCGGCCAGCAACTCGTACACGGCGTGGGGCCGCTCGCTCAGAAGCTCGAGAACGCGGATGCGGACGGGATGCCCGAGCGTCCTGAAGAACTCTGCCTTGGCCTCGTACAACGGGCGTGACATGTTGGCAAATTTAGCACTTGCACACTTATTCAAGTAGACCGAGTCGGACAAGGAGCTGGTAATCGGCGACGCGACGCGGGCGTCAGCCGGCCGCGGAGGAGCGACCCAGCAGCTCGAGGAACGCGCGCGACCACTCGGCCAGGTCGCCCCAGCCGCGGCACGAGACCATGTTCCCGTCGACCACCGCCGGGCCGTCGACGAACTCGCCGCCCGCCATCTCGATGTCGGGCGCGAGCGGGCCGAAGGCGGCGCTGCGCCGGCCGCGCAGGAGGCCGAGCGCCGCCGGCACCTGAGGGCCGTGGCAGAGCGTCCCGACCGGCTTCTCCTCGGCGAAGAAGTGCTCGACGATTCGCGCCACCTCGGGATCGACGCGGATGAACTCCGGCGCGCGGCCGCCGGGGATCACGAGCGCGGCGTAGTCGGCGGGATCGACCTCCGCGAAGGTCACGTCGACCGGGCACGTCCGGCCCTGGCGCTCGACGTAGGTGTCCCAGTCCGGCTCGAAGTCGTGCACGACGAGCTTGATCGGGCGCGTCGTCGGTGCCGCGATGTGCGGCTCGTAGCTCCGCCTCGGCGAGGCGGTACTTGATGAACATGGTCTCGAGGTCCTCGGCCGCGTCGCCGGCCAGGATCAGCACTTTGGACATGACGCCTCCACGCGCGGGTCGAAGTTAGACTGAGCCGAGTGAGGCTTCAGCCTCGCCCGCACGAAGGCCGGAGTCAAGCGCGAGAGGCTGAGCCTCAGCGCTCACCGGCGGCCATCGCTCGCAGCACGTCGATGTCCCGCTCGTAGCTGAGCAGCCCGGCTGCTTCGTCGAACGTCAGCCACCGCGCCTCGTCGGTCTCGTGGTCGAACCGAGCTCGCTGCCCGCCTCGACCTCCATCAGCCAGTACCGCACGCGCTTGCGCCGGCCCTTCGCGTCCCGGTAGGTCGTCGACCCGAGCTCGCGCCCGAGCGTGCAGCGGAGGCCCGTCTCCTCCTCGACCTCGCGCAGGGCGCATTCCTCCTCGGTCTCGCCGCGGTCGAGCTTCCCCTTCGGGAAGGTCCAGTCGTCGTACGCCGGGCGATGGACGAGGAGCACCTCGGGCCCGTCTGCGCCGGCCCGGACGACCACTCCACCCGCGGCTCGAACGAGTCTCAGCTGACCGCCCGCCGGGCCGCTTCGTCGAGCCGCTTCCACGTCTCGGGCCACGCGGCCCGGGCGGCCGCCATCCGGTCGCGCTCGAGCTGCACGAGCCTGCCGGCGGCGAACCCGCTCTCGGGGGCGGGCGCCGAATCGGCCCACTCCCTGATCCGCTCCTGGGCCACGACGGCGTCCTGGTGGTCGCCGAGGATGTCCTGCAGCTGCTTCGCGACGGCGACGAACCTGGCGCCGGGCTTGCCGAGCTCGTGGGCGGCGAGATCCGCGGCGTAGCGCGCCCGCTTGACGGCGATCCGCGACGCGTGCAGCGCCTCGTCCTCGGGGTTGTCGCCGAGATCGGCGAACGTCCGGCGCATCCGCTTCGCCTCGCGATGGAAGATCTTCGTCAGCGTCCTCTCCTCGCCCGAGAGCGGCGGCTCGGCAGCGGCCTCGAGCCGGTCGAGCAGCGCGAGGTAGCGATCGCCCCGCAGCGTCTCGACGACATCCCGGTAGGCGTCGGCGCGGTCGGCCTCGAGCCCCGCGAGCAGGCCTGCCGCCGCCTCTGCGTCGTCTCCGAGCGCCGCCACCTCTGCCCGCAGCCGGTCGAGCATCACGTCGAGGTCGCGCGCCGGCCCGAGATGGCCGCCGAGCCAGCCGAGCTCCTCGCGGAGCGACTCGGCCCACTCGCGATCGACGAGCGGGCGCGCCGCGCGGAGAAATGCCCGCAGCCGCCGGGTCGCGACGCGGAGCTGATGCAGGTCCTCCGGATCGTCGCCGCGGCGGGTGCCCGGGTCGTGGGCGAGGAGCGCCCGGTAGTCGGCGTCGAGCGCGATCCCGAGCGCCTCGCCCGGCGGGCGTGTCCTTCGTCAGCTCGGGCGGTGCGGGCGCCCCGTTCAGGTCGAGCGCCCGGTAGAGCTTCGGCTTCAGCTCGCCGGTCTCGTGGGCGCCGGCCTTGCGCAGCTCCTTGGCGAGCTCGCCGCAGCGCCTTCTCGTCTCCGTCGATCAGCTCGACCTCGACCTCGCGGAAGCGCCGGGAGACCCGCTGGCCTTCGAGCACGGCGACGCTGTCGTCGACGATCTCGGCGCCCTGGGCCAGGACCACCTCGCGGCGGGTGCGCAGGCGGGCGACGGGCACGAGCGCCGCGCCGCGGAGGAACGCGGGCAGCAGGTCGACGAGCTCGGCCGGAGGACGCGCGGGTGGGCCGCCCACCTCGAGCTCGAGCCTGGCCGCGTCGCGCGGCAGCTTCAGCTGCCACAGCCCGGTGCCGTCCTCGACGCGATGTCGAAACGTGATCCCGTGGCGCGCGAGGCGCAGGTCGGCCGTGTCGTGGTAGGTCGAGATGAAGACCCGCGTCGGCATCCGGCGGCCGCCGAGCTCGGGGAGCACGAAACCCTCTGCCGGGGAAAGCTTGATCTCGCGCTCGAGCGTCTCCTTCATCGGGGCCAAGCGTACTCGGGTGCATGTCAAGCCTCCCGGTTCACACATGTCTCGCAATTGGTTAACGTGCGCCAGCCATGAAGATCTCCCTCACCCCCAGGACGACCGAATTCTTCGTGCTCTTCGCGAAGGCGGGCGAGAATGCGCTCGAAGTGGCGCAGCTCGTCGAGCGCCGGTTCCGCGAGCATCCGAACTCCGGCGTCACGCAGGAGCAGGTGAAGGCGGCCGAGACGGCGGGCGACGACATCACGCGCGATCTCATCGTCCTGCTCAACACGCAGTACCTGACCCCGTTCGACCGCGAGGACATCTACCAGCTCGCGACGGAGATCGACGACGTGGTCGACTTCCTCGAGGAAGCCTCCGACCTGCTCGGCCTCTACGGCGTCGAGATGCCGACGCGCCATGCCGTCGAGCAGTGCGCGATCATCGTCCAGGCGGTGCAGCAGCTGTCGTTCGCCTGCGGCAACCTGAAGGGGATGCGCGGCGTGCAGCAGGCGCTCGTCGAGTTGAAGTCGCTCGAGGACCAGGGCGACCGCGTCCTCCGCGACGCGCTTGCGTCGCTGTTCCGTGACGACCGCATCGACCCGCTGATCGTCATTCGCTGGAAGGACATCTACGAGGCGCTCGAACGCGCCCTCGATGCCTGCGAGACAGCCGCCAACGTGATCGCGAACATCCTGGTCAAGAACGCGTAGAGCGCAATCCCCGATGACCATGACCCTCATTGCAGTGGTCGTGGTGGCGCTGTTCTTCGACTTCACGAACGGCTTCCACGACACCGCGAACTCGATCGCGACGAGCGTCTCGACCCGCGCTCTCTCGCCGCGGAACGCCGTCGCGATGGCGGCGATCCTCAACTTCGTCGGCGCCTTCATCTCGTTCAAGGTCGCCGCGACGATCGCCAAGGGCATCGTCGATCCCGAAGGGATCACGCTCGACATCATCCTCGCGGGCCTCGTCGGCGCGATCACCTGGAACCTCGTCACCTGGTACCTGGGCCTGCCGTCGAGCTCGAGCCACGCGCTGATCGGCGGCGTGATGGGGTCGGCGATCATGGCCGAGGGCTGGTCGGTCGTCGAGTGGGCCGGGCTCTGGCAGAAGGTCCTGAAGCCGTCCCTGATCGCTCCCTTCGCCGGGCTGATCGTTGCCTTCGCGCTGATGACCGATCATCGTCTGGGTGGTCGCGCGGCGCTCGCCGGCCAAGATCAACCGCGTCTTCCGCCGTGGCCAGCTCGTCTCCGGCGGCTTCGTCGCCCTCACCCACGGCACGAACGACGCGCAGAAGACGATGGGCATCATCGCGCTCGCGCTCGTCGCGTCCGGGCACCTCGATCCCGACTTCTCGCGGCCGCCGACCTGGGTGATCGCGTCTGCGGCGCTGGCGATGTCCGCGGGCACCTACGCCGGCGGCTGGCGGATCATCCGCACGCTCGGCACGCGGATCGCGAAGATCGACCCGCCGCAGGGCTTCTCGGCCCAGACCGCCTGCGCGTCGATTCTCTGGACGACGGCGCACCTCGGCTTCCCGGTCTCGACCACGCACGTGATCTCCGGGTCGGTCATGGGCGCGGGCGCCACCCGCGGCCTCCACGCCGTCCGCTGGGGCGTCGCCGGCAACATCCTGGTGGCCTGGATCTTCACGATCCCGATGGCGGGTCTCGTCGGTGCCGGCATGGAGCTCATCACGCGGATCCCGGGTGGAGACCTGATCGTGTTCCTGCTCGCGATCGCGATCGCCTGGACGGCGTTCATGGCGCGCCGCTGGGAGACCCGCCGCCTCCTCCCGCCCGAGGCGCTCGAGAGCGCCCCGATCTAGGCGGCTGCGGAGCGGAGCTCACGGGTACGGGCTCCAGCGCATCGAGGCTGCGACCGCTGCGGCCGCGAGGAGGGCGCCGAGCGCCGCGAGCATCCAGGTGATCTCCGTGGGCTGCTTCTGCGTCGCGACCTCCTTCGGGAGGTTCGGCGAACACCTTGCTCAGCTGATCGGAGTCCTTGGCGCCGTGGTAGGTGCCGCCCGTCTGCTTGGCGACCTCCTTGAGGGTCGGCTCGTCGGCGACGAGGAACCCACGCCGGCCGCCGAACCCGCCGAACCCGCCAACCTCCGCCGCCGAAGCGACCGGCGTCGAAGACGTCGCCGCCCATCTGCTCACGCGTGCACGAGGGCGGCGACGGGTTGGCGGTGCCGAAGCCGATCGGATACACCCGCACGTGGCGCTCGACCGCATAGGGAACCGCATCGAGCGGCTCGATCCCGCGGTTGTTGGCGCCGTCGGTGAGGAGCACGATGATGTCCGGCACGAAGCCGTTGACCGGAGGGCTGGACGGGTTCGAACCGCGTGGCGGGAGGCTCGGTCTCGGGGGCATCGCCGACGGGAGCGACGTTCGGGTTCGCCTCGGCGATCGCGTCGAGACCCTTCAACATCGCCGAGCCGATCGCGGTGCCGTGCCCCGTCGTGAGGCCGTCGATCGCCTCCACGAGCGCCTTGCGGTCGGTCGTCGGCGGCACGGTCAGCTCGGCGAACCCCGAGAAGACGACGAGGCCCATCCGGATCCCGTGCGGCTGCTTCTGGACGAACGCGCGCGCCGCCTCCTGCGCGACGGCCAGCCGGTTGGGCTTGACGTCGGTCGAGCACATCGAGCGGGAGACGTCGAGCGCGAGGATGATCGAGGTGCGCGCGATCGGGACCTCGCGCACGACGTGCGGCCGACCGGCGGAGATGCCCAGCGCCACGAGTGCGGCGAGGAGCAGCGCGATCGGCAGGTGCCGCTGCCAGCGCTTCCGCTTCGGCAGCACCGAGCGCAGGAGCGCGACGCTCGAGTAGCGGACGGCCTGCTTGCGCCGGCGCCGCTGGCTCCACCAGTACATCCCGAGCAGGGCGGGAACGACGAGCAGTGACAGGAGCGCGAGCGGCCAGGCGAACGTCACGTCAGACCACCCGCCCCAGCCAGAGGATCGAGAGCGCCGAGCCGAGCGCGAGGAGGAGCCCGCCGGCGGCCGAGAACAGCGCCGTCACCTCGCGTGGCTTCTTGACGGTCTTGAACTCGAGGTCGATCGACTTGTAGATCCCGGTCAGCGCCGCGGCATCGCTCGCCTGGTCGTAGGTGCCGTCGGTGGTGTCGGCGATCTCCTTCAGCATGCCGGCGTCGAGTGCCGTCGCGACGCTGAAGCCGTCGACCTGCACGACGGTTCCCTGCTCGGTGCCGACGCCGATCGCGTGCACGTGGACGCCGGCGGTCGAGGCGACCTCGGCGAGCGCCAGCGGGTCGGGCCGGGTCGTGTTCTCCCCGTCGGAGAGGAGGACGATCGCCGACGAGCCGAAGAAGCCGATGTTGACCTTGCCGGCGTCGCTCTCGAGCGCCGACTCGTCGATCTTCAGCGGCTTGCCCGCAATCGTGCTGAGCGACGTGAAGAGGCCCTGGCCGAGCGACGTGCCGCCGCTGACCGAGAGCCGGTTGATCGCCGCGAGCACATCCTCCTTGACGTTGCTCGGCTTGAGCACGGTGACGGCGCTGTCGCCGAACGCGACGACGCCGATCTTGATCGTGCTGGGCTGCTTCTCGACGAAGGCGCGGGCTGCGACCTTGGCGGCCTCGATCCGGCTCGGCTCGAGGTCCTTGGCCCGCATGCTGTTCGAGACGTCGAACGCCAGGATCACGGTGCCTTCGCGCTCGGGCACCGGGAAGGTTGACGGTCGGCCGCGCCAGCCCGAACACGACGAGGGCGATCCCGGCCGCGAAGAGCGCGAACGGGATGTGGCGCCGCCGCGGGCGCCGGCCGGCGGTCGTCGGCACGAGCCCTTCGGACGCGAGGCGCGCCGCCCGCCGGCCGCGCCGGCGGAGGGCCGACACGTAGGCGAGCACGAGCAGCGGCACCACCGCGAGCAGGAGCAGCATCCACGGGGAGCCGAGCGACATCAGCGCCGCCGCTTCCGCGACTCGACGATGCGGACGAGGGCGGGCACGAGGTCGTCCTCGGTCGAGACCTCGTAGATGTCGACGCCGGCGCGGAGCGTCAGCTCTCGCAGCTCGGCCTCCCGCGCCTCGCCCGCCTCGCGCAGGCGATGGCGGAACTCGGCGTCGCTCGAGTCGACCGTGAGCTGCTCGCCGGTCTCGGTGTCCTCGACCACGATCACACCCGCGTCGGGAAGCTCGTACTCGCGCGGATCGATCAGCCGGATCGCGACGACCTCGTGACGCTCGGTCAGCTGCAACAGCGGGCGCTCCCATCCAGGCGCGGTGATGAAGTCGGAAAGGAGAACGATCAGCGAGCGTCTCCGGATTGCCCCGAGCGCGAACTCGAGCGGCCCCGCCAGGTCGGTGATCGCCCCGCGCGCGGTGGGTGGCTGCATCAGGCTCCGGGTCAGGGTCAGCACCTGGTTGCGGCCGCTCCGCGGCTGGATCGTGCTCTCGACCTCGCTGTCGAACAGGATCGCGCCGACGGGGTTGCCGCCGCGGGTGAGCAGGCGGGCGAACGTCGTCGCGAGCTCGGTCAGCACGAGCTCCTTGGGGCGGTCGATCGGGCCGAACCCCATCGACGGCGAGCGGTCGAGCAGGAGCCAGGCCGTCAGCTCGCGATCCTCGACGTACTGGCGGAGGAACGGCGTGTCCATCCGCGCGGTCACGTTCCAGTCGATGTGGCGGACGTCGTCACCCGGCTCGTACTCGCGCAGATCGTGGAAGTCCGTGCCGACCCCGCGGAAGATCGTGCGGTAGTTCCCCTGCAGGCGGCCGTCCAGGCGGCGGATCACCTGCCACTCGAGGCGGTGGAGGACTCGCTCGGGTGTCTCGACGCGGGTGCTCAAGGCGCGGGCGGTAGCCGTGTCTCGCTCGGGGTGGCGGCGCCGGACGCGGCCATGCGCTCGCGCAGCGCGAGCTCGGGCACGGGACGGCGGCGAGGATGCGGTCGATGATCGCGTCCGGCGTGACGCCGTCGGCGAGGGCCTCGTAGGAGAGCATCATCCGGTGGCGCAGGACGTCGGGGGCGATCTCGCGCAGGTCCTGCGGCAGGGCGTACTCGCGGCCGCGGACGAGCGCGAGCGCCCGGCCGGCGAGGATCAGGTTGATCGAGGCGCGTGGGCTGGCGCCGAACGTGATGTAGCGCGAGAGGTCGCCGAGGCCGACCGCGGCGACATTGCGCGTCGCGTTCGCGAGCTTGACCGAGTACTCGATCAGCGACGGGTCGACGAACACCTCGTCGGCCGCCCGCTGCAACCCGGCGAGATGCTCGGCGTCGATCGCCCGGCCGGCCGGCTCGAACGCGGCCGTCATCCGCTCGACGATCACGAACTCCTCCGTGGGCGTCGGGTAGTCGATCAGCACCTTGAGCATGAAGCGGTCGACCTGCGCCTCGGGCAGCGGATAGGTGCCCTCGGACTCGATCGGGTTCTGGGTCGCCATCACGAGGAACGGATCGGGGAGCGGGTGGGTCTCGCGGCCGATCGTCACCTGGCGCTCCTGCATCGCCTCGAGCAGGGCGCTCTGCACCTTGGCGGGAGCGCGGTTGATCTCGTCGGCGAGCACGAGGTTCGCGAACACCGGCCCGAGCGAGACCTGGAACTCGCCGAGCTTCTGGTTGAAGATCCGGGTGCCGACGATGTCTGCCGGCACGAGGTCGGGAGTGAACTGGATCCGCTGGAACTCGCCCGCCGATCGCCTGCGCGAGCGTCTTCACCGCCATCGTCTTGGCGAGGCCGGGCACGCCCTCGACGAGCAGGTGGCCACGCGCGAGCAGGGCGACGACCATGCGCTCGAGCAGCGCGTCCTGGCCGACGATGACGCGCTTGACCTGGTAGAGAACCTGCTCGAGCGATGCGTCGAGTGCTGGTTGGCGATCCATTGCTCCCTTCTCACTTTTGGGGGACGTTGCCGGCACCGCCGGCGGTGCCGATCGGAACTGCAAAGCCGATGCCGATGAAGTAGCCGTCGCGCGACGGATTGGCGAGCGCGGTGACGATGCCGATCACCTGCCCGTTGCGGTCGAGCAGCGGCCCTCCCGAGTTGCCGGGGTTGACGGCCGCGTCGAACTGGATCAGGCCGGTGAGCTTCTTGCCGCCCTTGACGGTGACCGAGCGGTTGAGCCCCGAGATCACGCCGGAGCTCAACGAGCCGGCGTAGCCGAGCGGATGCCCGACGGCGTAGGTCACGTCGCCGACCTGGCCGCCGCCGCCGAGCACGGCGGGGACGATCGTCTCGGGGCCGTGCTCGGGCTGGAGCACGGCGATGTCGTTCTTCGGGTCGGTCGAGGCGATCGTGGCCGAGGCCCTCGTGCCGTCGACGAAGGAGACGCGGATGTTCGTGGCGCCGTCGACGACGTGCAGCGCGGTCATGATCGAGCCGTTGGCGTTGATGATCACGCCCGCGCCGAGGCCGGAGGGCTCGCCCTCGTGCGGCGCGCTCGGTCTCGATCTCGACGAGGGAGGGCAGGATCTGCTGGTAGGCGACGGCGGACGGTGCGGGCGCCGATTGGAGATTCTCGATCGCCTTCTTGACGACGCCGGACGCGATCGTGCTGACCTGCGCCTGGTCGAGCGGAGGCGGCGACGAGTCCCGGGTGGCGGCGTAGAGCCCGCCGCCGGCGAGCACGACGAGGACGATCAATCCTGTGAGCCACACGCGCCGCCGCCGACCGAATCTGCCACCGCGCGAAGGCGGATCCTCGGCTGGTACGGGCGGCGTGTCGGGGCGAGCCCCGCTCGAGGTCACCCAGATGATCTTACTCGGTCCCGGTCTCCGGTCGAGGCGCTGTGGGGGCGGGGCTCGTTGCAACCCAGGTGAGGCCGTGCCAGATCCGCGGGCCGTCGGGCAGCGAGTGGCCACGGCCCGGCCCTGATTCTGCGTTTATCTGCGTGTTTATGCTTAGATATGCGTGATGTTGACCGAAGAACGGCGCCAGACGATCCTCGACCAGCTCGACCGCGACGGCAAGGTCGTCGTCGCGGAGCTCAGCGCTGCGCTCGATGTCTCGCTCGACACGGTCCGGCGCGACCTC
Source organism: uncultured Thermoleophilia bacterium (assembly GCA_963751875.1). Classification (GTDB taxonomy): domain Bacteria; phylum Actinomycetota; class Thermoleophilia; order Gaiellales; family Gaiellaceae; genus Gaiella. Next base: position 198,543 of record CAVVWG010000006.1, read on the forward strand.
CAGGAGCTCGCCGAGGCCGGGCGCGTGCGGCGGGTACACGGCGGTGCGCTGCCGCCCGCGATCGGGTCGCGGCCCTACGCCGTGCGGCGCGAGCAGGCACCGGCGGCGAAGGCCGCGATCGCGCGTGCGACCGCCGGCCTGCTGCGCGACGGGCAGGTGATCCTGCTCGACGCCGGCACGACGACGCTCGCGGTCGCGCGCCACCTTCCCCCCGATCTGCAGGCGACGGTGATCACGAACAGCCCGCCGATCGCGGTCGCGCTGGCGGAGCACCCGAGCGTCGAGGTGACGGTGCTCGGCGGCACGCTCGACAAGGGGGCGCACGCGCTCGTCGGGGCGGCGACGGTCGACGCCCTGCACTCGGTGCGCGCCGACGTGCTGATCCTCGGAGTCTGCAGCCTCCATCCCGAGATCGGGATCACCGTGCTCGACCTCGAGGAGTCGTACGTCAAGCGCGCCATGATCGCGAACGCCGCCGAGGTCGTCGCCGTCTCGTCGGCGGAGAAGCTCGGCTCGGCCGGCACCTTCGTCGTCGGCTCCGTGCACGAGCTCACCCATCTCGTCACCGAGAGCTCGCCCGACGTCGATCTCGAGCCCTACCGCTCGCTCGGCGTCCGGGTGATCGAGGCCTAACGAGCGATGCGAGCGACACCGCCTCGCGATCGGGCTCTTCTTCTTCGGCGACGGGCTGATGATCGGCTCGTGGGCCGGACGGATCCCCGCCGTGCAGCACCATGCCGGCCTGACGACCGCACGGCTCGGGCTGGCGCTGTTCGCCGCCTCGCTCGGCGCGCTCGTCGCGATGCCGGTGGCCGGTCGCCTGTGCGAGCGGGTCGGCAGCCGCAGCATCACGCTCGCCGGGCTCCTCCTCGGCGGCGGCTCGCTGTTCGCCGCGTCGCTCTCGACCGGGCTCGTCGGCCTCTCCGCGGCGCTCTTCGGCTTCGGCGCCGGCTTCGGTGCGATCAACGTCGCCGTCAACGCGCAGGGCGTCGCGCTCGAGCGGGTCGCGAACCGCTCCATCCTCTCCTCGTTCCACGCCGCGTTCTCGGGCGGCGGCCTCGTCGGCGCCGGGACGGCCGCGGTCGTGGCTGCAGCCGGAATTGGAGTGCAGCTGCACTACGCCGTGTTGGCGGTCCTCCTCACCGTGCTCGCGTTCGTGGGTGTCCGGTACCTGCTTCCGCCCGAGGCCGACGACCGCGTCGAGGAGAGAGCGAGGCGCAGCGCCTTCGCGCGGCCGCCGCGGGCGATCGTCGTCCTCGGCGCGGCGGCGTTCTGCACGATGCTCGCCGAGGGAGCCGCCGTCGACTGGAGCGCCGTCTACCTGTCGCGGTCGTTCGGAGCCGCCGCCGGCGTGGCGGCGCTCGCGTACGCCGCATTCGCGTTCATGATGATGACGAGCCGCGCCGTCGGCGATCGCCTCAACCGCCGGCTCGGTGCCGGTCACGCTCGCCCGCTCGGGAGCGGCGCTGGCGACGATCGGGCTCGGCCTCGCGCTTCTGATCGGCTCCGTGCCGGTTGGGATCGCCGGCTTCGCCGCGATGGGAGCGGGCCTCGGCGTCGTGATCCCGGTGCTCTTCCGCGCCGCCGCCTCGACGCCGGCCGTCTCGGCGAGCGTCGGCCTCGCCACCGTCTCGACGATCGGCTGGTTCGGCTTCCTCGCCGGCCCGCCCGCGATCGGGTTCGCGGCATCTGCGGTCGGGCTGCGCGCGGCGCTCGGGATCGTCGTTCTCGCAACGCTCACGCTCGTGGCCCTCGCCGGCAACGCCGAGCCTGGCCGCCGCGAGGAGCGCGTGGCGGCGGTGCTGTGGCGAACGGACCCCTGAGGGCCCGAACGAGGAGCGGGCCGGCAAGCCGGCCCGCTCCGCTCTCATGACGTCCTCGGCGCTACTTGCCGATCGGAGAAGACGCCTTTGAATGCGACCGCTGTGTAGTCCGCATCTCCCGCGAACTGCCCACTCAGCGGGTACTTGCCGGGATTCTGGTTCAGCTTCGAGATCGGGCAGCTGACCGTCCCGTTCGCCGCGGTCACTCCCGAGCAGCCCTGCGAGCCCAGGATGAAGGTCACCGTCTTCCCTGCCAGGGGCCTGTCGAGGTCGTCCGTGAGCTTCGCCGTGAGTGTCACCGCCTTCGAGGGCGACGAGGTGAGGGTGCCGGTGTACGTGAGCACCGACGTGTTCTTCACGACGTTAACGGTCGTCACCGACTGGCTCGGCGTGTAGAGGCCGTCGCCGGCGAACTTCGCCGTGATCGTGTGGCCCCCAACGCTTCCGAGCGGGAACGCGTAGCTCGCGGTTGCGACACCGTTGTTCCCCGTCGCCGAAACCTGACCGGGTGCAGATCGGCTGCGGAAATGCCGCAACAGGTACCGGGGAAATGGCCGATATCCGGCTGAACGGGGCGTCATACTCTCCCGCGAGTGAGCCACACCGCGGTCATCATCACCGTTGCATACTCGATCGCCGTCGTCCTCGGCGCCGCCATCTCGTTCGCGGTATTTCGCTCGACCTCGAGGCCACTCGAGGAGGACCGCACCGGGACGTGGTCCCGTCGCGAGACGGCCTGGCTCGTGATCATGATCGTCGTCCTCTTCGCCCTCCTCATGGGGACGATCTTCTACGTCCCCTACGGCGACTCGGCCGGCCCCAACGCCCAGTACGTGCAGGGTCACCGGGGTGCAGTTCGCCTGGGCGATCCAGGCGCCCCAGACGCTCGTCACCGGCCGTCCGGTTGAGTTCCGCGCCCGCTCGGAAGACGTCGCGCACGGCTTCGGCGTCTACAACCCGGACGAGGTCCTCATCTTCCAGGCCCAGGTCGTGCCCGACCACGTGCAGAAGATCGTCCACACCTTCACCCAGGCGGGCGTCTACACCGTCCGCTGCCTCGAGTTCTGCGGCGCGGGCCATGACCTGATGAAAGCGACGTTCGTCGTGAAGCCCGGCATGAGCGACGAGCGCTCTCTGCAGGTCGCGCGCGGCCTGACGACCAGCTATCTGAAGGCGTCGACGCTGATCCTCGCCGCCGCGGGGCTGCTCGGCGTGCTCCTCCGCTGGAGCCAGGCCGTGCCCGAGGCGCGCGTCGGTGACAACTTCTGGTACGCGATGATGACGGCCCACGGCCTCGGCGCATTCGTCGGCTGGGCCGGCTTCGCCGTCATGGGGCTGTCCTACTGGGTGCTCGCGAGCGTCGGTTTCCCGGTGCGCGGTTTCGGTGTCGGGATGGCGCGTCTCACCTGGTGGCTGATGGTGCTCGGCGTCGATCGGCGTGATCGTGACGACGCTCTTCATGGGCTTCGGGGCGTCGTGGGTCTTCCTCTACCCGCTGCCCTTCTACGGGTCGGGCAACTGGGGCGACTGGGCGACCGGCCTCTTCTCCCTCTCCGTCCTGCTCGCGGGGCTCGCGATCGTGACCTGGTGCCTCGCGATCCTCCACACGGTCACGAACCGCGAGGCGCTCGACAGCGTCTCGGGCTCGATCGGCAAGCGGCTCGGGCTCTCGTTCGGCTGGGGCTTCCTGATGCCGCGCACGTTCGCGACGAAGGAACGCAAGGTGCCGTACGCGGTGATCCCGCTCGCAGTGATCGGGCGTCGACATGATCATCGCCACGCTCCCACTCGCCGGGCTGCTCGATCTGGCAGATCCTGCAGTCGCTCCACTGGGTCGGAGAGACGAACGTCCTGCTGGCGAAGAACATCCTCTGGTGGTTCGGCCACCCGGTCGTCTACCTCCTGCTCTTCCCGGCCGTCGCCGTCTACTACTGGCTGATCCCGCGCTACGCCGGCCGCGAGCTCGTCGCGGGCCACGTGATCGCGATCGCGTGGACGATCGCGGTGATCGCGAACGTGCTCGTCTGGGCGCACCACCTCTACCTCGACTACCCGAGCGGCACGCCGCAGGCCCAGATCAACACGGCGATGCAGCCGATCACCTTCGCGCTCGTGCTGCCCTCGGCGCTGTCGCTCTACAGCCTCGCGTTCACGATCTACCGGTCGCGATTCCGCTGGACGCCGGCGTCGACGGCGCTGTTCTTCGGCCTCGTCGGCTGGCTGCTCGCCGGGCTCTCGGGCATCGTCAACGCGACCATCGCGCTCGACGTCGCGATCCACAACACGCTCTGGATCGTCGGCCACTTCCACCACATGGCGATGCTCAACATCGGCCTGCTGATCTTCGGCGCCACGTATGCACTGCTGCCGGAGCTCTCCGGCAAGGCGCTCTACAGCGAGAAGCTCGCCTGGATCCACGTGTGGACGACGTTCCTCGCCGGCATGGCCGTGTTCGGGATCTGGCTCGTCCAGGGGCTCGACGGCGCGCCGCGGCGCTGGGCCGTGCTGCCGTCGCAGTACGACACGCTCACCCGCATCTCGTTGCCGCTCGTGTTCCTGCTCGCGGCCGCGCAGGCGCTCTTCTTCTGGAACGTGATCCAGACGCTGCGCGGCAAGTCGGGCGTCGCCACGTTCGACGAGCGCGGGATCCCGGTGCCCGCCACGTCCTCGACCGGACTGGTCGGTTCACGTCGGCCGAGACGGCGCTCGTGCTGCTCGCGCTGGCGCTCGCCTGCATCTTCGCCGTCGGCGGCTATCTCGTCGGGAGGGAGCACGGCAAGGGCGGTGGCACGCCGACGACCCCGGTGACGACCACGAGCACCGCCGTCGTCGGCGATCCGGAGGCGGGCGCCGATGTGTTCGCCAGCGCCGGCTGCGGCGGGTGCCACGTCCTCTCGGCTGCCGGGTCGGCCGGCACGGTCGGCCCGTCGCTCGACGCCGCGAAGCCGTCGACCGCGCTCGTGATCCAGCGAGTGACGAACGGGATGGGCGCGATGCCGCCCTTCGGCGACCAGCTCAGCGAGCAGCAGATCGCCGATGTCGCCGCGTACGTGCACGCGTCGACCGCGAAGTAGTTGCCACTCCAGGTCGCCTTCGAGCCTCGGCTGGATGTAGTGGATCCGAGCGTCGTGACGGTGTTCCTGGCGGCGTTGGCGACAGCGTTGGCGACGGGGCTCGGAGCGTTGCCGCTGATGTTCGTTCGCTCGGCCGGTCGGCTGGTACTCGGCGCGTCGAATGCTGTCGCTTCGGGTGTGATGCTCGCAGCGTGTGCCAGCCTGTCGCTCGGGGGAATCGACCGCAGCGTCTGGCGCACCACCCTGGGCGTGGCTCTCGGGATCCTCTTCGTGCTCCTGACGGCGCGCTACCTCGAGAAGGACCGTGGCCAGACGATGGGGGCGCTGAGGGGCGAGGATGCGCGACGGGGACTTCTGATCGTGGGCGTCATGACGGTCCACTCCGCCGCAGAGGGAATCGGAGTCGGGGCTGCCTTCGGCGGAGGTGCGACGTTCGGCCTGGTGATCGCGATCGCGATCGCCATTCACAACGTCCCCGAAGGGCTCGCCATCAGTCTCGTTCTCGTTCCTCGAGGCACGTCGGTGCACGCGGCAGCAGGATGGAGCATCTTCTCCAGCCTCCCGCAGCCGTTGCTGGCCGTGCCCGCGTTCTTGTTCGTCGACGCGTTCTCCTCGATTCTCCCGATCGGACTGGGGTTCGCGGCGGGCGCCATGGTGTGGATGGTCATCGGCGAGCTTCTCCCGGAAGCGCTGGCGATGGCGCCGAGACGCGTCGTCGCGATCGTCGGCGGCGCCGCATTTGCGGTCATGTTCGGCTTGCAGCGCCTGCTGTCGTAACAAAGGTGCTACGCGCTGATCCTTCCGCGCCGGGTATCGGACACCCCCTACCCTCAGGGCATGGAGCATGCCCCGTGACGGCCATTCTGACCGAGCGGTTGTCGAAGCACTACGGCGACGTCGTGGCCCTGGACGACCTCGATCTGACGATCGAGCCGGGGGAGGTCTACGGCTATCTCGGCCCGAACGGAGCCGGGAAGACCACGACGATCCGCCTGCTGCTCGGCTTGCATCGCCCGACGAGCGGCCGACGCTGAGCTCTTCGGCATCGACGCCTGGAGTGACCCCGTGGCGGCGCACGGCGCGTCGCGTACGTCGCCGGCGAGCCGTTCCTGTGGCCGCAGCTGACGAGCGCCGAGACGTTCGCGCTGCTCGCGCGGCTCCACGGGGCCACGGATGTCGCGTACCGCGAGATGCTCGTCGAGCGGTTCCAGCTCGACGCCGCCAGAAGATCCGGGCGCTCTCGAAGGGAAACCGGCAGAAGGTGCAGCTCGTCGCCGCGTTCGCGACGAGGGCCGACCTGCTGATCCTGGACGAGCCGACGAGCGGGCTCGACCCGCTGATGGAGATGGCGTTCCGCGAGACCGTGCTCGAGGCGAAGGAGCGCGGGCAGACGGTCTTCCTCTCGTCGCACATCCTCAGCGAGGTCGAGGCGGTCTGCGATCGCGTCGGCATCCTCCGCAACGGGCGGCTGGTCGACGAGGGGACGCTCGCCGAGCTGCGACACCTCAGCGCGCAGACGGTCGACGTCACCTTCGCCGGGCCGGCGCCCGAGCTCGCCGCTCGCCGGCGTGCACGTCGTCGCGGCCGGCGAGAACGCGCTGCGCTGCGAGGTGAGCGGCAGCATCGGCCCGCTCCTCGCCGCGCTCGCGGAGTACGGTGCTGGCGCTGACGAGCCGCGAGCCGTCGCTCGAGGAGATCTTCCTCCACCACTACGACACGCGCCGGCCGTGGGCGCGAGTAGCGCGCTCGCCCGGCGCACGCTCGGCGACGCGCGGACGCGGACGTCTCGTTCGCGCTGCTCTTCGGCTTCATGGGCGCTCGTGCAACCCGTCGGCTACCGCACGACCTATCCGACGCTGCCGACCGCGTCGCGTTCGCGCAGAGCTTCGGCGACAACAAGAGCGGTGCAGCTGTTCTACGGCGTTCCTCACGATCTTCTCACCGTCGGCGGCTACACCGCCTGGCGCGTCGGCGGCATCGCCTCGATCTTCGCCGCGGTCTGGGGGCTGATCGCCGCGGTCCGCGCGTGCGCGCGAGGAGGACGCGGGCCGCCAGGAGCTCGTGCTGGCGCTGCCCGTGAGTCGGCGCCAGACGCTCGCCGCGTCGCTGGCGGCGATCGGCGCCGGGGCGCTCATCCTCTGGCTGGCGCTGCTGGTCGGTCTCGCGCGTCGCGCCTGCCCGTTGCCGGCTCGGCCTCCTCGCGCTCGCTGTCGTCTCGCCGATCCCGGTGTTCGCCGGCGTCGGTGCGCTCACGAGCCAGATCGCGCCGACGAAGCGCCGCCCTCGCGCTCGCAAGCGCGGTGCTCGGGCTCGCTTCCTGTTGCGGGTAATCGCCGACACGTCGACGAGTTACGGCTGGATGCGCTGGCTGACCCCGCTTGGATGGGTCGAGGAGATGCAGGCATTCGGGGACCCTCGGCCGGACGTCCTCGTCCTCCCTGTTCTCACCGCCGTCCTGCTGCTCCGTCGCCGGGATTGATCAACGTGGGACGCGATGTCGGCGCGGGCTCCTGCGCGGGCAACGACACCGCGAGCCGCGCCTGCGCCTCCTCTCGTCCTCCCGACCGCGTTCGCGTTCCGCACCGAGCTCGCGACGCTTGGGATCTGGATCGCGGGGACAGGCGTGTTCGCCGTCGTCGTCGGCGTCCTCTCGACGAGCTTCACGACCGAGAACCTCCCCGCCAACATCCGCGAGGAGCTGGAAAAGCTCGGCGGCGCATCGCTCGTCACGCCGGCCGGTGCGCTCGGCTTCTACTTCCTCCTCTTCGTGTTCGCCTTCAGCCTCTTCGCGTGCTCGCAGGTCGCAGCCGCGCGACGGGAGGAGGCCGACCAGCAGCTCGAGACGCTCCTCGCGCTCTCGGTCGGGCGAACGCGCTGGCTCGGCGGGCGAATCGCACTCGGTGCCACGGGCATCGGCGCCCTTGCTCTTGTCGCGGGCCTGCTGTCGTGGGCGGGCGCGGCCTCGCAGGGCGCCGACGTCTCGCTCGCCGAGATGCTCGAGGCCGGCCTCAACTGCCTCCCGACGTCTCTTCTCTTCCTCGCCCTCGCCTCGCTCGCCTACGGGTGGATCCCGCGGACGAGCACCGGGATCGCGTACGGGCTCGTGAGCGTCGCGTTTGTCTGGCAGCTGTTCGGATCACTGATCGGGGCTCCCCAGTGGATCGTCGACCTCAGTCCCTTCCAGCACATCGGGCTCGTCCCGGCACAACCGTTCCACCTCACTGCGGCGATCGTGATGGTCGCGCTCGCCGCCGTTGGTGGGTTCGCGAGCACGTGGGCGTTCAGGCGCCGCGATCTGACAGCTGCGTAGGTCGGCGACGACCGTCCGAGCCTAAGGAACGGGTGATCCAAGACCGTCGGCGCACGTAGTTTCCCAATCGTGGATCGGCGAGACCACCGATGCCAGCGTGGGCAGTGAGACGGGACGATGACACCCATGAGGAACGGAATGAGCTTGAGCGCCAATAGCGTCCCGCACGTCGTCATCGCAGGCGGCGGGGTCGCTGCCTGGAGGGAGTGCTTGCCCTCCGAGCCGTCGCGGGCGCGGCGGTCACGGTCGAGGTATTGGCGGCCGAGCAGGACTTCGTGTATGCGCCGCTGTCGGTCGCAGTCCCGTTTCTTGCCGGCGAAGTGCGTCGATTCCCGCTCGGCGAGCTCGTGGCGGCGGCCGGCGGGATGCACCGGCCGGGGCGGTTCCTCTCGGCCGACATCGGACGCCATGCCGTCGTAACCGATGCCGACGAGGTGCCATACGACGCGCTCTTGCTGGCCCTCGGAGCTGTCTCGAAGCCCGCGTTCGACGATGTGCTCACCTTCGCGGCCCCGAGGATGCCGAGCCGCTCGCCGATCTACTGCACACGCTTGTAACCGGATCCGCACGCCAACTGGCATTCGTTCTCCCACCAGCGCCAACCCGGCACCTGCCTCTCTACGAGCTCGCACTCGAGACACGGAACTACCTCACCGACCGCGGCGCACACGAGATCGGCATCACGATCGTCACTCCGGAGTTCCTCCTCTCACGTTTCGGCCCCCACGCGGGCGACGAGCTCAGTCAACTGTTGGCCGACCGGAACATCCTGCTCATCACATCCGGCGAGGTAATGGGCTACGCCGCCGGTGAGCTGCTCCTGAGTGATCAACGCTCGGTTCCCGCAGACCACGTCATTGCTATGCCCAAGCTGAGGGCCAGCGGCTACCCGGGATACCCTGCGACCCCCAGGGGTTCGTGCCGGTCGACGAGCATTCCCGCGTTGTCGGCGTCGACGACGTCTACGCAGCGGGGGATATGACGACCTTCCCGATCCGGCACGGCGGAATTGCCGCTCAGCAAGCCGACGCAGCGGTGGACACCATCGCCTCCGCCCTAGGCATCCCGATCGAGCCCACACCCCTTCCAACCCGTCCTCCGCAGCCAGCTCCTGACCGGGATGTTCCCGCGCTATCTCCGTCTCGACGCCGCCGGTGCGGGTCACTCGTTGACCACCGAGGCCCCATGGTGGCCGACGCGAAGATCGTCGCCCGGTACCTGACACCGTTCCTCGAGCGGCAACTGGGGCTGGCGCGAACCGGTCACCCGGCGGGTGCCGAGAGTGGGGACAGGGTGCTCGAATGGCAGCCTGACAGTGGCTGGACGCCTGTCTGAGGGCGCCCTAACCGGCCCGCGTAACGCCAGCACCGGCGCCGCGCGTCGGCCACCTGCCTCGAGGAGCCGCAGTGGACGACGTGAGCGCCGACGGAGTCGACCTCTACTGGCTCCCGCTCGGCGCCGGTGGTCACTCGGTCCGGCTGAACGGGCGCGTCTACGAGGCTGTGGCCGCTCGAGCCCAGCGACGGCCGACTGCGATCTCTACCACTCGGCACTCGTCGTGTCGTGCCGGAAGGGCGGTTCGTGGTCGAGCAGGCGCCCGTCCGAGATCACAACGGGCTGGCGCGAGGCGTTGTCGCCGAAGGTGCTGTCGGAAGCCTCTGGGCCGGACGCTTCCGGCTCTTTCGCTACGAGGTCCGTCGCTGGCGTGACGGAGTGATCCCGGATATCGGTGAGGCGGTCGAGAGCCCACAGCGCCTGACGGGCGATCCGGTGCTCGCGCGGCGCCTCCTTGATCTCGTCCCAGCCGTGCCGCGCACTCGTCTGGGGGCGCGACGAGAGCCGGCAGGAGAGATGTGGAACTCGAATTCCCTGATCTCGTGGCTCATCACCTGCAGCGGCCTCGACGTCGAGTCGGTGCGTCTCCCAACAGGAGGGCGCGCGCCGGGCTGGCACGCCGGGATCGTGGTTGCGCACCGCCTCAGGCAGCCGCATGAGCAAACGGACTCGCGTGCGGCCTGCGGGTACCCGGTTCGTGGACTCACGCGATGAAGTGACACGACTATGCCGGCGTCGGATTGCGAGCTCCATCGGCGGCCTCGGTACTCGCGAGTCGCTCGGCGCGTGCCTTGATTCCGAGAAGCATCTTCCGCTCCATCACGAGAGAAGCCGGCTCCATCGGCAACATGCCGAGGCGAGCAACGAGCGTCGGCAGCCTGAAGCGATTGCGACTGATCAGCCGCGTGCGCCGTCGTGCTCGTCGAGCACGAACGTCCAGACCCAGTTGCCGTCCTCCGAGCGCCAGGAGAGGACGCGATTCGGCTCGACACGCGCAAGCCGCATCCGATTCGAGCCGAGGCCAATCGTGTCGCCGACCTCGGGATGCTGGAACTCCGGCAGGACGCGATCGACGCTGTGCATGTCGAGTCCGAGCAGGTTCTCGATCCAGTCGTAGGTGTACGCGCCACCGCGCGGTGACGGGCCCATCTGCGCGAGCCAGGGCCAGACAGCGCTGGCCGGCGCATCGATCGTGATCGCACGCGTCGAGACCCCGTCGGCGTCCTCGAGCAACTCGTCCCCTGGAAGGCGCGCAGACGCCTCGGACTCGGTCGCACCCCAGGAGAGGATTCGACGGCGCAGTAACGGACGACGCGGCGACCGAGATGGCGAGTATGACGGACGGAATCTCATGGTAGGAACTGACACGGGGTACGCAGGTCTTGCTATCCGTGACGAGCCGAGTGGGCGGGCGGAGGTGGCGTCGCCGGGCACCGCGGCCCGTTCGGGGACGTCGATCTTGACTCCGGCGCTTCTCGCTTCTCTGCAACGGGTCGGCACTGCCAGCACGGGGCAGGATGCGATGTGAAGCAAGCGGTGCGTGACGCTCCCGAGCAACAGGCCGGCGACGGAGCCAGACCACGCGTGCCGACCACGATGAGATCGGCTCTGGTTCGCGCGCTGCGTCGGAAATCATGTGCGCTGCATGAGGGGAAGAGCCGCTCACGAGCTCGTAGCTGGCGTCGACCCCTTCTTCCCGCAACTGCTCAATTTGCCGCCTCTATCTTCGCCTCGACCTCGTTTTCGTCGGCGAGAACGGGATGACCACCCGCCCGGCCAACGAGCAACTCCTTGCTGTGAACGGCGACCAGTCGACCATCGGGGCCGCCGGCAAGCCCCTTCGCATACGGAAGGCGCGATCCGCCGTCCGACCCATCGGTCGCCCAAACGATGTCTTGAACATGAAACGCCTCCTCCGTAAAGGGTCTTCTAGAGCATGCTCCCTCCTGGAGGTGGCCGCATCGGGGTTTTGGAACCATTCGCCGCGGCTTTTCCGTATCCCGGCGAGCTAGACCTAACCTGAGGTCAAAGCCCTGGAGTGCCGGCTCTCCAGGTGTCGGGGTTGGCTTCCTCGGGCGCTCCGAGGTGTGCCTCCAACACCCGCAATGCCTCCGTCGAAACAGGCCACAACGCGGTTACGACGTCGAGGGGGAGGGTCGTAACCTTGGCGATTCGATCAGGCGGCGCCGCCGAGGTCAGGAGGGCAGCAGGCCCGATGCCCCGCGAAGGACGGCGAGGACGAGGCCGATCGGCAGCCGGGTCGCGATCCCGCGCAGAACGTCCGCGGTGTCGCTGCCGATCGCGTTGGCCTGCTCTCCGTCGTCGATCGCGCGGACGAGCCCGTCGCGGATCGCGCTCTCGGCGTCCCCGCGGGAGAGGCCGTGTTTCGCGGCGAAGCGGTCGAGGTCGGACTCGCTGCCGAGCGCGAGCACGAGCTCCTCGCGCGAAACGCCGAGATCGCAGGCTGCCCCGTCGGCCGTCGAGAGCGCGATCTGCTCGAGCGCTGCTTGGAGCCCGTGGGGTGAGCGCCACTCGCGTGGTGCGCAGGGATCGGCCGCGGGGGTGGGGGTGTAGCGGCCGCCGCCGAGTGCGGCGTAGACGAGCACGAGGGCCGCTGAGACGGCGACTGCCGAGGCGATGACCGCTGCCGAGCGGGTCACGGCTCGACATCTTTCGTCAGCGCCACTGCCGCGAGGGCGGCGAGCGCGAAGAGCGAAGCGATCAGGAAGGGCGGGCCGAAGGCGCTCGTGACGGCGCGCTCCAGCTGCTGCTGCAGCTCATCGCCGACGCGGCGCAGCTCACCCGCGTCGGCGGCGCCTGCATTCGCCGCGAACGCGGGACGGACGTCGGGGAGGCGGCCGTCGGCGTCGTCGATCGTCCGCAGCACCTCTCGCGCGACGCCGATCTTGTGCAGCGGCTCGATCGAGCTGTCGAGCACGATCGCGGCGCCCGCCCTCGTCGCCTGCTCCTGGTTGCGCGCCAGCTCGTGGGCGAAGACGGGCGTGAGCACGACGAGGCCGAGGACGATCCCCGCGTGCCGCGACGCGATCGTCCAGCCGCCATGGACGGCCTGGTGGGCGCGACCTGCCAGAGCCTGCTCTGTCAGCGCGGCCACGGTGAGACCCAACCCCGCCCCGACGAGCAGCTGTGGCGCCACCGTCCAGCCCCAGCCGGCGTGCGGGAGCAGCCCGAGGGCGGCGAGGCCGCCCGCGATCAGGACGAAGCCGGTAACGGCGCGGACGACGCGGTTCTCCACGGCAGGCGCCAGGCGCCCGGCGGCGATCGCCGCCAGCGGCATCAGCGTCACGATCAGGCCGGCCGCGGCGGGGTCGATCGACCACCCGTTGACGAGCAGGATCACGAGCAGGAAGAGGGCGGCGCTGAGCGCCGCCGAGCCGAGCAGGAGCGCCAGGTTCGCGCCGGTGTGAGGGCGGCCCGCCGTGGCGACGGCCACCGGTGGCGGCACCCGCAAGCGCCACAGGGCAAGCAGCGGGAGCAGCGCCACCGGCGCCTGGGCGAGGAAGATGGCCTCCCAGCCGGCGAGCTGCGTCAGGATGCCGCCGATCGCCGGACCGAGTGCCGCCCCGAGTATGCCCGCGCGCGCCCACACGTGCGCGGCCCGCTGCTCCGACCCCTCGACCCCGCCCAGCAGGACGAGCGCCGTCGCGACGACAAGCGCCGCACCGGCCGCCTGGACGCAACGGCCGGCGAGCAACACGGGGAAGGACGACGCGAACCCGCATGCGAGCGACGCCGCGGCGAACACCACGAGTCCCGCGGCGCAGAGGAGCCGTGAGCGGCCCCGCACCAGGTGCGCCGCCGGCACAGCGCCGGCAGCCAGCACGAGGTTGTACGAGATCAGCACCCAGGCGACGTCGGTGATGCTGACCCCGAAGCGCGACACGATGTCGGGCAGCGCCAACGTCACGACGGACGAGTCGGCGAGAGCGAGAGCGACCGCCAGGCCGAGCAGTCCCGAGCGACCGGCGCGAGGCACGGACACACTCTACGGCCTCACGGCGCGGGGTCTCCGCCATCGTTCCTCGGGCGGCCTCGGCGCGGATCACCAGATGCCCCGAACCAGGCCCCGGCGAGGCTACGACATCAAGGGACGAGGGAGGCGTGGGTTGGTGGACTCCGGCTCGCACAGTCGGGGGTCACGCGCGCAGCCGGCAATAAGACCGACTCGACGAAAGCGTCAGGTTTGCGTTTCAGTTGTGCGACCCAACATTTCGCTGTGGCAGCATCGCGTGGCAACGATCTCAACGGAGCGGCGCCGGAGTGAACCGACCGAGCGTGGGGTTGCCGCACCGCACAGGTCTTGAAAGCTCGGCCAGTGATGACCAACAGCGACCATTTCGAGTGCTGTGCTGTGCTGTGCTGTGCTGTGCTGTGCTGTGCTGTGCTGTGCTGTGCTGTGCTGTGCTGTGCTGTGCTGTGCTGGTCTTGGCTCGGTGCCGTACCACGTTCCCTGCCACAGTCGAATGCTTCGAGGATAGGTGTGGTGGGCCTTCGGACGAGAGGACGCCGGCGCAGGCGAGCGGTATGCGCCCGCGGCGATTTAGCGCGCGCGCGATGTTCTCGGAGAGCTCGCGGGTGTATAACCGTTTGGTCTGGCACCCATGCCTACGATAGGGAGGAAGCATGTCGGAGCCATCTCGGGGAACCCTGCGCTCGTGGAGGCGTGCGCTTCCGTTCACCGTTTTCATCGTGGTCTTTGCGGCCCTGGCCTTTGCTGCGGCGGGTGGTTGGGGACCGGCAATCTCTTCAAGACCCAGCACGGCAAGTTTCAAACGGCAAGGCGATTCCCCACCCGTCGGGAGGCGCGGAGGTCGCGTGGGACGAGGAGCGGCAGGAGGCAGCTGACGCGCAGAGCAACGCGAGCAGCGACGCGCCGCCCGATGCGACGGCGACCGCCGTCGGGTGTGCGAATCGCGGCACCGCGACGAACGTCCGGGCGACCAGGACTGCACACTACGCCGCCAGGCGGAGGAGCAGATCGCCGTCAACCCGATCGATCCGGCCAACATCATCGCCGGCCAGAACGACAGTCGCATCGGCTACAACCATTGCGGCTTCGATTACTCGCTGGATGGTGGCGTCCACTGGGGTGACGGCATCCCGCCGTACTATCAGCACACGAATCCGGGTACCGGCCACACCTACGACGCTGCGAGCGACCCGAATGTGACCTTCTCGGGCAACGGAACCGCCTGGTACAGCTGCGTCGTCTTCGACATCAACTCGAACGCGAGCGGACTGTTCGCGAGCCCGTCGACGCCAGGACTGAAGGGATCTGCGTACGCGAACATCCCGGATGCACCGTCGCCGTACGTGGTCGCCGAGATCAACGACGGCCACACGTTCTACGACAAGCAGTTCATGGCCGGCGATCCCCGCCCTAACAGCCAGATCGCGTACGTCACCTTCACTGTCTTCTACGCAGATCAGAAGTGCTCCAAGGGCAACAACCCAGGCGCCTATTGCTCGTCCGAGATCTTTTTCTCGAGGTGGGACGGGACGAAGTGGTCGACGCCTGCCAACCTGAGCGGCTCCAGTTCGCTCTGTGTCGGCGGCAACACGTTCGATCGGAAGGCCGATCCGAGCGCCTGTAACTTCAACCAGGGCTCGATGCCCGTGGTGGACTCGAACGGCAACGCGTTCGTGGTCTGGAACAACGGCAACACGCCGACGCTCCTCAACCAGACGCTCGGGCGTCGCATCGCAGCCAACGGTTTCTCGGTCCCGTCGTCAAGGTCGGCCAAGACGACGAGAGCAATCTCGCCCTGTGCGACTTCGGGCGCGGCCCTGAGGAATGCGTCGACTCGATCAACATCCGCACGAATGACTTCCCGGCCATTTCAGTCGATCCGAACAACCCGAATCACCTCGTCTCTGTCTGGCAGGACAGTCGGCAGGCGACCGGACAAAGCGGCGACTACGGCGTCGTCGTCTCGATCTCGAACGACGGCGGGCAGACATGGAGCGACGCAGGAGGCAAGGCCACCTATCTCAAGGGTGCTGGCGGCGAGGCGTACTTCGAACCGTCGGTCGCGATCACGAAGGCGGGTACGACGGCGGTCAGCTTCTACCGGGCCAATCCCTACGCGGGAACCGACGGTAAGGGCACCTACGGTTACGGCCTCCAGGCGGGAGCGGCCGGGACCTTCGGCCCGTACACACCTGTGAGCGACAGCCAGGCGCTGCTCAGCCCGCAGTGGAACCCGTCCCAGGCGGGGTTCCTCGGCGACTACTCGAGCATCGCCGCCTCGACGAGCGCAGGCTCGAACACGGTCTATCCGATCTGGGCCGACACACGCAACACATCCGCCAACCCTGCGGATGCGGCCCACCCGATCCCCGACCAAGACGTGTTCGTCAAGACCATCGCCTTACCGCTCGCATTCGGCGCTTCGGGGCCTGCCGTTGCCGGACTGAGTGGCCTCAACGAGAACCCAGCCCATCCTGAGTCAGCCGCGAGCGGGACAGGCGTCGTCTTCTGGGACACGACGACGAGCATGATGACCGTCAACGTCACGTTCGGCGGCTTGACGACAGCCAATACTGCTTCGCACATCCACTGCTGCGTCGCAGCGCCCGGCACTGCAGGAGTGGCGACCGTCACTCCGACGTTCACCGGCTTCCCGACAGGAGTCACGCGGCACCTACTCGCACACGTTCGACATGACGCTCGCGAGTAGCTACAACCCAGCATTCGTGGCTGGACACGGTGGGACCGTGGCCGGGGCCGAGGCCGCTCTGCTTGCTGGGCTGCAATCAGGACAGGCGTACCTGAACATCCACACACCGACGTTCCCGGGCGGTGAAATCCGAGGGTTCCTGAGACCCTGAGCTACGGAACCGGTCAGGTGCCGCGCCGCCCGGGAAACACAACGCGGCGCGGCACCTAGCCTACGGCCGCCCGCGATCCCCGCGGACACGCCAGAAACGGCTTGACGGAGCGGCGCCGGAGTCGAACCGACCGAGCGTGGGGTTACCACACCGCACAGGAATTGCAGGCTCGGTCAGCGTGAGTGGCGAGCGGCTGTTTCAAGGGCTTTGCGGGCCTTTGGCGCGGTCCCGTGCCACGCTCCCTGCCACAGTAGAATTGCGCTCGATATCCGGCGAAGACCCTCTCGAGTGAGAGGACCCTGGGCGCACGGCGGAGGCTGCCCGCCCTCCCCTTGGAGCTCGCGTCGGCTCAGAGGCTCCGGTGTACAACATGGCTCCCGTAAATCTGGACCTGGTGTTAAGCCGCCACACGCCCGAAGCTGTAGTGATGACGGGCGCCGGGATCGTCTTTAGGCGCCCAACCTGACGCCCTGTTCGATGCCCTCGCGGAAGATGATGTCGAGCCAAACGGCCGCGTTCCGGTTGTACTCGTCACGAACAGGGGCGCTCTGCCCGGTCAGGACACGATCCCAGGTCAAGGCCCTGCAGAGCGCCCCGAGCACGTAACCACGGTCGAAGAGCTCGGATAGCTCTCGCGGCGAACCGAAGGGCGTCCAGGGCTCGAGGTAGACGGATCGAAGCCGGAGCATCTCCCTGCCGTTGGGCTTGAGTCGCCGCCGGAACGCGATGTCGCGGAGCGTGTTGACGAGCCCGGCGAACGGGTGGGAGACGGTAGCCTCGCCCCAGTCGAGAAGGCGAGGCCGCCCGTCGCGCACGAAGACGTTGGTCTCATGGAACTCCTCGTGGATCAGCGTCGCCGGCAGCGGCGACTGCAAGCGCGTCGGTCAGCGACTCGAGCTCGGGCGCCAGCGCTTGCAGCCGCTTGATGTCCAGGCTGTTGTGACGGCCAACGCGCTCTACCAGACCCGCATAGGCTGCCGAGATCATCGCGGGCCGCTTGTCGGGAGCTCCGAGCGCAACCAGTTCCTTCGCGTCTTCGGCGAGCTCGATTTGTAGCTCCGCATAGAGCGGGAGGAGCTCATCCCAAGACGGTGCCGGCTCTCCATGACGCACAACGGCGCGCAGTTGCGGCCCCGCATCTCGCGTGAGCATCCAGGTTCCCTCGGTCACGAGCACCTCCGGCGTGAACGCCGGCATCCGCCGGGACACGGCCACCGTCAGCGCAGGTTCGAAGGCAAGCGAGGGTGCCGGCTCCTTGAACCAGACGTCGCCGGCCGTGGTAGCGATCCGGGCCACCGCCGCCCAGGGACGCGTACGAACGACCTCGAGCTTCCCCTTCGGCTCCAACCCAAGACGTCCGAGCTCGATCCCGACCCACGACTCGACGCGGTCGAGCCAGCCGGCCGCCTCCCACGGCAGCAACTGCGGCTCATCCATCACCGCCCGCGGCGCATCTTCGGCTTCTACTGCTTCGTCGGCGGTCACGCGCGCATGATGCCGACGCCGAGCCACCTTCACCTGCCGCCGCGCGAGCAATACGTACTAGTCGAAGGC
>CAVVWG010000007.1:0-44233 GCA_963751875.1 uncultured Thermoleophilia bacterium
CGCTGGCGGCCTTCCTGATCGGGTTCCTCTCGCAGACGGACGCCGAGGAGGCCTACATCCACTTCGTCGGCGTGGCGCCAGACCATCGCGGCTCCGGGATCGGGCGGGAGCTCTACGAGCGCTTCTTCACCGTCGCGGCGGCGCAGGGGCGGACGCGCATCCGGTGCGTCACCTCGCCCGTCAACGAGGGATCGATCGCGTTCCACGAGTCGCTCGGATTCACCGCCGAGAGCGTCGCCAAGGACTACGACGGCCCGGGCGAAGATCGCGTGCTGTTCGTCAAGCAGCTCGGCTAGCGACGGGCCTCACACGGGCTTTACGGAGCCTCGGCTAGTTTCAGCCGGGTGTCCGGACATCTTTCTCTCGTCGCCCAGGCCGGCCGCGCCGGCGTCGCCGCCGGTCGGGCCCGGCGGTCGTGCTCGCCGTCATCGTCGTGGTCGTGGCTGCGGCTCTGGGCGGCGTGGCGCTGTCCGAGCGCAAGACGATCCCTGCCGGGACGACGATCTCCGGGGTCGACGTCGGTGGGATGACACGCGACGAGGCCGCGGCCGCAGCGCTGCCCGCCGCGCAGGCTCGCGTGGGGCGCTCGATCCGGCTGATCGGCCCTCGCGGTGTAGAGCGGGTGACGGGCCGCGCCCTCGGGGCCCGGCCACTCCTCGACCCGGCGCTCGACGTCGCGGTCGACGCAGGCCCCGGCGAGCGGCTTCTGCGCCACGTCGGCCTCGGTAGCGCAGCGCACATCGACGTCACCTACCGGCTCGGCCCGGTGCGCGCGGCGGAGCTCGCGAACCGGCTCGACCGGCGCTTCGGCGAGCAGCCGCAGAACGCCGATCTCGTCATCGATGCCGACACGGCCTCCATCTCGATCACGAAGCCGGCGCCGGGAACGCTCGTCGACCGGGCAGCGCTGCGACGGGGCCTGCGCACGCTCCCGGCCGAGCTCGGCGTGCCGTTGCGGGCACATGCTCCCACGGTCGGTGTCGAACAGGCCCGAATTGCCCAGCGCGTCGTGACGCGCCTCCTCGACGGCCCGCGGGAGGTGCGCTTTCGCGACGCGACGGCCGTGCTCCCGGTCGCGACACTGGCGAGCCTCGTGACGACGAAGCCTCTGAACGGGGCGCTGCGGGTCGGGCTCGATGTCGACGGCCTCCGTGAGGAGCTCCTGCCGCAGCTCGGCCGGTTCGAGCGGCAGCCGGCGGACGCTCGGTTCGTCGTCGACGGCAGCCGCGTCAGGGTCGTGCCCGACGCACCCGGCAGGAAGCTCGATGCCGACCGGATCGCGCTTTCGCTCGTCACGAACCTCCCGGCGCGTGCCCATCTGGCCCGGTTCCTCACCGCCCAGCCGAGGCTGACGACCGAGGAGGCGCAGAAGCTCCGGATCACGGAGCTCGTCTCGGAGTTCACGACGAACTACCCCTGCTGCGCCCCGCGCGTGACGAACATCAAGCGTGCGGCGACGCTGCTCGACGGCACGATCATCCTGCCCGGCAAGGTGTTCTCTCTCAACGGCGCGCTCGGCAAGCGCACCAAGGCAAAGGGCTTCGTCTCCGCCCCGCAGATCTTCAACGGCCGGTTCGAGGATGCCGTCGGCGGCGGCATCAGCCAGGTCGCGACGACGCTCTTCAACGCCGCATTCTTCTCCGGGATCAAGCTCGTCGCCCACCAGGCGCACCAGTTCTACATCTCGCGCTATCCGATGGGACGCGAGGCGACGGTCTCCTGGGGCGGCCCCGAGCTGATCTTCCGCAACGACTGGCCCGCTGCGATCCTGATGAAGCTCGACGCGAGCGACAGCGGGATCACGGTGCGCTTCTACTCCACGAAGCTCGGCCGGCGCGTCACGACGACGACCGGGAAGCCGTACGACCTGACGACCCCGAAGAGCGTCACCGTGACGAACTCCGCGCTGCCGCCAGGGTCGCGTCAGGTCGTGCAGGAGGCGGGCGACGGCGGCTTCACGATCGACTACACGCGGCAGGTCTTCCGCGACGGCAAGAAGATCCGCAACGAGCGCTACACGGTCGAGTACGACGCCGAGGACGAGATCGTGGAGGTCGGGCCGGGCTAGCCGGCTCGCCCGTGGGATGCTCTTCGTCTGTTGCCTCTGATGGGCGACATGACGTCCGATGCTTCACGTACCATCGTCGTATGGCAAAGGTGATCGTTCAGCATGTCTGCTCCGAGTGCGGCACGACGACGGGCCGTTGGCTCGGCAAGTGCCCCGGTTGCGGCGCCTTCGGGTCGCTCGTCGAGGAGCTATCGGGCCAGGCCACGCCGGCGCAGAAGCGGGGCGGCGTCGCGCGCACGCCTGCACGGCTCTCCGAGGTGCGCTCCGAGGAGGCGTCGAGGATCTCGTCGGGTGTCCCCGAGCTCGACCGCGTGCTCGGTGGCGGGATCGTGCCCGCCTCGCTCGTGCTCGTCGGGGGCGAGCCGGGTGTCGGCAAGTCGACGCTGCTGCTCGCGGCGCTCGGCAATGTCTCTCGCGCGGGCCGTCGCGCCCTGCTCGTCACCGGGGAGGAGTCCGTCGCGCAGGTGAAGCTTCGCGCCGACCGGCTCGGAGGGGCGGAGAAGGTCGAGATCCTCGCGGAGACGGAGCTCGAATCCGTGTGCGCCACGCTCGAGCAGGAGCGACCTGCCGTCTGCGTGATCGACTCGGTGCAGACGCTCTACTCGTCCGAGCTCGGCTCGGCGCCGGGATCCGTCGCCCAGGTGCGGGAAGCGGCGGGGCGGCTGCTGCGCGTGTCCAAGGAGCAGGGCGTTGCGACGATCCTCGTCGGGCATGTGACGAAGGACGGCTCGGTCGCAGGCCCGCGGGTGCTCGAGCATCTCGTCGACTGCGTGCTCCAGTTCGAGGGCGATCGGTACCACGCCCACCGGATCCTGCGAGCGGTCAAGAACCGGTTCGGCTCCACGAACGAGCTCGGGGTGTTCGAGATGACGGGAGCCGGCCTCGTCGGCGTCCCGGATCCCTCCGAGCTCTTCGGTCGTACGCACAGCGGCGAGGTGGGGGCCGCCGTTGCGTGCGCGCTCGAGGGAACGCGGCCGATCCTGCTCGAGATCCAGGCGCTCGTCTCACGCACCGATCTCGCGATGCCGCGCCGCGTCGCCACGGGCGTCGATCCGAAGCGCCTCGCGATGATCGTCGCCGTGCTCTCGCGTCACGCAGGCATCGCGCTCGGCACGGCGGACGTCTTCGTCAACGTCGCCGGCGGCGTGCGGATCGACGAGCCGGGTGCCGACCTCGCCGTGGCGCTCGCGATCGCCTCGGCGGCGCGCGGCGTGCCTGTGCGGGACGGCATCGCGGTCTTCGGCGAGATCGGGCTCACGGGCCGCCTGCGGCCGGCGGCGCAGGCCGAGCGGCGGCTCGAAGAGTGCGCGAAGCTCGGTCTCACGACGGTGATCGCACCCGACGGGACGACGAGTCGCGGCGGTCCCAGGGTGACGCGCGCCGAGACGCTGCGGCAGGCGATCGCAGCGGGGCTCGAGGCGGCAGCGGCGGCGGAGGTGGCCTAGACGGCTGACCTCTCGACGGCGGCGGCGGCGCGGGGTCCGGCAGTGCCGGGTTGCGCTCCCGTGCCCGGGTGGGCTCGAGTCCCGGGCGCAGAATGCAGGTGTCGTCCGTTGTCTACACGTCCAATTCGGCTCGATTGGGCCGCAAATCTCAGCTAGAATGATGTTCCCTCGCCGGCAGCCTCTCAGCGCCGGCGGTTTTCGTGAAATGGGCGGATAACGGGAGGGCTAGCTTGTTCGACGTCGGCGACAATGTGGTGTATCCACACCACGGGGCAGGCACGGTCGTGAGCAAGGAATCGCGCATTGTCCTCGGGCAGGAGCGCGAGTACCTGACCATCAAGATCCTGCACAACGACATGACCGTCAATGTGCCCACGGAGAACGCCGAGAAGGTCGGCCTTCGTTGGGTGATCGGTCTCGATGCGGTGGAGGTCGTCGTCAAGGCGCTCTCCGGCGAGTCGACCGAGATGCCGAAGAACTGGAACCGCCGCTTCAAGCACAACCGCGACAAGATGAAGACCGGCGACATCCTCGAGCTCGCGGAAGTGGTGCGCAACCTCGCGCTTCGCGACCATGAGAAGGGTCTCTCGACGGGCGAGAAGCAGATGTACGTCAAGGCGAAGAAGATTCTCGCCTCCGAGTTCATGTACGCCAAGGACATGACCGAGGACGAGGCCGCAGCGTGGCTCGACGAGGTGCTTGCGAACCCCGCGGGTGGCAAGCGGAAGGTCAAGCCGAAGGCCAAGGTCGCGACCGCCAGCGCGTGACGCTGGGCCTCCTCGGCACGACGTGCGGGTAGACCTCGGCGGAGGCGCACGGCGTGCCGGGTGACGGGGCCGATAGCTCGACCTGGGCGATCCTCGTCGCCGCGGGATCCGGTGAGCGCCTCGGCGCCGACCGGCCGAAGGCCTTCGTGGCGCTCGGCGGCCGGGTGCTGTTGGCCGAGAGCCTCGAGCGGCTCGACGGCAGCGCGTGGATCGACGCCGTCGTCGTCGCAGTTCCCGCCGACTGGGAGGAGGCCGCGATCGTGCTCGCCGAGGAGCTCGTCGCCTCGAAGGTGGCCGCGGTCGTCACGGGCGGAGCAACGCGGGCCGAATCCGTCCGCGCCGCGCTCGAGGAGATTCCGGACGACGCGCTCGTCGTGATCGTGCACGACGCCGCCCGGCCGCTCGTCGACGACGCCGTGATCGAGCGGGTGCTCGCTCCGCTCGCCGAGGGCTACGACGGCGTCGTGCCCGGGCCTCGCCCTCGCCGACACGGTCAAGCGCGTCGAGGGAGGGGTCGTCGCCGAGACGGTCGACCGTGCGCTCGCTCGTCACCGTGCAGACGCCACAGGCATTCGCAGCGACCTCGCTCCGGGCGGCCTATCGCGGCACCGAGCCGATCGATGCCTCCGACTGCGCGTCGCTCGTCGAGGCACGTGGGGGCAGGATTCGGGTCGTCGAAGGCGATCTCCGGCTGCTCAAGGTCACGACGGCGGCCGATCTCGCGCTCGTCGAATCGTGGCTCTGAGGGCCGTCTTCTTCGACGTCGGCGAGACCCTCGTCGACGAGGAGCGCTGGTGGCGCGTGCTCGCCGAGCGCTCGGGCCTGCAGCCGCACGTCATCTGGGCGGCTCTCGGCGTCACGATCGAGCGGGGCGAGGAGCACAACGAGCTCTGGCGCCATCTCGGGGTCGAGCGGCCGACCTCCTGGGCCGACGACCTGTCGTACGAGCCCGGAGACCTGTATCCGGACGCGATCGCCTGCCTGGAATCGGTGCGGGCTCTCGGCCTGCGGGTCGGCATCGTCGGGAACCAGCCGGAGCTGATGGAGCGCTGGGCCAGGGAGGAGGCGCTGCCGGCCGACGTCATCTCGTCGTCGGCGAGCCTGGGCGTCAAGAAGCCGGATCCCCGCTTCTTCGAGCGCGTCGTCGAGCTGGCCGGGTGTGACGCCGTCGGAGGTCGCATACGTCGGCGATCGGGTCGACAACGACGTGCTTCCCGCTGCAGCGGCCGGCCTCGTCGCGATCCACGTCCGTCGCGGGCCGTGGGGGATGCTCCAGGCGACGCCTCCCGAGGCGACGTTCGGCATCGACGACCTCGCCTCGCTCTCGGACGCGCTAGCCTCGCTCCGATGAGCGACGCGCACAGCGAGCTTCGGATCGGCCTCGGCGTCGACGCGCACGCCTTCGAGGCAGGCGTGCCGCTCGTGCTCGGCGGGGTTGCGATCGACCACCCGCGCGGGCTCGCCGGTCATTCCGACGGGGACGTGATCGCGCACGCGCTCACCGACGCGCTGCTCGGGGCTGCCGGGCTCGCGGACATCGGCGCGCTCTTTCCGTCCGACGACGAGCGCTACCGGGGGGCAGATTCGCTGGAGTTGCTGGCCGAGGCCTACAGGCACGTGCTGGCTGCCGGCTACGCGCTCGTGAACGCGGATTGCGTGCTGATCGGCCAGGAGCCGCGGATTGCGCCGCTGCGCGATGCGATGAGCGAACGCCTCGCGGCCGCGCTCGGCGTCGCACGTGAGCGGATCGGCGTGCGGGCCACGACGACCGACTTTCTCGGGTTCACGGGCAGGGGCGAAGGGCTCGCGGCGCAGGCCGTGGCGCTGGTCGAAGGGACCGGTGCGTGAGTCATCGTTTCTTCACCTACGACGAGCGCCCGGAGCTCCGCAAGCGGGCCGGGTTCCTCCGGGAGGCGTGGCCGCGGTTCATGCTCGAGTCACCGATCTCGAACGAGCGCTGGCATCTGCTCTACGAGCGCTTCGGCGGCTTCCAGTTCTGGCTCGTCGACGAGGCGCCGACGAGATCCTCGCCGAGGGGAACTCGCTGCCCGTTCGGCTCGATCTCGCCGACCTACCCGATCGAGGGTGGGAGTACGTGATCGAGCATGGGACGACCGGCGACGAGGAGCCGACGCTCGTCTCGGCGATCCAGGTGCTCGTCGACCGCAACCGGCACGGGTCCGGCCTCAGCGCGACTGATGCTGGGGGAGATGCGCCGGATCGCTCACGGAGCCGGCTACGGGGATCTCGTGGCGCCGGTGCGCCCGAGCCTGAAGAGCCGCTATCCGCTGACGCCGATGGGCGAATACATCTCCTGGACAACGGATGAGGGACTGCCGTTCGACCCGTGGCTCCGCGTGCACGCGCGTGCCGGAGCGACGATCGAGAAGGTCTGCGCCGAGTCGATGATCATTCCGGGGACGGTCGCCGAGTGGGAGGAGTGGGCGGGGATGCAGTTCCCTGCGAGCGGGACGTATGTCATCCCGGGTGCGCTCGAGCCGGTCGAGATCGACGTGCCGGCTGATCGTGGCGTCTACGTCGAGCCGAACGTCTGGATGCATCACCGAACCGGCTGAGCGGGCGGCTCCGCGCCCTGGCCCTAGCGGGGCTCGATGTGAGAAAGTCGGCACACATCCGGCGCGAAGGCGTTACAGGTCGGCGGCTACGGTTGTAGAGGGGCCCCAGACGCCCCCTGGGGGCCGTTGGGGCCGTATGCGGCTCCCGAGCGGGGCAGCGGGCTCGACATGGACGGTGGTGCGCTCAAAACGGCGCTCACGTCACGCCTACGGCAAGCTGACGCTGCCGTCCGCGAGCAACACGACAAGCCCGTCCCGCTCGAGCGACTCCACGGCCTCGCGGTCGAGCTCGTCGCGAGGCGGCGGCCCCGCGCGTCGCAGCGACGAGCCGGAGTGTGTCCGCGCGTCGCTGGCGGAAAGAGCCCTCGAACCTGCTCTGCTTGCGCAACGGCTCGTCCCGCGTTCCGCGGGATGGGCAGCCGTCGGCGAGCGGGCACGCATCGCAGCGCGGAATCCGGGCGAGGCAGATCGTCGCACCGAGATCCATCAGAGCCTGAGCCGCGGCGCTGGTGAAGCTGTGCCCCGTCCGGCGCTCGACGCGATCGACGTTGACGTCGTGTGGCAGGACGTCGTCCCCGAAGGCGAAGTTGCGGATCGCGGCCGCGGTGTACGGGCCGACGCCGGCAAGCCGCGTCAGGTCGTCCGGCCAGCCGTCGCTCGCGATCGCCTGCGCCGCACGGTGCAGCGCGAGCGCTCGCCGGTTGTAGCCGAGCCCCTGCCAGGCGCGAATCACGTCCGCGGCGGGTGCGGCGGCGAGTGCTGCCGCGGTCGGCCACCGCTCGAGCCAGTCGAGGTAGCGCGGGATGACGCGATCCACCTGCGTCTGTTGGAGCATCACCTCCAGACGAGGATCGCGTAGGGGTCGCGCGTATCGCGCCACGGCAGGTCGCGCCCGTGGTGCCCATACCAGCTGAGCAGCCGCTCCTCCATCCGAGCGATCACCGTACCGTCCGGCCGCGCGTGGTGTCAGACACGAACTGCGCCGCGAGCCCAGGCGCGCGTATGTCCTCCCAACGCTCGTTCGATCCTGGCGCCGCATGGTCGCGGACGAACTGGACGAGCGCGTGGACGAGATGGCTGCGAACGATCGCTGCGATGTCCGTCAGCGCGAACTCCCTCTACAGCGGGCGCACCGCGAACCAGCCGTCGACGTTGTCGCACAGGACGACCCCTGCCGGATCGTGGTGGTAGGTGTAGGCGGGGAGACCGTTGATCGTGAGCTGACGCTTCGTGCCGCGCTTGATCGTTCCGAAGGTCGCCGACACTCCCTTGATTCGCTTCTGCACCGTCCCCTTGACGTACACGGGTGGCCAGGCAACGGCGCACTGCCCGGTGCACCTGATCCTGCCGCCTGCCTTCTTCTCGACGCTCCAGTAGTAGATGCCGAACCGCGTCGGCGTCGCGAGGACCTTGCCGAGGTTGCCGGTCCTGATCACGATCGCGGGCTTCGTCCCGGCGACGGTCTGCGGCCCCGTGAGGGCCAGCGCCGAGGCAACCGTCGGCACGAGCGCGGAGCCGACGAGTGCGATGAGCAGGACAGTGCGACGTCTGAGCGTGGGCATATGACGCTCTCGAGTCCGAGCAGATCGGGAAGCGTTACAGATGCCGGTGCGACCCGCAGCATGGCGGCTGTGCAAGAGTTGCAGGATGCTCCTCTACAACTCCGCGGTCTCCGGCAATTGCTACAAGGTGCGCCTCCTCGCGGCGCACCTCGGGATCCCGCTCGAGCTCGAGGAGCTGAGCGTCGTCGACCGCTCGAACCGCGCCGAAGTACTCGGCAACCTCAACCCGGCGCGGCGCGTGCCGACGCTCGTGCTCGACGACGGGCGCCCGCTCGCCGAATCGAACGCGATCATCTGGTATCTCGGCGACGGCACGCAGTACGCCCCAACCGAGCCCTACGAGCGCGCCCAGGTGCTGCAGTGGCAGTTCTTCGAGCAGTACCAGGTGGAGCCCTCGCTCGCCGTCGTCCGCTTCCTGATTGCATTCTCGGGGCAGGCCGAGAAGCACGCCGCCAGGATCGAGGAGCAGACCGCGAACGGCTACATCGCGCTCGACGCGATGGAGCGCCATCTCGAGGGCCGCGACTTCCTCGTCGGCGGGCAGTACACGCTCGCGGACATCTCGCTCTACGCGTACACCCACGTGGCACCCGAGGGTGGCTTCGACCTGGAGCGATACCCGGCGATTCGCGCGTGGATCGACCGGGTCGCGAGCCAGCCCGGCCACATCACGATCGACGCCTGAGCCGGGCTCACGGTCGGGCCGGGTCGCGGCGGTAGATTGGCCCGATGAGTGTCCGCGTCCGCTTCGCGCCGAGCCCGACGGGATCGCTCCATCTCGGAAACGCCCTCAGCGCCACCGCCAACCGCTCGTATGCCGACGCGAGCGCCGGCGTGCTCGTCCTCCGCATCGACGACACCGACCCGGAGCGCAACGTGCCCGGCGGGGAGGAGGCGATCCTCGCCGATCTCGACTGGCTCGGGATCGGTTGGGAGGAGGGCCCGTATCCGGCAGAGCGAGCGCGCCGAGCGGCACGCCGAGGCCGCAGCGCTGGCCCTCGACGCGGGCGCGGTGCGCGATCCCGACGGCTCGATCCGGCTCGGAGGCACGACGCTGGCCCGCGCCGACGGCACCGCGACGTATCAGCTCGCCACGGTCGCCGACGACCTCGATCTCGGCATCACCCACATCATCCGCGGCTCCGATCACCGGCCCAACGAAGAGGTGCAGCAGCGCATCGCGCGGGCGCTCGGAGGCGAGCTGCCCGAGGTGATCCACCACGGTCTCCTGCTCGGCGAGGACGGGAAGAAGCTCTCGAAGCGGGCCGAGCACTCGTCGGTCGGCGACCTGCGCGACGAGGGAATCCCGGCGGCAGCGGTGCGCGCGTATCTGGACGAGCTCGGGTTGCCGCGTCACGACGTCAGCCTCGACCTGCCGCGCATCCACCGGCTCGCGATCGATGCCATCGCGGAGATGCCCGACGCCGACCTCGCCGCGGCCGCAGAAGCCCCGGTCGAGCTCGTACGCGCGCTGCGCGGCGCCCGCACGCTCGTCGAGGCGCGGGAGATCGCCCGCCAGATCCTCGAGCCGGGCACGGTGACCCTCGGTGAGGATGCCCGGCTCGACGCTGGAGCGGTTCGTGGGGCTCCGTGGCCCGACCGCCGACCACCTCGACGAGCCCGGCGCGCGTGAGATCGTGCGCGAGCTGAAGGCGGTCGGCGGCAACCTCAAGTTCCTCCGCCTGGCGCTTGACCGGGGCCGAGCGCGGCCCCGAGCTGTGGACGGTCGTTGCCGCCGTGCCCACGGGACGAGGCGCTTCGGCGGGTCACCGCCGCTATAACACCGCGATGACCGTGCGCCTCTACGACACCTCGACGAAATCGCTCGTCGCGCTTCCCGACCCGCCCGCGAAGGTCGGCATGTACGTCTGCGGCCCGACCGTGTACCAGCGCGCGCACATCGGCAACGCGGTGCCGTTCGTCATCTTCGCGTGGCTGCGGAACTGGCTGCGCGAGCGCGGGTACGACGTCACGTACGTCCACAACATCACGGATGTGAACGACAAGATCTACGAGGCAGCGCCCGGAGCGAGCGCCGCGCGGGCGCGCGAGGCCACCCAGTGGTATCTCGACGACACGCGCTCGTTCGGGCTCGAGATGCCCGACGAGCAGCCGCTCGCAACCGAGACGATTCCCGAGATCGTGGCGCTGATCGAGGAGCTGATCGCGTCCGGGCACGCGTACGAGGCCGGCGGCGACGTCTACTTCCGGGTCGCGAGCTTCGAGAGCTACGGCGCGCTCTCGGGCCAGCGACCGGACCAGGTCGAGGAGCAGGAGCCGAGCCCGCTCAAGGAGGATCGCGCGCGACTTCGCGCTCTGGAAGGCGACCAAGGAGGGCGAGGACACGTCCTGGGAATCGCCGTGGGGTCCCGGGCGACCGGGCTGGCACATCGAGTGCTCGGCGATGGCGGAGAAGACGCTCGGGCCCGAGTTCCTGATCCACGGCGGCGGGCTCGACCTCGTCTTCCCACACCACGAGAACGAGCGCGCGCAGTCGCAGGCCGTCGGCCGCCCGTTCGCGAAGATCTGGATGCACAACGGCCTGCTCCGCTTCACGGGCGAGAAGATGTCGAAGTCCGTCGGCAACGTCGCGACGATCCAGGAGGTGATCGCCGGCGTGGGGCCGTGAGGTGGCGCTGCTCTTCCTGATGACCGGCCACTGGCGCAAGCCGCTCGAGTTCTCGGAGGAGGCGATGACCGCGGCCGGCGTGCAGGTCGAGAGCCTCCGCAACGCGCTTCGTGGCGAGACACGATCGATCGGAGACTGGGACGAGCTTGCGGCCGTCCTCGACGACGACTTCAACACCCCGGCAGCCCTCGCGATCTTCCACCGCTGGGCGCGCGAGGGGGCGCTCGCCGAGCTGCGGCGAGGGCTCGCCGTCTTCGGGCTCGGGGAGCTGGGTGACGCGGTCGACGCTCCGGCCGAGATCGTGGCGCTTGCCCGCGCGCGCGCCGAGGCTCGGGCGGCGCGCGACTTTGCCGAGTCGGATCGCCTGCGCGACGAGATCTCGGCAGCCGGCTGGGAAGTGCGGGACGCGAACAGCGCACCCGAGGGCTTCGAGCTCGTGCCGCTGCGGTGACGCGGGAGCTCATCTACGGTCGGAACGCCGTGCGGGAGGCGTTGCGGGGCCGCCGGGAGGTGCTCGAGCTCTGGGTCTCGGAGCGTGCGGCGGCCTCGCTCGACTGGCTCGGTGAAGGCCCACGGCCCCAGATCGTCAAGGAGCGCGAGCTCACCGAGGCGGCGGCGAGCCCCGACCATCAGGGCGTCGTCGCCTGGGCGAGCCCGTACCCCTATGCCGATCCGTGGGAGCTGGCCGCGGGCGAGACGCCACTCCTCGCGTGCCTCGACCAGGTGACCGACCCGCGGAACCTCGGCGCCGTGATCCGCTCGGCCGCAGGCGCGGGCGCCACCGGCGTGATCGTGCCGGCCCACGGCGCCGCCCAGGTGACGCCGGCCGTGTGCCGCTCGTCGGCCGGAACCGTCGAGCACCTGCCGGTCGCCGTCGTCCCCAACCTGGCCCGCTACCTCGCCGAGATCAAGCGCGACGACCTCTGGTCGTACGCCGCGACGGCGGATGCGCCGCAGACGATGTGGCAGGCCGACCTCACCGGCGGCGTCGCCCTCGTCTTCGGCGCGGAGGGCAAGGGCGTGCGTCCCCTCGTCCGCAAGACCTGTGACGCGTCGATCTCGATTCCGCTCGCGGCGGGGGTCGAGTCGCTCAACGTGAGCGTCGCGGCGGCGGTGCTGCTGTACGAGGCGCGGAGGCAGCGGGGCGCCGGGGCGTAGAGCCCGGACGACAGGCTGAAGCCTGTCGCCGGCTGCAGCCTGGTCGCCGCACCTACGATGGGTTGGTGCCAGAGCCGACGCTCTACCTGTTCGACGGCTACAACCTCCTGCACGCGGGAGGCCACGAAGACGTCCGAGCGTTGACCGACGAGCTCGCAAGCTTCGTCGCGATGAAGGGAGCGCGTGGCGTCGTCGTCTTCGACGGCGTCGGCGAGGAGTTCGACGCCGGGCCACTCTCGGTGCGCTACGCGCCTGACGCCGACACGCTGCTCGAACGGCTCGCGGCGGACAACCGCCACCGCGAACGCGTCTGCCTCGTGTCCTCCGACGTGGCGATGCGGGGCACGTCCGGGCAGGAGGTGCGCAAGGTGGCCTCGAGCACGTTCCTGCGCGAGCTCGAGAGCCCGACGCACAGCGAGGATCAGGTGTCACGCCTGCGTGACCGGCTCGATCCGGAGACGCGGGCGAAGCTCGAGCGGCTCCGCCGCGGGCAGTAGGACGGAACCCGCGCGTCTCGGCTGAGGCCGGGTACGAACACCTGTTCTAATCACCGTGGAAAGTTTGCAAAGGGGTTGTAACGCGTGCAAGAAGGTGCTACGTTCTCCCTCAAGTTCAGGGTGAGACTTTGATCGAGCCCGGGCCGCAAACCCTTGGAAACCGCCAAAAACAGGGAGAATCGATGTCCGCCCGCACCGCAGTTGCCCCCAAGTCACCGCAGAAGCTTCAACGTGAACTTGAGGATTTGCAGCTCGTCCTCAAGGCGCGCAACGGGAGCCAGGCGGCACTCGATCAGCTGATGCGCCGCTACCACGGGTTCGTGCGCCTGAAGGCGAGCAGCTACTTCCTGGCGGGCGGCGACGCCGACGACCTGATCCAGGAGGGGATGATCGGGCTCTACAAGGCGATGCGCGATTTCCGGCACGACAAGGAGACGTCGTTCCGCTCGTTCGCCGAGCTCTGCGTCACCCGGCAGATCATCACCGCGATCAAGACGGCGACGCGATTCAAGCACTCACCGCTCAACACGTACGTCTCGTTCAGCCACACGCCGGCCGGCCAGGAGAGCGACGGCGACTGCACGCTCGGCGATGCGCTGCCCGGCCCGTCGACGAACGATCCGTCGAGCTGCGTGATCTCGACCGAGGAGCTCCAGAGCCTCGTCGGCTGCCTCGGCACCACGCTGTCGTCACTCGAGTCGGACGCGCTCAGGCTCTACCTCGACGGCAAGTCGTACGACACGATGGCGCTCGAGCTCGACTGCGACACGAAGACGATCGACAACGCCCTCCAGCGGGTGAAGCGCAAGATCGTCGCGCACCAGGCGACGCGCGCCGTTCCCGCGTAGCGCTCCCGGCATCGACCCTGACGTGAAACGAGCCGCCCCCGGGCGGCTCGTTTCCGTTCCTGCGGGTCGAGCACGACCGATCGCCCGGGTACGCTTGTCGGTGGAGCGGTCGGCCCACGACGGCGGGGGTCGCCTCCATCCTCACGAGCGCAGCAAGGAGGAACCGATGGCGGAGCAGAAGCCGCGGGCACCGCGTGCCCGCAAGAAGGATGCCGAGACGGAGCCCGTCGCGGCCAAGGCAGCACCGAAGCAGAAGGCGGCCTCGACGTCGCCGCGGCGGCGCCCGAGCGTCACACCGGCGACGGAGCCGGCCGACGTCGCCGTTCGCGCCTACCTGCTCTGGGAGCAGGGCGAGCCGGGCGATGCCACCGAGCACTGGCTGCGGGCCGAGCAGGAGCTGCTGGCCGCGTAGACCGCCCACGGACGCGCCCCGGGGGAGATCGAACCCCCGGGGCGCGGACCGCGGCGACGCCGCCGGCGGGCCGGCGGCGTCGAGCCTGCTCTCCCCAGGCGCGCAAGGGCTGCGCGCCTTCCCCCGGGCCGAGCCAGGGCGGTCAACCCGTCGTCCATATGACGACTTGTAGACAAGACGGTTAGGCGGTTCGTTTTCTTCCCGGGCGGGCGGTGTTACGAATGGCTGATCTGACGTGAGAGGGTGAGCCGGTGAACGGGAACCATCCGACGCCGCCGGGTCGAACCACTTCTACCGCACGGCATCGCGGCAGTGAGCGCTGCGAGCGGCGAGTGACCCGCATCACGATGCCGAAGATCGAGAAGCGCGTCGTCGAGGAGGGCTAGCGTGGCTAACGAACCGAACGGGGTCTCCGCTCCGACCGTCTCCCCAACGGCGGGGCGCTTACGGCGTTGGTGGCGGCCCGTGCTGGCCGTCCTCGGGATCCTGGTCGCGGCATTTTTCTTCTTGGTGTCGCGGCAGGTGCTGGCTATCGTGCAGCAGCCGAGTTGGCCGCCTGCCGCAGATGCGATCACGGCTGCCGGTGCCCAGCAGGCGGTACAGGAGTTCGCCGCACGCAGCGACCCACGGCCGTCCGACGTCGGGATGCCCTACGCCTGGTCGACCGCGGCGACGATCGAGCCCTGGCCCGAGGGCAAGACCTTCTTCCCGAAGATCCTCGCCGACATCCGCGCGGCTCACTCGTCGGTTCACATCCTGATGTTCGGCTGGCGGGAAGGAGAGATCGGCACCCAGCTCAGCGACCTTCTGATCGAGAAGATGAAAGAAGGAGTCGAGGTGCGCGTGATCGTCGACGGCCAGGGAAGCCAGGTGTTCGGGCCGGCCGGGCCGATGTTCACCCGGCTCGCCGATGCCGGGGCGCAGATCGTCGTCAACGACCTCCTACCCTGGGACAAGGACGGCCTCTACCCCGACCACCGCACATTCGACTGGAGGCAGGACGATGTCGGCCGAGCCGACCACCGCAAGCTCTATGTGATCGACGGCACCGTGGCCTGGACCGGAGGCGCCGGGATCGAGGACCACTTCGCGAACGGCAAGTTCCACGACGTCATGGTGCGCGTCACGGGCAACGTCGTCCGCCAGGCTCAAGCGCTTTTCCTGATGAGCTTCCGCGGGCACGGAGGACCGCTGCCGAGCGACCTCTCGAAATACTTCCCCGCCCAGCCTCACCCCGGCGCGATCCCGATCGCGCTCCTCCAGACCGTCCCCGGCGGCTTCGTCTCCGCCACCCAGGCAACCCGGGAGCTGTTCGACACCGCCAAGAGGCGGCTCGATGTCATGAACCCCTACTTCACCGACGCCGACATGATCCAACGGCTCGTCGCTGCCGCCAAACGCGGAGTCAAGGTCAGGATCGTCGTCTCGGAGACCTCGAACAACGCGCAGGCCACCGCAGCGCTCAAACACCACTACGGCGACCTGCTCCACGCCGGCGCGCAGATCTACGAATACCCCGGCGCAGTCGTCCATGCGAAGCTCGTCGTTGCAGACGACACCGTTGTCTTCGGCACCGTCAACCTCGACGCCTGGGCGCTGTACCGAAACTACGAGATCGCGATGATGGCCCGCAGCGCCAAGACCGCATCGCTCCTGGAGCAGCGGGTGTTCGAGCCGGACATCGCCAAGTCCCGCCCCGGTACGCCGCCGACCGGCCTCCGCACCCGGTTCAAGGACTGGGTGTGGGACAGGCTCTCCTACTTCCTCTAGGAACTTCCCTCGGTCGTGGGCGTTCCGACCTCTTCCGCGACAGGGCCCTGCAGCCGGCCGAACGCCGCCCAGAGCGCGCCGCAAGAGAGGACAACCGACGCCCCGATGCACAGCCACAACCCCCAGCCCGCACTCCCACCGAAGACCGCGCGGTCGTCGAGGAGATTCCCGACCGCCGTGTAGAGCATCGCGCACGCCGCTCCGAGCACCGTCAAGATCCCCAACCAACCACGACGAGACAGCGATCGCACACCGGCGAGAGCGATCAACGCAAAGATGATCAGGAGCCAACCGTCATGCGGACCCTCGACACCGTTGAGCGACACCGGGCCTGCGCTGCGCCAGGTCCCGAAGACACCGATGACGGCCAAGAGGATGGCTGCATGGCAGATCCACGCAAGCCGGCGGTCAGGCCCGACACGACCTGGAGGAGGGCCGTCAACGCGAGGCGACACAAGGCAATCGTATCGCCGCCCATGGTTGACGCCGGCCACGTCGGTGAATGCTCGCGGGACGTTCGCGATCAGGGGACGTTGCCGCCTGGCGAGCTCTGAGTAGAACCGTGCGGCAGCGGCCCGTCCCTAGCGGAGTCGACCCTGCTGCCGGGCGCGTTCGAGCAGTCCGGCGGGCATCGGGACCCCAGGCGCCTGCCCATCGACGAGGTAGTGCACGAACAC
The DNA here is from genome assembly GCA_963751875.1 of uncultured Thermoleophilia bacterium. Classification (GTDB taxonomy): domain Bacteria; phylum Actinomycetota; class Thermoleophilia; order Gaiellales; family Gaiellaceae; genus Gaiella. The sequence goes on from CAVVWG010000007.1 coordinate 16,410, forward strand.
GTAGAGCAGTGGTGCGCCGGGCGCCTCGAGCCTGAGTAAGGGGCTGTCCGCGGGTTGGAACTGCACGCCGGGCGCGCCTCCTCTGCCGGGCGAGAGCTGCAGGGGGCCGATCTCGGCGTACCAGAGCGATTCGGTCCGACCGGTTCCGGTCGCGATCAACCGCTGGCTCGTCACGACGACTTCGGCGGTGCCGAGCTGATGCCAGCGTGGCACGGCAGCCTTCTGCGCGTCGGCCTTCTTCGAGGCGTTGTAGGCAAGGCTCGCGGCGCCTGTGACGGCGAGGCCGACCGGGCCGCCGATCAGGAAGAACGACGATCGATACTGCTTGTCCTCTCCGAAGTAGCCGGCGATGCCGACCGGCGCGATACGGGCATGCGCGATCTCGCCTGGCCCGAGCTGAACCGGCGCCGCCTCCCGGGGCAGCGCGGCGCCCCCGGCGAGAGCCTGCCCCCATTGGTGTGCGTTGAGGAAGCCCTCGTCGAAAGCCGTCCACCCAACCGCGCTCATGCACCGGAGACGGTTAGGCGGCGGACGCTGATCGCAAGCTCGAGAGACGACAGGTCCGGGCTGACGCGGCGCGCGAAGGGCTAGCGAGTCGAAATGCGGCCGCCGAGCGTGCAGTTCACCGTCGCGATCTCGTAGTCCTGAGCGAAGCGGACGCGCTTGCGCTGACCGTTCAGTGCCGCGCGAACACGGAGGTATGCCCGGTCGAGCGGAAGCTCTCGATCGGGATCACGTAGACGCCGCCTGTCTCACGGCAATGGGAGGAGCGGTTGAGACAAGCCGGAGAAGGGATTCGAACCCTTGGCCCCGCGCTTACAAGGCGCGTGCTCTGACCAGCTGAGCTACTCCGGCAGCCGCCACATCGTAGTCAGCAGGCCGATCTGCGGCTTTGCGGCAGCACGATCGGGGCGAGGCCGGATGCCGGCGCCGGAAGGCCGGTGCGACGCTCGCGGATGAGAGATCGAGAAGGAGGACACCATGACCCAGGTGCTCATCATCTACGCCAGCAAGTACGGCTCGGTCGAGGAGGTTGCGCGCTACATCGCGGCGATCTTGCGAGACGAGGGAGCAGCATGCGATGTCGTCGCCGCGCGCGACGCCGTCGACCTCGAGGGCTACGACCTGATCGTGCTCGGCACGGGGCTCTACATGGGCCGGCCGCACCGTGACGCGCGGCACTTCCTGCGCGACCACCACGCGGCGCTGGCGCACCAGCCGTTCGCCGTCTTCGGGCTCGGCCCGCTCAGCAACGAGCCCGAGGAGAAGGACAAGGTGCGACCGCAACTCGAGCACGTGCTCGAGCAGTACCCCGAGCTCGATCCTGTCGAGATCGCGATCTTCGGCGGGGTCATCGACCACGAGAAGCTGTCGTTCCCCTTCAACCACATGCCGGAGGGCGACCATCGCGACTGGGACGAGATCCGGAGCTTCGCCCTCTCGCTCCCGATCCGGGTCGCGGCCACCGCATAGACGCCCGGAACGACGAAAGGCCCCGGCGTGTGCCGGGGCCTTTCGCGTCGTGCGCAGTGGCGGCGGTGATCAGGCAGCGGCGCCGGTCGCCTCGCCGTCGATCGCCGGGAGATCCGAGCGCTCGTGCTCGAGCGTCGGCAGCCACTCGAGCCACGTCGGCAGGTACCAGTTCCACTCGCCGAGGAGCTTCATCGTCGCGGGCAGCAGCACCGCGCGGACGATCGTGGCGTCGATCAGGACGGCGGCTGCGAGGCCGATGCCCATCTCCTTCATGTCGATGATCGGCATCAGCGCGAAGACGCCGAAGACGAACACCATCACGACGGCCGCGCTCGTGACGACACCGGCGGTCGAGCGGATGCCTGCCTCGACGGCCTTCTCGGTGCTCATGCCGCGGTCGAAGTACTCCTTGACCCGGCTCAGGATGAACACGTGGTAGTCCATCGAGAGCCCGAACAGGATCACGAACAGGAACATCGGCAGCCACGAGGCGATGCCGCCGTTCTTCTGGAAGTCGAGCAGGTTGGCGCCCCAGCCCCACTGGAAGGTCGCGACCAGCAGGCCGTAGGCGGCGCCGACGGAGAGCAGGTTCATCACGATCGCCTTGACCGGGATCACGATCGAGCGGAACGAGATCAGCAACAGCAGGAACGCGAAGCTGAGCACGAAGACGAAGACGATCGGTGCGGACGACTTCATCTTGTCGTTCCAGTCCTTCGACGACGCCGTGTCGCCCGTGACCGCGTACTGGACGCCGGCGACCTTGCCGACGGTGGCCGGCAGGATCTCGTCGCGGAGCGTCTCGAGCGCGTCGTTCGACACCGTGTCCGTGCCGTCGCCGACGAGCGGCACCGCGACGCGGAGCACCTTGCCGTCAGGCGAGGTGTCCGAGTAGATCGGCTGCAGCGCCTTGCCGGACGCGACCGCCTGCTTCTTCAGGTCGGCGACCGCCGCCTGCAGCTGCCGGATCCGACGCGTCGCCCTTGATCGCGACGACGGCCGGGGTGGCGCCGCCGGGGAAGGCATCCCGGATCTTGTTGAACGACTGCACTTCCTTGAGCGACTTCGGCAGGGCGTCGAAGCCCGACTGGCTCGTGTGGAGGCTCAGGGCCGGGAAGGCCAGGACGAGCAGCACCGCGGTCGACGCGATCGCGGAGACGAGCGGGCGGCGGAGGACGGCGCCGAGCACCGCACCCCAGACGCGACCCTGGCCGTCGTCCTTCTTGAGCCGGCCGAGGAACGGGACGCGCACCTTCTCGACCCGGTCGCCGAGCCACGAGAGGATCGCGGGCAGGACGGTGAGCGAGCCGATCATCGCGACGGCGACGACCATCATCGTCCCGATCGCGAAGGACATGAACGTCTTGTCGCCGGAGACGAACATGCCGGCCATCGCGATCATCACGGTGATGCCCGAGATGAGCACGGCCCGGCCCGACGTCGCTGCTGCAGCCTCGAGGGCGGCGGTTTCACTGCGTCCGGCGCGACGCTCGTCACGTTCGCGGCGGATGTAGAACAGCGAGTAGTCGACGCCGACCGCGAGCCCGATCAGCAGGATCACCTCGGCGACCGACTCGTCCATCGGCACGATCTGGCTCGGCAGGGCGACGAGGCCCAGCGTTGCGAACACGGCCGTCAGGGCGAGCCCGAGCGGGATGAACGCGCCGACGAGCGAGCCGAACACGAGCAGCAGGATCACGAGCGTGATCGGGATCGAGATCATGCCCGGCGCGGGCGAGCTGCGAGCCGAACATCTCGTCGAGCGCCTTGCCGGTCGACGCCGAGCCGGCCTCGACGACGGTGTAGTCGGGGTTGGCCTTCTGCACCTGGGCGGTGCCGGCGACGATCGTGTCGATGTAGGTGGTGGCCTCGTCGTAGGTGCCCTTGGGGCTGAACTGGATCAGCACCGAGTGGCCGTCCTTCGAGATCTGCCCCTCGTTGCCGGCCGCGAGCGGCGAGCGGAGCTTGGTCACCTTCGGGTACGTCTCGAGCTTCGCGATCGCGGCCGTGACGACGGCACGGAACGCGGGATCGGACGCCGTCTGCGTCTTCGACTGCACGAGCACGTACTCGCTCTGCTCGTCCAGCTTGAAGCCGGCGTCGCGGATGATGTGGTCGGCCTTGCGGGCCTCGCCCACGTTGACGTCGTTCTGGTCGATCGTCACCATCCCGACGCCGGTGCCGATCGCAAACGACGCGATCACGAACGCCAGCCAGCCGAAAATGGCGGTCTTGCGGTGTTTCGCACTCCAACGACCCATCCGGGCCGCGATGTTCGTGCTCTGCTTCAGGGGTGACATGCGGGTTCTCCTCGAGGTCGTTGTTCAGTCCTCGCAGGCTCGCGCATTGCCTCTCTTGTCGACAGTGCGGCGCTCAGGCGTCTTTGGGTGGGGCTACCCGCACTGTGCGATGGCGGGTTTCAGACGGGGCTGACAGGCTTCAGCCTGTCGCCGGGCTGCGCCTAATCACGAAGGAACGTCAGCACGGCGAGCACCCGCCGGTGGTCGTCGCTCGAGGCGGCGAGATCGAGCTTCGTGAAGATGCTCGTGACGTGCTTCTCGACGGCCCGCAGGGTGACGAACATCCGCTCCGCGATCGCCTGGTTCGAGCGGCCCTCGGCCATCAGCTCGAGCACCTCGCGCTCGCGCGGGGTCAGGGCGTCGAGAGGGTCGTCGGCGCGATGGCGCCCGACGAGCTGGCTCACGACGGCCGGGTCGAGCGCCGAGCCGCCCTCGCCGACGCGGCGGACCGCCGAGGCGAACTCCTCCAGGTCGGAGACCCGGTCCTTGAGCAGGTAGCCGACGCCTTCGGCGCCCTCCTCGAGCAGCACGACCGCGTAGCCGGGCTCGACGTACTGCGAGAGCACGAGCACGCCCGTGTCGGGGAACTGCGCCCGGATCTCGCGCGCGGCCACGAGCCCCTCGTCGGTGTGGGTCGGCGGCATCCGGATGTCCACGATCGCGACCGCGGGCTTGTGCATCGCGACGTGGCGCATGAGGTCGGTGGCGTTGTCGGACTGGGCGAGAACGTCGAAGCCGGCCTCGGAGAGCAGCCGCACGACGCCCTCGCGCAACAGGATCGAGTCCTCGGCGATCACCACCGTCATCGCATTGCCCAGCATCGCGACCGTGTTGCGGAGCGGCGGGAAGTCGCGCGGGAGGCCGTCGGCGAGCAGCTGGTGGATGTGCTCCGGCAACGGCAGCCCTGCCAGGCGGTGGCTGCCGAGGTCGCGGACGGCGAACCCGGTCGGCGCGCAGGCCGTTGCCGAGAGCAGGATCTGGCCGCCGTGACCCGCCGACCCGATCCGCGCGGTGCGATGGACGTCGATGCCGGTGTAGCCCTCGTCGGTCACGAGCGGCTCGCCGACGTGGACTCCCATCCGCACCCTGACGTCGTGCTCGCCCGGCCAGGTCTCCTCGATCAGGCTCCCGCTGGGCCTCGACGGCTGCTGTCACCGCGTCGTCGAGCGACGGGAACGCGATGAACATCTCGTCGCCGTGGGCGTCGATCACGTTGCCGTTCCGCTCCCCGACCGCGCCCCGGATGATGCGGCGGACGCTGTTCAGGATCGTCGCGTAGTCGGCCCCTGCCGCGTGGACGAGGGGCGTGGAGCCTTCGATGTCGCACAGGAGGAAGGCGACCGTTTCGGGTGCGGTGCTCATGCTGACGCGAGTCTAGAGGGGCCTCAGAGACTCGAGCGGGCCAGCTCCGGGCGCGCCTCGAGCGGGATCTCGGCGACGATCCTCGTGCCGCGGTCGGTGGGGCTGTCGACCGTGAGCGCGCCGTCGAGCGCCGCGACCCGGTCGCGGAGCCCGCGCAGGCCGGTGCCGGCGGTGGGATCGGCGCCGCCGCAGCCGTCGTCGATCACGGTCACGATCACGCTCTCCTCGTCTCTCACCACCGCGACGGTGATCGACGTTGCGCCGGCGTACTTGACGATGTTCGTGATCGCCTCCGAGATCACGTAGTAGGCGGCCGCCTCGATCGGCGCCGGCAGCCGTTCCGGCGGCACCTCGACGTCGACGGGAATCGGCGTGCGGACGACGAGCGTCTCGACGGCTGCCGCGAGGCCGCGGTCGGTGAGCACCGCCGGATGGATCCCGCGCGCGAGCTCGCGGAGCTCCTCGAGCGCCGCCGCCAGCTCCTCACGGGAGGCGTTGATGATTGCAGCCGCCTCGGCGGGGTCGGTCGTCGTGCGCGACTCGGCGAGCCTGAGCGAGACGGAGAGCGCGACCAGCCGCTGCTGGGCGCCGTCGTGGAGGTTGCGCTCGAGCACGCGGCGGGCCTCGTCCGCCGCCTCGATGATGCGCGTGCGCGATGCCCGGATCTCCTCGTCCTGTCGCCTGCGCTCGGTGACGTCCATGCCCGAGAGCAGCACGAGCGACGCCTCCCGCCCCGTCACGTCGTCGATCGGGGTCGCCGTCCACGCGATCACGATGTGGTCGCCGTTGGCCTTGCGCCAGCGTGTCTCGCGTTCGACGCTCGGCACGCCGTTCGCTGCCGAGGCGATCGCCATCCGCGCGAAGTAGCCGTCGTCCGGATCGATCAGGTCGAGCACGCTCGTTCGCACGATCTCGCCGTCCGGCCAGCCGAGCGCCTCGCGGAAGGCGTCGTTGACGCCGGCGCGCGTGGCGTCGACGCCGCCGTCGACGATGTTCGCCTCGCGGTCGACCACGACGACGATGCTCGGGATCGCCTGCATCAACGTGCTCGTGATGTCGCGCTCGCGCTGCAGCTGGATCTCGCGCTGCTTGCGCTCCGTCACGTCACGGCCGCTGACGAGGAGGAGGCGCCGCTCGTCGACGGCCGGTAGGAGGATGCACGACCACGAGCACCGACAGGCGCCGACCGCTCTTCGACACCCACGTGCTGTCGTGGTCGCCGACGGACTCGCCGGCTGCGACACGCTTGATCAGCTGTCGCACCGTCGCCGACTCCTCCGGAGCGACGTAGTCGTCCCAGAGCACGGTGCCGGGCGTCTCGTGCGGCTCCACCTCGAGCTCGCGCTCGAACGCCTTGTTGGAGCCTCGGGGCTCGATCACCCCGTGCTCGTCGATCAGCAGGAGGAGGCTCGGCGCCTCGTTCGCGATCGTGTTCAGGAACTCGCGCTCGCGCTCGCGGGCCGCTGCCTCCTCGTGGCGCGCCGTGATGTCGATGCCGCCCGCGATGATTCCCCTGGTCCGGCCGTGCTCGTCGGGCAGCGGGGCCGAGCGCCAGAACACGACGCGGTTCTCGCCGCGGCGGTTGACGAAGGTGTTCTCGTACTCGACGGCAGGGTGGACGGGGGCGGCTGCCTCGAAGCGCGCGATCACGTCTGGGCGCTCCCACTCGTCGATGAAGACGTCCCAGAACTTGCGGCCGCGGATCGCCTCCTCCTTGTCCTCGCCCGCCGCCTCGACCGCGGCGACGTTCTGGTTCACGATCGTCCCTTCCAGGTCGAGGTGGATGAACAGGCTCGGAGCGGTGTTGACGAGCGTGACGAGGAAGCTGAACTGGGATCGCAGCTCGGCCTGGAGGCGCACGTTCTCGAGCGGGAGCCCGACCGCCGACGCGACCAGGTCGATCGTGTCCGGCTCCTCGGCGAGCGACGGATCGTGGACGAGCGCGGCCACCCGCCGGCCGCCGCGCTCGATCGTCGTCACGGCCCGCTCCGGCGTCGCCGTCGGCTCCTCGACGTCCCGGCCGTCGGCGTCGACCCAGCCTTCGCGGTCGCCGAGGCGGTAGACGATCTCGAGCGACGGGTCGTGCAGCGCGTCCGCGACCGCGTCGCGGAGCGGGACGCCGGCATCGAGCGAGAGCAGGATCCGGGCGGCGCTGGCGCGGTCGAAGCGGCTGCGGAGCACGCCGGCGAGGAACGACAGCGGCACGAGCGCGAACGAGATCAGGAAGAGCACCCAGACGACCGAGTTCGTCCTGCTCGAGACCGAGTCGAGCGCGACGGAGACCGTCAGCAGCGCAACGGAGATGCCGCAGGAGAGGTAGACGGGGCGGAGCGTTCGCCGGCTCGTGACCGAGGCCCGGCGCCAGCGGCCGACGAGGGTCGCCACGATCAGCGCCAGGACGACGACGATGACGATCGTCGAGACGAGCGTCACGGCCGAGGCGGCCGTCAGGCGAGTCGACGACGGCGATCGGCGCTCGGCGGGCAGTCGTCGCAGCCGGTCGACGGGCGTCTCGTCGAGCAGCACCACGAGGAGCGTTGCCGATCAACGCGGTGAGGCCGCCGACGGCGACGAGCGATCAGCGGCGCGGCGCGTGCAGGTGCCCGTCGGGATAGGCGAGGATCAGGGCGACGAACGCGACGAACGCGAGGTTCGAGAAGACGAACCCGATCGTGAACACCCACGAGTTGTTCGACTCGGTCAGCGCGGCGATGAACCAGAGGTAGCCCGTCGCGGCGAGCAGCGAGCCGGTGACGTTGTCGGGACGGCGCCAGAGCGCCACGAGCCCTGCCGCGACGAAGGTGAGCCCGGCCGGGATCGCGAAGCCGGCGGTCAGCCAGGGGCGCGTGTCGTGGTTGCTCGCGACGACGAGGGCGGTCGCCGCCGCAGCCTCGATGATCACAAGCGCGGCCGCGAGCCCGAAGCGCAGCGCCTTCATCGGCAGCTCACGCGATCAGAGAGATGATCGCAGCGCCGGAGAGATCGGCCTTCGGCACGAAGCCGCGGGCGCCGCTCGACTCGATCAGGGATCCGTAGTCGGTCGCGTCGCGGCTCGAGACGAGCACGACGGACGTCGTGTCGAGATCGCCGCACTCGATGCACACGTCGAAGCCGGACATGTCCGGGAGCTGGACGTCGAGGAGCACGACATCGGGTCGGAGCTTGCGCAGCAGGGCGAGGCCTGTCGCTCCGTCCTCCGCCTCGCCGACGATGCTGAACCCATCCGCCTCGAGGATCGCGCGCGCCGAGGCGCGGAAGCTCGGGTGGTCGTCGACGATGAGGACGGTTTGGGTCACGGTGCAATCGTGGCACACGAACAGGGGTCCTGCAGTGCGGGCAACCGCACTTCTCTCGACAACGAAATACCGCGAGATCAGGCCCCGCCGACGCGCATTAGGCAGCCAAGACTGACATTCAGCTGCGCAATGCGTGGTTGAAGGCGTGAAATCGCCCCGTAACTGCGTCATACTCACGCGATGAACTCCACCACCGAGGTCTCCGCCCACGAGCGCATCCTCGCCGAGCGGTCGCGGTACGTGAGCGCCGGCGTCTCGATCCCGAAGCTCGTCGTCTCGCACGCCGACGGCGCGCGCGTCACCGACGTCGACGGGCGCACGTTCATCGACTTCGCCGGCGGCATCGGCTGCCAGAACACGGGGCACCGGTTCGCGCCCGTCGTCGACGCGATCAAGGCCCAGGCCGACGAGTACCTCCACCAGTGCTTCATGGTCGGCGTCTACGAGCCCTACGTCGAGGTGTGCCGCCGGCTGGCGGAGCTCTCGCCGTGCGCGGGCGGCGAGCAGAAGTCGCTCCTCCTCAACTCGGGAGCCGAGGCGGTGGAGAACGCGGTCAAGATCGCGCGCTCGGCGACGGGCCGGCCGGCGGTCGTCGTCTTCGACAACGCGTTCCACGGCCGCACCCTGCTGACGATGACGATGACGGCGAAGGTGAAGCCGTACAAGGCCGGGTTCGGGCCGTTCGCACCCGAGGTGTACCGGGCGCCCGGTGCCGAACCTCTATCGCGGCATCACGACGGACGACGCGATCGCCGGGCTGAAGCAGCTCTTCAAGGCGGACGTCGATCCGGCGACGGTGGCCTGCGCGGTGCTCGAGCCGGTGCAGGGGGAGGGCGGCTTCCTGCCGATGCCGCGCGACTACCTGCTGCGCCTGCAGGAGCTGTGCCGCGAGCACGGGATCCTCTACGTCGACGACGAGGTGCAGTCCGGCGTCGGCCGCACCGGGAAGATGTGGGCGGTCGAGCACTACGACGGCGTCGCTCCCGACCTGCTCGTGAGCGGCAAGTCGATCGGCGGCGGCCTGCCGCTCGCCGCCGTCACCGGAGCCGCGTCGATCATGGACGCCGTCCCGCCCGGTGGCCTCGGCGGCACCTTCGGCGGCAACCCACTCTCGTGCGCCGCCGCGATCGCGGTGCTCGACGCCGTCGCCGAGCCCGAGTTCCTGCAGGAGGCGACCGCCCTCGGCGACGCTGCTGCGGTCGCGGCTCGAGGCGCTGCAGGCCAAGCACGACGCGATCGGCGACGTCCGCGGCCTCGGCCCGATGCTCGCGTTCGAGCTCGCCGAGCAGGCGCCGGAGCAGGCGTCGGCGATCGTCGCCGCCGCGTTCGAGCGCGGGCTGCTGCTGCTCTCCTGCGGGATGTACGGCAACGTGATCCGGCTCCTGGCGCCGTTGACGATCGAGGACGCCGATCTCGAGGAAGGCCTGACGCTGCTGGAGGAGTCGCTTGCCGCAGCTCTCTGATGCCCCGGCACATCGGCCCGAGGCCGATGTCAGGGTGACAGGGCTGCGGAAGAGCTACGGATCCGTCGCTGCCGTCGGCGGCGTCGACCTCGAGATCGGGCGCGGCGAGTTCTTCACCATGCTCGGCCCGTCGGGGTCGGGCAAGACGACCACGTTGCGGATGATCGCGGGGTTCGAGCGCCCCGATGCCGGCACGATCGAGCTCGGCGGCAAGGACGTCTCGTCGCTGCCGCCCTTCGACCGCGACGTCAACACGGTGTTCCAGGACTACGCGCTCTTCCCGCACATGACCGTGCAGCAGAACGTGGAGTACGGCCTGCGCGTGAAGAAGGTGCCGAAGGCGGAGCGGCGGCTGAAGGCGAGCGAGGCGCTCGCGATGGTGCGCCTCGAAGGGTACGGCGACCGCAAGCCGGGCCAGCTCTCGGGTGGTCAGCGCCAGCGCGTCGCTCTGGCGCGCGCGATCGTCAACACGCCGCGCGCCCTGCTGCTCGACGAGCCGCTCGGCGCACTCGACCTGAAGCTGCGCCAGGAGCTCCAGATCGAGCTCAAGCAGATCCAGCAGGAGCTCGGGATGACGTTCATCTACGTCACCCACGATCAGGAGGAAGCGCTCACGATGAGCGACCGGATCGCGGTCTTCAACCAGGGGAAGATCGAGCAGATCGGCACGCCCGCCGAGATGTACGAGCATCCGAGAACGGAGTTCGTCGCCGGCTTCATCGGCACGTCGAACATCATCGAGCGGGACGGGCGCACGTTCACCGTGCGGCCCGAGAAGATCCGGCTCTCGACGGACGAGGCGGCGGAGGGCGAGCCGGGAGTGATCACGGCCGCCGTCTACCTCGGCCCGGTGACCAAGTTCATCGTCGCACTCGACGGAGGTGGCGAGTTGACGGTGGTGCAGCAGAACCTCGAGACGTCGTCGGAGGACGTTCGCGGGATGGAGAGGAAGCGCGTCCGGCTCCGCTGGAGCCCGGACGTGGAATTCGTGATTCAGGAGGAGAAGGCAATGAAGCGAATCCGCTTCGGATACGTCGCTCTCGCGGCGCTCGTGACGGCCCTCGCCATCCCGGCGGCGGGTGTCTCCCAGGCGTCGGCGGTGCCGACCGCGGTGGGTGCGGGGGAGGGCAAGCTCACGCTCGTCGCGTGGGAGGGCTATACGGAGAAGCAGTGGGTGACGCCGTTCGAGAAGGCGACCGGCTGCAAGGTGTCGGCGAAGTACGCCGGCAGCTCGAACGACATGTTCAACCTGATGACCTCGGGCGGCGGCGGCCAGTACGACATGGTGTCGGCGTCGGGCGACGCGAGCCTGCGGCTCATCTACGCGAAGGCCGTGCAGGAGATCAACGTCGGCCTGATCCCGTCCTACAAGGACTTCTTCAAGGCGTTCCAGTCGCCGCCCCACAACACGGTTGCCGGGAAGCACTACGGCCTCTCGTTGCAGTTCGGGCCGAACGTGCTGATGGTCAACACGAAGCTGTACGGGAAGGCGCCGAACAGCTGGGCGGCGATCTACGACCCGAAGAACAAGGGCAAGATCACGATCCCGGACAACCCGATCCAGATCGCCGATGCAGCCCTGTATCTCTCGAAGACGAAGCCGAGCCTCGGGATCAAGGACCCGTACGAGCTGACCAAGGCGCAGCTCGCCGCGACCGTCGCGTTGCTCAAGCAGCAGCGGCCGCTCGTGAAGAAGTACTGGAGCCTCGCCTCCGACCAGATCGACCTGTTCGCGAACGGCGGCTCGACGATCGGTGCCTCGTGGCCGTATCAGGTCAACGCGCTGAAGGGCGCCAAGAAGCCGGTTCCCGTCGTCAGCGTGATCCCGAAGGAAGGCGTGACGGGGTGGGCCGACACCTGGATGCTCTCCTCGAAGGCCAAGCATCCGAACTGCGCCTACAAGTGGATGCAGTACATCTCGAAGCCGGTCCCGCAGGCCCAGCAGGCGATCTACTTCGGCGAGACGCCTGTCAACAGAAAGGCGTGCGCCGTGATGAACAAGCTCTCCAAGGGCTCGTGCGCGCAGTACTCGGCCAACGCGCCCGAGAGCTTCTACAACTCGATCAAGTTCTGGAAGACGCCGATTGCCGATTGCGGCAACGGCCAGAAGAACTGCACCGACCTCCGGGCCTGGACGACGGCCTGGCAGCAAGTCAAGGGGTAGCACCGGTCGGTGGCAGCTGACCCGGCACGTGTGACGGAGGGCTCTCCCCGCGGGGGAGCCCTCCGCTCGCTCTCCCGGTTCTCGTGGCGGCGACCGGGGGCGAAGACGCTCGCGCAGATCTCCCTCCCGGTTGCCGCGTTCCTGTTCGTCTACGTCGCAGCGCTGATCGCGCTCCTGATCCAGGGCTTCTGGACGACCGACTCGTTCACCGGCCAGGTGATCCACTCGTGGAACCTCGACAACTTCCGGGCGATCGCCGATGCTCCGTACCCGAAGATCATCGTGCGGACGCTGCTGATGGCCTCCGCGGTGACGATCACCTGCATGCTGCTCGCGTTTCCGTACGCGTACTTCATGGTCAGGATCGCAGGGCGACGACTTCGGCTCGCGCTGCTCGTCGCCACCGTCCTCCCGCTCTGGGTGAGCTACCTCGTGCGCGTCTACTCGTGGCGCCTGATCCTCAACCCGGACGGCGCCCTCAACTACTTCCTGAATCGGATCGGGCTCCCCGACCTGAACATCGCCTACACCAACTGGGCGATGTGGCTCGTGTTCACCTACATCTGGTTCCCGTTCATGGTGCTGCCGGTCTACGCCGCGCTCGAGCGGGTGCCGTACTCCTTCCTCGAGGCGTCGGCGGACCTGGGCGCCCGCGGCTTCACGACGCTGCGGCGGGTGATCCTCCCGCTCGCCGTGCCGGGGCTCGCGGCCGGCTCGATCTTCACGTTCTCGCTGACGCTCGGCGACTACATCGCCCCGTCGCTCGTCGGCGGCCCCGGGTCGTCGCTGATCGGCACCGTCGTCTACGAGAACCTCGGCCTCGCCAACAACGCGCCGTTCGCGGCGGCGTTCGCGATCGTGCCGCTCGGGATCATGGCCGTGTACCTCGTGATCATGAAGCGCCTCGGGGCGTTCGAGAGCCTCTAGATGGAGACGCGCGGAACCCGCATCGTCCTCTGGGCCTGGGCGGGCCTCATCTTCCTGTTCCTCTGGATCCCGCTCGCGATCATGGGCGTCTACGCCTTCAACTCGTCGAACATCCAGAGCTGGCCGATCGCCGGCTTCACGACGAAGTGGTTCTCCCAGGCGTGGGACGACCCGGAGGTGCGCGACGCGCTGTGGCTCTCGCTGCGCGCGGGCCTGCTCGCGACGGCCGTCGCGCTCGTCCTCGGCTCGCTGGCGGCGTTCGGCCTCTCGCGCGCGCGGTTCTTCGGCCGCGACTCGATCTCGTTCCTCTTCATCCTCCCGATCGCCCTGCCGGGGATCATCACCGGGCTCGCGCTCAACTCGTTCTTCGTCATCGGGGGCATCAGCTTCTCGCTCTGGACGATCGTGATCGGCCACGCGACCTTCTGCGTCGTGATCGTCTACAACAACGTGATCGCCCGGCTGCGTCGCACGTCGGGCTCGTTCTTCGAGGCGTCGGCCGACCTCGGCGCGACCGGCTTCCAGACCTTCCGCTTCGTGACGCTGCCCGTGATCGGCACGGCGCTCGTTGCCGGCGGCCTGCTGGCGTTCGCGCTCTCGTGGGACGAGATCGTCGTCACGTACTTCACCGCGGGTGCCCAGAACACGCTCCCGCTCCTCATCTACGGCTTCATCCGCCAGGGCCAGAACCTGCCGATCGTGAACGCGATCGCCCTCGTCGTGATCGTCGTCAGCCTGATCCCGGTGCTGATCGCGCAGCGGCTGACGAGCGACCCCGGGGCGGGGCGAGGGTAGGGCCGGAGCGCGGTGGCCGGTCGGCGGTCGAACGACCTAGGAGTGAGCTTCCGCGCGCTCCCGGTCGAGATCGACGACGACGTGCCTGATCGGGACGGTGAACCGCTCGCGTGCGTGCTCGACGACGCCCCGCTCGAGCCAGTTCGAACGTCCCTCGGGATGCGTCGAGATGATGATCTCGTCGGCACCGAACGTGCGGAGCGCGTCCTCCATCGCCTGCAGCGGGTTGGCGTCGCCGACCTCCCCCGAGGCATCGATGCCGAGCGCGCGCAGTCCCTCGAGGCTGGCGTCGAGGCGCTCCTGTGCGGCGGCGCGAGCTCCGTCCTCGTCGGAGGCCCAGTGCCGCAGGCGCGAGTTGAGCGCGGGGGTGCAGACGAGGATCACGGTGGGCATGTCGCGGCTGCGCTCCTCGATCAGGCGCTGGAGCTCCCGCCCTCCGAGCGTCTCGTTCGCGACGACGAGGATCCGGCGCTCGCCCGCCGCGTGCGCGCTCGGACGGGTCTGGGTCGGACGGTCGGCGGCTCGCGCCAGCGCCCACCAGAGGACGATCGCCAGCGTGAGGACGATGAAGACGATGAGCGCCGCCCAGAAGCCTCCGGCGAGGGCGGCGATCCCGATCGCGCCGATGATACACGACTGCCCCGATCAGCAGCCGGAACGCGTCTGCCTCGCTCCGAAACGGATTGATCATGCTGAGCTGTCACGAAGCGTACATCGTTCGTGCGGCGCGGACGTCGCGGCGGCACGGTTGACAGGTCGTCGCCTGTGCCTCCACACTCCTGGAGTACACGGCGCCGAGTTGACGCGCCGCTGCCGCCGACCGCTAGTCGGGCAGCGAGCCCTCGCGATAGCGCGTCAGCCTGCTCGGGGAGAAGCGGGCATACGCCTCGCGCGCGACGGTCGTCTCGCGCTCGACGCCCGCGCCGTGGCGCAGCGCGGTCTCGTCGACCGTGTAGGCGCCCCAGTCCGGGCCGACCGAGCGGTCGCGGGCGCCGACGGAGAGAACCACGCACGGCCCTTCGCCGGCGCCGATGATCACGTGCTCGGTCCCGGCCGGGCAGTGCACGAAGTCCCACCGGCGCAGCGGGCGCTCTTCGCCCTCGACGATCGCAAGTGCCTCGCCCGCGAGCACGAGGAAGTCCTCCTGGTCGTTCTCCCGGTGGTACATCGCCATCGGCTCGCCGGGGTCGAGAACCGTCAGGTTGACGCCGAGCTGCTCGAAATCGGTTGCCCCCTCGAACCCCGCGCCCTCGAACTCGCAGAGCACGCCACGGCCCTCGCGCTCCCACCACTGCGCCTCGCGGGCGTTGACGACGAACCAGCCCTGCCCTTTCGGGACGCGGCCGTGCTCGGTCTACGACGAGCTCCGACTCGGGAACCATTCGCGCAGGGTGCCACACGGCCGCCGCTGCCGCTGCCGTACGATGACCCACATGGCTGAATCGTTGAAGTCGATCGGCGCGATCACGCTGTTCGTCGACGACCCTCAGCGGTCGAAGGCGTTCTACACCCGTGTCTTCGAGGCCGAGCTGCTCTTCGAGGACGCCAACTCTGCAGCGCTCAGGTTCGACAACCTGATCCTGAATTTCCTCAAGCGGGGCGCGGCGGTCGACGAGCTGCTCGGTCCCGTCCCGCCGGCCGCGTCCGGCGCATCGTTCCAGCTGACCGTCTGGGTCGACGACGCCGACGCCGTCTGCACGGAGCTTGCTGACCGAGGCGTCGAGATCGTCACAGGCCCGCTGGACAGGCCGTGGGGCGTGCGGACGGCCACGTTCCTCGATCCTGACGGCTACCTCTGGGAGGTCGCTGCCTCGATTCCGTCGGCCTGACGCCTCGGGGAGCCGTGGCGCTGCAGATTGCGCAGTCGGATGCCGCTGAACTCGAGCGTCGATCCGATCACCTGCTGCCAGAGGGACCGGAGATCCGGGACGATCCGGAGCTCGATGCCCGCGGCGGCATGCCGGTCGAGCAGGTCTCCGAGTTCGACGACCTTTCGAGCGCGGTGACCGTCTGCCGCGAGACCCAGTAGCCGTTCGCCCGCTCGTACCGCTCGAACGTCTCGGGCGGCAGCCGGTACGCGACCAGACGAAGCCGAGCGGATGGCGCCGAGCCAATCGCCCTGAACGGCATGCACCCGGAGCGAGCGGTCTCCGAGCAGGAACCGGGCCACGTCGTCGTCGCTCGTCACCTCGCTCGCCCAGAACGTGCCGCGCGGGCAATCGCGCGGGAACCAGTAGGCCGGCACGTGCTGGTCGTCGATGGCCCAGACGAGCGGCTCGGCGCTGTCATGGTCGGGGTTCGCGCGCGGCTCGAACCGGCGGATCGCATCATCCTCGCTCACGTGCCAGAGAGCGCCCGCCACGCGCGCAACATATCGTGAGGTGCGTGTCGAACGTCACGGAGCTCGCCCCCGGCCTCGTCTACTGGATGGCGCCGCACCCCGAGTGGGAGCCGGGCGAGAACTGGCCGGAGGACGTGCTCTGCGTCTACTACGAAGCGTCCGACGGCACCGTGCTGATCGATCCGCTCGTGCCTCGCGGCGAGGAGGAAGAGTTCTGGCGCTTCCTGGACGCCGCCGTCGAGCGACGCGGCAAGCCCATGCGTGTGCTTCTCACATCACCGTGGCATGCGCGTGATGCGGCAGCAGTCGCAGACCGCTACGACGCGAGCATCTGGGCTCCCCCGCGCGCGAGGTGGAAGGGGCCGGTGTTGACGACAACGGCCGACCTGCCGGCCGGGGTCGAGGCGCTGCTGCCCGAGGGCGACGTGAATCAGGCGCTCTTCTTCATCCCCGCGGTCGGGTGCCTCGTCACCGGCGACGTGTTCAGCGGCACGGGTGGCCGGTTCCACGTCTTCAGCGACGATCAGGACCGGGAGCGACTCTCGCGTGGCTGCCCCGGTTGGCGGCGCTGCCCGTGCGGAGCGTCCTGATCGCGCATGGCGAGCCTGTCCTCTCGGACGGCGCGGCCCGGATTCGAGAGGCGGTGGCGGAGGCTCTCGCCGGCGGCGGCTAGCCGCCGAGTCACCGCAACGCTGCGCGGATCCAGAGCTCGGGCCCTTCGAACCGGACGTCGAGCACGTTCAGGATCCGGCGCAAGAGCGCCAGCGCGGCGGGGTTGTCGCTCGCCACGAGGGCGGTGATCTCGGTGACCCCGGCCGCGCGGGCATCCGCGATCAGCTCCGCCGTGAGGGCGGATCCGATGCCGCGGTGCTGGAGCTCGTCGGCGACCTCGAAGGCGATCTCGGCGCTCGCGCCGTCGCGGACGAGCCGCGCGATCGCGGCCGGACGCGGGTCACCCTGCACGTAGGCGACGAGCACGTGATGGTTCGGGTCGGCCGCGGCCAGCCGCTCGAGATCGGTGCGTGCTGAGGCGAGGCTTCGGGCCGTTGAAGCGCGTGCGACGCGACCGCTCGCCGAGGCGCTCGAACATGGCGCTGACCGTGGCGGTGTCGCCGCGGCGGAGCGGCCGCACGAGGAGCGTCGGGCCTCGCTTCGGTTTGACGATCCTGGTGTGCATTCCGGCTTCCCCCGGTGTCGCTGTCCTCTCGACAGCCTGCCGGGCCGATGACGCCGGCTCGGGACGGCGCACTCGTGTCTTCCGGTGCGGCTAACCGAACACCGTTCCGGCATGATCTCGTGCTTGGTGCGAACGCTCCCAGATGGCTTCGAGCTCGACGACGACCCCGGCCGGATCGATCGCGCGGCGGTCCACCGCTACCTCAGCGAGGAGTCCTACTGGGCGGCGGGCCGGCCCCGCGAGGTGATGGATGAGCTGATCGAGACCGCGGCGCGCGTCGTCGGGCTCTACACGCCCGACGGCAGCCAGGTGGGCTTCGCTCGCGTCGTCTCGGACGGCCACACGGTCTCGTACCTCGCCGACGTCTACGTGCTCGAGGAAGCGCGCGGCCGCGGGTTCGGCCTCGAGCTCGTGCGCTTTGCCGTCGACGAGGAGCCCGTTGCGAGCACGAAGTTCATCCTCCACACGCGGGACATGCACCGGCTGTACGCCAAGCTCGGGTTCGCTCCGCCGGACGCGCGCCTGATGGAGCGCTGGCCCGGCACCTGAGCTGACGGACGGTCGCCCGGGAACAAGCCGTGTGGCGGCGGCGTTGTAGCTCCGGTGGCCCTCTTCACGCCGTTCACGCAGCGCTCCGTCACGTTGCGGAACCGGATCGTCGTCTCACCGATGTGCCAGTACTCGTCCGAGGAGGGGATGCCGAACAGCTGGCACGAGGTGCACCTCGGCAGCCGCGCGGTCGGCGGCGCGTCGCTGGTCTTCACCGAGGCGACCGCGGTCGTGCGGGACGGGCGGATCTCACCCGGGGACGCGGGAATCTGGAACGACGCCCAGGCCGAGGCATGGGCGAGGATCGCGCGCCTGATCGAGTGCAGGTGGCGCTGTTCCCGGGATGCAGCTCGCGCATGCCGGTCGCAAGGCGGGAACCGACGCTCCGTGGCGCGGCGGTGGCCGGCTCGCGATCGCCGACGGTGGCTGGCAGCCCGTGGCGCCGAGCGCGATTCCGGTCGCGGAGGGTGAGCCCGCGCCGACGGCCCTCGACGCCGCCGGGATCCGCGAGGTCGTCAGCGGCTTTCGCGACGCTGCCGTGCGCGCCGCCGGCGCGGGCTTTCGCGTCGCCGAGATCCACGCCGCGCACGGCTACCTGCTGCACGAGTTCCTCTCGCCCCTGACGAACACGCGCACCGACGAGTACGGCGGCAGCTTCGAGAACCGGGCCAGGCTGCTGCTCGAGGTCGTCGACGTGATTCGCACCGTCTGGTCGGACGAGCTGCCGCTGTGGGTGCGCATCTCGGCGACCGACTGGGCCGAGGGAGGCTGGGACATCGACCAGAGCGTCGAGCTCTCGGCCGTGCTCGCGACGCGCGGGGTCGACCTGATCGACGTCTCGTCCGGCGGCGCCGTGCGGCACCAGCAGGTCGTAGCGGCGCCCGGCTATCAGGTGCCGTTCGCCGAGCGGATCCGCCGCGAGGCAGGCATCGCCACCGGCGCCGTCGGGTCTCATCACCGAGCCGGCACAGGCCGACGCGATCATCGCCACCGGCCAGGCGGACGTGGTGCTGCTCGCACGGGAGCTGCTGCGTGATCCCGTACTTCCCGCGGCGGGCAGCCGAGGCGCTGGGGGCCGAGCTGACACCGCCCGATCAGTACCGCCGCGCCTGGTAGCGATGCGGGTGCCGGCGCCGAGCGTCCGGCTCAGCTACGGGTGACGGCGGGTGGAGCGATCGGATCGTGGGAGAACCGCTCGTGGACGAAGCGCACCACCATCGCTCCCTCGCCGACCGCGGTCGCGCAGCGCTTGATCGATCCGGAGCGGATGTCGCCGACGGCGAAGATGCCGGGCGCGCTCGTCTCGAGGATGCCCTCGACCCCGGCAGCCTGCCCGGTGAGCACGAAGCCGTCGTCGTCGAGCGCGACGGTGCCGCTGAGCCACTCGGAGCAGGGCGAGGCGCCGAGGAAGAGGAAGAGGAACGAGAGCGGGATGCGCTCGCCGTCGCGGAGCGTCGCGGCCTCCAGCTGGCCGTCGCTCCCGTGCAGCTCGACGATCTCGCTGCGGCCGCGCACGGCGATGCCGGCCCGGTCGAGGTCGTGGATGAGGTAGTCCGACATCGTCTCGCTGAGGTCGTCGCGGCGGTGCAGCAGCGTCACGAGCGCGCCTCCGTGCGCCAGCCAGATCGCCGCCTGGGCGGCGGAGTTGCCGCCGCCGACGACGGCGACGCGGGTGGCGCCGCACTGCTGCGCCTCCTGCGGGCCGGCCGCGTAGAAGATGCTGACGCCCTCGTAGGAGTCGGCGTCGGCGACGGGCAGCCGGCGGTAGTCGGCGCCCGTGGCGAGGACGACGGCGCGGGCGCTCACCTCGTGTCCGTCCTCGAGCCGGACGAGGTGGCGGTCGGGGCCTGGCTCGAGCCCGATCGCGCGGTAGGGCGTCGCGGTGCGGGCGCCGAACTTCCGCGCCTGCGTGATCGCCCTGGCCGTGAGCTCGGAGCCGCTGATGCCGGCCGGGAAGCCGAGGTAGTTCTCGATCCGGCGCGACGTGCCCGCCTGGCCGCCGAGCCCGCTGCCCTCGACGACGAGCGTGTCGAGCCCCTCGGACGCTCCGTAGACGGCCGCGCCGAGACCCGCCGGGCCGCCCCCGACGACCACGAGGTCGACCTCCTCGCGCGGAGCGAGCTCGAGCCCGACGCCGAGCGCCCGGGACACCTCGCCGGGCGTCGGATTGCGCAGCTCCGGGCCGCCGGGCAGGCGCACCAGTGGCAGCTCGTCGTCACGAAGGCCTTCGATCAGCGCGACCGCCGCGACGTTCTCCGCACGACTCGTGTCCATCCACGTGGCCGGTAGCCGGTTGCGGCGGGCGAAATCGACCATCCGTCGCGTCGCGTCGGACGACTGCGGCCCGATGATGTCCATGCCCACGCCCTCGCGGCTCTGCAGCCCCTCGCGGCGGGCCACGAACGTCGAGAGCAGCAGGTCGCTGAGCGGCCCGTCCTCGAACAGCAGCGTCTTGAGCTCCTCCCGCTCGACGGCGATGTAGCGCATCGGCTTGGTCACGACGGCCGTCAGGTAGACGGTCTGACCCGACAGCAGGTTCGTCTCGCCGAGGAAGCCGGACGGGCCGTGGCGGATGATCTCGGCCCCCGCGGCGTCGAGGATCGCCGCCTCGCCCTCGATGATCGCGATCAGCGGATAGCGGCGGTCACCGACCGTGAAGAGCACGTCACCGACATCTGCGCGGCGCTCCTCGCCGTGCTCGGCGAGCAGCGCCAGCTGTCCCTGCGAGAGCACCGCTGACGGGGAGGCCATCCCGAAACAGTATCCAGCGGGTGCACCTCGTCAGTCGTCGCCGGGCAGCGATCCGGGCTCGTACGGGACGAACCGCGACCGCGGCAGCTCCGCGAAGATCTCGGCGTACGCCTCGGCAGGGTCGGTTGTCTCCCGCTCGACGCCGGCGCCGTGCCGTGCTGCGAGCTCGGAGACCGGATAGACGAGGCCGCCTCCGATCCCGCGGCCGCGCGCGCCGACGGCCACGACGATCGCCGGTCCATCGCCGGCCCCGACGATGATGTGGTCGGTGCCGCCCGGGCAGTGGAAGTAGTCCCAGGTCGTGAGCCTGCGCTCCTGCTCCTCGACGATCAGCAGGCACTCGCCGGCGACGACGAGGAAGCCCTCCTGGGCGTTCTCGCGGTGGTACTTGCCGATCGCCTGGCCCGGCTCGAGGACGCTGATGTTGATGCCGAGCTGCGGGAACCGGCGCTTGCCCTCGAAGTTGCAGTAGCGGCCGAGCGGCCCCTCGCTCTTCCAGCGCGACTCGCGTGCGTTGAGGACGAACCAGCCCTCGGAGTCGACGACGAGGCCGTTCTTGGTCATGCGTGGCAGGGCCTCGGGGATCATCCGCGACAGTCTGACGCATCCACGCTCCGGTCTGGTGCCGGAGTAGGCTCGTGGCGATGTCGCGGGTCATTCTCAACGTGGCTCGCCTCGTGGTCGCCGCCGCCGCGATCGTCGCGATCAGCTACCAGTTCGCGACCCTTCGCAGCGAGGTGCCGTCGTTCAGCCCGGCGAACTTCTTCAGCTTCTTCACGATCCAGACGAACCTGTTCGCGATCGCGATGCTCGGGCTCGTCGTGATCGTCCGGCCGGCCGAGCGGAGCGTCGCGTTCGACGCGGTTCGCGGGGCGGTGACGCTCTACATCACGATCACCGGCGTCGTGTTCGCGGTGCTCCTCGCCGGGCTCCAGGAGAGCCTCGACACCCACATCGCGTGGGTCGACTTCACCGTCCACAAGCTGATGCCGGTCGTGCTCGTCGCCGACTGGCTGATCGACCCGCCCCGGCACCGCCTGTCGTTCCGAATCGGGCTGGCCTGGCTCCTCTATCCCCTCGCGTATCTGGCCTACACCTTGATCCGCGGCGCCCAGGTCGACTGGTATCCGTATCCGTTCCTCGACGTCTCGCGGCACGGCTACGGCGGGGTGTTGCTCAACTGCGCGGTGATGCTGGTCGGGTTCGTGGCTGCCGCTGCGGCGTTCGTCGCGGTCGGGAACCGGCGGGCTGCCTGACGCCAGGCTTCAGCCTGGCGCGTCGAGGTGGACGAGCCCGATCACTTCGTCAGCCGCTGGATCCTCGCACGTCCGCGGCGTAGAGTGCCTCGGTCAACGAGGGGAAGGGGTCGGCATGGCGGCCAGGTTGGGCCGGGAGTCTTGCGTCGCTCTGCTCGCCGTGGTCGGCGTCGTCGCGATCGCGTCCGGGTGCGGCGGCACGAAGACCGTCACCGAGACGGTGACCGTCTCGAGCACGGCCAAGACCGGTCTCGGGCCGCCGCAGGAGCGGGTGGAATACGGGCACATCACGTCGCTCGTCCGCGTCGGCGACCACTATGCGCTGCGATTCGACCCGGCGCTGTTGCTCTCCGGCGTGACGGCGAACAAGGCCGCCGAGGAGGACGGAGCGGTCGAGCCCGGCGAGCCGGTGCCGAACGACAACTACGTCGTCGACGAGAGCCACCGCACGTTCGCGTACATCGTCCCGGACGGGGCCAAGGTGACGGTCCTGACGAACAAGGGCGACCCGGCCCAGCTCGGCGCCACGCCGGTGACGGTGGCCGAGCTGGCGAAGATCGTGCACGGCACGAGTGACCTCGAGCTGTACGAGCCACTCGCCACCGGCGTCTGGATCACGGTCGACGGCGATACGGTTCGCGCGCTCGACCAGCAGTACAAGCCCTGAGCGCGCGACGGCGGCGCGAGTGCACTTCGTGCATGCCGAGTCGGGCGAGCGGATGCTCGAGTGAGCAGCATCACATCCTGCGATTCGCCGACGGGCGCATCACGGGGATCGATCAGCTCTGCACCGGGCTGCACCAGCCGTAGACAAAGCGCCACGGCGGCCGGATTGCTCCGGCCGCCGTCGCGGTCTCCGTTTCTAGCTGGTGACGCCGGTGCCGATCGGGCACGCGACGCCGGTGCCACCGATGCCGCAGTAGCCGCGGGGGTTCCGGGCGAGGTACTGCTGGTGGTAGGTCTCGGCGTAGTAGAACTCGCCGGCCTCGGCGAGCTCCGTCGTGATCATCGGGTAGCCGGACTTGGCCAGCTCCATCGCGTAGCGCGCCTTCGAGGCGAGCGCCGCCTCCTGCTGGGCGGGTGTCGTCCAGTAGAGGGCCGAGCGGTACTGCGAGCCGACATCGTTCCCCTGGCGCATGCCCTGGGTCGGGTCATGGCCTTCCCAGAAGGTCTTCAGCAGCTCGTCGTAGGAGATCTTCGTCGGGTCGTAGGCGACGAGGACTGCCTCCGTGTGGCCGGTGCGGCCGGAGCAGGTCTCCTCGTAGCTCGGGTTCGGCGTCGTGCCGCCGGAGTAGCCGACTGCCGTCGTGTAGACGCCGGGCAGCTGCCAGAAGAGGCGCTCGGCGCCCCAGAAGCAGCCCATCCCGAAGATCGCGACCTCGATCCCCTCGGGAAACGGGGGCTCGAGCGGGGTGTCGAGCACGACGTGGCGCTCGGTGACCGGCATTGCGCCCGGGCGGCCGGGGAGCGTGTCCTCCGGGGCGGGCATGGTGTGGGACTTGCGTGTGAAGAGCATGTTCCTACGGTATCGCGAGGAGCCGTTTCGTTACAGCCGTCTAGGCCCGGGCGAGCGCTTGCTCGAGATCGGCCCACAGCACGTCGCGACCTCGAGCCCAACGGACAGCCGCAGCAACCCCTCCGGGCAGCGATCGCCTTCCCAGCGGTGGCGCGACTCGATCTTCGTGCGGGTGCCGCCGAGGCTCGTCGCGTTCTCGATCGACTCGACGCCGACCTCGACCGCCGCGCGGCAGCACCGTCCGCGACGTCGAACGAGATCAGGAACCCGAAGCCCGGGGTAGCGAACGGTCGTCACCGCCGGATGGCGCTGCAAGCCGTTCGGCCAGGATGCGCGCCGTCGCCTCCATGCGCTCGAACCTCACCTCGAGCGTCTTCAGCCCGCGCTCGAGCAACCAGGCGGTGTCGGCCGAGGCGATGAGCCCTGTCAGGCGGCGCGTGAGATGGAGGCGATCGAAGAGCGCGTCGTCCTTCACGGTGGCGACGCCGGCGATCACGTCGTCGTGACCCGCGAGCACCTTGGTGGCGCTGTGCAGCGAGACGTCGCAGCCCTGCTCGAGCGGCCGCAGCCGGAGCGGCGAGGCGAGCGTGGCGTCGCACACGACAGCGCCGGGTGCGCAGCTGCCGCCTCGAAGTCGGGCATCGTCAGCATCGGGTTCGACGGCGCCTCGAGCAGGATCAGGTCGACGTTCGCGGGCGGCGCTCCCGTCTGGTCGTACTCGATCACCTCGACGCCCCAGGGCCGGATGTGATCGAACAGCTGCTTGTGCCCGTAGTACGAGCCCTCCGCGAGCGCGATGGTGCCGCCCGGTGGGAGCATCGTCAGGACGACGCCGGTCACGGCTGCCATCCCGGCGGGGAAGAGCAGTGCCCTGCCCCCTTCGAGGGCTCCGAGCTCGGCCTCGACCGCAACCGCATTTGGCTGCTCGGCGCGGGCATACGAATACCGGCCAGGCTCGCCCGCCGAGTCGTAGGGCCACGTGGCCGAGCGGTCGAGAGGAGCGCTCATGGCTCGACTCTATCGACGCTCACCGGCCGGCTCCCATTCGTACTCGATCACCTCGACCCCCCAGGGCCGGATGTGGTCGAACAGCTGCTTGTGCCCGTAGTAGGAGCCCTCGGCGAGGGCGATCGTGCCGCCCGGCGGCAGCATCGTCAGGACGACCCCGGTGACTGCAGCCATGCCCGCGGGAAAGAGCAGTGACGCGGCCGCCCTCGAGCGCTCCGAGCTCGGCCTCGACGGCGACCGCATTCGGCTGCTCCGCGCGGGCGTACGAGTATCGGCCCGGCTCGCCTGACGCGTCGTAGGGCCAGGTGGCCGAGCGGTCGAGGGGAGCGCTCATGGCTCGACTCTAGCGAGGGCTCACTGCCGGCTCCACGGACGTAGACTCGCGCGATGGACGTGTCGCCCGTCGTCGACCCGGCCCTCGTCGAGGCGTTCCGCCGGGACGGCGCCGTCTGCGTGCGGGGAGCGTTCTCGGAGAAGGATCTCTCGCTGGCCGAGACGGCGATCGAAGCCAACCTTGCCGACCCGAGCGAACGCGCACGTAGACTCGCGCGATGGACGCGTCACGTGTCGTCGAGCCGGCCCTCGTCGAGGCTTCCGGCGCGACGGCGCCGTCTGTGTGCGCGGAGCGTTCTCGGAGGCGGATCTCGCTCTCGCCGAGACGGCGATCGAAGCCAACCTCGCCGAGCCGAGCGAGCGAGCGCTCGTCGCGAGCCGACCCGACGACCCGGGCCGCTTCTTCGAGGACTTCTGCAACTGGCAGCGGCTGCCCGAGCTCGAGCGTGTCGCCCGGGACTCGCCGGCGGCGGCGATCGCCGGTGAGCTGATGGGTGCCGAGGAGGTGCGGTTCTACCACGACCACGTGCTCGTCAAGGAGCCGGGGACGACGCAACGGACCCCGTGGCACCAGGACCAGCCCTACTACAACGTCGACGGGACGCAGACGTGCTCTGTCTGGCTCCCGGTCGATCCGGTCTCGCGCGCTGCCACGCTCGAGTTCGTCGCCGGATCGCATCGCGGCCCGTGGCTGATGCCGCGCACATTCATGGACAACGAGGCGAAGTGGTTCCCGGAGGGCGCGCTCGAGGATCTGCCGGACATCGAGAGCGATCGCTCCGCCTACGAGATCATCGGCTGGGAGCTCGAGCCGGGCGACGCCGTCTTCTTCAACATGCTGACGCTTCACTGCGCGGGCGGTGTCGAGGGGCCTCATCGCCGCCGCGTCCTGTCGCTGCGCTATCTCGGCGACGACGTCATCCATGCGCCGCGTCCGTGGAAGACGTCGCCCGACTTCCCGGGGCTCGCCGACGAGCTCGAAGCGGGGGCGCCGATGGATCATCCGCTGTTCCCCGTCGTGTGGCAACGGAGCTCGACGAGGCCGTAACCGGCGAGGCGCTCCGCCGGAGCGATAGGCTCATGCCCAATGGCAGTGGACGAGCCGACGCGGATGATTCACGACACGACCGCGGCAAAGTTGCGCTGGCTCGAGGAGCTGAGCGCCGAGGCAGCAATGCCGATGGGAGAGGCGGCTGCTGAGAAGCAACATGCCCGCGGCAAGCTGCTTGCGCGCGAGCGCGTGGAGCGACTGCTCGACCCGGGATCGTTCGTGGAGCTCGACCGGTTCGTGCGCCACCGCGAGGTGGAGTTCGGCATGCGCGACAAGCGCCCGTTGGGCGACGCCGTCGTGACCGGGTACGGCACCGTGTTCGGGCGGCCGATCTGCGTGTTCTCGCAGGATTTCACCGTGTTCGGCGGGTCGTTGAGCGAGGTATTCGCCGAGAAGATCTGCAAGGTGATGGACATGGCCGTCAAGGTCGGCTGCCCCGTCGTCGGGATCAACGACTCGGGCGGGGCACGGATCCAGGAGGGTGTCGTCTCGCTCGCGGGCTACGCCGAGATCTTCTGGCGGAACGTCCAGGCATCGGGCGTGATCCCGCAGATCTCGCTCATCCTCGGGCCCTGCGCCGGCGGCGCCGTGTACTCGCCCGCGATCACGGACTTCGTGCTGATGGCCGAGGGCACGTCCTACATGTTCATCACCGGCCCCGACGTCGTGAAGACGGTCACCGGCGAGGACGTGACGCAGGAGGAGCTCGGCGGCGCCGCGGCTCACGCGTCGCGCTCCGGGGTTGCACATCTCGTCGGGGCGGACGAGGAAGCGGTGCTCGACGACGCGCGCTACCTGCTCTCGTTCCTCCCCCAGAACAACCTGGAGCCGCCGCCGTACGCCGCCCCCGCCGACCCGATCGGGCGCGAGACTCCGGAGCTCGACATGCTGATCCCGGACTCGCCCAACAAGCCCTACGACATGAAGCGCGTTATTCGCGCGGTCGTCGACGACGCCGACTTCATGGAGCTCCAGGCCGACTACGCCCAGAACATCGTCTGCGGCTTCGCGCGCCTCGGCGGCCACTCGATCGGGATCGTCGGCAATCAGCCGAACGCGCTCGCCGGCGTCCTCGACATCGACGCTTCGGTGAAGGCGGCGCGATTCGTCCGCACGTGTGACGCCTTCGGGATCCCACTCGTCACGTTCGTCGACGTTCCCGGCTTCCTGCCCGGCACGGCCCAGGAGTGGGGCGGGATCATCCGGCACGGCGCCAAGCTGCTGTACGCGTATGCCGAGGCAACGGTGCCGAAGCTGACCGTGATCACGCGCAAGGCCTACGGCGGCGCGTACGACGTGATGAGCTCGAAGCACATTCGGGCGGATGTGAACGTCGCCTGGCCGACCGCCGAGGTGGCCGTGATGGGGCCTGAGGGAGCGGTCAACATCGTCTTCCGGCAGGAGCTGGCCGCGGCAGCCGATCCCGAGGCGCGGCGGACCGAGCTGATCGCGGACTATCAGGAGCGGTTCGCCAACCCGTACTCGGCCGCCGAGCGCGGGTACGTCGACGACGTGATCGAGCCGCGCACGACGCGTCCGTATCTGATCCGGGCGCTCGAGATGCACCTCGCGAAGCGTGAGCCGACGCCGAAGCGCAAGCACGGCAACATTCCCCTGTGACGGTTCCGCGCGACAGCGTTGCCGCCGATCGCACCTGGGACGCCGCCAGCGTCTTCCCGACGGTCGAGGCCTGGGAGGCGGAGCTCGAGGCCGTGCTCGCCGACCTCGCCGGGCTGGCGGCGTTCAGCGGCCGGCTCGGCGAGAGCCCCGCAGTGCTCGTCGAAGCCCTGCAGGCCCGCGACGCGATCACGTTCCGCTCGGGCCGGGTCGTCGTCTACGCGCTGCTCGGGTACGCCGTCGAGACGACCGACCAGGCCGCGGTCGCGCGCTTCGGCCGCGCGCAGGCGGCGGACGCGCAGGTCAGGGCGGCCGTCGCGTTCGTCGAGCCCGAGGTGCTCGCAGTCGGCGCCGAGCGGCTCCGCGGCTGGGCCGCGGGCGACCCGGCGCTGGCGGCGTACGACCACTACCTCGCCGATCTCGGCCGGCGTGCAGCGCACACCCG
>CAVVWG010000008.1:0-165347 GCA_963751875.1 uncultured Thermoleophilia bacterium
AGTGTTGGGAATGTCCCTTGAACAAATGGCAGCGGTCATATAGATCGTTAGGTCACCCTTAATGTTCTCGCCGCCGTGCGTCGCTACTCCTACAGGAAGCCCGCGGGCTATCTGGCGGCGTGTAAATGGGCGGTGTCGGTCGTAGCTCTTGCCTGGGAAAAACTGGGTGAGAGCACCCGTCTTGAAGTCGTCTGGCGAGAGAGCGCGACGTTGCCCGAAGAACGGGTACGTAAGGTCGACAAGAACGACGAGGGATACCGCAACGACGACCGGGCATGCCCGCCCTTCCGCTTGGACCCTCAGGCTATCGCAGCCGTTCGCTTCCTTGGAATCCGAACCGCTGGGCCTCCGCTGCGGCGCCCGCCCGCTGATCCTTGTGGCTACTCGAGGGATGGCCTCGTCGCTTGGCGAGTGTTCGGGAATGTCACCCGAATCGACGCTCGTGACGCTTGGTCAGAAGAGCAGTTCGGCGGGTGCCAACTTGAGCAGTGCTCGTCCCTCGTCCACGCCGGAGCGGATGCGATCCGGAACGCCTCGGTGTTGGACACAAACGCTGCCAGCTTTCGTACGGTTTGAAACGGGCGGCCGCGTAATTTTCGGGGTCGTCGTCGTGAGCCTCGTACCAACCGAGGTAGCGCACGAACTCACCCTCCGACGCGGCCTTTTGTCCGGCGACCCCCCGCGGCCTCGTGCCCCTGTCCCGGCCCGCTCAGGGCTCTTCAACGAGCCCGAGATGAGTCGGAACGAGCAAGGCGTGGGCGCGCGGAGCCGGGTCTAGGCGATCAGGCCGAGTCGTCTCGCTTCGGCCACAGCTTCGCCTCGGTTCCGCGCGTCGAGCTTGGCGAAAATCGCGGAGATGTGGTGTTCGACGGTTCGCGCCAGACGAATAGACGTCTCGCCGACTGTCGCGTTTCGGAGGCCCGGGCACTAGTTGCAGGACGTCGATTTCGCGCGGGCCGCCGCTTCCGCTTGCTGTGCTCCCGTTTAGGGGTCACGATGCGACGAACCATGAGTTCGCTGACCGATTCGCCAGCCGTGAATGACGTACTCGTCGAGCGTGAGTCCGAACTCGAGTTGCTCCACAGGGCCTTTGCAGAAACCGCCGCGGGACGAGGTCGCATGGCGCTGGTCACCGCGGAGGCGGGCGGCGGGAAGAGCGCGCTGATCAGGCGGTTCTGCGCCGAGCTGCCCGGCCACGCACGGGTGCTGCGAGGCGGGTGCGACGCGCTCGCGACGCCTCGACCGCTTGGACCATTTGCCGACGTAGCGGTGCAGAACGGTGGGCAGCTGGCAGCTCTGTTAGAGGAAGGGTGCAAGCCGGGCCAGGTGCTGGGCGCGGTCCGAGACGAGCTCGCGAACGGCTCGACGGTGCTCGTGCTCGAGGACCTCCACTGGGCGGACGAGGCGACGCTCGATGTGGTGAGCCTGCTCGGACGGAGGATCGAGACGATTCCGGTCTTGGTCATCGCGACGTTCAGAGATGACGAGATCGACCGCGCCCGACCTCTTCGCATATTGCTCGGCGATCTTGCGACGGCTAGCGGTGTGAGACGGCTTTCGCTCGCGCCGTTGTCAGAGGACGCTCTCACGCAACTCGCCGCTGGGCACTCCGTGGATCCGTGTGAGCTGCACCGGCTCACTGGCGGAAACCCGTTTTTCGTCAACGAGGTGCTCGAGGCGGGCGGGGATCGGATCCCGGCTTCCGTGCACGACGTCGTTCTCGCCCGCGCCGCGCGGCTCAGCCCCGCCGGCGTTGAGGTGCTCGAGCTCGTCGCCATCACCCCGCCTCATCTCGAGTTCTCGCTCGCGGAGCGTGTCTGCCCGGACGCGTCCGCCGCCGTCGACGAATGCTTCGCGGCAGGGATCCTGGTAGACGACGGCGTCGGCATCGCGTTCAGGCACGAGCTCGCCCGTGCGGTGTGCGAGCGCGCGCTGGCGCCCAGACGCCGCCGTCAGCTCCATCGGCTGCTCCTTGCCGCCCTCTCGGAGGGGCCTGGTGCGCCCGATCTCGCGCGCGCCGCGCACCACGCGGAGGCTGCAGGCGATGGCGCGGCAGTGCTGAGGTTTGCGCCTGGGGCCGGCGCGAAGGCGGCGTCTCTCGGCGCCAATCGCGAGGCAGTTGCGCAATATGCGCGGGCGCTTCGTTTCGCCGACGCGTTGCCGCCAGGACAGCGCGCCGAGCTGCTCGAGCGCCAAGGGGAGGCGTTGTACAACACCGATGACCAGATGGCGTCGATGGCGTCTCTGCGCGAAGCAGTTGAGTGCCACCGTGCTGTGGGAGACGTCTATCGAGAGGTTGACGTCCTCAGCCGGATGGTGTGGTCGCTCACGTGTGTGGGGCTAACGGAGGAGGCCGAGGAGTTGGCGAACCATGCGGTCGGTCTCCTCGAGCCGCTGCCACCTAGCGGCCGCCACGCCGTCGCCTACGCGTCGATGGCGCTGCTCGGTATGTACGCGAACGACGTCGACGGTGCGATCGCCTGGGGAAACCGGGCGATGGAGGTCGCCCGAAGGTTCGGGGACAACGCAACGTTCGTCGATGCGCTGATCACCGTCGGCACCGTCGAGTGTCTCAACGACAGGCCCTCGGGGACCCGAACGCTCGAGGAGGCCCTCGAGCTCGCAAGGGCAGGTGCTATCACGAACCTCGTCTTGCGTGCGCTGAACAATCTCGCCGAAGTGGCGGTCGGGCATCGATCTCACAGGCTCGCTGCTCGGTACCTTGACGAGGCTCTAGAGGTCTGCGCCGAACCGGACCTCGATCTATGGCGCGTGAATCTGCTCTGCATCAAGGCCCGCAACGAGCTCAACGCTGGCCGTTGGTCGGAGGCGGCCGAACTGGGCACCTTCCTCGCCGGAGACCTGCACGACTCCCCGAGGCCGCGTTTCGAAGGACGTCTCGTGCTCGCTCTGGTGCGAGCCAGGCGAGGTGATCCCGGAGTCCGAGAACCTCTTGAGGCTGCCGCCGACTCTGCGTACCCGGACGAGGCCGAGTGGCTCGCACCCCTCGCGGCGACGCGGGCCGAGATTGCCTACCTCGGGGGGCTCCCGGACGAGATCGACAACCTGACCAGGCGCGCATTCGAGCTCGCATCAGACCTTTCCTGGCCGGTGGGCGAACTCGCCTGCTGGCGCCGGCGCGCCGGGGTCGACGACCCGGCGCGCCGGAACGCTGCCGAGCCGTGGGCGCTGGAGCTCGCGGGTCGCCACGAGGACGCGGCAGCCGCCTGGCTGGTGCTCGGCTGCCGCTACGAGGCGGCCCTAGCCCTCGGCCACTCGGCCGACGAAGGGTTCCTGCGGCAGGCGCACGACATGCTGCAGGAGCTCGATGCCGCTCCAGCCGCGGCGATCGTCAAGCGGCGGCTGCGCGAGATCGGCGTCCGCGACATCCGCCGCGGGCCTAGACCGTCGACCAGCGCGAATGCCGCCGGGCTGACATCACGCGAGTGCGAGATCCTCGCCCTGGCGGCGGAGGGGCTCCGCAACGGCGAGATCGCAAACCGGCTCTTCCTCTCGCCACGTACGGTCGACAACCACATGTCTGCGATCCTCCGCAAGCTCGGTGCCCGCAACCGCGTCGAGGCAGCCGCGAAGGCGGCCACGATCGGCCTCACCCAAGATAGGTAGGCACGCTCGCCAATCTGAGTAATCGCGCTCATGTCGCGGCCGCGCCGCGCGCCCACCATAGCGAGCACGGAACGAGGCACACACCACCCCGGAAGGAGCGTGATGGAGACCTACGTCATCGTCCGCCGCGGCGGCTGGCGCACCGCAGACGAGCTTAAACACGCCGCACGTCGCTCGATGACCGAGGGCGACAGGATGGTCGACGATGTCCACTGGATCCGCAGCTACATCGTCGCGGAGAGAGACGGATCGCTCGGCACCATCTGCATCTACCAAGCAACAAGCCCGGAGGCGATCCGCCGCCACGCCTACGCCGCCACCCTGCCGGTCGACGAGATCGTCGCCGTCGCGGACACCATCGTCGTTCAGCCCGACCCCCAGCCAATATCGATCTGAGAGGGGAGATCACGAATGCCTCGACAGATGTTCGACTCGACAGGCGCACCGATAAGAGTGCGGTCGTCGCTGCAGTGCTGGCGACGATGTCGGAGGGGGCTCTGTGAGCCCCCTCCGTTCCGCGGTCGTTTGGGCGCCAAAGGAGGTGGTTCAGGCGGTTGCGACCGGGTTTGGCTGCTTGCGGGTCTGGCGGGCGGCGAGCAGTTTGATTGAGAGTGCGAGGATCAGCATGGCGCTGATCGCGGCGGCGGCGCCGATGCCGAAGTCGGCCCACTGGAAGCCTGGCGTGTGGATGGTGGTTGGCGTTCAGGGTTTGTGTGGTGAGGGCCGCGTCGATCGTGTCCGGGGAGCGTCGGTCGACGGGAGCCGTGAGGCGGCCGTTGGAGGAGGGCTGTTGTGCGGCGCGTGCTGTGTCGCAGCGTGTCGGGGGAGCGCCGGTCGGCGGGCGCGGCCTGGTGTTGCTGTGATGGTGAGTGCTGCGTCGCGGGTGTCGGGGGAGCGTGCGTCGCGGGGCGCTGCGAGCGCGGCCGGGTGTGGCCGCGAGGGCTGCGATGGCGAGTGCGACGGTGAGCTTGTCGAGATGGGTGTGGGTACGCATCGTGCCTCTCCTTTGGCTTGAGCCAGCTTGGTGCTGGCTTGTTGTGGAGCAGCCATCGAGGGAGGGGCTGAAGAAACGGTTGGAAGCGGGCGAAGGATCGGTAAACGTGTCGTGTTAGGTTGCCTTTCGAGCGAACTGGCGGGGTGTGCGGTGGAGTTCCGGATCTTGGGGCCGATGGAGGTGACCGAGCAGGGCGAGAGCGTCCCGCTGGGCGGCGCCAAGCAGCGGGCGCTGCTTGCGGTCTTGCTCCTGCATCCGAACGAGGTCGTCTCGAGTGACCGGCTGATCGACGGGGTCTGGGCTGGTGAGCCTCCGGCGACCGCGCTCAAGACCCTCCAGGTCTACGTCTCGCAGCTGCGAAAGCGGCTCGGGACGGACGTGATCGTGACCCGCGCCCCCGGGTATTTGCTGCGCGTCGATCGGGACGATCTCGATCTCAGCCGCTTCGAGGCTGCTGGTCAAGGAGGCAAAGGGAGCAGCGCCGGAGGTGTCGGCCGCGAAGCTGCGGGAGGCGTTGGCGCTCTGGCGCGGGCCTGCCGCTCGCCGAGTTCGCGTATGAGCCTTTCGCGCAAGCCGAGATCGGACGGCTGGAGGAATTGCGCGTCGCTGCGCTCGAGGAGCGGATCGAGGCGGAACTGGCGCTCGGCCTCCACGCCGATCTGGTCGGTGAGCTGGAAGCGCTCGTCGCGCAGCACCCACTCCGAGAGCGCCTGCGCGGGCAACTGATGCTCGCCCTCTACCGCTGCGGCCGCCAGGCCGAAGCCCTCCATGTCTATCAGGACGGGCGCCGGCTGCTCGTAGAGCAGCTCGGCATCGATCCCGGAGCCGCGCTGCACCAGCTCGAAAAACAGATCCTCAACCACGACCCCTCGCTCACGCTCGACGAGCAAGCTGAGAACAGCTCCTGCTCCGTCCGCCGAGCCGTGCGGCGCAGAGCGAGGAACGCAAGGGTCGTGAGCGTGGTGCCGCGCTGTCCGTCGTGTGGCCACGAGATCCGGGGTGCGGCGCGCTTCTGCGAGTTTTGCGGGGAGGCCCTAGCGCTGCGCCCGTCGCCGGGGGTGAGCGGCGGAAAGTCGTGACCGTCCTGTTCTGTGACGTGACGGGGTCGACGGCTCTGGGCGAGCAGCTGGACCCTGAGTCGTTGCGAGCGGTGTTGGCGCGGTATTTCGAGATGGCCCGTGTGGTGGTCGGCAGGCATGGCGGGTCGGTTGAGAAGTTCATCGGGGACGCTGTGATGGCCGTGTTCGGAGTTCCGGTCCTGCATGAAGATGATGCGCTGCGGGCACTGCGTGCTGCCTCTGAGCTGCGCTGCGGGTCTGAGGGAGCTGAACGACGGCCTGCAACGCGACTTCGGGACGACGCTCGAGATCCGGATTGGTGTCAACACGGGGGAGGTGGTGACGGGGACAGCAGAGCGGCTGGCGACCGGGGACGCGGTCAACGTGACGGCTCGGCTCGAGCAGGCGGCGCGTCCGGGAGAGATCCTGCTCGGCGCTGAAACGCGGCTGCTGGCGGGCGATGCGGCGACCGTCGAGGAAGTTGAGCCGCTCGAGCTGAAGGGGAAGTCGGCGCCGCTCGCGGCTTACCGGCTGGTTGCGGTGAGCGCGGCACCCCCGTCGCGCTCACGCTTCGACGGCGCGATGGTCGGCCGTGAACGGGAGCTGGAGCGGCTGAGGGCGGCGATGGTCGAGGCTGTCGAGAGCCGCTCGTGCCAGCTGTTCACCGTTCTCGGCGCCGCCGGTGTCGGCAAGTCACGGCTCGCGCACGCCTTCCTGAGCGGGCTCGAGAACGTGCGGGTCGTCCGCGGCACATGCCTCTCCTACGGGGAGGGGATCACCTACTGGCCGGTGCTGGAGGTGCTGAAGCAGCTATTCGGCCTCGATGCGGAGGCCCGGCTTGCGTCTCTCGGAGTCGAAGAATCGTCCTCGCAGGCGATCCGCGCGGTGCTCGGCGAACCGGGCTTCTCAGCGTCCGTCGACGAGATCGCGTGGGCGACGCGCCGTGTGCTCGAAGCAGCCGCCGAGGAGTCACCGCTCGTGGTCGTGCTCGACGACATTCACTGGGGCGAGGAAGCGTTCCTCGGTCTCGTTGATCACGTCGCCGACCTGAGTCGGGACGCGCCGATCTTCCTCTTCTGCATGGCTCGGCCGGAGCTGCTCGACCGGAGGCCGACCTGGGGCGGCGGCAAGCTCAACGCGACGACGGTGCTGCTCGAGCAGCTCTCGGTCAGCGACGCCGACGAACTCGTCTCACGGCTGATCGACGGCGTCACGACCGACGCGGCGTTTCGTGACAGGATCCTCGAGGCGGCCGAAGGGAATCCGCTCTTCCTCGAGGAGATGGTGGCGCTCGTGGCGCACGCGCCGGATGCGACCGTAGCCGTTCCGCCAACGATCCAGGCGTTGCTCGCTGCCCGCCTCGACCAGCTCGACCCCGACGAGCGTTCCGTGCTCGAGCGTGGATCGGTGGAAGGGCGAACGTTCCATCGTGGTGCCGTCGAGGCGCTGTCAGCGACGGCGACCGAGACACTTGCGCCCTTGACGGCGCTCGTCCGGCGGGAGCTTCTTCGCCCCGACCGGCCGCAGCTGCCCGGAGAAGACGCCTTCCGGTTCCGACATCTCCTGATCCGCGACGCCACCTACGACGCGCTTCCGAAATCGACACGTGCCGATCTACACGAGCGCTTTGCTGCCTGGATCGGCGACCACGCGTTCGATCTCGTCGAGCTGGACGAGATCATGGGCTATCACCTCGAACAGGCGCATCGATACCGAACCGCGCTCGGCCCCGACCACCGAGGTCACGCTGGAGCTCGCGGTGCGTGCCGCCGAGCGCCTCGCCTCCGCGGGCGGGCGGGCCGAACGACGCGGTGATGTCCGCGCCGCCACCAACCTTCTCGCACGCGCCGTCGATCTGTACCCACAAGACGATCCGCGCAAGCTGAAACTCCTGCCGGCGCTCGGTCGCGCCCTGACCGACGCGGGTGAATGGGGTCGCGCCGACGCGGTTCTCTCCGAGGCCATCGAAGCCGGGACGGCGTCGGGCGACCGTTGGCTCGTCGCGGATGCCACGGTCGCAGTGGCTTTCGTCCGGATTCACCGCGAAATGGACTCGACCCACCAACGTATCGGCGCCGAGCTCGCCGCAGCGGTGAAGGTCTTCGAGGAGTTCGGCGACGAGGCCGGTCTCGCGCGTGCCCTCGGCTTCGCGGGCAACATGCGCATTTGGGCTGGCGACACCACTGGCGCGATCGCTGATCTCGAGCGAGCGGTCGAACACGCGCGAGCAGCGGGCGACACAGTGCAGGAGGAGACGAGCCTAAGTTTCATCGTGCTCGCGGTCCTGCGCGGCCCGACACCTGCCGCCGAGGGACTGCTCCGATGCCGAGAGCTGCGCGACCGGCCGGGCCTGACCCCCAGGCTCGAGTCGGCAATCCTCCGATGTGAATCCCGGCTCGAGGCGATTCAGGGCAACCTCGACCAGGCCCGCGAACTGAACCGCGCCGCCGCGGCAATCGTCGAGAGGCCCGGCTATGGCATGACGGCAGCCGCCATCACCTTCGAGTCCGGCGAGATCGAACTTCTCGCGGGCAATCCCGAGCGCGCCGAGCAGATCATGCGGCCAGCGGCCGAAATCCTCTTGCAGACGGGCGACTACGGTCACTACTCCAGCTACGCACCCTGGCTCGCCCAGGCGCTGGTGCTGCTCGATCGCGACGACGAAGCGACCGAGATCATCGACCTGATCGCCGAGAACACAATCGACGACGACCTCGACGGCCAAATCGCCTGGAGACAGTACGGGCAACACTTCTCGCACGAAAGGAGCAATACCTCGCCGCAGAGGAGGTCGCCCGCGAAGCGGTCAGCTTGGCCACGCAAACCGACTACACCTACCAGCAAGCGCGCGCCCACGACGTGCTGGCAAACGTGCTCGCGCTCGCGGGTCAAACACAGGAGGCGGTCATCGAATACGACCGAGCCGTGCAGCTATACGAGGAGAAGGGCGACATCGTCGATGCGGCCTACGCCCGCGCTCGTCGGGGAATGCTGTACCCAGCCGCAAGACGTAGAAGTGCCCCGCCAGCGCTTCAACCGAGATGTGGTTCCGGGCGGTTCCCTCAACAGCTCGCCGGCATCGCGCCGCTCCACGAGCGAGCCGTGGCTGGAAGGTGCGACGCTTGGTCCGGGGTCAACCTGATCGATCTAAACGAAGCCTTACAAGTGAAAGAAGGCTGGCTCGGCACAGGTCGCCAGCCCCCCATCGGTCGCTCACGGTAGCGCGTCGTTGCCTGCGCCAGTGTTCGGGAATGTCACATGAGGAGCTGTTAGCGCCGGATGGGGCGTGCCGCTGGTGGCGCCAGGACGGCGCGTGAGATTTGCGGATAGGTCGCGCGGTAGCCGCGCCAGCGTGCGATCGGTGCGAGCCCGCCGAAGAGGGCGCGCTGAACGGCGACCGGCGGTGAACGGAAGACGACAACATCGCTGAACTCACGGGCGGTGACCGCCAGCTGCAATGGATGCGGCACTCCCTTGCTGTTGGTGTGTCCGAGACGTGCAAGCCCCCACATCGTCTCCACCATGTGGACGATGCGCGCGCCCGGTGTTATCTCCGCGCGTATTCGGGCGTCGCGGTCGCCCTCGTTCCACCAGTCGTGCCAGACGCCCGCCTCGGCAGTGACCGTCTCACCTTCTCCGAGAACGATCGTCTGCCCGTCTCGCTTCACTGTCAGCTCGCCCTCCAGCACAGTGAAGCGCTCGACCGATACGGGGTGCTGGTGTTCTCCGCCAACAGGCGCGCCAACAAGCGCGGTCAGTTCCACGACGCAGCGGCCATCCCGGTTTGCGTGGGGCAGTTCGACGATCGTCGCGCGCTCGCCGGAAACGGGATTCTCCCAAACTTCGCCTACCTCGATCGGCGTGACGTCTGCCGGGCCATTCGGGTCGGGATGCGACACACCGACGACCATAAACACTGCCATGCGCCAGCGTTCGGGAATGTCACCCGACTACGCGCGAGCGTCCTCTCCCTCGAATCCATGTGGCGCGATCACTGGTCACGCCCGCGTCAGGCGGCCGACGTCGGCGCGTAGTGCGTCATCTCCTCGATCGCGTCGAAGAACGGCTTCACGAGCCCGAAGAACTCACCGAATGCTGCGCTCTTGCGGAAACCTTGCTCGTGCCCTTCGACCGAGTCCCACTCGATCCGGACGACGTAGCGGTCTGGGTTCTCGACGCCGCGGGAGATCTCGTGCCGCAGGCAGTGCTCGTCGGCCGCAAGAATGGCGCCGGCGCGTCGATAGGCGTCCTCGAACTCGGGTGCCTGCTCGGCCGGGATCACGTAACGGATGTACTCGACGACCATGCCATCACAGTAAACGACCAGTCGCCCACTCCGACGGCACCCACTATCTGCTCCAGACGTGTTCGGAGGAGGGCTGTAGCGCGATCGTCCTGGGAAGCGGAACGTGCGTCGAGCACGATCAACCGCCACCTAAGTCGATGACTTCGACGCTTCTCAACCAAGCCATCAACGCGAAAGCGCCGAAACACTAGGAGCCTTCTTGTAGATCGGGGACGGCGTTTAGGCTCGAGCCGATGTTGGGTAGCTTCCGGGGCGGTGAGCGGTCACATCAGCGGCGGACGGAAGCGGCGTAGGCGTCAACGGCCAGCAGCTACGCGATGGCTGTGGCCGGTGGCAACCACGCTCGCAATCTTTGTGCTCGGCTCGCTTGTCCTCAGCCGCGTTTAGGCGCAAAGTAGGAGCCGTACGAGTGTGAACCCGTAAAAGCCGCCCGGGGCTGTGTGCGGCCGGCGGCTGTGCGGTTTTGCGCGGCCTGCAAGTGGGGACACGGAGTGCGGATGCGAAATCTTTTGCGCTACTGGCGTGACCCGGACTACTGGCGCTGGCGCTGGGGCCGAGTGGGCGAGGGCGCGAGGATCGGCCTCGTGCTCCTCCTGGCCGGCCTGATCGGACTCGGGGGTTACTACACGGCGGTGGTTGCGGGCTCAGGTGACACCACGGCGGCGTATGTGCCTCCGACCCAGAAAGTCGTGACCGTCCAGCGGACGGTGATCCATCCGATCAAAGGGAAAACAAGAGTGGAGACGGAACTGCGGACAGTGTCCGTTTCCTCCCCCGGTGGCGCAGAGGTCGTAACGGTGCCGGGAACGGGGCAGACCGTGATTGAGCAAGTCACAGTAAATCGACCCGGCCGCGTTCGTGTCGTCACAAATGCGCAGACAAGGACGATGTTCGAGGCAACGACCGTCGAGCGGCCGGTGAACGTCACGACCGTCGTCTCCGGCCCGACCCGCACGGTCACAAACCAAGTCACGTCGCCTAGCCGCACGGTGACGGGGCCAACTCAAACAGTCACTAACACGGTGACCCAACCTCGACAAACAGTCACCGAAACCACCACGAACACCGTGACGACGACCCAAACGGTAACAACGACCGAAACCGTAACGTGCAGAAAGCCGTGTTAGCTGGCAGATGCCGCCGGGGGCCGGTGTTGGGGTGGTTCAGATTTGGTTACGTGCTCGGTTTCGGGGCTGATTTTCGGCTTCGTGCGTGCAATGATCGGCCCCGACGGTGCCGGGGGCACTTCCTCGGAGCGACGAAGCACCCCGGTCTGTCGTGCTTATGGGGGAGGAGTGTTTGTCCGCAGGCGATCCGCTCGGAGCGGGTTCGCGGCGGACACTCCTGCCGTTTCGTAGGAGCCGCTTCAGAGGCCCCGAGAGGCTAAATGCCTCGAGACGACGCGCATCTGAGATCATCGGCGGCATGACCCCGAGCGAGGGTGAGGCAAGCTGGCCGAGCGCGGATGATCTCGCTTCCGTCGTCGCGATCGTGATCGGCTCTAACCGCACGGCAGAAGACATTCGCGATCACACAGGCGTGGTCTGGGACGACGTGCTCGCCAGCATCGTGTACCTCGCCGAGCGCGGTGTCGTCCGTGAGGTTGGGAGTGGTCAGTATCGCGTCAGTCAGAAACTGTGCGCGGGGCCGTGCTCGCGCGGGGGAACCGACGTGCGAGGCGAGGAGGTCGTCATCAACCCGACGACGTTCAGATGGATGTGTGGTGCTTGTTGGGACGCGAACGACGAGCCCCGAACCACTGAGACGCCCGCCCACTGAGAACGCACGGTTCTGAGGATCGTTTGAACGGCCCTGACGTTTGGCAGTAAGGACGAGTGGATGCTCATATCGCGATCGGCGCTCCATGCGTTCTCGCAGCCTCGAGCCCCGAGGCCAGTGACCATCTCCCGCGCTTGTTTCGCACGAACACCGGTCCAGTATCAGCACCCGTGATGGGTCTGTGCGCTGCATAGTTGCGATCTCCCTCACGGGGAGGCAACGCCTGCCGTTTTCCCTAGGGGGATCCATCAGAAGCCCCTCTGAGTAGGTGTAATCATGGACTCCAACGCGATGTGGCGTCGAACGCGCCACCGACCCGAAATCAGTTCCGCAGGGCACGCAATAGTTGCTGAACTTCAAAGCGTCACCGCCGAGGCCGTGCGGATCAGTCGGAGGCGAATGCCTCCCACTCAGCCGACAGGTCACCGATCGGTTTGCCCAATGCGGGAAAGCTCGAGCGTGACCGGGACCGAATCGCGAGACTCGTCAAGAAGCGAGCCGAGCGTGCAGGCGTGACTGACGCAATGCGACCACTGGCGAGGCGTAACCGGCTCGCACTTCGTACCGGCCTCAGGACACATAGATGCATCGCTCTTTCCAGGGCTCCTTCTTTGGCAATGTGTTTCCTTTCGTCAACTTTCGACTGGCTTTCCGGCCAGCCCCTTGAGATGGTGAAGTCGGCGCACCCGGTTGGACTCCTTGGGACGTGCGCCATCTGAGGGGGAGCGGAGGCTGGATCGGGCGACCAGCCTCCTGCGCCCTTTGCCGGCTCGCCCGGTCAGGACTCGAATCGGTCGCTCTCGGGTGACCAATTCCCTCTCGTGTCGCGTTCTGTAGGCTCCGCGGCGGTGACCTCGAAGGAGACTGCGATCAAAGGCGTGCCACTGTTCTCGTCCTGCTCGAAGCGCGAGCTCGCCCTCATCGCTCGTCTTACGGACGAGATTGATTTCCCAGCGGGCAGAGACTTGATGCGCGAAGGCGAGACGGGCCGCGAGTTCTTCATCATCTTGAGCGGCACCGCAGAGGTACGCCAGGGCGAAACGGTGTTGGCGACGATCGGTCCAGGTGGGTTCTGCGGCGAGATGGCGCTCATCGATCGCGTTCCGCGTACAGCAACCGTGACGGCCCGATCGCCCATCGACGCGTTGGTCATCGCGGGCGAAGCGTTCTCAGGCCTCCGGAGCGAGTTGCCGAACATGAATAGCCTCGTGCTCGATGAAATGACCGCTCGCCTCCGCGCAGACGCTGCACAGGGATAGACCCTCGCAGCCCTCTTGCTCGGATCACCGCGAGTCTCGTAGGTCGAACTCCGTCGTTAGCCAACGTTTGGTCGCGGCACCGCACGACCGGCGATAGCACCGCCGCCTGCGCCAGTGTTCGGGAATGTCACATGAGCGACGTATGCCCCGGACCCGCAGCTACAGCTGGTGGCTGTAATAGGCTCGCTTCCAATGAACAAGCCCGACTTCGGCAACGGAGAACTTGAGTTCTCTCGCTGGGAGACGCCGTTCGAGAACGAGACGCTGAACGGTGCAGGAAGTCTCCTATAAGAGCCTCACCCTCTGCGTTCGTGTGGTCGTGGATTGCGCCGATGGGGTGTCGCAGGCTCCCGATCCGATCTATCTACTCGAGTTCGAGGAGGTCCGCGCCTTCCGAGTTCTCGATGAACACGGACTGCTCGACATGTGGGCGTCGAGAGGGTTGTCGCCCAACCAACCAGGGCACAGCACCTTTCGAGTGAGGAACCACCGCTGGACTGAAGAGCTTCCTCTCGTTCTTCAGTGGCACCGATGACGGATGGTCGTTCGTGATCGCGACCTACGACGACTGTGTCGAGATCCTCGCGCGAAATCCGCCCAAGATCACGCTTGAAGGCGAGAGATAGGCCAGGTGTCCGGGTACCCAGGCGTACGACGGACTCGCCTGCGCCAGCGTCCTCTCACTCGACACCGGGGCAATGGCCCTGAGTGGATGGCTACGCGCCGATTCGGTTGGCTGATCCCTTCGTTTCGATGGCGTGCTCCGCGATGTATCGCGCAGCCTCTTCAGGATTCAGCTTCTTGCCGTTCTGAATCACTTCGTCGTCATCGCCGTGACTACAGGTCGTGATGACGCTGTAGAAAACCGTGACGTGCTGATCGTCCAGAACCTCCTGCTCCGGCCTACCCTTCGCCTGCGTCAGGAGCTCGCCCATCGCAGACACAACCGCCTTTGAGTCCGGAATGTCCACCTGTACCGCCTTCTTGCAGTTCGGGCACCAACCACGGGCCTGCTTCGTGACGGCCAGACCTTCTTTCAGGAGAACGTCCAGCGTCTCCCGGTCTAGAACACCGTCTAGGGCTTCCTCGATCCGGCCTCGAGCATCGAGGCTTTCAGCGGCCTCGCCGCGCCTGACACCATCGGTGTCTTCGTCGGTCGTGTCTTCCTGGTCTGTCATAGCTCTGCTTTCTGGAGTGGTGGAAATGGCAATCTGAACAATCCTCCGAACGATTTGAGCGGAGGCACGGGTATGCGCGGAAAGATTGCGCACGGGTGGGTGGGGTCGGCCAGGGTGCCCGGCCTCGAGCCCTCAGCGTTTCGGCGTCAGAAGGGAGTACGCTGTGGTTGCTGGCCCTACCCGCCAGAACCCCGGCCGAGAGCCCGAAACCTCCCGACGTGCCTCCTAAGGTGCGCGAGACGTAGGAGCTCCAGGCGAACAGGATTCGACCCGTAGGGCCAGCGTTGCTCGGGGTGTCCGAACAGGACACGTCCCTGTAAGACACTTGTGTGTACGCACGCGCCGTCTTACGCTGCCAGGGAGGGCTGAGGTTCGTTCGCGGGTTAGTCTCGATGGCGTCTAGTGGTTCGAAACCGTGGCCGGCCCTCTCTTGCTTTGCGAGGCTGGCTTCTTAAGCTGCGATTCGAGGGTCGGGGGGCCTTGCAAAGGCGGCGCTCTCCCAGCTGAGCTAACGCCCCGAGCGTCCTACAGCGTAGCGTTCCTCAGTCGTCCCGTTGCGGCCGGGTCGTCCCCTGCTGCAGCTTGCGCAGGCCGCCCGAGAAGCCCATGGTCTGCTCGCTCGGGTCCT
Organism: uncultured Thermoleophilia bacterium; assembly: GCA_963751875.1. Classification (GTDB taxonomy): domain Bacteria; phylum Actinomycetota; class Thermoleophilia; order Gaiellales; family Gaiellaceae; genus Gaiella. The sequence goes on from CAVVWG010000008.1 coordinate 14,830, forward strand.
GCTGCTGCTCGAGGCGACGGAGGCGCGCTTCCATCTCCGTCAGCCCGGGGCTTGCCCACTGCCCGACGCCGTCCTCGCGGTCGTCGAGCTCGCGCTCCTTCTGGGAGACGAGGCGCTCGCGGGCTGCAACCGCCTCGCTGCGGGCGGCGAGCTCGTCGCGGGTGCGGAGAAAGAGCTTCTCGGCGTCGCGCAGCTCGGCGAGGCGTGCCTCGATCTGCGCGAGCCGCTCGGCGTCCGGCTCGGCCGGCGGTGCGGTCACGGGCACCGGGACGCCGACCATGGTTTCCGCGCTGGCCGGGTCGAGCTCGAGCTGGCGCGTCCGCGCGGCGAGCTCGGCCTCCGCCGCGGCGACGGCCCGCTCGCGTTGCGCGACCGCCTGCTCGCGACGCTGTGCGTCGATGGAGGTCTCGGCATTGTTCGTGGCACGATTGCCCGGCGGCAGGCTGTTCGTCTCGGCGAGCGCGTGATGCAGCTCGAGCTCCCGTGCCCGCACCGCCTCGACGCGTTCGTTCAGCTGGCGCTTCAGGTCCTCGAGCGCGGCATGCTGAGCGCGCAGTGCCGCGCGCTCGTCTTCGACCGTCGTCGGCTCTTCACGTCGTTTGAACGCCATCCGTTCGATTGTACGGCGGGGGCGGCCGCATCCCTGCGGCGCCCCCGCCGAAAGCGTTCGTCAGGCGGCGCGCTCGAGGCGCTCTTCCGCCCGGGCGCGCTTCACGATCTGCTCCCGCTCGCCGAAGCGAATGCGGGCGCGAATCGCGCGGTGCTCGTTCCAGAGCGTGTCGAGCTGATCGTCGAGCGCCTTGATCTGCTTCACCAGCTCCGGGTCACGGCCGTTGGAAAGCCGATGCCAGAGCTCCGCGCGGCGCTCGCTGATCTCGTCGATCTCTTCGTGAATGCTCGCAATGAATGTTCATGCTTTGTCCAACGACCGATGGAACGGCGACATTCCCGTCAGTCGGGGCCACGCAACAGAAACGCAACTATTGCGATCGCGCCGGCCCCGAAGGCGATCCAGAGGATGACGTCGAGCGCGCCTGTCATTCGTAGCCGAGCTCCGCGAGCCGGTCCTCGTCGAGGCCGAAGTAGTGGCCCAGCTCGTGCAGGACGGTGATCCGGATCTCGCGCTCGAGCGCCTCCGGATCGTCGAACTCGTCCTCGAGCGGGAGCCGGAAGATCGTGATTCGATCGGGGAGGCTGCCCGCCATGTCGCCTCGATCGGGCAGCGGCGTGCCTTCGTAGAGACCGAACAGGTCGGGGTCGTCGGGGTGCTCGTCCTCCACGACGACGGCGACGTTCTGGAGCGCCGCCGCCAGGTCGGGCGGCAGGGAGTCGAGCGCGGCGGCGACGTGATCGTCGAAGGTCAACGTCGGCCCCTAGCGGATCACCAGTGCCATGACCGCCTTCTGGGTGTGGAGGCGGTTCTCGGCCTGGTCCCAGACGAGCGAGCGCGGCCCGTAGAGCACGTCCTCGGCGATCTCCTCGCCGACGTGGGCCGGCAGGCAATGCATCGCGACGGCGCTGCGCTTCGCCATCGACAGCAGCTCGCCGTCGAGGCTGAACCGCTCGAGATCGAGGAGCCGCTGCTCGCGCTCTTCCTCCTGGCCCATGCTCGTCCACACGTCGGTGTAGAGCACGTCGGCGTCGTCGGCGCCCTCGAGCGGGTCGGTCGTGACGCTGACCGAGCCGCCGCTCAGCTCGGCGTCGGCCCGGGCGGCCGCGACGATCTCCGGCAACGGCTCGTAGCCGGCCGGGCAGGCAGCGGTGAAGTGCATCCCGAACCGCGCTGCCAGGCGCATCAGCGAGTGGCAGACGTTGTTGCCGTCGCCGAGATACGTGAGCTTGACGCCCTCGAGCCCTCCGAGCTGCTCGCGGATCGTCATCGCGTCGGCGAGGGCCTGGAGCGGGTGGGCGAGGTCGGTGAGCCCGTTGATCACCGGAATCGATGCGTGCTCCGCGAACGTGTCGACCTCGGCCTGATCGAACGTGCGAATCAGGAGCGCGCTGACGAAGCGGGAGAGCACGAGCGCCGTGTCGCGGTAGCTCTCGCCGCGCGCAAGCTGCAGGTCGGCGGCCGGGAGGTAGAGCGCCATGCCCCCGAGCTCGGCGATCCCGACCTCGAAGCCGACGCGCGTGCGCGTCGACGGCTTGTGGAAGATCATCCCGATCGTGCGCCCGGGCAGCACGCGCAGCTCCTTGCGGCGGATGCGCTCCTGCTTCAGCTCGTCGGCCAGGTCGATCGCGAGCTCGAGCTCCTCGCGCGACCAGTCGGAGACCCGCGTGTAGCTGCGGCCCTTGAGGCGTGTCAGGGATGCCTGCCATGAGGGGATGCTAGCCCGGGGCGCTAGATTCCAGGCCATGCCCACCTTTCAGGAGAAACTCAACGAGCAGATCGCGTACGAGTTCGCGGCCTCGCAGCAGTACATCGCGATCGCGGTTCACTACGACAGCGAGACGCTGCCCCAGCTCGCGGCGCACTTCTACCAGCAGTCGCTCGAGGAGCGAAACCACGCGATGATGATGGTGCAGTACCTCCTCGACTCCGGCGACGACGGTGATCATCCCGGCCGTCGCTGCACCTCAGACGTCCTTCGCCGACGATGTCGCTCCCGTCGCGCTCGCGCTCGACCAGGAGAAGCGGGTCACCGCCCAGATCTCGCAGCTCGCCGTCACGGCGCGCGAGGCCGGCGATCTCGTCGCCGAGCAGTTCATGCACTGGTTCCTGCAGGAGCAGCGCGAGGAGGTCTCGTCGATGTCGGCGCTCCTCCAGGTGGTCGAGCGGCTCAAGGACAACGTGATGCTCGTCGAGGACTACCTCGCGCGCGAGTCCGGGGGCTCGAACCCGCTCGAGGCGGGTGCGCCGCCCGCTGCGGGTGGGGCGCTCTAGAGACGCACCGTGGTCGAGCTGAAGGTCCGAACCGAGCGGCAGAGCCAGCTCGTCGATATCACGCGGCTCGTGAGCGATGCGGTCGACGGGCAGCGCGGCGCAGCGGTGCTCGTCTACGTCCCGCACACGACCGCGGGCGTGACGATCAACGAGCATGCCGACCCTGCCGTGGCGCGCGACTTCGAGACGGCGCTCGAGCGCATCGTCCCGTCCGACTGGTCGTGGCAGCACATCGAGGAGGGGGAGGAGAACGCCCCCACGCATATCCGTGCCGCGTTCATGGGGCCGAGCGTCGTGATCCCGCTCCGCGACGACGGCACGCTCGCGCTCGGGGTCTGGCAGGGCATCTTCTTCTGCGAGTTCGACGGCCCGCGCGAGCGCTCCGTGTACGTCTCCGTCCTGCAGTGACGCGGAGTGCGGGCCCGTCCCCGCTACGCTCCGCCCCCTATGGCCGCCCCTGTTCGCACCGGTGAGGAGCTCGAGCTCCATGTCGACTCGCTCGCCTACGGCGGCAACGGCGTCGCGCGGCTGAACGGATTCGTCGTCTTCGTCCGGCGCGGCCTGCCCGGCGACACCGTGCGCGCCCAGCGTGACGAAGGTCAAGCGTGGCTTCGCCGAGGCGACGATGCTCGAGGTGCTCTCGCCCGGCCCCGACCGCGTCGTCGCGCCGTGCCCGCACTTCGGCGCCTGCGGCGGCTGCCGGTTCCAGGACTACGCCTACGACAAGCAGCTCGAGGCGAAGGAAGCCCAGGTGCGCGACGCGCTCACACGGCTCGGTCGGATCGAGAATCCGCCGGTCGAGCCGATCGTGCCCGCCGCCTCGCAGTACGGCTATCGCAACAAGCTCGAGTACTCGTTCACGCAGACCGAGGACGGGCCGGCGCTCGGCTTCCATCGCGCCGGACGCTGGGACGAGGTGCTCCCGATCGAGGTCTGCCTGCTGACGACCGAGCTCGGCAACGCGATCCGCGACGCGGTGCAGGTGTGGGCGCGCGAGGAGAAGCTCGAGGCGTACGACCAGGGCACCCAGAACGGCTACCTCCGGCACCTCGTCCTGCGCGAGGGCCGCAACACGGGCCAGGTGCTCGTGCAGCTCGTCACCGGCAAGGGGCGAGAAGTTCGAGGAGGGGTACCTGATCGAGGTGCTGCGCCGCTTCCCCGAGGTGCGGTCGATCCACTGGGCGATCAACGACACGCCCGCCGAGGTGACCAACCTCCCGACCGTGCTGCTCTGGGGCGAGGACGCGATCGAGGAGGAGATTCTCGGGCTGCGCTTCCGCGTGCGGCCGAACGCGTTCCTCCAGACGAACACCGAGATGGCCGAGACGCTGTACTCGATCGCGCGCGACTTCGCCGGGCTGACGGGCGGCGAGACGGTCTACGACCTCTACTGCGGCACCGGCACGATCGGGCTCGCACTCGCCTCGCAGGCGCTCACCGTCTGGGGCGTCGAGATCTCGGAGGAGTCGGTCGCCTGCGCGATCGAGAATGCCGAGCTGAACGAGATCTCGAATGCCGCGTTCTTCGCGGGCAACGTCTCGCTCGCGCTGGAGGAGCTGCTCGAGCGCGCCGGCCCGCCGGACGTCGTCGTCGTCGATCCGCCGCGCGCCGGGCTCGCCGGCAAGGCGCTCCGCCGGATGGCACGGCTGCAGGCACCGCGGATCGTCTACGTGTCGTGCAACCCGACCACCCTCGCGTCCGACCTGAAGACGTTGCGCGAGGACTTCGGCTACGAGCTCCGCCGGTGCGTGCCGGTCGACATGTTCCCGCACACGCCGCACATCGAGAGCGTCAACCTGCTCGAGCTGGTGGAGCGTGAGCCGCGTCGACGACGCGAGGCGTAAGCCTCACCCCTCGCTCGCGCACCTCGAGACCGCGCTCCCGCCAGTGCCGCCAGAGCAGGTCGGCGTTCGGCAGCAGGAATCCGAGCGCGATCGCCGGCAGAGCCGGGAGGCCGTCGAAGTCGAACACGGTCGTCATGATCAGCGTCAGCGCGAGCAGCCCGACCATCGACAGCCAGGTCCAGGTCACTCTCAGGCCGAAGCGGGACGCGGCCGCCGAGGAAGAGGGCGAAGAAGAGGATGTCGGGCGGCCCGATGTTCGCCGAGCCGGTCTCGCCGGGGAGCCGGAACTCGATCGAGATGCGCTCGAACAGGCTCGGCTTCTCCGAGACGACGTAGTTCGTCGGCCCGCGCCAGACCGAGAGCGCGTCGACCCACGGGATGATGACGGCGATCAGCACCACCCAGGAGAGCGCCTCGAAGGCCTGGACGAAGAGGAACCCGATCGCGGTCAGGGCGAGGAGCTTCGTGACGTTGAACAGCGAGCCGAACCCGACGAGATAGAAGAGCGCGGCGAGAGCGACGAGGATCACCGCGAGCACGGCGACCGCCCGGCTCGGGGCAACGGGGAGCACGAGCCACGGCACCGCGAAGGTGACGGGGAGGACGATGAAGGCGGCGATCAGGACGTCGGGCCAGAGGCCGACGTTCGGGAGCACGCCCGCCCAGGCATCCCAGACGATGAGCGCCGCGAGGACGGCGGCGAGGCCCGCAGCCCGGCGGCGGCTCAGTACGGCGGTAGCTGCGCCCACCATGGCCCAAGCGCCTTGAAGGCGGCCCAGAACGCCGTCTTCGCGGCCTCGTCGTCGAGCGCGGCGTCGATGTCGGGCGTCACGATCGCCTCGATCGTCGGCGTGAACCGCGCCACCGTCCCCGGCTCGCAGTCGGCGAGTGGATCGGCGAGCGGGAACGCGAGCGCGTCGAGGAACCGACGGCGTCCGTGCCCATCACGACCAGGAGCTTCGGCTGCACGATGTGGAGCTCACGCGTGAGCCACGGTGTCGCCTGCTCGTCGTCCTCGGTGCCGAACTTGAGGCAGTTCGTCCCGTAGATCGCGAGCGGATCGACGCCGAGGCGCTGCAACGACTTGAGCAGGGCGTTGCCGGCGCGGCCGAAGAACGCCACGCCCTCGGTGATCTCGGCCGGCTGCGGAGCGTGCTTGAGGAGGAAGATGTCGGCGAGCGGATGGCCCGAGCCGAGGACGGGAACGTGCGTCTCGTCGGCGAGGGCGAGGAGCTCCGCCTGGAGCTCGTTGATCTCGCCAATCGCCTTCCGAAGGTAGCGCTCGTAGATCTCGTCGGTGGGCACGGCAGCAGTCACGGGGGCTCCCTCAACTTCTGCTCTAGAGGACCTTCTCCTTGACCTGAGCGGCCCACTTGAGGGACTGCAGGTAGGCGAGCGATTTCGGCCGGCGCAGCACTTCGGCGCTCCGGAGGGACAGCAGGAACTCCTCCGGCCCGTCGAAACGGCGCATCCTGAGCGCTCCGGTTCCGACGCCCTGGAGCACGTGCGCATCGGAGCCCGCACCGGCGAGCAGGCCGTACTTGCGCTGGAACCGGAGCGCCTCGTCGTTGTAGGCCTCGAACATCAGCCGTGCGTTGTAGACCTCGAGCACGTCGATCTCCGGCAGATGGCGCAAGCAGCGTCGCGGGCGACGGGATCGCGTGCATGCGGTCGAACGGGTGGGGGATGTAGACGATCCCGTCCTGGGCGCGGATCGCCTCGATCGTCTCGGTGAACGTCATCCCGCGCGGGATCTCCTCCTTGAGGAAGAGCCCGATGATCTCGCCCTGGTTGTCGGTCTTGACCTCCTCGCCCGGGATCACGATCAGCTTCCGGTGCCGGGCGATGCTCGACGGTCTCGAGAGCGCCGGCGAAGACGTTGTGGTCGGTGACGGCGATCGCCCCGAGCCCTTCTGCCTCCGCGTGCTCGACCAGCGCCTTCGGCTCGATCGAGCAGTCGTGGGAGCGGTGGGTGTGCATGTGGAGGTCGACGACGATCCAGTCGCGGTCGCCGAGGGGATCGCCGTCGGGGTGCGTCGCGTGCGCGACCGGGCGCCGCCGGCCGGCGGTGTGCGTGTACACGTCCTCGAGCCGCTTCGCGAGCTCTGTCGAAGTCGCTCTGCAGCGCGGTCGCACGGGCCTTCTCGCCCGAGCTCGCGCGGAGAGCCTCGTCCTCGACGAGCCGCGCCACGGACGCGGCCGCGAGCTCCGGCTGCTCGGCGAGGCCCGCGGGATCGGCGATCGCGCAGCCGCTCGACGCCTGCCTCGAGCAGCAGCCGGGCGCTGCCGCCGGGGGCAGGCACGAAGATGGCGGCCTCGGCCAGCGTCGACCGCCGCGCCTCCGGCTTCACGAGCGACCTCGTCCGCGCCCGGTCGCGCACCGCCGCCGGGATCGTCGGGCGGCGCGTCAGCGGTGCCGTGCGCGCGAGCACGACCTCCCAGCCGGGCAGGGTCGGCAGCAGGCGCAGCACCGCCCGGGCGACCGCGCTCTGCCCGGGAGCAAGCTCGACGACGATCAGCTTCCGCTTCCTCGCCGGCGCGAAGCACTCCGTGTCGATCCCGAGCGGGATCGTCTGGTAGTCGCCGGGATACCGCTCCGAGGCCCGCTCGACGGCCGCCTCCGACGTGCCGAGGAGCGCGTCGACCCGGGCGAGGAACTTCGCCCGCTGGTTCTTGCGCGGGGCAATCGCGATGCGCTCGGTCGAGAAGAACGTCGCGGCCGTCGTGGTCTCGGCCTCGAGCAGCGCCGTCGACGAGAGGCTCGGGAGCCCGGGCTCGAACCCGTGGACGACGTCGAACGCGCCGAGCGCGAGCGTGGCGGCGAGGTTGGCGCGAACGCCCATCGGCAGCGCGACCCGCTCGCTCAGCGACGTCGGAACCGCGGCGCCGATCGCGACGACGTCACCGATCACGCCGCGCTGCAGGGCGCGCCTCCCCTCGAGCAGGTCGGCTGCGCGCGACGAGGGAGCCACCACCGTGACCGCGTGGCCGCGCCGGCGCAACGCTGCCGCCGCTCCGCGCACGTGCTCGTTGACGTCGTTTGGCTGTGACCACGAGAACGGCGTCACGAAGCAGATGCGGAGCCCCATCGTGCGTCGATTCTAGCCCTGCGCCCGAACCGCCCGCTAGAGTCGAGTCATGACCGACGTCACGATTCAGGTGCGGGCAAACGGCCCGCTCAAGGTCACCGGGCCCGGTGACGATCATCGACGCCGACGAGGTGCCGTTCGAGCTGCCGCCGGGGAGCTCGATCGTGCTCTGTCGCTGCGGCCACTCGAAGAACAAGCCGTTCTGCGACACGACCCACCGCGAGATCGGCTTCACGGCCGACGACACCGCGCCGCGCGCCGTCTGAGCCGCAGAACGTGAAGGGCCCACCGAGGTGAGCCCTTCACGACGTACGACGGCTGGTCGAGCGCGACCTACTTGGCGGCTGCCTTCGCCTTCTTCTCCGTCTTGAGGCCGTACTGCTTGATGAACTTCTCGGTGTTCGCGTGTGCCTCGTCGTCGACGATCTGGACGGGCGGCGACTTCATCAGGTAGCTCGAGGGAGCCTCGAGCGCGCCCGCGACGCCGTTGTTGAGCGCCAGCTTGGCGAGCCGGACGGCGTCGATCACGATGCCGGCCGAGTTCGGCGAGTCCCACACCTCGAGCTTGAGCTCGAGGTTCAGCGGCACGTCGCCGAACGCCGTGCCCTCCATGCGGATGTAGGCCCACTTGCGGTCGGTCAGCCACGGCACGTAGTCCGACGGGCCGACGTGGACGTTGCCCTCGCCGAGGTCGTAGTCGAGCATCGAGGTGACGGCGTTCGTCTTCGAGATCTTCTTCGACTCGAGCCGCTCGCGCTCCAGCATGTTGCGGAAGTCCGAGTTGCCGCCGACGTTCAGCTGCATCGTGCGGTCGAGGTGGACGCCGCGCTCGCGGAAGAGGCTCGTGAGGACGCGATGCGAGATCGTCGCGCCGACCTGCGACTTGATGTCGTCGCCGATGATCGGCAGCCCGGCCGCCTCGAAGCGCTTCTGCCAGTACGACTCACGGGCGATGAAGACGGGCATGCAGTTGACCATCGCGACGCCGGCCTCGAGGATCTGCTCGGCGTACCACTTCGCAGCGGCCTCCGAGCCGACGGGGAGGTAGTTGACGACGACGTCGGTGCCCGTCTCCTTGAGGATCTTGACGATGTCGGCCGTCTCGCCCGGCGCCTTCTCGACGACCTCGGCGAGGTACTTGCCGATGCCGTCGTGCGTCATCCCGCGCGAGACCGTGATGCCGGTCTTCGGGACGTCGGCGAACTTGATCGTGTCGTTCGGGTGCGCCCAGATCGCGTCGGCCAGGTCGACGCCGACCTTGCCCTTGACGACGTCGAACGCGGCCGTGAACTCGATGTCGGAGATGTGATAGCCGCCGAGGTCGACGTGCATCAGGCCCGGCACGAAGGCGTCGGGGTCGGCGTCCTTGTAGTACTCGACTCCCTGGAGCAGGGAGTTGGCGCAGTTGCCGACGCCGATGATTGCGACGCGCACCTTGTCCTTGGAGCGCGCCTTGCCGTTCGTGGAGCCGTTGGTTGCGGCCATGGAATGATCCTTTCTGCGGCCGCCCCCGAAGGGCACAGACCGTCGAGGGTTCGATTGGCGATTCGATTGAAACGGCACGCCGAGCTCGTCCGACAGTGCGGAGAGGATGACGTCGTTCGTGTTGGAGCCGAGACGGAACGCCTCGGCCTGGATCGCGGACTTGAGCTCCTCGGGCATGCGGAGGAGCACGACCGGGCTCGAGCCCGGCAGCGGGCTGCGCCGGTTCGTCGGCGTCACCTCGACGCCGAAGGCATCGGCGAGGATGCCGACGGCAACGTCGTTGAGGCTCGCTCCCCGGCGGGCGGTCTCGCGGACGAGAGCCTCCTTCAGGGAGGAGGGCGTCCGAACGAGGACGCCCTTACGTGGAGAAGTGCTAGCAGTCAAACTGCTAGCAGTATAGCGTGGTTCGTTGGATAGCGCCAGGCTGCTAGCGCGAGATCCTGACGCGGATAGGCGACGCGCAGGCTGGAGCCTGGCGCCGCGTCGAGGCGCCTCTAGGCTTCTGCAGCGAGCTCGCGCAGCTGCCGGCGCACGAAGAGGATCCGCTGGATCACCGTGATCCACGCCATCGCGGCGAGGAGGTAGATCGGCCACTGCAGCCAGCCCCACGGCGCGAGGCCGAGCCCGATCGAGATCAGCACGACGCGCTCGACGCGCGAGCCGAAGCCGACGTCGCCGCGTAACCCGAGCGCCTCCGCCTTCGCGCGCGTGTACGAGACGAGGAACGAGCCGATCACCGCTGCGAAGGCGGCGACGAGGGCGATGTCGTTGCCCTCGCGCGCGAACACGAGCCCGATCGCCGCGAGCATCGCCGCCTCGCCGAGACGGTCGAACGTCGAGTCGAGGAACGCGCCGAAGACCGTGCCCTTGCTCGCCGCCCGGGCGAGCGCGCCGTCGAGGATGTCGGCCACCGAGCCGACGATGAAGAGGATCCCGCCGAGCCAGAAGAAGAGCTTCGGGTTGCGCTCCTCGAAGCCGACGAGCACGGCGCCGACGAGGCAGAGCGTCACTCCGGCCATCGTCAGCATGTCGGGCGTCAGCTTCGTCTTCGCGACGCCCTTCATCGAGCGCTGCAGGATCTGCCGGGCCGCCTGCGTGTACTCCTGCTTGACCCGGTCGAGCTCGCTGACGCGCGGGCCCTGCGCGGGCGGCTCCGTCACGCGGTGAGTGGCTGGCGCCAGCGCCGGAACACCTGGCGGCGGAAGAAGGCGAGTCCCGTGAGAATCGCGATCGCGACGCCGGCGACCACGTCGAGCCAGTAGTGGTTGCCGGTCCCGATGACCGAGAACCAGACCCAGGCCGGCCACAGCAGCCAGATCGCCCGCGCCCAGAGGCTGCGGCAGACGCCGAACATGACGACGCCGACGATGAACGCGTCCATCGAGTGGAGCGACGGCATCGCGGCGTACGGGTTGGACGTCAGCGCGATCACGGTGCTCCCGTGGTTGACGCCCGAGTACTCGGCGAGCGTGTCGACGAAGCCCCAGGCCGGGAACATCCGCGGCGGCGCCGTCGGGAGGATCACGTAACAGACGAGCCCGACGATGTTCGCTCCGATCAGCCAGTTCCGGAAGCCGGCGAAGCGATCGTGGTGCTTGAAGTAGACCCAGAGCAGCGTGGCGCCGACGATCACGAACTGGGAGAGCCAGTAGGTGTAGGTCGTCGCCTTGATCAGCACCTGCGAGGAGTCGACGAATCCCTGGATCGTCGGCTCGAACAGGGTTCCGGTCCACTGCTCGATCCGGATCACGTGGAGCCCGTTCCAGAACGCCGTCGTGACGTCGCGGTCGGCGAGGCCGCGGGCTGCCTGGTAGATCACGTAGAACCCGAGCCAGAAGGCGACGTTGAGGGCCAGATGGCCCCAGCCGCGCGGCAGCCGCCGGGTTTCCGGCCCGGATTCGGACTGTGTGTAGCTGGTCATCTCAAGACAGTCTAACGCCGCAGCAGGTCACCTCAATCCCGCGCCACGGCCGAATCGGCCGAGTCAGCCGCCGATATAGGACATCTCGACGCGCGGGATATCGGCCGTCAGCGACGAGCGCTCGTCCGAGTAGCGGTCGGTGCGCCTGCTCCAGACCCGGCCGATCATGGCGTGCAGCTCCGCGTCGTCGGCGCCGCCGCGCAGGAGCGCGCGGAGATCGTGCCCCTTGGTGGCGAACAGGCAGGTGTAGAGGCGACCCTCGGCCGAGATGCGCGAGCGGGTGCAGTCGCCGCAGAACGGCTGGGTGACGGAGGCGATCACGCCGATCTCGCCGCCGCCGTCGCGATAGCGCCAGCGCCGGGCGACCTCGCCCCGATAGTTCTCCTCGGCCGGCTCGAGCGGGAACTCGGCGCCGATCAGCGCCACGATCTCCGCCGCCGAGACGACGTCGTCGAGGCGCCAGCCGTTCGTGGCGCCGACGTCCATGTACTCGATGAAGCGCAGGATGTGGCCGGTGCCGCGGAAGTGCCGCGCGAGCTCGACGACCTGGTGCTCGTTGACGCCGCGCTTGACGACGGCGTTCACCTTGACGCCGAGACCGGCGGCGGAGGCGGCCGCGATGCCGTCGAGCACGCGGCTGACGGGGAAGCCGACGTCGTTCATGGCGCGGAACGTCTCGTCGTCCAGCGAGTCGAGGCTGACGGTGACGCGCTGGAGGCCGGCGGCGACGAGCGCCTCGGCCTTCTGGGGCAGCAGCGCACCGTTCGTCGTCAGCGCCACGTCGAGGCCGCCGAGCGCGGCCAGGCGCTCGATCAGCAGCTCGAGGTCGCGGCGGAGGAGCGGCTCGCCGCCCGTGATCCGGATCTTCTCGACGCCGTGCGCGACGAACGCGCCCGCGAGCCGCTCGATCTCCTCGAAGCTGAGGAGCTCCTTGCGGTCCATGAAGCGGTAGCCGCGACCGAACACCTCCCTGGGCATGCAGTAGACGCAGCGGAAGTTGCAGCGGTCGGTGACGGAGATCCGGAGGTCGCGGACCGGCCTGCCCAGGGTGTCGATCGTGTGGCCGTTGTGGTCATCTCCGGCTCAGGGTACCCCGCTGCGGGTGCAGGAGGCTCGCCTGCCCGATCGGCCAGTAGCCTGCGCGGATGCCCAGGCCGCGCCTCTCCCGCGCCTGCGCGCTTTCGCCCATGGTTGCGCTGATCGGCGTCACCGCGATCTGGGGCTACACGTTCGTGCCGGTGCAGGATGCGGTCGCGATCTACCCGCTGTTCGCGTTCCTCGCGGTCCGATTCGGCATCTCGACGCTCGTGCTCGCTGCCGTTCGCCTGGCGCTCGCTGCACCACCTGCCGTGGAGCGGGGTCGTCGGCGGGGTCGGTGCAGGCGCCCTCCTCGCGACGGCCTACGGCCTGCAGACGGCCGGGCTCGACCTGACGACGGTGTCGAGCACGGGGTTCATCACCGGCCTCTACGTCGTGCTGACGCCGATCATCGCGCTGATCCTCTTTCGCACGCCGGTCGCCGCCGCGGCGTGGGTCGGAGTCGCGCTCGCCGTCGCCGGGTTGCTGATGCTGAACGGCGTGCCCGGCGGGTCGGCGCTCGGCAACGCCCTCGTGCTCGGGAATGCCGTCGCCCAGTCGTTCCAGATCGTCGCGATGGAGCGGTTCGCGCCGCGGTACGACGCCCGCGCGCTCACGTTCCTCCAGATGGCCGTGGCCTGCCTCGCGTTCACCGTGATCGCCGTCTCGCGGGGTGAGCTGACGATGCCCGAGGGCGGCACCGTCTGGTTCGCCCTCGTCGTCACCGGCGTGTTCGCCGGGGCGCTCGGCTACCTCGTCGCGACCTGGGTGCAGTCGCGAACGACGGCGGCCCGGGCAGCGCTCGTGTTCACGCTCGAGGCGCCGTTCGCCGCGCTCTTCGGCGTGCTGCTGCTCTCGGAGCGGCTCGGCGTCCTCGGCTGGGCGGGCTGCGCCGTGATGCTCGCGGGGATCCTGCTCGCGGAGCCTGCCGCGGCCGCGACGCTCCGTCGCCTCGCGCGGCGGCCCGGCGCCGAGCCGGCCTGATGGACGCGGTCGTCCTCGCGCTCTGCTCGGCGGCGCTCTTCGGAGGCGATGACCGTCGCGCTCCGGCCGGCGCTCGCCCGCGGCGACGACCCGCTCTGCGGCGCGCTCTTCACCGTCATCCCCGCGCTCGGCGTCGCGCTCGTGGCGGCAGCGATCGCCGGCGACTGGAACGTCGCCGCCGTGTGGCCGTTCGCACTCGCCGGCATCCTCGGGCCCGGCGTCTCGCAGGTCCTCTTCACCCTGGCGATCCGCGATGCCGGCCCGTCGCGGGCCTCCGCGACGGTCGGCATGGCGCCGCTCTTCGCCGTCACGTTCGCGGCCCTGCTCCTCGGCGAGCCGCTCGCTGCGGGCGTCGCCCTCGGCGCGCTCCTCATCGTCGCCGGCGGCATCGTGCTCGCGAGCGAGTCGGGCCGGCCCGAGCACGTGAAGACGATCGGGCTCGTCTTCGCGCTCGCCGGGGCGCTCGCCTTCGCGCTCCGCGACACCTTCGTCCGCTGGGTCGCGATCGACACCGATGTTGCTCCCGAGCTCGCGATCAGCGCCACCCTGCTGGCGGGAGCGCTGACGATCCTCGCGGCGGTGCTCGTCGGGCGGCGACGCCTGAGCGTCACCTCGTGGCCCGCGTTCGTGCCCGCCGGAGTGCTGTTCGGGCTCTCGTACGTCTCGCTCTACGAGGCGTTCTTCCGCGGCCGCCTCAGCATCGTGGCGCCGCTCGTCGCGACCGAGTCGCTGTGGGGCGTGGGGCTCTCGGCGCTGTTCCTGCGCCAGATCGAGGGCGTCGGGCGCCGGCTCGTGCTCGGCGCCTGCTTCGTCGTCGCGGGCGGGATCCTGATCGGCCTCTCGCGCTGAGATCGCCTCCGTAATCTGATATGATCTGACTCAGATTTATCTCAGTCACTCAGACTCAAGCTCAGAAACGGAAGGAACACACACATGGCGAAGACCATCGGAATCGACCTCGGCACCACGAACAGCTGCATGGCGGTGCTCGAGGGCGGCGAGCCGACCGTGATCCCGAACGCCGAGGGCGGCCGCACGACGCCGTCCGTCGTCGCGTTCGCGAAGGACGGCCAGCGGCTCGTCGGGGCGCCCGCGCGGCGCCAGCAGGTGACGAACCCCCAGAACACGATCTCGTCGATCAAGCGGTTCATGGGGCGCAAGTGGGAAGAGGTCTCGGACGAGATGACGATCGTCCCCTACGAGGTCGTCCAGGGCGACAACGGCGACGCGCGCGTCGTCGGCCGACGACCGCCAGTTCGCACCGCCGGAGATCAGCGCGATGATCCTGCAGAAGCTGAAGACGGACGCAGAGGCGTTCCTCGGCGAGACCGTCAGCGACGTCGTCGTGACGGTGCCCGCGTACTTCAACAACGCGCAGCGCGAGGCGACGAAGGACGCCGGCAAGATCGCCGGCCTCAACGTCGTCCGGATCATCAACGAGCCGACGGCGGCAGCGCTCGCCTACGGGCTCGACAAGGAAGGCGCCGACCAGACGATCCTCGTCTTCGACCTCGGCGGCGGCACGTTCGACGTGTCGGTGCTCGAGCTCGGCGACGGCGTCTTCGAGGTCAAGTCGACGAACGGCGACAACCACCTCGGCGGCGACAACTTCGACAAGGTCATCGTCGACTGGATGACGGCCGAGTTCAAGAAGGATCAGGGCATCGACCTCGGTGCCGACAAGATGGCCCTCCAGCGGCTCTACGAGGCGGCGGAGAAGGCGAAGATCGAGCTGTCGTCGACGATGACGACGCAGATCAACCTGCCGTTCGTCACGGCGACGGCCGAGGGCCCGAAGCACCTCGACCTGCAGCTGACGCGGGCGAAGCTGACCGAGCTGACGAGCGCGCTGCTCGAGCGGACGGTCGGCCCGACCAAGCAGGCCCTCGCCGACGCGGGCATCGAGGCCTCCGGGATCGACCACGTCGTGCTCGTCGGCGGCATGACCCGCATGCCGGCGGTGCAGGAGAAGGTCACCGAGCTGCTCGGCAAGGAGCCGCACAAGGGCGTCAACCCCGACGAGGTCGTCGCGGTCGGCGCAGCGATCCAGGGCGGCGTCCTCAAGGGCGAGGTCAAGGACGTGCTCCTGCTCGACGTCACCCCGCTGTCGCTCGGCATCGAGACCAAGGGCGGCGTGATGACGAAGCTGATCGAGCGCAACACGACGATCCCGACGCGCAAGTCGGAGACCTTCTCGACGGCCGAGGACAACCAGCCGTCGGTCGAGATCCACGTGCTCCAGGGCGAGTCGGAGATGGCGTCGTTCAACAAGACCCTCGGCAAGTTCCAGCTCGTCGGCATCGCGCCGGCAATGCGTGGGATGCCGCAGATCGAGGTGTCGTTCGACATCGACGCGAACGGGATCATCCACGTCACGGCCAAGGACAACGGCACCGGCAACGAGCAGCAGATCAAGATCGAGGGCGGCTCGGGCCTGTCGGAGGACGAGGTCCAGAAGATGGTGAAGGACGCCGAGGCACACGCCGACGAGGCGCACAAGCTGCGCGAGCTCGCCGACGCGAAGAACATGGCCGAGTCCCTCGCCTACCAGACCGAGAAGTCGCTGGCCGAGCACCGCGACAAGCTCGACCCTGCAGATGCCGCGACGCTCGAAGGTCGCGTGATGGAGCTCAAGCAGGTGCTCGAGAGCGGTGACCTGGAGACGATCCGGGCGAAGACGCGAGGCGCTCAACGAGGCGGCCCAGCCGCTCGCGCAGGCGCTCTACGCCGACGCCCAGGCCGGCCGCCGGCAGCCGACCGGCGCGACCGGGAACGGCGAGGCACGCTCCGGATGAGGACGAGGTCGTCGAGGATGCCGACTTCGAAGTGATCGACGACGAGACGGCGACCAAGGCGTGAGCGACGAGCTCCACACGGACGCGATCGCCGAGCCCTGGCTCGACGCACGACGCGGGTGAGGCTGAAGCCTCACCCCCGGACGACGGCGGGAGGGTGAGGCTTCAGCCTCACCCGCTCTCGACCCGTTGGCCGCAGGCCGAGGCCGAGCGCGACGAGTACCTCGCCACCCTGCAGCGGCTCGCGGCCGACTTCGACAACTACCGCAAGCGCGCGGTTCGCGATCAGCAGGCCTTCGCGGCCCGGGCGGCCGAGCGGCTCGTCGCGAAGCTGCTGCCCGTGCTCGACGACCTCGAGCGCGCGCTCGACGCCGCCGAGCACCACGAGGAGGCGAAGGTGATCGAGGGCGTCGAGATGACGCGCTCGGCACTCGCCGAACGCGCTCACCTCCGAGGGGGTGGAGGAGATCGTCGCCGAGGGGATCTTCGATCCGCACGTGCACGAGGCGCTGCTCGCCCAGCCGGCCGAGGGCGTCGAGCCCGGCTCCATCATCCAGGTCGTGCAGCGTGGCTACCGGCTCGGCGACGCCGTGCTCCGGCCCGCCCGCGTGATCGTGGCGGAGTAACCATGGCCCGCAGCCCGTACGACGTCCTCGGTGTGCCGAAGACGGCAACCGACGACGAGGTCAAGAAGGCCTACCGCAAGCTCGCGCGCGAGAACCATCCCGACGCCAACCAGGGTGACGCGGCGGCCGAGGAGCGGTTCAAGGAGATCCAGGGCGCCTACGACCTGCTCTCCGACGCCGGAGAAGCGCAAGCAGTTCGACACCTTCGGCGCCAACGGCGCGCGCGGCTGCCGGGCCGGGTGGTCCCGGGCCGGGCGGCTTCACCTACGAGAACGTCGACCTCTCCGACCTGCTGGGGCAGTTCGGCGGCATCTTCGGCCGCGGCGGCGGCCGCCGGGCGCGGCCCCAGCCCGAGCGCGGCGCCGACCTCGAGTCGCGCGTGCGGCTGTCCTTCGAGGACGCCCTCGCCGGCGCGCAGGTGCGGGTGCCGGTCGAGATCGACGCGCCGTGCCACACCTGTCACGGAACGGGCGCCGAGCCCGGAACGTCACCCATCACCTGTCCGCAGTGCGGCGGCTCCGGCACGGTCTCCGACTCGCACGGCCTCTTCGCGCTCTCGCAGCCCTGCCCGCGCTGCCGCGGCAACGGCGTCATCGTCGAGAAGCCGTGCAAGACCTGCCGCGGCACGGGCCACGAGCGGGTGACGCGGCGCTACGCCGTCAAGATCCCCGCCGGGGCGAAGGACGGCACGCGCGTGCGCCTGAAGGGCAAGGGCGAGCCGGGAGCGAACGGCGGCCCCGCCGGCGACCTCTTCGTCGTCGTCTCGGTCGACCCGTCGCCGCTCTACGAGCGCCGCGACGCCGACCTCGTGCTCGAGGTGCCGCTGACCTATCCCGGAGGCGGCGCTCGGCGCCACGGTCGAGATCCCGACCCCCGAAGGGCCGGTCAACCTGAAGGTGCCGGCCGGAACCGAGAGCGGCAAGCTGCTGCGCGTCAAGGGCCGCGGCGCGCCGAAGCTGAAGGGCGGCGGCAAGGGCGACCTGCTCGCGCGGATCAAGGTGACCGTGCCGCAGAAGCTGACGAAGGCCGAGAAGGAGGCGCTCGAGGGCTTCGACAAGGTGCTCCGCGAGCGGCCCCGCGACAGGGCGTTCAAGCAGTGAGCGACCGTCCCCGCTACATGATCTCGGTCGCCGCCGAGCTCGCCGGCATGCACCCGCAGACGCTCCGCGCCTACGAGGCGAAGGGCCTCGTCACCCCCGCGCGGACGCCCGGCGGCACCCGGCTCTACTCCGAGGAGGACGTCGCCCGGCTCGGCCTGATCCAGCAGCTGACGACGAAGCTCGGGCTCAACCTCGCGGGCGTCGAGCACGTGCTGCGGCTCGAGGACGAGCTCCGTCGGGTGCGCGCGAGGATGGAGCAGCTCGAGGCAGCGCTCCGCACCGAGATCAACGAGACCCACAGGCAGTACCGGCGCGAGGTCGTGCTCTATCGGCCGCAGCCGCCGGCGCGCCGAACACTGAAGGAGAACGACATGGATTTCAACAAGCTGACGATCAAGTCCGGTGAGGCGGTCGCCGCCGCCCAGGAGCTGGCGCGCCGCGCCGGCAACCCGGAGCTGACGCGCGACCACCTCACGGTGGCGCTGCTCGAGCAGGAGCTGCCGCGCACGCTGCTGCAGCGGGCGGGTGCCGACCCGAGCTCCGTGCTCGCCGAGGCCGAGGCGCGCCTGCGGGCGCTGCCGGCCGTCAGCGGCGCGAACGCCGCCCCACAGGCGAGCGGCTCGTTCCGCAAGGCGCTCGACGACGCGTTCGACGAGGCGCGCAAGCTCGACGACGAGTTCGTCTCGGTCGAGCACCTCGTCCTGGCGCTCGAGCTCGTGCCCCGCGAGGCGCTGCTCGGCGCGCTGAAGGAGGTGCGCGGCGGCCAGCGGGTGACGACGCAGGATCCCGAGGGAACCTACGAGGCGCTGACGAAGTTCGGCCGCGATCTCACGGCTGCCGCCGAGGCGGGCAAGCTCGACCCGGTGATCGGCCGCGACGAGGAGATCCGGCGCACGATCCAGGTGCTCTCGCGCCGCACGAAGAACAACCCGGTGCTGATCGGCGAGCCGGGCGTCGGCAAGACGGCGATCGCCGAGGGGCTCGCCCAGCGCATCGTCGCAGGCGACGTGCCGGAGGGATTGAAGGGCAAGCGCGTCTGGGCGCTCGACGTCGGCGCGCTGATCGCGGGCGCCAAGTACCGGGGCGAGTTCGAGGAGCGGCTCAAGGCCGTGCTGGCGGAGATCACCGCGGCGGAGGGCGAGATCGTCCTCTTCATCGACGAGCTCCACACGATCGTCGGCGCCGGTGCCGCCGAGGGCGCCGTCTCGGCCGGCAACCTGCTCAAGCCGATGCTGGCGCGCGGCGAGCTGCGTGCGGTCGGCGCGACGACGCTCGACGAGTACCGCAAGCACATCGAGAAGGACGCGGCGCTCGAGCGGCGCTTCCAGCCGGTGCTCGTCGGCGAGCCGTCCGTCGCCGACACGATCGCGATCCTGCGCGGCCTCAAGGAGCGCTACGAGGCGCATCACGGCGTGCGCATCCGCGATGCGGCGCTGACCGCCGCCGCCGTTCTCTCCGAGCGCTACATCACCGACCGCTTCCTGCCGGACAAGGCGATCGACCTCGTCGACGAGGCGGCCTCGCGGCTGCGGATGGAGATCGACAGCTCGCCGGTCGAGCTCGACGAGGCCGAGCGGCGCGTGACGCAGCTCGAGATCGAGCTCGCCGCGATGGCGAAGGAGTCGCCGGCCGTGCGCGAGCCCGTGGAGCGCGAGCTCGCCGAGGCCAAGACCCGTCGTGACGAGCTCGCGGCGCGCTGGGCCGGCGAGAAGGACGTGCTCGACCGCGTCAAGGAGATCACGCGCCAGATCGACGAGCTGCGGATGGAGGCCGAGCGGGCCGAGCGCCACGGCGACCTCCAGCGTGTGGCGGAGATCCGCTACGGGCTCCTGCCCGCGCTCGAGCAGGAGCTGGCCGAGCGCGGCGAGGCCGTCGGCGCCGTCGAGCCGATGGTGAAGGAGGAGGTCGACGAGGACGACATCGCCGCCGTCGTCGCCGCCTGGACGAAGATCCCCGTCGCCCGTCTGCTCGAGGGCGAGGTGCAGAAGCTCGTCCACATGGAGGAGCGGCTGCACCAGCGCGTCGTCGGCCAGGACGCGGCGATCGACGCCGTCTCGAACGCGCTGCGGCGCGCCCGCTCCGGCTTGCAGGATCCGAACCGCCCGATCGGCTCGTTCGTCTTCCTCGGCCCGACCGGCGTGGGGAAGACCGAGCTCGCGAAGGCGCTGGCCGAGTTCATGTTCGACGACGAGCGCGCGATCGTGCGGCTCGACATGTCGGAGTACATGGAGAAGCACACGGTGTCGCGGCTCGTCGGCGCGCCGCCCGGCTACGTCGGCTACGACGAGGGCGGGCAGCTCACCGAGGCGGTGCGGCGCCGCCCGTACTGCGTGATCCTGCTCGACGAGATCGAGAAGGCCCACTCCGACGTCTTCAACGTCCTGCTGCAGCTGCTCGACGACGGGCGGCTGACGGACGGCCAGGGCCGGACGGTCGACTTCCGCAACACGGTCGTGATCATGACCTCGAACATCCGCTCGCAGGCGCAGCTGCTCGAGCACTTCCGGCCGGAGTTCGTGAACCGGATCGACGAGATCGTCGTCTTCGAGGCGCTGACCCGCGATCAGATCGGGTCGATCGTCGAGCTCCAGCTCGAGCGCCTGCGGACGCGGCTGGCGGAGCGGAGGATCTCGCTGGAGCTGTCCGACGAGGCCGTGGCGCTGATCGCGGAGCGGGCTGGGATCCGGCGTTCGGGGCGAGGCCGCTGAAGCGGGCGATCCAGCGGCTCGTCGAGAACCCGCTCGCGCTCGAGCTTCTCGACGGGACGTTCGCCGACGGCGACACGATCCGCGCGGTCGTCGACGGCGAGACGATCCGCTTCGAGCGGGCGGGCGTCGCTGCGGACGTCGGGTTGACGACGGAGTACCGCCACAGCCTCTGGCGGCGCGGCCTCAACGGCCTCGTCCGCCCGCTGGCGCGGCTCGGCCTGACCGGGCCGCGCACCTATCTCCTGACGGTCCCGGGCCGCGTCAGCGGGCGGCCGTGGTCGACTCCCGTCTCGATCGTGACCGAGGGTGACGAGCGCTGGCTCGTCGCTCCGTCGGGCGAGCGCAACTGGGTCAGGAACGCCCGCGCCGCGACACGGTCGAGCTGCGCCGCGGCCGCCACGCAGCGTACCGCGTCGAGGAGCTCGATCCCGCCGACGCGGTCCCGGTGCTGCGGCGCTACTTCGCGCTCGGCAGGATGACGCGCCCCTTCTTCGACGTCTCGCCCGATCGACGGACGACGAGTGGAGGGCCGAGGCGCCGCGGCATCCGGTGTTCAAGCTCGAGCCGCTGTCGTAGCGCTCGTCAGCTGCGCCGATCGGGCGTCAGGCGGCTGTCAGGAGGGACAGCCGCCGCGACGCGATCCGTCGGTGCGTGCGTTGTCGGTCATCGCGATGCGGGTGCGGAACGGGAGGGCGCTGCGCAGGAGGGCGGCGCGGTGGCAGATGCTCGGGTGACGAGCACAGGTGGCCTCGCCGGGGACGGGGCGGCCACTACGACCTGGGGATCGACGATGACCGTGTTCATGGCATTGATGAAACACGCGGTCGCTGTGGGGCTCCTGTGAGGCGGTTGTGAGCCCTCCGCGAGTGCGGGAGCCGGCGCCGCCGCGCGTAGGATCGGCGCGTGCCGGACGTTCTCCTCGTTGCCGCGACCGAGCGCGAGCTCGACGGTCGGGATGGGCTCGTGTGCGGGATCGGGCCGGTCGAGGCCGCTGTAGCCACGGCCCGGGCACTCGCGCTTCGCCCGGCCGCCGCCGTGCTGCACATCGGCGTGGCCGGCGCTCGCGGGCTCGCGCCCGGCACGCTCGTGATCGGTGCCGAGGCCGTCTACTGCGATCTCGCCGCGGCGATCGCGCTCGTCGACCGGGCTCCTGCCGATGCGCGGCTGCTCGCGGCAGCGCAGGCGGTGCTTCCCGCGGCGCCGACGCTCCCGATCGGGACGAGCGCGGCCGTCGGCAGCGTCGGTCACGACGTGGCGGTCGAGGCGATGGAGGGGTTCGGCGTCCTCCGCGCCGCGAGCCTCGCCGGCGTGCCGGCGATCGAGATCAGGGCGGTCTCGAACGAGATCGGCGAGCAGGACCGCTCCCGCTGGCAGATTGCCGAGGCGATCGACGAGCTCTCGGCCGTGACGCCGGCGCTGCTCGAGGCGATCGCCGCCGCCGTTCGCTAGAGCTCGCGGATCCGCACGGCGACCTCGAGCTCTTCCTTCGCCTTGCCCTTGTAGACGCCCCGCGTCGGCGGGACGTCCGCGTAGTCGCGGCCGACGCCGACCCGCACGTAGCGGTCGGTCTGCTCGCGGTCGTGGGTCGGGTCGAGCGAGACCCAGCCGCGCTCCGGCTCCCAGACGTCGACCCATGCGTGCGAGGCCGAGTTCCCGTTCCCGCTGGCGCGCGGGTCGTAGAGGTAGCCGCTGACGTACCGCGCCGGGATCCCGTGCAGCCGGCAGACGCCGATCAGCACGTGCGCGAAGTCCTGGCAGACGCCGTGCCCGGCGGAGAGCGCCTCGTCGGCCAGCGTCCGCACATGCGTCGAGCCGGTCTCGTACTTCATCCGGCCGCGGACGGCGGTCATCAGCGCGTGCGCCGTCTCGAGCGTCGGCTCGGACGAGTCGACCGTCGCCGCGAGCTCCGCCACGGAGCCCTCGAGCGGCACGTAGCGGCTCTCGCGGAGCAGATCCCAGCAATCGAGCAGCGACGGCGCCGCCTCGTCGTCGACGAACACCTCGGGCGTCCAGACCTCGCTGCGTGCCGTGACGACGAGGTTCTGATGCGACTCGAGCACGTCGAAGTGGTGCACGACGTTGCCGAAGCGGTCGCGGTACTCGGCGATCGAGACGCCTCGAGGCTCGGTCGCGAGCGCGAACGACGAGCAGCGCTGGCCGTCCCGGTGGGCGGGCTTGAGGCGGATCTCGCTGTACGCCTCGTTGATCGAGGCGTCGTACGCGAACCGGGTCACGTGCTCGACGGTCAGCCACATTGCTGCTGCTGTGCCTCCTGCATCGCGAGCGCGCTGGCCGGGAGCGCGCGGCTCGAGAAGTACGCCTTCGTGACGGCCTCGCCGGCGGCGTGGATTCCCGTCAGCAGCTCTCGCAGCGTCTGGGTCACGGCCTCGCCCGAGATGTCGCCGACCTCGCCGTACTCGAGCGAGGCGACCAGCCGTCCGATGATCCGGTGCGGCGCTCCCTGGTCGCTCGAGATCCGCGAGACGGCATCGAGGCTGCTCGCGAGGCAGTACCGCACTGCGCGAGGGAAGTCGGCCGAGCGGATCAGCTCCTCCGCGATCGGGATCGGCTCGAACAGCGTCCCGTGACGCTTCACGTACGCCTCGAAGGCGCTGCACGACTCGAGGAGCGCGATCAGCTGCCGGGCGCGCGCCGGATCGGCGCGGTCGAGGGCGACGGCGATCGGGTAGCGCGAGGCGACGATCCGGACCGTCTTCGCGGCCCGTTCGAGCTGGAGCCCGAGCCGGATGAACTCGTACGGATCGCCGTGCGTCATCGTCGCGTCCGCCGAGCCCTGGAAGAGGTGAGCGCCGTTGCGGAGCTCCTCGAAGAACGCGTGCGGCCCGCGCGAGACGGCGCGACGGTTGGCGCCGCGCACGAGCAGGAACAGCTTGTTGATCGCCTCCCACATCTCGCCCGAGATCTGCTCGCGCACCGAGCGGGCGTTCTCGCGCGCAAGCGTGATGCAGTTGGCGACCGCATTGGGGTTGCCGTCGTGCCAGAGCACCCAGTCGCTCACGTTGATCGCGGTCGCCTCGTCGTAGTGCTCCCGGTAGCGCTCCTCGTCACCGAGCAGCTGCACGATCTGGAGCCACGTCTGCCCGCGATCCTCGACCTGGGCGTCGAGGAGCGCGTGGAAGTTGACGTCGAGGAGACGCGTGACGTCCTCGGCGCGCTCGACGTAGCGCGCCGTCCAGTAGAGCGATTCGGCCACCCGGCTCAGCATCCGGCGAGCAACTCCTTCGTGGGAGACCCGTGGGTCATGAGAGAACCCAGGTGTCCTTGCTGCCGCCGCCCTGCGACGAGTTGACGACGAGCGAGCCCGGCCGGAGCGCCGTGCGCGTGAGGCCGCCGGGGACGATGCGGGTGGCATCGGTGCCGGAGAGCACGAACGGGCGCAGGTCGACGTGACACCCGCGCAGCTCGCCGTCGACGAAGGTCGGGTGCCGCGAGAGGGCGATCGTGGGCTGCGCGATGTAGTTGCGCGGCTCGGCGAGGATCAGGCGCGCGGAACTCCTCGCGCTCCTCGGCGGTCGAGGCGGGGCCGATCAGCATCCCGTAGCCGCCCGACTGGTCGACCGCCTTGACGACGAGCTCCTCCAGGTGGTCGAGCACGTAGGCGAGGTCGTCGGGATCGGTCGCGTGGAACGTCGGCACGTTGCCGAGGATGGCCTCCTCGCCGAGGTAGAAGCGGATCATCTCCGGCACGTACGGGTAGATCGCCTTGTCGTCGGCGACGCCGGTGCCGATCGCGTTGGCGAGCGTCACGTTGCCGGCCCGGTACGCGTTGAGCAGGCCGGGCACGCCGAGCAGGCTGTCCTGCCGGAAGGCGAGCGGGTCGAGGAAGTCGTCGTCGATGCGCCGGTAGATGACGTCGACGCGCTGCATGCCCCTCGTCGTGCGGTTGAAGACGCGGTTGCGGTGGACGACCAGATCGCGCGCCTCGACGATCTCGATGCCCATCTGCCGGCCCAGGAACGAGTGCTCGAAGTACGCCGAGTTGTACGCACCGGGCGTGAGCAGGACGATGCTCGGCTCGCTGCCGGACGATCGCGGCGCAACCGACCGGAGCGTCTCGAACAGCTCGCGCGGATACTGGTCGATCGCGCGCACGCCGTAGCGGTCGAACAGGGCCGCGAAGATGCGCTTCAGCGCCTCGCGGCTCTCGAGCATGTAGCTCACGCCCGACGGGGTGCGCAGGTTGTCCTCGAGCACGAGGTAGCGGCCGTCGCCGTCCCGGATCAGATCGACGCCGCCGACGTGGGCGTAGATGTCGCCCGGGACGTTGAACCCCATCATCTCGCGCCTGAAGTTCCGCGAGCCGAAGACGAGGTCGGCCGGCACGATCCCGGCCTCGAGGATCTGCTGGCGGTGGTAGATGTCGGCGAGGAAGAGGTTGAGAGCGCGTAGCCGCTGCTGGAGGCCGCGCTCGATCACCTCCCACTCGTCGGCCGGCACGATCCGGGGCACGAGGTCGAACGGGAAGATGCGGTCGGTGCCGGCGTCGTCGCCGTAGACCGTGAACCCGATGCCCTGCGTCAGGAAGAAGGCGTTGGCGACCCGGATCCGCTCTCCGAGCTGGGCTGCGCTCATCGCCGAGAGGCGCTCCGCGAGCAGGCGGTAATGCGGCCGCGGCTGGCCCGGACGTTCGAACATCTCATCGAAGAACGCTCCGAGGTCGTAGCCGGCGGTCAGGCCGCCGTCGGCCCCGGCTGCGACATCGGCTCCGATCACGGGGCGGTGTGCTTCCACCCAGCTCCTTTCACGTCCTAGGCCGGTCGCTGCAGTCGCGACAGCCTAACCGCATTCACCCGTACCGTCTCGCGCATGGCGCGCCCCCGCTACCCCAAGTCGAGTGGCCCGCTGCCGCCGCCGCTGCCTCCGGCGACGCGCACGGTGGGCCAGCTGGTCGCGGAGTCGTTGAAGCTCTACGGCGACCGGTTCTGGGTCGTGATTCCGCTCGGACTACCGCTCGTGCGTCGTCGATCAGATCACGGTCGGTCAGGAGACGGCGACGTCGATCGTCGTGTTCGCGCTCGCGGCTCCGTTCTTTGCGGCCTCGTACGCCTGCGCCAGCGCCCTGGTCTCGGGTCGCGCGCCTGCGCGGCGCGCGTGGTTCACCGCGATCGGCGTCGGCTCGCTCGTGTTCCTGCCGGCCGCATTCCTGCTGCCCTGGTTCTCGTTGGCGGCGGTCGTCTGGCTGGCGCTCTTCGGATTCGTGGTGCCGGCCGCGATCCTGGAGGGGCCGAGGGCCTGGCGCGCGCTCTCAGGCGATCTGTCGAGGTCGCGCGCGGGGACATCGTGCACGCGATCGGCGGGCTCGCAACGCTCGTGCTGCTGTACGGCATCACGCAGCGGCTCCTGCTGCAGGTGTTGCACTCGGAGGCGGACAACACCGTACGCGTCTCGCATCCTGCTTGCCGACATCGTGCTCGCGCCGCTGCTCTTCATTCGGCCCGCGCTCCTCTTCGTCGATCTGGCGGCCCGCGTCGGCACGACGCGCGAGGCCAGGAAGGCGGCTCGTCGAGCTCCGGAGGACGCGCCGCCGCCTGCGCGGTAGGCTCGTCGCCACCGACTCGAGGAGGAGGACACCGTGGCGCTGTACCTGATGCTGACGACGCTGACCGAGAAGGGCGTCCAGACGCTGAACTCGAATCCCGCGCGGGTGCGCGAGGTGAATCGCGACGTCGAGGAGCTCGGCGCCAAGATCCTGCATCAGTGGGCCTCGCTCGGCGCCTACGACTTCGTCAACGTCGTCGAGGCGCCGGACGACCTGACGATCGCGCGCGTCTCGGTCGCGCTCGGCGCGCGCGGGAGCTCGAAGATCGAGTCGTTGCCGCTCGTGTCGGTCGACGACCTGCTCACCTCGCTCGCGGGCTAGCGCCTCCGCGTCAGCGATCACCGGTCGACGGTCGCGAACCCCGTCGCGCGCGGGACGACCGCCAGCGGGCTCGACGCGAGACCCGGCTGTGGATCGACGTTGAAGCCACCCGGCGCGACGTCGTTCGGCGTGCCCGGATGGAACAACGCGGCCAGCAGCTGGATCTGGTCGCGACCGACCCCGAGCTCGAACTGCCCGCCGCCGTAGGCGCCGATGTCGTGCGCCTCGCAGTAGTCGTAGGCGGCGAACAACCGCTCGACCGAGCCGAAGCGCGACGGCTTCACGTTGACCGTGCGCGGTGGCCAGCGCAGCGCCTCGATGTCACGCGACGGAGTGGATCACTGCATCCCAGGTGACGCGCTCGTGATGCGGCTCGAGCACGGCCTCGGTCTCGGGCGTCAGCGCGGGATCCTCGAGCCAGGCGTGGGGGAGGCCGACGATGATCCGCTCGTAGAGCTCGGGGTCGGGCACCGTGTCGACCTTCGTCCCGCGGTACTGGCCCTTGAAGTCGACGGAGTCGACCGCGCCGGTCTGCTCGAGCTCGGCAATCAGCTCCTCGGTCCAGTCGGATGTCGCGTCGAGCTTGAACCGCAGGTTCGGGTAGTGCTCGAGCCACGCGCGGAGCCGCTCGGTCGTCGCCGGCTCGCCGAGCCGCATCGAGACGACGAACGTCAGCGGCCGGGCCGACCTGCCGACCGCATCGCCGAGCGACAGCCCCGCCTGGCGCAGCGCGAGATCGAGCGCGGCGCTCTCGTACGCCCAGCGGCGGTAGTCGAGGTAGGCGTGCTGCTCGGGCTCGTGATCGAAGAGCGCGAGCGTGGCGAGGTGGTCGGAGAACGTCGCGATCGTCCACTCGCCGGCAAGCGGATGGATGGGGCCCTGGGCCAGGACGAGATCGTGCTCGGTCGCCTCGTAGGTGACGTCCTCGCCGAGGCCCTCCTCGCCGGCTCCTGCGAGCCTGATCACCGTCGACTTGCGCAGGAACCCACTCGAGACCTGCTGCTCGAGGCCTTCGAGCGCGTAGTCGTCGACGACCAGGGGGAGGTCGCGGACGGCGTCGTAGAGGCTCACGGGCTACTCCTGCTCAGAGGGTGGCGTAGGCGGCCGCGATCTCACCGGCGAGGCCTGCGTTGTCGACGATCAGGTCGCGGTTGACGCGACGCGTCTCGCCGCCCGAGTGCTCGTGGAGGTAGGCGAGCACGAACGGGGTGACCGCCTGGCCGCTGATGCCGCCGCGCTCCGCTGCTGCGACCGCCTCCTCGATCAGCGGCGCGACGTCGAGGCTCTCGGTCGGGGGGCGCCCGACGAGGAGCGTGTTGCCTCCGAGCTCCCAGTGCGCCTCCGCGATCCGGGCGATCTCGGCCGGATCGTCGGCCCGTGCCGATACGGGCGGGCCGCCGTCGGCGTCGTAGAACAACGGCAGCGTGTCGGTGCGATAGCCGATCACCGGCACGCCGAGCGTCTCGAGCAGCTCGACCGTGGCAGGCACGTCGAGGAGCGACTTGACCCCGGAGGAGGCGATGACCGCCGGAATCCGCGCCGCGGCGGCGAGGTCGGCGGAGACGTCGGGTGGCGTCGGAAAGCCGCGATGGACGCCGCCGAGACCGCCGGTGCCCATGAAGCGAATGCCGATCGCCGCGGCCGCCGTCAACGTGCCGCCGACGGTTGTCGCGCCGACCGCTCCCTGGACGGCGCAGACGGCGAGATCGCGGGGGCCGAGCTTGCGGGCAGTCGGCGTGAAGCGCTCGAGCTCGGCGCGATCGAGGCCGATCCGGATCTGACCGTCGAGAACGCCGATCGTGGCCGGAACGGCTCCGGCCGCGCGAACGGCTGCCTCGCTCGCGAGGCCCGTCTCGACGCCGTCCGGCGCAGGGAATCCGTGGGCGACGAGCGTCGTCTCGAGCGCGACGACGGCGCGCTCCTCCTCGAGCGCCGTCTGCACCTCGTCGCTGACGCGGATCAGGTCGTGCATCACCGACCGAGCCTACCCGGCGCTCTCCGGCATCGATCCGGCGAGCTGCACGCAGCGGGCGCCGGCCGCGAGAGCCAGCTCCGGCCCGCCGACGAGCCAGCCGGCCGCGAAGGCATCGCCCGCACCGGTCGTGTCGACGATCGACTCGACGGGAACGGCAGGAAGCTCGTGGCCGTCGAACGACGCCCCCGCGGCGCCGCGCTTGAGGATCCAGGTGACTCCAGCGATCGGGCCGCCGACGATCTCTTCCTCCTCCTCGTTGGCGAAGACGACATCGGGCGCGAGCGCTTCGAGCTGAGAGCGGAACCGCGCGCCGCCGACGTCCCGAATCGCGCTCCACGACGAGAGGTCGATGCTGACCCGAGCGCCGTGCCCGCGGGCGCATTCGATCGCACGCGTCGCCGCGAAGCGGACGGGCTCGCGCAGCAGCGCGTACCCCGACACGTGCAGGTGGTTGCACTCCACGAACCACGCCTCCTCGATCTCCTCGGGGCGGAGCTCGACGGCGACGCCCCGGTCGGGGCACATGGTGCGCTCGCCGGACGGGTCGACGAGCGCGACGATGACCCCGTTCCCGGTCGGCTCGACGGGCCCGAGCAGGCCGACACCGAGGTCGCGCAGCCGCGAGGCGGCGATCGCGCCTGCGTCGTCGGCGCCCCGCTTGCCGACGAAGTGCGAGCTGCCGCCGAGGGCAGCGATCCAGGCCGCCACGTTCGCCGCCTGGCCGCCGGGCCGCAGCACGATGCGCGACGTGGCGTCGGCGCCCGTCGCGAGCGGCTGCTCGAGGCGGACGATCACATCGAGGACGAGATCGCCGAGGCAGAAGATCGACATGCGCTCTACGATCCTTGCATGGAACGCGTTCGGCTGCCCCGCGAGGATCGGCGCTAGTGGCGCGCGGCGACGACAAGCGCGCTCGCGACGACGGGCGCGGCCGCAAGGTGCGGTCGCTCGTGATCGGCGGGCTGATCGGAGCGTCGGCCGCGGCAGCCGCGCGCCGGTTGCGGCCGCCCCGGCGACGACGCGAGACGCCGGCCGGCCTCGGCGCGTTCGAGAGCGCGCCCTGCTACCGCGAGGTGTCGGAGCGGAGGCGGGCCGACGGCCCGTAGCCACGGAGGCTGCGGTCGGCGAGCTCGATCGTCTGCATGTTGACGTCGGCATCGCCGATCCCGAGCGACCGCCCCACCAGCATCACGCGCGCCGCCGCGGTCAGGTAGGCGTCCTCCGTCTTCACCGGCTCGCGGGTGCGGAGGATGAGGAACGGCCCGTAGACGCGAGTCTCGAAGAGCCCGGGCGGGCCGGGGTCGCGGTTCTCCATCTCGAGGCGCGGCTTGAGGTTGTTCCGCTCGCTGGCGTCGAGGATCCAGACGCCGCGGCCGAGCGGCTTCGGTTGCCGCTCGAGCGTCTTGAGGGCCAGCACTGCATCGGCGCGGGGGAGGACGACGTCGGGGAACGAGTTGTTGCGCTCCCAGGCTCCGAGGAAGAGGGGCTCGTAGCCGAACAGGAGATCGTCGGGCCGGCTCGTCGCCGCCAGGAAGTCCTCCGCCTGGGCGCGCGTGGCCTGCCGCTTGTTGGGCTCCCACTCGAACAGCTGCGGCGTGCGGTGCCAGGCCCAGCTGACCTCGAGGATCACGAGCACGGCGGTCAGGACGATCGCGGCCGCGGGGAGCCGCCGGGTCGCGCGCAGCATCCCCGCGCCCACGAGGATGGCGAAGAACGGCAGGACGAAGATGAGGTGGCGCGACTCGGGTGACGTCGAGCCGCCGAGGCGCGCAGCGAGGAACGCCGCCACGGGAACGCCGATCACGCAGAGCGCGAGCGCGCGCGCTTCGGTGCGCACCGTCACGAGCCCGATCAGCGCGAGCACGAGCACGACGACGAGAACGGGCCAGCGGCCGGTGCTGAAGTCGCCGGCCGTCTGCCACAGGTACGTGACGATCGCCCACGGGCCTCCGAGCTTGGCGCCGTGGCCGCCCACGCCGACGTCGAACCTGCCCGCGAGCACGAGGTCGGTGAGCCAGAACGGCACGCCCGACGACCCCCACGGCCGCGAACGCGATCACCGCCTGTCGCAGGCGCTCCCGGTGCGCGGCGAGCACGAACACGCCCTGGGCTGCCAGGACGAGCGCGCCGTAGGGATGCGATGCGACCGCGAGCAGGATGGCGCCTCCCCAGAGCGTCCAGCTCTTCCACGTCCCACGATCGAGCGCGCGGAGCAGGAGGACGAACGACAGCAGCGAGAGGAACAGGAACAGGCTGTACATCCGGGCGTAGACGCCGTGGAAGAGGAACACCCAGCTGCCGGCGGCGAGCGCGGTGGCGATCAACGCCGCGGAGCGTCCGGCCAGACGACGGCCGAGGAGCGCGATCAGGGGCAGGCTCGCGACCGCGAACACCGCCGAGACGAGCCGCAGGCTGCCGAGCCCGAGGCCGAGATGCGCGACGGCGTAGGCGAAGAGAAAGTGGAGCGGGGCACCCCCGCGATCGCGGGTGACGTGCTCGACGACGCCCGCCAGGCTGTCGCGTCCGACGAAGAGCGCCAGCGTCTCGTCCTCGTGCGGCGGCCACGCCATCAGCTGGTGGAGCAGGAACCCCGATGCCGCCGCCGCGACCGCGCCGACCCCGATCCAGAGCGCGTGCGCCTGCACGAATGCGCGCACCGTGGCGACGAGCGGGCGGGAGTCGGGAGAGGCTTCGGCTGTCTGAGTCATCGGGGTTCGCGCCGCATCTTCGCTGGTAGATTGGCGCCCTGATGCCGATCTACGAGTACCGTTGCCCGAACGGCCACCAGTTCGAGCTCTTCCAGAAGATGAGCGACGCCCCGGCCGAGAGCTGCGAGATCTGTGGCGCGAGCCCCGTCGAGAAGGTGCTGTTCCCGGTCGCGGTGCATTACAAGGGCTCCGGCTTCTACTCGACCGACTACGGTCGTGGATCGCGCAAGGGCGCGTCGAAGGACGGTGAGGGCGGCGGCTCCGGCGAGAAGAGCGACTCGGGCGAGAAGAAGGAGGCCACACGAAGGACTCCGGCTCGGGCGACAAGAAGACCGCCGCCGCGGACTGAGCAGCCCGGCTCACAGCTTGCGGTCGCCGATGACGCAACCCGGCGCGTAGGGAAGCCCCTTCGGCGGCGGCAGCGGTGCCGAGCGGCCCGTGAACATCGCGATCGTGGCGACGTTGTCCTCGGAGCCGAAGATGACCGACTGTCCGTCCGCGCTGCCCGGCTCGCCACCGAGCCGGCAGTGGAGCGCGTGCTGCTTGTCCGCCCGGAAGTACGCCCAGCCGAGCTGCATCACCTGGCCCGCGCTGAGATCGGTGGCGAGGGGCTTGACGATGCTGCCGCCGTCGAACGGCAGCTTCAGCGCGGTGCCGAGCGACGTCACCTTGCCGGCCGTCGCCTGGATCACCTGCTGCTGCCGCCGTGAGCGGTCGAGATCCGTCTCGGCCGGGTCGAGCCGGTTCTCCCGGATCCTCGAGTAGACGAGCGCCCGCTGCCCGTTCATGTGCTGCTTCCCCTTCTCGAAGCGCCAGCCCTCCCACTTGCTGGCACCGTCGCCGAGGTCGCGTACGGGCAGTCGAAGCGGTTCGAGAGGATCGGCTTCGGGACGACGACGTCGATGCCGCCGACCGAGTCGATCAGCTCGCGGAACCGGTCGAAGTTGACGACCGCGATGTGGTTGACGTCGAGGCCCGTCAGGTCCTTGACCGTCTTGAGCGTCAGCGCCGGCCCGCCGAGCTGCGAGGCCGCGTTGAGCTTCGCGGCACCGTGCCCCGGGATCTCGACCCTGCAGGTCACGGGGAATCGAGAGGAAGGCGAGCCGGTGCTTGCTCGGGTCGGTGCGGATCAGCATCACCGAGTCGGAGCGATGCGCATCGCTGCGGCCGGGCTGCGAGCCACCGTCGGTTCCGAGAACGAGGATCGTGGTCGGATTGGACGACAGGAGGCCGTCCTGGCTCTTGAGCTCGGCGGCCGCGGGCGCCGGAACGCGCTCGTTCGCGTCCTTGATGCCACCGGAGACGGAGAGGTAGCTCGTGACCAGCCAGACGACGGCGAGCACCAGCACGATCAGCAGCGAGAGGGTGATCCAGCGCCCCACGTGCCGTCGGCCGGGGGGTGCCGACGATGGCGCGCCTCGGCCGGAATCCTTGCTCCGGCCGTCCGTCGGTCGTTGCAGCGGGACCTTTCCCTTTGCCCGACCGCCCTTGTACACCCTGTAGGGCTTCTCTTGTTCGGGCATCCGGGCGGTTATCGTAGCCGCGACGTGCGTGAAGAGCGTGTTATCGGAGTCGACCTCGGCGGGACGAAGATCCTCGCGGGACTCGTCGCGCGTGACGGCACGATCGGCCGCACGATCGAGATCGCGACGCCGGACGGGGACCAGGCCGAGGTGCTGGGCGCGATCGACGGCGTCGTCGAGGATCTGCTCCCGGATGGTGCGGCCGCGATCGGGTACGGCGTCCCCCTGAACATCGACCGGCGGACGGGCGTTGCGCTCCGCGCGGTCAACCTCCCGCTCCACCGCGTTCACTTTCCCGACCGTGCGCGGGAGCGCTACTCCATCCCCGCCGGCGTCGAGAACGACGGCAACGCTGCGGCGCTCGCCGAATGGCGGCTCGGTGCCGGGAGGGGGGCGTCCGATCTGGTCATGCTCACGCTCGGGACCGGAGTCGGCGGAGGGCTCGTCATCGACGATCATCTCTACCGCGGCTGGGCCGAGCTCGGTCACACGGTCGTGGTCGCGGGTGGCCAGCCCTGCCAGGGGAACTGCCACGGCCGCGGGCATCTCGAGGCACACGCCTCCGGGCTCGCGGCCGACCGGGCGGCTGCCACGCTCTTCGGGCCGGGGGCAGATGCGCCGGTCCTGGTCGAGCGCGCGCGATCCGGGGATCCCGGCGCGATGGCGGCACTCGCCGAGATCGGCCGGTTGCTCGGTGCCGCGATCGGTTCGCTCGTCAACATCTTCGACCCGGATATCGTCATCGTCGGAGGCGGCTTCGGCGCCGCTGCCGGCGACCTCGTGCTCGAGCCGGCGCGGATCGCGGCACGGGCCGAGGCGATCCAGCCCGCCGACGAGACGCTCCGGATCGTCGAGGCCGAGCTCGGCGACGAAGCCGGTCTGATCGGGGCAGCGCTCGTCGCCTTCGAGGCGCTCGACGGAAAGCGGTAGCGCGTGCCGCTCGCCGTCTGCGCGACCCCGATCGGCAATCTCGCGGACGTCACGCTCCGCGTGCTCGAGGAGCTGGCCGCCGCGGACACGGTGCTGTGCGAGGACACACGCCACACCCGGATCCTCCTCGAGCGCCACGGGATCAAGGCGCGCCTCCTCTCCTACCACCAGCACAACGAGGCGACGCGGCTCGTCGATCTCATCCCGCGGCTCGAGGCCGGCGAGCGGATGGCGCTCGTGTCCGACGCCGGCCTGCCCGGCGTCAACGATCCGGGAGCGAGGATCGTCGAAGCCGCGATCGCCGCGGGGGTCGCCGTCACGGTCCTGCCGGGGCCGTCGGCCGTCGAGACCGCGCTCGTCGCGAGTGGCCTCGCCGGCGAGCAATACCGGTTCGTGGGCTACGTCCCCCGGACCGAGAAGGAGCGGGCGGCGCTCTGGCAGGAGCTGCTCGCCTGGCCGCACCCGACGGTTGCGTTCGAATCGCCCAAGCGCCTGCCGGCAACCCTGGCGAGCCTCGCCGCGGCCGATCCCGACCGCTCGGTCGCGGTCTGTCGAGAGCTGACGAAGCTCTACGAGGAGGTCGTCTGTGAGCCCGCCGCCGTCCTTGCAGAGCGGTTTCAGGTAGCACCGAAGGGCGAGGTGACGCTCGTGATCGGGCCGTCGGCACGCCCCGCGACGGACGAGGACGCGGCGGTTGCCGCCGTGGTCGAGCTCGTCGCAGCCGGCGCGCAGCGCCGCGCCGCCGCGGGCGTCGTCGCCCGGCTCACGGGGGGCTCCCGCAACGCGCTCTACGGCCGCTCGCTCTAGGTTGCCGCTCTTCATTCTTCTTGCGGGCACGGTTTTCGCCTGCGTGTAGGCATAATTGACAACGTCCGACGGCCCGACTACAGTTCTCCTCATAGTTGCCAATTGAGAGAACAGGAGGTGAGTCGTGCGCCGCTTCGCATTCGTCTTGGCGCTCCTCGCAGTACTTGTCGTAACCCCGCAGGCATCGGCCTGGTCATGGCCGTTGCGGGGAGAGGTGCTCCGTCCCTACTCGCTCGGCCCGGATCCGTACGCAGCGGGGCAGCATCGGGGGGTCGACGTCGCCGGATCGGCCGGCGAGACCGTGCGCGCCCCGGCGGCCGGCGTCGTGTCGTTCGTGGGTGTCGTGCCGTCCTCGGGCCGAACGGTGACGATCCAGACCGACGGCTACGCCGTCTCGCTCACCCACCTCGGCGAGGCGACGGTCGCCAAGGGCGCGACGGTCGCCGAGGGTGATGCGGTCGGGATCGCCGGCCAGAGCGGGGAGGCCGAGTGGCCGACCCCCTACGTCCACCTCGGGATCCGCGTGTCCTCGGCAGCCGACGGCTATGTCGACCCGGCCACGCTTCTCCCGCCCCGTGCGGTGGCGCCTCCCCCTCCACCTGCCGCCGAGACTCCGGTCGTCGCGCCGGCCCCGGCTCCGGTCGTGGCGCCGGTAGCGAGCCCCGCTCCTGCGCCGGCGACCCCGCCGGGTGCAGGAGCCGCCCCGAGCCCGTCCGTGGGCGAGGGAGCGACTGTCCCTGCTGCCGGGTCCACTTCTACCGCACCTCGGGACGCGTCCCCGACGGTGAGCGCAGCACCCTCGCCGGCGACGACGGCTCCGACCAAGCCGGGTGGGTCGAGTGCCGGCGGAGCACGGCCGGGCACGGCCGGCGCCGGAGCGGGGCAGCAACGCCGCGGGTCAGTGGCCGGAGCTCGGTCTCGGCACCCGTGGCGGGGGCGGGCACGCAAGCGGGAGCCGGTGCCTCGTCCAGGACCGCGGTGCAGTCGGCCGGCTCGGCGCGCCTCGGCGTGGCCGGAGCGACGGCCACCGCTACGGCCGGGTCGCTCGGCGCGACCGGCACCCTGTCCGGGTCCGGGATCGCTCAGAGTCCTCGGTTGTCCGGGCGTGCACGCCGAGGGCGCGAACGCGTCGCTCGCCGCGCGTGGTGGCAGGCCGCTGTGTCCGGGAGGCGAGGGGCTCGGTTCGGGCGGCGTCCGGGCAGGCGGCCGCGAGCGAGCGTCTCGGGCAGGCTCGGTCGCGAGGCCGGTGCGTCCGCGGGCGGGCTCGCGGCGAGCGGCGCCTGGTACGACGGTTCCCGCCGGATGGTCGCGTGGATCGCTGCGGCCCTCGTCCTTCTGGCCGGATCGATCGGGGGCGCAGCGTGGCTGCTGGCGCGCCTCCGTAGAATCAATGGCAATGGAGCGCTACTACGTCACCACACCGATCTACTACGTGAACTCGACCCCGCACATCGGGCACGCGTACACGACGATTGCGGCGGACATCCTGGTCCGCCACCAGCGTCAGCGTGGCGCCGAAACGTTCTTCCTGACCGGGGTCGACGAGCACGCCGCGAAGGTGGCACGCGTCGCAGCGGAGCAGGGCTTGTCGCCGCAGGAGTACGCCGACCAGATCGCGGTCGCCTGGCGTGAGCTCCCGGAGCGCCTCAATGCGTCGAACGACTTCTTCATCCGCACGAGCGATGAGCAGCACAAGCTGTTCGTGCAGGGGTTCCTGCAGAAGCTGTACGACAACGGGCATGTCTACCAGGACGTGTACGCCGGTCTGTACTGCGTCGGCTGCGAGGCGTTCAAGACCGAAGCCGATCTCGTCGACGGCAAGTGCCCCGAGCACAACACGACGCCGGAATGGATCGAGGAGCGCAACTGGTTCTTCCGGCTGTCGTCCTTCGAGCAGCAGCTGCTCGAGCTCTACGAGCGCGCCGACTTCGTCCTGCCCGGGTTCCGGGCGAACGAGGCGCGCAGCTTCATCGAGGGTGGCCTCCAGGACTTCTCGATCAGCAGGGCAGGGCAGACGTGGGGCATCCCGATCCCGTGGGATCCGGATTCGATCGCCTACGTCTGGGCGGACGCCCTCGTCAACTACCTGAGCGCGCTGACCTACGCCCGTCCCGGCGAGGATCTGCTCGAGACGTTCTGGCCGTCGGTCAGGCACCTGCTCGCCAAGGACATCCTGCGCTTCCACTGCGTCTACTGGCCCGCGATGCTGCTCGCCGCCGGATACGAGCCGCCGCAGCAGCTGTTCGTGCACGGGTACCTGCTGCTCGACGACAAGAAGATCTCGAAGTCGCTCGGGAACGTCGTCGACCCGCTCGACCTGCTCGATGTCTACGGCACCGATCCGGTCCGGTTCTGGTGCGCGCGGGCGGTCTCGTTCGGTCAGGACGGTGCGGCGTCGATCTCCGGCATCCACGAGCGCTACGAGCGGGAGCTCGGCAACGATCTCGGGAACCTGCTCTCGCGGACGACGGCGATGGTCTCCCGTTACCGCAACGGCACGCTGCGCGCCCTGCCGACGCCGGACGGCGTCGTCGCGGCGGTGCTCGAGCCGCTCGGCGCCGACGTCGCGGCCCGGCTCGACGCGTTCGACGTCACCGGCGCCCTCGAGCGCATCTGGGACGTCGTTCGCACCCTCAACCGAGAGGTCGAGACAACCGCGCCCTGGCAGCTGGCGAAGGACGAAGCACGCGCCGACGATCTCGACCGGGTGCTCTACGACCTCGTCGACGGCCTGCGGGCGGTCGCCGTTGCGCTGTCGGCATACATCCCCGACACGGCGGCGGCCATCCTGTCGGCGCTGCAGCAGCCCGCCGCGCTCGACTGGTCGCTCGTCGCCTACGGGCTCACCGCCGAGACGCACGGGATCGAGGCCGCTCCGCCGCTCTTCCCTCGCCTCGAGCTGCCCGCGGCGTAGCCGCTCTGCGGTGATCGACACCCACGCCCATCTCGACGGCTGCGACGAGCCCGCCGCGTTCCTCGTCGAACGGGCCAGGGCGGTCGGCGTCTCGCGCATCGTCACGATCGGCACGGGGATCCCGTCGTGCCACGCCGCGCTCGCGATCGCCGCTGCCGAGCAGGGGGTGTTCGCGGCGCTCGGGATCGACCCCCATCAAGCGGGCGGCCCGGAGGGAGCCCGGGTGGACGAGCTCGTCGAGCTGCTCCGCCACCCGCGGGCCGTGGCGGTCGGCGAGACGGGCCTCGACTACTTCCACGATCTCGCACCGCGTCCGGTCCAGCGCGAGCTCTTCGATCGCCAGCTCGAGATCGCGTCGGCGGCGAGCCTGCCGGTCGTGATCCACACGCGCGATGCGGATGCAGACACGGCAGCCGCCCTGGCCGGCTTCCCGGGCACCGTGATCCTCCACTGCTTCTCCGCGCCGGCGCTCCTCGACGTGGCCGTCGAGCGCGGCTACTACGTCTCGTTCGCGGGCAACGTGACGTACCCGAAGGCGGCCGAGCTCCGCGAGGCCGCCGCGGTCGTTTCGGCCGACCGCATTCTCGCCGAGACCGATAGCCCGTACCTCGCGCCGCAGCAGCTGCGCGGCAAGCGCAACGAGCCCGCCAACGTGCTGCTCACGCTCGCCGTGCTGGCGGAGGCGCGCGGGGAGGACGTTGCGGCTGCTCGAGCAGGCGATCGACCGAAACGCGACCGCGGCATTCGGGCTCCCGGCCCCGTGAGCGGGCCGCAGCCCAAGAAGTCCCTCGGGCAGCACTTCCTCGTCGACGACAACATCCTCGGGGTCATCGCCCGGCTGGCCGAGCTCGGCCCCGCCGATGTCGTCCTCGAGATCGGCCCGGGGCTCGGCGCGCTGACCCGCATCCTGGCGGAGCAGTGCGCGCACGTTCACGCCGTCGAGCTCGACCATCGCCTCGAGCCGCATCTGCGCGACGTCGCCGCTGCCCCGAACGTGACGCTCCACTGGGGCGATGCGCTGCGACTCGACCTCGCGAGCTTCGACCCGGCGCCGACAAAGCTCGTCGCGAACCTCCCGTACAACGTCGCCACCCCCATCGTCGCCGAGAGCCTCGACGGCCTTCCGGGCATCGAGCAGTGGTGCGTGATGGTGCAGCGCGAGGTCGCAGACCGCTTCTTCGCCGTTCCGTCGACGAAGGCGTACGGAGCCGTCTCGGTCCTGATCCAGCTCGCCACGACGCGCACGGGATTCCATCCCGTCGCGCGCTCCGTCTTTCGGCCGCCGCCCAACGTCGACTCGGCGCTCGTCGCGTTCCGGCGCACGGCGCTCCCGCCCGACTTCGCCGGGCTCCGGAAGGTCGTCGAAGGCGCATTCGCCCATCGACGCAAGACGCTCGCCAACTCACTCCAGCTCGCGGGAGTGACGACCCGCGAGCACGCCGTGGCAGCGCTCGCCGAGCTCGGCCTCGACCCGGCCGTGCGTGCCGAGGCGCTCGCCCCTCCCGTGTTCCTCGAGCTGGCACGGTTGGTGCGGTGAAACGGCTCACAGCGCACGCGAAGATCAACCTCGCGCTCGTCGTCGGCGCGCTCGGCGAGCGACGGCAAGCACGAGGTCGTGACGGTGCTGCAGCGGATCTCGCTCGCGGACACCGTCGCGCTCTCCGTGGGAGATCGGCTGTCGGTGTCCGGGTTTGCCGACGACACGATCGTGACCGAGGCACTGCACGCCCTTGCCGCCGTCGCGGGCGTCGAGCCGTGTTGGGAGGTCGAGATCGAGAAGGCGATCCCCGTCGCCGCCGGGCTCGGCGGCGGCAGCTCCGACGCGGCTGCCGCCCTGCTCCTCGCGAACGATCTCCTGCCGGAGCCACTCACCCCGGTGCGGCTCGGCCGAGGTCGCGGCGACGATCGGCGCCGACGTGCCGTTCTTCCTCACGCAGCGGGCCGCAGCTCGGCACGGCTGACGGCACCGTTCTCGCTCCCGTCGACCTGCCGGCCGACTACTCGGTCGTGCTGG
This sequence comes from uncultured Thermoleophilia bacterium, assembly GCA_963751875.1. Taxonomy (GTDB): domain Bacteria; phylum Actinomycetota; class Thermoleophilia; order Gaiellales; family Gaiellaceae; genus Gaiella. The sequence goes on from CAVVWG010000008.1 coordinate 54,095, forward strand.
TCGTTCCCTCGAGCACGGTCAAGACCTCGACCCGTGACGTCTACCGCGCCTTCGACGTCAGGAACGGCGCCGACGGCTTCGCGGAGCGGCGGGATGCGCTGCTCGCGGCGCTCGCTGCCGTCCGGCGCCCGCAGGACCTCGGCGCGCTCCCGCCGAACGATCTCGCCTCGTCCCCCGTGTCCGAGCGGCTGCGCGAGGCGGGGGCATTCCGCGCCGACGTGAGTGGCGCCGGCCCCTGCGTCTACGGCCTCTTCGTCGACCGGGAGCGGGCCGAAGCGGCGGCCCGAGCGTTGCGTGCGGAGGGGCCAGACCTGGGTCGTCACGCCGGTTCGGCAAGCCGACGCGACGGGACCCGCTGTGTCTACCGTAGGGGCATGAGCGGTCTCGTCGTCGAGCATCGCGAGAGCCAGTTCTCGCGCCGGCTGCGCCGCCGACGGGTGCAGATCGCCGTCGGCATCGCGGCAGTGGAGGCGGTTCTGGTCGTCGCCGGCGTCCTGCCCTGGTGGCTCGTCGTCGCGGCCGCCGCCGGATCCGTCGCGCTGTACCTGTGGCTCGGCCGGGATCACGCGCTCACCGGGCGTTCGTGCAGCGACGTGGCTCGCCGCGGTCTCGCAGCTCATCGTCGTGCTCGTTCCCGTCGGGCTCGTGGTCGTCGGCGTCCTGGCGATCGTCGTCGTCGCGATTCTGGCAGCGGTTGCGCTGGCCGTGCTCCTGCTCGACCGCCGCTGATCGCCCGGATCGACCGGGCCGCCGGGTACACTCGGCGTCCCGATTCACTGGGGCGTGGCCAAGTGGTAAGGCAACGGGCTTTGGTCCCGTGATCCCAGGTTCGAATCCTGGCGCCCCAGCCAACGTGCCGACCGTGTCTGAATCCCGCCCCAAGCTCGCAGCCGTCGTCATGGCCGGAGGCCGGGGGACACGCATGCGCTCGGCCACGCCCAAGCACCTGCATCCGATCCTGGGCCGCCGCATGGTCGACTGGATCGTCGAGGCTGCCCGGCCGCTCGAGCCGGACTCGCTCGTCGTGGTCGTCTCGCCGGATACCGCGGATCACTTCACCGAGCTGACGACCGCGGTGCAGGAGCAGGCGCTCGGGACGGGGGATGCGGTGAGGTGCGCCAAGGAGGCAGCGGCCGGCGCCGACGAGGTGCTCATCCTCTCCGGCGACACGCCACTTCTGACGACCGAACTGCTCCAGGCGCTGCTCGCGACGCATCACTCGCAGGCCGCCGGCGCGACCGTGCTGTCGTTCGTCCCGGACGACATCCGGAGCTACGGGCGCATCGTCCGCAACGCCGGCGGTGACCTCGAGTCGATCGTCGAGGCGCGGGATGCATCACCGGAGCAGCTCGAGATCGGCGAGGCGAACTCCTCGATCTACGTCTTCCAGGCGGATCTGCTCTGGCCGGCGCTCGGGCGGTTGCAGCCCGTCAACGCCCAGGGCGAGCTGTACCTGACCGATGCCGTGCGCGATCTCGTCGCTGCCGGGCACCGCGTCGCCGTTCACGTCGCCCCGGATCCCGACGAGACCGAGGGTGTGAACACGCGCGTCGAGCTCGCCGCGGCTGCCGCGGTGCTCCGCGAGCGGGTCAACGTCGCGCACATGCTCGCCGGTGTCACGATCGTCGATCCGTCGACGACGTGGATCGAGCCCTCCGTGACGTTGGAGCCCGACACGATCGTGCACCCGTTCACCGTGATTCGCGGCGCCACGAGCGTGGCCGAGGGCGCCGAGATCGGCCCTCACGCGGTCGTGATCGACGCCGAGATCGGAGCTGCCGCGACCGTCGGGCCCTTCTGTTACGTTCGCGCCGGTACGGTTCTTGGTGCGCGATCGAAGGTCGGCACGTTCGTTGAGGTCAAGAACACCCGGCTCGACGAGGATGCGAAGGTTCCCCATCTCAGCTATTTCGGCGACGCGGAGGTCGGTGCAGGAACGAACGTCGGCGCGGGATCGATCACGGCGAATTTCGATCACCATCCCGGCGTCCCAAAGAAGCGCACGGTGATCGGGCGGAACGCACGAGTCGCCGTCGACACGATGTTCGTCGCCCCCGTCACGGTGGGCGATGATGTCTGGACGGCGGCGGGCACGGTGGTGACCGAGGATGTCCCTGACAACGCTCTCGTCGGATTCCCGCCGAGACAGACGATCAAGGAGGGTCGCGGTGGAAAGCGGGACGGTTGAGCAGACGCTGCCGGGGCTCGGGGCCCCGGACATGCCGTCAGCGAGCGTTGTGATGGGGCGCGCGATCGGCGTCTCGCCGACCAAGCGCCTGATGATCGTGTCGGGCCGCTCGAATCCGGATCTCGCCGCCCAGATCGCGAAGCAGATCGGTTGCGAGCTCGGCGAGACGACCCTGAAGACGTTCGCGAGCGGCGAGACCTACTGCCGCTACGAGGACTCGATCCGCGGCGCCGACATCTTCATCGTGCAGACCGCGTCGATGCCGGTCGACCAGCACCTGATGGAGCTCCTGATCATGATCAACGCCGCCAAGCTCGCCTCGGCGAAGCGGATCACGGCCGTGATCCCCTGGTACTTCTACGTTCGTCAGGACAAGAAGTCGCGTCCGCGCGAGCCGATCACGGCGAAGCTCGTCGCCGACCTCCTCCAGACCGCGGGCGCCGACCGGGTGCTGACGATGGATCTCCACGCCGGCCAGGTGCAGGGCTTCTTCGAGATCCCGGTCGATCACATGACGGCGATCCCGCTGTTCGCGCAGTACGTTCGCGACCTCAATCTCGGCGAGGGGCTCGCGATCGTCTCTCCCGACACCGGCCACGCCAAGATCGCGGGCAAGTTCGCCGAGATGGTTGCCGGTGACCTGGTCATCCTCAACAAGGTGCGGCCCGCGCACAACGAGGCCAAGGTGACCACGGTGATCGGCGACGTCGAGGGCAAGGTCGCCGTGATCATCGACGACATCATCGACACCGCCGGGACGCTCGTCGCAGGCGCGCGCGCGCTCAGGGAAGCGGGGGCGACGAAGGTCTACGCCTGCGCCACCCACGGCCTCTTCAACGGCGAGGCCCTGCAGCGGATCGCCGACAGCGACATCCACAAGCTGGTCGTCACGGACACCGTCCCGCTCGATCCGCTCCGCCAGCCCGACAACATCCAGGTGCTCTCGATCGCGGGCATCCTCGCCGAGACGATCCACAACGTGTTCGCGGACGACTCGGTCTCGGCGATCTTCGCCGGCGAGAATCAGCTCTTCGAGCAACCCGCAAAGCAGCGGGTGAGAGCCGGACTCGCTCGTCGACTGCCCCGAGGGACTGCGCGAGGTCCGCGCGGTGGTGCTCAACCAGAGGAGCGGCGAGCGCGCGAGGAGATCAGCTGGAGAACAACTGCCGACCGCGCCCGAGGGGGAGAGAGGAGCGCGGCCGGCCGAACAGTTATTCCGCGAATTCGCAAGTTCTACGCTCCCCCGCATCTCTTCTCGACGTTTGGAGCCTTACCGCCTCGTGCGGCTCGAGCTCAGCTAGCCGGTCGAACTCCTGAACGCGCAAATACCCCGGTTGGGGGAACCCGGCTGCGCAGACGGCACCGATGAATGAGTCATGTCTCCATGGCTCATCCACTTCCCAGACACGACTGCTCCTCAGGTCGTCATGGACTTCAGCGGCTGTGACCCCGAGCCCGGACAACTGGTCATCGCCGGCTGGGTCGTCGACCGGAAGTCGGACACCCGCACCCGACGTGTCGAGCGAATACGCGCTCGAGGTCTGGGTCAGGCCGATCGCAGCGTAGGCAGCGCGGCGAATCCCAAGCGTGCGGCAATGAGTCGGCCGGGTTCCGGCCGGGTCTCGCTTCGCTGCGCAAGCAGGTGGCCGGGACGGCGGGTGCATGCCCGCACCCCTCAGGGGAGGATGGGTACGGACGCTCGGCGCCGGCCCGGCCACTGATCATTTCAACACACCCGCAGCGCACCCTCCAGAGGAGGCGCGACTTTAGGTGAGCGCGTTTTCGGCCGACAACACTCTGGGCCGGCGACACTCTCAGGGGGTGTCGCCGGCGACTCGACTCCGGTGCGGCGAGAATGCGCGATCCCCGATCCGCGTCCCCCGTGCAACGAGGATGGTCTCCGTCGGAGAAGGCGAAGGCATGCGCTACACTTCGCCGCCGTGTCTGGGGACAGGATCACTCTCGAGGTCAAGGAGCGCGGCGCCGATCAGCTCGGCACCCGCAACGTCAAGCGCCTGCGCCGCCAGGGGCTCATCCCCGGCGTGCTGTACGGCAAGGCCAACAAGGCCTTCGTCGTCGGTGAGCGGGAGCTGCGGATCGCCCTGACCGGCCCGTCCGGGTTGCACGGGATCGTCGACGTCGTGATCGATGGCCAGAAGACGCCGCATCACGCCGTCCTCAAGGATTACCAGCAGCATCCCGTGCGCGGAACGATCACGCACGTCGACTTCCACGAGGTTCGCCTCGACCAGCCGATCCAGGCGACGGTCGCCGTGCAGCTCGTCGGTGAGGCGCCCGGCGCCAAGGTCGGTGGCGTGGTGCAGCAGGTCGGCCGCGAGCTTCATGTCGAGGCCCTGCCGGCGGACATCCCCGAGCACATCGAGGTCGACATCAGCAGCCTCGAGCTCGGCGACACGCTGCGCCTGCAGGACGTCGCTGCGATTCCCGGCGTGACGTTCCTCGACGATGCCGCCGAGACGGTCATCGCGAACTGCTCGAGCCCGCGTGGGCTCACCGAGGCCGAAGAGGCCGCGGACGAGGCGCTTGCCGCCGAGGCATCGGCAGAGTCTGCCGCTGCCGCCGAGGGCGCAGAAGACGCTCCCGCAGAAGAGGAGTAATCCTTGCCCCTCTTCCGGCGAGGCGAATCGGCCTCGACGCTGGACCTGCTCGTCGTCGGGCTCGGCAATCCCGGCCGCAAGCACGCGCGCGACCGGCACAACGTCGGCTTCATGGTCGTCGACGAGCTGGCGCGCCGGCACGACGGCTCGTTCCGCGGCAAGTTCAGCGGCCACATCGCCGAGATCCGGATCGACGGCAGCCGGCTCGGGCTGCTCGAGCCCGACACCTACATGAACGACTCGGGACGCTCCGTGCAGCCCGCGGTCGCGTTCTACAAGGCTCCGCTCGACCACCTGCTCGTCGTCCACGACGAGGTCGATCTCGCCGCCGGCCGCCTCCAGGCCCGCCTCGGCGGTGGCCTCGCGGGTCACAACGGGCTCCGCTCGATCGCGGGCCGGCTCGGGAGCCCGGACTTCCTCAGGCTGCGCGTCGGTGTCGGCCGTCCCGGCCGCGGCGACCCGCGCGACGTGGCCGACTTCGTGCTCGCGCCGTTCGCGCCCGAGGAGGACGAGGCCGCGCTCGTCACGCGTGCGGCGGACGCGGTCGAGTCGCTCGTCGCCGTCGGTCTCGACGAGACGCAGCGCGCGTTCAACTGAGGTCAGGCATCGGCGCACTCAGAGTGGTGGCGACCCGCCTGCGCCGCGCCGCCCCGCGAAGCGGCGCCGAACACGAGCATCCCGAGTCGTCCAAGAAGTACGTGCCGGGCAGTGGAAAACCTGTCGCACACCCGGCACACAGACGGCGCCAACCCGTCACGAAGGTCCCGCTAGCGTGCCTGTAGGGGCACGGGGGTGCCCCTGGGGGAGGTTGGGGAGGCGGGGTGGAGCCTCGCTACGATAGCCCCGCGGGGCCTCGTTTCCCGCCGTTTGCATGGACCAGACACCTCTTCACGCCTTCATCGCAGAGCTCGCGGCCAGCGATCGGTTCCAGGCATTCACGAGGGCCCTGCCCGGCCGGGCCCGCGTCTCGGAGCCCGCGCTCCCGCTCGTCCTCGCGACGCTGCACGAGGAGCTCGGGCGCGGGCTCCTGATCCTCCTCCCCGAGGACGCCGACGCGCGCGATGCAGCGGAGGGCGCGTCGTGGTTCCTCGGCACCGAGCGGGTCGCCCTGCTCCCGAGCCGCGGCGTCTCGCACGCCTCGGGCCTCGAGCCGCCGCCGCACCTCGTCGGTGAGCGAGCGCGGGCACTCGACGTCCTCGCCGCCGGCGGGCTCGTGTGTGCGTCTGCGGCGGCGCTCGCGGAGGGAATGCCGCCGCTCGCCGACCGCCCCCAGACCGTCCGCCTCACGGTCGGTGAGGAGCCGGGCCTCGACGGGCTGGCCGAGGCGCTCGCGAGCGCGGGCTACGAGCGCGTCGACCGCGTCGACGAGCGCGGTCAGTTCGCCGTCAGGGGAGGGATCGTCGACGTGTTCCCCTCGACCGGGCGGGAGCCGCTGCGGGTGGAGCTGTTCGGGGACGAGATCGAGCAGGTGCGAGCCTTCTCGCCCTTCACCCAGCGGGCCCTGCACACGATCACCGACGCGCGGATCTACCCCGCCGCCGAGCGGCGCAGCGAGAGCATCGACCCGGAGCGGGCGCACAGCTGGGAGGACGACGCCGAAGCCCGGATCGTCGACCCGGGTGACCTGGTCGCACCCATCGACCGCCCACCCGATTTCATCTGGCAGCCGGACGAGGTGCGCGCGGTCTGGGACGAGGAGGGGCTGACGCCGGTTGCGCTCGACGGCGCCACCGAGCTCGATCCGTTTCCGCGTGGGCAGGCGTTCCAGTTCGAGGCGCAGCGGCCGGCGATCGCGGCCCGCGGCCTCGCCGAGGCGGAGAACGAGCTGCTCGGGTTCGTCCGCTCGGGGAACCGCGTCGTCGTCACGTTCCCCCATCGCGGCGAGGCACAGCGCCAGGGCGGGCTGCTGCGCAAGGTGGAGAACACGATCCTCCCGGACGGGGCTGCGCTGCCACGCGACGCCGGCGTGCGGTTCGCGGTCTCGCCGGCGCGGCGCGGGTTCGTCTGGCGCGACCTCGGCCTGGTGCTGCTGCCCGACACCCAGGTCTTCCGCAAGCGGCCACCGCGCGCCGACGCGCGGCTCGGGCGGGCGCTCGCCTCGTTCGCCGACCTGCGGATCGGCGACTACGTCGTCCACGAGGATCACGGCGTCGGCAAGCTCCTCGGCTTCGAGACGAAGGAGGTCGCCGGCGTCACCCGCGACTACCTCTTCCTCGCCTTCCGGGGGGACGACCGGCTCTACGTCCCGCACGAGCAGCTCGGCAAGCTCTCCCGCTACATCGGAGCCGACGCCAAGGCGCCTGCCCTGTCCAAGCTCGGCGGCAAGGCGTGGCAGAACCTCAAGACGCGTGCCCGCGAATCCGTGCGGGAGCTCGCCGGCGAGCTGCTCGCGCTCTACGCGCAGCGCCAGCGTGCCGAGGGGGCGAGCTTCGATCTCTCGAACGAGTGGCTCGAGCGGCTCGAGGCGTCGTTCCCCTACCGGGAGACGGACGACCAGGCGCGGGCGATCGAGGCCGTCAAGGAAGACCTCGAGTCGACCCGGCCGATGGACCGGCTCGTCTGCGGCGATGTCGGCTTCGGCAAGACGGAGGTCGCGGTCCGCGCCGCGTTCGCCGTTGCGGTCAACGGCAAGCAGGTGCTCGTGCTCTGCCCGACGACGATCCTCGCCGAGCAGCACTGGAACACGTTCCGCGAGCGCTTCCGCGACTTCCCGCTGAACGTCGACATGGTGTCGCGGTTCCGGAAGCCGGCCGAGACGAAGCAGGTGCTCGCCGACTTCGCCGCGGGCAAGGTCGACGTGCTCGTCGGCACGCATCGCGTCCTGTCACGCGACGTGATCCCCAAGGAGCTCGGGCTCGTGATCCTCGACGAGGAGCAGCGTTTCGGCGTCGCCCAGAAGGAGCTCCTCCGCTCGATCCGGCTCGAGGTCGACGTGCTCGCCCTCTCGGCCACCCCGATTCCGCGGACGCTCCACATGTCGCTCTCCGGCCTCCGCGACATCTCGATCATCGAGACACCGCCCGAGGGCCGGCGGCCGATCAGGACGACCGTGGGCGAGTACGACGAGGACATGATCAAGCAGGCGCTCGAGCGGGAGCACGGTCGCGGCGGCCAGGCGTTCTACCTCCACAACCGCGTCGAGACGATCGAGGAGATGGGCGAGAAGCTGCGCCAGCTCTGCCCCGGGCTCCGGTTCCTCGTCGCCCACGGCCAGATGGGGGAGCGCGATCTCGAGGAGCGCATGCACGCGTTCCTGGCCGGCGACGCCGACGTGCTCGTCTCGACCACGATCATCGAGTCGGGAATCGACATCCCGCAGGCAAACACGCTGATCGTGGAGCGGGCCGACACGCTCGGGCTCAGCCAGCTCTACCAGATCCGCGGCCGGGTCGGCCGCTCGGACGTCACCGCGCACGCGTACCTCTTCTACCCGGACGCGAGCGAGCTGACGCCGGAGGCCCGGGCCCGGCTTGCGACGCTCGCCGACCACACCGAGCTCGGCGCCGGCTTCCAGATCGCGATGCGCGACCTCGAGATCCGCGGTGCCGGCGACCTGCTCGGCGCCGAGCAGTCCGGTCACGTCGCGGCGCTCGGCTTCGAGCTCTACGTCGAGATGCTCAACGAGGCAGTGGCCGAGCTCTCGGGCCAGGCCCGCGCGGCGGTCCGCCCGGTGCGCGTCGACGCACGGGTCGACGCCTTCATCCCCGCGTCGTACGTCGCGTCCGAGGCGCTGAAGATCGACATGCACCGCCGGCTCGCGCTCGTCGAGCACGACGACGAGCTCCGCGAGCTCAGGGCCGGCGTCGAGGATCGCTACGGGCCGCTGCCGGAGCCGGTCGAGAACCTGTTCTCGATCCAGGAGGCGAAGCTGAAGCTCGCGCTGATCGGCGCCGACTACCTCGTCTACCGCGGCGGCCGCGTCACCGTCGGCCCGCTCGCCCTCGGCTCCGACGAGCTGCGCGCGCTCCGGGCAGTCGCCGACACCCTCGTCTACACGCAGGCGAAGCGCGAGGTGAGCCTGCGCACGGACGATCTCAAGGGGGCGCTGGGGCTTGCCGATGCTATAGTCGCGGCGCGTTCGGCCGCCTGAGAACGGCCATTCCAGGAGCGTCTCGCCGAATCCCAACAGATCGCAACTGCGAATTAACGCACCCTCGTCTATACATTCACCGTCTCATTTCCGCCACGCCTACAAGAGAGCCTCCTTTCATGAAGCCCACCCGCATTGCTGTTGCTGCGCTCGTTGCCCTCGTCGTGCTCGTCGCGACCGCCTGCGGCGGCAGTGATCAGTCCGTCCCCAGCGACGCAGTTGCCGTCGTCGACGGAGTGCCGGTGACGAAGACGGATCTGGAGGGGCTCCTCGCCCGGGCGAAGGCGACCTACAAGACGCAGAAGCGGGCATTCCCGAAGGCAGGCACGGCCGAGTACCAGTCGCTGCAGACGCAGGCTGTCGCGTTCCTCGTTCAGCGCGCCGAGTACGACAACCGGGCCGCGGAGCTCAAGCTGACGGTGACGGACAAGGAGATCGACGCCAGGATCGACCAGGTCAAGAAGCAGTCCTTCGGCGGCAGCCAGGCGAAGCTCGACAAGCAGCTGAAGGAGCAGGGCTACACGAAGGAGAGCCTCCGGGCCGACATCAAGGCGCAGCTGCTGTCGGAGAAGATCTACGACGCGGTCACGAAGGATGCCAAGGTCACGGACGCCGACATCGCGAAGTACTACCAGCAGAACAAGAGCCAGTACTCCCAGGCCGAGAGCCGGGACGTGCGCCACATCCTCGTCAAGACGAAGGCGCAGGCCAACAAGATCTACGACATGATCAAGGCCGGCGGCAACTTCGCAGCGCTCGCGAAGAAGTACTCGACGGATCCGGGCTCGAAGGACAACGGCGGCAAGCTCACGATCATCCGCGGGCAGACGGTCGCCGCCGTTCGACACGACCGCCTTCCTGCTCTCGACCAACCAGGTTTCCCGCCCGATCAAGACCCAGTACGGCTACCACGTGATCCAGCCGATCTCCGCCATCAAGCCGGCGAAGGTGACGCCGCTCAAGGACGCCAAGCCCGCAATCCAGGCGACGCTCCTCGACAAGGCGAAGACGGACGCGATCACCAAGTGGACGGCCGACACCAAGAGCTTCTTCGCCAAGAAGGTCTGCGTACGCGACCGGGTACGCCCCGCCCGCGGCAGCGACCGACTCGGCGACGACCACCGGCTGACGCCGTGGCTCAGGGCGGGCGATGGAGGGCTCGCCGAGGCGCTCGTCGACCTGCAGGAGCTGACGAAGCGCCTGCGCCGCGACTGCCCCTGGGACCGGGAGCAGACGGCACGGACGATCGTGCCCCACACGGTCGAGGAGGCCTACGAGGTCGCAGAGGCTGCGTACGGCGACGACCCGGCGAAGCTGCTCGACGAGCTCGGCGACCTGCTCTTCCAGACCTACTTCCTCGCCCTGCTGCTCGAGGAGCAGGGGCAGGGTGACCTCGAGACGGTTGCCCGCACGGTGCACGCGAAGCTCGTCCGCCGTCATCCGCACGTGTTCGGCGACGCGGTCGCCGACTCGGCCGGCCGGGTCCGCGAGCGGTGGGAGGAGATCAAGACCGAGCAGGAGGGACGCACCGGAGTCTTCCACGACGTTCCCGAGGCGCTGCCCGGGCTCCTCCATGCGCGCAAGGTGCAGCGCCGCGCGGCGGCCGTCGGGTTCGACTGGCCGGAGCTCGACGGTGCGCTCGCCAAGATGCGCGAAGAGCTCGGCGAGGTCGACGACGAGCTCGGTCGCGCGGGACGACCGGCGCCGGAGACCGAGGCCGACCCGCGCGTGTTCGCCGAGCTCGGTGACCTTCTCTTCACCGTCGTCAACGTCGCGCGCCTCGTCAACGTCGACCCGGAGCTCGCCCTGCGGGCGACGAGCTCGCGCTTCGTCGCGCGCGTCGAGCTCGCGGAGCAGCTCGCGGCCGACGCGGGCGAGACCTGGGCGGAGCTCGACCTCGAAGCCCAGGAGCGCTGGTACACCGAGGCGAAGAACCGGCTCCGGGAAGCCTGAGCTGACGCGGGCAACCGGCGGGTCGTTTCCGTAGCGAGGCTAGGCTGTCGGCATGAGCGCGATCGTCCATCTCCACGCCCGCCAGGTCCTCGACTCGCGCGGCAATCCCACCATCGAGGTCGAGGTCGGGCTCGAGTCGGGCGCCTTCGGCGCCGCAGCCGTCCCCTCGGGCGCGTCGACCGGTGAGCACGAAGCGGTCGAGCTGCGCGACGGAGGCGACGCCTGGGCCGGCAAGGGCGTGACCCGCGCGGTCGGCCACGTCAACGACGAGATCGCCGACTCCATCGGCGGCATGGACGCGCGCGAGCAGCGCGAGATCGACGGCGCGATGATCGAGCTCGACGGAACGCCGACGAAGGCGCGCCTCGGGGCGAACGCGATCCTCGGCGTCTCGCTCGCCGTTGCGAAGGCCGCAGCTGCCGAGGCCGATCTGCCGCTCTATCGCTGGATCGGCGGCACCAACGCCCACGTGCTACCCGTGCCGATGATGAACGTGGTCAACGGCGGTGCCCACGCCGACAACGCGCTCGACTTCCAGGAGTTCATGGTCGTCCCGGCCGGCGCCGAGACGTTCTCGGAGGCTCTCCGGATCGGGGTCGAGTGCTACCACGCGCTCAAGGGGCTCCTCAAGGAGCGCGGGCTCTCCACCCTCGTCGGCGACGAGGGAGGATTCGCGCCCGACTTTGGCTCGGCCTACGACGCCTGCGAGGCGATTCTCGAGGCCGCGGAGCGGGCGGGCCATCGCGAGAAGGTCGCGATCGCGCTCGACCCCGCAACGAGTGAGCTCTATCGCGACGGCGTCTACGAGCTCGAGCGGCAGGGCGGCACGCTCGACGGCAGCGGCATGATCGACCTCTGGGCCGACATGGCCGACCGCTTCCCGATCGTCTCGATCGAGGACGGCCTCGCCGAGAACGACTGGGCCGGCTGGCAGACGCTCACCGACCGCCTCGGCGGCCGGATGCAGCTCGTCGGCGACGACCTCTTCGTGACCAACGTCGACTTCCTCGGCCGCGGGATCGAGGAGAAGGTCGCAAACGCGATCCTCGTCAAGGTCAACCAGATCGGCTCGCTGACCGAGACGCTCGACGCGATCGAGCTCGCGCAGCGCAGCGGCTACGCCACCGTCATCTCGCATCGGTCGGGCGAGACCGAGGATGCGACGATCGCCGACATCGCGGTCGCCACGAACAGCGGCCAGATCAAGACCGGCGCCCCGGCCCGCTCCGATCGCACGGCGAAGTACAACCAGCTGCTGCGGATCGAGGACCAGCTCGGCGACCAGGCGGTCTTCCCCGGCTGGAGCGCCTTTCCGCGCGTCTCGCAGGCGGTCTGACGATGCACGTCCGCCGCACCAAGATCGTCGCCACCATCGGCCCCGCGTCGTCGTCGCCCGAGTCGCTCGCCGCCCTGATCGCCGCCGGCATGGACGGTGCGCGGCTCAACATGTCCCACGGCAACCACGACGACCACCGCATGCGGGCAACCCGCGTGCGCGAGGCGGAGGCGCTCGCCGGCAGGCCGATCGCGCTCATCGCCGACCTCCAGGGGCCGAAGCTCCGGGTCGGTGAGCTCGCGGAGCCGATCACGCTCGAGCGCGGCGCCACCCTCGTCATCGCCGGCGAGGACGCTGTCCGTGACGGAGATCTTCCGATCAGCCCTGCGGTGCTCGGCTCGGTGCTCCAGGTCGGCAACGACGTGCTGATCGACGACGGCCACGTCAGGCTCCGGGTCGACGCGGTCGAGCGTGGCCGGGCGCGGTGCACGGTGGTCGTCGGCGGCGTCGTCTCCTCCCACAAGGGCGTCAACCTCCCCGGGGTGCCGCTGCCGATTCCGTCGATCACGCGCAAGGACCTGGACGACCTCGAGTTCGCGATGGAGCTCGAGGTCGACTTCGTCGCGCTCTCGTTCGTCCGCTCGGCATCCGACGTTCGCGCGCTCCGCACGTTGATCGAGGCGCGGGGCTCCTCCGCACACGTGATCGCCAAGATCGAGAAGGCGGAGGCGATCGCCGCGCTCGACGAGATCCTCGCGGAGTCCGACGCCGTCATGGTCGCGCGCGGGGATCTGGGCGTCGAGATCGGCACGGCGGACGTGCCGCTGCTGCAGAAGCGGATCATCGCGCGCTCGCTCGAGCGCGGCCGCCCGGTGATCACGGCCACCCAGATGCTCGAGTCGATGATCCATCAGACCGAGCCGACGCGGGCAGAGGCGTCCGACGTCGCGAACGCGATCCTCGACGGCACCTCCGCGATCATGCTCTCCGGCGAGACCGCCGTCGGTGAGTTCCCGATCGAGGCGGTCGAGGTGATGAACCGAATCGCCTGCGCCGTCGAGCCGAGCCTCGACTACCGGCACGAGATCCCGCGGGCCGAGGATGTGCCGACGATCGGGCAGGCGATGTCGAACGCTGCGTGCGATGTGGCCGAGGCGCTCGAGGCCAAGGCCATCATCGTCCCGACGGTCACCGGCCGCACGGCGTCAGCCGTCGCGAGGCTGCGCCCCCGGCGCCCGATCATCGCCGTCACCCACCAGCCCAACTCGCTCCGCCACATGGCGCTCGAGTGGGGCGTGACGCCGCTCGAGATCGAAGCGACGGACGACGTCGAGGATCTCTGGAACCGCGCCGTCGGGATCGCCCGCACGAGCGGCGCGATCGACGCCGGCGACCGGGTCGTGATCACCGCCGGCACGGCCGTGAACATCCCCGGCTCCACGAACGTGATCAAGGTCGACATCGCGTGAGGTTTTCGCGACGAGCGCTCCGGAGAATTCGCGATGAAAGAGCGTATCGCGAATTCTCCTCCGCTGATGTTGCTGCGCGCTTCGCGCGATCCTGAAGGGCCGGCTCTCGCCGGCAAAGACCTTGCTACGTTCGACGGCTGGCTCGTCGTGGAGGAAAGCACACCGGCCGGGCGCGAACCTGGCAACGGTGGCACGCAAACCTCGAAAGGAGCCGCGGCGGAAGCGCCGGCTTCGCCTGCTCCTTCCCGTCGTCGTGCTGACGGTGATGGCGTTCCTCTACTACCGGCCGCTCTCGAGCTACCTCCAGACCCGGGACGAGCTCGGCGCCCGGCGAGCCCAGGTCGTCACGCTGCGGGCCGAGAAGGTGCGCCTCGAGCGGAGGCTCGCCCGCACGACGAGCGACGCTGCGCTCGCCCGCGAGGCTCGGCGGATCGGCTACGTCAAGCCCGGCGAGCGCCTGTTCATCGTCAAGGGCATCGCCGCCTGGCAGCGTCAGCATCACGCGACAACACCGTAGAGTTCTCCCGGTGGAGGATCGCGACGTCGTCGAGCGCCAGATCGGGCGGCGCCCCCGCGCGTTCCATCGAGTCGCAGCGCGGTGCCCCTTCGGCGCCCCCGCGGTGACCGAGCAGAGCCCGTACGACGCCGAGGGGGCGCCCTTTCCCACGACGTACTACCTCACCTGCCGTCACCTGGTGGCGGGCGTCTCGCGGCTCGAGGCGGCCGGAGGTGTCGAGCGCTGGAGCGCCGCCGTCGCGGCGAGCCCCGATCTGACCGCCGACCTCGCCGCCGCGACGGCTCTGCAGCAGCGGATCCGGCGCGAGCTTGCCGGCGGCAGCACGGGAGCCGATCACGGGGCGTCGCTCGACTCCGGGATCGGAGGCTCTCGCAACCCGTCGCAGCTCAAGTGCCTCCACGCCCATGTCGCGTTCGCGCTCGCGCAGCCGGGCTACCGGGTCGGAGAGCTCGTTCTCGCCGAGGTTCCCGAGCCGTTTCCCACCGACCGCTGCTGCGCGGAAGCCGAGCACGACCGCGGCATGAGCTCTGCCGTGGACAGCGCCCGGCGCGACTGGGAGGACGGGAATCGCCGCTTCGAGCTCGCGTCCCGCGACGCGGCGCAGGCCGAGCGGCTGAGCCGCCAGTTCGACCTGATCTCGGCGGAGCTGCGCCGGCGGGTCGGCAGCACGTTCACGGTCGCGATGCTCGCGGATGTCTACGAGGGCTCGGATGCCTGGACGCTCCAGGCGATCGAGGAGTACGCGCCGACGCCCGGGTGGGCACGGTCGGTCTCGATGGTCGGCGACGCTGCATTTCACGTCTATGCGCGCGGAGCTGTTGACTACACCCCATGAGCGAGCCCAGCCCCCGCCGCCGTCGCCGCGCCGCAGCCCCTGGCCGCGGCGTGCGCTCGTCGCCGCGCTCGTGCTCGCGGTCTTCGTGCTCGGGATTGCGCTCGGCGAGGCGCTGAACGACGGCCCGCCGGCGCCGTCGACCGAGACCTACGTGCGGACGCTCGAGCCGGTGCCGCAGCAGCCGGCGACGACGACCTCGCCGTAGCGGCCTGGCGGTCAGAGCTCTTCGGAGGCCTGCAGCAGCCCGGCGACGATCACGGCGATCGCTGCGATGAGGCTGATCCAGATTCCGACGCCGCGACCTGCGAAGAAGAAGTCGTCCGGCTTCGAGATCGTGCGAATGAGGACGATGATCGTGGCGGTCGCGCCGAGAGCGATCGTCAGCAGGCTCTCCGGCACGGTTGCGGGCATCTGAACGCCCACCTCGCGCAACGCGATCACGATCACGACGGCGATGCCGAGGAAGAAGACGACCTTGCCCGCGACGCCGGTGTCCCAGCCCATCACGGACACCTTCACGCCCTCGCCCGGCCCGGAGTACCACCCCGTGAACGCGGAGACCGCGAGGACGACGCCGGCCAGCAGCCCGAGGCGGTCGCCGATGCCGATGATCCCGCGCTCGAGCAGGGACTCGCCCGGTATGTCTCGGTCGTTGAAGGCCATCGGCTGCATAGTATGGAGCATCGCGCAGAGGGAGTCCGCCCCTTACACTTCACTGCGTGGCGCAATCGTTGCGTGAACTGGAACCAGAGGACGTGCCCGTCGTCGATCACGAGCAGGTCCAGCAGACCGTGCGTCTGCACCGCGCTCGCCGGAAGGCGCGCATCGCGCACCGCAAGCGCACCAAGCGCGCCGGGATTCGGTTCTGGGTCGTGCTCGTCGTCCTCCTCGTCGCAAGCGTGGTGCTCTCCGTCACGGTCTGGCACGAGATCCAACATCTCTTCGGGCTCTGAGCCAGGCGCCTCCGGGGAGCCGCCGGTCCGTGGCGACCATGCTCGTCGTCGCCGCGATCGCGCTCACCGTGACGCCGATCTTCGTCGTGAACGCCTTCCGCCTGCTGGCCACTGACACGTTCGTGCGTCACGAGATCGACCGCGGCGGCTTTCCGCCCGATCGCTACGGCCTCACGACGACCGAGCGGCGACGCCTCGCGCTGACCGGCCTGCACTCGATTCTCCCCGGCGGCGAAGGGATCGCGCTGCTCGAGCGGGCCACGCTGCCGGACGGGTCGAGCGCGTTCGACTCCCGCGAGCTCCGGCACATGAGCGGACGTCCGCAGCCGGCTGGGTGTGGCGTACACGGCGCAACTCGCCGCCCTCGTCGTCATCCTCGCCCTCGCGATCGGGCTCCATCGCTCGCCCCGCTGGCGCTCCGTCGTCCCGTGGGGGCTGCTGCTCGGCTCCGTGCTCACGCTCGGCATCGCAGCGCTTGCCGTGCCGGTGATCCTGCTCGGCTTCGACGGGTTCTTCCTGCGCTTCCACGAGGTCTTCTTCAGCGGCGACACCTGGCGCTTCTCGGACACCGACACGTTGCTGCGTATCTACCCGGAGACGTTCTGGGAGGACACGGCGAAGCTGGCGGCCGCGATCGTCGTCGCCCAGGCGGTCGTGGTCGGCCTCGCGGCCTGGTGGTGGGTCCGCCGGATCCGCCGCGCCGCCCCGTCAGCCCAGCGCCGGCGGTGGCATCGTGATCGACCTGCACGGCCCGCCCGGCGGCGTGCTGCGCATCGGTCATCGCGGCGCGGCGACGCTCGCTCCCGAGAACACCCTTCGCTCGTTCCGGGCGGCCATCGAGGTGGGCGTCGACCTGATCGAGTTCGACGTTCTCGACCTCCAGCGGGGGCCGCTCGTGCTCGCGCACTCCGATCACCTCGAGGAGGTGAGTCACGGTGCCGCGCGCGGGCCGGGTGCGCTCGCTCACGCTCGAGCAGCTCCGCGAGGTCGCTCCCGAGCTGCCGACGCTCGACGACGCGCTCGCGTTCTTCGTCGACGAGGCGCCCGGCGTCGGACTTCACATCGACCTCAAGCTGAGGACGGCGCCTCGACGAGCTCGCCGCCGCGATCGTGCGCCACGGGCTCGAAGCTCGCACGATCGTCAGTGGCGTGCACGTCGCCGACCTGCTCGCCGTCGGGCGGGCGGCGCCGACGGTGCGGCTCGGGATCACGTATCCGGAGGACAAGCTCTCGATCTCCCGCAAGCCGTATCTGTGGCCGATCGTGTCGCTCGGACTGACATCGATGCGGGCCTCGGTGCCGATGCGCGTCCCGCGACTCGCACGTCTCGCCGGAGCGAGCGCGGTGATGCTCCAGCACAGGCTCGTCACCGCGGCGGCCGTCGAGCGATCCCGCGCCGCGGGCCTGCCGGTGTGGGCCTGGACGGTCGACGAGCCGGCAGACCTCGACCGGGTCGTCGCGGCCGGCGTCGACGGGGTGATCACGAACGACCCGAGGATCTTCGCCGCCGGGAAAACGGCTGATTGAAGCGTTTTCAGCGCAGGGGGAGATGCACTGGCAGCGGGACCCGCAGGTACACTGAAGGCGTGAACCGCGGGGTTACGATTGCTGCTCTCTCGTCCTGCGGCGCTGCCGGAGCGATCGTCGCGCTTCTCCTTGCGACTGCACCGGGTGCAGGCGCGGACGACGGCACGACGACGGGGACGACGACCACGGCGCCGACGACGACCGCGGCCACGACGACGACCCCCACGACGACCACGCCTGCGCCGCCGCAGCCGAAGGTCATCGTCGCGGGTGTGAAGGTGGGCGGGACGCTCGTCGGCGGCCTCACCGTCGCGGAGGCCCGCGATCTCGTCGAAGCAGCGCTTCGCGCGGCCGATCGCGCTCGTCGCCGGCACCGGCGCGCGCGTCGTCGTGACGCCGAAGGAGCTCGGAGCGACGCCCGACATCGAGAAGGCCGTCAACCTCGCCGGCCGCGTGCAGCGGCCCGGCTTCGCCGTCCCGCTCAAGGTCGAGGTCTCCCGGGCGAAGGTCGAGCGGCTGGTCGGCTCCCTCGGCAAGCGCTTCCACCGTGACCCCGTCGACGCGACGCTCAAGCTCCGCCACCTGATGCCGTTCGCGACGAAGGACGTTTCCGGCCGGCGGCTCAAGGAAGTCATCGCCACCCGTCAGATCGTCCTCGCGCTGAAGACCCAGCAGCGCGGCGCGATGGAGCTCCCGTTCGAGCTGGTCGCCGCCAAGGTGACGAGCGACGGCGTCGGGCGCGCGATCGTGATCCGCCGCGGCTCCAATCAGCTCTACCTCTACCGCGTCGGCGCCAAGACGAAGCTGGTGCGCCAGTTCAAGGTCGCGACCGGGCGCTCGCAGTACCCGACGCCGCTCGGCAAGTTCGAGGTCGTCAACAAGCAGTACAACCCGTGGTGGTATCCGCCGGCCGGGTCGGAGTGGGCGCAGGGCGCCGCAGCCGATCCCGCCCGGGCCCGGGAACCCGCTCGGAACGCGCTGGATGGGCCTGTCGGCCCCGTACGTCGGCATCCACGGCACGCCCGACGCCGCGTCGATCGGCTACTCCGCCTCCCACGGCTGCATCCGGATGCTGATCCCGCAGGTCGAGTGGCTGTTCACCCAGGTGGACGTGGGCACGCCGGTCTTCATCGTCGCTGCATGACCGGTCGCGCGAGGACCGTCGGCCAGATCTTCGCGATCGGTGCCGTTGCGCTGCTGCTCGGCCTGCTCGTCTGGAAGCTCGCGTTCGGCTCGGGCGGCGGCGCCGCGGATGAGCTCGCCAAGGGCAAGCATCCGGCCGCGCCCGCGTTCGAGCTCAGCCGGCTCGACGCCAGCGGCGGCAAGATGTCGCTCGCCGACCTCAAGGGGAAGCCGGTGATCGTCAACTTCTGGGCCTCCTGGTGCATCCCGTGCAAGGACGAGGCGCCGGCGCTGCAGAAGACCTACGAGAAGTACCGTGCCCAGGGCCTGACCGTGCTCGGCATCGACGCCCAGGACTTCCGGCAGGACGCCAGGCGCTTCACCAAGCGCTTCGGCGTCACCTACCCCGTCGTCTACGACGGCTCGGGCTCGACGCTCGGCAAGTGGGGCGTGACGGGCTTCCCCGAGACCTTCTTCGTCGACCGCTCCGGGCCGTCTCGTCGGTGAGCGGATCCAGGGCGGCATCGACACCGAGCGCAACAAGGCGGCCTACGCCAAGGGCATTCAGGCCGCACTCGGCCAGGCGCAGTGATCCGGCTCCTCGCGGCCGGCTTCGCAGCGCTCGCGCTCGCCGGCTCGGCCCTCGCGGGGCCTGCCACGCCGCGAGCCCGCCGCGGCAGGCCGATCTCGAGGCGGAGATCGTCTGCCCGACCTGCAAGACGACGCTCGACCAGTCGAACTCGCCGATCGCCACCCGGATGAAGGCGTTCATCCGGGCGCGGATCGCCGCCGGTGACAGCGCGGCGCAGATCAAGGCGAAGCCTCGTCGACCAGTTCGGCCCGGCCGTGCTCGCCGAGCCGCCGAAGCGCGGCTTCGACCTGCTCGCCTGGCTCCTGCCGCTCGCGGCGCTCGGCCTCGGCATCGTCGTCGTCGGCGCGCTCGCGTGGACGTGGAGCCGCCGGCGCGACCGCGGCGACGACGCGCCGGAGCGACGAGCTCGATCCCGACCTCGAGCGCCGGGTGGACGAGGAGCTCGCCCGGTACGAGGACTGAGCCGATGAAGGCCGACCGAGCCTCTGGTCGCGCTGATCGCGGGGTTCGTCTCGTTCCTCGCCCCGTGCGTGCTGCCGCTCGTGCCGGGCTATCTCTCGGCCGTCTCCGCCGTCGAGGCGGACCGGCTCGGGGAGCGCGGGTCGGCGCGGCGGGTCGTGCTCGCGAGCATTCCGTTCGTGCTCGGCTTCACGGCCTTCTTCGTCGCCCTCGGCATCGGCGCCCAGCTCATCGGCGCCGGGCTTCCTCAACAACCAGTTCCTGCTCCAGCGGGTCGCGGGATTCGTCCTCGTCGTCTTCGGGTTCGCCTTCATGGGCCTGCTGCCCTGGCCGGAGCGGCTCGTCGGCGCCGGGCTCGTGCAGGGCGCCCGGAGCCGCGGCTCGCGCGTGCTGCTCGGCGGCGCGTTCGCGATCTGCGCGGCCCCGTGCATCGGCCCCGTGCTCGCCGCGATCCTCGTGCTGGCAGGGACGTCCGACACCGTCGCTCCAGGGGGCGTTCCTGCTCGCCTGCTACTCGCTCGGGCTCGCGATCCCCTTCGTGCTCGCGGGCGCGATCTTCACCCGGGCGATGGGGGCATTCCGCTGGCTGCGGGATCACTACGTCGCGATCCAGTTCGTCAGCGGCGCGATCATGGTCGCCCTCGGCCTGCTGCTCTTCTTCGACCGCTTCTACATCCTGCGGATCTATCTCAACCGCGGGCTCGAGCGGGTCGGGATCGACGGCTTCTTCTAGAGCGCGTCGTCCGGCGACGGCGGCGGCCGCACCTCGTCCGCCGCAGCCTGAGCCCACTCCGCCGCGCCGTGGGGCGCCGGCTCGGGGCCGTCCTTCGACCCTGCTAGCTTCCAGGCATGGCGACGATCCTGCTCGTGGGGGTCGACCTCTTCTTCCGCGGAAAGTTGGAGGGGCTGCTTCCCGAGCATCAGCTGGTGACCAAGGATTCGGCGCAACCGCCCGATCTCGTCGTCTGCGACATCGCCCGCATCGACCCGCTCGACGTCGCCGACAACTGGCCCGACGTCCCGATCCTGGGCTACACGAACCACACCGACACGGCGGGGCTCCGGGCCGGGCACGCCGCCGGCTTCGACCAGGTCGTCGTCAAATCGGCGCTCGTCGAGCGCGCGCCGCAACTCGTGAGCGAGCTGACGGGCGACTAGGATCGCTGACGGTTCTCCCCGGGGCCCGTCGGGCCGCCTCGGTAACATTCGCCCCGAGATGACGTACATCATCGCCGAGCCGTGCATCGACATTCAGGACAAGTCCTGCGTCGATGTCTGCCCGGTCGACTGCATCCACGAGTTCGGCCGGATGCTCGTGATCGATCCGGAGGAGTGCATCGACTGCGGTGCCTGCGAGCCCGAGTGCCCGGTCGAGGCGATCTTCCCCGAGGACGCGCTGCCCGACAAGTGGGAGCCGTTCGTGAAGATCAACTACGCCTTCCCCGAGGGTGCGACCGTGATCGACGCGCTCGTCGATGAGTACGCGACCGAGCACAACGTTCAGAACGAGCCGCTCGAGACGTAGCCCGGACGACAGGCTGAAGCCGGTCGCCGGCTGAGGCCGTCGCCTTCGTTCTACAGTTGCGCTGCCGACGGCGGCAGCCTGACCGTGATCGAGGTGCCGGTCGGGGCCGTCTCGCTCGAGAACGTGCCGTTGAGCTCGGCGACGCGATCTGCCAGCGCATCGAGCACGGCCTCGCGCCGCTCCTGACCGCCGTTGTCGACGATCCGCAGCTCGACGCCACCTCCGGCGGGGACGAACGTGACGGTGACCGTCGTCGGCGGCCCGCGGCGGACGGCCTGGTCGAGCGCGTCGCGGATGATCTGGTACAGCCCCGACTGGGCGCCGTCGCCGAGCTCGTCACCCGCGGCCAGGTCGAGCTCGAACGTGACGCCACGGCGCGCCGAGTGGCGCTCGGCCAGCTCTCTCACCGCAGCGGCGAGACCGAGATCTCGCAACGCGTCCGGCTCGATACCGCTGACGATCTCGCGCAGGTCGACGCTCGCCTCGCGAGCCACCACGAGCGCTCGCTCCACGATTGGTGTTCCGCTCGCGACGTCACCGGCCGCGAACGCGTGCTGCGCGGCGTCGAGCATCTGGGCGATCGCGGAGACGAGCTGAACGGGGCCGTCGTGGATGAGCTCGGCCAGCCGCCGTCGCTCGTCGCGCTCGGCGCGAAGCCGCTCTGCGAGCGCCCGGCCGGCGTCGTCGTCGGTCAATCGATCATCGCGTCACGCAACGCGATAGCGACCGCCTGCGTGCGCGTGTCGGCCTCGAGCTTCGTGAGGATGTGGCGAACGTGGCTCTTGACCGTCTCCTGCGAGATGAACAGCTGGGCCGCCACGTCGGCGTTCGACATGCCGTCGGCGAGGAGCTGCAGGATCTCGCGCTCGCGCGCGGTGAGCACGTCGCGTGCCGTCGCGGGTCTTGGTCAGCGCCGACATCAGGGCGGGGTCGACGAACGTCTCGCCCGCTGCGACCTTCTCGATCGCGCGCAGCAGCGTCTCGTGCGGCGCCTCCTTGAGGATGTAGCCACGGGCGCCGGATTCGAGACCGCGCTGAAGGAGGGCCCGCTCGGAGTAGGCGGTGAAGATCAGGACCTTGGCGTCGGGGACGATCCGCATGATCTCCTCGGTCGCCTCGATCCCGTCCATGCCGGGCATCCGCAGGTCCATCACGATCACGTCGGGGCGGCGGCGCTCGGCGAGCGCCACGGCGGTCTCGCCGTCGGCGGCCTCTCCGACCACGCGGATGTGGGCCGAGCGGAGGAGGGCAAGGCGAAGGCCCTCGCGGACGACCTCGTGGTCGTCGGCGAGGAGGACGGTGATTTCGGTTGTTTCGGCCACGCGGCGATTCTACGGGGGCCGTCAGACGAGCGTGAGCTGTGTCGGCCCCGGCGGCGGCCGGAGCGCAGGCCTGCCGTCGCTCGCATGCGCGCGCGCAAGTGCGCCGACGAGGGTGCGCACGGGCGCCGTCTCGCTTGCAGGGAGGTAGCTTCGGCCCGCGTAGAGCCGCTCGTAGCGGGCGCTCTCGGAGGGCCAGTCGCGGGCGAGCGCCTCGAGGAAGTGCTCGCGCGTTCCCGGCCGGAGGTGGAGGACTGCGGCCCAGATGTGGTGCGCACCGGCCTGGCGCGCTGCCCTGACGGTCTCGGCGAGCTGCTCCGGCCCGTCGGAGAGGCCGGGCAGGATCGGTGCGACAGCCACGTTCGTGCGGATCCCCGCATCGACGAGCCGCCGGACGATCTCGAGCCGCTTGCGGGGAGGCGCCGTGCCCGGCTCGGTCGTACGCCAGACGCGGTCGTCGAGCGTCGGTACCGAGACGTTGACGGAGACCTCCGCCCGCCGCGCCGCCTCCTGGAGCACGTCGACATCGCGCCAGACGAGGGGGCCACGCGTGATGATCGAGGTGGGCGTGCGCGCCCGCGCGAGCTCGACGATGCACGCCCGGGTGAGGCGGTAGCGCCCTTCGGCGGGCTGATAGGGGTCGGTCGCGGCGCCGATCGTCACCTCCTCGCGCGCCCACGAGCGGCGGGCGAGCTCGGCGCGCAGCACGTCGGCGACGTTCGTCTTGACGCGGATCGTGCGGCCGTAGCGGTCGTCGGAGGGACGGTCGGCCCGCTGCTCGAAGGCCCGGACGTAACAGAACGTGCAGCGGTGGACGCAGCCGGTGTACGGGTTCAGCGACCACGCGAACGGCATCCCCTTGACCCGGTTCAGCGCGGTGCGGCACGGCTCCTCGCGGTATTCGGCGGCGCATGAGTCACTATAGAACATATGTTCGTCTCTGTCACGCCTCCCAGACGACCTCGATCTCGCGGTCGAGACCGGGGAGGGGCAGGCTGCGCGCCTCCCCCTCGACCGCGTCACGCGCCCCGGGCGACAGCTTCGTCCAGGCGCCGATCCGCACGATCTGGTTGGCGCGCCTCCAGGTGCCGCGGATCTCGCCGTCGACGAGGAGCGCCCCCGGCCAGACGCGCGAGGTCCAGAGCTGCGCGCGTTGCTCTACGGACGGGACGAGCAACTCGCGCTCCGCCCCGTGGAGCAGGAAGTACGCATCCCCGCTCGGCAGCAGGCGCGCGGGGGCGTTGTTCGTCTCCCCGGCGCGCATGGCAGGCTCGTCGGCCGCCAGCAGCCACTCGTCGCCGAGCGGCGAGCGGACCGCCACGAGAGATCCCTCGAGCGAGGCGAACGCGGCCGCACCCGCGCGTCGGGAGATCCCCGCCCAGCGCGCGAACCCTTGTGCAGTCGCCGGCCCGAAGATGTGGAGGTACCGCCGGGCAAGCTCGCGGCAGGCGTCGGCCGGCTCGATGTCGGCGGCCGCCACGGTCCAGACGACCGGGGCGCGCGCGCCTTCCCAGCGGATCGCGACGGTGCCCGTCGTCGCGGCGTATCGGATCGCGTTGCCGATGCCGAGCGCGCCTGCGACCTCGCGGTCCGTCAGCCTGCGGCCGTCGAGATGCGCGTTGACGAGCGCAGCCGTCTCCTCGGCGCGCCGGCGGCCCTTCTCGGTGTCCGGAAGCCTTCCGAGCGAGAACAACGCGAAGTCGCGCTTCGCGACGACGTACGTGTTGTACCGGGGCCCCCACAGCTGCGTAAGCGACGCATCATCCCACGTCGAATGCTCGACCCCCTCGACGCGGGCGTGCAGCGAGAGCAACGCCGCCCGCGGCATGCTGTCCTGGAGGCCGGCCCACGCCGCCCGCTCCAACGACGCCGGCCCTGGCGCCGACCGTTCCTCGAGCCCACCGACGCGGCGCCGGAACGCGAGAATCTGCTGCCGCGTGAGCTTCAGTTGCGAGGGCACTTGGCTCGGGCGAGCGTACACGACGACTGAAACGTGAGGTTGGACCTGGCCTGACCGATGAGTTTTCGCCGGCCTGCCCGTCTCTACCTCGAGGGTCCGTAAGCCCCCAGAACGTCCTCGCCTACATCAACGAATTCGGGAGGCAGCTTGAAGCTTCTTCTTACATCCGGCGGCGTCACCAACACGAGCATCCGCGATGCGCTGGTCGACCTGCTGGGCAAGTCGATCGAGGATTCCAATGCGCTGTGCATCCCGACAGCGGAGTACGGGGCACCCCTGGTGCACGCCGGCCTCGGCCTGGCGCTTCATCGCCGGCCAGGGCGACCTCGGCTGGAAATCGGTGGGCGTCCTCGAGCTCACCGCACTGCCCAGCATCGGCGAGGAGCGCTGGGTTCCCTGGGTTCGGGAGGCTGACGTCCTGCTGGTGGACGGCGGCGATGCGACCTACCTGTGCCACTGGATGCGGCAGAGCGGGCTGGCGGACCTCCTGGCGACGCTGCCCGAGACAGTGTGGGTCGGGGTGAGTGCCGGAAGCATGGTGATGACCCCCCGGATCGGTGACGACTTCGTGACGTGGCCGTCCGCGACAGACGACCGCACGCTAGGGATCGTCGACTTCTCGATCTTCCCGCACCTCGACAACTGACCTGCCGTGGAACACGATGGCCACCGCGGAAGAATGGGCGGCCGGCATTGTCAGGCCCGGCGTACGCGATCGACGACGAGACCGCCATCAAAGTGGTCGACGGCACCATCGAGGTCGTCTCCGAGGGGCACTGGAAACTGCTCAGGCCCTAGGACTGAGACCTGGGCCAGCGCTTCCTGGAGGTCGAACGATCGGCGGCGGACCGAGGACGCAGGAGGCTGTACTGAATTCGTCTGGGACGACGACTAGTTAGGGGCGATGGTGATCGTCGTCTTGACGTTGGTCGTCTGTCCTGCTGCGTCTGTCACGCGGAGTCCGAGCAGCATCTTCATGCTCCGGTGGGGGGATCCAGTTATTTCTCCGCCGGGCAGGAGATGGAAGCCGGCCGCGAGCTTGCCCGATGTCACTCGCCAGCGGTAGGGAGCAACTCCGCCACGGGCGGTTAGCTGTGCTGTGTAACGCTTTCCCGGGTGCGCGATCGGCAAGCGCGGTTTGGGGACGACGAGGGGCGATACGAGCGCGTCTACGAGGGATGCGTGCAGTAGTCGTGCCATCCCCACAGCGCCGTCGTAGGTGAGGTGAACGCCGTCGCCCAGGAACCATGATTCGTGGCTCCGTGAGGTGTTGGCCCAGTCGACGAGTCTGACCTCGGGGTGCCTGCCGGCGACAGCCCCGAGCATCCCGTTCATGGCGACATACTGCGATCGCCCTTCGGCCATCGTCACCCACAAGATCCGCCTCACACCTGCCGCAAGCAGCGCATCGATCGCGTCCTCTACCGCCTGCGGGAATGTCTCGGCGAAGTCGTTGTAGCCAACCTCGACGATCACAGTCGGCGCGATCCCAGAGCCGAGCGAGTGAACAACGTCGATCAACGTCGGCGGCTCCACGCCCTCGTAGGGACAACTCGTGCCCGTCAGACGGCGACAGATGCCTACATCGATCTTCATCTCGAACCCGGCACTCAGGATCGCTCGAGAATCTCGATTGCCGACCACCTCTCCGAACACCGAATCGGCGATAACCGTCACTCGCGGCGGAAGCGTGCCTGCCGTCGCAGCAGCGCCGACCATCGACAAGACGACGATCAACCCGCATGCAGCGAGTGCCTGGCGCACCCCCACGCAGTACCCGTAGTCGTCGTTGCTCAATCCTGGCTCGCGCGATGGCACCGCGCGAAGACAGCGGACGTCCCTCGTGCAACCTCTCCTAAGGAGGCTAGGCTGGGGTGATGGCCGAACAGTGGCGGCATGGCGATGTGTTCGATGCCGTTGCCGAGGCATACGACGCTCATCGGTCGGGCTACCCGCGCGAGATCGTTACCGCAGCGGTCGACCTCGCGCGTCTCGCTCCTGGCTCTCGAGTGGTCGAGGTTGGATCCGGGACAGGGAAACTGACCCAGGAACTCGTCGTAGCGGGGTTGCGGGTTGAGGCGGTCGAGCCGGGGTCGAACCTGGTGGAGGTCGCGCGGAGGCGAGTGGCGGGCTCCGACCTCGTCCACTTTCACCTCGAGCGCTTCGAGGACGTGTCACTGCCGCTGGGCCAGTTCGACGCGGTCTTCTCCGGATCGGCGTTCCACTGGGTCGACCCGAGCGTCGGGTGGGCGAAGGCTGCCGCGCTGCTCCGTCCCGGGGGAGCCGTGGCGTTGGTGCAGCCGATAGGCGTACGGGACGAGGGTGACGGGAGTGCGGTGGAGGAACTCGAGGAGGTATTCGCCCGACTGGCGCCCGAGGTCGCTCGTGATCGTCCCGCGCTCCGCGACCTGACGACGATTCGGGCAGGCGTGGAAGCGCGACGCGAGAACGTGTCGGAGGTCTGGGCCTGGCTCGCACATCCCAGCCTCGCAGTCCCAGAAGCGGAGAAGCTCTTCCGGCCAGCGACGTTCACGGCCGTCCCCCGAGTCAAGGTGCAGACGGCTGAGGAGTTATGGGCGATGTTCGAGACGACCGCGACCTACCACCGGCTCACACCCGAAGTCCGAGTCGCCCTTCGGGCCGCGGACGAGCGGATCATCAGACGCGCCGGCGGCACACTGCGCTCAACTCAACTCGTCGTACTCGTCACAGCGTCGACACCCTCTTGACGGGGACCTTACGCCAGCTAACGACCGTCTGCGCCAGTGTTCGGGAATGTCCCCTGAGCGGCTGACGTACGCAGCGGCCGGTTCGGCGACTTAGAACCCAACGAGCACGTTGCCCGCCGTGACGTATGGTGCTGCGACGTTCAGGTCTGGCAGGTTCTCGGCCAACCAAGCGGCGGCAGTGCGACTTGACTCCTCCGCCCCTTCCTGGTCCTCGAAGATGCTGATCGTGGACGTCCCCTCGGCGAGTTTGAGGAGATAGTAGGCCTTGAATCCGTTGATCCCGCCGATAAGTTGCCGAATCTCTTCCTCGCGCTCGACGAGTGCGTCGGCGAGGTCGGAGTTACCGGTGTATGCGCGGATGACTGCGTACATGGGCGCTGCCTCATTTCGTCTCGTGTACCCGAGAGCCTCGGAGTATCAGTATCCCACGATCGAACGCCGATGTAACGACGCAAGCCCGTAGGAATCGGAATCTGAGGGAGCAGTGGCATGAGCATCCTTGCGTGCGCCAAGCGTTCGGGAATATCCCTTGGAGACCCGACCTCGGGGCGTCTTGTCCCGCTGAGTGCGCCCTCTACGCGCAGCCGAGGAGGTCACCGTCCGCCTCGAGCACCCCACCGGGCCAGCAGGAACCCGCCAGCTCCAAAGCCAACAGAAGAACCAGCCCAACGAGCCCCACGAGTAGATTGCTGTCGTCTGACCAGAAACAGATCGGCGAACAGCAACACCCCGGCCATGCCGAGAACGAGCACCCCGACTGCGACAGCAATCAGCCTCATCGACAGAGATTGCCTGTCACTACCAGTAGGACAGGCGACCAGCCTGACCTGCGCCAGCGTTCGGGAATGTTGCATGAGCGCAGAGAGCGGCTCTACGCCCAGGGCGGACGGGCCCAGTTCGGGGGTCGCTCTCGTCGGAACGGCTCGATCGTCGCATACGCCTGCCGCCAGTCGGAGGTCTCCTCGGCCACACTCGCGCCGTAGGGCGCCGCCAGTTCGGACACGGGGTAGTGCACTTCCGGGCCTGTGCGCGCTCCGACCATCAGGATCACACACGGCCCCTCGCCCGCGCCCACGAAGGCGTGCTCGGCCCAGGGAGGAGAGTGGAAGAAGTCCCAGGGCCGCAGGCGTCGCTCCTCGCCCTCCACGAGCAGCGCGCACTCCCCTGAAAGGACAAGGAATGCCTCCTGGTTCGACTCTGCGTGGTAGAGGCCGGTCTCTCCGGGCTCGAGGACGGTGACGTTGATCCCCAACTGGGCGAACTCGACCGGCGGGTCGCCGTACTCGTTCTCGAAGGCGCACCCCGCGCCTCTCCTCGCAGAGTTCCACCACTCGGCGTCGCGCACGTTGACGACGAACCAGCCCTGGGTGACGGGCGTCAGCCCCGATCCGAAGTCCTCGAGCTGTGCTTCTGGCACGAAGGGACTCTCGCGCCTCGGCACAGGTCTCCGGTGTGCGCCAGTGTTCGGGAATATCCACTGAGGAGGTGACGCTGGATCTTCCCGAGTCGATGAATGTTCGGTGGTCTGCCAGTCTCTACCGTGCGGTCTAAGGAGTCTCGCCGACACCAATGACCTCAGGAGGAACGATGAAGATTCTCCTCACATCCAGCGGCATTAGGAATGCGAGCATCCACGATGCGCTGGTCACTTTACTGGGCAAGCCGATTGCCGAATCCAGTGCGCTCTGCATTCCCACTGGGGTGCAACCCTTCCCCGGCGGACCGACCCACGTCTACGGTTTCATCAACGGATCGGTCGGCGGCCCCATGTGCGGTTTGGGTTGGAAGTCGTTGGGAGTGCTCGAGCTGACCGCGCTGCCCAGCATCAAAGAGGAGCACTGGGTTCCGGCGGTCCAGGAAGTCGACGCTCTGCTGGTTTGGGGCGGCAGTCCCTTGTATCTGTGCTACTGGATGCGGCAGTCCGGACTGGCCGGCCTCTTGCCGTCACTGCGCCGCGAGATGGTCTACGTCGGCACGAGCGGCGGCGCGATGGTCGCTACTCCCGACTTTGGAGGAGAGACCTACGACGACAGTGAGCCGCTCACCGGCAGCGACCGAGCGCTGGGACTCGTCGACTTCTCGTTGTTTCCGCACCTCGAGCGTGAGGATATGCCGGACACGTCCCTCGCCAACATCGAAAAATGGGCCGCCGGGTTGTCCGTGCCTGCGTACGCGATTGACGATCAGACCGCAATCAAAGTGGTCGACGGTACCGTCGAGGTCATCTCCGAGGGGCACTGGAAACTGCTCACGCCCTAGGACTGAGACCTGCGTGAGTGTTCGCGCGGACCCCCTGGGCTCGGTCGCGTTCCTTCTGGATCCAGCGATTCGCCAGAATGGGATCGTGGAGGATGTACCGGAGCTGACGGTGCGCGATGCGGCACACTGGCGCGCTTGGTTGGCGAAGCACCATGATTCCTCGGCGGGGATATGGCTCGTGCTGGCCAAGAAGAAGACCGTCCAACCGACCAGTCTCAACCACGATCAAGCGCTTGAAGAGGCACTGTGCCACGGCTGGATCGACGGTCAACTCCGCGGCCGCGACGCCGACACCTACTACCAGCGCTTCAGTCGCCGCCGCAGGCGCAGCGCCTGGTCGAAGCGGAATATCGAGATCGCGGAGCGGTTGATCGCAGCAGGTCGCATGCATCCAGCCGGGATCGCCGAGCTGGAGAGTGCGAGAGCCGACGGTCGAAGCGAAGCCGCCTACGCGGGCTCTGCCAGCATCGAAGTGCCCGACGATCTCGGTGCTGCACTGGCCGCCGAGCCGAAAGCACTCGCAATGTTCGAGAACCTGAGCCGCCAGAACCGCTACGCGATCCTCTATCAGATCAGTACCGCCAAACGAGCGGAAACGCGAGAACGCAGAATCATGCAGTTCGTCGAAATGCTGGCCCGCGGCGAAACGATCTACCCACAGAAACGCACCTGATCAACGATCAGGCGTCAGGTCTTATGCCTGCGCCATTGTTCGGGAATGTCCCTTGAACAAATGGCAGCAGATCAAGGTTAAGGATGTTCAAGCGTCTTTCGTTCTCACGGCGATGATCCGTGGGTCCCGTCCCAGCGCAAGGGCCTCGAGCGCGCCGCGGGAGACCCATCGCCGTGAGGGCGCCCGGTAGGTGATCACGGTGAAGTACCGATGTTCGTCGCGCCCCTCGAGGACGAAGCCTGCTGGTGCGGGTGGCGTCGCGCGCCTGGGCGGGCGGGCGGCGGTGACGCCGCTGCCTGGTGGCCTATCCGCTCCGGCGACGACGGCGATCTCGGCGACCCGAAGACCCGGCCCTTCGAAAGGTGCTTGCCGGGCGCCGAGGTAGTAAGAGAGAGGAGTACGGCTGCCCGAGGGTGTGACGACGATCGCCTTGTCTCCACCTCCGCGCTCGACCACAGCCGCGGCGTTGCGCCAGTCGTCCTTCCCGAACTTCGGAGTGTGAGCGGTTGCGAGCACGACACCCACCGACAGGAGGCAGAGTGCTGCTGCGAGCGCGGGGCCGAGGCGTCCGGCGCGGGCGGCGCCGAAGCCGCAAGCGAGTCCGGCGAGGATCGGCACCACCGCTCCGATCACGTTCCGATAGAGGAAGTAGTGAGCTCCGAGAAGCGCAAGCGCAAACGCGGCGGCACCGATGCCGAGGGCGAGCAGCCCTTGGCGGCGTATCTCCGACGCGGCTCGGAAGACGAGGAGCCAGATTCCGGCGGCGCAGATAAGCGCCGCCAGCGCCGTGACGGCGTGCGGTGCGGGCGATTCGAACCCGATGATGAAGACGGCGGGCGCCTTGATCACCCTCCCTGCCAGACTCATCTCGCTGATCCAGTCGGCGTTTTGGCTTTCCTGGGTGAACTTGAGCGGAACGAGCCCGAGGGCGGTCACTACGGGGATCGCCGATGCCGCAACAACGGGAGCTCGCCCGCGGGACTTCCATAGCAACACGGCGGCCTCGACGGCGACGAGGAAGACCGCGAAGTAGTGCGTCGCGACCGCGAGGCCGCAGCACACGCCCCACGCGACGAGCCGGCCCGACGTCGGCGTATCGAGCGCGCGCAGGAGGAGAAGGAACGACACCCCTGTCAGGAGGGACAGCAGCGCGTACGCCCTGGCCTCCTGCCCATACCAGACGAGCATCGGGTTCGTCGCCACGAGGGCCGCTGCAACGAGCCCTACCCGCGAACCGACCAGCTGTCCGCCGATGAGGTAGGCAATCGGGATCAGGGCAACCGAGAAGACGGTCGAGAGGCTTCGTAGCCCGACCTCGGATGTCCCGAACAGGTGAGCCCACGGCCAGGCAAGGACGTAGTAGAGCGGGGGCGTGTTCTCCATGTGCGCAAGGTCGGACATGGCGTGCCCAACACCACCGCGAACGAGATCCACGGTCGCGATCTCGTCGGTCCAGTACGCCTTCGCGCGCAGCCCAACGATGCGCAGCGCCAGCCCCAGACCCGTCAGCCCGATAACCGGCAGCCATCGCCGCCGCGAAACAACGCCGCGCGAAGAAATGCCGTCCTCCATCGATGCACTATCGCCTGAATCAGGAGCCCGCGTCGCGGCGAACCGGAACTCCCGAGGAGGCAATCACGCTCCATCGTGTCCACAAGCCGCCGTAGTTCACATGCGCAGGCCGAGGTACGAACGCGTGTTACGCCTCGGAGTTCGAAACCGCCCGCCCGACTGGCGGGGCCGGACTCGTTCGCGGGTTCGCACCGAAGGCCCAGTGTTCGGGAATGGCCCCTGAGCGAGCGCCCCCAATTGCGCCCGTGTCTTGGGTGAACGAGGATGCGGATATGAGAGGCTGGCTGGCCGTGACGCTTGTGGTGGTGGGGATCGCTGCAGCTGGCCTGGTCGTTGAGCAGCAGCGTGCTGTGGTGTGTGTGCGTTCGGACGCCTCCGGCGCGACCGTGGTCACGCATTGCCAGGCGCGCCCAGGCTGGGCTACGTGGCTTGCGCCCGCTGTCATCGTGGCTGCCCTGGGCGCTGGTGCATTGACGCTCCGTCCTTCTCGGGGTCGCTGGGGCTGGCTGGTCGTGTTGAGCGCAGCCATCGCGTTAATCGCTGGAGTGACGGTCGTGGGAGCGGTGTCGGGCTATCTCGCGGCGTACTCCGACCATCCAGGCCCTGAGAACTCTTCGCCTCCTCCCGAGGCGTTCGGACTCATAGCAGGCGCGTTGCTCGGAGCAGTACTGGCGGGTGTTGTCGTCGCAGTCGCACAATTCCGTCCGTCGTCGTCGGCACCTTGAGGGTGCTTGCCGACAGGATTGAGGTCGATCCTTTTCGCCGAGGCGCCCGCCCGCTGATCCTGTGGCGAGTCGGGGGTTGGCTCGAGGCTCGTCGCTCTCGCTTGCGCCAGTGTTCGGGAATGTCACCCGAACTTGGCTGCCTCGGGTGGACGGTCTATTGTCGTTTCTCCTGCGACGAAGAGGGTGGCATGGACGTTCACACGCTTCGGCCAGATGGGGTAGGTCCCGCCGCGGCGGTGATCGCGCGAGCGTTCAATGACGACCCTTTGACCGTCTACCTGTACCCGAGCGAGATCGAACGGTCGCGGTTTGCGCCGCTGATGTTCGAGGTGCTCGTCCGGTATGACTGCCTGTTCGGCCACGTCGACTACCTCGACGGCTTCTCCGCAGTGGCGACATGGATGCCGCCCGGCGAAACCCCGGAGACACCCGAACGGCTCTCTGCCGCGGGCTTCGGCGAACTACCTGACGACATCCCGCTCGACCGTCTGGACGCGTTCTTCGCCGCCATCGCGCCGCTCCACGAGCATGCCGTCTCAGAACCCCACTGGTATCTCCGGCTCCTGGGCGTTGACCCCGCGCAACAAGGCGGCGGCCGTGGGCGGGTACTCCTCCAGCACGGGCTGCGCCGCGCCAACGCCGGCGGAACGCCGTGCTACCTCGAAACGTTCAACGAAGCCAACCTGCCCTTCTACACACATCACGGCTTCGAACTGGTCGCCAACAGCATCGAACCCAACAGCGGGATCCGAACCATGGCGTTCCTCCACGCTCCCTGACGCCCGGCAAGCCACCAACCAGGCAGCTGACTGGCCTGCGCCAGTGTTCGGGAATGTCGTATGAACGTCATACTCAGACGACGGCGTACAGCGTACGCGCGCCGTCGAATGCCCTTCAGCTCACGAGCACCTCTGCCTTCGAAGAGGAGACCGGACCCCTCGACGAGATCTCGCGTCGTCTGCGTCACGAGGATTTCCCCGAGCCCGCCTCGCCGAGCACGCGAGCCGCGAGATGGACCGCAATGCCCCCAAGTTCCTCCGTCCGCTCGACCTCTCCCGTGTGATTCCCGCGCGAACTTCGAGCCCCAGCACGGCCAGCGACTCGCGAATCGCCAGGGCGCAGCGGATCGCCCGGCCCGGCCCATCGAAGAGCGCGAGGAAGCCATCGCCCGTCGTCCCGACCTCCTCACCCCGAGAAGGCGCCGAGCTCGCGCCGAACCTCGGAATGGTGCCGTTCGAGGAGCGCAGTCCATGGCGCTATCGCCGAGCTCTCGAAGGCGATCTGTCGACGAGACGATGTCCGTGAAGAGGATCGTCGCGAGTACTCGGTTCGGGAAGCGCGCAGGGCGGGAGCCAGTCAGGAACTCTCCACGATATCCAGGATCTGATTCGCCTCGACCCAGGGTACGTGGTCTCACAGGAGGAAGCTCGACGAATCGGGAGCCTGGGATGTGCTCCGCCAAGTAGAGCCCTTCCTCAATGCGGGCGTCGCGATCGTCAGGACGGTGGAGCACGAGCGTCGGGCACTGGACGGCGGGGAGAATGTCTCGGATGTCGATCTTCGAGTTCATGAGGATGAGATCACGCGCCGCGGCTGGACTGAGAGACTGCCCGTCCACGCCTCTGATACCAGGTAGACATCGCGGCGTCGGCGCTGGGGATCATTGTCGAGAGATCGACGTTCTCCCCCCACGTCTCCTCTAGCTCGTGCGCGATGGCGACGCGCTCGTCCCAGGTCGACGCCCACGGGTAGTCATCAGCGCGCACCCGCGTGGCGTACGTCCCGTAGAGGACGAGCGCGCGTGTCCGGTCCGGATACGTGGCGGCGAACAGCACCGACATAGGCCCGCCTTCCGAGTATCCGAAGAGTGCCGCCTGCTCGCTCGACACCGCATCCATGACCGCGCGGACGTCGTCCATACGTGTCTCGAGATCGGGAAGCCCAACGCTTCGGTCGGAGAGCCCCGTGCCGCGCTTGTCGAAACGGATGAGCCGGGCGAAGGAGCCGAGCCGATCGAGAAAGGACGCGTGAGCCGGATGCTGCCAGTCGATCTCGAGGTGCGAGAAGAAGCCGGGTACGAGGACGAGATCAAACGGGCCGTCACCCGTCACCTGGTACGCGATACTCGTCCCTCCGCTGCGCGCATAGCGGATCGGCTCGTTCATCGGACGATCTTCGACGATAGCCCGACGCACCGCAACATCGCCACGTTCTCCCGGCAGCCGATGAGCGAACGCAAGCAAGCCAGTCCTCCCACGCTGCAGGATCAGTAGGCCCACCGTCTGGCTGGATTTCGGTGTCGCCGATGAGCGTGATGAGATCATCGCCTGCCCGTTGCCCGTATCGCCAGATGAACTCGGTCATGACGAGGAATGCTTCGCGCTCGTCGAGCGAGGTACTCATGGGTCGAGTATGGCTGGCCTCGCCTGGGCCAGTGTGTTGGGAATGTCACCCGAACGACGGTCAACTGTCAGAGTCCGTATCGTCTCGGGGATGCGTCTCCGTCGTCGCCGGGCACAGGACTGGTCGGAGCAATACGCAGCCGCCATGTCGGACTTCGGCACCGGAAAGATCGGTGCTCAGACTTGGTGAAAGCTTCGTGTTGAAGCGAACTGGGGCCTCATCTCGCATGGGTCGGAAGCTATTCCGTTCGCAACGAAGATGCTTGAGAGGGGGGATGCCGATACGCGCGGACGGTGCGGGCGTGCTCGCCGAGATCGGGAAGGATGAAGCCTCGATCGACCTGCTGATTGCTTCGCTTCAGGCTGAGAGCGAGAACCAACCTCGCGACGCGATCGTTCAGGCGCTCGGCCACCTAAAGAGCAAACGCGCGATGCCGTCTCTCGCTCTGCTCATCCGCGACCCAGGCACAGACGGTGACATGCGCCAGACGGCGATCGTAGCCCTGGGAATGATCGTCGGCCGTCGCTTCGAGCGCCAACCAAACCCCGAGACCGAAGCCATTGGCCTGGCTGCGTCAACACGGAACGCAGTAGCGAGGCAAGAGGGCTGGCCTGCGCCAGTGTTCGGGAATGTCACCTGAGCACGTTGCCGACGCGCACTCGTGCATCACGGGCGAACGGGGCGGGTCGAGCTACGGCGCGATGTTGTGATTGAGGTGGAAGACGTTGTCTGGGTCGTAGCGGCGCTTGACCTCGACAAGCCGCTCGTAGTTGGGGCCGTAGGCGGCGCGGATCGCGTCGTCGGCCTGGTCGTCGCCCAGGTAGTTGAGCCAACGACCGCTCCCGAAGTGGGGCCGCAAGGCGGCGAACGTCTCGCGGGTCCAGGTCACGTTCGCCACCGTCTCCTCCGGGTCGGTCCAGACCGAGGGGATCAGGAGGTTCCAGCCTTCCTCGCGGTGTGGCACTGCGGCCTCGCTCACGCCGACGCGCGTCACCGCGCCGTGGAAGTGCTCGAACAGAACCGCGGTCATGGGCGAGGGGACGGACGAGAACCGATCGACGACGATATCGATCAGCTCGTCGGGAAGCCCTTGCGTAAAGCTCGAGAGCCAGTAGTTGAGCGAACCGGTGGGGTACGCGGCGTCGAGGATCGTATTCATCACCGGGTATGGCATCGGTCCGACTTCGACCATGAGCGGCGAGCCCCACGTCTTGAACGGCTCGAGCTCCCGGTCCGCCACCTCCGGATCGCCCGTGTGGAAGACGACCATCGCCGAGAGTTTCGCGCCCGAGCCGTCCGGCGCGTGCACGACCCCGGCGAACACGGTCAGGTCGTCCGAGCAGCCCGCCACGGCGTCGCGGTAGAAGCGCAGCAGGTCGGGCGCGGCCTCGATCGGGTGTGCGATCAGACCGCCCATGACCAGCTCGAGCGGGTGCAGGCGATACGTGAAGGAGGTCGCGACACCGAAGTTGCCGCCGCCGCCGCGGAGCGCCCAGAAGAGATCCGGGTGAGATTCCGCGTCGACCTGCAGCACTTCCCCGTCGGCAGTGACGAGCTCGACGCCGAGCACGTTGTCGGCGGCGAGGCCGTGCTTGGCCATCAGCCAGCCGAGGCCGCCGCCGAGCGTGTAACCGGCGATCCCCGTCGTGGAGATGGCGCCGCCCGTTACGGCCAGCCCGTGCGCGGCTGCAGCGTTGTTCAACTCGGCCCAAAGCACGCCCCCTTCGGCGGTGGCAGTCCGCTGGTCGGGATCGACGTCGATCCGTTTCATCTCAGCGAGGTCGATCATCACTCCGCCGTCCGTCACTGCTCGTCCGGCGACGTTGTGCCCGCCGCCCCGGATCGAGACCTCGAGCCCTTCGCGACGCGCCAGAGCGAGGGCCGCCACCACGTCGCTCGTCTTCCGGCAGCGCACGATCACGGCCGGTCTGCGGTCGATGAGGCCGTTGTGTACCGCGCGGGCCGCGTCGTAACCGGCGTCCTCCGGGCCGAGCACAGGCCCTGAAACCTGTGCGGCGAGTTCTGTGACAAGGGCGGGGTCCAAAGCAACACTCATGCTCTACCTCCGGATGGTCGTGCCCTGCTGCAAGCTCGGCCAGTCTAGGGCGATCGTGACCCACAGACAAGGGCGACCACGCTCTGGCCCCTCGGTCTGGCTCATGCTACGAAAGACATAGGGCGAGGAGAGGAGCACTGCCTGCGCCAGCGTTATCTCGCCAGGGCCTCACCCGACCGTTGGGGTAACGCTTCCGCGGCGGGTCAACGCCTGGCCCGCAACTGCGGGTGAGGCTAAAGCCTCACCCGTCACTCACCCACACCCACTCCCCTCAGCCGAGGAAGCGCACGATCGCGTCCGCGGTGGCGTCGAAGTCGTCCCAGAGGACGCTGTGGCCGCCGGGGACGAGGACGTGCGCGATGTTGCCGATGCGCGGTACGCGATTCGTGATCCAGGAGCGCTCGCCCGACACGACGAGCGTCGGGCAGCGCGGCCACGGCGGCGCCTGCGCCGCCATCTCGCTCCACGCGACGATCACCGCGGGCGGCGACCACTGCCAGCGAAGCCGGCCGTCGGGCCCCTCGACGAGATGCTCGCGCGCCTCCTCCTCGAGGAAGTCGCGCGGAGTCGAGAAGAGCGATCCGTCCGCGAGGCGGGCATCGATCGCCTCGTCGGCGCTCGCGAAGGAGACGTCGGCGCGCGCGCCGTCGGCCCGCTGACCCGCGACCTCGGGCTCGATGTGCATGGCGGGGTCGAGCAAGACGGCGCGCTCGACGCGGTCGGGATAGCGGGCCGCGAGCTCCGCGACCAGCTTGCCGCCGAAGCTGTGACCAACCCAGGCCCCGCCCGAGACACCGAGCGCGTCGGCGGTCTCGACGAGGTCGGCGACGTGCTGCTCGACGCTCCACGGTGGCTCCCAGCCCGAGCGCCCGTGACCGCGGTAGTCGACCCCGATCACGCGGTAGGCGGCGAGGCGCTCCTCGGCCAGGCGGCGGAACCGGCGGCCGTGCCCCGTGACGCCGTGCAGGCAGACGACGGGCTCGCCGGCCGGGTCTCCCCACTCCGTGACGCTCAGCTGCACGTGAGCACCAGCTTGCCGAAGTGCGTCCCGGCCTTCATCGTTGCGAGCGCCGTCGCGGCGTCGGCGAGGGGATGGACGGAGTCGATCACCGGTCGCCACGAGCCGCGCCCGATGTCGCTGAGGAACCCTTCGTAGTCCGACGGGCTGCCCATCAGCGTGCCGAGCAGCGACTGCTGGCCGAAGTAGAGCGGGCGCACGGACAGCGTTGCCTCGGTGCCGCCCGTGGCGCCGAAGACGACGAGCCGGCCACCGGGCCGCAGGCACTCGAGCGACTGCGGCCACGTCGAGCCGACGGAGTCGACGACGAGGTCGGCGCCTCCGAGCTCCTTCACCTCCGCCACCCAGTCGCCCGTGGCGTAGTTGACGCCACCCTCGGCGCCGAGCGCACGCGAGCGCTCGATCTTCTCGTCCGACGACGAGGTGACGAGCACGCGCGCGCCGGCCTGGGCGGCGAGCTGCACGACGAACGTGGACACACCGCTGCCGGCGCCGAGCACGAGCACCGTCTCTCCCGTGACGAGGCCGCCGCGCGGGAACAGGGCGCGGTACGCAGTCAGGCCCGCGAGCGACATCGAAGCCGCCTCCTCCCACGTGAGGCGCTTCGGCTTCGGGAACACGTTCGCCTCGGGCACGGCGATGAGCTCGGCGTAGGTCCCGTCGCGAGGACCGCCGAGGATCTGGAAGTCGGGGCCGGGCGCCGCCTCGCGGTGCCCCCAGTGCAGCGAAGGGTTGATCACGACCTCCTCGCCGGTGTCGCGGCGCACGCCCGCGCCGTCGGAGCCGGGGGTCAGCGGCAGCGGGAACGGATAGGTGCCGTTGCAGACCTGCAGGTCGCGGCGGTTCAGCGCCGCCGCCTTCAGCTCGACCAGCACCTCGCCGGCGGCGGGCTCCGGGTCCGGCGACCGTCTCGAAGCGAAGCTCCCCGCCCTCGTGAACGCGAACCGCCTGCATCAGCGGAGCGACGCCCAGGGCTCCTCGCCCGCGACGTCTTCGACCCCGTAGCCGTCGTCACCGACCGCCGGGGAGAGGATCGCCAGGATCTTCGCCGGCACGGTGCCCTCGTTGAACGAGGCGTGGACGGCCGAGGCCGGGATCACGACCGAGTCGCCCGCCGTGAGCACCTGCTTCTCGTCCAGGACCCACTGCTCGATCGAGCCCTCGATCACGTAGATCACCTCTTCCTGGCCCGGGTGCCGGTGGAAGTCGTGGCACTTGCCCGGGAGGAACGTCGCCTCGATCGCGACGATCCCCTCGAGGCCGTCGCGCGGGCCGCTTACCTGGGCGAAGACGCCCCAGTCGTGCTGGTCGCGGGTGAGCGAGCTCCCCGGCTTGAATGCTCCTGCCACTACGCCCCCTTCATCGGGATCGACTTGAATCGCTTCATGTTCTCGGTCATCGCCACCTCGGTCGGCAGCCGCTCCATCGACGAGGCGCCGAAGAAGCCGACGACGCCCTCGGTTCGCTCGAGCACGTAGGCCGCGTCGTCCGGCTCGGCGATCGGGCCGCCGTGGCAGAGGACGATCACGTCCGGGTTGACCCGCTTGGCGGCGTCGTGCATCCCCTGGATCAGCGGCACGCAGTCGTCGAGCGTCTTCGCCGTGCCGGCGCCGATCGTGCCGCCGGTCGTCAGCCCCATGTGCGGCACGAGCACGTCCGCGCCCGCCGCGGCCATCGCGGTCGCGTCGTCGTCGTTGAAGACGTACGGCGCCGTCAGGAGGTCGAGCTCGTGGGCGATCCGGATCGCATCGACCTCGAGCCCGTAGCCCATCCCGGTCTCCTCGAGGTTGATCGCGCAAGGTGCCGTCGATCAGGCCGACGGTGGGGAAGTTCTGGACGCCGCTGAATCCCATCCGCTTCAGCTCGGCGATGAACACCGGCATGAGGCGGAACGGATCGGTGCCGCAGACACCCGCCAGGACCGGCGTCTCCTTGACGACGGGGAGCACCTCGCGGGCCATGTCGACGACGATCTCGTTCGCGTCGCCGTACGGCATCAGGCCGGCGAGCGAGCCGCGGCCGCCCATCCGGTAGCGGCCGGAGTTGTAGATGATGATCAGGTCGGCGCCGCCGGCCTCCGCCAGCTTCGCCGACAGGCCCGTGCCGGCGCCGGCGCCGATGATCGGGCTGCCGGCGTCGATCTGGGCGCGCAGCCGGGCGAGCGCCTCGGCCCGCGTCATGACGCCGCCTCCGAGATCAGCTCGTGCAGCCGGTTCGCCATCGCGAGCGCGAACGTGGGATCGTTGACGTCCGCGTCGACCTCGTGCACCTCGACCTTCGCCGGGTCGACCGTCGCGCGGATCGTGTCGAACAGCGCCCGGTCGGCATCGGCGTCGTGGAAGACCTGGCCCTCCGTCGCGATCGCGGAGACGCCGCGCAGCGGCACGAACAACACGGTCGGGCCGGTGGCGGCATTCAGCTTCTCGCCGATGATCCGCCCGATCTCGCGGCACTCGTCCGGCGTCGTCCGCATCAGCGTGATCGTCGGGTTGTGGACGTAGAGGTTCCGGTCGCGATAGCGCTCCGGGACCGTCTCGACGGGGCCGAAGTTGACCATGTCGAGCGCGCCGAGCGAGACGACCTGCGGGATGCCCTGCTTCCCCGCCGACTCGAGCCGCTCCGGCACCGCGACGAGCACGCCGCCCGCGACGAGATCGCAGAACTCGGTCGTCGTCACGTCGAGCGACCCGGCGATGAAGCCCGCGCCGATCAGCGCCTCCATCGAGCCGCCGCCCGCTCCCGTCTGGTGGAACACGAGCACCTCGTAGCCGAGCTCCTCGAGCCGCTCGCGCGCCACCGTCACGCCCGCCGTCGTGACACCGAACATCGAGGCCGCGATCAGCGGCCTCTCCTCGCCGAGCGGCGGCACCGTCGCCTTCGCCATGCCGGCGAGCGCCGCGGCGGCGTTCGTCAGGATCTGCGCCGAGATCCGGTTGATGCCGGCGATGTCGACGACGGAGTACATCATCGTCACGTCGACCGAGCCGACGTAGGGGCTCGTGTCGCCGGAGGCGACGGTCGAGACCATCAGCTTCGGGACGCCGATCGGCAGCCGGCGCATGGCGTAGGTGACGAGCGAGGAGCCGCCGGAGCCGCCGAGGCCGCCGATCGCGTCGAGCCTGCCCTCCGCCCGCAGCCCCTGCACGACCGCCGCTGCGCCGCGGCCCATCGTGTCGACCGCAACGCCCCGGTCGCCGGCGGCCGCGAGGTCACGCACATCCGCGCCGGCGGCGGCAGCAACCTCTTCCCGGGTCACGTCGGGGGTCGCGAGCGGCTCGCCGACGATGCCCGCGTCGACGAGCACGACGTCGACGCCGTGCTCGCGGATGCGATCGGCGAGGTAGGCGTACTCCTGGCCCTTCGTGTCGAGTGTTCCAACGAGAACGACGGTCGGCATCGGTCAGCTCCCTCGAAGTTTGGTGGTTCGGCTCGCGCCGGTCCCGCGGCCTAGCCTACGTCCACGGGACGACTCGGATCGCGGTCAGACGGTCTGGGCGAGCGGCTCGACGCCGAGGTAGCGCCGCTGCGCGTCCGGATCGGACTTCAGCCCCTGCGCGGTCGTCTCGGCCGCGATCCGGCCGGCGACCATCACGAGCTGTCGCTCGGCGACCTCGGTCGCGACGCCCAGGTTCTGCTCCACGAGCAGGATCGCCATGCCCTCGTCGACGAGCGCCTTGCAGGTCTCGATCACCTGCTCGACGATGGTCGGGGCGAGGCCCTCGGAGGGCTCGTCCATGATCAGCAGGTCGGGGTTGGTGAGGAGCGCGCGGCCGATCGCGAGCATCTGCTGCTCGCCGCCGGAAAGCTGCGTCGCGCTGACCTTCTTGCGCTCGGCGAGCCGCGGGAACAGCTCGTAGACAGCGGCCGCGCTCCAGCGCCCCGCGCGCGGTGTCCTGATCATCTTCAGGTGCTCGTCCGTGGTCAGCGACTGGAAGAGGCGCCGGCCCTGCGGCACGTAGGCGATGCCCGCGCCGGCAATCTTGTACGACGGCCTGCCGAGCAGCTCGGTGCCGCGAAACCTGATCGAGCCCTTCGCGCTCGGCGGCTCGATCCCCATGATCGAGTTGCAGAGCGTCGTCTTGCCCATGCCGTTGCGGCCGATCACCGCGACGGCCTCGGTTCCCATCGAGAACGCCACCTGCTCGAGCGCCTGCGCGGTGCCGTAGTAGGCGTCGAGGTTCTCGATCTCGAGCAGCAGCTCGCTCATGCGTTCTCCTCGTCGCCCTCGTTGAAGCGGCTGCCGAGGTAGATGTCGTGCACCATCTGGTTGCCGCGGATCTCGGCCGGAGTGCCTTCGACGACCTTGCGGCCGTCGTGCATCATCGTCACGAAGCCGGCCACCGTGAGCGCGACGTCCATGTCGTGCTCGATCAGGATCAGCGTCACGTCCGCCGGCAGGCCGAGCAGGAGCTCGGTCAGCCGCTCTCGCTCTCCGAACGAGAGGCCGGACGCCGGCTCGTCGAGCAGCATCAGCCTGGGCTCGACGGCGCTCGCCATGCCCACCTCGAGCTGTCGCTGCTCGCCGTGGGAGAGATCGCGGACGTAGGTCTCGGTCTTGTCGCCGAGCAGCACGCGCTCGGCGGCTGCGCGGGCCCGCACGCGGGCATCCTTGTCCTGCTTGCGCGTGAACACCCGCAGGCGCCCGCCGTCACGGCCGAGGATGGCGAGGAAGATGTTGTCCTCCACCGAGAGGCCCGGAAAGAGCCTCGTCTTCTGGTACGTGCGGGCGAGCCCGAGCGCCGGCCGCACCCGCGCGGGCAGATGCGTGACGTCCCGGCCCATCACCTCGATCGTTCCCGCCGAGGGCTGGAAGTCGCCCGCGACGAGGTTGAAGAGCGTCGTCTTGCCCGCTCCGTTCGGGCCGAGGATCGCACGGCGTTCGCCGTACGCGACGTCGAGATCGACGTCGCGTACGGCCTGAACTCCGCCGAACCGCCGACCGACCCCCCGCAAGCGGAGGATCGGCTCGGCGTTCGTGGGTGCTGCTTCGGTCACCGTGGCTACTTGATGACCGCTGGTGTGATGACGCCGTTCTTGACCACCTTGATCTTGCCCTGCCATGGCGTCGACTTCTTCACGCACGGCGGCTGGGTGCGTCCGGGCGGCGGGCTGCTCTTCTTGAACAGCCCTGCGAACGACTGGTCGACGTTCGGCACGAAGCCGACGATCGCGGTGCCGATGCTGCCGTCGGCGTTCTTGACGACCTGCAGCGGGTACTGATCCTGGATCGCCTGCCGGTTCGAGTCCAGCTTCACGAGGCCGCCACTGGAGACCTGGTAGCCGGCCCGGAGCTGGCGGGGGAGGCCCTTCTGCAGGGCCGCGCCCACGGCGCCGTTCGAGTGCGTGAGGCCCTGGACGAGCGCCCACGCGGCGTTGAAGTAGTTGTAGACGAACCCGTCGGCGTAGTTGCCGCCGTTCAGGCCCGGATACCACCGGGCAACGACCTTCTCGTACGTCTTCGCCTGCGCCGTCTTGAGGCCCGGGCCGGTGCCGAAGCCGCCGACGTAGGAGCCGACGACCTTCGGGCCGACGACCTTGTCGGCGCCGAGGAAGGCGAAGAACAGGTTGCCGATGTTCTTCTTCGGATCGAGCTTGCCGTAGGCCTGCTCGTACGCCGTCAGGCTGGCTGCCGTGCCCGTGCCGCCGACGACCCAGAACGTGCCGTCGATCGTGTCCGGAGGCGGAAGCTGCTGGACGTAGGACGAGTAGTCCGTCGTGTTCAGCGGCGGGTACACCCGCTTCGTGATCTTGCCGCCCACCGCGCAGAAGTCGGCGATGAGGCCGGCCGCGGACGTCCAGCCGAAGCTGTAGTCGTCCATGATGATCGCGGCCTTGCGCCAACCGAGCTTCTTGTACGCGATCTCACCGGTGCCGGCGTTCCACTGCGCGCCGTCGCCGTGATAGCGGAACACGTTCTTCGGAGCGATCTGCAGCGTCGGATCCTGCGAGCCGGCGGTGCCGATGATGAACGTCTTCGACGGGTGCGTCTTGGCGTAGTTCGCGACGTACACCGCCTCGTCACCGGACAGCGGGCCGACCATCACGTCCGCCTTGAGCTGCTCCATCAGGCGACGCGTCTCCTTGACCGCGGTCGGCACCGTGTCATCGCCGCAGCCGTAGCCGACGATCTGCACCGGCGTGGTCCCGACCCTGATGCCCGTCATGCCTGCGGACGGCTTCTTCGGATCCTTCACCTTGCCGTGCGCGTAGTTCGCGAATGCCGCCTGAGCGCCGCCGATGTCCGGCTCGTAGCCGAACCCGAAGCCGCCCTTGCAGTCGGTCATGATCGCGACCCTGACCGTCTTCGCCTTCGACGCCGCAACTGACGACGAGGCGATGACCGTGGCCAGAATCACGAGCACACCGAGCGGAAGCGCGAGCTTCCAGTGGCGTGTGAAACGACTCATGCCTGTTGCCCTCCTTGGTTGACGATCTACAACGGGAAAAACATCTGGTGACTCCTGTTGACCCCTGCTCACAACCTGCGACCCCTCCTTTCGCTCACACCTTCTCGCCTGCGGGGATCGCCGTGACGCTCGGCCCTTCGCCGTCGCCGCCGGTCGCGTAAGCCCCACAGCCTGTCCCACGCTCCCATGAGCCCATCGGGTGAGACGATGACTATGACGAGAAACACGAGCCCGATGATTGTGTTGAAGCTGCCTCCGATCCCCACCTTGTCGAGGAAGTCGGTCAGCCAACTGTCACGGATGTAGTTGTTGATGATGATGAAGGCGAGCGCTCCGACCCAGGCGCCTTCGATCCGCGTCAGCCCCCCGATCACCGCGATGATGAGCAGGTCGATCGTCGACTGCAGGCCGATGTCGCCCGGTGCGATCTGCCCCTGCCACCAGACGAGCAACACGCCGGCGAGCGCCGCGAGGAACGATGCAAAGCCGAAGGCGAGCATCCGGTGCAACGGCACCGCATACCCGAGCGAGCTCATCCGCACCGGCTCGTCGCGCAGACCCTGGAGCGCGAGCCCGAACGGCGTCCGGATCAGCAGCCTGATCACCACGTAGACGACGATCGCGACCCCGAGCGCGATGTAGTACAGCTTGTCCCGGTT
The DNA here is from genome assembly GCA_963751875.1 of uncultured Thermoleophilia bacterium. Taxonomy (GTDB): domain Bacteria; phylum Actinomycetota; class Thermoleophilia; order Gaiellales; family Gaiellaceae; genus Gaiella. The sequence continues at coordinate 98,999 of CAVVWG010000008.1, forward strand.
GTTGACGACGTCGCCGACGAACGGCGGCGTGTACTGGTTGATGCCCGGCGATCCCGGAGAACCCGGAGACGACCGTCACCTGGCCGACGAAGTAGAAGCCGACGACGGACAGCGTCAGCGTGATCATCAGGAAGTAGATGCCCGTGCTCCGCGCGGCGAGGGCGCCGAAGAGGAGTCCGAGAACGGTCGTCCCGAGGAGGGCGAGGAAGAGCGCGAGGGTCGGGTTCCAGCCGAGGATCAGGCCCTTCGACTCGCCGCCGGCCTTGGTCGTGACCATGTTGCCGAGCATGAAGCCGGCCGAGCCCATCAGCGCCGTCTGCGCCAGCGAGATCATGCCGCCGTAGGCGGCGAGGAAGATCAGGCTCGCGGCGGCGATGCCCATGATCAGCGCCTGCGTGAGGATGACGTCGATCCAGTACTGGTTGAAGACGAGTGGCGCGGCGACCGCCAGCATGAGGCCGCCGATGCCGATCACCCGCTCGGTGACGAGCTTCGTCTCGTTCACGAGAATCTCCCGAACAGCCCCTGCGGCCGGAAGGCGAGCACGAGCGCGAGCAGCATGAACGTGAACACGATCGAGTACTGGGTGCAGCAGTTGTTGCCGGCCGTCGGCAGGTACACGGCGGAGAACGAGAACACGAGCCCGTAGAGCAGCGATCCGGCGGCGGCGCCGAGCAGCGATCCCAGCCCGCCGATGATCACGACGACGAGCGAGTTCAGCAGCCACTGGCCGTCCTGGCCGGGGGCGACGGCACCCTGCGAGGCGCCGACGACGCCGCCGAAGGCGGCGAGCGACGAGCCGACGACGAACGCGATCGCGAAGGTGAGCTGGATGTTGACGCCGAGCGCCGAGGTCATCTGGCGGTCGTCGACGCCCGCGCGGATCACCATGCCGGTGCGGGTGCGGTAGAGCCAGATCCACAGCGCGAGCCCGACCCAGAGGCCGAGCAGCAGCACCACGAGGCGGGCGAGCGAGTAGTCGATGCCGAGCAGCGGCAGCGGCACGAGCCGCTCCGTCCAGCCGGGCCAGGTGATGCTCGAGGCGAGGCCCTGGTTGAAGTGGGCGAGCACCTGGTCGGCGATGATCACCGAGATCGCGATCGTGATCAGCGCCTGCCGCAGCTCCTGCCCCTGGTTCCAGCGCAGGAAGACCTGCTGGACGATGAGGCCGACGGCGCCGATCACCGCCACGGCGACGAGCGCCGGGAAGATCCACTCCCAGGTGTTCACGTCGGTGCCCGCGATCGTGTAGCCGGCGCCGGTCATCTTCTGCTGCACCTCGTACGCGATGTAGCCGCCGAGGAGGAAGAACGAGCCGTGCGCCATGTTGACGACGCGCATGAGCCCGAAGATCAGCGAGAACCCGCTCGCGACGATGAACAGCAGCCCGGCGAACGTGAGCCCGTTCAGCAGCGTGCGGACGAAACTGCGCCAGTCATCGAGCGCCGAGCCGAACGTCGTCGTGCGCCAGTTCCCGCCGAGATCGGGCGTCGGGTTGGCGAGCACGATGATGTACAGGAGTGCGCAAAAGATGAGCAGACCGACCGCAAGCCGCGGCAGCAGGCGTCGGACATCGACCTGGGCAAGGCGCTCGCTCATGCGGAGCGAACCTACCAACCTGTGTCGAATGATTCAACCTGCGACCGATTATCGATTGTTTGCCCTCTCGCCCGGTTCGCGCCCGTCATCCAACACCGCGCGCGGCTTGACCGTCGACGGCCCGAACGCCTAACCTCGCTGACGATGTCATGACACGCCTGGAGGGCAGATGAGCGACACGACGACGCTGACGATCCCGTACGAGTCGATGGATCCGCTCGCGATCGGGGCGACCGACGACGAGTCCAAGAAGCATCGCGACACCCTCACGCTCGAGGTCCCGAGCGCCAACCTCGTCGCCGCGATCTACCCCGACGAGCCGGCGCCCGTCGGCGATGCGACGGAGGCAGCGCGGCAGGCGCTCGCGGAGCCCGTCGACGGCCCGACGTTCGCCGAGCTCCTGGCCGGCAAGTCGAGCATCGCGGTCGTGATCGACAACCAGTTCCGCCCCACGCCCTCGTCGAAGCTCCTGCCGCCCGTGTTCGACGCGATCGAGGCCGCAGGGATCACCGACGTCCGCGTCGTCTGCGCGAACGGCAAGGTCTTCCCCATGTCCGAGTCGGACATGGAGCAGAAGCTCGGCCGCGCGAACCTGGCGCGGATGGAGGCGAACGGCTGGGCGTTCCACCAGAACGACCCCCAGAACGAGGACGCCTACACCTTCGTCGGCGTCTCGTCGGGCGGCACGCCGGTGTGGCTGCACACCGAGGTCGCAACGGCCGACCTCAAGATCACGATCGGCCAGGCGCAGGCGAACCACTGGGGCGCGGGCGGCGGCGGCAAGCTGATCCTGCCCGGCGTCGTCTCGGACGCGACGATCGAGTCGAATCACTGCGCCTTCGTCACCTCGCCGCAGACCCACTACGGCGCGTATGCGGGGCCGATGCGCTCGGACATCGACGAGGTGGCGACGATGTGCGGCCTCGACTGCACGATGAACGTGATCCTCGACACGCACGGCCGGGTGATCGACTGCATCTTCGGCTCGCATCCCGAGGCGCACCGCGAGGCGATCAGGCGCTTCAACGCGATCTACGCCTACGAGAGCTGGGTCGAGGAGAAGGGGCAGGCCGACATCGTCATCTGCGGCGTCTTCGCGCCGACCGACCACCTGTTCTTCCACACGGGCTGGGGCTGCATGTCGGCCGATCTCGTCCTCAAGGACGGCGGCACGATCATCTACACGAGCCCCTCGCCCGGCGTCTCGACCGCGATCGGCGACTTCCCGGGCTTTGCCCTGATGGACCTGATGAAGCCGTACATGCCGCCGACCCCGGAGAACTACCAGCGGGTGCTGCACGACATCCACAAGCGCGAGATCCAGATGTGGGCGGGCTGCATCTGGGTGCCGATCTACGAGGTGATGACCCGCAAGCACCTGACGGTCGTGACGCTCGAGGAGAACCTCGAGATGGCGGCCGACATCGGCCTCGACGCGACGACCTCGCTCGACGACGCGTTCGCGGCGGCGATGGAGCGCCACGGCCCCGAGGCGAAGGTGGCCGTGCTCCCGTTCGCCCGCTACCAGCTGCCGAAGAACGCCGTGCGGATGGCGTCGGAGGATCCGAGCCTGCTGTCGCACGCGATGATGTGAGCGCCTCGCGGACAGCGATTCCCGGCTTTCGGCCGGCGGGCGGCGTCGCCGACGACGGCGCCGCCCACGGGCAGATCCGCGGCTCGACGACGATCCTCGAGATCCTCCGCATGTATCCCGGACGGTCGCGCGGCGAAGCTGATGTCGAGCATCTACTGGCCGTGCGCCCATTGCGGTGGGGCCGTCCGCGAGCCGCTGACGATGGCTGCGCTCCGTCACGGCCGCGACCCGCGGGCGGTGCTGACCGCGTTCCGCGCCCTCGAGGAAGGCGGCCCGGACGAGGCGCAGGTGGCGCTGGCCGCGGAGCGCCGTTCGCGCTAGATGGTGGTAGTGGTACGTTCGCGGCGTGTCTGACGCCGGCAGCCCGAGACGCTGAAGCCTGTCACCACGACCACGGAGGCGCCCTGGGTCGGCCGGAGCATGCTGCGGGTCGAGGACGACGCGTTGCTGCGCGGCGAGGGCCGGTTTCTCGACGATCTCGCCCCTGTCGCCCGCACGTTCCACGCCGCCGTCGTGCGCTCACAGCTGGCCCACGCCCGGATCGAGGTCGACGCGACGCGCGGCGCTCGCGGCGCCCGGCGTCGTCGGCGTCCTGACCGGGGCCGACGTCGCCGAGCTGTCCCGCCCGTTCCCGGCCGGGATCGAGACGGGCGTCCCCCAGTACGCCGCCGCGATCGACACGGTGCGCTACGTCGGCGAGCCGATCGCGGTCGTCGTCGCGACCGACCGCTACCTCGCAGAGGACGCGGCCGAGCTCGTCGAGGTGGACTACGACCCGCTCGATGCGGTGCTCGACCCGGTCGCGGCGGCCGCCGGCGCCGGTGCACGACCGCAGCTTCTCGTACGGCGACGTCGACGGCGCGATGGCCGAGGCCGAGCTCGTCCTGCGCCAGACCTTCCACTTCCCGCGCTTCACCTGCACGCCGGTCGAGTGCTACGCCGTCGTCGCCGACTGGGACGCGACCGCCGGCCGGCTGACCGCCTGGGCCAACTTCCAGGGCCCGTTCACGCTCCACGGCGTCGCCGCCGCCGCGCTCGGGCTGAAGGGCGACCGGCTCCGGCTGCTGACGCCACCCGACTCCGGTGGCTCGTTCGGGATCAAGTCGTCCGTGTTCGCGTACGTCGTGTTGATGGGGCTCGCCGCCCGGCACCTCGGCGTGCCGGTGACCTGGACCGAGGACCGGCTCGAGCACCTCGCAGCGAGCGCCGCCGCCACGGGCCGCACGACCGAGGTCGAGGCAGGCTTCACCGCCGACGGGCGGCTGATCGCGCTCCGCTACGACGCGATCGAGGACGTCGGCGCGTACGTCCGCGCGCCCGAGCCGGCGACGCTCTACCGCATGCACGGCTCGCTCTCGGGCGCCTACACCGTCCCGAACGTCGCCGTGCGGAACCGCGTCGTGCTCACGAACACGATCCCCTCCGGCCTCAACCGCGGCTTCGGCGGGCCGCAGCTCTACCTCGGCCTCGAGCGGACGATGGCGATCGCCGCGCGCCGCCTCGGCCTCGATCCCGCCGAGCTCGCGCGCCGCAACCTGATCCCGGCCGCCGCGATGCCCTACCGAACCCCCTCGGGAGCGCTGTACGACTCGGGCGACTACGAGGCCTGCCTCGACCACGCGCTCGAGCTCGCGGACTACGACGCACTGCAGGCGCGGGTGGCCGCGCTGCGGGCCGAAGGTGGCCTCGCGGGGATCGGGCTCGCGTGCATCGTCGAGCCCTCGATCTCGAACATGGGGTACATCACGCTCGCCCAGACCGCCGACGAGCGCGCGCTGGCGCTGCCGAAGTCGGGCAACGCCGAGGGAGCCTCGATCGCGATCGACCCCCACGGCGGCATCACCGTGCGGCTCGCCTCGACGCCGCAGGGCCAGGGCCACCGAACGGTCTGCGCCCAGGTCGTCGCCGACGTGCTCGGCTGCGCTCCCGAGGCCGTCACCGTGATGGCCGAGATGGACACGGCGAGCGTGCCCTGGACGGTGGCGTCCGGCAACTACTCCTCCCGCTTCTCCGGCGTCGCCGTCGGCGCCGTCCAGGCGGCCGCCCTCAAGCTCCGCGCCAAGATCGACGCGATCCGCGCGCACGCCGGCGACGAGAACCTCTCGCTCCGCCGCGTCGCCGGCATGGCGCACTGGAACCCCGAGGGCTTGCCGGCCGGCGAGGAGCCGGGGCTCGCGGCGGTCGCCTTCTGGGCGCCGCCGACGCTCGATCCGCCCGACGCCGACGATCGCGTCGCGTCGTCGGCGGCGCACGGCTTCATCGTCGACATCTGCGCGGTCGAGGTCGATCGCGAGACGGGGCGCGTGAGCGTGCTCGACTACGTCACCGTTCACGACGCCGGGCGGCTGCTCAACCCGCTGCTCGCCGACGGGCAGGTGCTCGGCGGCTTCGCCCACGGGGTCGCGGCGGCGCTGTACGAGCGGCACGTCTATGACGAGTGGGGCAACCTGATGACCGCGTCGCTCGTCGACTACCTCGCCCCCACCGCTCCCGACATCCCGGCGCTGCGGATCGGCCACGTCTCGTCGACCTCCCCCGTGACGGCGCTCGGCGCCAAGGGCATCGGCGAGGGGAACACGATGAGCGCTCCCGTCTGCATCGCGAACGCCGTCGCCGACGCGATCGGCCGCGACGACGTCGAGCTGCCGCTGACCCCGCCCCGCGTCTGGGAGCTCCTGCACGGCGGAGAGCCCGCATGAAGCCGGCCGCGTTCGACTACATCGCCGCGCACTCGCTCGAGGAGGCGCTCGCCGCGCTGCAGGAAGGCGGCGAGGACGCGAAGCCGATCGCCGGCGGCCAGAGCCTCGTCCCGGCGCTCAACATGCGCCTCGTGCGCCCGACGCTGCTCGTCGACCTCAACCGCGCCGGCCTCGACGCGATCGAGGCGAACGGCGTCGTCCGGATCGGCGCCACCGTCCGTCAGGCGGCGCTCGAGCACGACCCGCGCACCCACCCGCTTCTGCGCGAGGCGCTTCCCCACGTCGGCCACTTCGTGACGCGCAACCGCGGCACGGTCGGAGGCAGCGTCGCGCACGCCGACGGGGCGGCCGAGATCCCGCTCTGCCTGGCCGCGCTCGGCGGCACCGTCGTCGTCGAAGGCCCGAGTGGGCGGAGGGAGATCGCGCCCGCCGACTTCTTCGTCACCCACTACCTGACGACGCTCGCGCCGGGCGAGCTCGTCGTCGCGACGACCTGGCCCGTGCCGGCGCCGGACGAGGGCGTCGCGTTCGAGGAGCTCTCGCTGCGGGCCGGGGACTACGGGCTCGCGATGGTGGCGGTCGCGCTCCGGCGCGTCGAAGGCGTCGCCCGCGACGTGCGGGTGTGGGTCGGCGCGGTGACCGACCGGCCGACCGCGCTCGCCGAGCGTCGAGCACGCGGTCGAAGGGGTCTCGCTGACGGAGGCGTCGGCGCGCGAGGCAGGCCTGCTCGCCGCTGCGGCCGTCGACCCGCCGGGCTCGATCCACGCCTCCGCCGCGTACCTTCGCCACCTCACCGGCACGCTCGTCGAGCGGGCGCTGCTGCGGGCCTGGGAGCGGGCCGCGTGACGCGAGATCTCGGTCACGGTCAACGGCAAGGTCGTCGTCGAAGACGTCGAGCCGCGCCTGCTCCTGACCGACTTCCTCCGCCACCGCCTCGGGCTCACCGGCACGCACGTCGGCTGCGAGCACGGCGTCTGCGGCGCCTGCACCGTGCGGCTCGACGGCGTCTCGGTCCGCGGCTGCTGCCTGCTCGCGGTCCAGGCCGACGGCTCGGCGGTGGAGACGGTCGAGTCGCTCGCCGGCGACGCGATGCTCTCGCCGCTCCAGGACGCCTTCAAGCGCCACCACGCGCTCCAGTGCGGCTTCTGCACCCCGGGCATCCTGATCGCCGCCGACGACCTGCTCTCCCGCGGCCGGCCGTCGCGCGAGGAGATCGTCGACATGCTCTCGGGCCACCTCTGCCGCTGCACCGGCTACGCGCCGATCGTCGCCGCGATCGAGGACGCTCGTGACACTTCGCTCGAGGCTCCGGAGCCGGCGAGTGAACCTGGCGCGGTCGTTGCTCGACGCCTGCGAGCGCCATCCGGAGCTGGAGGCGTTCCCCGGGATCCGCTACGGCGAGCTGCTGCCGCGGGTCGCGCGGATCGCCGGCGGGCTCGGGGTCGAGCCGGGCGCGCGGGTCGCGGTCGTCCTCGACAACCGGCTCGAGACGGCGCTCCTCTACTGGGCGTGCCAGTGGGCGGGCGCGGTGTGCGCGCCGCTCTCGTGGCGGCTGTCGGAGGAGGAGCTCGCCTACTGCGTCGAGGATGCCGGGGCGGCGCTCGTGATCCGCGACGGCGATCCTCTCCCCGACGGCCCTGCCCACGAGGGCGCGCTCGACCGCGACGAGCGCGAGATCTCGCTCCTCCTCTACACCTCGGGCACGACCGGGCGGCCGAAGGGCGTCCCCCGCTCGCACGCGGCCGACCGGGCCGGCGGGCTCAGCCAGGCCCTGCAGCACGGCTACCGGCACGCCGACCGCACCCTTGGCGTGATGCCGCTCTACCACACGATGGGCATCCACTCCCTGCTCGCGATGCACCTCGTGGGCGGCTGTTACGTCCCGCAGGCGCGGTGGGATCCGGAGGAGGCGCTCGAGCTGATCGAGCGCGAGCGGATCACGTCGCTCTACCTCGTCCCCACCCTGTTCCACGACCTGCTCGGCTCCGAGCGGCTCGCCGAGCGCGACGTCTCGAGCGTCCGCGCGCTCGGCTACGCGGGAGCGGCGATGACCTCGACCGTGGTCACGCGGTGCGTCGACGCGTTCGCGCCCGAGGTGTTCGTGAACCACTACGGGTCGACCGAGGTCTACACCTTCTCGATCGGCCCCGACCAGGGGTCGAAGCCCGGCTGCGCCGGCCGGCCGGCGCTCAACACGCGGCTGAAGCTCGAGCCCGACGGCGAGATCTGCGCGCACCTCTCGAGCGACGAGGCGTTCGCCGGCTACTGGAACCGGCCCGACGCCGACGCCAAGGCGATCCGCGACGGCTGGTACCACACCGGCGACACCGGCCATCTCGACGCCGACGGCGACCTCTGGGTCGACGGCCGGGTCGACGACATGATCGTCTCGGGCGGCGAGAACATCCACCCGGTCGAGGTCGAGGACGTGCTCGCGAGCCACCCGGGGGTGCGCGAGGTGGCGGTGATCGGCGCTCCCGACGAGCGACTCGGCGCGAGGGTCGTCGCGGTCGTCGTCGGCGACGCGACGGCCGAGGAGCTCGACGCCCACTGCCTCGCCTCTCCCCTCGCCCGCTTCAAGCGCCCGCGCGAGTACCGTCTGGTGGCGTCGCTCCCGAAGAGCGCATCAGGGAAGATCCTGCGCAGGGTCCTGCGCGACGAGTCGAAGGAGAGCGAGTGAGCGAGTACGACGGATTCCGGGTCGAGCACGACGCCGACGCGCGGCGTCGCCACGATCACGCTCGACGTGCCGGGGAAGTTCAACCGGGTCTCGATGCTCGCGCGCGACCAGCTGGCGGAGGTCTTCGCCGAGCTCGACCGGGACGATGCGGTGCGGTTCGTCGTGCTCACCGGAGCCGGCGGCCAGTTCACCGCCGGTGGCGACATCCCCGGATTCCTGACGAGGTCACCGTGGGTCGTCTCCCAGCTCGCGAAGAACGTCGCCGCGCCCGAGCGCTGCTCCAAGCCCGTGATCGCGAAGCTCGAGGGCTACGTGTTCGGCGTCGGGCTCGAGCTCGCGCTCGCGTGCGACTTCCGGATCGCCGCCGACGACATCCAGATGGCGCTGCCCGAGGCGACGATCGGGATGATCCCCGGCTCGGGCGGCACGCAGCGACTCGCCCGCCTCGTCGGGCTCGGTCGCGCGAAGGACATCGTCATGCGCGGCCGACGGGTGAAGGCCGAGGAGGCGCTCGCGATCGGGCTCGTCACGGAGGTCGTCGCGCCGGACCAGCTCGACGGCTCGGTCGACGCGCTGATCGGCGAGCTCTCGCGCCATTCGCCGCTGTCGATGGCGATGGCGAAGCGCGTGCTCAACACCGTGTACGACAGCCCCTTGCACGTCGGGCTCGAGCTCGAGGGGCTCGCCTACGGGCTGCTCCAGCAGACCCACGACTTCCACGAGGGCGTCGACGCCTTCGTCGAGAAGCGCAAGACCCGAGTTCGACGGGACGTGAGCGTCGCTTAGCGGTCGGGGAACGGCCGCACGGCGCACTCCGGCGCGCCCATGCGCGTCGCGAGCGCCTCGCCGCTCTCGAGCGACGGCTTCGCCCGGCCGAGCGTGATCTCGTACACCTCGGGGTGACCGGCGGAGTAGAGCTTGACCGCCGCGGCGAGCTCGTTGTAGTAGAAGCGGAAGTACTCGGCGAGCGAGGCGATCTGCTCCTTCTCGGCCGGCGTCGTGCCCTTCAGCTTCTTGATGTCCGCCGCGAGCCGCAGCCCTCTCGCCGCGGTCGGCTTCATCACCTTGAAGCCCTCCTCTGCCGGCAGGCCGAGCTTCTCGGTGTCGGCGCGCGCCTGCTCGCACAGCTGCGCGAGGCTCTCGGCGAGCGCCGAGCGCTTCGGCTCGTCCTTGCCGCAGCCGCTCGCGAGCAGCGCGACGCAGACCAGCATGGCCCCGATCCCCGCCTTGACCCCGCGCGCGACCCCGTTCACGGGCGTGGAGCTTACCGACGCTCCCAGGCGAGGCCGGCGGCGAGAACGGTCTCGTCGTCCGGGGCGATGAACTGCATGTTCCCGACGGCGAGCCCGGCCCAGCCGATCAGGTTGACCCAGCGCAGGAACGACGACAGCGGCAGCCGCACCTCGTTCTCGTCCGCGTCCTCGGCCGGCAGGTCGATGCCGATGCACGGGCTCACGTAGAGGTCGACGTCGGGCCTGGTCTCGCGCCAGGCGTGCAGCGCCTCGTACGCGCTCGCCACGGCCGCCGGCTCGACGAGCAACCCGGATTCGAGCTTCGGCCGGATCACCGGGCCGTACTCCTCGGCGCGCGAGGGGAACGTGTCGCGGTGGCTCTCGACGGCCTCGTGGAGGAAGAGCGGCCACATGTCGCCGCGGGCCGCGGGCACCTCGGACTCGACCACGCGCGCGCCGAGCCGCTCGAGATCCGCCACCCAGGCGTCGGCCGCGTCGCTCGACTCGGTCTCTCGCCCGTCGCCGATCTCGGGCGCGCGCCGCAGGAGCCCGACCGTCAGCCCCTCGAGCCGCGGCTCCGGCACGGCGAGGCCCGAGAGCACCGACCAGAGCAGGGCGACGTCCTCGACGCTCCGCCCCATCGGCCCGACCGTGTCGAGCGTCGGGACGAGCGGGAAGACGCCGTCGAGCGGCAGGTGGCCCCAGCGAGGCTTCAGGCCCACCGTCCCGCAGGCGGCCGACGGCAGCCGGATCGAGCAGCCGGTGTCCGTGCCGAGACCGAGGTCGACGAGCCCTGCGGCGAGCGCCGCCGCGTTCCCGGCCGACGAGCCGCCGGTGGTCTTCCCGGGATGGAGCGGGTTGTGCACGGCGCCGTACCACGGGTTGACGCCGAGCACGCCCCACGCGAACTCGGGCAGGTTGGCCTTCCCGACGACGACCGCACCGGCGTCGAGCGCTCGCTGGACGACGGTCGCGTGGGCGGTCGGCACGTGGTCGCCGTAGATGCGCGAGCCGTAGGTCGTGCGGATCCCGGCGGTGTCGATCAGGTCCTTGACGAGCAGCGTGCGCCCGGCGAGCGGCCCGTCGGCGGCGCCGAGCAGCGGCTCGTCGAGCCAGGTGATCGCGGTGTTGTACGAGCGGCGAGAGGCTTCAGCCTCTCATCCGGGTCCGCCGCTCAGCCGGCACGAGCGCCACGCACTCGACCTCGATCTTCGCGCCGGGGATCACGAGCGCGGAGATCTCGACGAGCGTCGAGGCCGGCCGGGTCTCCCCGAACACCTCCTGCCGCACCGGGTTGACGAGCGGGCGGTCGTCGACGTCGGTGAGGTAGACGGTCACCTTGACGACGTCGGCGAAGGTGCAGCCGCCGGCGGCGAGAACGGCCCGCATGTTCTCGAACACGCAGCGCGCCTGGGCGACGACGTCGTCACCGCCGACGAGCTCGCGCCGCTCGTCGACGGGGACGATGCCGGAGACGAAGAGGAACCCGCCCGCCTCGACGGCGTCCGTGAAGTGCGAGATCGGCTCGGCCTGGCCGGCGACGCGCAGCTCGCGGCGGGCTCCACCCATCAGGCGAAGTGCGCCTTGAGCGCGTCGAAGCCGCCCTGGAACACCTCGGTCGCGAAGAAGTCCGATCCAGTGACCCTGCTGGTCGCGGTCGCAGTCGAACGTCGTCCACCACTCGACGAAGCTGCCGCCGCCGTCGGTGAGCGGCGTGACCCGGAGCGTGGCGCAGTAGTTGTCGACGTCGAACGGCGTCTTCTGGAAGTCGTAGGTGTAGGAGCGGTCGAGGTCGGAGTGCGCCAGCAGCTGCTCCCGGATGTGGGTGCCGTCCGTGAGCGTGAAGCTGCGAATCGAGCCGACCTGGTCTCCGGCCTTCCCGTCCTCGATCTCGCTCTGCGACACGAGCCCGCTGTGCCACGTCGCGAGGCCGTTGAAGTCGCGGACGCGAGCCCATACCTCGTCGGGCGACGCCTTGATCACCGTGCTTGCGTACGACTTTGCCATCGGGGGAGCTCCTTCTCGGGTCGGGGTTCTGAGCCGGTAGGTGCGATCCTACGAGCGTCGAGAGCCGGGCGATCGCCTGCTCGCGAATCTCGGTCAGCGATTGCCGCGGCGTCAGCGCCTCGGGGTCGACGCGCAGCTCGATCACCGCGGGCCGTCCGGCGCGCGAGCGCCGCGTCGAAGGCAGCGGCGAAGTCCTCGGTGCGCTCGACCACCGCCCCGTGCGCGCCGAACGCCTGCGCCAGCGCGGCGAAGTCGGGGTTGACGAGGTCGGTGCCCGAGACGCGGCCGGGGTAGTGCCGCTCCTGGTGCATGCGAATCGTCCCGAACATGCCGTTGTTGACGATCGAGCACCACGATCGGAGCGTCGTACTGCACCGCCGTCGCGAGCTCCTGCCCGGTCATCAGGAAGTCGCCGTCGCCCGCGATCGCGACCACGTCGCGCTCGGGATGGAGCAGCTTGGCGGCAACCGCCGCGGGCACGCCGTAGCCCATCGCACCGCTCGTCGGCGCGAGCTGGGTCGGGTAGTCCCGGAACTCGTAGAAGCGATGCGCCCAGACCGAGAAGTTGCCGGCGCCGTTCGTGAAGATCGCATCCGCCGGCAGCCGGGCGCGCACGGTCGCCATCACCTCGCCCATGTCGAGGTCGCCGGGCATCGGGAGGCAGCGGAGGTTGTCGAGATAGTCCTGCGCGCCCCTGGCGCGTCCCCTCCTCGCGCGCGCCCGGCTCGAGCGGCGGCAGCGCCGAGAGGGCGCGGGCGAACGTGTCGGGTGACGCCGTGACGGCGAGCGCCGGCGTGTAGACCCGGCCGAGCTCGTCGGGGTCGGCGGTGACATGGATGAGCGCCTGCGCCGGATCCGGCACGCCGAGCAGCGTGTAGCCCGCCGTCGTGATCTCGCTCAGCCGGTCGCCGATCACGAGCAGCACGTCGGCGTCGCGCACGCGCTGCGCGAGCCGGGGGTCGGCGCCGAGCGCGAGGTGGCCGACGTAGGCGTCCGAGCTGTTGTCGACGTAGTCCTGCCGGCGCCAGCCGGAGGCGACCGGGAGCGCGCTCTCGGTGCACCAGGCGGTGAGAGCGTCGTGGGCCTCGACGCTCCACGGCGCGCCGCCGACGACGACGAGCGGCCGCTCGGCGCCGGCGAGCATCTCCCTGGCCCGCTCGACGTCGCGCGGGATCGGGATGGACGCGGATGATCGCGCCGGGCTTCGCGTCGGCGACGTCGGATTCCTCGACGAGCATGTCCTCCGGGAGCGCGAGCACGACCGGCCCCGGGCGGCCGGAGGTGGCGACGTGGAAGGCGCGCGAGACGAGCTCGGGGATCCGGCCGGGATCGTCGATCTGCTCGACCCACTTCGCCATCGGGCCGAACATGTGGCGGTAGTCGATCTCCTGGAACGCCTCCCGGCCCATCATCGTCGCGGCCGACCTGGCCGATCAGGAGGATCAGCGGCGTCGAGTCCTGGAAGGCGGTGTGGATGCCGCCGGCGGCGTGCGTCGCGCCGGGGCCACGCGTGACCATGCAGATGCCCGGCCGGCCGGTGAGCTTGCCGTAGGCGTCGGCCATGTTCGCTGCGCCGACCTCGTGACGGCACGCGACGAAGCGGATCGGCGCGTCGTAGAGCGCGTCGAGCACCGCCAGGTAGCTCTCGCCGGGCACGCCGAAGGCGACGTCCACCCCGTGGACCACGAGCTGGTCGACGAGGAGCCTGCCTCCCGTCCTCACGTCAGGGCTCGCAGCCGAGCGTGCGCTCGAAGGAAGACGGTGGGCTTCTGCAGACTTTCGGCTCGGGCGTCCTCGTCGGCGGGATCGACGTAGCGGATCGTGCGCTTTCCCGGCCCACTCGGCCGGCAGGATCAGGACGCGGACGAACGCGGTCGGCTGGTGCTGCGACGCCTCGGCGAGCACCGGATCGGGGCCGGACTCGAACCAGGCACCGCCCGGCCCGTAGGAGGCGGTGTGCCCTCGGTGTGGATGTCGATCGTCCCCTGGAGCAGGTAGCGGATGCCCGGCCCGGGATGGGTGTGGGTGTAGGCGATGCCGCCGGGCGGGAAGTCGATGCGGTCGCAGCGGATGACCCACTCGGCGAACGGGTCGATCTGGATCCGCCGCGAGAGCAGGGCGCCGTTCGCCTCCTCCGGCGTGTCGTCGAGCTGCCAGACGAGCGCGTGCCCCTCGACGTGCGCCTCGCCGTAGGCGGCCGTGTCGTTCGCGACGTCGTAGACGACGCGGTGCCCGCCGAGGGTCTCGGCCCCGGTGCGGAACTCGTAGAGGGAGAGTCTCATCGACCAGCGATCGTCTCTCGCAAAGGATCCGGAACCGTAGGTTCCGGCTTCAGGATCCGCGCGAAGCGCGAGACTCACGGACGGTCTCCATCGCGCTTTCTAGTGGAAATACTGGCCTCCGTCGATCACGATCGTCTGGCCGGTGACGAACGCCGACCCGGTGCTCGCGAAGTAGACAACCGCGCCGACGACGTCCTCCGGCACCTGGTCGCGCTGCAGCGTCCGCGCCGAGACCGACACGTCGCGCAGCTTCTCGACCACCTCGGGGTGCGCCTCGACGCCGGCCGACATCGTGAAGCCCGGCGCGACGCAGTTGACGAGCACGCCGTTCTTCCCGATCTCCTTCGCGAGGGCCCGGGTGAAGGCGACGATCGCGCCCTTGCTCGTGACGTAGTGGAGCAGGAACGGCACGCCGCGAAACGGCGTCCCGGACGAGATGTTGACGATGCGGCCGCCACCGCCGCGCTGCATCACGGGCACGACGGCGCGGCACATCAGGAACATCGACGCGACGTTGACGTCCATCACCTGGCGCCACTCGTCGAGCGGGATCTCGGTGAAGGGCCGCATCGCGAGCGACGCGTAGAGCCCGGCGTTGTTGACGAGGATGTCGATCGAGCCGCAGCGCTCGACCGTCTCGTCGACGAGCGACTGGACGGCGGCCTCGTCGGCGACGTCGGCGGTGAGGCCGACGCCGTCCGGGAACGCCTCGGCGGCGGCCTCGGCTCCCTGCAGATCGGCCACGACGATGCGCGCGCCCGGCGGCCGCGAGGCCGTGGGCGATCGCGTTGCCGATGCCCTGCGACCCTCCGGTGACGATCGCGACCTTGCCGTCGAGCTCACCCATCGGCCGCCTCCTCTACTGGAGCGCCGAGAACGGGGTCGGCGTCAGGATCCGGTTCTGCTGGGTGTGGATCAGCGGCGTGATCTTGGCGAGAAACGCCTTCCAGTCGTCGCGCGCCTGCAGGGCCGCGCGCCGCTGCTCGCGCTCCGCGAAGCTGTCGTAGCGCCACATGCTCGTGTAGGTCGAGAGCGCGCCGATCTCCGTCGTGAACGCGCCGACGAAGCCGCCGAGCACCTCCTGCTGGATCGCGATGCCCTCCTCCTCGTACAGCTTGCACGAGCTCGGGCAGCTTGCCCGTGGTGACGTGGTAGTCGCGTTGCTCGACGATGACCATCAGATCGGCTCTCCTATTCCGCCCATTGCCAGGTACTTGAGCTCGACCCAGTCGTCGACGCCGTAGCTCGAGCCCTCGCGCCCGATGCCCGACTCCTTCATGCCGCCGAACGGCGCCACCTCGGTGGAGACGAAGCCGGTGTTGATGCCGACGATCCCGTACTCGAGCGCCTCGGCGACGCGCCAGGTGCGGCCGAGATCCCGGGTGTAGAAGTACGCCGAGAGGCCGTACGGCGTGTCGTTCGCGATCGCGATCGCCTCGGCGTCGGTCGTGAAGCGGTTGATGCCGGCGACCGGGCCGAACGTCTCCTCGCAGCTCATCGCCATCTCCATCGTGACGCCGGTGAGCACGGACGGCTGGAAGAACTGGCCCTCGATGCGGCTGCCGCCGAGCTGCAGCTCGGCGCCCTGGGCGAGCGCGTCGGCGACGTGGCGCTCGACCTTCGCGATCGCGGGCTCGTCGATCAGCGGCCCGACCTGCACGCCCTCGGCGAACCCGTCGGCGACCTTCAGCGCGGCGGCGGCCTCGGTGAAGGCGCCGACGAAGTCGTCGTAGATCCCGTCCTGGACGAGGAACCGGTTGGCCGAGATGCAGGTCTGGCCCGAGTTCCTGAACTTGCACATCATCGCCCCGGCGACCGCCTCGGACAGGTCGGCGTCGTCGAAGATGATGAACGGGGCGTTGCCGCCGAGCTCGAGCGAGACCTTCTTCACCTGGCCGGCGCACTGGGCCATCAGGAGCTTGCCGACCTCGGTCGAGCCGGTGAAGCCGAGCTTGCGGACGATCGGGTTCGACGTCATCTCGCCGCCGATCGACGGCGCGTCGGCCGCGTCGCCGGTGACGACCGAGAAGACGCCGGGCGGAACTCCCGCCTCCTCCGCGAGCGCCGCGATCGCGAGCGCGGTCAGCGGCGTCTGCTCGGCCGGCTTGAGCACCATCGTGCAGCCGACGGCGAGCGCGGGCGCCGACTTGCGGGTGGGCATCGCGGCGGGGAAGTTCCAGGGCGTGATGCCGGCGGTGACGCCGATCGCCTCGCGCAGCACGACGATCCGCCGGTCGGCGAGCGGCTGCTGGATCACGCTGCCGTCGAGGCGCTTCGCCTCCTCGCCGAACCACTCGTAGAACGAGGCGGCGTACGCGATCTCGAGCTTCGCCTCGAAGAGCGGCTTGCCCTGCTCGCGCACGAGGAGCGCCGCCAGGTCGTCGGCGCGCTCCATCATCAGGTCGGCGAGGCGCCGCAGGATCCGTGCCCTGTCCTTCGCCGTCCGGTGCTTCCAGGCAGGCAGCGCCCGCTGGGCCGCCTCGATCGCGCGGCGCGTCTCGGCGGCGCCCATCCGCGGCACGTTGGCGATCGTCGCGCCCGTCGCCGGGTCGATGACGGGGAAGGTTGCGCCCGAATCCGCGTCGACCCACGCGCCGTCGATGTAGGCCTGATCGCGCAGCAGATCCGTCTCGAGGGCAGCCATCGGGCGTGACGATAGCGATTCGATCGCGACTCGATCCTCCACGTCGAGACGGGTGCGATACTCCCGCGATGAAGCCGCAGTTCGTCCGCTTCGACGACGTCGCAGCGTTCACCCTCGTCGCAGGGTGTCGAGGGCCGGCCGCTCTTCGGCGAGGGCGCGATGGTCAACGTGATCGAGTTCGACCCCGGCTCGACCGTGCCCGGCCCACAGCCACCCGCACGAGCAGCTCGGAATCGTGCTGCGCGGGATGCAGGCCCTCGTCGTCGACGGCGTCGCACACGAGCTCGGCCCGATGGAGGGATATGTCCTGCCCGGGCACGTCGAGCATCGGCCTACTGCGGGCCGGACGGCGCCACGGTGATCGATGTCTTCGCACCCGTACGAGAGGACTACCGAGAGCAATGGGAAGGCCTGCCCGCCGCTGGCGCATGATCGGGCGCGCTCCGGCCAGTGTCCCTGGCCAGGAGGTGCCCGAGCCGTTCAACTTCACGCGCGACGTGGTCGAGTCGCACGCCGTCGACAGGCGGCGCGTGGCGCTTCGGTTCGTCGACGACCAGGGTGTGATCGACAGGCGCACGTTCGACGATGTCGCAGCAGCTGCCGGCCAGTGGGCTGCGTTCCTGCGAGCTCGCGGCCTCGTGCCGGGCGACCGCGTGCTCGTGCTCCTCGG
This sequence comes from uncultured Thermoleophilia bacterium, assembly GCA_963751875.1. GTDB lineage: Bacteria > Actinomycetota > Thermoleophilia > Gaiellales > Gaiellaceae > Gaiella. The sequence continues at coordinate 116,406 of CAVVWG010000008.1, forward strand.
CCCGACAGCGGTCTGGCCTGCGGTCCTCCTCGGCGTGCTCAAGGCCGGCTGGCGTGGCCGTACCGTGCCCTGCAGGGATCTCGAACGATGAGCTGGAGCTCCGGCTCGGCCAGTCCGGTGACGCGGCTCCTCGTGATCGACCGTGAGCGCGCCGCGACGCCTCCGGCCCTGGAAGGCCGTCGCAGAGGTGATCGTCTGTGAGGAGGTCGCGCCGGAGGTGCGAGGTCTCGTCGCCGTTCAACCCACGCACGACACGATGGCGCCCGATCCGGCGTTCATCCTCTCGACCGCAGGCGGCGCAGGAAGCGCACGCTGAGCCACCGCTTCACACGGGACGCGCTCGAGCAGGCAGAGAAAGGGCTCGACGTCCGCCCCGACGACCTCGTCTGGTGCGCGGCAGAGACCGGCTGCGGCGTCGTCGGTCTGGGACGGACTTCTCGTGCCCTGGGCCGCCGGGGCCGCGATCGTGATCCACGGCGCACGACTTCGACCCGCAGCAACGCCTCGACCTCATCCACCGGCTCGGCGTCACGGTGCTGCGGCAGGCTCCCGACGAGTACCGGCAGATGGTCGAGCACGCCGTCGAGAACGGTGAGCTCGACGGGCTCCGCCCGTGATCGACGGCGTCGCCCACGAGCTCGGGCCGATGGAGGGATACGTCCTCCCCGGCCACGTCGAGCACTCCGCGTACTGCGGGCCGGAAGGCGCCACCGTGATCGACATCTTCTGCCCGGTGCGCGAGGACTATCGGGAGCGCTGGACACGCGAAGCCGCAGATCCGCCGCCACAATGAGGGCGTGAGCCAGACCATCGAAGCGCCGGTCGAGGTACGCCTCCCGGACGAGGACAACGAGCACGATCACGACCGGCCCTGGATCGTGATCGTCTGGAACGACCCGATCAACCTGATGAGCTACGTGACCTTCGTGCTGCGCAAGCTCTTCGGCTTCTCCGTGGAGGAGGCGACCAAGCTGATGCTGCAGGTGCACAACGACGGCAAGGCCGTGGTCTCCTCGGGCGAGAAGGAGAAGGCCGAGTTCGACGTCGCCCGCCTGCATGCCCACGGGTTGTGGGCAACGCTCAGGCAGGACTGATGGCGAAGCGGAGCATCAAGCGCGACCGCAAGGGCGGCTACACGCTGCACCTGCCGCCCGACGAGCGCGAGCTGCTCCGCTCGCTGCCGGCGCAGTTCCGCGAGGTGCTGCAGACCGACGATCCGAGCCTGCGGCGCATCTTCCCGCCCGCCTACACCGACGACGACGACGCGAACGACGAGTTCCAGCGGCTGATGCGCGAGGAGCTGCTCGAGGGCAAGCTGGCCGCCCTCGAGATCGTCGAGCAGACCGCCGGCGCCGACCACCTCACCGGCGAGCAGCTCGAGGGCTGGCTCGGCGCGCTCGAGAGCCTGCGCCTCTTCCTCGGCACGCAGCTCGACGTCAGCGAGGAGACTGTACGCCGTCGAGCTCGACCCCGACGATCCGAGCGCACCGGCGCTCGCGCTGTACGGCTACCTGAGCTGGCTGCAGGAGCAGGCGGTGGAGGCGCTGTCGTCGTCGCTCTAGCGGGCGGTCTACGGCTCGACCAGCACCCGCCCCGCGGGCAGCTCGAGGCTCGCCTGCACGGCGTCGTCGATCGCGTCGAGCGGGAAGATCTCCCCGAGCAGCGGCGCCAGCTCGAGCCGGCCGGCCGCGACGTGCTCGAGCAGGATCGGCAGCGCGACGGCGGGATCCTCGGAGCCGTACATCGTTCCCGTGAGGAACTTCTCGCGGCGGAGGAACTCGCCCGGGTCGAGGTCGAGCCGCAGCCCGGTCGGCGGCAGGCCGACCATCACGGTGGTGCCGCCGCTGCGGGTGAAGCGCAACGCCGTGGCGCTCGTCTCCGGGAAGCCGACGGCGTCGAAGCCGTAGTCGGCGCCCTCGGGGGCGATCGCCTTCATCGCCTCCTTGAGGTCGTCGGGATGGACGCCGTGCGTGGCGCCGAGACGGAGGGCCTGGTCGCGGCGCGACTCGACCGGGTCGACGACGACGATCGCCTCGGCTCCCGCGATGCGTGCGCCCTGGACGACGAACTGCCCCACGCCGCCGGCACCGATCACGAGCACGACACCGCCCGGCTCGGCGCGGGCCGCGAACAGCACGGCCCCGACGCCGGTCAGCGCCGCGCAGCCGAGCAGCGCCGCATCGCGCAGCGGCACCGCGCCGCCCGTCGGCAACGCGACCTGGGAGGACACGACGACGTGCTCGGCCCAGGCCCCCGTCGCCGTGCCGCGGTACACCGTCTCGCCCTCGAAGCGACATCCCCGTCGTGCCGTCGACGAGCGTGCCGTTTCCGATCGCGCGGTGGAGCGGCACGCAGGCCGCGGGCCGGCCGCGGGCGCAATCGGCGCAGTGGCCGCACGACGGCGCCCACGAGAGCACGACCTCGTCCCCCACGAACACCGAGTCGACCTCGTCGCCGACGTGCTCGACGACGCCGGCACCCTCGTGGCCGAGCACCATCGGCGTCGGCCGCTGCCACTCGCCCTTGACCTGATGCAGGTCGGTGCCGCAGATGCCGACCGCCGCCATCCTGCACGACGACATCGTTCGGGCCGGGCTCTGCCAGGTCGAGCTCGACGACCTCGAGCGGCTCGCCGACTGCCCGGAAGAGCCCGGCCCTCGTTTTCATGGTCGGCCTCTAGGCACCGATCGCAGCCTTCACCGCGGCGCAGCTCGTCACCTGGGAGACGTTCTGGAGCGCGTAGTTGATCGCCGCCTGGTGCCAGTCGGCGTTCATCGTCGAGCAGCCGTCCTCGGGCACGATCATCGAGAAGCCCATGTCGGCCCCCGTGCGGGAGGTGTGCTCGATCGACATGTTCGTCCACGCGCCCGTCACGATCACGGTGTCGCGGCCGAGGCCGTCGAGCAGGTTCTGGAGCTTCGTGCCCTGCCAGCCGCTCATCCGCATCTTCTCGACGACGTAGTCGCCGTCCTGCGGCTCGAGGCCGTCGGCCGCAGCCGCGCCCCACGTGCCCCGGACGAGCGCGCCGGTGTCCTTGACGCCGTTGAAGAGCGGCGCGTTGAGCTTCAGCCCCGGTGCGCCCTCCTCGACGATGTAGTGCACGTGGATGACGGGGATGCCCTTCGCGCGGCAGGCAGCCGCGAGGTCGGCCACGTTGGCGACGACGTTCTGCTCCTTCGCGTGTCCGGGCGAGCCCGACTCGGCGAAGGCGCCACCTTCGATGATCACGTCGTTCTGCATGTCCTGGATGATCAGGGCAGCGCGGCCGGGATCGAGCGAGAGCTCCTCGACGAGCGTCAGTTCAGACATCGCATCCTCCTATCGCATGTACGGCTCGCGCCGCGGGCCGACCTTCGTCGTGATCGTGTAGACCGACGACGACGAAGGGATGAACAGGGTGTGCCAGTCCGGCCCGCCCCACGAGTGATTGCCGATGTTCTCCGGCACCTCGATCGTGCCCAGGTGCTCGCCCTCGGGTGAGATGACCCAGAGGCCCTTGGGGCCGGTCACCCAGACGTTGCCGAGCTCGTCGACCTTCATCCCGTCGGGGATGCCCTCCTCGATCACGCCGGTGCCGATGCCCTCGAAGAACATGCGGCAGTTCGAGAGCGTGCCGTCGTCGTTGACGTCGTAGACCTTGATGTAGGCACCCGGCGTGTCGTTGACGTAGAGCAGCTTCTCGTCGGGCGAGAAACACAGCCCGTTCGGCATCTCGAACTCGTCCTGCGCGACCGCGAGGTCGAGCTCGTCCTGGCCGCCGCCGGGCGGGATCCGGAAGACGCCCTGCCAGCCGAGCTCACGCGCGCGCTCGATGCCGAAGCCGGGGAAGCGGCCGTACCACGGGTCGGAGAAGTAGATCGTCCCGTCGGAGCGAACGGTGACGTCGTTCGGGCTGTTCAGGTACTTGCCCTGCCAGTGAAAGGCGAGCGTCTCGCGGACGCCGTCGGTGCGCTCGCGCACGAGTGAGCTCGTGACGTGCTCGCAGACGAGCAGGTTGAGATCGGCGTCGAGCACCATCCCGTTGCACTTGAACGAGGGGTTCCGGACCTCGGTCACGGTGCCGTCGAGCGTGACCTTGCGGCGAATGTCCGCCGGCATGTCGGAGAAGTAGAGCACCTGCTCGACGGGGTGCCAGATCGGGCCCTCCGTGAACGTGAATCCCGTCGCGAGCTGCTCGACACCCGAGCCCTCCTCGACGAGGTCGTAGATCGCGTCCGATTTCGCGTCGATTCCGGGCACTTCGTTGTCCCCTTTCGTGACGGAGGCTGTCGTCGCGACGCTAACACGACACCGATTCCTACGCTGTACCCTCCGAGGCGATGAGCTCTCGCTCCGACACGGTGGTGTTCATCCCGGCATGGAACGAGGAGGAGAACCTGCCCGGCGTGCTCGCAGAGCTCGCGACGGTGCTGCCCGACGAGGACGTGCTCGTGATCGACGACGGCTCGACCGACGCCACTGCCGCGATCGCGCGCGAGGCCGGTGCGATCGTCGTCTCGTTCGGGGAGAACCGCGGCCTGCGCGCCGGGATCGCCGCGGGCTATCGCGAGGCCCTCGAGCGCGGCTACGCGTTCTGCGGCCGGGTCGACGCCGACGGCCAGCATCCCGCCGAGGAGCTCGCGCGACTGCTCGAGCTCGTGCGCTCGGACGTGTGCGACGTCGCGGTCGGGTCGCGCTTCGCGGCCGGTGAGGGGTACGACGCCGACCGCTACCTGCCGTCGCCGAGCCGCCGCTTCGGGATCGGCCTGCTGCAGAAGGCGATGCACGTGCGGCTCGGACGCCGGTTCCACGATCCGACGAGCGGCATGGCCGCGGTCAACGCCAAGGCGATGCCCGTGATGTCGCGGCCCTACGTGAGCGGTGCGCCCGAGGTCGAGGCGCTCCTGCGGCTGAAGGCCGAAGGGCTCCGGGTCGAGGAGGTCGCCGTTCACATGCGCGAGCGGGCGAGCGGCGAGTCGAAGCTGCAGGGGAAGAAGGCGGTCAAGCTCGTCCTGACGGTGGTCGGGACGCTGCTCTTCTTCCGCTGGCTGCGCCACCGCCGGACGTGAGCGGCCCGACGCCGCGGGTGATCGTCGTCCTCGGCTACTCCGACGGCGGCCGGGGCGAGCTTCATCCCATCGGGGCGGCCCGGCTCGCGCGGGCGGCCGAGATCAGCACGTCCGACGACGTCGTCGTGCTCTCCGGGCTGGGCGCGGGTTCCCGGGACGCAGTCCGAGGCGGAGCTGATGGCCGCCGCCTGGCGGGGCGCGGCGCGGGAGCTCGTCGTCGACCCGGACGCGCGGACGACGGTCGGGAACGCGATCAATGCCCTCAACGACATCGTTCGGACCGGCGCGCGCGAGGTGGTCGTCGTCACCTCCCGCTGGCACGCGGCCCGCGCCAAGGCGGCATTCAGACTGCTGCTCTGGAAGAGGCACGTCCGCGTCTCGGCAGCGTTCCCGCCCGAGCCCCGAAGCTCGGTCGCGATGATGCGCGAGCTGCCGCTGTGGGCGTTGCTGCCCGTGCAGCTCTGGCACGCGCGACGATTCCGAGCCCGGACGACCGGCTGAAGCCGGGGTGAGGCTTCAGCCTCACCCGCTCGACGGTGCCTACGCCACCTCGACGTGAATCCGGTTCTTCGAGTCGCGCAGCGGGCCGCCGCCGCGGCCGGCACGGACGGCGAGGATCTCGGCCAGGATCGCGAGCGCAGTCTCCTCCTGCGTGTCGGCGCCGATGTCGAGACCGCACGGGCCCATGATCCGAGCCAGCTGCTCCTCCGGCACGCCGGCCTCGAGCAGGCGGCCGCGCCGGCGCTCGGTCGTGCGGCGCGAGCCGAGCGCGCCGACGTAGAACGCCTCGCTCTCGAGCGCCGCCTTGAGGGCGGGCTCGTCGAACTTGTCGTCGTGCGTGAGAACGACGACGGCCGTCTGGTGGTCGGGCCCGATCTCGGCGAGGGCCTCCTCCGGCCACTTCTGGATCAGCACGTCGGCCGACGGCATCCGCTCCGGCGTGATGAACATCCCGCGCGCGTCACCGACGATCGCTGTCCAGCCGAGCAGCTTGGCCGCCTTGCAGAGGGCCTCGGCCGTGTCGACCGCGCCGTAGATGAAGACGCGCGGCGGCGGCCCGTACCACTCCGCGAACACCTTCACGTCATCGTCGAGCGAGAGCAGCTTGTTGCGGCCGCGGCGGACGAGCTCGTCGAACTGGCCCGTCGCCTCCTCCGGCACGCCGCCGCCGACCCGCTCGCCGGTCTCGAGCAGGAGCTCCTTGCCTCCGACGCCGTCCCCCTCGACCACGGTGAACAGCACGCCCCGGTCACCCGAGGCGCGGAGCTCCGCCAATCGGTGCAGCAGGCTCACTCCACGGCCTCGACGAAGACGTCGATCTCGCCGCCGCAGGGCAGGCCGACGCCCCAGGCCATCTCGTCGGTGATGCCGTAGCTCAGCATCTTCGGCTCACCCGACTGCATCACCTCCATCGCGTTCTCGTACACGTCGCTCTCGACGCAGCCGCCCGAGACGGAGCCGCACATCTTCCCCGACTCCGAGACCGCGAGGCTCGTCCCGACCGGACGCGGCGCCGAGCGGCGGGTGGCAACCACGGTGGCGACGACGACCTTCTCGCCGGACTCGCGCCAGCGCTCGACCTCGTCCAGGATCTCCTTCATGCTGCGTGCCTCCTCTCGATGCCGGCGAGCACTGCCGCCAGCTCTTCCAGACTTCTCAGATTATGGCCGGAGAGGAACCTGTCGACGTATGGCAGCGCGGCGCGCATGCCACCCGCGAGCGGCTGGTACTCCGGATTGCCCTTCAGGGGATTGACCCAGATGACGGCGTACGCGGCGCGCGCCAGGCGCGCCATCTCGCGGCCGACGAGCTCCGGATCCTGGCGCTCCCAGCCGTCCGAGACGATCACGACGACGGCCCCGCGCGAGAGCGCCCGCTTGCCGTAGAGGTCGTTGAACTCCTTCAGCGAGGCCCCGATGCGCGTGCCGCTGCCCCAGTCGGTCACCGCCTCGGTGCACTTCTCGAGCGCCGACTCCGGGTCGCGCGTGCCGAGCTCGGCCGTCAGCCGGGAGAGCCTCGTGCCGAACGCGAACGCCTCCACGCCCGGCCCCGAACCGACCGCGGCGTGGAGGAACAGCACGAGCGCTCGGGCGTAGGCGTCCATCGAGCCCGAGACGTCGCAGAGGACGACGAGCTTGCGGGGCACCTCCTTGCGCGCACGGTACGGACGGTCGACCGGGTCGCCGCCGGTGCGCAGCGACTGGCGAATGAGCTTGCGCATGTCGAGGCGGTCGCCGCGGGGATCCGGGCGGCGCCGGCGCGAGGCACGCAACGGCCTCTGCTCGGCGATCGCCGCGATCAGCCGCTTGACGCGGCGGTACTCGTCGGGCGTCATCTCGGCGAAGTCCTTGTCGCGCAGGAGCTCGTGGCCGGACGCGCCGAGCTCGAGCGGATCTCCGATCTCGTCGTCGGGCTCGCCGCCGGCCGCATCCGAGAGCGTCTCACCGATCTTCTCCTGCGCGAGCGGGCTCGGGGCGGTGCGCACGGGCGGCAGCACGGGCGCGCGCAGGAACCACGCGTTGAAGGCGCGGTCGAAGAGATCGAGCTCGTCGTGGCGCGAGACGAGCGTCTGGCGCAGCGCGAAGTAGACGTCCTCCTGGCGGGTCAGGTCGACGGCGGCGATGCCACGCAACGCGTCCGCCACACGACCCGGGCCGACCTCGAGGCCGACCTCGCGCAGGACGCGGCCGAAGGTGACGACGTGGCGGACGACGGCGTCGGCCATCGATCGGCCTACCGGGCCGCTGTCGCGCGGGCGGTGTCGACGAGCCGCGCCAGCGTCTCGTCGCGCACGGCCTCGATGTCCTCGCGGTACTTCAGCACCGAGCCGAGCGTCTGCTCGACCACATCTGCGTCGATCTCCTGGCGGCCGAGCGCGTTGAGGGCCATCGCCCAGTCGATCGTCTCGGCGACGCCGGGCGGCTTCGCGAGATCGAGGCCGCGCAGCTCACGCACGAACGCAGCGGCCTCGGAGGCGAGGCGCTCGGAGATGCCCGGGATCCTGATCTTGACGATCTCGATCTCGCGGTCGATCGACGGATGGCCGATCCAGTGGAACAGGGCCCGGCGCTTGAGGGCGTCGTGCAGCTCGCGCGTCCGGTTGGAGGTGAGGATCACCGCCGGCTTGCGGCGCGCGCGGATCGTGCCGAGCTCGGGGATCGTGATCTGGAAGTCGGAGAGCACCTCGAGCAGGAATGCCTCGAACTCCTCGTCGGCGCGGTCGATCTCGTCGATCAGGAGCACCACGGGCTCGTCGGTGTCGATCGCCTCGAGCAGCGGCCGGCGGATCAGGAACTCGGGGCCGAAGAGCTCGTCCTCCGAGACGGTTCCCTCCTGCGCGGCGCGGATGTGCAGCAGCTGGCGCGGGTAGTTCCACTCGTAGACGGCGTGGGCGACGTCGAGCCCCTCGTAGCACTGGAGCCGGATCAGGCGCGCGTTCGTCGTCACGGCGAGCGCCTTTGCGGCCTCGGTCTTGCCGACTCCCGCCTCCCCTTCGAGCAGCAAGGGCTTCTCGAGCGCGAGCGCCAGGAACAGCGCCGTCGAGAGGCCGCGGTCGGGCAGATAGTCCGCCGCGCGCAGCGCCGTCTCGAGCTCGTCGATGGTGCCGAATGGGCTCATCTGAATGAGCGTAGACGAGAGGCGGGGGCTGGCGGCGTGAAAGAGCGCTACGCGGCGTCTTCGAGCAGGTCGACCGCGAGCGCGACCGTCCGCTCGAGGAACCCGAACTCGACGAGGACGTCGAGACACGCGACCGGATCCACGTACTCGGTCGAGCTGCCCTCGACGATGCGCAGCGTGATGAACGTGAGCGGGTCGAACGCGATCCCGGCTCGCTCGAACGTTCGACCGAGCGTGACCGCCTCGCGCGCCAGCGCGTGCTCGGCAGCCGTCAGCGAGTGCCCGAGGGCGATCTCGTTCTCCTGGCTCTCGCGCAGGCCGCGCGCATCCAGCATGTCCTCATCACTCGACCCCGTCAGCATCTCACCACAATGAGACGCCGATTTCCGCAAGTAGTCAGCGAGACCGAGAGTTGCTTCGACCGATAGTCTCCGCGCCGTGACGAGCATCGGCCATCTCGAAGCGCCGGGCGGGCCGGCCGACGCGACCGCGGTCGGCGAGATCACCTATCTGGAGGCAATCCGGACCGCGCTCCAGGACGCGATGCGCGAGGACGACCGCGTCTTCCTGCTCGGGGAGGACATCGGCGTCTTCGGCGGCGCCTTCGGCGTCACGGCCGGCCTCCACGGGGAGTTCGGCCCCGACCGCGTGATGGACACGCCGATCTCCGAGGAGGGATTCGTCGGCGCCGCGATCGGCGCCGCCTGGATGGGCGAGCGCCCCGTCGTCGAGCTCCAGTTCGCCGACTTCATCACCTGCGCCTTCGATCCCATCGTCACCGTGGCCGCCAAGACCCACTGGCGCTCCGGCCAGCAGATCCCGATCACGATCCGCTGCCCGACCGGCGGCGGCGTTCGCGGCGGCCCGTTCCACGCCGGCTCACCGGAGGGGTGGTTCGTCGGCACGGCTGGCCTCAAGATCGTCTGCCCGGGGAACGTCGAGGACGCCTACGGGCTGCTCCGGGCCGCGATCGACGACCCCGACCCGGTGCTCTACTTCGAGCACAAGCGCCTCTACCGGACGCTGCGCGCGGCCCCGCCCGAGACCGGCTTCCGCACCCCGATCGGCCCGGCGACGGTCGCCCGCACCGGCTCCGACGTGACGGTCGTCACCTACGGCTCCGGCGTCTCGACCGCCCTCGCCGCAGCGGAGCTCGTCGACGCGGACGTCGAGGTCGTCGACCTGCGCACGGTCTGGCCGCTCGACGAGGAGACGATCCTCGCCTCGGTGGAGAAGACCTCGCGCGTGCTCGTGCTCCAGGAGGCCTCCCGCTCGACGGGGGCTGCCGGCGTGATCCTCTCGCTCATCGCCCGCCGGTCGTTCGAGCATCTCGACGCCCCACCCGCACTGCATGCGCCGCCCGATACCCCGGTGCCGTTCGCGCCCGAGCTCGAGGACGCGTACATGCCTTCCGTCGACTCGACCGTCGCCGCCCTCGACGAGCTTCTCGCCTACTGATGCCGATAGAGCCGTGCGCAGAGACACCCTCGGTCAGCGCCGACGACCGCGTGGCGCTGTTCCGGCTCGTCCTCCTGCAACGCATCTTCGAGGATCGCGAGATGGCGCTGTACCGCCAGGGCCGCATCCCGGGCTCGGTCTACACCGGTCGCGGCCAGGAGGCCGTCGCGGCCGCGGCGGGGTACGCGCTCGGCCCGGACGACGTCGTCGCCCCGCTCAACCGCGAGCTCGCGTGCCACTTCGCCCGCGGCGCGACGACCGCCGACGCGTTCCGCAACTTCTTCGGCAAGGCGACGAGCCCCACGTTCGGGCGGGACGGGAACATGCACTTCGGCGCCCCGGCGAACGGGGTCTTCCCGCTCGTCTCGATGCTCGGCGACCTCGTTCCGGTCGTCACCGGGGCGGCGCTCGCGTTCAAGAAGCGGGGGCAGCCACGGGTCGCGATGACCTTCCTCGGCGAGGGCGCGTTCTCGGTCGGCGATACGCACGAGGGCCTCAACCTCGCCGCCGTCTGGCAGGTCCCGGCCGTCTTCGTGATCCAGGCGAACCGCTACTCGTACTCGACTCCCGTCGCGAGCCAGATGGTGAACACGAACATCGCCCAGCGCATCTACGGCGGCTGGTCGATTCCCGCCGAGCGCGTCGACGGCACGGATGCGCTCGCCGTTCTCGACACCGTCCGGGCCGCCGTCGAGCGGGCCCGCAACGGCAACGGCCCCCAGGCCGTCGAGGCGCTCACGGTCCGGATGCACGGCCACGCGGCGCACGACGACTCCCGCTACGTGCCGGCGGGGATGCGCGAGGAGTTCTTCGAGCGCTTCGACCCGGTCGGCCGCCTCGCGGCCCGGCTCGCGCTCGACGGCTTCAGCGGGACGGCGATCGAGGGGATGCGCGAAGCGGCAACGGCGGAGGTCGCAGCCGGCCTCGCGGAGGCAGAGCAGGCGCCCGCGCCCGACCCGGCAACGATCGAGGACGGCGTCTACGCAGCGCCGCCCTGGTCCTGAGCTCTAGCCCGGCAGCAGCCCGCGCAGCACCAGGTCGATCAGCGCCCCGCGCGAGCGCTCGGGATCCCAGTCGTGGGCGCGGCGGAGATGGCGGTAGGTGCGGTCGGTCGCGTTGACGAGCACGGTCGCGGTCTCCTCGATCTCGACCTCGCGCAGCGAGCCGTCCGCGATGCCGTCGGCGAGCAGCCGCTCGATCGGGGTGATGTACCCCTCGCGCGAGTGCACCTCGTCGTCGGACTCGTGGAAGAACCTCCTGTCGGCCTCCTCGTCGAGCGCGGCGAGGAAGTCGAGGTGATCCTCGGTCACCTCGCACACCGCGACGAGCATCGCCTCGAGCCGCTCGGCTCCCGTGCCCTTGCCCGTCACCGTCGGCCAGAGCGCGGCGCGGAACGCCTCCTCGTAGTCACGCGCGAGCAGCGCGAAGATCTCGTCGCGCCCGAGCCCGCGGCGGTGGAGCGTCATCCGGGAGACACCGGCCTCCTCCGCGATCCGGGTCAGCGTCGCCGCCTGCCAGCCGCCGGTGGCGATCGCGCGGCGCGCGCCGTCGATCACGCGCTGCTCGGTGCTGCTCCGTCGCTCGGTGCTGTCGACCTGTGCCATCGCGGGTGGGACGATAGCGTTGCAACAGCGGTACGACAATGTCACACTGCCCCGACACACCTGTGCCGACACACCCGAGCGGCCGTGCCCCATGCCGGGCCGGCCCTGCCGAAGGAGGCAACGCCGTGCCGATGATCGAGGTCAAGCTGTACGACCGCCGCGTCACCGAGGAGTCCGTGCCGAAGATGATCGAGGCGCTCACGAACGCGCTTGCGGAGTCGAGCGGCGCCGCGCCGGAGCACATCCAGGTCGTGATCCAGGGCGTCGAGCCGAAGCACTGGGGCATCGGCGGCAAGCAGCAGTCCTAACCGGGCGCGGACCGAGAAAGGATCGATATGGCTTCTGAAGTACTCGTCCCGTCGTCCCCGGCCGAGGCCGTCGAGCTCTTCGGCGACGGTGCGGCGACGACCGTGGTCGGCGGCGGCACCATCGTCGTGGCCGACATCAGCTACGGGCGGCTCGATCCGGGCCGCGTGCTGCTGCTCTCGCACGCAGGGCTCGACGGCGTCTCGGTCGACGGCGACACCGTCACGATCGGAGCCACGACGTCGATCAACGCGCTGCTCGAGCTCGAGGAGCACGCTGCCGCCCTCGCCGCGTGCGCCCGCAACCTCGCCGACTACGAGATTCGCGGCCAGGGAACGGTCGGCGGCAACCTCTGCGTCGGCGCCGATCACGATGCCCCGCGCGGCGACCTGCAGGGCTGCCTGCTGGCCCTCGACGCCCGCGTCCGCTCTGCGGGCGCGGACGGCGAGCGGACGGAGCCGCTCGAGGACTTCCTCGCCAACCGGCAGGAGCGCCTCGTGCTCGACGTCAGCTTCGAGCGCCCGGCGGCCTCGGCCTTCGTCGCGCTCGAGTACCCGCACACCCACGAGTACACCGTGATCGCGGTCACGGGCGCGCGGGCGGCGGACGGCACGACGCGGCTCGCCGCAACCGGCGTTGCCGGCCCCGGTGCCCGCCTTCGCTCCGCCGAGGCGCTGGCCTCGGATCCGGCCGCTGCGGGTGCGGCGGCCGTCGGCGACGTGACGTTCGCCGACGACGCGCTCGCGTCCGCCTGGTATCGCGAGCAGACGCTGCCGGTGCTCGTCCGCCGTGTCCTCACTCAACTCGAGGAGTCCTCATGAACCTCACCGTCAACGGGGTCGACACCTCGATCGAGAGCGCCCCTCTGACGAGCCTGCTCGACGTGCTGCGCGAGGAGCTCGGGATCACGAGCCCCAAGGCAGGCTGCGAGCAGGGCGGCTGCGGTGCCTGCACCGTGCTCGTCGACGGCGAGCCTCGCCGCTCGTGCCTGACGCCCGTCGCCGCAATCGACGGCAGCGCGATCACGACGGTCGAGGGCCTCGGCTCACCGGAGCACATGGCTCCGATCCAGCAGGCGTTCACGCATCACTACGCGGCCCAGTGCGGCTTCTGCACCTCCGGGATGATGATGGCGGCGCAGAGCTACATCGACCGTGGCGGCACCGACGACCACGAGGCGATTCAGGAGGCGCTCGGCGGTCACGTCTGCCGCTGCACGGGCTACGTCAAGATCATCGACGCCGTCGCGGCAACGGCCCGCGGCGAGTCGTTCGACATCACGGTCACCGCGGCCGGAACCTCGATGACGAACCTCGGAGGTGTGGCATGAAAGCGGTCGGCGCACGCGTCCCCCGCTACGACGGCGTCGCGCACGTCACCGGGCACACGGTGTTCGTCGACGACGTCCGCGTCCCCGGCACCCTCTGGGTGAAGGCATTCCGCTCGCCCGTGCACAACGCGGGCATGACGAACCTCGACACGAGCAAGGCCGAGGCGATGAAGGGCGTCCACGTGATCACGTGGGAGGACGTGCCGCTGCTCGAGTACGGCCACCTCTCGGCGCTCGGCATCCCCGCCGACGAGCCGCTGCTCGCGAAGGACGAGGTGCGCTACCTCGGCCAGCCGATCGCGATCGTGGCGGCTCCGAGCGAGGAGGAGGCGCAGGCCGCCGTCGATGCGATCACGGCCGACTTCGACGAGCGCCCGGCGCTCTTCGACGTCCGCAAGGCGTTCGACGCCGACGCTCCCGAGATCCATGCCGAGGGCAACTGGTACCGGCACTTCGAGGACGAGATGGACCGCCGCCAGATCCGCAAGGGCAACATCGAGGAGGCGTTCGACAAGGCCGACCTGATCGTGCAGGGCGTCTACCGCCCGGCCGCGATCGAGCACGCACCGATCGAGACGCAGGTGTGCCAGGTCGTCCCCGAGGCGAACGGGCGGCTCACGATCTACTCGTGCACGCAGGCGCTCTACTTCTCGATGGGCGTCGTCGCCGCGCACCTGCAGCTGCCGCTGAACAAGCTCAAGGTCGTCGGCGGCACGGTCGGCGGCGGCTTCGGCGGCAAGGTCGACACGGCCACCGAGACGATGTGCGCCCTGCTCGCCCAGAAGTCGGGCAAGCCGGTGAAGTGGCGCTGGACGCGCGAGGAGGAGTTCCTCTGCTCGTCGACCCGCGCGCCGTGGCACATGGAGATCGCGGACGCGGTGACGAAGGACGGCTGGATCCTCGGCCGCAAGATGCTGACGCTGCACGACTCGGGCGCGTACTCGCGCTTCTCGCCGTACGGCCTCACGAAGCACAGCTTCCACCACACGGGCGCGTACTCGATCCCGAACCTCGAGTTCGACGGGTACGTCGTCTACACGAACCGCACCCCGACGACGGCGATGCGGGGCTTCGGCGTCACCTCGGTCTCGTTCGCGACCGAGACGCACCTGAGCCGGATCGCGCTCGAGCTCGGGATCGACCCGTTCGAGCTGCGGCTCAAGAACGCGAACCGGATCGGCGACACCTCGCCGAACCAGATCGCGTACACCGACCCGTCGACGGTGCCGACGATCCTCGCGATCGCCGACGCGGTCGGCCACGACCTGACCCCGGAGTACAGGGCGATGACGCCCGAGCCAGCGGACCGGCGATCTCCTCCCGGAGCACCTCGTCGGCCAACTCGGAAACCCGGAGGCCCACTGATGGCAGTCAAGACCGGCCGCGGCTTCGCGGCGATCGAGTACCCCACGGGGATGAACCAGAACGGCGACCCGTCGCAGGCCTGGATCAAGGTCAAGCCCGACGGCCGGATCGACGTGTTCGCCGGCACCTCCGACATCGGCAACGGCTCGAAGACGATCCAGTCGCAGATCGTCGCCGAGACGATCGGCGTGCCGTACGAGTGGATCACCTACGACAACTCGAACACCGACTCGTCGCCCGTCTGCACCGGCACGTTCGCCTCGCGCGCGACGTTCGTCGCGGGCAAGGCGGCGGAGAAGGCCGCCGAGAACGTGCGCGCAGAAGATCCTCGAGATCGCCGGCAAGGAGCTCGAGATCGATCCCGCCGACCTCGAGATCATCGACGGCGAGGTGGTCGCGAAGGGCGCGCCGCAGAAGAAGATCAGCGTGCCCGACGTCGCCGCCGCGGCGACCTGGACCTACGGCGAGCTGATCACGGGCACCGGCGCCCAGCTGAAGCCGTTCGCGACGATCGTCGAGCCCACCACGGGCAAGGTCGACCTTCCTCCCCACTCGGCGATCTCGTACGCGTCGTGCGCGGCCGAGGTCGAGGTCGACGAGGAGACGGGCGTCGTCACGGTCACGCGGCTGTGGCAGTGCTACGACGTCGGCAAGTCGATCAACCCCACGCTCGTCGAGGGCCAGATCGAGGGCGGAGCGATGCAGGGGCTCGGCCTCGGCGTCCTCGAGAACTGCTACCCGTACTACCCCTCGGTCGAGCACCGCGGCTCGCAGTTCGGGTCGTACCTCGCGCCGGGGATGGAAGACCTGCCGCAGATCGACACGATCATCATCGAGAACCCCTCCACCGACGGCCCGTACGGCGCCAAGGGGATCGGCGAGATGGCGAACAACGCCCAGCCGCCGGCGATCGCAACGGCCGTGTTCGACGCGGTCGGCGTGTGGGTGACCGAGCTTCCGGTCACGCCCGAGCGGGTGCTGCGGGCGCTGCAGGCGAAGGCCGCCGGCACCGGTGAGCCGAAGCGCGACGGCAAGACGGTCGTGTTCGACGCCGAGCTCTCGGTCAACGCCGTCGGCACCGGGATCACGTTCGGGGCCGCCGCCTGATGGCGGACTCGCCCTTCGGCACGTTCAACGGTGTGGAGCCCTTCGCCATCTTTCCCGGCGTGGGGCTCCACCCGATTGCCGGCGACCAGGTGTTCCTCGGCCACGTCGTCTACGAGGCAGGGACGACGGTCAAGCGCCACAGCCACGAGCACACCGAGCAGGCGATGCTCGTGCTCGAGGGCTCGCGTGACGATGACGATCGGCGACCAGACGAGGGAGCTCGGGAAGGGCGATGTCTGCATCGTCAACCGCGGCGTCGAGCACGAGCTCTTCTCGGAGCACGGCGTCACGTTCATCGAGGCGCTCGCACCGGTGCCGCTCGACCACATCGGCGATCGCGAACGCGATCTCGTGCTCGGCGACCTGAACGGGTCGCTGCACGTCGAGCGCTGACGATCAGCTCTCCAGCGCCTGCGCTGGGTGAGGCTTTAGCCTCACCCGCAGTTGCCGCGTTGAAGACACGAGCGGGTGAGGCTCAAGCCTCCCCCAGAAGGAGGCCACCATGCCGTTGATCCGCGTCGAGCTGTTCGACTTCCGCGTCACGCCGGAGGTGAGCGAGAAGCTCATCGCCGGGATGACCGACGCGCTCTGCGACGCCGTCCACCCCGACCTGCGCGACCACACGTGGGTGATCGTCGAGGGCCACAACCCGAAGAACTGGGGCGTCGGCGGCAAGCCCTGGCCGGTCGGCGAGATGCCGCCGGGGCCATCCTGAGCAGCGCGATGTGAGACACTCCTGACCAGGTGGTCAGGCAGCTTCACGCAGATGTCGTGGTCGTCGGCGCGGGTCTCGCGGGCCTCACGGCGGCGTCCGACCTCGTTGCCGCCGGCCGCGAGGTGGTCGTGCTCGAGGCGCGCGACCGCGTCGGCGGCAGGCTGCTGAACGTCGAGATCGGCGGCGAGCCGAACGAGCTCGGCGGCGAGTGGATTGCGCCGTACCAGAGCGAGATGCACGCGCTGCTCGCCGAGCTCGGGATCGAGCTCTTCCACGCCTACCGCGAGGGCGACCACCTCTACATCGACGCCGACGGCGCGCTTCACCGCTACCACGGCGACGACGAGATCCTCCCGGCCGGCTCCGCCCGCGCCTACGAGGAGGCCGTCGCCAAGCTCGATGCCCTCGCCGCCGAGCTCGACCCCGAGGCACCGTGGCAGCACGCGCGCGCGGCCGAGCTCGACGCGGTCAGCTTCGAGCAATGGCTCGAGGCCGAGGTCGACGACACGCTGGCGCGCGACCTGCTGCGGGCGTTCATGGCCGGCGGCTACATGACGAAGCCGGCCGACACCTTCTCGGTGCTGAGCGCTCTCGCCACGGTCGCCGGTGCAGGCAGCGTCGAGAACCTGTTCGAGCCGGATCTCTGCCTTCACTCCCGCGTCGTCGGCGGCTCGCAGCTGATCCCGCTCCGGCAGGCCGAGCGGCTCGGCGACCGCGTCGTCCTCGACGCCCCCGTGCGGACGCTGCGCTGGCACGACGGCGGCGTTGAGGTCGATGCCGGCTCCGTGCACGTGTCCGCCCGCACGGCGATCGTCGCGGTGCCGCCGAACGTGGTCGGGCTGATCCGCTTCGAGCCCTCCCTGCCCGCCTGGCGGATGCGCCTGCACCAGGCGATGACGCAGGGCGACGTGATCAAGCTGCTCGCCGTCTACGACGAGCCGTTCTGGCGCGCGGAAGGGCTCGCGGGCGAGGGGTTCGCTCCGTACGAGCTCGTGCGCGAGGTGTACGACAACACGCCGCCGGCCGGCCGCCCCGGCGTGCTCTGCACGTTCCTCGCCGGCGAGAAGGCCCAGGCGGCCGAGCGGCTCGACGCAGACGAGCGGCAACGGCTCGTCCTCGAGGGGATGGCGCGCTTCTTCGGCCCGCGAGCGCTCGACGCGATCGAGGTGATCGAGCGCGACTGGTCGCAGGAGGAGTGGACACGCGGCGCCTACGCGGCGACCTTCGGCATCGGCGGCCTCTCCCGCTACGGCCCCGACCTCACCCGGCCGGTCGGGCCGGTGCACTGGGCCTGCACCGACCTCGCCGGCGTCGGCCACATGCACATGGAGGGCGCGGTCCGCTCCGGGCGGGCGGCGGCCCGCGCCGTCCTCGCCCTCGCTGACTGAGGCGCTAGCCTGCCTGCGTGAGTTCCGTGCTCGCGACCGAGAATCTCTGGCGTGCCTGGTCGTTCCAGCCCCTCGTGATCGGCGCCGGACTGGTCGCGATCGGGTTCTTCCTCCACGGCTGGCTGCGGCTGCACCGCCGCAAGCCGAGCCTCGCGCCCTGGACGCGGATCCCGCTCTTCGTCGCCGGGGTCGTCGTCACCGTCCTCGCGATCGTCTCCCCGATCGACGCGATCGGCGAGCGCTACCTGCAGAGCGTCCACATGCTCCAGCACGTCCTGATCGCCGACCTCGGCATCGCGCTCACCGTGGTCGCCGTCCGCGGCCCGCTGACCGTCTTCCTCCTCCCCCGCGACCTCCTCGTGCCGCTCGCCCACGTCGGCTGGCTCCGCCGCCTGCTCCGGTTCCTGTTCCGGCCCGGCGTCAGCTACGCCGTCTGGGTGGTCGTGCTCGTCGCGTGGCACATCCCCGTGCTCTACGAGGCGGCGCTGCACCACACGGCCTGGCACGACCTCATGCACCTGAGCTTCGTCGTCGGCGGCCTGCTCGTGTGGACGCAGATCGTCGACCCCTCGCGCCATCACCGGCTGACGCTGAACGAGCGGGTCGGCTACACGGCGCTCGTCTTCTGCACGGGGCAGATCCTGGCCTACGTGATCCTGTTCGACTTCCGGCCGCTGTTCTCGACCTACGTCGACCAGCCCGTGCGGCTCCTCGGCCTGTCGCCGCTCACCGACCAGAAGCTCGCCGGCGTGGTGATGATGGTCGAGCAGATCCTCACCGTCGGCCTCGCGTTCGTGCTGCTGCTGCGCGCCTCCCGCCGTGAGCAGCGGGTCAGGCTCGAGGTACCGGCAACGCACCAGCCCGTCGTCTGATGCGATCCGCGTCGTCGTTCACCTTCGAGCCGCTGTTCGTCGTGCTCGGCATCGCTGCCCTCGTCGCGTACGGCCGCGCCTGGCGGCGCGAGGGCGCCGGCGTCTGGCACGCGCTCGCCTTCGGCGGCGGGGTCGTGCTGATCGTCGCCGCGCTGAACTCGCCGCTCGAGACGATCGCGATCGACTACCTCGTCCTCTTCCACCTGCTGCAGAACGTGATCATCGCCGACTGGGCGCCGCCGCTTCTGATCCTCGGGCTGACGCCGGCCATGCGTCGGCGCGATCGCTGCCCGCGGTGGCCGCCCGTTCGCCGTCCTCACGCGACCGACCGTCGCCTTGCCGGTGTGGCTCGTCGGCTGGTACGTCGTCCACCTCGGCGGCGTCTACGACGTCGCGCTCCGGAACCCGTGGCTCCTCAACGTCGAGCACCTGTTCATGATCTCGATCGGCCTGATCTTCTGGTGGCCCGTCTTCTCCGACGAGCCCGAGTCCGTCCCCACCCTCGGGCGCATCGCGTACGTCTTCGCGGCCTTCGTGCTCTCGGCGTTCCTCGGCCTCGCGCTCACGTTCGCGCCGCCGCTCTACGGCTACTACGAGAGCCTGCCCGAGCGGCTCTGGGGCATCTCGGCCGCGAAGGACCAGAACCTCGGCGGCATCCTGATGACCACCGAGCAGGCGCTGATCCTCTTCGCCGCGGTCGTCTGGCTCCTCGTGCGATTGTTCCGCGAGGAGGACGAGGCGGAGGCACGGCTGCAGGCGGAGCAGCGCGCGCAGGGGTTGCTCTAGGCCGCTTTCGAGAGCGCCGCGTTCAGGGCGGTGCAGTCCGAAGAGGCGTGCATCGCCGTTCCCAGTTCCGCGTCGCCCTGCTCGAGCGTGGTGGTGGCTTTTCGACATCGGCGAGGCTGGCAGTCACCTGATCTCTCACCGTCTTGACCTGTAACGCCGGCGTCATGTCCGGGTTGTTCGTGTTGATCGCCGACGACGCACGCGCCATGCGTCCCACCAAGCGTGTTGGCGAGCGCTCGTCGCCGTCGCCGCCGACGTGGCTGCCGTCGGGCGTGTCGGGTTCACCGAGGCCCTTGATCGACTGCGTGAACGTGTTCGTCTCGGCGGTGACCTGCTGCGCAGCATCGGACGCCGTCGCCGCGGGATCATTCGGCTTGACGCTCGCGCGCGCGTTGTCGAGCGTCGTCACCCACGTGCTCGCGTCCCCGCAATAGCCCGAGGCCCAGTCCGAGGCCGAGGTGGTCGAGCTACTGCTGCTGTCGCTGCCCCCTCCACAACCGGCGGCCAGCGCTGTGAGGCCGACGACCATCGCGCAGGAGAGAGACGGACGTCGCATCAGCCGTGAACCTATCGCACCACGAGCGCGCGCGCGCGAGCGCGAGCTCGACCGGCGCGGCCCCTGGCACGACGGCGCGCGTCTCGTGGGCGTGCAGCAGCGTCGTGCGGACGATCACCTTCGCGCGCGCGAAGTTGTCGAGCTCGGTCGGAACCGGCCCGACGCGCCGTCCGAGCGCGTAGCCCGCCGCGTTCCGTCCCATCGCGCGGTAGCTCTCGAGCGTGTAGAGCGGCGACATCCCGAAGAGCTCGAGGTTGTCGAGCGGCTGCAGGTCGGCCCGGTGGATGACGGCGGTGCCCTTCGACTGGATGCCGAGCGCCACGCCCGAGCCCGAGAGGCGCTGCGCCGTCGTGGGCGACGAACGCGACGTCGGCGACACGGCGGATCCGCACGATCCGGGGCACCGCACCGGCCTCAGCGGCACCGTCGACGATCGCCGCCAGCACGTCACCGTGGTCGAGGCCGTTGATCGTCTGCCGGATCGTGTCGGCGAAGGCAGGCGCGACGGCGATCACGACCTCCAGCGGGTCGGTACCCGGGGCGGCCTCGCCGACGACATCGACGATCTCCGCCGCGTCGCTCTCGCCGGCGCCGAGCGTGCCCGAGTCGAGCACGTGCGGAAGGGCCTGCAGCGCCTCCCACCTCGCACCCTCGAGGCGGTAGCCCGTGCCCGGCCCGGTGTAGAGATTCGGGTCGTTGACGGCGGAGTGGACGACGCCCTCGGCGTCGATCACGGCCGAGGTCTGGAGGTAGTCGGCCGAGACGCGCTGGCGCTGCATGTCGACGATCGCGCGGGCGATGTCGTCGAAGCCGCGCCGGTCGAGCGCGAGCGCCACCTCGAGGCCCGACACCTTCCGCTCGAGCGCGGCGTCGGCCGCCTCGACGTCGGCCGCGCGGTCGCGGTCGGGCATGTCGCTCGCGTCGTACCCGGTCGTCGCGGCGGCCACCTCTGCGTCCGTGACCGGCGGCAGGCCGAGCTCGGCGAACACCGCCTGGATCGCGAGCGCGGCGCGGTTGCGCACGCGCGTCACCTCGGCCTCGCCGACGGGCTCGATGCCCCCGTCGACCTGCCAGTCGCGCTGGATCGTGAGCCACTCGTCGAGGTCGTCGGCGTCGTAGTTTCCGCCGCCGAAGGTGTTGTCGTGCCGCGGCATCACCGAGTAGCCGGAGGTGACGAAGTCGGTGCCGGGCAGGAACTGACCCATCAGCTTGGCCGTCTTGCGGATCGGCGAATGCGAGGCGATCGCGTCGTTGCCCGATGCGACCTCGAGGTCGAGCCAGGCGGCGATCACGTTCTCGGCCAGGATCGCGCGCGTCCCACCCGGCAGCGAGAGGACGAGCGCGACGCACGAGATGGAGCCGTTCTGCACGCCCTGCGATCCGGCAGCGCGCACGACCGAGATGCAGCGCGCCTCGAGGTAGAGCATCGACATGCCCTCGGCCTCGCCCATCAGCGCCTCCGAGCCCGTGCCGGAGGTGAAGCGCACCTTCACGCCCCGCGAGGCATAGGCCGCGCCGAGGAACGACTTCGACCAGGGCGTGTCATCGCCGTCGACGAACACCTGCTCGGTGCCGTAGACCGACAGCGTCTCGGCGTAGGTGACGAGGCCGTTGATCGCGAGCTCGAGATTGCGGCGCTCCTCGACCGCGCACTGCGTCATCACGCCGGGCCGTCCCGTCTGTGAGCCGACGAGGAGGGAGATCGCGTTCAACGGCGCGTAGCGGGCGACCCCGACGGTGGTCTCGAGCTCGGCGAATCCGCGCGCCGACGCCTCGGCGGCATCGGCTGCGAGGAGCGCCGGGCTCTCCTTGAGATTCGTCACGTGCGCCTGGTTGGCCGGTGCGCGGCGGGCGCGGAGCTTCTTGAGGGCGAACATCAGCTCGACCGGGTCGAGCAGGCCGGCGACCCGGGCGAGCTTCGCCGGCGTCAGGCCGCGGGCGAGCCTGACCGCCTCCGCACGCGGCGTGTCGACGTCGACGAGCAGGCGAGCGATCTCGAGGTCGGACAGCGCCATCGCCTCGGCGGCGATCTCGAGGTCGAGCCCGTGGGCGACCAGGAAGCGGTCGATGACGTCGAAGTCGGCGGCGGCCTTCCCGTCCATCCGCGTGACGACGCCGTTCTCGACCACGAGCTCGGGCTCGGGGTCGTTCGGCCCGTTCATCGCGACGAGGCCGAGCTCGGCCGCCGGCGTGATCAGCATCTCGCGCCGCAGCTCCTTGGCGGCCCGGGACGCGAACCGGGCCGATGCCCTCAGACACCGCCGAGCCCTCGTTCCCCGTACGCGACCGCCGCCTCGCGGACGAAGGCGGCCGTGCGCGGCGCATCCCAGTCGTCGAGCCGGAGCGCCCACTCCTCGAGCTCGGCCGGCGTCGAGCGGCCCGGCCGCAGCGCCGTGTAGATCGCGAGCAGCTGGTCGTCGGGCACGCGCGGCGAGCTCCGCAGCGCGCTCGAGGTTGTCGGCGAGCTGGCGCCGGCCGGTTGCCCGCGCGACCTCGGCCTGGCGCCGGAGCGTCGCCGAGGTGGCGCGAACGTCCGCCGCGACGAGCGTGCCCGCCCGCGCCGATTCGAGCGTCACCTCCTCGAGCGCGAGGCCGGAGGGCGTCTCGACGAGATCCGGTCGCCGCGACCCAAGTGGATAATCGACGGTTGGGTCGAAAGTCATCGACGAAACTTTATATGGTGGAACTCGTGAAAAACGATGATCGATTCTTTGGCCGGGTGGCGCTCGTCACGGGGGCTGCCAGCGGAATCGGTGCGGCGGTGGCAGCCCGCCTGCTCGCCGAGGGGGCGAAGGTCGCAACCCTCGACCTCGCCGCCCCCAGCCTGGAGGGCGTGCTCGTCCTCACGGGCGACGTCTCCGCCTCGGCCGATGTCGACGCCGCCGTCGCGCAGGTGACGGCCGAGCTCGGCCCGATCGACGTGCTCGTCTGCTCCGCAGGGGTGTCCGGGAAGCTCGCTGCGCACCCAGGACGTCAGCGATGCGGAGTGGAAGAAGGTGATGGCGATCAACGCGGACGGCGTCTTCTGGTGCAACCGCGCCGTCGCCCCCGGGATGGCCGAGCGTGGCTACGGGCGCATCGTCAACGTCGCCTCGATCGCCGGCAAGGAGGGCAACCCGATGGCGGCCGCCTACTCCGCCTCGAAGGCCGCCGTGATCGCGCTGACGAAGGCGGTCGGCAAGGACTTCGCCCGCACCGGCGTCTCGGTCAACTGCGTCGCCCCGGCCGTGATCGAGACCGCGATGCTCGGAGACATGTCGCAGGAGCACGTCGACTACATGGTCGAGAAGATCCCGATGGGCCGGATGGGCAGCGCCGACGAGGTCGCGGCGCTGATCTGCTGGCTCGCGAGCGAGGAATGCTCGTTCTCGACCGGCGCGACGTACGACATCTCGGGCGGCCGGGCCACGTACTGATGCTGCGCGTTCGTTTCCGCGACGCCGAGGGCGCGGTGCGCGACGCGACGTTGGAGAGCGGCGAGGAGCTTCCCGCCGGCGCGACGCTCCTGCGGCCGATCGACCCGCCGGAGGTGTGGTGCTCCGGCGTCACCTACGAGCGCAGCCGCGACGCGCGCATCGAGGAGTCGGGCAGCGATGTCTATGCGCTCGTCTACGACGCCGACCGGCCCGAGCTGTTCCTCAAGGACGCGGGCTGCCGTCGCACGGTCGGGCCGAACGAGCCGATCGCGATCCGCTCCGACTCGACCTGGAACGTGCCCGAGCCCGAGATCGGTCTCGTCCTCGGCGAGAGCCTCGAGATCGTCGGCTACGTGATCGGCAACGACGTCTCGTCGCGCGACATCGAGGGAGCAAATCCCCTCTACCTGCCCCAGGCCAAGGTGTTCGCCGCCGCCTGCGCGATCGGCCCCGCGGTGTACGTGCCCGAGGACTGGGAGGCGCCGCTCGAGATCTCGCTGACGATCCGCGACGCGGACGGGACGGTGCTCTTCGCCGGCGAGACGTCGACCGCGCGGATGAAGCGGACGTTCACCGACCTCGTCGGCTGGCTCATCCGCGACAACCCCGTGCCGCCGGGTAGCGTGCTGCTCACCGGCACGGGGCTCGTGCCTCCCGACGACTTCACGTTGCTGCCGGGTCACGTGGTCGAGATCCACGTTCCCGAAATCGGCACGCTGACGAACCCCGTCGTGTCCGCCGCCGACCTGCTCGAGAGGAGCTCCCGATGACCGAGATCCCATTCCAGGACGACGCCGCGTGGCTGAGCGAGTCCTCATCACCGGCGTCCTCGGCTGCCTCGGCGCCTGGGTCGCGCGCTGCGTGCTCGACGACGGCGACGACGTCGTCGGCTACGACCTCGGCGACGCGCGCCATCGCCTCGAGCTCGTGCTCGGCGACGACATCGACCGGCTCGAGATCGTCAAGGGCGACATCACGGAGCTCGCCGCGCGTCGAGCGGGCGCTCGACGAGCACGAGATCACGCGCGTCGTCCACCTCGCCGCGCTGCAGGTGCCGTTCGTGCGGGCCAACCCCCCGCTCGGCATGCACGTCAACGTGGCCGGCACCGTCAACGTCTTCGACGCCGTCTCGCGCCGTCTCGACCGGATCCCGGGCGTGATGTACGCGAGCTCGTCGGCGATCTACAACGCGTCCGACCCCTCCCCCGCCCCCGAGACCGGCGGCACGAGCCCGTCGACCCTCTACGGCGTGTCGAAGCTCGCGGACGAGGGGATCGCGCGCGTCTACGGCGCCGACGCCGGCGTGTCGTCGATCGGCCTCCGCCCCTACGTCGTCTACGGCGTCGGTCGCGACCAGGGGATGACGTCGGGCCCGACGGCGGCGATGCTCGCCGCGGCCCGAGGCGAGGCCGCGCACATCGGCTTCTCGGGCGTGGCGCAGTACGACTACGCCCCCGACGTCGCGCGGGCCGCGGTGACGGCAGCCCACTCGTCGGCCGGAGGAGCCGCCGTCTACAACACGCCGGGCGCCGTCGCCGATGTCGCCGACGTCGTGGCCGCGATCCGGGAGTGCGTGCCGGAGGCCGAGATCACCTGGAGCGGCGACCCGCTGCCGTTCCCGGCGGAGATGGAGGCGGTCGGCTTCGACCGCGACGTCGGCCCGTTCCCGCGCACGCCGCTCGCAGCGGGCGTGGCGGCGACGATCGAGCGCGTTCCGGCAGGCTCTAGCCCGGACGACCGGCTGAAGCCGGGCGCCGCGGTGTCAGGCCTCGGACGGTCGCGGCGACCGCCGCGACGGATGCCGCCGCGTCAGCGCCAGCAGCACGAAGAACTGCGCCACCAGGAACGCCGCGGCGAGCCAGAGGACGGCGTTGAAGGATCCCGTCGCATCCCGCACGGCGCCGAGGTAGAACGGCGCGGCGGCCCCGATCGTGTAGCCGAGGCCGAGCATCATCGCGACGAGGGCGCCGACCCGGGCAGGCGTTCGCTCGAAGTCGAGCGGCAGCGTCATCACCATCGCGAACAGGCCGCCCTGCGCGATGCCGGCGAGGAGGGCGCCCGCGTAGGCGAGGCTCGGCGACGGCCACGAGCATGACGGTGCCGGTGATGAAGAAGCCGCTGAGGCCGAGCAGGAACGGGCTCCGCCTGCCGGTCCGGTCGGACAGGTACGGGATCACGAACGACGCGGGGATCGCGGTCAGGTTCATCGTCGCGAGCAGAAGCCCCGCGCTGCCCTCGCTCCAGCCGCGCTCGGTGTACGCATCGGGGAGCCACGCGTTGAGGCCGTAGTACGCCGAGGACATGAGGCCGAAGATCGCGACGAGGAGCCAGGCGGTGCCGCTTCGCCACGGCAGCCTCGGTACCGAGACGGCGGGAACGGTGTGCGGTGCCTCGCCCCAGGTGAGCACGACCCAGGCGAGCAGCGAGAGGAGCGCGACGCACGAGAACGCGATCAGCGCGCCGCGCCAGCCGTAGAGCCAGCCCGCCAGCGGGACGGCCAGCGCGGCTGACGCCGTCGAGCCGACCTGGATCCCGGTCGTGTAGACGCCGGTGCCGAACGCGGGCCGCTGCTCGAAGTGCTCCTTGACGGAGATCGGGGCGATCGCGTTGCCGAACCCCATCCCGATCCCGACGGGCCAGGTGAGCAGCACGACGAGCCAGGCCGACGGCATCGTCGCCCGCAGGACGCCGAAGACGCCGATCAGGGCGAGCCCGATGGTCATCGCCCGCCGCGTTCCGATCCTCGCCGCGAGGTAGGCGGCGACCGGGGCGAACAGGCCCATGCAGAGAACCGGGATCGTTCCGAGCAGGCCGACGACGGCATGCGAGGTGCCGAACGCGTCCTGGATCGACGGGATCAACGGGCCGATGCCCACGATCTGGGGACGCAGGGTCAGTGCGGCGAGGAACAGCGCGACGAGCGTCGCGGTGGGACGACTCGTCACGTCAAGCGGGCGAGATCAGCGACGTGCGCGGTGCGGGCGACGGAAGCACGACCGTCACTTCTCCTCGCTTCGCAGCCGGTCGCGCATCAGGCGGGCCGACACCTCGACGTGCTTGCGCGCCTCACGCCCGGCGGCACTCGGGCTGCCCGAGCGGATCGCGTCGATCAGCTTGACGTGCCGCTCGGCAGCCTGCTCCGGATCCATGTAGGTGCCGTAGAGCGAGATCGTGATGCGGCTCTCGACGCCGAGCGACTTCCAGCTCTGCTCGAGCACCGAGTTGCCCGCCGCCTCGACGATCAGCCGGTGAAACGCGATGTCGTGCTGCGCGAGAGCGTTCGTGTCGTCCTTGCGGACGGCCTCGCGCATGGCCTCGAACTCGACCTCGAGCGCCGAGACGTCGCCCTCGAGCTTCTCCGCTGCGAGCTTGGCCGCGAGCTCCTCGAGCGAGGCGCGGACCGGATAGACCTCGATCAGCTCCTCCTCGTCGAACACGCGCACGCGCGAGCCGCGGAACGGCTCCGACTCGACGAGCCGGAGCAGCTGGAGGTCGCGCAGCGCCTCGCGCACGGGCGCCTGGCTCGTGCCGAGCTCCTGCGCGATCCTGGTCTCGACGAGCCGCTCGCCCGGCTGGAGCTCACCGCTCGCGATCCGCTGCAGCAGGACGTCCTTGACCTGCTCGCGGAGCACGGTGCGGGAGATCGTCGCCATCAGCTATCTGACTAACGTCACCCGGCGATCACCGGATTGGTGATCTCGCCCACGCCGTCGATCTGGATCGTGACGGTGTCTCCGGGCTGCAGCAGCCGCTTCGGGTCGCGGAAGACGCCGACGCCGGCGGGCGTGCCCGTCAGGATCAGGTCGCCGGGCTCGAGCGTCGAGGTTCGCGAGGCGTAGCTGATGATCTCGTCGATGCCGAAGATGAGGTTCGCCGTCGACGAGTCCTGCAGCGTCTCGCCCGAGACGATCGCGCGGATCCGGAGCGCGTGCGGGTCGGGCACCTCGGAGCGCGGCACGAGCGGGCCGACGGGGCAGAACGTGTCCGGCGACTTGCCGCGCGTCCACTGGCCGTCGGCGAACTGGAGGTCGCGCGCCGAGACGTCGTTCGCGACGAGGTAGCCGCGGACGGCTTCGAAGGCGTTCTCCTTGGAGACGTTCTTGACGGTCTCGCCGATCACGACGCCGAGCTCGGCCTCGTAGTCGCACTGCTCGACGACGGACGGGATCACGATCGGATCGCCGGGCCCGATCAGCGAGGTCGTGTACTTCGCAAAAAAGAGCGGAGCCTTGGGGAGGTCGACTCCCTGCTCCTCGGCGTGGTCTCGGTAGTTGAGGCCGACGCAGATGATCTTGCCGGGACGATCGATGGGCACCATGGTGGCGATCCTACCCCTCCGGCGTCGGCGGCATGAAGGCAGAACCCGCGATAATCGATGATCGAGCGGTGGCCGCTGCGAGCCGCTGAGTAGACTCGCGGAGGTGAGCCTCTCCGACGCCATTCGCGCCGAGATTCGCGCCGTCGTCGGCGACCGCCAGGTGATCACCGAGCCCGAGCAGTTGCGCGTCTACAACTGCGACGGCCTCACCGGCTGGCGCGCAATGCCGGAGCTCGTTGCCCTCCCCGGCTCGACGGCAGAGGTGCAGGGCGTCGTCCGCATCTGCGCGCGGGAGGGCCTGCCGTTCGTCGCGCGCGGCGCCGGCACCGGCCTCTCGGGCGGCGCGCTGCCCGTCGTCGAGGGGATCGTGATCTCGCTCGCGCGGATGAACCGGATCCTCGAGGTCGACCTCGATTCGCAGCGGGTGAGGGTCGAGCCCGGCGTCACGAACCTCGACGTGACACGGGCGGTCGCGCCGGCCGGCTTCTTCTACGCCCCGGACCCCTCGAGCCAGCAGGTCTGCACGATCGGCGGCAACGTCGCGGAGAACTCGGGCGGAGCCCACTGCCTCAAGAACGGCTTCACGGTCAACCACGTGACGGGGCTGACCGTGGTGCTTCCCGACGGCGACGTCGTCGAGCTCGGCGGCAAGGCGCTCGATCCCGACGGGCCCGGACCTGCTCGGAGCCTTCATCGGCTCGGAGGGAACGCTCGGGATCGCGACGGAGATCACCCTGCGGGTGCTGCGCAAGCCGGAGGCCGTGACGACGCACCTGGCGGCGTTCCCGTCGACCGACTCCGCCGGCGAGGCGGTCTCCGCGATCGTCTCGGCCGGGATCCTGCCCGCCGCGATCGAGATGATGGACTCGCTCACGATCATCGCGGCCGAGCAGGCCTATCACGCCGGCTACCCCGAGAACGCCGAGGCGCTCCTGCTCGTCGAGCTCGACGGGATCGGCGTGCAGGTCGAGGAGGACGCTGCCGCAGTCGACCGGATCTGCCGCGACTGCGGCGCCTTCGAAGTGCGGGTCGCGCGCGACGACGCCGAGCGGGCGCTGCTCTGGCTCGGTCGCAAGGGCGCCTTCCCGGCCATGGGCCGGATGTCGCCGGACTACTACGTGCAGGACGGCGTCGTGCCCCGGACGAAGCTGCCGGAGGTGCTGCGGCGGATCGGCGATCTGTCGCGCGAGCACGGGCTGCGCGTCGGCAACGTCTTCCACGCCGGCGACGGCAACCTGCATCCGCTCGTGCTCTACGACGCCGCGAAGGGCGAGACGGAGGCGGCGAAGGAGCTCGCGGAGGCGATCCTCGGCGCCTGCCTCGACGCCGGCGGCTCGCTCACCGGCGAGCACGGCGTCGGCGTCGACAAGGCGTGCTCGATGCCGAAGATGTTCTCCGAGCGCGACCTCGAGGCGTTCGAGCGGCTGCGGCGCGCGTTCGACCCGGACGGGATCGCGAACCCGGGCAAGGTGATCCCGACGCCCCGGCTCTGCGGCGAGGTCCCCGGCCCCTACCGGCAACATCCACTGGAGCTGATCGGCCTTGCCGAGCGTTTCTAGCCTCGAGCAGGCGTCCGCCGCGCTCTCGGCCGCGGCGGCCGAGGGGCGGACGGTCAGGATCGGCGCCGATCTCGACGCCGCGGGCATGAACCGCGTCCTCGAGCACGAGTCGGGCGACCTCACCTGCACCGTCGAGGCCGGCATCCGCCTCTCGGCCCTCGCCGCTGCGCTCGCCCCGGCCCGCCAGCGCCTCTCGCTCGACCCACCGGGCGACCCGACGATCGGCGCCTGCCTCGCGGAGAATCTCTCGGGCCCGCTGCGCCACCGGTTCGGCGCCCCGCGCGACCTCGTGCTCGGCGTCACGCTCGTGCTGGCGGACGGCACGATCGTCAACGCCGGTGGCAAGGTCGTCAAGAACGTCGCCGGCTACGACCTCGGCAAGCTCGTCTGCGGCTCCCGTGGCCGGCTCGCGTTCATCGGCCGGGTCAGCCTCCGCCTTCATCCCGATCCCGTGACTGCCGCGACGGTGGTCGTCGAGACGGGCGACGCGGCGTCGGTCGCCGCAGCGCTGCTCGCCTCCCAGCTCGTCCCGAGCGCGGTCGACATCCTCCATCCCGGCCGCGTCGCGGTGCTGTTCGAGGGCGGCGCCGCCGCGGTCGCTGCTCAGGTCGCCGCCACCCGCGCGCTCGTCGGCGGCGAGGAGACGGACGGCGCGGTCTGGGCCGAGTCGCGCTCGCTCCAGGGCGACGGCGCTCGGGCGGACGTCGTTCGCGCCGGGCGACCTGCGGGCGTTCCTCGATCGAACCCCGACCGCCGTCGTCCGCCCCTCGGCCGGCATCGCCTATCTCCCCTACGCCGTCGCCGCGGCGACACCCGAGCCGGTGCGGCGCCTGCAGGAGCGGGTGCGCGAGCGCTTCGACCCGGCAGGGGTGCTGGCATGACGACCGCGCCCGACGTGCTCCGCTCGCTCACGAGCGACTGCGTCCACTGCGGCTTCTGCCTGCCGACGTGCCCGACGTACCTGCTCTGGAACGAGGAGATGGACTCCCCGCGCGGTCGGATCCAGCTGATGGAGTCGCACCTCGACGGCACGATCTCGCTCAACCCGACCGTCGTCGAGCCACTTCGACCTCTGCCTCGGCTGCATGGCGTGCGTGACGGCCTGTCCTTCCGGCGTCCAGTACGAGAAGCTGATCGAGTCGACGCGCGAGACGATCGAGACCGAGACGCGCCGCCCCTTCGGCGACCGGTTCGTGCGCGGCGCGCTCTTCAAGCTCCTCCCCTACCCGCGCCGGATGGGGCCGGCCCTGCGCCTCGCGCCGCTCGGCCGCAAGCTGCCGCTGCCGGGCCGCCTCGGCGCGATGACCGAGATCGCGCCGCCGTGGCGCTCGACCGAGAAGCCGGAACGCAGTACGCCCGCGCGTGGCGAGACGCGCGGGCGTGTCGGCATTCTCACAGGTTGCGTGCAGTCCGTGGTGTTCGGGTCGGTCAACGCGGCGACGGCGCGGGTTCTGGCGGCCGACGGCTACGAGGTCGTGGCGCCGCCGCAAGGCTGTTGCGGCGCGCTCTCGATGCACGCAGGGCGCGGCGACGAAGGGCGCGCGTTCGCGCGCAGGGTGATCGAGGCCTTCGACGGCGTCGAGACGGTGATCGTCAACACCTCGGGCTGCGGGTCGCACCTGAAGGAGCTCGGGCACGTGCTCGGGAGACGACCCTGCCTGGGCGGAGCGGGCGGCCGCGTTCTCCGCCCGGGTGCGCGACCTGGGCGAGTTCCTCACCGAGGTCGAGCCTCGGGCGTCGCGCCACCCGCTGAACCTGAAGGTGGCGATGCAGGACTCGTGCCATCTCCGGCACGCGCAGCGGCTGCCGCTCTCGTCCGCCGTCTCGTTGCGGCGCATCCCAGGGCTGACGGTCGTCGAGCCCGCCGAGCAGGACATCTGCTGCGGGAGCGCCGGCATCTACAACATCACCCAGCCCGACGCGGCCCGGCAGCTCGGTGACCGCAAGGCGGCGCACGTGCTCGCCACCGGGGCGCAGGTGTACGCGAGCGCCAACCCCGGGTGTCTCGTCCAGGTCGCGACGGCGCTCCGGCGAGCCGGCAGCCCGCTGCCGGCGCTGCACCCGATCGAGCTCGTCGACGCCTCGATCAGGAACATCGGCGCGGCGGGCCTGCTGCGCAGCGCGCGCCGCTAGCAGGCCCGCCGCTGAGCTTCGGCCTAGAAGATCGCGTCGGTGACGTAGATCGCGAGGTAGCCGACGAGCGCGATCGCCCCGATCCCGATCGCTGCCCTGCGACATGCGCGCGACCGCGCTCGGCGTTCGCGTCCGGCCCAGCCGAGCAGCGCGCCGCCGCCGGCGAGGATCGGCGGTCAGGCCGGACCAGAACGCCAGCACGGCAGCGAGCCCGAGGATCGAGAGCGTCAGCGCGGTCGCGCCCGCCGCCTCCCGCTGCAGGCCTCGCGGCACGACCCAGCCGAAGACGACCGCGGCGGCGACCGCGATGATCGCGCAGACGACCAGGAACTCCCTGCGTGCCCTGCTCGTCGCCGCCCGACCCAGGTCCCACCGCCGCGAGCACCGTCGCCAGCGCGATCGAGCCGATCGCAACCGGGGCGATCGACTCGTTGCGAGATCGTGTTGCTCATGCCGTCACTCCTTCTGTCGTGGACTCGAGGAGTGTCGGCCGGCGGCGGCCGCCGTCGTCGCCGCCGGGCGTGATTCGTCGTCACCCTCGGCAGGCGATCTGCACATGGCTCCTGAGAGCGATGCCCCGCGGCGCCGACTGGCGTACGGTTCGACGCATGCGCGCGCTCCGTCTCGTCCGCGACCACGCCGATCTCGGCGTTCGCGCTGTTCTGCACGGTCGCGCTTGCAGCTCGAGATCTGGCTCGCGAGCTACGCGACGCATCGCCCGGTGCTCTCGTCGCTGGCCTGCTCGCGACGGTCGCGCTCGCGTTCCGCTGCACGTATCCGCTCGCGGCATTTCTCGTCAGTCTGACGAGCCTGTCGACGATCGTCCACGGTCGGCGTCGGACTTCGACGACCAGTCGACCATGTTCGTCGTCGTGCTTCGTCTTCGCGCTCTACTCCTACGGCGCGAACGCGCGCGGCCGGCAGGCGTGGGCGGCCGCGATCGTGATCCCGTTCGTGATCGCGCAGTTCGTCACCGACGACGGCGACCCGTTCCACTGGGGCGACATCGTCTTCGGCGCGTTGATCCTCGGCGGCCCCTGGCTCGCCGGCCTGATGATCCGGCTGCGGCGCGAGCGGGAGCGAGTCGCTCACCCGGCGCACGGTCGAGCTCGAGCGCGATCAGGACGAGCGGGCGCGCGGCGCCGTGGCCGAGGAGCGGGCGCGGATCGCCCGCGAGCTCCACGACGTCGTCGCGCACGCGATCTCGCGTCGTCGTCGTCCAGGCGCGCGGCGGGCGCAAGGTGCTCGCGAGCGATCCCGACGGCGTCCCGGACCGCGTTCGACTCGATCGAGCGCACCGGCGAGCAGGCCCTCGGCGAGATGCGCCGGCTGCTCGGGATGCTGCGGGACGACGACGAGGAGCAGTCGCGCGGCGCCGCAGCCGTCGCTCGAGCGGCGTCGAGGCGCTCGCCGAGGAGATGCGCGCGTCGGGGCTGCCCGGTCGAGCTCGAGGTCGAGGGCGTCCCGAACGGGATCCCGCCGGGCATCGACGTCTCCGGCTACCGGATCGTGCAGGAAGCCCTGACGAACGTGCTCAAGCACGCCGGGCCCGCGGTCGCCCGGGTCGCCGTGCGCTACGCGCCCGACGCGGTCGAGATCACGGTCGCCGACGACGGACGCGGCGGCCTGACCGGCGCCGGGACGCGGCAACGGCCTCCTCGGGATCACGGAGCGAGTCGCCGTCGTCGGCGGCGAGATCGACGCCGGCCGCAGCCCGACGGCGGCTTCGCCGTCCACGCCCGGCTGCCGTACCGGGACGACACGTGATCCGGGTCCTGATCGCGGACGACCAGGCGCTCGTCCGCACCGGCTTCCGGCTCATCCTCGGCGGCGAGCCCGGGATCGAGGTCGTCGGCGAGGCGGGCGACGGCGCCGAGGCGGCGAGGCTCGCGGCCGAGCTCCGGCCGGATGTCGTGCTGATGGACGTGCGCATGCCGGAGCGTCGACGGGATCGAGGCGACGCGGCGGATCGTCGTCGACGAGACGAGCCCGCGCGTCCTCGTGCTGACGACCTTCGACCTCGACGACATCGTCTACGACGCGCTGCGCGCCGGAGCAAGCGGATTCCTGCTCAAGGACGCGCCCGAGGAGCGGCTGCTGACGGCGATCCAGGTCGTCGCCGAGGGAGGCTCGCTCTTCGCCCCGTCCGTCACCCGCCGCCTGATCGACGAGTTCTCGCGCCGCGCCCCGACCGCCCCTCCACCGGCGCTCGCCGAGCTCACGGCGCGCGAGCTCGAGGTGCTGCGGCTCCTCGCCCAGGGCCTCTCGAACGCCGAGATCGCCGCGCGCCTCGTCGTCAGCGAGCACACGGTGAAGACGCACGTCGCCCGGATCCTGCAGAAGCTCGACCTGCGTGACCGGACGCAGGCGGTCGTCCTCGCCTACGAGTCGGGCGTCGTCCGGCCCGGCACGCAGCCGTCTAGGTCGGCAGCGGCCGGCCGCAGGTCGTCGAGCCGGTCGACGCGGGCGAGCGCCGGGAAGAACCGGTTCCAGCCGATCGCGATCGCGACCGTCAGCACGCCTCCGATCACGACCGCCGGAACCGCTCCGACGAGGGCCGCCGCGACGCCCGACTCGAAGGCGCCGAGCTCGTTCGAGGCGCTGATGAACACCATCTCGACGGCATTCACCCGTCCGCGAAGCTCGTCCGGCGTCGTCAGCGGCAGGATCGTCTGCCGCAGGACGACGCTCACCATGTCGAGGCCGCCGCCGACGGCGAGCGCGATCAGCGAGAGCCACATCACCTGCGAGAGCCCGAAGACGACGATCGAGACGCCGTAGAGGCCGACGACCGCGAGCAGCGTCCGGCCGGCGTGCCGACGCACGGGCCAGCGCGACATGATGATCGCCGAGCACAGCGCGCCGACAGCAGGAGCGGCCCGGAGCACGCCCAGGCCGGCCGGCCCGACGTCGAGCACGTCCTTGGCGAAGACGGGCAGCAGGGCGACCGCACCTCCGAACAGGACGGCGAAGAGGTCGAGCGAGATGGCGCCGAGCAGCACGGGTGTCCGGCGCACGAGGCGCACGCCGCCGAGCACGCTCGCGAGGTCGGGCGACGAGCCACCGACCGAATCGCGCCCGGTGCGGAGGAACAGCAACCCGACGAGGGAGAGGGCCGACAGCGCCGCCGCCACCGCGTAGACGAGCTCGGAGTGGATCGCGAACAGGAGGCCGCCGATCGCAGGCCCGATGATCACCGAGGCCTGGAACACGATCGACCGCAGGGCGAGCGCCCGCACGAGGATCTCGCGCGGGACGAGCGACGGCGTCATCGCCCGCGAGGCAGGCGCACCGAGCGCCGACGCGACGCCGGTGCCGAACGCGAGCACGAAGAACGGCCACGTCGAAGCGGCTCCGGCCCGGGTGACGAAGAGCAACCCGACCATGACGGCCACGTCGAGCGCGGTCGCGATCGCGAGCAGCGTCCGCCGCGGAAACCGATCCGCCAGGTGGCCGGCCGGCAGGGCGAGGAGCGGCAGCGGGATGAACATCGCGAGCCCGACGAGCCCGAGGTCGAGCGGATTGCTGTGAACCGCGTAGACCTGCCAGCCGATCGCGACGAACGACATCTCGATCGCGAACCCCGTCGCGAGCATGACGCCGAGGAAGACAACGAAATCGCGGTGCCGAAACGGCGAGTCGCCGCGCGGCGTCGGGCGGTCCTGGTCTACGCCGCCTCGCCTTCCTTGTCGTCGGCCGGCTCGGGCGTCGGCAGGAACTCGACCTCGATCCGCTGGATCCGCGAGCCCTCGACGTCGAGCACCGTGAAGCGCAGGCCGTCGGTCAGGACCTCGTCACCCGGCTCGGCGGCCCGGCCGATCAGGTCGAAGACGTAGCCGGCGACGGTGTGGAAGTCCTCGTGCTCGATCGCCGTGCCGAGCTCCTCGTTGAAGTCGTCGATCGGGAAGGTGCCGTCGATCCGGATCGTCGTCTCGTCGATCCGCTCGATCGACTCGTCGGGGAGGTCGAACTCGTCCTCGATCTCGCCGACGATCTCCTCCAGCAGATCCTCGAGCGTGACGATGCCCTGCATCGCTCCGTACTCGTCCACGACGACCGACATGTGCTGGTTCGTGCGCCGGAACTCGGCGAGGAGGGCCGCCAGGTCCTTCGTCTCCGGCACGACGTAGGCGGGGCGCAGGAGCGCGGCGAGCTCGACCTCGGCGATGGCGCTGTCGTGGAGGGCGGAGACGAGATCGCGGACGTGGAGGATGCCGACGATCTCGTCGAGGGACTCGCGGAAGACGGGGTAGCGCGTGTAGGGCGACTCGAGCACCGCCTTGAGCGCCTCCTCGGGCGCCATCTCGATCGAGATCCCGACCACCTCGGGCCGGGGCACCATCACGTCCGACGCCTCCTTGTCGGCGAAGTCGAAGACCTTGTAGAGCATCTCGCGCTCGCCCTGCTCGATCTCGCCTCGCTGCGTCGACACCTCGAGCAGCATCTTCAGCTCGGCCTCGGAGTGGGCCTCGCCGTCCGTGTAGTCGGGATCGATGCCGATCAGCCGCTGCACGCCCTCGCTCGAGCGTTGCAGCACCCAGATCAGCGGTGCGGCGACGAAGAAGAAGGCCCGAACGGGGACGGAGACGCCGAGCGCGATCCGCTCCGAGTAGCTGAGCGCGAGCCCCTTGGGGACGAGCTCCCCGATGACGACGTGCATGAACGTGATCACGAAGAACGCGAGCACGACGGCCAGGAAGGTTCCGAGGTAGACCCCGAACAGCTCGGAGAGCACCTGCTCGCCGATGGCACCGATGGCGAGCGAGGTGAGCGTGACGCCGAGCTGCATCGCCGCGATGAAGTGCGCCGGGTCGCTCGTGATCTTCATCACGGCGCGCGCCGGGCGATTGCCCTCGTCGATCAGCTCCTTGAGCCGGGTCCGGCGCACGGTCACGAGCGAGTACTCGGCCGCGACGAAGAAGCCGTTCAGGAGGATCAGAACGGCAACGCCGAGAAGCTCGAGGACAACCGTCATGCCCCGGTCTCCGGGGCGGCGGTACTGGAGGGAAGTTCGTCCACTACTGCGCGGCAGTATAGGAGACGCTGGCGACGTCCCCGTTCGGCTGCAGCTCGTGCCGTTCGGCCCCGCCGTCCCGGACGAGCCGCTCGAGATGGGAGAGCGTCTCGGCGACGGCAAACCGGCGTGCCGCCGGCCGCAGGTCGTCGCCGAACAGCGGGAACGACACCTCGTACGCAGTGCGCGGCTCCGTGCCGATCGCGCCCGCGGTGACGAGGAGCCGCTCGGCGTGATGGGCGAGCAGCTCGTTGGCCCGGCCGACCGGGTCGGTGACGGTGTCGCCGTGGCCGCCGTAGGCGATCGCGGGAGCGAGATCGATCGTCCGCTGCAACGACCCCAGGTAGTCCCCGAGCGGGTCGGGCCGGCTCGCGGGCCAGAGGCCGACCGTCGGCGTGATCCGCGCGAGCAGGTGGTCGGCGGCGATCAGGACCCCGTCCTTGAGCAGCGTCAGCTGCCCGTCGGCGTGGCCCGGGGCGGCGACGATCTCCCAGCCGTGCAGGCGGTCGCCGTCGTCGACGAGCTCGGGGTCGAGGACGGGCCTGATGAACGGCCGGAAGCGCTCGCCCTGCCCGAGCAGCTCCTCCGTGACCTCGTCGGGAACGCCGTTGCGCCGGAACCAGTCGGCGAGGTGGATCGACCACTCCTCGTTCCCCCACGTCATCGCCGACTGCTCGGCGTCGAGCGCCCCCTGCACGACCCGCGCTCCGGTGAGGTCGCGGACGTCGGCCGTGGCGCCGAGGTGGTCGGGGTGGAAGTGCGTCACGAAGATCGTCGTGACGGGACCCGGCAGCTGCTCGAGCTCGGCGGCCCACAACTCGGCCGCGTCGGGCAGGCCGAGGCCGGTGTCGACGAGCATGAAGCCGTCGTCGACCGGGAGCAGGTAGCAGTGCACGTGCCCGGGTCTCGACGGCAGCGGCATCGTCACGCGCCGCAGACCCCCGGGAAGCTCTTCCATCAGTCGACTCTAGCCCGGATCTGCTCGGGCGTCGCGTCCCGCGATCACGCCGGCCGAAAGACCCGGGCTAGCCACCTTTTCTACCTGCATGATCGGCTTATGCAATGGATAACAAGTCCTCATCAACTGGTATCGTCCGGGCGATGGAAACGGACATCCGGGCCCTCATCGGCGACACCGATCCCGAGACGCTGAGCGCACCCGAGGTTCTCGGTGTGATGGTCGAGCACTTCCATCCGAAGCTCTCGCTCGCCTGCTCGTTCCAGCGCGAGGAGTCGGTGCTGCTCGACATGCTGCTCGCGATCGCTCCCGACGCGCGCGTGTTCGCGCTCGACACGCACGTCCTCTTCCCCGAGACCTACGACGTCTGGCGCCAGGTCGAGAAGCGCTACGGGATCCAGGTCGAGGTGTACCAGGGCCCGTCGCTCGGCCGCCAGGCGGCGATCCACGGCGACGCGCTCTGGGAGCGCAACCCGTCGCTCTGCTGCGCGATCCGCAAGGTCGGCCCGCTCGGGAACGCGCTCGCCGGGCTCGACGGCTGGATCACGGGCGTGCGCCGCGAGCAGTCCGCCACCCGGGCCGGCGCCGTGAAGCTCGGCTGGGACGAGCGCCACGAGCTCTGGCAGGCAAATCCGCTCGCCGACTGGACGGAGGCCGCGGTCGACGCCTACATCGAGGAGCGCGAGCTGCCGGTCAACGCGCTCCACAGCCGCGGCTACGCGTCGATCGGCTGCACGCATTGCACCGAGCCGGGAACGGGCCGCGAAGGCCGCTGGACCGGCAATGACAAGACCGAGTGCGGGCTGCACGCCGAAGCATGACGGCCCGTCTGCAACGCTCCCACCTCGACGAGCTCGAGGCGGAGGCAGTCCACATCATGCGCGAGGTGGCCGCCGAGCTCGAGCGGCCCGTGCTGCTGTTCTCGGGCGGCAAGGACTCGATCGTGCTGCTGCGCCTGGCGGAGAAGGCGTTCCGCCCCGGCCGCTTCCCGTTCCCGCTGATGCACGTCGACACGGGGCACAACTTTCCCGAGGTGATCGAGTACCGCGACCGTCGCGTCGCCGAGCTCGGCGAGCGGCTCGTCGTCGCCTCGGTGCAGGAGTCGATCGACAAGGGCCGCGTCGTCGAGCAGACGGGCCCGCGCGCCTCGCGCAACCAGCTGCAGACGACGACGCTGCTCGACGCGATGGAGTCGAACCAGTTCGACGCCGCGATCGGCGGCGCCCGGCGCGACGAGGAGCGCTCCCGCGCGAAGGAGCGGATCTTCTCGTTCCGCGACGACTTCGGCCAGTGGGATCCCCGCGCCCAGCGCCCGGAGCTCTGGAATCTCTACAACGGCAAGATCCGCAAGGGCGAGCAGGTGCGCGTCTTCCCGATCTCGAACTGGACCGAGCTCGACGTGTGGCAGTACGTCGCCCGCGAGGAGCTCGAGCTGCCGTCGATCTACTACGCCCACGAGCGCGAGGTGTTCGAGCGCGACGGGATGCTCTACGCGACCTCGGACGTGATCGAGCGCGACGAGGACGAGGTGCCGTTCACCGAGTGGGTGCGCTTCCGCACCGTCGGCGACATGAGCTGCACGGGTGCCGTGCGCTCGCACGCCGTCTCGTTCGATGCCGTCGTGGCCGAGATCGCGGCCACGCGCGTCACCGAGCGCGGCGAGACGCGGGCCGACGATCGCGCCTCCGAAGCGGCGATGGAGGACCGGAAACGTGTCGGTTACTTCTGATCCGGAGCGTCGCGACCGTGACCGCAGACGGCGCATCGGAGCTGCTCCGGCTGGTGACGTGCGGCTCCGTCGACGACGGCAAGTCGACCCTGATCGGGCGCCTGCTCTTCGACACGAAGCAGGTGTTCGTCGACCAGATGGAGGCGGTCGAGGAGACGAGCGAGCGCCGCGGCGACGGCTACGTCAACCTCGCGCTGCTCACCGACGGGCTGCGCGCCGAGCGCGAGCAGGGGATCACGATCGATGTCGCCTACCGCGGCTTCGTCACCCCGAAGCGCCGCTTCCAGCTCGCCGACGCGCCGGGCCACGTGCAGTACACGCGCAACATGGTGACCGGCGCCTCGACCGCCGACGTCGCCGTCGTGCTCGTCGACGCCCGCAAGGGCGTGATCGAGCAGACGCGCCGCCACACCCTGATCGCGTCGCTCCTCGCCGTCCCCCACCTCGTCTTCGCCGTCAACAAGATGGATCTCGTCGACTTCGACGAGGCGCGGTTCAACGAGATCGAGCAGGAGCTCGACGACCTCACCGCCGCTCTCGGCGTCAAGGACGAGGTGGCGATCCCGATCGCCGCGCTCCACGGCGACAACCTCGTCGACCCGTCCGAGCGGATGCCGTGGTGGCAGGGCGCGACCCTGCTCCACCACCTCGAGGAGATCGAGCTCGCGGGCGACCGCAACCTCGCCGACCGCCGCTTCCCCGTCCAGTGGGTGATCAGGCCGATGTCGGACGAGCACCACGACTACCGCGGCTACGCGGGCCAGGTCGCCGGCGGCGTCTGGCGGGCCGGCGACGACGTGCTCGTGCTGCCCTCCGGCCTCCGCACCCGCGTCGCCTCGGTCGACATGGCCGGCGGCCCGATCGAGGAGGCGACGCCCGGCATGTCCGTGACGATCCGCCTCGAGGATCAGATCGACGTGCCGCGCGGCGACATGCTCGTCGACCCGGACGACCAGCCGGTGACCGCGCGGGCGCTCGAGGCGACGCTCTGCTGGATGAGCGAGCGGCCCCTCCAGCCCGGCGCCCGATTCGGCGTCAAGCACACGACCCGCACCGTGCGCGCCGTCGTCGACGGCATCGACGGCGTCGTCGACATGGACACGCTCGAGCTCGGCGACGCGACCGAGATGAAGCTGAACGACATCGGCCGCGTGCGGCTGCGCCTCTCGGCGCCGCTGATGGTCGACCCGTACGACGTGAACCGCGCGACCGGGGCCTTCATCCTGGTCGACGAGGCGACGAACGACACCGTCGCCGCCGGCATGGTTCGCTCGGCGTCCGCAGTAGTTCGAGGCGGTTCGGGCGAGAGGACGCTGGCGCACGCGACGGGGCTCCCCTCAGGTAACGGTGATGCGGACCTCGCATCTCGACTGTTGTGCGAGTTGTTTCAAGGTCTTATAGTCTCGCGAATCTGCGGCAGTGTCTTCGCTTCCTGCTGCCTTTATGGGGAGGTGTATACGAATGATTCGTGTCACGATAATCGCGGCGTTGGTGGTTGCCGGAGCGCTTGCAACCACCGCTGCAGCGGCGAAGCCGATCAAGTCTCCCGTGCCACCCGCCAGTCTCGATTTCGCGGCGGGTGACCTGTGTCCATTCAGTGTTTCGATTAGGACGCTGGAGACGAAGCAGTTCGCGATCTCTTTCAGCAACGGTACGACGACGACGCACGGACGGTTCATTGTCAGCGTCACGAACAACGACGCGGCGGTAACCCGGACGTTCGACCTGTCAGGTGCGATCACGTTCGATGCGCTGTCCCCAACGCTCCTCCGCGCCCAAACGACAGGAACGACATTGGGGTACTTCCCGACAGGCGCATTCGGTGGCGGCGAGCCCGGCTCCCTTATCCTTACGCACGGGCGCAGCGTCGAGATCGATGACTTCTCAGGCCCCATACCGCTTGTTCAGTCTTTCGCAGTTCTCTCTGGATCGTCGGAGAACCTCTGTAACACAATGGCGTAAGCCGGCGCCAGTTTCCCGCCCTGGGACCTCACCCAGGGCGGGACGGTAGCGCGTCCTCGGGTGACATGCCCGAACACTGGCGCGCCTGATCGTTGATCAGGCGCGTTTCTGTGGGTAGATCGTCTCGCCGCGGGCCAGCATTTCGACGAACTGCATGATTCTGCGTTCTCGCGTTTCCGCTCGTTTGGCGGTAGCGATCCGATAGAGGATCGCGTAGCGGTTCTGGCGGCTCAGGTTCTCGAACATCGCGAGCGCTTTCGGCTCGGCGGCCAGTGCAGCGCCGAGATCGTCAGGCACCTCGATGCTGGCAGAGCCCGCGTAGGCGGCTTTGCTTCGACCGTCGGCTCTCGCACGCTCCAGCTCGGCGGTCCCGGCTGGATGCATACGACCTGCTGCGATCAACCGCTCCGCGATCTCGATGTTCCGCTTCGACCAGGCGCTGCGCCTGCGGCGGCGACTGAAGCGCTGGTAGTAGGTGTCGGCGTCGCGGCCGCGGAGTTGGCCGTCGATCCAGCCGTGGCACAGTGCCTCTTCGAGCGCTTGATCGTGGTTGAGACTGGTCGGTTGGACCGTCTTCTTCTTGGCCAGCACGAGCCATATCCCCGTCGAGGAATCATGGTGTTTCGCCAACCACGCGCGCCAGTGTGCTGCATCGCGCACCGTCAGCTCCGGTATATCCTCCACGATCCCATTCTGGCGAATCGATGGATCCAGCAGGAACGCGACTGAGTCAAGGGTGTCCGCGCGAATACTCGCGCATCAAGGGGGTGTTCTCGAGCCGCTAGCCTGCGTCAGGCTGGGGGTACAGTTTCCAGTGGCCCTCGGAGACGACCTCGACGGTGCCGTCGACCACTTTGATGGCGGTCTGATCGTCAATCGCGTACGCAGGCACTGACAACCCGGCGGCCCATGCTTCTATCTCGGCCAGAGGGGTGGCCGGAATGTGATCCTCACGATAAAGGTGTGGATACACGGAGAAGTCGACGAGCCCCAGCGCCTGTCGCTGCCTGTGAGTGGATCACTGTCGTCGTAGGTCTCTCCTCCGAAGTCGGGAGTCGCGACCATCGCACCGCCACTCGTGCCGACGTAGACCGTCTCGGGCCGCAGCGACGGCAAGAGGTCGGCCAGGCCGGACTGCCGCATCCAGTAACACAGATACAAGGGACTGCCACCCCAAACCAGCAGAGCGTCGACTTCCTGAACCGCCGGAACCCAGTACTCCTCTTTGATGCTGGGCAGCGCGGTCAGCTCCAGCACTCCCAACGACTTCCAACCCAAGCCGCACATCGGGCCGCCGACCGATCCGTTGATGAAACCGTAGACGTGCGACGGTCCGCCGGGGAACGGTTGCACGCCGGTGGGAATGCAGAGCGCGCTCGACTCGGCAATCGGCTTGCCCAGCAAAGCGACCAGCGCATCGTGGATGCTCGCATTCCTGATGCCGCTGGATGTGAGAAGAATCTTCATCGTGCCTCCTGAAGTCATTGCTGCAGGCGAGACCTCCTTCAGACCGTACGCGGTAGAGACTGGCAGACCACGGAAAACTCATCGACACCGTCAGATCCGGCGTCACGACTCGACGACGTCGCTGAGGAGTCGGCGCCGATCCCCGGCGTCCGTTGCCGCTCGGCTAGACCGGGTCGCTCGCGGGCACCTGCGTCACCGCCGTCGGCGTCTCCGTGGCGGCCTCGCGCAGGTACTGGTGCACGAAGGCGATCGCCATGCTGCCCTCGCCGACCGCGGCGGCGACGCGCTTGACCGGGCCGAAGCGCACGTCGCCGCAGGCGAAGATGCCGGGGACGCTCGTCTCGAGCAGGTACGGGTCGCGGTCGAGCTCCCAGCGCCCGGCGGCGCGGCACGTCGGCGCCGGTCAGCACGTAGCCGCGTCGGTCGAGCGCGATCTCGGGCGGCAGCCAGCCCGTCTCGGCGTCGGCGCCGATGAAGATGAAGAGCCCGCCGGACTCGAGCCGGCGTCGTCTCGCCGGTCGCGCGTGTCGCGACGTCGATCGCCTCGAGCGACGTCGTCGCCGTGGCCGGCGGCGACCTCGGTGCGGAGCAGCGTCGGATGTTCGGCCGCGCGGCGAGCTGGTCGACGAGGTAGCGCGACATGCTCTTCTCGAGCGCGTCGCCGCGGCAGAGGATCGTGACGCTGCGCGCGTGGTCGGAGAAGAACAGCGCCGCCTGGCCGGCCGAGTTGCCGGCGCCGACGATGTGGACGTCGAGCCCGTGGGTGTTCGGCGCCTCGCTGCGCGCCGCGCCGTAGAAGATGCCCTTGCCCGACGAGCCGGTCGAAGCCGTCGATCGCGAGGCTGGCGCCACGACGACGCCGCAGGCGAGGATGATCGTGCGCGCGCGCAGCACGTCGCCGCCGTCGAGGTGGACCTGGCGCGTCGCCGGCGTCGATCCGCGTGATCGAGCGGGTGACGAGGATCTCGGCGCCGAGCCGGCGCGCCTGCTGCAGCGCGCGGCTGGCGAGCTCGTCGCCGGACACGCCGGACGGGAAGCCGAGGTAGTTCTCGATCCGCGACGAGGTGCCGGCCTGGCCGCCGGGCGCCTCGCGCTCGACCACGATCGTGCGCAGGCCCTCCGACGCGCCGTACACCGGCGGCGGCCAGGCCCGCCGGCCCGGCGCCGACGATCACGGTGTCGTACTCGGCGGCGTCCGGCTCGGTCGGCGAGGCCGAGCAGCTCCGCGACCCGGCGCAGCTGCGGCCGCACCACCGTCTTGCCGTCGACGACGCGGATCGCGGGGCAGTCGCCCTCGGCCGGCAGCGGGCCGCCCCACTGCTCGCGCGGCGTCCGGGGCGTCGGGCTGCAGCCACCTGAACGTGATCTGGTTGCGGTCGAGGAAGC
Organism: uncultured Thermoleophilia bacterium; assembly: GCA_963751875.1. Classification (GTDB taxonomy): domain Bacteria; phylum Actinomycetota; class Thermoleophilia; order Gaiellales; family Gaiellaceae; genus Gaiella. The sequence goes on from CAVVWG010000008.1 coordinate 160,501, forward strand.
GGCGCAGCTCCGCGCAGGCCGCGTCCCAGCGGTGGCCGACGCACGATCGCGCGCGGCGGCGGGCGGCTCGGCGGCGAGGCCCTGCAGGCCGCGCGGCCCGCCGATCCGGTTGCGCGCGAGCCGGCCGACCTCCGCGCCGACGTCGGGCGCGACGGCGGCGACCGCGTGGTAGTCGTGCGGCTCGATCCGCATGACGCGCGACGGCTCCGCCGCGCGGAAGCCGACCGGGAAGACGCGTGCCGAGCGTGATCGGCACCTCGCCGAAGAGGTCGCCCGGGTCGCGCTCGCCGACGACGCGCTCGATCCCGTCGACGAGCTTGACCGCCTCGATCCGGCCCTCGAGCACCGCGAAGAGCGCCCGCTCGTCGCCCTCGTGGGCCGCGTACTCGCCCGGCGGCGAGGCGTGATGTCGGCCGCGGCCCGCGAGAGCGCGCTCGCGATCGGCCGGCGTCGAGGCACGGCGAAGACGCCGATCTGCCCGATCTCCTCCGGCGTCACCATCTCTGTCTCCTCCTCGCCACGGTCGAAACGCTACTGCAACGGCGGCAAGCCGCCGTTCGTCAGGCGGTATCGCCGGCGCCGGCGTTGAGCCGCGCCGCCTGCAGCGCCAGGAAGCGCCGCTCGGGCGGGCTCGTCGTCCGCTCGGCGGCCAGCCGGTAATGCGTCTGCGCCGCCGCCGTGTCGCCGGCCAACTCGAGCAGATGCGCCCGAACGGCGTCGAGGCGGTAGTGCCCGGCGAGCGACTCGTCGACCGTGTCGAGCACGGCCAGGCCCGCTGCCGGGCTCTCGGCCATTGCGGCCGCGACGGCGCGGTTGAGCGTCACGATCGGGTTGCCCGCCATCTGGTCGAGCAACCCGTAGAGGGCGAGGATCTGCGGCCAGTCGGTGTCGTCGGCGGTCGGCGGCCCGGTCGTGCACGGCGGCGATCGCGGCCTGAAGCTGGTACTCGCCGACCGCGCCGCGGCCAGCGCCAGGTCGACCAGCGCGATCCCCTCGGCGATCAGCGCCCGGTCCCAGAGCGTCCGGTCCTGCTCGGCCAGCGGGATCAGCTCGCCGTCCGCGTCGGTGCGCGCAGGCCGCCGCGCGTCGATCAGCAGCATCAGCGCGAGCAGGCCCATCACCTCGCCGTCGTCGGGAAGCAGCCGCTGCACCATCCGCGTCAGCCGGATCGCCTCGTCGGACAGCTCGGCGCGCGAGCAGCGTCGCGTCCCGTGCTGCTCGTGTAGCCCTCGTTGAAGATCAGGTAGAGCACGTGGAGGACGCTGCGCCTGCCGGCCTCCGCTCGTCGCCGGCCGGCATCCGGAACGGGACGCCCGAGGCCTTGATGCGTCTGCTTCGCCCGGATGATCCGCTGCGCCATCGTCGCCTCGGCGACCATGAACGCGCCCGCGATCTCGGCCGTCGTCAGCCCGCCGACGGCCCGCAGGGTCAGCGCGATCGCCGAAGCCGGCGTCAGCGCCGGATGGCAGCACATGAACAGGACGGTCAGCGTGTCGTCCTCGTCCGGCGCCTCGACGGCCCGGCGGCTCCCGCAGCGCTGCGACCGTCTCCCGATCCTCGCGGGACTGCTCGCTCCGCCACTGGTCGATCAGCCGCCGCTCGGCGGTCTGGATCAGCCAGCCGCGCGCGCCGGCCGGGATGCCGTCGCGCGGCCAGTGCACGGACGCCGCGAGCAGCGCCTCCTGGACGGCGTCCTCGGCGGCGTCGAAGTCGCCGAACCTGCGGGCGAGCACGCCGAGGACCTGCGGCGCGAGCTCGCGCAGCAGGGCCTCGACGTCGGCTGGCCTGTCAGCGCATGCCTCCGCGCCTCACAGCTCTCGCACGTGGATCGGCTGCTGGAGCGCAATGCCGCCCGGCCCCGGCACCGCCGAGTACCTCGCGGCGATCTCGATCGCCCGCTCCTCCGACTCGACGTCGACGATCATGTAGCCGGCGACCCACTCCTTGATCTCCTGGAAGGGCCCGTCGGTGACGACGGGAGCCGTGAGCCCGTCGAACGTCACGATCTTGGCCAGGTCCGGCCCCGCCAGGGCCTGCACGTCGACCAGCTCGCCGGTCTCGCGGAGCTCCTTGTTGAGGGCGCGGTAGTAGTCCATGTGGGCCGCGACCTCTTCCGGCTTCCACTGCGTCCATCGGCTCCTCGACGGTGCCGCCGTCGAAATTGACGAGCATCATGTATCGCTTCATCTCACTCCCTCGTTTCCGGGCCTCGTGCCCGTGGTGACTCTGTCACCTCTGGAACGAGCGCGCTGCCGGTTCTCGACATCCGGATTCCCCTCCTCCTCCCCGCCGCGGTCGCGCCGGTGGCAGTGTCGCCACTCCCCGAGAGCAGGGCGGCCGGACTGCCGGGTCCAGTCGGCGAGGACGGACGCTCGGGAGCGGCGCGCCGTCATCGGGCGAGACGGCGAAGGCAGCGGACGACGCGAGGCCGTCCTCCGAGGAGAGCCTGGCCGCGGTGAGGCGTCGCCGGAACCAACCCCCCTCTCAACTCCCCCCCCCCCCGCCCCCCACCCCCCCCCCCCCCCCCCCCCCCCCCCCCACCCCCCCCCCCCCCCTCCGCCCCCCCCCCCCCCCCCCCCCCCCCACCCCCCCCCCCCCCCCCCCCCCCCCCCCCCCCCCCCCCCACCCCCCTGCCGTCGAGCCGGATCGTCCAGGCGTCGACGCGCTCGACAACGAGGTGGGAGTCGCTCCAAGGATCGAGGGCGAGTGTCGCGCGCACGTCGGCCTCCGACGCCGCCTTCGACGGCCAGCACGACCGTCTCCTCGTCGGCGGTGGCCCGCGAGCACGACGAAACCGGTGGCAACGAGCCCGTCCATGAACTCGGCGTGGCCGGCCAGGCGGACTGCTCCTCGAGCGGCAGCAACGGGCTCCACTCGGCCTCAGAACGCGCTCGAGGTCGACGGGTCGACGTCGCTCAGTGCGTCCAGCCTCGCGACGGCTCGGCTTCATCCGCTCGGCCAGCGCGGCGAGCACCTTCCCCTGGATCGACGGGGTGTCGCCGAGGAGCCGCCGGAATGACTGGCCGGAAGTAGCCAGCAGCCGAACCGGGGTGACCGCGGGCCACGGTCGCAGTGCGGGGCGACTTCGGTCAGCAGCGCGATCTCGCCGAAGAAGTCGCCGAACTCGAACTGGCGACCTTGCGGACCACTCCCGACCGCCACTCGACCTTCGCCGTCGATCAAGACGAAGAACTCCCGCCCCTTCACGCCTTCGGTCAATCGCAGCCTTCGAACCGGCGGGCTGGTGGAGCTCGTCGCCGAGTGCGGAGATCTGGCCGAGCTCCTTGCTCGTGCAGCCCGAGAAGGGGGGGGGGGCGCGGCGGGAGGCTCGATCTTGGCGTGCGGCGGAGCTTCACGCCGCCCCCGAGATCCTCCCGAAACCGGCGGGCGCGGCAAAAAAGTGTCAGCGCTCGAGAAACCCGCGCGCCCGGCTGCCGACCCACACGCACGCCGCCCGGCCGACCGCGACGGCCCCGGCGATGAGCCAGGACGTTCGAGCCGACATCGCCACCGCTGACGACGAGGGGACATCCTGTGAAACGAGGATCACGGCGAACACGGCCGCGGCCAGCTCGAGCAACGGATGCTGAATCCCCGGTTCCGATCGTGGGCGAGCGATGCCGGCAGTGGCGCGAACACGCAGCGATGTCGGGCAGCGTCGAGCGCTCCGACCGCTGACTTCCCTCGCTCGCTGGATCCGGCCGCGAACCCTCGACCTCCACATCGACGACCTGTGCGCGCGGTCGACCGGCACGTCACCGGGCGCGGTCGCGCCATCGTGATCCGGGTGCGCCATCACAACCGCCGTGCCGAGCGCCGGCTCGAGATCCGGGTGCCTCCCGTGCGGGGGCAGGTGGCTCCTCGTGGCGCTGCACGAGATCGGCCACCTGGTGGGGTCAGGGGCGGGGCGGCCACAGGCTCGAGAGCGAGGAAAGCGGCGTGGCGGTTCGCACTCGAAGAGGCGCTCGTCGCCCCGACGGACACGACGCGCCGCAGAATCGGCAAACGGCTGCGGTCGTACGTGAACTGGGCCGAGCTGGGCGGGGCAGGCACGGCCACCCTCATTCCCCCTGCAAACGACCCTTCTGGGAGGCGCACCGCCTCGCTCGAGGTTAAGATCCCGGGAAGGAAGCAGTCAACCCTTTACGAAGTCCTCACGGGAACGCGTCATTTCCTTGAAACAGATGCCTTACAAAGGGGAGATCCAATCTGGTCTCTCGGCCGAATAAAGAGGGACCAGGACCCGATTGAAGAGAGGCGAGATGTCTGCGGCAGAGCTCCAGGAACGACCTGACGTCGAGATCGAGCTCGTTGAGCAGTGGCGCGCCCAGTCACTCGCGCGCGTGGGGTATGACCTCGAGTCCGCCGCGGTGCTCGCAGCCTCGCACGAGGTCGACCTGCACTACGCGATGAGGCTCGTCGAGCGCGGTTGCCCGGTCGATCTCGCTCTTGTAGATCCTGCTCTAGACGGACTGTCCCCCTCTCGGCACTCCTGACGCCCGGCCGGCCCGCCGGGCGTCAATCGTGAAAATTGGGAGAGAGGCGTCCGACACCGCGGGGAGAATGCCGCACTGTGAGCATGCTCGCCGCGAATCTCCTTGCCTCGATCCCGTCTCCGTCGAGCGGGGTCCATCGACATCGGCCCGCTCAGCATCCATATGTACGGCCTCACGCTGCTCGCGGCGATCGCCATCTGCATCTGGATCACCGGACCGGCCGGCTGACACTGCGCCGGCGGCGGCGGGGCGCAACTTCCGCTGTGCCGTCTGGGGCGTGCTCGGTGCCGGCATCGTCGGTGCCCGGCTCTACCACCTGGCGACGAGCTGGGACGAGGTGCCCGACCAGTG
>CAVVWG010000009.1:0-74915 GCA_963751875.1 uncultured Thermoleophilia bacterium
GCCGATTCTCATGCCGCCAGTGTAGGCGGCGCGCCCAACCCCGGAAGGCAGCCGGAAGGAGGCCACGAGGTGCATCGCGGTCGCCGCTCCTGCACACTTCTGCCATGTCCTCCTGAACCCGGCGCCGAGCTCGTTCAGGCAGGGCGCGAGCTCGAGGCCGGCCATTGGGATGCTGCGCGGGCGCAGTTCGAACGTCTCGTCGAGAGCGAGCCGAGCCCCGAGGCGCTGGAAGGCTACGGGCTTGCGCTCTGGTTCCTCGGCGAGATGGAACGCGGCGTCGAGCTATGCCAGCAGGCCTACCAGGCCTTCATAGGCGCCGGAGCCTGCGACCGCGCCGCGCGGCTCGCCGTCTGGGTGTCGCACCAGTACCTCATCGCCGGCAAGTCGTCGCTCTCGAACGGCTGGCTCGCACGCGCCGAGCGGGCACTCGAGGGGAACACGAACTGCTCCGGTGCCGGTTGGGTAGCCGTCGAGCGCGCCCGCAGGGCGCTCGGAGCGGAGTCACTCGTCGATGCCCGGGAGGCGCTCGGGCTCGGACGGGCATGTGCCGATGCCGACCTCGAAGTCTTTGCGCTTTCCGTCCTCGGCCAGGCGGAGATCGCGGCCGGTGACTTCGACGACGGCCTCGGCCATCTCGAGGAGGCGATGGCGGCCGCAACCGCGGGGGCGATTCGCAACCCACACACGCTTGCCGAGGCGTACTGCAACATGATCGCGGCAACGACGAGCGCCGGCGACGGGAGCGTGCGACCTAGTGGCGCGTGCTGGTCGACGAGCACGCGAGCAACCGCGCGATCTTGCCGCTCTACGGCGCCTGCCCTGGCGGATCCGGAGGAGTGCGAGCGCGGCGGCCGTCGGGCCTCCGACCTCGGGGTAGTGGCTCGCGTGCGCGGTCCGGGCCGCGTCGAGCGCGTGCTCGGCATCGTCCCAGCGGCCGCCGCGGCGAGCACCTCGGCGTGCGTGGCGCGGCAGGCGCCGTAGAGCGGCAAGATCGCGCGGTTGCTGGCGTGCTCGTCGACGAGCACGCACCACTCGGTCGCGCGCTCCCAGTCGCCGGCACTCGTCGTTGCGGCGATCATGTTGCAGTACGCCTCGGCAAGCGTGTGCGGGTTGCGAATCGCCCCCGCGGTGGCAGCCGCCATCGCCTCCTCGAGATGGCCGAGCCCTTCGTCGAAGTCGCCGGCCGCGATCTCCGCCTGGCCGAGGACGGAAAGCGCGAAGACCTCGAGGTCGTGATCGGCGCCGGCATGCCCGAGCTCGAGCGCCTTCCGGGCATCCGCGAGCGACTCCGCGCCGACGGCGCGACGGGCGCGCTCGACGGCGACCCAACCGGCGCCGGCGCAGTTCATGTTTCCCTCGAGCGCCCGGTCGGCGCGTGCGAGCCAGCCGTTCGAGAGCGATGCCTTTCCTGCGATCAGGTACTGGTGCGATACCCACACCGCGAGTCGAGCGGCGCGGTCGCAGGCGCCGGCGTCGATGAAGGCCTGGCACGCCTGCTGACACAGCTCGACGCCGCGCTCCATCTCACCGAGGAACCAGAGCGCCAGTCCGTAGCCCTCGAGCGCCTCGGCGCTGGGCTCGACTCTCGACGAGAAGCTCGAACCGAGCCCGCGCCGCGTCCCAGCGACCGGCTTCGAGCTCGCGCCGTGCCTCGACGAGATCCGTTCCGGAATCGGGCGGCATCGTCGAAGTGTGCAGGAGCAAGGCCACGGCGTGCACCACCCGGACATCCGCCTGCAGGGGGATTCGGCACACTCTGTCCATGAGAATCGGCGTTCTCGCACTGCAGGGGGCATTCCGCGAGCACATCGCCATGCTCGTGCGCCTCGGCGTCGAGGGGGTCGAGGTGCGCCTGCCGGAGCAGCTCGACGGCCTCGACGGGCTGATCATCCCGGGCGGCGAGTCGACCACGATGATGCGCCTGATGGGCCTGTACGGCCTCGACGAGGCGATCCGCGCGTTCCCGGCGCCGATCTTCGGTACCTGCGCCGGCATGATCGTGCTCGACCGCGAGCGGCTCGGCCTGATCGACCTCTCGGTCGAGCGCAACGCGTTCGGTCGCCAGGTCGCGAGCTTCGAGGCGCCGATCGAGATCGAGGGCGAGGACAGAGCCCTTCACCGCGGTCTTCATTCGTGCTCCGTGGATCACCGAGGCGGGGCCGGGCGTCGCTATCCTCGCCGAGGTCGACGGGCACCCGGTGCTCGCGCGCGAGGGCCGAATCCTCGTCGCGTCGTTCCATCCGGAGCTGACCGACGACACGCGGGTGCACGAACGGTTCCTACAGCTCGTCCGGGAGGAGCAGGGTGTCAGGGCATAGCAAGTGGTCGACGATCAAGCACAAGAAGGGCGCCGCCGACGCCAAGCGCGGCAAGCTCTTCACGAAGCTCTCACGATCGATTCTCGTGGCAGCCAAGGAGGGCGGCCCCGACCCGGCCACCAACATGGCGCTCGCGAACGCGATCGAGAAGGCGCGCTCGTACTCGATGCCGAAGGACAACATCGACCGCGCGATCGCGAAGGGATCCGGCGAGGGCACCGACGGGGCGATGTTCGAGACCGTCGTCTACGAGGGCTACGGCCCCGAGGGCGTCGCGGTGCTCGTCGAGGCGCTGACCGACAACCGCAACCGCACCGCCGCCGACGTGCGGCACCTGTTCTCGAAGCACGGCGGCAACCTCGGCGCCACCGGCGCGGTCGCGTGGCAGTTCGAGCGCCGCGGGATCGTGCTCGTCGCAGGGAGCGGGGGTCGACGAGGACGAGCTCTTCCTCGCGGTCGCCGACGCGGGTGCGGACGACGTCGAGCAGGACGGCTCGGTGTTCCAGATCTCGAGCACCCCGGAGCAGCTCCAGGCCGTGCGCCAGGCGGTCGAGGAGGCAGGGTTCACGGTCGAGTCGGCCGAGCTCTCGATGGTGCCGAAGGTGACCGTCGAGATCGGCGACGAGCCGACCGCGAAGAAGGTCGTGCGGCTCGTCGAGGGGCTCGAGGACAACGACGACGTCCAGGACGTGTACGCCAACTTCGACATCCCCGAGGCCGTGCTGGAGGCAGTGGCGTCGTGAAACCCGGGGAGAGGCTGAAGCCTCTCCCCGCTCGTCACCCGCCCGTCGCCGTCCGCCCGGCTCCCTACCCTTCTGCCGTGAAGGTTCTCGGCATCGACCCTGGGACGGCTGCATGCGGCTACGGGATCGTCCACGTAAGAGGCGGGCGGGTCACAGCACTCGCGTCCGGGTGCTGGACGACAGGCGCGCGCGAACGGCCGGAGCTTCGCCTCCGGGTGATCTTCGAGGGGGTTCAGGCGCTCATCGCGGCGCACGCTCCGGACGCCGTCGCCATCGAGGAGTCGTATGTGGGGGCCGACGCGCGCATCGCACTCTCCGTCGGTCAGGCTCGCGGCGCCGTGATGGTCGCCGCCGCCACCGCCGGGGTTGAGTGCACCGAGTACGCGCCGACGCGCGTGAAGCAGTCGGTCTGCGGGCACGGCCACGCCGATAAGGGCCAGGTGCAGCGGATGGTCAAGATGCTGCTCTCGCTGCCCGGAGATCCCGCCGACCTCGCACGAGGCCGACGCCCTCGCCGTCGCGATCTGCCACGCGCTGATGCCGCCGCTCGCGCGGATGGCATCGTGATCGCCCGCCTCCGCGGCACGCCCGCGGGTCGCAGCGCCGACGGTCTCGTGCTCGACGTCAACGGCGTCGGGTACCTCATCGCCGCCACTCCGGGCGTCCTCAGCCGCGCCGAGGGCGGGGGAGAGATCTCCGTCGAGACGTTCCTCCACGTGCGCGAGGACGCGCTACAGCTCTACGGGTTCGTCGACGCGGGCGAGCGCCAGCTCTTCGTCCAGCTCCTCACCGTCAGCGGCGTCGGCCCCAAGGTCGCGCTCGCCGTCGTCTCGGGCTCGCCGGCGCCGGAGCTGCGGCGGGCGATCGCGATGGAGGATCACGCGCGGTTCCAGGCCATCCCGGGGATCGGGAAGCGGACCGCCGAGCGCATCGTGCTCGAGCTGAAGGAGAAGGTCTCGCTCACCGCCGACGATGCCGCTGCGTACGCGGCCGAGGAGACGCCCACGCACCTCGTTGCCAGGGACGCGCTCGTCGAGCTCGGCTACACGGTGCTCGAGGCGGAGCAGCGACTCCAGGACGTCGACCCCGAGCTGCCGCCCGCCGAGCGCGTGCGGCTGGCTCTTCGCGCCGGCTGACGTCAGGCTGCTCCCCCGACGGCAGGGCTAGTCTGTTCCTGTGGCCGACAGCATCACGACGTCCGTGCTGGACCCCGAGGACGAGGAGGTCGAGCGCTCGCTGCGGCCCCGCCGGCTCGACGACTTCGTCGGCCAGGAGCGGATCAGGGAGCAGCTCGGCATCGCGCTCGATGCGGCGAAGGGGCGCGACGAGGCGCTCGACCACGTCCTCCTCGCCGGGCCGCCGGGGCTCGGCAAGACGACCCTGGCGCAGATCATCCGCGAGGAGCTCGGCGTCGGCCTCCGCACCGTTGCCGGGCCGGCACTCGAGAAGAAGGACATCGCCGCGATCCTGACGGCGATCGAGCCGCGCGAGGTGCTGTTCATCGACGAGATCCACCGGCTCAACCGGGCCGCCGAGGAGATCCTCTATCCGGCGCTCGAGGACTTCCGGCTCGACATCGTCTTCGGCCAGGGTGCCGCCGCGCGCACGCTGACGATCGACCTTCCTCCCTTCACGCTCGTCGGCGCGACGACGCGGTCCGGCCTGCTGACGACGCCGCTGCGCGACCGCTTCGGCATGACGTTCCGGCTCGGGTACTACGAGCCGGCCGCAGCTCGGCACGATCGTGCGCCGCTCGGCGGGCATCCTCGAGGTCGAGATCGAGGACGACGCCGCCGACGAGATCGCGGGCCGCTCGCGCGGCACGCCGCGGATCGCGAACCGGATCCTGCGGCGGGTGCGGGATGTCGCCGAGGTTCGCCACGCCGGCAAGATCACGAACGACGTCGCCCGCGAGGCGCTCGAGCTGCTCGAGGTCGACGGCCGCGGGTCTCGAGCGCATCGATCGCGAGCTGCTCTCTGCCGTGGCCGAGAAGTTCGGCGGCGGCCCGGTCGGCCTCTCGACGCTCGCCGTCGCGCTCGGCGAGGAGACCGACACGATCGAGGACGTCTACGAGCCGTACCTGCTCCAGCTCGGGCTTTCTCCAGCGCACGCCGCGCGGCCGGATCATCACCGACCTGGGCCGGAAGCACGTCGGCGCCGTCCGCGTCGACGGCAGCCTGTTCTGATCCGATGCCCGAGCTCTGGATTCCGGGGACGACCGGCGCCGCTCGACGAGCTCGTCAAGCGGATCGAGCGGCGGATCGAGGGGTTTCGCGCCGAGCACGGGCTCGAGCGAGCAGGCGTCAGCGTCGAGCTCGCCGACGGCTCACTGCACCGGCTCGCGTCGATCTCGGCCGAGCCGGGCTTCGGGTTCATCACGCTCTGCCCGCACTGCGAGCAGGGCGAGCCCGAGGAGCTGATCGTGCCGATCGGTGCCGTGCGCGAGATCAGGATCGGCCTTGCGGAGGACGAGCCGAGGTTCGGCTTCGCGCCTCCGACCGCAGCAGGCTGAGCCCGGCTAGCGCCTGAACTGCAGCGAGCGCCAGCTCGGCGTGGGGGCGAGCTCGAGCAGCGCCCGGCCGCCTTCCGGCTCGGCGTAGCCGAAGTCGCCGGTGCTCTCGTCGAAGCTCACCTCGAGCAGGTTCTCCTTGACGCGGTGATCGAGGTAGGCGCCGCGGAACACGAGCTTGCGCAGCCAGTAGACGAGCGACTCGCCGTCGTTCAGCGAGAGGCGCTCCCAGTGGCGCATCAGGTACGAGCCCGAACGAGCTGCGCGGCTGCTCGATCCGCCCGTCGGCCGCAAGCTCGACGAGATCGAGGGTCTCCTCCTCGTCGAGATCGCTGTCGGCGATCAGGTCGAGCTTCACCGCTGCGCCCATCACCCGCTCGCGGAAGTCCTCCGCGCCGAACGCGAACCGGTAGCCGAGGAACTCGAGCACGTAGTCGTCGCCCGACGCGTAGTTGTTGACCTCACCCTGGGGCACGAGAGGAAAGCTACCCTCACCGCGTGAACTGGCGTATCGCGATCCCGATGACGTTTGCCGTCCTGGTGATCTGGTTCGTCGGCGCGGCCGTGACGAGGTACTCGCTCGAGCAGATGGCGTACCTCGCGCCGATCGCGGTCGTCGTCGTCGGCGTCCAGATCGGCCTCGTGATGCTCTGGGTGAAGATCATTCGCCAGTCGCGCAGCGACCGCCGCGCCCGCCGCGACGCCGCAGCCTAGGGAGCACGTAACCCGGAGGAGAGGCTGAAGCCTCTCCCCAAGGATGGATCTGCGTCCGTCCGGGGCGGCGCCTACCGTGACTGCATGGCAGGTAGCTGGAAAGTCGAGCCCGTCGCGTTCCCCGAGGTGAGGGAGCTGATGGCCGCGCTCGACGTCTCGGAGACGCTCGCGACCGTGCTCGTGCGCCGCGGTCTCGGCGATCCCAGCGCCGCCCGGGCGTTCCTCGAGCCCGAGGGCATCACCCACGATCCACTGCTCCTCGGCGACATGGCGGCGGCCGTGGAGCGCCTGCGAGGGGCGGTCGAGCGGAACGAGCGGATCTGCGTCCACGGCGACTACGACGTCGACGGCATCTGCTCGACGGCGCTCGCCGTGCTGACATTGAGGGAGATCGGCGCCGACGTCGGCTGGCACCTTCCGAGCCGGTTCGAGGAGGGCTACGGGGTCTCGGCGACGACGATCGCGCGCCTGGCCGAGGAGGGCGTGAAGCTCATCCTCACCGTCGACTGCGGCATCACCGCCGTCGCCGAGGTGGAAGAGGCCCGGCGGCTCGGCGTCGACATGATCGTCACCGACCATCACCGTCCCGGCGACACGCTGCCGGACTGCCCGATCGTCGCGACGAGGCCCTCCGACTACCCGTTTCCCGACCTCTGCGGCACCGGCGTCGTCGTCAAGCTCGCGCAGGCGCTCCTCGGCGCCGACCATCCGGCGATCGCGCGGCACCAGGATCTCGTCGCGCTCGCGACGATCGCCGATGTCGTGCCGCTCGTCGACGAGAACCGCGCGCTCGCGAGCACCGGCCTGCGCGCACTCTCGCGCACCCAGAAGCCCGGGCTGCGGGCGCTGATGCGCGTCGCGGGCGTCGATCCGGCCACCGTCGACGCGACGGCCGTCGGCTTCCGTCTTGCGCCACGCCTCAATGCCGCCGGGAGGCTCGGCCGGCCGGACGTGGGCCTGCATCTCGTGCTGACGCAGGACGACCGCGAGGCCGACCTGCTCGCGAACGAGCTCGAGACGCTGAACCGCGACCGCCAGGCCGTCGAGGAGCGAATCCTCCGCGAGGCGGTCGCCGTCGTCGATGCGTGGCCGGCCGAGAAGCGCAGCCGCCGCGCCTACGTCGTCTGGGGCGAGGGCTGGCACGAGGGCGTGATCGGGATCGTCGCCTCGCGGCTCGTGGAGCGATTCGGCCGGCCGGTCGTGCTGATCGCCGGCGAAGGCGACAGCTGGAAGGGCTCCGGCAGATCGGTGCCGAGCTTCGACCTCCACGCGGGTCTCGCCGCCTGCGCCGGCCATCTCGAGCGCTTCGGCGGGCATCGTGCCGCCGCGGGACTTTCGATCCGCGGCGACGAGCTCGAGCCGTTCGCCGCCGCGTTCGCCGCCCACGCCGACGCGGAGCTGCTCGACGAGGATCTGGCGCCGGTCACCCGCATCGACGCGATCGTTCCCGCATCGGCGCTGACGCTCGAGCTGGCGCGCGAGCTCGAGCAGCTCTCGCCGTTCGGGCTCGGCAATCCCGACGTGACGTTGCTCGTCGCCGGCTGCGAGGCGGTCGGCGCCTCGACGGTGGGAGAGGGCAAGCACCTGCGCTTCCGCGTGCGCCAGCACGGGCGCGATGCGGGCAGCGCGATCGCCTTCGGGCTCGGGGGCCAGCTGGAGCGGCTCCAGGGCGCCTCGCGCTTCGACGTGGCGTTCAGGCTCAAGCAGAACCGCTGGAACGGCACCGTCTCGCCGCAGCTCGTCGTGCGGCGGGTGTTCGACACCGCGGCGGCCTACGACGAATTGCGGCTCTGGCTCGCGGAGCTGTGGCGGGCGGGCGAGACCGCCTGGACGCCCGAGGCGCGGCGGGTCTTCGACGAGCTCGCCATCGACGGTGCGGCCGGCAAGCGGCAGCTGCTCGAGTCACCGACCTTCCGGGTCCTGCTCGAGCACGGCGCGCCGATCACGTTGCCGCAGGCGGCGTAGAGGCTAGAAGGTTGCGCGGCGGACGCTCAGGCGGTTCGCCTGGCGTCGGGCCCCTGGGCGCTCCGCCTTGCAGAGCGACTGCTCCAGCTCCGCCAGCAGCCGCAGCACGCGGCGGCGCTCGAGATATCGGTGGAAAACACCCATGACTCAGTGTTCCTTCGGCATCGGGATTCCCAAACCTGTCACTCGAAAGGGCACAAGTAGACTGAGACCATGACCGTCGTCGATGCGGAGCGTCACCAGAACGACCTCGTCAACGAGCTGATCGCAAGTGTCGAGGCCTACAACCCTGGCGTCGACAAGGAGCTGATCCGCCGCGCGTTCGACGAGGCCGAGCGCGCCCACCGCGGTCAGGTACGGCGCTCCGGCGAGCCGTTCATCAACCACCCGCTCGGCGTCGCCCTGATCTGCGCCCAGCTCCACCTCGACGAGCAGACGATTGCCGCCGCGCTGCTGCACGACGTGATCGAGGACACCGATACCGACCTCGACGAGCTCAGAGCCGCGTTCGGGCCGGACATCGCGCTCGCTCGTCGAGGGCGTCACCAAGCTCACCCGGATCAGCTTCCAGAGCCGCGAGCAGGCGGAGGCGGAGAACTACCGCAAGATGATCGTGGCGATGGCGCAGGACGTGCGCGTGATCCTGATCAAGCTCGCCGACCGGCTCCACAACATGCGCACGATCGAGTACCTCGGCAAGCAGAAGCAGGTGCAGAAGGCGAAGGAGACGCTCGAGGTCTACGCGCCGCTCGCCCACCGGCTCGGTATCCACGCCGTGAAGTGGGAGCTCGAGGATCTCTCCTTCCAGATCCTCCACCCGCGCAAGTACGCCGAGATCAAGGCGATGGTCGCCGACCGCCGCGCCGACCGCGAGGAGCAGGTCGAGATGGCCGCGGCCGAGCTCAAGGACGACCTCGAGAAGGCCGACATCCCCGCGCACATCTCGGGCCGCGCGAAGCACTTCTACTCGATCTACGACAAGATGGCCAAGAAGGGCCGCGAGTTCAACGAGATCTACGACCTCACCGCGATGCGCGTCCTGATCGAGCGCGGCGGCGAGGAGGGAACGCGCGATTGCTACGCCGCCCTCGGGATCATCCACGCGCTCTGGAAGCCGATGCCCGGGCGCTTCAAGGACTTCATCGCGATGCCGAAGCTCAACCGGTACCGCTCGCTGCACACCACCGTGATCGGGCCGAACGGCACGCCGCTCGAGATCCAGGTGCGGACGCGCGAGATGCACGAGGAGGCCGAGTACGGCGTCGCGGCGCACTGGCTCTACAAGCGCGGCCGCTCCGCCAAGGGCGACGACGAGTGGGTCGCCTGGGTCAAGACGCTGATGGACTGGCAGGGCGACGACCAGGACGCGGCCGAGTACATGCGGACGCTCCGCACCGACCTGTTCGACGACGAGGTGTACGTCTTCACGCCGAAGGGCGAGGTGAAGACGCTGCCCGCCGGCGCGACCCCGATCGACTTCGCCTACGCCGTGCACACCGACGTCGGCCACAAGACGGTCGGCGCCAAGGTCAACAGCAGGATCGTGCCGCTGCACTACAAGCTGAAGAACGGCGACTTCGTCGAGATCCTCACCTCGAAGTCGGGTCGCGGCCCGTCGCGCGACTGGATGTCGCTCGCTGCATCCTCGCGCGCCCGCAACAAGATCCGGCAGTGGTTCCAGCGCGAGACGAAGGGCGAGACCGAGGCGAAGGGCCGCGAGGCGCTCGACCAGGCGCTGAAGGCGCAGAACCTGCCCTACCGCAAGCTGCAGGGCTCGGCGGTGCTGGCCGAGGTGATCCGCGACCTCGGGTTCAAGCGGGCGGAGGACTTCTACCTCGCGGTCGGCTCCGGCAAGCTCGGCACCGGCCAGGTCGTCAACAAGGTGCTCCAGCGGCTGAAGACCGATCAGGTCGCCGAGGAGCCGGCCGTGACGCTGAAGCAGCCGAAGGCGCGCTCCACGGTCGCGGGCGAGAGCCTCGGCATCGTCGTCCAGGGCGTCGACGACGTGTTGCTGCGGCTCGCGAAGTGCTGCACGCCGGTGCCGGGTGACGCGATCCGCGGCTACATCTCACTCGGCCGCGGGATCACGATCCATCGCGCCGACTGCCCGAACGTGAAGGCGCTGATGCGCAATCCGGAGCGGTTCACGCCGGTCGAGTGGGAGGGAAGCGCGAAGGCGAGCTTCCGCGTCCAGATCGCCGTCGAGGCCTGGGATCGCGCCCGGCTGCTCGAGGACGTCGCCCGCACCTTCTCCGAGCACGGCGCCAACATCGTCGCCTACGGCGGCACCGTCGAGGACGGGATGGCGAAGAACTGGTACACCGCCGAGCTCGGCGACGTCAACGACCTGCGCTCGCTGCTCTCGGCGCTCCGGCACCTCGACGCCGTGTTCGACGCGTACCGCGTGACGCCGGGCTGAGCGAGCGGGCGCGGGATGAGGCTGCAGCCCAGCGTTCTCCCGACGAGCGGGTTGAGGCTGAAGCCTCCCTAGCCTCTAGACCGGCGAGCCGGGCAGCCCGCGAATCGCGTCGAGATCGGCATCGCCCTCGGCCCACTTGACGGCCTTGGGGTCGAGCTCGAACGCGGCCCGCAGCGATGCGATCGCAGCGTCCGTGTCGCCCGCGAGGGACTGCCAGCACGCGAGGGAGTAGAGGACGCCCGCATGGTCGGGGAACCGCTCCTGCGCGTCGCCGAGCAGCTCGAGCGCCGCCGCATGGTCCCCGCTCTCGCGGTACTTCTCGGCCTCGAAGTACCACTCCCAGGCCGACGGGGTGTGCACGCCCGGGACGCCGCCGATCGCGAGCACGGTGGTGCCCGGCTCGACCGCGACGGCGGAGCGCCGAACCTTCGGGTCGCGGATGAAGACGACCGTGCCCTGCGGCGCGTCGATCTCCTCGCCGTCGAGCGAGAACGTGGCCTGGCCGACGATCACGACGTACGCCTCCTGATGCCCGAGGGTCTCCTCGGTGTGCTCCTCGACGACGTGGTCGCCGACCGCCGTCGCGGAGTAGGCGTTGATCCCGAATGCGTCGATGCCGAGCGTGCGGCGCAGCGGCTTCCACTGCACGCCGGCGACGGAGATCGGCTCGATCTCGGGGATCCTGACGACGGTGTACGGCTCTGACACGCCGCCAACCTACCAGCCTGCGCCGCCCATGACCGGCCGTGCCCCGCACCCCTTTCGAGGGATGAGAAGCATCCCTCGAGCAAGGGATTGCATCCCCCGACTGCGTGCATACAACTAAGACCAAGGGGGAAGAGGGGTAACGTCGCAGTGGCCGCCCGTTCGCGGGCGGCCCGCGGCGGACAAGCTCTAGCTCAGGTCGGAGCCTTCGAACTCCCGCACCCGTTCCGCTGCATGCTCGGGCACCGGCACGGGCCGGCGGGTGGCGATGTCGATCAGCACCGCGGTCTGGGTGCCCGTGACCATCAGCTCGTCGTCCGGGAGCCGGTAGGCGGCAACGTCGTAGGTGACGCTCGTGCGGCCGATGCGGCTGACGCGGACGAAGCACTCGAGCAGGTCGTCGAAGCGCGCCGGAGCGAGATACTCGACGTTCGACGCTCGCATCACGAACTCGGCTCCGTCGATCCGCAGCGACCCGAGATGGCGGTGGTACTCCGTGCGTGCGTGGTCGAAGTACGGCAGGTAGCGGCCGTAGTAGACGACGCCCTGGGCATCGGTGTCCGAGAACCAGACGCGCGTGAGCGCGGAGTAGCGAAACGGCGGCCGGCGATCGGTGGTGCGGCCGAGCTCGAGAGGATCGTCCACGCCGCTCAGCTCTGGATCAGGGTGACGAGCTCGTCGCGCCGAGCGACCATCTCCGCCTCGGACAGCGCCTCGAGGTTGAGGCGGAGGAGCGGCTCGGTGTTCGACGGCCGCACGTTGAAGTGCCAGCTCGCGAAGTCGACCGAGACGCCGTCGAGGTGCGAGATCCGGCCGCCCTCGGCGGCGTAGCGCTGCTCGATCTCCTGCAGCTTGCCCGGCACGTCCGCGACCGGGGTGTTGATCTCGCCCGTGATGAAGAAGTTCTCGCGGAACGGCCGCAGGATCTCGGAGAGCTTCTCGCCGCGCTTCGAGATCAGCTCGAGCATGAGCAGGAACGGCACCACGCCCGTGTCGGCCTGGGTGAAGTCGCGGAAGTAGTAGTGCGCCGAGACCTCGCCGGCGAAGATCGCGTGCTCCTCGCGCATCCGGTGCTTGATGAACGCGTGGCCGACGCGGTTGACCAGCGCCGTGCCGCCGGCGGCGGCGATCGTGCGCGGCACCGCCCAGCTGGCGCGGACGTCGTAGAGGACGGTCCCACCGGGGCTCTTGCCGAGCATCACCTCGGCGAGCAGCGCGGTGACGAAGTCGCCCGGCACGAACTCGCCCGTGTCGTCGACGAAGAAGCACCGGTCGGCATCCCCGTCGTAGGCGACGCCGAGCGCCGCCCCTTCCTCCAGCGTCTTGCCGACGATGAACGCGCGGTTCTCCTCGAGCAGCGGGTTTGGCTCGTGGTTCGGGAAGGTGCCGTCCGGCTCGAAGTAGCAGCGGTTGACCTCGACCTGCGGCAGCCGATCGAGCACCGGCGGCAGCATCGCCCCGGCCATGCCGTTGGCGGCGTCGACGACGATCTTCAGCGGCGTGATCGCGTCGACGTCGACGAAGGAGAGCACCTTGTCGACGAAGCCGGGCCAGACGTCGAGCGGCGTGATCTCGCCGCGCTGCGTAACCGGGCCGAATCCGGCCTGGGCGCCCATGCGCACGTCCTCGAGGCCCGAGTCGCCACCGACGGGGAGCGCTCCCGGCCCGGACGATCTTCATGCCCGTGTACTGCTTCGGATTGTGCGACGCGGTGACGCAGATCCCGCCGTCGAGGCCGAGCTCGCCGACCGCGTAGTAGACCATCTCGGTGCCGACCATCCCGAGGTCTCGGACGTCGGCGCCACCGTCCGCGGCGCCCTCCATCACGGCGGCTGCCATCGACGGCGCGGAGACGCGCATGTCGCGGCCGACGGCGATCGAGTGGGGCCGAAAGTGCTCCACGTACGCGCGTCCGATCGCGTACCCACCCTCCTCGTCGAGCTCCGAGCCATAGAGGCCGCGAACGTCGTACGCCTTGAAGATGCCTGGATCGAGCATGGACCGTGATGCTATCGCCGCGCGGGCCGACGAGGAGGAGGCCAATTGAAATGGCCGGTTTGCCGCACCCCGGCAGGTCCGGCCGTGCGCCTATCCTTCAGGGATGGAACGCAAGCTCGCGACCGTCCTGTTCGTCGACCTCGTCGGCTCGACGCAGCTCGTCGCGAGCGCGGATCCGGAGGTCGTCCGCTCGCGCCTGACGCGGTTCTTCGACCAGGTCACGCACTGCATCACGACCCACGGCGGCATCGTCCAGAAGTTCGGCGGAGACGCCGTCATGGCGGCGTTCGGCGTCCCGTTCGCGCACGAGGACGACCCGGAACGGGCAGTCCGCGCCGCGCTCGGCATCGTCGATGGCGTCGGCAAGCTCGGCCTCGAGGTGCGGATCGGGATCGAGACGGGCGAGATCCTCTCGGACGAGACCGAGACGACCTTTGCGACCGGCCTCGCGATCAACGCGGCGGCGCGCCTGCAGCAGGCTGCGCAGCCGGGCGAGATCATGCTCGGCCCGACCGTCGAGCGCCTCACCCGCCGCATCGTCGTCACGACCCCGCTCGGCGCCCAGGAGGCGCGCGGCTTCCCCGACGGGGTCGAGGCGTGGCGCGTCGTCTCGGTCGCCGACGACGTCGGCCGCCGGCTCGTCGTCTCGGTGCCGCTCGTCGGGCGCGAGGAAGAGATCGAGCTGCTCCACAACACGTTCGCGCGCGTCGTCAGGGACAACCGCGTGCACCTCGTCACCGTCTTCGGCGCGCCGGGTGTCGGCAAGTCGCGCCTCGCGCGGGAGTTCATCGACGGCGTCGAGCGCTCGACGATCCTCACCGGCCGCTGCCTGCCCTACGGCGAGGGCGTCACGTACTGGGCCGTCGCCGAGATGGTGAAGGTCGCCGCCGGCATCACCGACGACGACACGGTCGAAGCCGCCAACGAGAAGCTCCGGAACTGCTGCGGCGACGAGGCGGTGGCCGATCTCCTGGCGCTGGCGTCGGGCGTGCTCGACGCGGTCGGTGGCGGCGAGCAGTCCGCATCCGAGATCGCCTGGGCGGCGCAGACGTGGGCGACGGAGCTCGCCGACCTGCAGCCGCTCGTGCTCGTCTTCGAGGACATCCACCTGGCCGAGGAGCCGATGCTCGATCTGATCGAGCACCTCGCGAGCGGCGTCAGGGACGTGCCGCTGCTGATCCTCTGCCTCGCCCGCAAGGACCTCCTCGACGAGCGGCCGGCGTGGGGTGGCGGCAACGTGCGCTCGACCTCGATCGAGCTCGAGGCGCTGCCGGTCGCGGACAGCGCGCAGCTCGTCGAGGCGCTCGTGGCGGGCGAGTCGGCCGAGCTGACCGACGAGGAGCGCGACACCGTGCTCGAGACCACCGAGGGCAACCCGCTCTTCATCGAGGAGACGGTGCGAATGCTGCTCGAGTCCGGCGGCCAGTCCGACGGGATTCCCCACACCGTTCAGGCGATGATCTCCGCGAGGATCGACCGGCTGCCGGAGACCGAGCGCACCGTGCTGCGGCGGGCCGCCGTCGCGGGACGCGTGTTCTGGTCGGGCGCGATCGAGGAGCTCGGCGACAGCCCGATCAAGGGCGGCGAGCTCCACGACCTCGTCGAGCGCGACTTCCTCGTCCTCGAGCCCCGCTCGACGATCCGTGGCGAGGAGGCGTATCGCTTCAAGCATGTGCTGATTCGGGACGTGGCGTACGCGGGGCTGTCGAAGTCGTCGCGGGCCCTCCTCCACCGTCAGATGGCGCAGTGGCTCGCGGAGCGGCCGGTCGCGGACGAGCTCGTGGAGATCCGGGCCTTCCACCTCGACGTCGCGACGCAGCTCGCCGAGGAGCTGGAGGGAGCCGTTCCCGAGGAGCTCGCGACCGAGACCGCCGATGCCCTCGAGCAGGCGGGTCGGCGAGCGCTCGCGCGCGAGGCGAACAACGTCGCGCGCCGGCTCTTCTCGCGCTCGGTCGAGCTCGAGCCGAACCTCGAGCGGCGCTACCTCGCGGCCCACGCTGCGTGGCGCATGTCCGACTTCCCGACCGTCTCGGCCGAGATGCACGAGGTGAGCGAGGCAGCGAGCAGCGCGGGCGATCACCGGGTCGAGGTTCGTGCCCTGACCGCGCTGGCGCGCGTGTCGTTGTTCCGCGACGCCGACAACGCCTGCGCGAGGGAGCTCGCCGGCAGGGCGCTCGCCGTCGTCGAGCAGGGCGACGACGTGGGGCGGTTCGATGCGCTCGAGGTGATCGGCACGGTCTCGTACTGGGAGGGCGACCTCGAGGAGGTCGTGCGCCTGGCGAACGAGCGGCTCGCGATCGCGGAGCGGATCGGGCGCGCCGACCTCCAGAGCGGAGTGCTGCTCGAGCTGAACGACGTCTACAACGCCCGCCTCGAGACCGACCGGGCTCACGAGCCGCTCGCGCTCGCGATCGAGCTCGCCGGGACGAGCGGGAGCCCGACGACGCGGGGCTGGATCCTGCGCGCGTCGGGCCGGCAGGCGGCGATCGAGGGCCGGCTGGGCGACGCCGAGGCCGCCCTCGACGAGGCGCGAGCGATCTTCACCGAGAGCGGGGCGACGTTGACGCTCGCCCGCACGCTGAACTGGCTCGGAGTCGTGCTCTGGGACAAGCGCGACCTCCACGGGGCCGAGGAGACCCTGCGGGAGGCGATTCGCCTGCTCAAGCCGATCCAGGACCGGGGAACGATGGTCGAGAGCCAGCGCCTCCTGGCGCAGGTGCTGCTCGACCAGGGGCGCCTCGAGGAGGCGGAGCGCTTCGCCCTCGAGTCCCGCGAGACCGTCGGCGCGGGGGACGTGTCGTCGCGTTCGACGACGCGGCTTGCGCTCGGGCTCGTCCGGGCGGCGCAGGGGAAGGACGACGAGGCCGAGCGGCTCCTGCGGGAGTCAGAGGAGATCCTGCGGCCGACCGGGTTCCGGCGCCATCAGATCGCGCCGCTCGAGGCGCTCGCCGAGTTCCTCCGCTCGCGCGACCGCGACGACGAGGCGGTCGAGGTGGAGGAGGCGCTCGCAGCGCTCCTCGGCGGCTCCAAGGTCGAAGCCCGGACGACAGGATGAATCCGGTCGCCGCGGCGCCCGGCTTCAGCCGGTCGTCCGGGCTGAGACGCTCAGGCGCGGGCGAGAATCGACCTGATCGCCTGGCTCGAGGCCTCGTCGGGCGACTCGGAGATCACGGTCGCGGGCCGCTCGAAGCGCTCGAGCGCCTCCCGCAGCGGATCGGCCCGCAGCGTCCCCTCGCCGTAGGGCAGGTGGTGCTTCTCGTTGCGGTTCGCGTAGGCGATGTCGGAGAAGTGGATGTGGAACGGCACGCCCGGCTCGAGCACGTCGTCGACTGCCTCGAGCGCCTCGGCGAACAGGCTCGCCTCGAGATACGCGCCGTCGCTCGTCGCGTGCATGTGGGCGAAGTCGAGCACGGGCCGCACCCAGCCCGTCCGGGCGGAGATCTCGACGACATCGTCGAGCGAGCCGAGGTCGCGCACGCGCCCCATCACCTCGACGCCGAACGGCACCGCGCGTCCCTTGCCCTCGAGCCGCTCGCGCAGCGTGCCGAGCTGCTCGACGACCGACGCGATCGCGTCCTCGCGCGAGCGGCCGAGCAGGAAGCCCGGGTGGAACACGACGACCTCGGCACCGCACGCCGCCGCGATGCCGGCGCTGCGGTCGAGCGCGCCGACGGCGGAGGAGAACTTCCGTCCCTCGGCCTCGAGATGACCCATGAAGCCGAACAGCGGTGCGTGGACCGACAGCACGATGTCTGCGGCGCGCGCCACCTCGCCGAGCTTCTCGGCCCACGGGTAGTCCATCCAGAAGCCGCCTTCGAAGTCGATCTCGCAGGCGTCGTAGCCGCGCTCGAGCAGGAGCTCGATCGGCCCGCTGCGGGTCGTCGCGGGCGGGGATGCCGGGCAGGCCGACACGGATGCGCGCCATACCGGGAAGCTACCTGGGGCGAGGCTCGAGCCTCACCCCAGTGCCCCGAAAATGTGCCTCTTTGCGGGGATTCTGATGCCGTCCGATACCACTCGTACCCTTGAACCATGGAACAGCCCACGCGCATCGACCTGCTGGAGCTCGACATCGACCTCCGCCTCGCCGACCTCTGGCGCGAGGCTGCCGACGTGACCGAGTGGAACCTCGAGGTCGTCTCCGCCTTCATGCGGGCCGCGTACGGCAAGGGCTACTGCGATGCCTTCACCGAGGACTCGCCGGGCTCGCTGTGCCACGACCACGGGTACGAGATCCCGGGTCAGAAGCGCACCATGCGCGCCGCCTAGGGGCTGACCCTGGATCGTGCACGCCTGCCGGCGTCGGCTCGGCGTCGGGTATCCTCTCTACCGTGGCCAGGAAGCGGTCTCCGGCGCGACTCGTCATCGCCCTCTCGATCGCGGCGGTGCTCGCAGTCTTTCTCCTCTACACCTCGATTGCAGGTGGGGGAACGCCGTCGCTCAAGCCGAGCCAGCTCGACGGCACAGACAGGAAAGGTGTCGCTCGTCGGCAAGGTGGTCGGGAAGCCGACAGGAGACTCGCACGCAGGCGGCCTGCGCTTCAAGCTGCGCGACGTGAAGGACCCGTCGAGCAAGACGGTCGCGGTGGTCTACACGGGCAGCGTTCCCGACCTCTTCCAGACCGACCGCGACATCGTCGTCGACGGCCGGCTCCGGAACGGCACCTTCGTCGCCACGCCGGGCTCGATGGTGACGAAGTGCCCCTCGAAGTACTCGGCCGCCAAGCCGTCCGCGCAGTAGATGGCTGAGCTCGGGCGGGCGGCGCTCGTCGTCACGCTGGGCCTCTGCCTGTACGCGACCGTGGCAGGCGCCTACGCGGCCTCGCGACGGCGGCGTCGGCTCGCCCAGTCCGCGCGCAACGCCCTCATCGCCGCCTTCGGCTCGACGGTCGTCGCGGCCGGCGTGCTCGCGGCCGGGTTCCTGCGCAGCGACTTCTCGCTCACCTACGTCGCCGACCACTCCAACCGGTCGCTCGGCGGCGTCTACAAGCTGTCGGCGTTCTGGGGCGGGCAGGAGGGCTCGCTGCTCCTCTGGCTCCTGATCCTGACCGGGTACGCCGCGCTCGCCGTCTGGGTCAATCGCAACCGCACCCGCGACCTCGTCGTCTGGGTGACGCCGGTGCTCGCCGCGATCGCGGTCGGCTTCTCGTTCCTCCTCGTCGTCGTGGCGAGCCCGTTCGCGACGCAGGTGACCCCGCTCGACGGCGCCGGGCTCAACCCGAGCCTCCAGAACCCGTACATGATGGCGCACCCGCCGTTCCTCTACCTCGGCTACGTCGGCCTGGCGGTGCCGTTCGCGTTCGCGATGGGCGCACTGCTCTCGGGTCGCACCGACGAGCGCTGGATCGTCGCGACGCGCCGCTGGACGCTGATCGCCTGGACGGCTCTCGGCGTCGGCCAGCTGCTCGGGGCGCACTGGGCCTACGTCGAGGTCGGCTGGGGCGGCTACTACGCCTGGGATCCGGTCGAGAACGCCGCCCTGATGCCGTTCCTCGCCGCCACCGCCTTCCTCCACTCGGTGATGATCCAGGAGAAGCGCGGGATGCTGAAGGTGTGGAACGTCGTTCTCGTCGCGCTCGCGTTCTGCCTCTCGCTGTTCGGCACCTTCCTGACGCGCTCCGGGGTCGTCAACTCGATCCACTCGTTCTCGCAGAGCGACATCGGCCCGTGGTTCCTCGCGTTCATCGTGATCGCCGTCATCTTCTCGACGGCGCTGATCATCTGGCGCCTGCCGCTGCTTCGCTCGACGACGAGGCTCGAGTCGCTCGTCTCGCGCGAGGCGGTGTTCCTCTACAACAACCTGCTGCTCGTGGCGCTGTGCCTGACGATCCTCTGGGGCGTCGCCTGGCCGATCCTCTCGGAGGCGGTTCGCGGCACGTCCGTGGTCGTCGGCCGCCCGTACTACGACTTCTTCCTCCGCATCTTCGGGCTGCCGCTGTTGCTGCTGATGGGCGTCGGGCCGCTGATCGCCTGGCGGCGCGCTTCGCTGCGCGGGCTCGGGCGGACCTTCACCGTGGCCGGCCATCGTCTCGGTCGCGACGGGCGTCGTGCTCCTCTTCCTCGGGGCGGGCTCCTCGATTCCGGGGCTGATCGCCTACACCTTCTCGGCGTTCGTGCTGGCGGCGATCGCGCTCGAGTTCGTCCGGGGCACGAAGGCGCGCAAGGCGCTCTCGAACGAGTCGTGGCCCGGCGCCTTCACCTCGCTGATCGGGCGCAACCGGCGCCGCTACGGGGGCTACGTCGTGCACGTGGCGATCGTCCTGCTGGCGATCGGGATCGCCGGCTCGAGCGCCTACGACTCGGTCGTCGAAGGGAAGCTCGCGCAGGGGCAGTCGCTCGAGGTCTCGGGGTACAAGGTCACCTACACCTCGCTCACGGAGCGCGACACCCCGCACGCAGCCGAGGTGCGCGCGCACCTGCTCGTGAGCCGGAACGGCAAGGATCTCGGCACGCTCGAAGCGGGGAAGAACTCGTACAAGATCGCCGGTCCCGATCCGCAGGTCTCGTCCGAGGTCGGCATCCGCACCGACTACCCGACCGGTGAGGACCTGTTCGTGATCCCGGAGCAGATCAACGACGACGGCTCCGTCTACTTCCGCATCTTCGTCAAGCCGCTCGTGAACCTGATCTGGCTCGCCGGGATCGTGTTCCTGCTCGGGTCGGTGATCGCGCTCTGGCCGGATGCGCGCGAGCAGCGTCGCCTCGCCGTGCGCTACGACGAGGCCGGCAGCCCGGCCAGCCCCCCGCCCGCGGCCGGTGAACATCGCGTTGGTTCTCGGGGCGGCGCTGGCCGTCCTCTGTGTCGTGCTGGTCGCGTTGCCGTTCCTCCGCGAGCCGGAGCCCGTCTCGGACGAGCTCGACGAGCTGACGCCGGAGCGCCGCCGCCGGCTGGCCCTCGCGGAGGAGCGCGATCGCGCGCTCGCGGCGCTGAAGGAGCTCGAGGCCGACCACCGCGCCGGCCGCGTCAACGACGAGGACTACCGCGCCTCGATCGGGCCGCTGCGGCGCGAGGCGGCGGAGGCGTTGCGGGCGCTCGATCGGCCGGCGCCGGTGGACGAAGCCCAGGGCGAGAGGCTGAAGCCTCGCCCCGCTCGCAGCTCGCCGCGTCAGGCGGCGTCGGTGGCCGCGGCCGGGAGCGCCTCGGCCGGGATGATCCGCACATCCGGAAGCGCCCGCCAGCGCTCCTCGAGCCCGAGGCCGTAGCCGGCGAACAGCTCGTCCGGGACGGTGAAGCCGACGTACTCGAGCCCGATGTTCTCGACGAGGCGGCGGTAGGGGCGGTCGAGCAGCGTCACGGCGGCGATGCTCTTCGGGCCGCGCTGCGCGAGCGTGCGCGTGAGGAACGCGAGCGTCAGGCCCGTGTCGACGACATCCGCCACGAGGATCACGTCGCGTCCCTCGATCGACTGGTCGAGATCCTTGAGCAGCCGGACACCGCCACGGCCGCCGTCCGAGTAGCCCGCCAGCTCGATCAGGTCGATCGTGTGCAGGATCGGGATCGCCCGCGAGAGGTCGGCGAGGAAGACGGCGCTCGACTTCAGCGGCGCCACGAGCAGCGGCTCGCGGCCGGCGTAGTCCGCGGCGATCGCAGCGCCGAGCTCGCCGACGCGCGCAGCGATCTCGGCAGCCGAGATGACCACCTCTCCGACGGTGTCGGGGGCGCCTACGATGCGAGCTTCAGTCGGTATCGCTGGGCGAGGCGCTCGAGATCGCGCCGGTAGAAGAGCTTGACGTTGACGTGCGGGTACTGCTCGCGGAGCTCGCGAAGCTTGCGGTTCTTCCGGGTCACGAGCGACTGCTTCATCACCGTCACCTCGATGTAGAGATCCTCGTCCGGAAGGTAGAAGTCGGGCGTGAACGCCCGCGTGACGCGTCCCTCGTCGTCACGCTCGAGCACGAACGAGGTCGGCTCGTAATCCCAGGCGACTCCGTACCAGTCGAGGATCCTGGCGCATTCGAGCTCGATTCGGTTCGCGAACCGCGGCGGCTCGGTGCCGCGGTAGGCCTGGAACCGGTGGGATTCCGACCGCACGAGTCAACGGTACTCGCGCTCTCGGACGGCCCTCTCGACCGGGGCGGCGTCCCCACCTAGACTGCGGCCATGGCCAACGGCGCCGCCAACCCCTTCAGGATCGCGCATTTCTCCGACCTGCACTGCGGGGAGCAGTACTTCGAGGCGACCCTGCTCGACCGCGCGATCGCCGAGATCAACGAGCTCGCAGCCCGACATCGTGATCTGCTCCGGCGACCTCACGAGCTTCGGGTTCAAGCACGAGTACCAGCTCGCCCGCCAGTACCTGGACAAGATCGAATGCGAGTCACTGGTCGTCATCCCCGGGAACCACGACTCGCGCAACGTCGGCTACGTGCACTTCGAGGAGCTGTTCGGCGAGCGCAACAGCGTCCTGCGCAAGGGCGGGGTGACGGTCGTCTCGATCGACTCGACCGAGCCCGATCTCGACCACGGCCAGATCGGGCGTGGCCGCTACCCGTGGATCGAGCGCGAGTTCGCAGCTCAGCCCGCAGACCTGAGGGTCTTCGTGCTGCATCACCATCTCTTGCCTGTGCCCGGCACCGGGAGGGAGCGAAACGTCGTCTACGACGCGGGAGACGTGATCGAATGCCTCCTGCGAGCGGGCGTGCAGCTCGTTCTCTCCGGTCACAAGCACGTCCCGTACGCGTGGCGGCTCGAGAACCTCTTCGTCGTCAACACCGGCACCGTCTCGTCGCTGCGCTTGCGGGGGAACTCTCGCCCCTGTTACAACGTAATCGAGATCACCGGCAGCCATGTCGACATCTGGCGCCGGCATCCGTTCCACGGACAGGAGCGCATCATCCAGTTCTCCACCGACACCTTCGAGTACGAGAAGTACACCGGCCGGATCGAGTCCGAGGTGACAGCGCGCTCGTGAGAGCGGTGGCCGTGATCGACGGAGAGCATTACGCCTCCGTGGTCAGGGACGCCCTCGCGGAGCTGCCGCAGGAGATCGTCGCCTGCGTCCTCGTCGGCGGCACCGAGAAGCTGCGTGGCGGGGAGGAGTACGGCGTGCCGCTCGCGTCGTCGCTCGAGGCGGCAATCCTCGAGCACGCGCCCGATGTCGTGCTCGATCTCTCGGATGAGCCCGTGCTCGGGCCTCCGGCCACGG
Source organism: uncultured Thermoleophilia bacterium (assembly GCA_963751875.1). Lineage (GTDB taxonomy): Bacteria > Actinomycetota > Thermoleophilia > Gaiellales > Gaiellaceae > Gaiella. Next base: position 22,518 of record CAVVWG010000009.1, read on the forward strand.
TTCCGGCTCGCCGCCCGCGCCCTGGCGCTCGGCGTGCCGTACGAGGGCGCCGACTTCAGGCTCGAGCCGCCGCGCTTCGAGCCGATCGGGACGCCGTCCGTCGCCGTGATCGGCACCGGCAAGCGGGTCGGCAAGACGGCCGTGACCGGGCACGTCGCGCGGGTGATGGCCCGCGATCGCCGCGTCGTCGTCGTCGCGATGGGGCGAGGGGGGCCGGCCGAGCCCGAGGTCGATCGACGTGCAGCCGACCGTGGCCGACCTGCTCGAGCTCTCCCGCGCCGGGCGCCATGCGGCGTCCGACCACCTCGAGACGGCAGCCCTGACGGGGCTGCCGACGGTCGGTTGCCGGCGCTGCGGTGGTGGGCTCGCCGGGGCGGTCGGTGTCTCGAACGTTCTCGCGGGCACGCGGATCGCCGAGGATCTCGGGCCTGACCTGATCGTGCTCGACGGCAGTGGCGCTGCGTTGCCGCCGATCGCGGCCGAGCGCCGCATCCTCGTCGTCGGCGCGCATCAGGATCACGCGGTTGCGACCGGGTATCTCAATCCGTACCGGGCGCTGCTCGCGGATCTCGTCGTCGTGGCGATGGCCGAGGACGGCGTCGAGCACGGTCGCGCTCGCGGCACAGCTCTCCGAGCTGACGCGACCGGGCGTCCCCGTCGTCCGCGCCGTCTTGCGTCCGCGGCCGCTCGCCGACGTCCGGGGCCGGAGGGTCGCGTTCTTCGGCACCGCGCCCGCCGCGCATCACGAGCGGATCGCCGAGCATCTCCGCTGCGGCCTACGGCGCCGATGTCGTCTCCGTCTCGGGCAGCCTCTCCGACCGCGCTGCGCTCCGGCGCGAGCTCGCCGGCCTCGATGCGGACGTCGTGGTCGTCGAGATCAAGGCCGCCGCGATCGACGTCGTCGCCGAGGAGGCGGCGCGGCGCGGAATCGAGGTCGTTCTGGCCGGAAACGACGTCGTGCCGCTCGCCGGCGAAGCCGATCTCGACGCGGAGCTGGAGCGGCTTGCGGCCGAGGCGATCGCGAGCGCGATGGTGGGCGTGTGAGCGAGCGCCGCTACCTGGCGCCGCTGCCGCTCGGCGGCGACGAGGGGCCGCCGTGGTCGAAGGGGCTGATGGCGCGCGCGCTCGCCGCGACGGGCCTGACGCCGACGAGGGCCTACGACCTCGCGCGCCTGGCCGAGGCGGACATGGGCAAGCGCCGTGAGGTCGAGCTCGATCTCGACCGGCTGTCGGAGCTTGCGACGGAGGTGCTCGGAGAGTCCGAGGCCGCCAGGACGATCCGGCGCCTGCGCCGGCTCCAGGTGCTCCAGCAGCTCGAGCTGCCGATCTTCCTCCTCGTCGGCGGTGCGACGGGCACCGGCAAGTCGACCCTCGCGACCGAGACGGCGCACCGCCTCGGGATCACGCGGGTGACCTCGACCGACTTCATCCGGCAGACGATGCGGGCCTTCTTCTCGCGGGAGTTCATGCCGTCGGTGCACTTCTCGAGCTTCGACGCCGAGCTGGGGCTGAGCCGCGCCGACGAGGATGTGGCCGATGCCGCATTGCTCGGGTTTCTCGACCAGACGCGGAACGTGCTCGTCGGCGTCGAGGCGGCGATCGACCGCTCGCTCACCGAGGGCTGGTCGATGGTGCTCGAGGGCGTGCACATCGTGCCCGGGATGATCTCGGTCGACCGCGCCGACGCGCTCGTCGTCCAGTGCGTGGTCGCGATCAGCGACGAGGATCTCCACCGGAGCCACTTCTGGGTGCGGGACGCGACGACCGACGGCCTCCGGCCGCTCGAGAAGTATCTCGACGGGATGACCGAGATCCGGATGATCCAGGACGTCCTGCTCGAGCGCGCCCGCCGCTTCGACGTGCCCGTGATCGAGAACACCTCGTTCGACGAGGCGATCGGCCAGATGCTCGACCTCGTGCTGACCGGGGCGGAGAGACTGGCGCCGGCCCGGACGACAGGCTGAAGCCTGTCGCCGGCTGAGGCCTGCCGCCTCACAGCTAGAGTGGCCGCATGGTCACCGAGAACGACGTCATCGAAGCGCTGCACGGGGTCGAGGATCCCGAGCTCGGCATGGACATCGTCGAGATCGGCCTCTTCTACGAGGCGGAGATCGAGGGCTCGAACGTGAAGATCATCCACTCGCTGACCTCGATGGGCTGCCCGGCGGGCCCGATGATCCAGGAAGGCATCCACGACGCCGTCGCGGCGCTGCCCGGCGTCGAGAAGGTCGACGTCGAGCTGACGTTCGACCCCCCGTGGACGCCCGACCGGATGTCGGACGACGCCAAGTTCATCCTGGGTTTCGGCTAGCCCGCTACGGCGTCGGCGGCTGGGGTGTAGCTGCCTTGGCCGGGGCCTTCGTCGGCGTGTAGGCGCAGATCACGTAGCCGGCGAGGCGCTTCTTGCCGCCCGAGCTGCGGGCGGTGATGATCCAGCCGGTCGCCTTGGCGCGATCGTCGACGGCGTTGGTGCCGTTCGCCGGGGCCGAGTTGATCAGGCTGCCGTAGAAGTCGTTGCCGGCGTAGTCCGTGGTCGTCGTCGAGAGGAACCCACCGCCGCCGCCGACCGGCACCTGGCCGGTGTCGCAGGGGATCAGGAGCTGCGCCTCGCCGAGGGCCGTCAGGTCCTTGGTCGCCCGGCGGACGACGAACGCGAGACCGGCGGGGATCGTCCCCGGAGCGAGGTCGCCGGCCTTCAGCGTCCCGTTCTTGATGTCCGCCCCGGTGACGGCACCGGAGCGGATCTTGTCGCCCGTGACCGCGTTCGGCTCGTAGCTGGGCGGTGCCGACGCTGCCGGCGGGCAGGACGGCGCTCCGCACCGCCTCGCCGACGCCCGTGAATCCGAGCGCCGCGACGACGAGAGCAGCGAGAGCAAGGCAGCGAGAGACGGGATCGCGCATGGAGAGAGGCTTCAGCCTCTCGCCCGGGTTTCCTGCCGCGCCGAGGAGCTAGGGAATCGACAGGACGATCTTGCCGAGCTGCAGGCCCGCCTCGAGACGCTCGTGCGCGGCCCGCGTCTCGGCGAGCGGGATGACGGTGTCGACGTGCACCCGGGCACGGCCGCTGCGAATCAGGTCGTACGCGCCGAGGAAGTCGTCCCGCGAGCCCATCGTCGAGCCGTAGACCGTCAGCTGCTTCCACCAGAACCGATGGAGCGCAGCCGGCGGGTTCGGGCCGCTCGTCGCGCCGCAGACGGCCACACGGCCGGCGGGCGCGACCGCGGCGAGCGACCTGGCCCAGGTCGCCTCGCCGACCGTCTCGACGACGATGTCGGCGCCGCCACCGGTCGCCTCCTTCACGGTCTTGACGACGTCGCCGGTGTGGTGGTTCACCGCGACGTCGGCGCCCCAGGCGAGCGCCTGCGCGAGCTTCTCGTCGCTGCCGGAGGTGACGATCGTGCGTGCGCCGAGCGCCCGGCAGATCTCGAACGCCGCCGTCGCGACCCCGCCGCCGATGCCCCAGATCAGCACCCACTCGCCCGGCTGCACGGCCGCCTTGGTGACGAGCATCCGGTAGGCGGTCTCGTAGACGAGCGGAAATGCCGCCGCCTGCTCGAACGTCAGCGCGTCGTCGAGCGCGAACACCTGCGCCGCGTCGACCGCGATCAGCTCGCAGTGGGTGCCGTCGGAATGCTCGCCGAGCACCGAGATCAGGTGCCCGTGCTCGAGGCCGGGGTTGAGCACGACCCGGTCGCCGACGGCGAATCCGTCGACTCCCGATCCGAGCGCCTCGACGACCCCGGCACCGTCCGCTCCCAGGATCCGGGGCTTCGGCACGGAAGGGAGGCCCATGCGCACCCACACATCGAGGTGGTTGAGCGACGCGGCTGCGAGGCGGACGAGAACCTGGCCGTCGGCCGGTTCCGGATCGGGAACGTCCTCGTACCGCAGGACCTCAGGCCCGCCGTCCTCGTGGATTCGGATCGCCTTCACGGGCAGAATCCTCTCATGACGGCCGCCGAGCTCGCACGCGCAGCCGAGGAGCTCGGGATCGACGTCATCGGCGCGGCGCCGGCGGAGGCCTACGACGAGACCGAGCAGCACATCATCGACCGGCGCGATCGCGGCCTCTTCGCCGGGATGAAGTTCACGATGGCGCGGCCCGAGGTCTCGTGCCACCCCGAGCTGCTGCTCGACGGCGAGGCGCGCACCGTCGTGTCGGCGGCCCTCTGTTACTGGGCCGACGCGCCCGACCCGGCGCCCGGCGAAGGACGCCTGCCGCGCTATGCCTGGATCGACCACTACGCGCTGCTCCGCGAGCGCCTCGATGCGCTCGGCAGGCAGCTCGGCGGGCGCTACCGCGTGCTCGTCGACGAGAACCAGCACGTCGACCGGGAGGGAGCGCGGCGCGCGGGCGTCGGGTTCTACGGCAAGAACACGATGATGATCACGCGCGAGCACGGCTCCTGGGTGGTGCTCGGAACGCTCGTCACCGACGCCGAGATCGAGTCGACCGCGCCGCTCGATCTCGACTGCGGCCGCTGCCGCCTCTGCATCGACGCCTGCCCGACCGGCGCGCTCGACGATCCCGGCGTGCTCGACGCGAACCGCTGCCTCTCGTTCTGGACGCAGGCCCCGGCTCCCGTGCCGGAGCCCTACCGGGTGGAGCTCGGCGCGTCCGTCTACGGCTGCGACATCTGCCAGGACGTCTGCCCCTGGAATCGCGGCATCGAGAAGCGGCGCGCCGACCGGCCGCTCCCGGCCGGTGCGACCCCGAACGTCTCGCTCCTCGACTGGCTCACGCGCGACGGCGCGGAGCTGATCGACGAGGTCGACCGCCTCTACGTTCCGCGCAACGACCCCCGCTGGCTGCGCCGGAACGCGCTCACCGCGCTCGGCAACGTGGGCGCCGCGGACGACCTGCCACTCGCCGAGGCATGGGTGGTGAGCGACGACCCGATGCTCGCCGAGACGGCGGCCTGGGCGGTCGAGCGGATCACGGAGCGGGCGGGATGAGCGGCGACCCGAGCGGTCTCGCCGTGGTCGTGCACGAGATCCGGAGCCCCGTTGCGGCGCTCGTCGCGATCGCGGCTGCCTATCCCGACGCAGACGAGCGCTAGGCAGAAGCGGCTCCTCGAGCTCGCGGAGGCAGCGCTCGTCAGCATCGAGCGGCTCCTCGTCGAGGCACCGACGGTCTCCCTCCGCGCCGAGCGGCTCGATGTCGGCCGCCTCGCGCTCGATGCCGCCGAGACGGCGGCGCTCACGAGCGGGTTCAGCGTCGTCGCCCGGACGGAGGACGGGCTCGTCGTCGTGGGCGACCCCGAGCGGCTGCGACAGGCGCTCGACAACCTGATCGGCAACGCGATCGGGCACTCGCCAGACGGAGGCGAGGTCGACCGTGACGGCGGCCCGCCGCGGCGGCGTGATCACGATCGAGGTCGCCGACGAAGGGGACGGCATCCCGGCCGCCGACCTCGAGCGCATGTTCGAGCCGGGCGTCCGGCTCACGAGCGACCGACCGGGCTCGGGCCTCGGGCTCGCCGTCGTGCGGGCGATCGCGCGGGCGCACGGGGGAGAGGTCGAGGTCGAATCGACCCCTGGTCAGGGCTCGACGTTCAGGCTCGTGCTGCCGGGCGCTTCCGGCGCACCGTGACGCCGAGCTCCTGCTGGAGCGCGCGCGCACGGGCGGCGATGCGCGCCCGCATGTCGGCCGGCTCGAGCACGACCGTCTCGCCTGCGTCGGCGAGCACCTCGGAGAGGAGCCACTCGTCGGTCTTGAACGGCAGCTCCGACAGCGCCGCCTTGTCGGTCAGCAGCCGGCCGCCGCGCTGCTCGACCTTCCAGCGCGCGACGACGGGGGAGTGCCAGAGCCGGGCAAGGCGCGGCTCGGTGAGGTAGCTCGGGTCGAACGCCTCGCGGGGCTCGAACGACTCCTCGGTGAGACGGGCGGAGCGCATCCGGTCGAGGCGGTAGGTGCGCGGCCCGTCGGCGGTGCGATCCCAGGTGTGGACGCGCCAGACCGGCAGCTCGCGCACGAACGAGTACGGCTCGACGGAGCGCGTCGTCGGCGTCTCGTCGCCTTCCTTCAGGTACTCGATCTCGACGACGCGCCGCTTCTCGACGGCGTCCGAGAGCGTGCGCACGAGCTGCTCCTCGGCGTCGCCCGCGTCGCCGCGGAGCGTCTGCGGCAGGTCGAACTGGCCGAACGTCTCCTCGAGCTTCTTGCGCACCCGGTCGAGCGGCGTGTGCGCCTCGGCGGCGATCGTGGGGCCGACGTAGTCGATCGCGAGCCGGATCGCGCGCGCCTCGAGCGGCGTCAGGCGGGGCGGCTTGCGGAACACGTCGCCGTAGAGCTCCTTGTCGACCCGGACGATTCCCGCCTCCTCGTCGACCTCGGCGTAGACGGTGTAACAGCCGCCGCCGAAGTTGACCAGGTTGAGCAGCGAGAGCGTGTCCTGCAGCTCCTCGCGCGGGATCGAGAACCGGGAGGCGAGATCGTCGGCGTCGAGGCGGGCGTCGCGGTTCTCGCCGCAGGCGGAGAGGACATGCGCGAGGAGCGCCTGGAGCACGCCGAAGCGCTCCGGCGCGATCGGCCCGACGGGACGGTCGCCACGCTCGGTCGACACGTCGACGCGGCGCTCGCGGGCCAGCACGGGGCTCTCGCCGTCGTGCTGCTCGCGCAGCAGCGCGAGCCCGTCGGCGACCGCGTCGCGCAGCGCCTTGGGCTCGAGCGGGATCGCGCGCCCGTTCTGGCGCAGCACCCAGCCGGCCAGCGGCTCGATCCGCGCGAACGTGGTCTCGAAGACGCCGTCCGTGAGCACGCCCGCATCCGCGAGCGTGCGGTGGACCCACCAGGCGGTGTCGCCCTGCACGGCGATGCGAGCCGTGCCGACGGTCTCGCCGATCTGCCAGGGTCGGGGGACGCGATGCGCCTCGACGTCGAAGTCGGGCGGCAGCCGGAAGTCGCGCTCGCGCCGCGTCGCGAAGCGAATGTCGCCGCGGATGCGGGAGACCCGGAAGGTGCGGACGGCGGCGCGGTCGAGATCCTGGCCGACGACGTACCAGACTCCTTCGTCGAGCCGGAGCGCGTAGGGGTTGAGCGTGCGCTCGCTGACCTTGTCGCGCTGGGGCGACCAGTAGTTGAACTTGATCGTCCGCTGCTTCGAGATCGCCGCCTCGAGCTTCGACAGGCGGCCGGCGAGCTCGGGCGAGTAGTCCGGTGCGCTGACCCGGACGCGCTCGGCCGTGTCGGTGCGCGCCTCGTCGAACCCCGGCCGGCCGAGTGCCAGGTTCTGCAGCGCGAGGCGCAACGGCTCGGCGTAGGCGAACTTGCCGTCGAGGTAGAAGAGCGCCGTCTGCAGCGCCGCCAGCTCGTCGTCCTTGAGATCGAGCCGGTCGAGGAAGTAGTTCTCGGAGCGGAGGGTGTAGAGCTCCTCGCCGGTGAACTCGTCGCGCTGCGAGTGGAGCGGCACGCCGAGCCCGGTGAGCTCGGCGCGGTCGGAGTAGAACCGCCGCGCGAACGCCTCGTCGGACATCTCCGAGTAGCCCTCGACGTTGCCCTTGACGTCGCGGGCGGTCAGCGGCCGGCGCTCCGCCATCAGGAAGGCGACGAGCGAGAGTTGACGGATGAGCTTGTCGGTGTCGTGGGACATCGTGGGGTCGAGCTTACCGCCGGGATGAGGGCGGTGGAGAGCCGGGACGGGGTTGGGGAGAGGCTTCAGCCTCACCCGCAGGTTCAGCTCGCAAGGCGACGTGCGGGTAGAGGCTAAAGCCTCACCCTCCGTCACGCGCGGCTACGCAGCGAGCGACGTGCGTGCTTCGAGATGCTGGTGCGACGGGCAGTAGTCGCGGTTCGGCAGCGGTGTCCGCTGGCAGGCCTTGCCCTTGCGGGTCGTCGCCTTGCAGCGGGCGATGCCGCCGTCGAACGCTCCGGCCTCGATCTGCTGCTCGATGAACGCGATCGCGGCGCCGACGCCCTCGCGCACCGACCAGGCAACGCGGGCCTGCGCGGTGATCGGGAAGTAGCGGCGAATGTCCTGGAAAAGCGCACGATCGGGGCGCGCGAAGTACTGCGGATCGGCTGCAAGGCGCGACATCGTCAGCTCGCACTCCTCCAGCACCGCGCGGCGCGACTCGAGGCGCGTCTCGTGATCGGTGTACGGGTCGATCAGATCCTTGATCGACCGGTAGATCGCCCGTGAATATTGATACATGCAGGACTGCAAATAGGCGACGTGGTCTTCCATCAGGCGGATCTCACTCCCTCGGAAACACTGTATGTAGGCGGATAATGGGTGGTAGTCACCCGATTGATACGTCGAGTCTACCCGCTTTGCTTCGTTGTTACAAACTCGGGCTCGAATTTGCCACCGAAGGCAACGGATCAGCGGCTGACGCGTTGGGTGCGGGCACCGCGTTGCACCCCGCGGGCCTCGCGCAGGCGGCTCGTCGCCTCCGGCTCGCTCGGATAGACGCCGGCGAAGACGACCCAGTACCCGGGATGGAGGCTCGCATAGCGCGACGAATCGAGCACGCCGACACGTCGCAATCCCCTCCGGCGAGCCTGCTCTGCGCGCGCAACGGCAGCGTCACGGCCGTCTACCTTCGGAACCGAGATCGAGGATGTTCGTCCAGCCCGTCGTCCCGGTGGGCCACTCGGCGAGCGCGGACTCCGAGCCGCACGGTGGCGGCGGCGAACGGTCTCGCTGCCTCCGGTGGCGGTGAGGATCGTGGTCGCCGTCGCCGTGTCACGCGTCAACGCGATCGCGGCCGCGGCGCCGGCGATGGCGACGACCGCCGCCACGAGCAGCGGCAGCATCACCTGGCGCGGGCTCGCCGGTGCCGGCCCGAGGCGGGACGCACCGGGGAGCCGGAGCCCGCACTCGAGACAGAACTCCTGCCCTGCGGCGATGTCTCCGCCGCAGCGCGGGCACGCCGTCATCCGTCGCCTCTACGCCTCCACGGCGGGGGACGTCTCGTCGATCAGGGAGCGACCACAGCTCGGGCAGAAGCGGGCGCCGATCAGCAGCGGTGCGCCGCACGTGCAGATCGCGGCTCCGCGACGGCGGAGGCCTCGCGCGCCCTGGAGCAGCGCGTCGATCTCGCTCGCGCGGGCCTCGATCGCGACGAGCTCGGCGCACCGCTCGATGATCAGCGTCTCGTTGAAGTGATCGCGGCGGTACATCTCGAGCGTGAGGCCGCCGAGCTCCCGCAGCCGGTCCTCGCGGAGGAGCAGGAGCGCGCGACGCTCGCGACGGAGGTCGCTCGCGGCGGGCGCGGCAGGCTTGCTGGAGAAGATCGGCACGGGGTCAGGATATCGAGCGTGGCCGCGGCGCACCGGGGAGCATGCCCGCGAAGCGGCCCTTAGGGATTTGCTGCGATCGAGGATTCCGCGCTAGCGGATCGAGATCTTGCCGAAACGACCAACGCCGACGCCGCCGACGAGGACGTACTTGACGTCGACGTACTCGTCGATGCCGAAGGCGCCGCCCTCGCGGCCGTAGCCGGACTCCTTGATGCCGCCGAACGGCGCGTTGGCGGCACTGATGATCCCGGAGTTCGCGCCCACGATCCCGTACTCGAGCTTCTCGGCCACCCGCAGGAGGCGCGCGTAGTCGCGCGTGTGGAAGTACGCCGCGAGCCCGTAGATCGAGTCGTTGGCGACCCGGATCGCCTCTTCCTCGGTCTCGAATCGGGTCACGCCGGCGACAGGGCCGAAGGTCTCCTCGTGCGAGATCAGCATCTCCGGCGTGACGCCGTCGAGCACGGTCGGCGCGTAGTACGACCCACCGGCGTACTCGCCGCCGCTGAGCCGCTCGCCGCCGACGACGAGGCGCGCGCCGTGGGCGATCGCGTCCTGCACGTGCTCGTCGGCCTTGTCGACGCGCGCGCTCGTCGATCATCGGGCCGATCGTGACGCCGTCGGTCGTGCCGTGCCCGACGACGAGCTTCGTGACCTTCTCGGCGAGGCGGCTGACGAAGGCTGTCGTAGATGCCGCTCTGCACGTAGGTGCGGTTCGCGCAGACGCACGTCTGGCCGGCGTTGCGGAACTTCGACGCGATCAGCCCGTCGACGGCCTCGTCGAGATCGGCGTCGTCGAAGATGATGTACGGCGCGTGGCCGCCGAGCTCGAGCGACAGCCGCTTGATCTGGTCGGCGGAGCGCCGGATCAGGTCCTTGCCGACCTCGGTCGAGCCCGTGAACGAGATCTTGCGCACGCGCGCGTCGGAGAAGAGCTGGTCGGCGACCATGCCCGCCGAGCGCGACGTGATCAGGTTGACGACGCCGGGCGGCGTGCCCGCGTCCTCGATCGCCCGCAGGATCAGGGCGGCGGTCAGCGGGGTGGCGCTCGCCGGCTTGACGACGCTCGTGCAGCCGGCGGCCATCGCCGGGCCGAGCTTGCGGGTCATCATCGCGGCCGGGAAGTTCCAGGGGGTGATCGCGGCCGTCACGCCGACCGGCTGGCGGAGCACGAGCACCCGGTTGGCGGTGTTCATCGGCGGCACGACCTGCCCGTAGACGCGCTCGGCCTCGCCGCCGAACCACTCGAGGAAGCTGGCGGCGTAGTCGACCTCGCCCGACCGCCTCGGCGAGCGGCTTGCCCTGCTCGGAGGTCATCACGAGCGCGATGCGGTCGCGGCGCTCGCGGATCAGGTCGGCGGCGCGGCGGAGGATGCGCGCGCGGTTCAGCGCGGGCTGCGCCTTCCACTCATCGAGCGCGGCGGAGGCCGCGTCGATCGCCGCGGCGACGTCGCTCTCGCCCGCGTCGGGGACGGAGCCGACGACCTCGCCGGTGCCCGGGTCGGTGACGTCGAACCGTCGCCCGTCGCCCGCCTCGACCCACTCGCCGCCAATCAGGAGCCGTTCCTCGACCCCGGTCGCCACTGCAGCCATCACATGTCTCCCTTCTCGAATGCCGTCCTCACAGGCTAGACCATTCACTATCGTCGGCCGCGTGTCCGTCACGTTCCCGGTCGGCGCAACGGTCACGCTCGCAGAGCTCGAGCACGACCCGCACCCCGCGCTCGCTCGACTGCGGGAGCACGAGCCCGTCTCGTGGGTACCCGCGTTGCAGGCCTGGATCGTGACCCGCCGCGACCTTGCGCTGCAGGTGATGCGAGACACGGTCGTCTTCACGGTCGACGACCCACGATTCTCGACCGCCCAGGTCGTCGGCCCGAGCATGCTCTCACTCGACGGGGAGGAGCATCGCCGCCATCGTGATCCCTTTGCGCGGCCGTTTCGCCTCCAGGCGGTGAACGAGCGGTTCTCGGCGATCGTGCGGCAGGAGGTCGACAGGCTGATCACGCTCGTCGAACGCAACGGTCGCGCCGACCTGCGGGGCGATCTCGCCGGCCCGCTCTCGGTCGAGATGATGGTGCAGGCGCTCGGTCTCGAGGAGACCGACCCGGCAGAGGCGTTGGCGTGGTACGGCGCGATCGTCGCCGAGGTGACGGCGATCACCGCGGGAGCGGCGCCGGACGGGAGCGGCCGGGAGGCATTCGCCCGTCTGTGCTCGTCCGTCGAGCCTGCGCTCGACCGTCACCCCTCGTCATCGCTCGTCGCCGCCGCTGCGCACACCGGTGGGCTGACGCGGGCGCAGGTGACCTCGAACGCCGCGGTGCTCCTGTTCGGCGGCATCGAGACGACGGAGGCGATGATCGCGAACGCGTTCCTGCACCTGCTCTCGAATCCATCGCAGCAGGCGCTCGTCGAAGCCGAGCCGGCCCTGCTCGCGGCAGCGGTCGAGGAGTCGCTCCGCCTCGAGCCCGCCGCAGCCGTCGTCGACCGGTACGTGACGCGCGACACGGAGCTTGCAGGCGTGCCGCTCGCGTCAGGGGGACCTCGTCACCGTCTCGCTCGCGGGTGCCAATCGCGACCCCGCCGTGTTCGCCGAGCCCGACCGGTTCGACGTGCGGCGTGACAACGTCGGCCTCCAGGTTGGATTTGCCCACGGCCCCCACGTGTGCCTGGGCATGCATCTCGCCCGGCTCGAGACCCGCGTCGCCCTCGAGCGTGCCCTCGCCCGGCTGCCGCGGCTCCGCCTCGACCCGGCTCGCCCGGCCGCTGCCCGCGGCCTCGTCTTCCGCAAGCCGCCGGCCGTCTGGGCCCTGTGGGACAGGACCGCATTGGTAGGGTGACGGCCGCATGGCTGACGCTCTCATCATCGATGCAGTGCGGTCGGCAATCGGACGCCGCAACGGCACCTTGGCGGCCGTTCGGGCCGACGATCTTGCCGCGGATGTGCTGAACGGCCTCGTCGGCCGGATCGGCATCGACACGGCCGAGATCGAGGACGTCCAGATGGGCTGCGTGACCCAGGTCGGGGAGCAGGCCTTCAACGTCGGCCGCATCGCCTCGCTCGTCGCGGGCTGGCCCGAGACGGTCGCCGCGACGACGGTCGACCGCCAGTGTGGCTCCTCGATGCAGGCCGCGTTCAACGCGTCGGCCGCGATCCAGGCGGGCCACCTCGATGTGATCGTCGCCGCGGGTGTCGAGTCGATGTCGCGGGTGCCGATGGGCTCGAACCTCGGTGCCGATGGCTGGTCGGGCCTCAATCAGAAGATCGCCGAACGGTGGCCGATCGTGCCGCAGGGCATCTCGGCCGAGGAGATCGCGAAGGAGTGGAACATCACCCGCGAGCAGCTCGACGCCTACTCGCTCGAGTCGACCATGCGCGCGATCGCCGCGATCGACGGCGGCAAGTTCGAGCAGGAGATCGTCCCGGTCACGCTCCCGGACGGAGGGACGTTCGAGGTCGACGAGGCTCCGCGCCGCGACACATCGGCGGAGCGGCTCGCCGAGCTCAAGCCTGCATTCATCGAGGACGGTCGCGTGACGGCGGGGAACTCGAGCCAGATCGTCGACGGCGCCGCCGCGATGCTCGTCGTCAGCGAGGCTGCTGCCGGCCGGCTCGGGCTGACGCCGCGGGCGCGATTCGTTTCGTTCGGCATCGCCGGCGTCGATCCGTACCGGATGCTGCACGGCAACCCGCAGGCGTGCGCCCAGGCGCTCACCCGCGCCGGCCTCGGCTGGGACGACATGGCCGTGATCGAGGTCAACGAGGCGTTCGCCTCGGTCGTCCTGCAGACGCTGATCGACTGCGACCTGAACGAGCGCTGGGCGGCCGGCGACGTCAACCCGAACGGCGGCGGCATCTCGATCGGCCATCCGCTCGGCGCCACCGGCGCCCGCATCACGGCGACGCTGCTCGCCGAGCTCGACCGGCGCGACGCGCGCTATGGCCTGGCCTGCATGTGCATCGGCCAGGGCCAGGCGATCGCCGCCGTGATCGAGCGCCTCTAGCCGACGCAGGTCTCGCAATCACACGCGGTCTGTGTGATCGCGAGACCTGACTCCAGAGTTCAGCCGGCGGCTCTCGACGATCATGAGGTGGTTCGCGTCGTGGTCGCGGAAGAAGAACAGCAGCGGCACGACGCCGTCGCCGCCCATCAGCTCCGCGTCGACGTCGACGCCCGCCGCCGTCAGCGCGGCGTGATCCGCCTTCGGATCCGTCGAGTCGAGCGCGATGCCGGTCATCCTGCCGGTCGGGTAGTCGTCCCTGCTCGGCACGAGCGCGATCGTGGCGCCGCCGGCGGGAGGCGCGACCTCGACCCAGCGGTCTCCTTCGCCGAACGGCACGTCCGCCGTCAGCGAGAAGCCGAGCTTCTCGGTGTAGAACGCGATCGCCGTGTCCTGGTCGGCGACGGGAACCATGACCCTGCCTACCTGCGTGATCTGTGGCACCTTGACTCCTTTTCCGAGTGGTCGAACCTATGACGGCGAGGCTCGGCGAAACTCATCGGTCAGCGCTCTAGTCTCCCGGCATGCTCTTCGACGTCGCCGCCGATGCGTACGACCGGTTCATGGGACGGTACTCCGTGCTGCTCTCGCCGCAGCTCGCCGATCTGGCCGGGGTCGCAGCCGGGCAGCGGGTGATCGACGTCGGCTGCGGGCCGGGCGCGCTCACCGCGGAGCTCGTCGCCCGGGTCGGGGCCGATCCGGTCGCCGCGATCGATCCGTCGGAGCCGTTCGTCGAGGCGGCCCGTGCGCGCCATCCGGGCGTCGACGTTCGGCTCGGCTCGGCGGAGCAGCTGCCGTTCCCGGACGACACGTTCGATGCTGCCCTCGCCCAGCTCGTCGTCCAGTTCATGAGCGATCCGGCGGCGGGCGTGGGGGAGATGGCGCGCGTGACCCGGCCGGGCGGCGTCGGTGGTCGCATGCGTCTGGGATCACGGCGGCGGTCAGGGGCCGCTGAGCCCGTTGTGGGACGCGGCCCGGGCGCTCGATCCGACGGTCGAGGACGAGACGATGCTGCGCCGGCTCGATCAGGGCGAGCTCGGCGCTGTTCGAGGACGGGGGGCTCGCGGACGTCGCCGAGACGGCGCTGTCGGTGAGCGTCGAGCACCCGACCTTCGAGGAGTGGTGGGAGCCGTTCACGCTCGGGGTCGGCCCGGCCGGCGCCTACATCGCGGGTCTCGACGCCGAGCACCAGGCCGCAGCTCCGGGAGCAATGCCGCGCGATGCTTCCGGCGGCGCCGTTCGTGCTGACGGCGCGCGCCTGGACGGGCTCGGCCGCGCCTTTAGAGCGACTTCTCGTAGAAGATCGAGTAGTCCGAGAGCGGGTAGTCGAGCACCGGGCCGCAGCGGGTGAACCCGCCGCGCTCGTACACGCGCCAGGCGGCATCGTGGACGTGCCCGGTCTCGAGCACGAGCTGCGTCAGTCCTTCATCGCGCGCCCGCGCCTCGATCTGCGCCAGGATGTCGCCGCCGATGTGCTGTCCCCGATGCGAGGGCAGCGTGTACATGCGCTTCACCTCGCCGATGCCGTCGCCGTGGCGGCGGAGCGCTCCGCAGGCGACGGCGGCGCCCTCGTCGCGCGCGATCCAGACCGTCGTGTCCGCGTCGGCCATCTGCTCGACGGTGAGGTGGGAGCAGAACTCGGCGGTGTGAGCTCGAACAGGTGCGCGTTCAAGGCCGCGATCAGCTCGCGCACGTCGTCCTGCAAGGGGCTCTCGACCGCGATCGTGACTGCCATCGCGCGGAATCTATCGAGGCCGTTCCGGGCCGCGCCACTCGCTAGTCGACGATCTCGACCCCGGTCACATGCGCGAACAGGGCCGCGTTCTCGACGATGTCGCTCCACGGCATCCGGGCGCCGCGCAGCGCCTCCGGCCCGCGGAGGCCGCTGAGATCGCAGCCGCGCAGCTCGACGCGCTCGAGCGTTGCGCCGGAGAGCGTCGCCTCGCGCAACTCGCAGCGCTCGAACAGGACGTCCTTGAGCGTGGCGCCGTAGAGATCGCACTCGCTCATCCGGCAGTCGCGGAACACGACCCGCTCGAGCGTCGCGTGGCGGAGGCCGGCGAGGTCGATCCGGCACTCGTCGAAGGTGACGTCGGCGATCGTCGCCTCCGCCAGCTCGGCTCCCGTCAGCCGGCACCGCCGCAGCACGGCCCGCCGCGCCGAGAAGCCCGGTGCGCGCTCGCCGGCCCAGTCGACGTCCACGACGACGGCGTCGACCAGATCGCCGAAATCGACCGTCGGCGGCTGGTCGTCGGCGAGGTCCGGCGGGTAGGGGGAGACCAGCGGCTTCGACATGAGCGGTAGCGCATGCGGGCCGGCCACGCGGCGTTGCGGCCGAGGCGGCGGTCGACGGCGATCAGGCCGATGACGACGATGAATCCCAACGGAATCGTCAGCCACCACCAGATCGAGGTCGTCGCCGATCCGGGCAGGAATCCCTTCGGCGCATACTCCGATCGCTGATATAGGGGCTGAGCTGACGATCCGGCTCGAGCGTGCGCCGCTCAGGCGCCCGTTCGCCGGGGGGGGAGTCAGGCGGGGACGATTCGCTGCGGCCCGTGGGTCGGCCGCGTCAGATCCGGATAGTTCTCGCGGTCGATGTCGACCAGCAGAACCGGTGTCGGCTCGCCCTTGACGTCGATCTCGTAGCGGGCCGTCGTAGCGTAGCCCGTGCCGAAGTCGCCCGCGTCGTAGCGCGTCCAGAGTTCGTCGAAGCGGCCCACGTCGACGCGCATCGTGTCGCCGCCGCGGCCCCGCTCGACGATGGCGTCCGTTGCAAGCAGCAGCGAGCCCGCGATCTGCCGCTCGAACCGGCCCTCGTCGTTTGCGCTCGAACCGCTGCGTCACGATCGACCCTGCCTCGATCGGGCCCTCGACCGTCGCGAACGCCGAGCGCACAGTGGAGAGCTGAACCCTGATGACGGCCATGGTCGGGAGGGCCCTGCCCGTCGGGTTCGCCTGGGGAGGTGGCGCGTTCGACTCGAAGTCCATGGCGGTCCAGCGTCGCGGCGGGCGCGCCGACGCTCGCGCGACGAGAGGTGCGGTGCTCACCGCTACGATCGCGGGGTGGCGACGCCGTCGCGGATTCGACCGCTCCGGGACGCGGCGTGGGCGCTGCGGCCTCGTCGCGACCGTCGCCGTGCTCGCCTGCGCCGCGGCGTTGCTCGGGCATGCGGTCGCCCGCGGCGCCACGGCCGCAGCTATTACCGCGGCGACGCTGCGCGACCCGGCGAACGACGTCCGGGAAGCAAGACGTCGACCTCCCTTCATCGCCGTGTCGAAGCAGAACGGTGCTCTCATCGTGCGCTTTACGGTGCGCCGGCCGATCACCGACAACGTGAGCTACACCGCGAGCGTCCGGGCAGGAACCGGATCATGGGCGCTCGTCGCGAGGCGAGGCGCGGGAGCCGACTCCTTCTTGCTCTACAACCTCTCGACCGGGATGACGACGCGCGTCACCGGAGCGTTCGGAGGTCGAACGGCAACGGTGAGGGCGCCGATCGCGGCGCTGGGTGGCCAGACGAACGCCACGTGGGCCGGGTCAGCGCCTACTTCCGGGCCGAGCCGGTGGGCGGAAGGACCGGCACCGCCGACCGTGCCGCAAGCGCCGGGCCGACCGTCTTCTTCTGCCTCACGGATCGTCGCCCGAGGCCCCACTGGGGCCCGTGCATCTGGCCCGGCCAGGTTCGCTGAGCGGGCTGCGGTACGCCCCTACGGCCCGACGAGATCCCGCTCGACCTCGGCGCTGACCGTGCGGGCGATCTCGACGAAGGCGCGGGACGACGGGGAGCGGTGGCGGTCGCGGTGCCAGACGACGCCGAGCGCGGCGGCGGGGGACGGGTGGGTCGAGGGCGATCACCTTGACGCGGTCGTCGCCCTGCTGGATCGCGAGCAGCGGCATCAACGCGACGCCGAATCGTGCAGCGACGAGCCCCTGCAGGGTCGTGTTGTCGTCGGAGCGGAAGGCGTAGTCGATCTGCTCGCCGCGCTCGTGCAGCGCATCCTCGACGACGTTGACGCTCGAGCACTGGTTGGCCCCGATCATCGGCACCTCGCCGAGGTCGGCGAGCGAGATGCTGTCGCGTGCGGCGAGAGGGCTGTCGCCGAGACGAGGAGCACGTGAGGATCGGTGAGGAGCTCGATCGCGTCGAACGGGCCGTCCGGAAAGGGGAGGCTGCAGAACCCGAGGTCGATCGCGCCGCTCTCGATACCGCGGTAGAGCGTCTCGTCGTTGGAAGGCTCCGACAGCTCGAAGGCGATCCCGGCCAGTCGGCCATGAAGCGGCGCATCACGAGGGGGAGGACGCGCGCGCTGATCGACTGGTAGGTCGCGACCCGCAGCGTGCCGGTCTCGCCGGCGCGCAGCGCGGCCATGTCCGCGCGCGCCGCATCGAGCCGGTTGACGATCGCCTCGGCATGTCGCAGGAGCAGCTCGCCGGCCTCGGTCATCGAGACTGCCCGCGGGCCACCGGGGCGCTCGACGAGCTTCTCGCCGACGATGCGCTCGAGGGCGGCGATCTGCTGGCTCACGGCCGACTGGGTGTAGCCGAGCTCGAGGGCGGCGCGGCCGAACGAGCCGGTCCGGGCCACCGCTTCGAGCGCCGCGAGGTGCCGCACCTCGACGCCGAGCCAGTTGTCGGCGGCGCCGTCGCGAGCCGATCGTGGAAGTTGATTAGCTGTGGTAATGGATGTCATGAAAACCTCGACTTGTGCTGATAGTACCTGCTCAGCGATCATGCGGCCATGGAAATCGCACTGATCGTCTTCATTCTCCTCGTCGGGATCGGGGCGGTCGTTGCCGGCCGTGACTCCCGGATCGACGAGACGGCCCGTCGGCGGCGGTACCTCGGGTGACCGAGCACCTGCCGGCGGCCCTCGCACGTCAGGTCGGCGAGCGCGGCGAGATCGCGATTCGCCCCGCCCAGCCGGCCGACGGGGAGACGTTCGCAGGCTGGCGCAGCTCGTCGACCGGCCCGTGCCGGCGGAGCCGATGCTGCTCGCCGAGAGTGACGGCGCCGTCGTCGTCGCGCTGTCGACGGTGACCGGCGACGTGGTCAGCGATCCATTCCGGGCGACGGGCGACTCGTCGACCTGCTCCGGCTGCGCTCGGCGCAGCTCACGACCTCGCCGCCTGAACCGCCCGGCGGCCCGGTCGGCGCAAGCCTCTAGGATCGGCCGCATGACGGAGATCCGCACGATCGGCGTGATCGGCCTCGGCGCCATGGGCGGCGGGATCGCGCAGCTTGCGATCGAGGCGGGCTACGACACGGTCGGACGCGAGGTGACCGGTGAGCTCGCAGACGCGGCGGCGGGCAGGATCGGGCACTTCCTCACCCGCAAGGTCGAGAAGGGCCAGCTCGAGCAGGCCGAACGCGATGCGGCGGTCGCGCGGCTCACGACCACGACCGAGCTCGAGGAGCTCGCCGGCTGCGATCTCGTGATCGAGGCGATCGTCGAGGAGCTCGAGCCGAAGCGCGAGCTCTTCGCCGAGCTCGACCGGATCTGCCGGCCCGACGCGATCCTCGCGACCAACACCTCGGCGCTCTCGGTGACCGAGATCGCCGCCGCGACGACCCGGCCCGAGCGCGTCGTCGGCATGCACTTCTTCAATCCGGCGCCGCTGATGCCGCTCGTCGAGATCGTCCAGGCCGAGCTCACCTCGCGCCGAGACCGTCGAGGCCGCTGCGGCCGTCGGCGCGCGGCTCGGCAAGGAGGTCGTGCGCTGCCACGACACGCCCGGGTTCGTCGTCAACCGCGTCCTGATCCCGCTCCTCAACGACTGCCTGCGCGTGCTCGACGAGGCGCGCGTGACGCCCGAGGCGCTCGACATCGCGATGAAGAACGGCGCGGGCTGGCCGATGGGGCCGTGCACGCTCGTCGACCTGGTCGGCATCGACGTGCACGTCCACGCGTCCGAGGCGCTGTACGAGAAGCTCCGCGAGCCGCGGATGGCGCCGCCGCCGCGGCTCGTGGCGATGAAGAACGCCGGCCTGCTCGGCCGCAAGAGCGGCCGCGGCTTCTACAGCTACGACTGAGCCTTCAGCGCTCGACGTCGGTCATCGGCACGCCGAGCCGCTCCGCGACGCGCGGCACGAGCGTTCCCTGGACGACGACCGAGAACAGCACGACGACGAAGACGATCCCGTAGATCTGATTCGCACTGCTCGGTGTGGGCCGACGACGGCGAGCGAGGCGAGCAGGATCGGCACGGCTCCCTTCAGCCCGGCCCAGGTGACGAAGAGCCGCTCACCGCGGGAGAGCCGCGACGGCAGGAGGAGCGGCGTCACCACGAGCGGCCGCACGACGAAGCCGAGGATGACGGCGAGCACGAGCCCCTCCCACCAGAGCGAGCCCGACAGGATGTAGCCGAGGTCGACCGTGAGCCCGAGCGCGACGAAGACGGCGAGCTCGCCGAGGTCGGCGAGCGCCGACTGGAAGTGACGCACCTCGACCGGTGCCGGGATCTCGGCGTCGCCGATCACGATCCCGGCGACGAAGACGGCGAGGAAGCCCGACCCGTGCGAGACCGCGGCGAGGCCGTAGACGACCCCGGCGCCGAGCATCACCGCCAGCGGGTACAGCGAGCCGTCGGGCAGCGGCACGCGGCGGAGCGCCTGCAGCATCACGACGCCGGCGACGGCGCCGACCGCGAGCCCGATGCCCATCTCCCGCAGGAACTCCCAGGCGACGTCGGCGATCCCGGCCGACGGGACGGTCGCCAGCTCGATCATCCCGATCATCAGCGCGATCCCGACCGGGTCGTTGAACCCCGACTCGCCCTCGAGGATCGTGCCGGAGCGGCCCTCGACCTCCTTGCCGGCGAGCACGGAGAACGTCACCGCCGGGTCGGTCGGTGCCAGCGCCGCGCCGATCAGGAGCGAGACGGTCCAGTCGAAGCCGAGCAGGTAGTGCGCCGCGACCGCGACGAGCGGCGCGGTGGCGAAGGTCCCGAGGACGCCGAGGATCGTGATCGGCACGGCGGCGGTGCGGAACCTGCTCAGCCCGATGCTCGTGCCGCCGTCGAAGAGGATCGCGATCAGCGCGAGCGTGGCGACCCGCTGGACGTCCTCGAACGTGAGCAGGCCCGCGAGCCGGTCGGAGAGCTCGGAGGCGACCGCCGCGACGGCCAGCAGCAGCGCCGCCGTGGGGAGGCCGATCCGGGAGGCGACGACCCGGATCAGGATCGCGATCGACAGGGCCCCGGCGACGACCAGGATGATCCGCCCGAAATCGAGGATGTCGTCCACGTCGCCGATTCTCCCTGTTGGGGCGGGCGCGGGCGGAGCTGCGCTAACAGATTCCTTACGGGCGTCTCATTGCAGGCACATGCCGCCGACCGATACTGATGCACGTAATGCGCCTCGCGGCAATCATCACGCTCGCCCTCGTACTGTCCGCCGGAGTGGCGAGCGGTGCTGCGCTCGCGCCCGGTGGCTCGTTCGAGGTCAAGGGCGGACGGGGAACGGTGCAGATCTCCGGCAAGGGCGTGCTCGTCGGCCGGCTCGGGAAGGGGTCGCTCGAGATCGTCGACCTCAGCCCGAACGACCAGTGGAGCCCCCGCGTCAACGGCATCCCCCGCGGCAAGACCGTGACGCTGCGGGGCAAGAACGTCTCGTTCTACATTCCCGGCGGCCGCTACAAGATCACCGCGCGCGGCAGCGATATCTCGATCTCGGCGCGCGGCACCGGCGCCGTGATGCTGAACGGCGATCCCGACGCGGTCGGCGATACCGGCATGTACGCAGTTGGCGACGGCGACCTCGATTCCGTTGCCCGAAGTGCCGACAAAGGCGACGTTCGGGCCGAATGAGGTGTTCGCGCCGTCTCCTCAATCGTTCAAGATTCCAGCCATGACCACCCCGCAGACGATTCTGATCGTCGAGGACGAGACGTCGATTGCGTCGTTCGTCGCCCTCTATCTGAAGAACGCCGGCTACGTCGTGAAGGCTGTCGGCACGGGCGGAGCAGCTCTCAACGCGATCGCCGCCGAGCAGCCCGCGCTGATCATCCTCGATCTCAACCTGCCCGACATGGACGGTCTCGAGATCTGCCGCCGCGTGCGCAAGAGCTCGGACGTGCCGATCCTGATGCTGACTGCGCGGGACGAGGACGTCGACAAGATCATCGGCCTCGAGGTCGGCGCCGACGACTATCTGACGAAGCCCTTCAACCCGCGCGAGCTCGTGGCACGCGTGAAGAGCGTGCTCCGCCGCTCCTCGCCCGACCGCCGGCGCGACGAGGGTGACGAGATCCGCCACGGCGACCTCGTGATCAATGCCGGGCGGCGCGAGGCGATGGTCGGCGACCGCGAGATCCAGCTTGCCCCGAAGGAGTTCGACCTCCTCTGGGAGCTGCTCGACCACCGCGGGCTCGTGCTGACGCGCGACCAGCTGCTCGAGCGCGTGTGGGGCTACACCTTCGCGGGCGACACGCGGACGGTCGACGTGCACGTGCGGCAGATCAGGCGCAAGCTCGAGGATGCGTCGCCGATCGTCACCGTCTGGGGCGTGGGCTACAAGGTCGCGCCCGATCGCAGCACCACCGCGCCGGCCGCCTAGTCGTCGACAGCTAGACCTACACTTCGAACGTGCTCGGGTCGCTGCGATTCCGCCTGCCGGCCTTGTTCCTGCTCGGGATCGTGCTCGCCGGCGTCGTCGCGGCGCTGATCTCGCTGCGGCTCTTCCAGACGTACACCCGCAGCCAGTCGATCCAGGAGCTCCAGCGCGAGGCCTCCGGGCTCTCCCAGCTCTACGCCGATGCCGCCCTGCGGGCCGCCGACGAGGGCTCGGGCGCGATCGACTTCGCCGCCTCCAAGCTCGAGCTCGCGACGGGCGACCGGATCTTCTACGTCGGCGCCTCGCTCTTCCCCGGTGAGGACTCGGGCCTGAAGCGGCTGAAGGAGTCGGCCGTGCCACCGGTGGTGAGCGAGCTGAAAGGGCCGGTGACCTTCGAGTTCACGCCGCCGGGAAGCAGCCGCTCGTACCTCGCGGCAGCGGAGCCGGTGCGGCTCGAGCCCGAGAGCGAGGCGCTCGGCGCGATCATCGTCGCGAAGCCGCGCACGGAGCTTCGCGACCAGTGGCTCCCGCTCGTGTTGCGGCTCGCCGCCGCCGTCGCCGTCGGAGTGCTGCTCGCCGGCCTGCTCTCCTGGTGGCTCTCGCGCAAGATCACCGGGCCCGTGCTGGCGCTGTCGAGCGCGGCCAGGGAGATCGCGGCGGGGAACTACGCCGTGCGCGTCCCGGCCGGCGGCGGTGGCGACGAGATCAGCCGCCTGTCCGAGCAATTCAACGAGATGGCCGCGCGACTGGCGGCAACCGAGGAGCGCGAGCGGCAGTTCCTGATGTCGGTCTCGCACGAGCTGCGCACGCCGCTGACCGCGATCAAGGGCCACGTCGACGCGATCCGGGACGGGCTGTTCGACGACCCCGAGCTCGAGCGTGCCTCGCTCGATGTCGTCGCCGGCGAGACGATCCGGCTCGAGCGACTGGTGGGCGACGTGCTCGATCTGGCGAAGCTCAACGCGCACCGGTTCACGGTGCACGCGCAGGAGGTCGACATCGGCGTGCTCGTGGAGCGTGCCCACGCGAGCTTCGGCGAGGAGGCGCGACGACGCGAGATCGACTTCCAGCTGACCGAGGATCCCGACGCGCCGACGATCGTGACCGACGGCGACCGGGTGCTGCAGGTGATCACGAACCTGCTCGCGAACGCGTTCCGCTGGACGCCCGACGGCGGCGTGGTCTCGCTCGGCTCCTCGACGGAGAACGGCGTCGTCCAGATCGACGTCCGCGACACCGGCCCGGGCATCCAGCCGGACGAGCGCGAGCGCATCTTCGTGCCGTTCATCTCGCGCGACAACCACGGCACCGGCCTCGGTCTGCCGATCGCGCGCGAGCTGGCGCATGCGCTCGGCGGCAGGATCGAGCTCGACTCGACCGTCGGCGAGGGCAGCCGCTTCAGGCTCGTGCTGCCGGCGGTGCCGGCGTCGGCCAGGGCGCCCGTCGCGTAGGCGACGGCTGAGGCGGGAGGCTTCAGCCTCTCCCCAGGCGTCTGACGAGTCCGCCGGTGGCGCCCGGCATGAGCCGGCGGCCGGGAGACGGCCGAAGCCGACTACGATCGCCGGATGGTCGAGCCTGCACGAGTGGCCGAGGTGGCTATCTGCCGACGAGGCGCGCCCGCTGCGCGCGGCGTTCGTCGCGCTCCGGCCGCGGCAGTGGTTGAAGAACCTGCTCCTCTTCGCCGGGATCATCTTCGCGGCAGAGCTCGGCGACCCAACCCGCTGGGTCGAGGCGGTGGCCGCGTTCGTCGCGTACTGCGCCGCGTCGAGCGCCGCCTACCTCGTCAACGACCTCCGGGACATCGACGCCGACCGGCAGCACCCGGTCAAGCGGCGGCGGCCGATCGCGCGCGGCGAGCTGCGGCCCCGTGCTGCCGTGATCCTCGCCGTCGCGCTCGGGCTCGCCGCGCTCGCGATCGTCGGCGCCCTCGGCCCGCTCTCGGTCGCGTGCCTCCTTGCCTTCGTCGCGCTGCAGGCCGCGTACACGCTCCGGCTCAAGCACGTCGTCCTCGTCGACGTGCTCGTGATCGCCGGGCTCTTCGTGATCAGGGCATCCGCCGGCGCGATCGCCGTGGACGTGAAGATCTCGCCCTGGCTCTTCGTCTGCACGGCACTCCTCGCGCTCTTCCTCGCGCTCGGCAAGCGGCGGGCCGAGCTCGTGCTCGTCGGTGCCGAGCGTACGCCCGGCCGCGCGGTGCTCGAGGGCTACTCGCTCGCGCTCGTCGACCAGCTGCTCGCGGCCGTCGCCGGCGCGACGATCGTCGCCTACGCGCTCTACTCGGTGACCGCGCGCGACTCGTGGGCGCTCGTCGCCACGGTCCCGTTCGTCGTCTTCGGCCTGGCGCGCTACCTCCAGCTGCTGCACCGCCACGATGCGGGCGAGGAGCCGGAGAACGTGCTGCTCGGCGACTGGCCGATCCTCGCCACGGTGGCGGGTGGGCCGCTCACCTGTGCGGCGACTTCTCGTCGGTGAGCTCGTAGCGCCTACGACGCAGCGGCGACGTGATCGTGCAGCGACACGATCTCGGCGGTCTCGCCCAGCTCGATCCGCTCGAGCCGGCGATCGACGCCCTGCCAGCCGGTCGAGACGAGGTCGACGAGCAGCGTGAGGTCGTCGAGGCGCGCGTTGCGCTCCGCGATCAGCTCCTGCTCGAGCCGTTCGAGCCGGCCGATCGCGTTGTTGAGCAGCCCCTTGATCTCGCCGAGGTTGCGGGCGACGGGGAGCACCTCGCGGCGCATGCCGTCCTGCACCGCCTCGCCGATTCGCTCCGGCATCGACGTCTCGAGCGCGAGTGCCGCGGCGCCGAGCGCCTCGACTTCCTCGCGAGAGCGCCGCAGCGCTACCTCGAACCGACCTTCCTCGTTGCGACCTGCTCGCGCCTCCGCGATGCGCTGCTTTGCCCGTTCCAATGCCTGTTCATCCATGAGCGCAAGGCTACTCTGGCCATCGGATGAGATCGGACGAGCTCGACTACGCCCTGCCGCCCGAGCTGATCGCGCAGCATCCCGCCGACCGTCGGGATGCCTCGCGACTGCTCGTCTACGACCGCGCCACGGGCGCCGTGCGCCATCGAACGTTCAGCGACCTGCCGTCCGAGCTCGCCGGCGAGCTCGTCGTCGTCAACGACACCAAGGTCGTCCCCGCGCGGCTCAACCTGCAGCGCGAGAGCGGTGGCGCGGCCGAGGTGCTGCTCCTCGAGCCGCTCGGCGACGGGGTCTGGGAAGCGCTCGCGCGGCCGTCGCGGCGGCTGCGCGCCGGGGAGCGGCTCGGCCCGGTCGAGCTGCTCGAGTCGCTCGGCGAAGGGCGCTGGCGGGTGCACCTCGACGGCGAGCCCGAGGGCGAGCCGCCGCTGCCGCCGTACATCCACGAGCCGCTGGCCGAGCCCGGGCGCTATCAGACGGTCTACGCCGCCGACCCCGGCTCCGCGGCCGCGCCGACGGCCGGGCTCCACTTCACGCCGGAGCTGCTCGCGCAGCTCGACGTCGAGCACGTCACGCTCCATGTCGGGCTGGACACGTTCCGGCCGCTCGCCGTGCCCGAGCTCGAGCAGCACGAGCTCCACGGTGAGCGCTACCACGTCGCCCCGGAGGCCTGGGCGAGGATCGAGGCGGCGGAGCGGGTGCTCGCGGTCGGCACGACGACGGTGCGCGTGCTCGAGACCATCGCCCGCGAGGGCGGGCTCGAGGGGCGCACGTCGCTCTACGTCCTGCCGGGGTTCCGGTTCCAGCGCGTCGACGCGCTGCTGACGAACTTCCACCTGCCGCGCTCGACCCTGCTCGCGCTCGTGATGGCCTTTGCGGGCGTCGACGCCGTTCGCGACCTCTACCGGATCGCGATCGACGAGCAGTACCGGTTCTACTCCTTCGGCGATGCGATGCTGATCCTGTGACCTGCTTCACCCTCGAGGCCACGGACGGAGCCGCCCGTGCCGGCGTCGTCCACACCGCCCACGGCGACATCCCGACGCCCGCCTTCATGCCGGTCGGCACCAAGGCGACCGTGAAGACGTTGCATCCCGACGAGGTGCGGCAGATGGGGGCGAGCATCATCCTCGGCAACACCTACCACCTGCACTTCCGCCCCGGCGAGGACGTGATCGAGGAGCTCGGCGGGCTGCACGCGTTCTCGGGCTGGGACGGGCCGATCCTCACCGATTCGGGCGGTTTCCAGGTCTTTTCGCTGCGCGACACGCTGCTCGCGGTCGACGACGACGGCGTCACGTTCCGCTCGGTCTACGACGGCGCACCCGGAGCGGTTCACGCCCGAGAGCGTCGCCGAGATCCAGCGGCGCCTCGGCTCGGACATCGCGATGTGCCTCGACATCTGCCCGCCGGCCGACTCGTCGCGCGCCGAGCACGAGGATGCGGTGCGGCGCACGCGCCTCTGGGCCGAGCGGCAGATCGACGCACCCCGGGCGCCGGGGCAGCTGCGGTTCGGGATCGCGCAGGGAGGAACCGACCCGGAGCTACGGCGCCGCTCGATCGAGGAGATCGTGGCGCTCGGGTTCGACGGCAACGCGCTCGGGGGCCTCGCCGTGGGGGAGAGCCGGGCCGAGATGCTCGAGACGGTCGGCGTGGGCAGCGCCGCTCCTGCCCGCCGAGAAGCCGCGCTACTTCATGGGCCTCGGCGACGCCGAGGGCATCCTCGGCGTGATCGCAGGCGGCATCGACATGTTCGATTGCGTGCTGCCGACGCGGATGGCGCGGACGGGCTCGGCCCTGACGGCGACCGGCAAGATGAACCTGCGCAACGCCCGCTACGCCCGCGATCCGCGCCCGCTCGAGGAAGGCTGCGGCTGCCCCGCCTGCACCGGATTCTCGCGCGCGTTCATCCGGCATCTGGTCAATCAGAACGAAATGCTCGGGCTTCGCCTGATCTCTCTGCATAATCTATGGCTCATTCATCGACTGACCGCCGGAGCGCGGGATGCGATTTGCCGCGGGACGTTCGACGACTTCCGCGCGCAGGCGCTCTCTCGGCTCACCGGCGGCTCCCAGGAGGATCTGTGCAAGGAATCTTGATCATCGTTCTGCTGTTCGGCGTGCTCTGGTTTGCCATGATCCGCCCGCAGCGCGCGAAGGTGCAGGCGCAGCAGCGGATGCTCGGCACGGTCGCGCCCGGCGACGAGATCCTCACCGTCGGCGGCATCTACGGCATCGTCCAGGAGCTCGAGCCGGACGAGGACGGGGGCGACCTGATCGTCGAGATCGCCGAAGGCATCCACGTTCGCATCGCCCGCAAGGCGCTCGCGACGGTGATCAAGCCCGAGGACGACGACGAGGACGCAGACGAGCGACGAGGCAGACGACGACGGAGACGAGGATGTCGACGGCGAGGCCGAGCTCGTCGCCGACGACGCGCAGCCCGCCACCGGCGTAGAGGGTGTTACGAACGAAGGGGAAACTGTAAATCCAGGAGCTGCAGAGCCAGCGGCGCCTTCAGAGCGCAGCTAGCCTACCGCCGCATCCATGACCCGTCGCGCTTCCATCGTTGTCGTTTCCCTGGTCATCGCCGGGCTCGTTGCCGTGGCGTTGATGATCGTCCCGTCGTCGCCGATCCACAAGAAGCCGACGCTCGGGCTCGACCTCCAGGGTGGCCTCGAGATCACGAAGGAAGCCGTTCCGCCCAAGGGCCGGAAGCTGACGAAGGAAGACCTCTCCCGCTCGGTCACGATCATGCGCGACCGCGTCGACCGCCTCGGTGTGTCGGAGCCGGAGATTCGGACGCAGGGCAGCAACCAGATCACGATCCAGCTGCCGGGCGTCAAGGATCCCGAGGCGGCCGCGAAGATCATCGGCAAGACCGCCCAGCTCGAGCTCTTCGACCTCGAGACGAGCCTCGTGGCGCCGTCGATCGACATCAACGGGAACCCGCAGGCCGCGCTCGAGCGTCTACGACCTCCTCGCCGGCCAGCAGGCGATCGTCAAGGACAAGTCCGACCAGTGGTGGGTCTTCGACAAGAAGAAGAAGCTCGTCGTCGGCCCGGTCTCGTCGAAGGAGAAGGCGCTCGCCAAGTACGACGGCAAGCTGCCTGACGGCTACAAGCTCTTCGGCACCCCGAACGGCACCGTGGTGATCTCGTGCGGCGTGCAGGCAGTCGTCTGCCCGGGTGTCGGAACGCCCGACCGGCGAACTCGTACTACCTCTTCAAGTACGACCCGCCGGCCGTGCCGCAGATGACGGGTGCCGACCTGAAGCTCTCCGGCACGCGCCAGGACTTCGACACGACGACCAACCAGCCGATCGTGTCGCTCGAGTTCACGAACAAGGGCAGCGACCGCTTCCAGGAGATCACGCGCTCCGAGTACGTGCGCGGCAAGCTCCGGAACGCGCCGCAGCACTTCGCGATCGTGCTCGACCGCGAGATTCGCTCGTGGCCGCAGATCGACTACACCGACGGCGCGCTCGCCGGCGGCATCTCGGGCAACGCCCAGATCACGGGGATCGGCGACATCCAGGAGGCGAAGGATCTCGCGCTCGTGCTCCAGACCGGTGCGCTGCCGGTCGAGTTCGTGACGCTCGACCAGACCGCGATCTCGGCCACGCTCGGTAAGGACTCGCTCAACCAGGCGAAGACCGCCGCGATCGTCGGCCTGTTCCTCGTCGCGCTCTTCCTGCTCATCTTCTACCGCTTCCTCGGCGTCATCGCGGTGCTCGGCCTCGGCATCTACGCCGCCTTCCTCTACGCCGCGATCCTCGTCTTCAACGTGACCCTGACCCTCCCGGGCTTCGCCGGCCTCGTGCTGACGCTGGGGGTGGCCGCCGACGCGAACGTCGTCATCTTCGAACGCATCAAGGAAGAGGCGCGCGCGGGGCGGAGCATCCGGGCCGCGATCCAGACCGGGTACACGAAGGGCTTCGCGACGATCGTCGACGCCAACGTCGTCACCGCGATCACCGCGCTCGTCCTGTTCGCGGTCGCCACCTCCTCGGTGCGCGGATTCGCCCTCATGCTCCTGATCGGTACCGCGATCTCGATGCTCACGGCCGTGCTCGCGACGCGCGCGTTCCTGTCGCTGCTCGCCGGCTCGAAGCTCCTCGACAACCCGCGCGTGATCGGCACCTCCGGCGGCGGCATCCGCCCGTGGCTCAAGATCGACTTCATCAGCCGGCGGCGGCTGTGGTTCGGGATCTCGGCCACCGTGATCCTGGTCTCGGTCCTCGCGCTCGGCGTCCGCGGGCTCAACCTCGGCATCGACTTCAAGGGCGGCACGCAGATCGGCTTCACGACGCCCGCGCCGACCTCGATCGAGGAGGTTCGCAAGCAGGCGGCCCAGGTCGGCCAGGCGAACGCCGTCATCCAGGGCCGTGGCCCGTCGACGAACGGCGACTACAAGAGCTTCCAGATTCGCACCGAGTCGCTCACGGGCGAGGAGTCGGTGCAGCTCCAGCAGGACCTGAAGAAGTCGGTCAACGCCGACGCCTTCGGGGTCAAGAACGTGTCGTCCAGCTTCGGCCGCCAGATCGCGAAGAGCGCGATCCTCGCGATCATCGTCTCGCTGCTCCTGATCGTCGGCTACATCTCGATCCGGTTCCAGTGGCAGTTCGCCGTGCCCGCGATCGTGGCGCTGATGCACGACATCCTGATCACGGTCGGCATCTACGCCCTGCTCGGGCGGGAGGTGACGACCGCCACGGTCGCCGCGGTCCTGACCGTGCTCGGGTACTCGATCTACGACACGATCATCATCTTCGACCGGATCAGGGAGAACATCCCGCTGATGAAGCGCGGCTCGTTCCGCCAGATCACGAACGTGTCGCTGTGGGAGACGATTCCGCGGTCACTCGCGACGACGTTCATCACGCTGCTGCCGATCGTCGCGCTGCTCATCTTCGGCGGCGCCACGCTCAACGACTTCGCGTTCGCGCTGCTGATCGGTATCGCCTCGGGTGCGTACTCGTCGATCTTCGTCGCCGCACCGCTGCTCGACTGGCTCAAGGAGCGCGAGCCGGAGTACGCGCGTCGCAAGCACGAGGAGCTCGGCGACGTCCAGTCGGTCGGAGGCGCCGTCGTCACCGCCGCCACGCCGACCGCGGCGCCGACGCGCCGACCGCCGACGCTGCTCAAGGAAGCCGACGCACTGCTGGCGACCGAGGGGCCTGCGACGCCGGCGACGCCTGCGCCGGACTCCTCGAGCCGAGCGCGCCGTCAGGCCCGCCGCACGAACCGGCAAGCACGGCCGCAACCGTCTAGGTCGTGCTCGACCGCGTAGACTGCGGTCATGGACGGGAACGGAACTTCCGAGTCGGGCGCCGCGGAGCCGCGCACCTTCGAGCAGCTGCTGCTGGCCGGGTTCGGCTGGCTCTCGCTCACGGCCGAGGCCGCTGACGACGTCGCCGACGATCTCGCGCGGCGAGTCGGGATCGAGCGCGACGCGATGCGCAACGCCGTGCGTGATGCGGTCGCGAGCTGGCGGGCGGAGGCGGAGCGGCTCGGTTCGATGCCGTCCGACGCCTCCGACAGGGCCATGCGGCGCCTCGGGGTCGTGCGGCGCGAGGAGGCCGACGATCTCGCGCTGCGGGTAGCGCAGCTCGAGCATCGCGTCCGCCTGCTCGAGACGCCTGCCGAGTAGCCGGAACGGCGCACTGTCCGATGGAGACAGCGAAACCTCAGCGACGGATCGGCCGGCTGTCCGAGATCGGGCGCGTCGCGACGCGCCACGGCTTCGGGTACCTGATCGACCGGCGCCGCAGCAACGACAACACGCAGCTCGCCGACCGCGGCCGCCGGCTGCGCGAGATGCTCGACGAGCTCGGGCCGACGTTCGTCAAGTTCGGCCAGCTCCTCTCGACGCGGCCGGACGTGATGCCGCCGGACATCATCGTCGAGCTGCGCAAGCTGCAGGACGACGTGACGCCGATCCCGTTCGCCGACATCCGGCGCGTGATCGAGGAGGAGATGGGCCTGACGCTCGAGCAGGCGTTCCTCACCTTCGACGAGACGCCGATCGCGGCCGCGTCGATCGGCCAGGTGCACCGCGCGACGTTGCCGACCGGCGACCAGGTCGTCGTCAAGGTGCAGCGCCCGGAGGCTCCCCGCCAGGTCGAGTCCGACCTGCAGCTGATGCGCTCCGCTGCCCGCGTCGTGCGCGAGCGCGTGCGGGCGCTCGACTTCATCGACGCCGAGGCGCTCGTCGACGAGTTCGCCCGCTCGATCCGCCAGGAGCTCGACTACCAGCACGAGGCCCGCAACGCCGAGACGTTCAGGCGCAACTTCGGCGACTCGACCGAGGTTGCCGTCCCGAAGGTGATCTGGCGCTACTCCTCCAGCCGCGTGCTGACGCTCGAGTTCCTCGAGGGCACCCAGTTCGCCGATCTCGACCTCACGTCACGCTCCCCCGAGCAGCGCCGCGAGCTCGCCTATCGGATGACCGACGCGTGGATGACGATGATCTTCCGCCACGGGTTCTTCCACGGCGACCCGCACCCGGCGAACATCCTCCTGCTCGACGACGGGCGCATCGGCCTCGTCGACTTCGGCCTCGCGGGGCGCCTGACCGACGAGGACATGACGCGCCTGACGCGGCTCTTCGTCGACGCGGCGACCGAGAACGTCGACGCGCTGCCGCGGCGCCTGGCGGAGCTCGGCCTGCGCTATCCGAAGGAGCGCGAGGAGGAGCTGCGCGACGCGATCGAGGACCTCTTCTACCGCTACTACGGGTCGAGCATCTCGAGCATCGATCCGATCGAGGTGATCCGCGAGGGGCTCGACCTGATCTACTCGCTCAACCTGCGGCTGCCGAGCCGGTTCGTGACGCTCGACAAGGCGATCGCGACCCTCGGTGCCGTCGGCGTCGAGCTCTATCCCGACTTCAACGTCTTCGAGGTCGCCCGCCCGTATGCGCGCGGCCTGATCGCGGAGCGCTTCTCGCCGCGGCGGATGGCGCTCCGGGCTCAGAACGAGGTGCGCGAGCTCGGCGGCGTCGCGCGCGAGCTGCCGTACCAGCTGCGCGACGTGATGGAGCAGACGCGCGACGGCAGGCTCGAGATCCAGATCCGCAACCCCGGCTTCGACGACCTCACCTACCACATCGACCATGCCGTCAACCGGATCGCGGTGGCGCTGATCGTGCTCGGCGGCCTCGTCGGCTCGTCGATCGTCGGCGTGCTCGCGAAGAACGGCCCGCACGTCATGGGCCTGCACCTGCTCTCGTTCGTCGGCTTCGTGATCTCCGGGATCTTCGCGCGTCTGGCTCGTGTGGGGGATCGCCAGGTCCGGAAGGCTCTAGAGCGCTAGGTCAGCCCAACCGGCCGTGCGTCCGCAGCAGCTCGAGCACCGGCTCGTGCGGCAGGGCGCGGACGATCCGTCCGCCTCGGCCCTCCGTGTCGACCGCCGCCCAGAGGGCGTTGAGCACCGCCTCCTCGGTCGCCTCGACGACGGCGGCGAAGAGCGGGTCGAGGTGAGCGTCGGGAACGGTGAGACGGTCGACGCGAATCGGTGGTGTCTCGCCGCGCTCGCTCGCCGCCGTTGAGAAGGCGACGAAGATCTCGCCGCTCCCGTGATGGGCGACCGAGCCCGTCCGCGCGAGCCCGAGGCCCGCGCGCCGGGCGAGGCGCTCGAGCTGGGCCGGCTGCAGAGGCGCGTCGGTCGCGACGACGGCGATGCAGCTCCCTGCCGGCGGGCGCGGGTCGATGCCGTCACCGACCGTCGGGAAGATCGGCACGCCGTCGATTCGCAGATCCTGTGCCGAGCCGAAGTTCGCGAGCACGAGCACGCCGACGGTTGCATCGACCGCGGGAACGAGGCGGCTGGACGAGCCGATGCCGCCCTTCCAGCCGAGCGCGATCATGCCGGTGCCCGGCGCCGACGCACCCCTCGCCCACGGCTCCGTTCGCCGCGGCGCCGCGACGCGCGCGGCCGGCGTCCTCCGCCTCGACCTGCACGGTGCGCGCGTCGTTGAGCCAGCTGTCGTCGCACTCGCCGACGACCGGGATCACGACCTCGTCGGTGCCGACGGCCGGATCGGCCTCGCACGCGGCCGCGACGGCGCCGTCGAAGATGCGGCCGACGGCCATCGTCGAGGTGAGGAAGATGGGCGTCTCGATCAGCCCCCATTCCGAGATCTGGAGAAAGCCCGTCAGCTCGCCTGCGCCGTTCAGCGCCGTCGCCCCGGCCGGCACGGGACGCCGGAACACGGAGTCGCCCGGCGCCGGGCAGGACGGCCGTGACGCCGGTGCGCGCGAGGCCGCGGCCGACGGGCGGCTCGGGCTCGTCGCGGACGACGGTGACGTGGCCGACGCGCACGCCCGGACGTCGGTGATCGCGTTCGCGGCACCGGCCTCGAGATGGCCGATGCGCAGGCCGTGCTCGCGCAGCGTGGGCTCGCTCATGCGGGCGAGCCTAACCGACCAGCCTTGTAGGGTCGCGCCCATGGCGTTGTCGATTCCGCTCGTGTGGGCCGACGGTCACCGGCTCCACGAGCCGTCGGCCGAGATCTGGGTCGGCGTCAGAACGCCCGCGCGCCGAGCTCCCTGCGCGGGCCGATGCGATCCGTGCCACGCTGCTCGAGGCCGGCGCCGACGAGGTTGCGGCGACGCCGCACGACGACGCCGCGGTCGAGGCCGTTCACGATTCCAGCCTGCTCGCGTTCCTCGCCTCGGCGTGGGCCGACTGGGAGGCGGCGGGGCTGCCGGATGACCCCGGCCAGGACCAGGTCGTCCCGTACATCTTTCCGCATCCGGGGCTGATGGGCGGGCTCGAGCCACAGGTGCCGGCGGCAACCTGGGCCCGGCCGGGCGCGTTCTGCTTCGACACGATGACGCTGATCGGCCCGGGTACCTGGGAGGCGGCACGCGCGGCGGCGGACGCGGCGCTCACGGCGGCGGATCTCGTCGCCGGCGGGGCGCCGCTCGTCTACGCCTGCTGCCGGCCCCCGGGGCATCACGTGACGCGGAGCGCCTACGGCGGCTCGTGCTATCTCAACAACGCGGCCATCGCTGCGCAGCAGCTGCGCGCAGGGGGAGCGGCGAGGGTCGCCGTCATCGACATCGACGCTCATCACGGGAACGGCGCCCAGTCGATCTTCTGGGAGCGGGATGACGTCCTCACGGCCTCGGTGCACATCGATCCGGCGACCGGCTGGTTCCCACACTTCCTCGGCGGCGAGGCCGAGCGCGGCGGCGGTGCAGGGCTCGGCTCGAATCTCAACATCCCGCTGCCACCGGGAGCGCGGGATGACGAGTGGCTGCGGGCCGTGGGCGAGCTCGTGCAGACGGCGCGATCGAGCGGCGCCGAGGCGCTCGTGCTCGCGCTCGGCGTCGATGCGGCGGGCGGCGATCCGGAGAGCCCGCTCGACGTTACGGTTCGAGGTTTTCGCGAGGCCGGGCGACTGATCGGCCAACCCGGGCTGCCGGTCGTCGTCGTACAGGAGGGCGGGTACGATCTCGCCTCGATCGGAGGGCTCGTGCTCGCGACGTTGGAAGGACTTCAGGAAGGCCATGGGAATGCCTGAACCGCTCGACGTGTGGCTCGGCAAGGACGAGGTCGAGGGCGTCCCGTCGCCAGCCGCGGAAGGACCTGAAGCCGCCGCCGAACTGGCGGCTCGAGGCAGTTGCCGCGACCGAGCGTCCCCGGTCGCTGACCATGGGTGCCGACGGGCGCACCGCCGTGTTCATCCAGGACCGGGACACCTCCGACGTGTGGCTGCTCGAGCTCGACGGCGACGCGGGTGCTCCGCCGCAGCGACTCACGACGGGTCGCGATCCGATGCCGTACTGGGAGGACACCGAGCCGCGCCTTTCGCCGGACTGCTCCACCGTGGCCTACGCCGACCAGGGCAGCGTCTGGGTCGTTGCCGCCGCGGGCGGGCCGCCGCGGAAGCTCGCCGAGGCGGGGAGCCCGGTGTGGCTCGGCAACGACCGGCTCGTCGTCTCGGTCGAGCGCGAGGATACGTCGCGGCTCGCGGTGCTCGACGTCGCGGATGCGTGGCCCCGGCGGCTGTGCGCCTCCGGCGAAGCTGGTGGCCTCGAGGAGTACGGCGACGAGTGGGGCGCCGCCGTCTCGCCCGACGGCACGGCCGTCGCGTTCGTGTTCACGCCGCGGCACGACCTGCTCAGGAACGAGATCCGCATCGCCGACGTCGCGACCGGAGCGGTGCGGGCGCTGACCGGGACCGACGGCGATCGCCGACAAGGCACCCGCCTGGTCGCCCGACGGCTCGCGGATCGCCTTCACCTCGGAGCGCAGCGGCTGGTACGAGCTCCACCTGATCGAACCGGATGGGAGCGGCGAGCGGCAGCTCACGAGCGCGGCAGCCGACTTCGGCGAGCACACGTGGTCGGCCGACGGCGGCACGATCGCGGCCGTTTGCTGCCGGCGCAATCGCTTCGACCTCGTGACGGTCGACGTCGCAACGGGTGAGCTGAACGTCGTCGCCGACGGGCGGGTCGTGGGGCGCGCCGCAGTGGACGGCAACGGGCGCGCTGCTCGGCACCTACGAGGATGCCGCCACGCCGGCCGAGCTCCGCCTCGCCGGCGACGGTGCTTCGCACACGCTGCACGCACCCGCACCGCGCGCCGTCCGCGCCGCCCCGCACGTGCGTCCCGAGGACGTCACGTATACGTCGTTCGACGGCACCGAGATCCCGGCGTTCCTGTTCCGCCCGCCGGGCGCCTCGACGGAGGCGCCGGTGCCCGCGGTCGTGTACCCGCACGGCGGCCCGACGAGCTGCTACGGCGACGAGTGGGACGGGCACGCGCAGTACTTCATCGAGAAGGGCTACGCCTGGCTCGCGATCAACTTCCGCGGCTCGACCGGCTACGGCCGCGACTTCGAGCGGCTCAACCACGGCGACTGGGGCGTGGGGGACACGAAGGACTGCCTCGCCGCCGCGGACTATCTCCGCGCCCTCGACTGGGTCGACGGCGACCGCCTCGGCATCTTCGGCGCGAGCTACGGCTCGTACCTGGCGCTGCTCGCGGTCACGGACGATCCGGAGCATCGCTTCCGCTGCGCCGTGCCGCAAGTACGGCGACTGCGACATCCTCACGTCGTGGGCGCAGGGCGACCGCGAAGGTGTCCAGGACATGGGGCGGATGATGGCGCCGCCCGTCGCGGGATCCGGCGGCCTACCGCGCGGGTCACCCGTGCACCGGCTCGCCAACGTCGAGGTGCCGCTGCTGATCGCGCACGGCGAGCTCGACCTGCGGGTCAACCCGAAGCAGTCCGAGGAGCTCGTGCAGGAGCTCCGCCGGCTCGGCGGCAAGACGTTCGAGTACCTGACCTATCCGACCGAGGCGCACGGCTTTCTCCGGGTCGGCCCGCAGCTGCACTTCTACCGCCGCCTCGAGCGGTTCCTCGACTGGTACCTGATGTGAGGCGGCATGCCTCGATGCGAGATAGTGGCTGGCACGCGAGCAATGACCACGACGCGAGACAAGGAGTGTTCGAGATGAGAGCACGCATGGTGATGGGGCTGGCTCTGGCAGCGATCGTCCTCACGGCTGTCCTTGGCTGCAGTGGCGGCGACTCATCCGGGAGCGACACGACCGCCGGAGCGACGACGACCACCCCCGAGGCGTCGTCGAGCGGCGTGCTCCGCATCGGGACGGTCAACTACATCGACTCGCTGAACCCGTTCAACTACATCGAGGCGCAGTCGACGAACGCGATGATCATGATCTACCCGCAGCTCGTCCAGTACGGCCCCGGGATGAAGTTCGAGGGCGACTGGGCGGACTCGTGGACGACGTCGGCGGACGGCAAGGACTGGACGTTCAAGCTGAAGCCCGACACGAAGTGGTCCGACGGCCAGCCTCTCACGGCTGCCGATGCCGCGTGGACGATCAACACCACCGTGAAGTACGCCGACGGCCCGGCTGCCGTCGCCGCTGCGGCGCTCGCGCACGTGAAGAGCGCGACCGCACCGGACGCGACGACCCTCGTGATCCACTACGAGTCGCCGGTCGGCAACGTGCTCGCCCAGCTCGAGACGTTCTTCGTGCTGCCCAAGCACGTGTGGCAGTCGAAGGTCGGGACCGACGGCAAGGGGCTCAAGTCCTTCCACCCGGAGCTGAATCTCCCGATCGTCTCCGGCGGCGCGTACACGATCACGCAGTACGAGAAGAAGGGGACGACGGCGTTCAAGCCCTATCCGGACTTCTACGGCCCACCGTCGGCCGCCTCCGGCGTCGCGCTGACGTACTACACGAACTCCGACGCCGTGATCGCCGACCTCGAGAGCGGCGAGCTCGACTGGGCCGACCAGGTGCCGTTCAAGGCGGTCGACGCCGTGAAGAAGAGCGGCAAGGCCGTCGTGACCACGATCCCGGGCGCCGAGACGACCAACATCACCTGGAACTCGAACCCGGCCAAGACCGAAGAACCGCGAGCTCCTCAGCCCGGCGGTGAAGCGCGCGCTCTCGATGTGCGTCGATCGCGATCAGATCATCGACGTCGTCTTCGCCGGCTACGCGACGAAGGTCGAGAGCCTCGTCGGGCACATCTCCGGCGAGCTCGAGAACCCGAACCTCGGCCCGCTGCCGTACGACTGTGCAGCCGCCAACACGGCGCTCGAACCAGCTCGGGTACAAGCGCGGCTCTGACGGCATCCGCGTGGTGCCCGCCACGACCGGCGCGAACGCGCAGGCCGCGCACCCGATGCAGTACGAGATCCTGACGCCGACCTCGACCGACTTCAACGTCGACCGGGCGTTCTCGATCGTCCGCAACGGCTTCGCGAAGCTCGGCGTCAAGGTGACGCAGAAGGTCGGCGGCGACACGACCGCCACCTACGCGCTCGAGACAGGCGACTGCTCGGGGCCCGAGGCCAAGCAGTACACCGGCTTCGACATCGCGATGTGGGACTGGGTCGGGTACATCGACCCGGACTTCATGCTCTCCGTCGTCACGAAGGGCCAGTGGTGCTCGTGGAGCGATACGGGCGCGAACAATCCGGCCTACGACAAGCTCTACAACCAGCAGGGCATCACGGTCGATCCGGCCAAGCGCAAGGCGATCGTCTACACGATGCAGAAGATCATCTACGACAACTTCTATTACACCCAGCTCGCGAACGAGCTGGCGATCGATGCCCACGCGAAGAACTGGACGGGCTTCGACCCGCAGCTGAGCGGCTACTCGAAGCTCTACTACACCGCACCCCACGAGATGTGAGCGGATGACCCACCGGAGAGGAGCGGGAGCTAAGCTGAGGTGAGAGGGTCCGACTACGTCGTGAAGCGGATCGCGTACGCGATCCTGACCGTCTTCATCGCGATCACTCTCAACTTCGTGCTCTTCCGCGCCCTCTCCGGTGACGCGGTCTCGGCGTTGCGCTGCAAGCAGTGCAGCAAGGCGTTCAAGGAGGAGCAGCGCCGCGACCTCGGCCTCGACCAGTCGAAGTGGGTGCAGTACAGGCTCTACCTCGCCTCGCTCGCCCGCGGCGATCTCGGCAAGTCCGTGCCGTCCGAGAAGCCGGTCCGGGGCGAGCTCGTCGAGCCGATCAAGAACTCGCTGCCGATGATCGCGCTCGGGACGCTCTTCGCGATCGTCTTCGGCACGCTCGTGGGGGTGGTCGCGGCGTGGCGCCGCGGCACGTTTGCCGACAAGGGCAGCCTCTACACGGCGCTCGGCTTCTACTCGATGCCGACCCAGTGGCTCGGCCTGGTGCTGATCTTCTTCGTCGCGGGCGCCGTCGGCCTGCCGACCTCGGGCATCAAGACGCCGACGCTCGGGCTGTTCTCCGACGCGTCGACGTGGGACGGTCTTCGTCGATCGGCTGCGTCACATGATCCTGCCGGCGCTGACCCTCGGGCTCGTCCTCTACGGCGACTACGCGTTGATCGTCCGCTCGGCCATGCTCGAGACGCTCGGCGAGGACTACGTCCTGACGGCGCGGGCCAAGGGGCTGAAGAACTGGACGATCGTGCGCAGGCACGGGCTGCGGAACGCGATGCTGCCGATCATCACGCTCGTCGCGCTGTCGCTCGGCTTCATCATCGGCGGCTCGATCACGGTCGAGTACGTCTTCTCGTACCCGGGCCTCGGCCTGCTGACGGTGGAGGCGATCGACAAGCGCGACTTCCCGCTCCTGCAGGCGATCTTCATGCTGCTGACGCTGTCGGTGATCGTCTTCAACCTGATCGCCGACCTGCTCTACTTCAAGTTCGATCCGCGGGTGACGGCATGAGCCTGATCGAGCCGCTCCAGTCGGCCGACCCGGATGCGCTCGCCGAGGGGATCGCCCGGAGCGGACGCCGCGGCTTCGTGCGGACGGCGATCCTCGGCAACCGCCAGGCGATGATCGGGCTCGGCGTGCGTGGTCGTTCTTCGTCCTCGTGGCGCTGTTCGCGCCGTGGCTCGAGCCGTACGATCCGACAGCCAAGACGGGCCCCGTCTACGCGCCGCCGAGCAGCGCGCACTGGCTCGGCACCGACGACGGCGGCGTCGACATGCTCTCGCTGATCATCGCCGGCTCGCGCGTCTCGCTCGGGGTCGGGTTCCTGGCCGCGCTCGTCGCGATCCTGATCGGCGGCACCGTGGGCGTGCTGTCGGGGTTCTTCGGCGGCGTCACCGACACGATCCTGATGCGCTTCACGGACTACATGCTCGTGATCCCCGACATCCCGCTGATGATCATCGCCGCGGCGCTGTTCGGCCGGAACCTCGTCAACATCATCGTGATCATCGGGATCATCTACTGGACGAGCACCGCCCGGCTGATCCGGGCTCAGGTGATGACCGTGCGCGAGCGGGTCTACGTCAAGCGCGCGCAGAGCGCTCGGGGCGGGAAACCGGCGGCTCGTGTTCAAGCACGTGCTGCCGCAGGTGGCGCCGCTTCTGGTCGCCAACACGGTGCTGATGATCGCGCTCGGGATCTTCGCCGAGACGTTCATCACGTTCCTCGGCCTCGGCGACCCGAGCACGATCTCGTGGGGACGCCTGATCGAGAACGCGTTCACGGGCGAGGCGACGATCAACAACGCGTGGTGGGCGATCGTGCCACCCGGGCGTGTGCGTCACGCTCGTGATCCTCGCCTGCACGATGGTGGGGCAGTCGGTCGAGGACTCGCTCAATCCGCGGCTCCGCGTCGGCCACGTCTCGGTGCGGCGGTTCCGGATGCGGCCGCTCGGCGGCAAGGCAGGCCCGGAGTGAGCGCTCGGCAGCCGCTCGTCAGGGTCGAGGACCTGCACGTCTGGTTCGACGCTGCCGGGGGGCGGCGAGCTTCACGCCGTGCAGGGCGTCACCTTCGAGCTGAACGAGGGCGAGCGGATGGGCCTCGTCGGCGAGTCCGGCTGTGGCAAGACGACGACGATCCTCGCGATGATGGGGCTCCTGCCCGCGAGCGCGTCGGTGTCGGGGAAGGTGATCCTGGCCGGCGAGGACATCCTCGCGCGGGGGGAGGACTCGGTCAGCCCGCATCGCTGGACGCGACATCTCGATGGTCTTCCAGGGCGCCATGAACGCGTTCAACCCGGTGAAGACGATCGGCGCGCAGATCGCCGAGCCGATGGAGCTCCACGGCTTCGCCTCCCGCAAGGAGGCGCGGCTGCGGGTGGGTGAGCTGCTCGAGCTCGTCGGCATCTCGGCCGATCGGGCCGACCGCTACCCGCACGAGTTCTCGGGTGGCATGCGCCAGCGCGCCGCGATCGCGATGGCGCTCGCCTGCGCGCCCAAGGTGCTGCTCGCCGACGAGCCGACGACCGCGCTCGACGTGATGGTGCAGGCGCAGATCCTCGAGCTGCTCATGAGCCTCAGCTCGACCCTCGGCAAGGAGCTCGGCCTGACCGTGATCCTCGTCACGCACGACCTCCCGATCGTGGCGCAGGTCTGCGATCGCGCCGCGGTGATGTACGCAGGCGAGATCGTCGAGATGGCCGAGATGTCGACGATCTACCACGATCCGCGCCATCCCTACACGCGCATGCTCTTCGCCGCCACGCCCGATCTGCTCGGCGACGACGAGGTGATCTCGATTCCCGGCGCGCCGCCGCGGCTCGACCGCGAGATCGTCGGCTGCCCGTTCCGGCCGCGATGCGACTCGGCCTTCGAGCCGTGCGCGACGGTGCATCCGCGCCGCGCTCGAGCCGAGGCCGCGGCATCAGGCGCTCTGCCATCTCAACGACGCGACGATGAAGGCGGCCTCGTGACGGCCGTGCCTGCGCACGGCGGCGGCTCCGCGCGCTGCTCGAGGTCGAGGATCTGGTCACGCAGTATCCGATCCCGCGGGGGATCCTCGGCACGATCACAGCGGCGGCCGCGGCTGACCGTCCACGCCGTCGACGGCGTCTCGTTCTCGGTCGGCGAGGGGGAGATGGTCGCGCTCGTCGGCGAGTCGGGCTGCGGCAAGACGAGCACCGCCCAGACGGTGATCCGGATGGTCGAGAGCAACTCCGGCTCGATCCGGTTCCGCGGCACCGAGCTCGGCGGCCTCGGCGCCCGCGAGCTGCGGCCGTTCCGGCGCGAGATCCAGATCATCTATCAGGATCCCTACGAGTCGCTCGACCCCCGCTTCACGGTGCGCGACACGATCGAGGAGCCGATCCGGGTGCACGGGCTCTCGGAGTCGGAGTCGGCGCGCGAGGCGAAGGTGCACGAGGCGATGGAGCGGGCCGGGCTGACGCCGCCGGAGCTGTTCATCGACCGCTTCCCGCACGAGCTCTCGGGCGGCCAGCGCCAGCGGGTCGCGATCGCGGCTGCGCTCGTGCTCGAGCCGAAGCTGCTGATCGCCGACGAGCCCGTCTCGATGCTCGACGTCTCGGTGCGGGCGGGGATCCTGGCGCTGCTCGACAGCCTGCGCAAGCGACGGGATGGGCGTGCTGATGATCACGCACGACCTCTCGACGGCGGCGCACTTCGCCGACCGCATCGCCGTGATGTACCTCGGCCGGATCGTGGAGGAGGGGCCGGCGCGGGACGTCGTCCGCAACCCGCAGCATCCGTACACGAAGGCGCTGATCTCGGTCGTCCCGCGGCGCGACCCGCGATCAGCAGACGACGCCGCAGATCCTCAAGGGCGAGACGCCGAATCCCGTCCACGTGCCGTCCGGCTGCCGGTTCCATCCCCGCTGTCCGGTGGCCGTCGACCGGTGCAGGGAGATCGACCCGGAGCTGCGTGGCGTTGCCGGGGTCGCGCCGGAGCATCGGGCGGCCTGCATCCTGCTGGAGGACGCCTAGAAGGCGACGGCGAGCAGGCTGTCAGCCGCTCGCCCGGCGGTTGCATCAGGCAAGCCGCCGCGGGAACGACCGCTCGAACCGCCGCTCGCGGTAGAACGCCGTCTCGCCGGCCTCCGGCGCCGAGCTCCTCGGCGATGAGCGTGATCACGACGTGGTACGCCGTCGGCGTCGGAGCGCAGGTCGAGCGTCGCCTCCGTTCGCACGTCCGCCTCGGGCCAGGTGATGCGGTAGACGGTGCGCGCCCCGGGCCCACGCGAGCGCAGGGTCGTCCTTCGAGACGCCGGTCGTGCCCTCGTACCGCTCCTCGACCCGCGCCCCGAACGGCGCCTCGTAGTTCGAGCCGTGATCCCGTGACCGCAGCGCGACTCGTGCGCCGATCTGGTCGTCCTCGAGCCTCCAGACCGTCGGCGGCTGCTCGTCGTCCGGCGTCCGGCGCATGCGTGTCCTTGCCGGTCGTCGGCGGCAGCACCGGCGGCGGGCAGCGGCGAGCGGCCCGTCGAGCACCGGCAGGACGAGCTCGACGCTCGCGCGATCGACCTGCGAGCGGCGCGCCGCTCGGCGGCGGCCAGATGTTCGGCCAGTCGGCGCCGGCGAGCGAGAGCCGCACGCGATGGCCCGGCTCG
Organism: uncultured Thermoleophilia bacterium; assembly: GCA_963751875.1. Classification (GTDB taxonomy): domain Bacteria; phylum Actinomycetota; class Thermoleophilia; order Gaiellales; family Gaiellaceae; genus Gaiella. The sequence goes on from CAVVWG010000009.1 coordinate 65,056, forward strand.
AAGATCCACGAGGTCGCCTCGAGCTCGATCTCGACCTCGGTCGGGACGCCGGGCTCGAGCGCGACGCGGAGCGTCGTGGCCGTCGCGGTGCGTGAGGTTGAGCAGCCCGCGGCCGGCGAGGGCGGAGGTGCCGTCGGGGAAGACGTCGCAGAGCTTGGCGGAGAGGTACGCGACGGGAACCGGCGAGGTGACGGTGAGCCGCACGCGCGGGTGGCCCATCACGTCGAGATCCGCGGCGAGCGGCTCCCAGTCGTAGGTGAGCGAGAGGGCGTCGTCGACGCGCTGGTCGTCGGGGAGCCCCCACGGGAGCTTCCCGGCGCACGAGATCCACGCCGTCTGGCCGACGTCGCCGCGGACGTGGATCGTGTCGGTGCCCTCGCCCGTCGGGCCGCAGCACCTGCTCCGTGAGCCGCTCCGGCGGCCACGTCGCCTCGCTGCGCCACTCGCCGCGCATCTCGGCGAGATCCGGCGCCGGGCCGCGTCGAGCGGCGGGCGAACACCGCGATCGGCGGCTCCTCGTCGACGCCGTTCTGCTCGTCGGCGAGCCAGCGGCGGAACCAGCGGATCAGCTCCGGGACGAGGTCGATGTGCGGCCCCGGCAGCGCGGTGGCGGTCGACCCGTGCCCCCACGGGCCGAGGATCACGCGCTTCGGGCACGAGAGCGCCTCGAAGCCGCGGAAGGCGATGTTCGTGTAGCCGTCGGCCCAGCCGGCGACGATCATCGTCGGGCAGGTGATCCGGCCGTAGTCCGGCCGCACCGAGCCGTGCCGCCAGTACGGCCCGTCGACCTGCTCCTCGATCCAGCGCAGCAGCCATGGCTCGGCGTCGTCGACTCGCCGCTCCCACTCGCTCGCGCCAGCCGGGGCCGAACACGGCGGGCACCGGCGGCAGCGCGTTGCCGGCGACCATGTAGAGCTCGTAGTCGATCAGGTCGATCGCCTTGAGCGCGCCGCCCATGTAGTGGACGTCGTCGTTGTAGCGGTCGTCGGAGGCGTAGATCGGCACGATCGCGTGGAGCGCCGGCGGGCGCAGGCAGGCGACCTGGAGCGAGTTGAAGCCCGACCACGAGGTGCCGTACATCCCGACGCGGCCGTTCGACCACTCCTGCTCCGCCAGCCACGCGATCACCTGGCAGATGTCGTCGAGCTCGGCCGCCGTGTACTCGTCGGTCGCGATTCCCTCGGACGAGCCGGTGCCGCGGATGTCGAGCCGGCAGACCGCGAAGCCGCCCTCCTCGCAGAGCCGCTCGTACTCCGAGGCGTAGGCGGACGTGAGGTCGTCCATCCGGTAGGGCAGCGCCTCGATCACGACCGGTGCCGGGCGCTCGTCGGGCAGCCAGAGCTGCGCCGCGAGGCGCGTGCCGTCGGCCACGGTGATGAAGGCGCGCCGGTGCTCCATCGGCGCAATCCTCCCAGGTAGGGTCGGGCGGCGGTGCACCTGCAACCGACAGCCGAGCAGATCGCGCTCCGGGCCGATGCTGCCGCCTTCTGCGCCGGCTTGCGGCCGTTGCTCGAGAGCGGACCCCGAGTGGTGGCGCCAGGGAATGCTCTCCGACGGCGACTCGCGTCGCGGTCAATCGCGCGCTCGGCGAGGCAGGCTGGATCGGGATGTCGTGGCCGGTCGAGCTCGGTGGGCGCGGGCTCTCGCGGCTGACGGCGACGCTCGTCGAGGAGGTCTTCGGCTACCACTGGCTGCCGCTCTCCTCGTACCTGCTCTCGTACAAGACGATCGGTGCGGCGATCGAGCGCTTCGCCTCGCCCGAGCTCGTCGAGCGGCTGCTGCCGCCGATCGCGCCGCGGCGAGCTCGTCTTCTGCCAGGGCTTCTCGGAGCCGGGCGCGGGCAGCGACCTCGGCGCGCTGACGACGAGGGCGGAGCTGCGCGGCGACACCTACGTCGTCGACGGGCCACAAGATCTGGACCTCGAGCGCGCAGCTCGCCGACTGGATCTATCTCGCCGTCCGCACCGACCCCGACGCCAAGCACCGCGGGCATCTCGGTGCTCGTCTGCCCGGTCGACACGCCCGGGATCGAGGTGCGAACGTTCCCGACGCTCGGCGGCGGGACGCTCTGCGAGACGTTCCTCGACGGTGTCGAGATCCCGGCCGCGAACCTCGTCGGCGAGGTCAACGGCGGCTGGGACGTGCTGATGTACACGCTCGACTTCGAGCGCGTGACGGCCGAGAAGATCGGCGGCGCCGCCTGGGTGCTCGACGCCGTCGAGGAGCGGCTCCGCGCGACCGACCGGCTCGACGGCGGAGCGCGCGACCGGCTGCTCGCGCCTGCGCGGCGAGCTCGAAGCGGCGCGGCTGCTCTCGTTCCGCGCCGCCGACATGCTCGACCGGGGCTGCCCGGCAGCGCGACCTCGGCGATGGCGAAGCTCGCGGGGGCGCGGCTGATGCAGCGGGTCGGGGATGCGTCGATCGACCTGCTCGGTCTCGAGGGGCTCGGCGATGCCTCGCCCGAGGCGGCGATCCAGGGTCGCGCGGCGGCGCTCTACCGCGCCTCGGTCGGCTCGACGATCGCCGGCGGCACGGCCGAGGTGCAGCAGCTCGTGATCGCGCGCCGGGGGCTGGGGCTCCGATGAGCTTGCCGCTCGAAGGCGTGCGCGTGGTCGAGGTGGCGCAGTACGTGGCCGGGCCGCTCGCCGGGCTCGCTGCTCGCCGAGCTCGGCGCCGAGGTGATCAAGGTCGAGCCGCCGGGCGGCGACGCCTACCGGCGGGTGATGCCCGTTGCGGCCGGGTTCGGGCGCTACTTCGTCCCGCTCAACCGTGGCAAGCGCTCGGTCGTGCTCGATCTCAAGTCCGCCGCCGGCCGCGCGCTCGCTCGCGCAGCTCGTCGGCACCGCCGACGTCGTCATCCACAACGCGCCGCCGCCGCGCGCGGCGACGTTCGGGCTCGGCTGGGAGGGGCTGCATCGTCGCGCACCCGGCGCTCGTCGTCGGCGTCGTCACCTCGTTCGGCCCGCACGGGCCGCTCGCCGGGCTGCCCGCCTACGACCTCGTCGCCCAGGGGCGCTCCGGCCTCCTGACCTCGCACGCCTCGCCGGCGACCGGGTGCCGGTGCGCGCCGGCGGGATCCCGATGGCCGACCTCACGGCGGGGCACCTGCTCGCGTCCGGCGTGCTGGCGGCGCTCGTTCGCTCGCGGACGACGGGGGAGGGGCAGCTCGTCGAGGTGTCGCTGCTCGGTGCCGCGCTCGCCGTGCAGATCCAGGATCTCGTCTGGCTCGAGGGTGAGGCCGACGGCGGTGCCGCCGCCGCGACCCGCGCCGATCTCGAGGCGCGCGCCGACGAGATCGCCGGCGGCCTCGCGATGAACCCGTACTACCGCTGCTACGAGGCAGCCGACGGCTTCCTCGCGCGTCGCCTGCCTCAACCTGGCGCAGCGCGAGGCGTTCCTCGGCGCTGTTCGGCCTCGACGATCCGACGATCGCGGCGCCCGACCTCGTTCCCGCCGACCCGGCGGTGCTCGGCGGCGAAGCAGCGGCTGACGGCGGCGATCGAGCGACGCGATCGCGGCGGCTCCGGTCGAGGAGTGGCTCGCGCGGCTCGGCGCGGTCGGCGTTCCGGCCGGCCCGGTGCTCGTCGCGCGAGACGGTCCATGCCGACGCGCAGGTGCGGGCGAACGGGCTGATCCAGGACGTCGACGCAGCCGGGGCTCGGCGCCGGTGACGATGCTCGGCGGCGTCTTCCGGGTCGACGGCGACGGACGCCGCCGGCGACCCGGCCCGCGCCCGCTGCTCGGCGCCGACACGGACGCCGTGCTGGCGGAGCTCGGCGCATGAGGTTCACGGTCGACCCCGAGCTGGAGCTGTTCGCCGAGTCGGTGCGCGGCGCGATCGGCGAGCTGGGAGGCGCCGCTCGAGCCCGTCTTCGGCGTCTGGCAGGACGACCGCGACGACGCGCTCGCGGCGCGGCTCGCCGCCGTCGGCTGGGGCGAGCTCTGGAGCGATCCGGCGCTGCTCGGCCCGGCCGTCGCCGGCGGGATCGAGCTCGGCCGCGCCGTGGCGCCGCTCTCGTCTCGTCGACGAGGCGACGCTCGGCGGCCCGCTCGCGATCGACGGCCGCGTCCGCCACGGCGAGGGCCGGGTCGAGGGAGGCGAGCGCGAGCCGACGCTCGACGGGACGGGCACGCTGCGCGGTGTCGCCGCGCTCGGCCGGCAGCCCGACCCCGAGCGGCTGCCACGTGTGGGGCGCCGTCACGCTCGCCTACCTCGCGGGCCTCGCCGACGGCGCGCTCGCGAAGGCGGTCGAGCATGCGCGCTCGCGCGAGCAGTTCGGCGCGCCGCTCGCTGCGCTGCCGGCCGTGCAGGCGCGCCTCGCCGACGCGGCGCTCGCCCGCGACGGCCTCGTGCTCTGCGCCTGGGCCGCGGCCGCGCCCGGACAGCCGGCTTCCCGGCGGCGACGCTCGCCTGGGCGGGAGGCGCCTGCCGCGAGGTGACTGCGCACGTGCAGCAGATCCACGGCGGCATCGGCTTCGCGCTCGAGGGCGGCATCCACCGCTACTACCGGCGCGCGAAGAGCGTGCAGGTGTGGATGGACGCGCTGCTGCGCGAGAGAGCTCTAGCCCGTTCGGACGGCTGGGGAGCGATCGTCACAGATTCGCTCCGAATGGACAACTGGTGGCGCGCGACGTGCCGCTCTAGCCTGGGAGGCCATGCGTGCTGCGCTTCTCCTCGCCGATCCCGACCCGCTCGAGCCGGGTATCTGGAGCGGAACCTGAGCTCCGACGGCTTCGACGTGCGTCGAGGCGGGCTGGAGCTCGCAGGCGCTCGACATCGTCGAGCGGTCGCGGCCCGACATCGTGCTCGCCGGCGAGACCGAGCTGTGCGCGCGGCTGCGCGAGGGTGAGCCGGGCCGGCGCTGGGATCGCAACATCCCGGTGATCGTGCTGACGGCGGCAGGCACCGATCCGTCGAGCGCGTGCGGGCGTTCGAGCGCGGGGCGGACGACGTCGCCGAGCGTGAGCTCTACCCCGAGCTCGTGGCGCGGATCCGCGCGGTGCTGCGTCGGGCCAGCCGCAGGCCCGGCGGAGGTGCTCGAGGTGGGGGAGCTCATCGTCGACCGCCGCGCCCGCCAGGTGCGCGTCAACGGCGAGCCGGTCTGCCTCGCGGGCCGCGAGTTCGACCTCGCGGTGCGGCTCGCGAGCGACCCGAATCGCGTGTTCACGAAGGACGAGCTCCTGCGCGACGTCTGGGGCTACCGCGGCCGGCTGGTCACCCGCACCGTCGACTCCCACGCCTCGCGCCTGCGCAACAAGCTCCGCGCCGCCGGCGCCGAGATCCCGTACGTGATCAACGTCTGGGGCCGCGGCTACCGGTTGCTCGAATGAGCCCGTCGCTGAGTCAGCCCTTCCGCCTCGCCGGTGATCACGATGTAGCGACGCTCGACGTTGATCCCGTCGCCGTCCGCGATGAGCTCTCGAAGTAGGCCGTCATGTCCGCGTCGAGTGCGCGCGCCGCTCGTCGTCGAGCGACTGCCAGAGCGTGAACGAGGGGCCGTAGTTGTCGCGGAAGACCTCCCACATCTCGCCGCGCGTCGTCGCCCGTCATGGCGCGAGTCGAGCTCCTCGAAGCGAGAGCTCGAAGGCGTCGCCGAGCATCGACTCCACATACGCCTCGTCGCCCCACTGGAACGGCGAGCCGACGCCCGGGCGGCGGCGTCGGCATGTACGGCGACATCGCCGCGAACATCTCGCCGACGCCGCTCTCCTTGCGCCAGGCGGTCAGGCCGACGCGGCCGCCGGGCCGGCAGACGCGGGCCAGCTCGTGGGCGACGCGCTCATGGTCGGGCGCGAAGATCACGCCGACCGACGAGGAGACGACGTCGAACGACGCGTCGTCGTAGGGGAGGTTCTGGCAGTCGGCCACTTCGAGCGTGAGGTCGAGGCCGAGCTCTGCGGCGCGCCGTCGCGCCGCCTCGACGAGCTCCGGCGAGAGGTCGGAGCCGGTCACGATCGCGCCCGCGCGCGCAGCATGAAACGCGACATCGCCGGCGCCGCAGCCGAGATCGAGCCACTGCTCGCCCGGGCGCGGGCGCGAGGCGCTCGACGAGCGCGAGGTGCATGTCGCTGATCAGGTCGGCGATGTTCTCGAACGGGGCGGAGCCCCACATCACGGCTTGACGGCTCGTCAGCTCCTCGAATGCCATCGCTGCATTCCTTTCGTCTCGGAGGGCAGCGCCACGGCTCAGTATGAGCCGGTCACGCGCCGTCCGTCTCGAGGCCCGCGGCAGCGTTACAGCCAGCGGATAGCGTGCGCAGATGGACACGACGCGCCGCGTGAAGATGCTGACGCTGTTCGCGACGGCGCTCGGCTCGGCGCTCGCGTTCCTCGACTCGACCGTCGTGATCGTGGCGCTGCCGCAGATGGAGGAGGACCTCGGGCTCGGCCTCAGCGGCCAGCAGTGGGTCTACCTCTCCTACGCGCTCTCGCTGTCGGCCTTCTACCTCGTCGGCGGCGCGATCGGCGACCGCGTCGGTCTCCGCCGCACGTTCATCGTCGGTGTCATCCTCTTCGCGCTGGCATCGCTGCTCACCGCGCTCGCGCCGAGCGAGGGGTGCTGATCGGCGGCCGTGCCCTGCAGGGCGTGGGTGGCGCCGTGCTCACGACGACGAGCCTGGCGCTGCTCCGGGTGACCTGGGCGGGCGAGGCGGGCCGGGCGATCGGCCTCTGGACGTCGCTGACGAGCCTCGCGACGGTCGGCGGCCCGCCGCTCGGCGGCGTCATCGTGCAGACGATCTCGTGGCGGTGGGTGTTCCTGATCAACGTCCCGCTCGCGGCGGTCACCGTCGTGCTCGCGCTGGCCGGGCGCGGCGACGACGCGAGACCACGGCCGCTCGACGCTCGACCTCGTCGGCTCGGGCCTCGTCGCGGTCGGCCTCATCGGGCTCACCTACGCGCTCGTCGAGGTTCGCGAGCAGGGGCTCGAGGAGGTGTTGCCGTTCCTCGTCGTCGGGATCGTCGCGCTCGTCGCCCTCGTCGTCTGGACGCTCAAGGCCCGCGACCCCGTCGTGCCGCCGTCGCTCCTGCGCGTACCCGGGCTCGCGAGCGCGAACCTCGTCACCCTCGTCATCTACGCGGCCCTCGGCGCGCAGTTCCTCTTCCTGCCCCTCTACCTGCAGTTTCTCGGCTTCTCGCCGACCGTCTCCGGCCTCGTCTTCGCCCCGCCCAGCATCGCGTTGATCCTCCTGGCGCCGCGGTGGGGCCGCTACGCGGACCGCAACGGCCCCGGTGGCCGATCGCGGGTGGTGCCGCGACGATCGGCGTGGCCGCGCTCCTGCTGCTGCCGGCGACCGATCGGGCCGACGCCTGGACGTGGGGCGTCGCGAGCATCTGCCTCTTCGCGCTCGGGCTCTCGGCCGTGGTGGCCCCGATCACCGCGGCTGCGCTTAACCCGGCGCCGGAGGACCTCGCGGGCGTGGCTGCCGGCCTCAACCAGACCGTCGCGCGGGTCGGCGGCATCCTCTCGGTCGCGGCGATCGGTGCGCTCGCCGGCGCCGTGTTCATCAACCACGGGCGGCGTCGGCGACACGCCTTTCGACCCGTCAGCTGATGGTGCTGTGCGAGGAAGCAGGAATCGAAGCCTTCTGCGGCGGCGTCGTTCTCTGCGTAGCCGCCCTGGCGTTCATCGCCGGCAGTGCTGGCAGCGACCGCTCTGCGCATTGACCGTCGCCACCATCACAGCAATACGCCCTCGAGCGTGAGCAGCGGCACCTTGCGGTCGAGCCCGCCGCCGTAGCCGACCAGGCTGCCGTCGGCGCCGATGATGCGATGGCACGGGAGGACGATCGGGATCGGGTTGCGGTTCATGATCGTGCCGACCGCACGCGCCGCCTTCGGGTTGCCGGCGCGCTCGGCGAGGCCGGCGTAGGTCGCGGTCTGGCCGAAGGGCACGCGTGCGAGCTCGTGCAGGACACGCTCGCTGAACGGCGTCAGGCCGCGAAGGTCGATCGCGAGATCGAAGGCGTGGCGGCGGCCGTCGAAGTACTCGTCGAGCTCGCGACGCACGGGTCGACGCGAGGCCGATGACCGCAGCACCCGGCGGCCCGCGAGCCGCTCGATGCGCTCGAGCTCGGCGTCGGGCTCCGGATCGAACGAGATCCGCAGAGCCCATGGTCGGTCGCCGCGACGAGCAGCGGGCCGACGGGCGTCTCGACGAGGTCGTAGCCCGCGTCGAGCATGCCGATGCGGGCGGCGGCGTCGCGAAAGCGGCGGTCGAGGTCGGGCGGAACACTCATGCGGTCTTCTCCTTCCGCAGCCGGCGGACGCCGGTCGAAGCGGCCTGGCGGGCTGCGTCCGGGCTCGAGTCGAGCACCGCTGCGATCTGGTCGTAGGTGAGGTCGTAGCCGTAGCGCAGCACCACCGCCGCTCGCTCCTTCGGGGGAAGGCCGTCGGTGAGCTCGCCGAGATCCTCGTAGGCGGGCCGGGCGTCCTCGTGGGGGAGCTCCGGGCACCTCGGCGGTCGGCTGGTTCGCCGGTAGACGTCGATCGCGACCCGGGATGCGATCGTCAGCACCCAGGCGCGCAGGTGCTCGCCGTGGTCGAGCCGGTCGTAGGCCCGGAGCGCGCGCAGGAACGTCTCCTGGAAAAGCGTCGTCGGCCCGGTCGCGGCCGAGCTTGCGGCGCAACAGGCCGAGCACCTCGCGGTTGTGCTCGGCGTAGAACGTCTCGAACGGCGGAATCGCCACTGAGCCCATCATCCGATGAAACGGCGGCGAGCACCGGTCTGTGAGGTCGAGCGACGCTAGAGCGGCGGCTCCGAGTAGGCGATCACGATTCCGGTCACGGCGAAGAGCGCGAAGCCGGACATTCCGAGCACGACGAGCGCGCGGGCGAGGCGCCTGGCCTGTAGTTGCCGGTCGGGAGCGAAGCGCTCGACGAGGAGCGGGACGGGAGCAGCCGTGACGGCAACCGAGACGACGATCAGGATCAGGCTGAGCGAGACGGGGAGAATCCCGAAGTCGGCGCGGTTGTCGCGCACGATCTCGCCCAGCATGAACGCCGTCGTCCCGATCGTGAAGACGGCCGTGCGCAATCCGGTGCGGAGGGCAGCAGCGTGCGACCGACGGCGTACGCGAGCCCGAGCACGACGCCCGCGAACGCCGCAAAAGCATAGATCGAGCCGGTGCCGGCGCTGGTGAGATCGCCGATGATCGCGCCCATAGCGGTCTCGAAGCCCCGATTTCCGTCGTCGACGAGGAACAGGATGCGCATGAAGATCCGGCCGACGGTGCCTCCCACGACGACGCCGACAACGAGCCCGACACCGGCGCCGACCGCCGGCGTTCGCACAGCCGATCCGCTCGGGCCCGTTCGTCCTGGTGCTGTCGGGCACCTCGCATCCACCGCCTCCGCCGGCAGTGCGGCGGAGTATGACGCGCGCGAACGAGATCGTCCACCGGCGTCCGGGTGCGTCCATCTGTGAGACTGGGGCGACATGAAGGTCGCCGTTGTCGGGCACGTCGAGTGGATCCGGTTCGCCCGGGTCGAGCGATTGCCCGGGCCGGGCGAGATCGCGCACTCGACAGACGACTGGGAGCAGGCGGGTGGCGGCGGAGGCGTGGCCGCGATTCAGCTGGCGCTGCTCGCCGACGAGGCGCATCTCTCACTGCGCTCGGAGACGACGAGCTCGGCCGTCGCTCCCGGGCGGAGCTCGAGGCGCGGGGCGTTCACGTCCATGCGGTTCCGGACCCGCGCCCTCAGCGCTGGGCGTTCGTGCACATCGACGAGGTGGGGGAGCGGACGATCACGACCGTCGGGCCGAAGCTCCGCCCGCTCGGGAGCGACGACGGCTCCCTGGCCCGATCTGGCCGGGATGGACGCGGTGCTCTTCATCGCGGGAGACGTCGAGGCAATTCAT
>CAVVWG010000010.1:0-52142 GCA_963751875.1 uncultured Thermoleophilia bacterium
CAGAGTCGTTCGAGCTCCGCCAGGCTCTGCTGCCAGACGTCCGGGTCGCCGACGTCGAGCCCACAGCCGGCGAGCAGCTCGGCCGGTGTGCCGGAGCCCGTTGCCTCCAGCATCGCGACGTAGTCGCGGGCGAATCGCTCCGGGTCGGCGCGCCGGAGGACCGAGAGGCCGAGCGCCGCCAGGGTCGCATAGGTGTACTGGTAGCCGTAGAAGCGCGCGATGAACGCGTGAGGGGCGTTCAGCGACGCCGAGCGGCCGGGCGAGACGGCCGAAGACCGCCTCGTCGCGGGCGCGCCACAGCTCGCGCGATGCGCTCGGGCGTCAGACGCCTGGCCCGATGCGCGGCTGGCGCAGGCGTCCTGCTCGAAGCGCGTCATCACCGACGCGCCGAAGACGAGCTGGAAGATGCCCTCGAGCGCACCACGGAGCAAGGGCCTTGCCCGCCTCGCCGCCGATCGTCGTGGAGAGATGCTCGGCCATGGCGAGCTCGGCGAAGGTCGACGGCACCTCGAAGAACGCAGCGGTCTCCGGCTCGAATGCCGACGAGCCAGGGTCGCGCGGCGGCGGCAACGGCGAAGTGCACGCCGTGCCCCATCTCGTGGCCGAGCATCGTCGCCCCCGAGGCGGACTCGATGTAGCTCAGGAAGACGAAGACGCCGTGCTCGCCAGGGAACCCGGCGCAGAAGATCGCGCCGTCCTTGCCCGGGCGGCGCTCGGCATCGACCCTGTTCTCGGCGAAGATCCCGCGCGCGATCTCTCCGAGCCGCGGGGAGAGCTCCGTCGAAGACCTGGCACGTGGCGTCGACGGCGTCGGGCCAGGGGATCGGCGGAGGGTCACCGACCGGGCGCGAGCGCGGTCGTAGCGCTCGATCTGCTCGATCCCGAGCGCCGCGCGCTTGCGCTCGTACCAGCGCGTGAGGATGTCCGTGCTGCGCTCGACCGCCGAGAGCAGCAGCTCCACGGTGTGCGGCATCGACCTCGTCGACCGCGAGCGTCGCCGCCATCGGATCGTCACGGCCGCGCAGCCGATCCTCGCCGAGCCGGTCTGCGATGACCGCGTCGAGGCACGCCGCCGCCACCTGCAGGTTCTCCTCGTAGATGCCGAGGAGCGCCTCGTCGGCGCGTCGCCGGACGTCCCGGTCGGCGTGGAGGCGGAGCAGTCCGCAGCTCGACGACGCCGTGGGGCATGCTCGCCGTCGCCGGCATCGAGCGGCACGGATGCGGCGGTCAGGATCTCCTGTGAAGAGCGTCCCCAGGCGCCCGCCGCGGTCGGTGTGCCCGCGCCGCGAATGCCCTCTCGGCGGCGGGCTCGAGCCTCGCGGCGCCACGGCCACCTGGTGCTCGAGCCAGTGGCGATACGGCTCGAGCTCGGGGACACTCGGCGAGCGCCGGTCGCGTCCCGACCGCGAGCGACAGGCCCGGAGGCCGTCGCGGAAGGTCGCGAGCGCATCCTTCGGACTCGGCGACGAGGTCGCGTGCCTCGGTATCCGACGCATCGGCGAGCAGCCTCAGGGCGCGCGTAGCCGTAGTCGTCGTGGAACACCTCGCGCAGGCCTGCCAGCGAGCTCGCCTCGTCGAACAGCGTCCGCAGGCCGGCCGGATCGAGCTCGTCGATGCCGGCGACCCGCGCCTCGAGCACGCCGAGCGCGAGCGACGGCGTCGGCGAGCATGGCGCGTGCCTTGGCCGCGTCGGTGAAGAGGAGCGAGAGATCCCAACGGACGCCGACTGCAGACGATTCGCCGGTCGTCGACCATCACGCCGAGAACGTACTGCGCGGGGAGAGCGCGAATCAACGCCGTTGCCTGCTCGGGGCAGCCGGGGCGCCCCACCTGCACGCGCTCGCGGCGCTGCGTAGGCTTGCCCGGTCGTCCCCTCCCGATCGCGAGCTCAGATGCAATTCTCCAAGTGGCACGCCCTCGGCAACAGCTACCTCGTCGTCGAGCAACCCGACGCCGGCCAGCTCACGCCGGCTCGGGTTCAGCGGCTGTGCTCGGTCGAGACCGGGATCGGCTCGGACGGGGTGCTCGAGATCACGCGTCGTGACGACGCGCACGCGGTCGTCACGATCTGGAATCCGGACGGCTCGACAGCCGAGATGTCGGGCAACGGCGTCCGGATCGCCGCGCGCTGGCTCGCGGCGGAGACGGGCGCCGGCGAGGTCACGATCGAGACGGCGGGGCGACCCGTCACCGCGCGGATGCTGAACGCGCTCGACACGGACACCGACGTGGGCGCGTTCACGGTCGGTTCGCCCGAGTCCGTGGACGGGATCGAGCTGACGACCGCGTCGGTCGGCAACCCGCACGCGGTCGTCCGGCTCGACGACCCGACCCGCGACGACCTGCTGCGCCTCGGCCCGCTGATCGAGAACCATCCCCGGTTCCCCGAGCGCACGAACGTCCAGCTGATCCGGGTCGACGGCCGCCACGACCTCACCGTGCTCGTCTGGGAGCGCGGGGCGGGGGAGACGAGCGCCTCGGGCTCCTCGTCGGTGGCCGCGGCGGCGGTGGCCGTCGAGCGCGGCTGGTGCGACAGCCCGGTCACCGTGCACCTACCGGGTGGCGATCTCAGCGTCCGGCTCGCGGACGGCCGGGCGTCGCTCACCGGACCGGCCGAGCGCATCGCCTGGGGCACGACGATCCGCTAGCCGACGACAGGCTGTAGCCTGTCGCCTCGCTCAGACGGCGATCTCGAACTCGCGCAGCACGTCGTTGAGCGACGTCTTCAGATCGGTCGAGGCGCTCCGCTCGCCGACGATCAGCGCGCACTGCAGGCCGTACGTGCCGGCGGCGAACTCCTTCTGGCGCATGCCGGGGAGCACGACCTTCCGGGCCGGCACCTCGCCGCGGTACTCGACCGGCTCCGGGCCGGTGACGTCGATGATCGGGATCGACGCCGACAGCACGACGTTCGGCGCGATCACCGCTCCGGCGCCGATCCGCACGCCCTCCACGATCACGGCCCGCGAGCCGATGAAGGCGCCGTCCTCGATGATCACCGGCGCGGCCTGCGGCGGCTCGAGCACACCGCCGATCCCGACGCCGCCGGCGAGGTGCACGTCGGCGCCGATCTGCGCGCACGAGCCGACGGTGGCCCACGTGTCGACCATCGTCCGCGGCCCGACCCAGGCGCCGATGTTCACGTACCCCGGCATCAGCACGCAGCCTTCCGAGAGGAACGAGCCGTAGCGCGCCACGCCCGGGCGGCACGACGCGAACGCCGCGGTCGGCGTAGTCGGTCTTGACGGGGATCTTGTCGAGGAAGTGGAGGCCGCCGATGTCCATCGGCTCGACCTTGCGCACCCGGAAGTAGAGCAGGATCGCCTTCTTCACCCACTCGTTGACGACCCAGCCGCCGTCAGCGGGCTCGGCGACGCGGATCGTGCCCGCGTCGAGCAGGGCGATCGCCTCCTCGACCACTGCCGGGTCGAGGGAGCCCGACTCCCACATCTCGTCGATCTGCTGCTCGAGGCCCATCGACGGTGATTCTCGCGGACCCGCGGCCGCGGCGGCGCCGGGAGGCGTCAGAGCGCCTGCTCGAGGATCTCGACCGCCCGCCTGCACTCGTCCTCGGTGGGGACGAGCGCGAAGCGGACGTAGCCCTCGCCGGAGGCGCCGAGGAACGACCCCGGCGCGACGATCACGCCGTGCTCGAGCAGGCGCGTCGCGAAGGCCTCCGACGTCTCGCCGGCCGGCGTCGCGACCCAGAGGTACATCGTCGCCGGGCCGCCGGCGTTGCGCAGCCCGAGTGCGCGCGAAGAGGTCGAGGAACAGCGCGCGCTTGCCGGCGTACGAGGCCCGCGCGCGCTCGACGTGCTCCTCGTCGCCCCAGGCGACGACCGACGCGCGCTGCACGAACTCCTGCGGTGCCGTGCCGACGCTCGGGCGGAACTGCTTCAGCGCCGCGATCAGCTCCGGGTCACCGGCCACGAAGCCGGAGCGGTAGCCGGTCATCGACGAGCGCTTCGACAGCGTGTTGAATGCCGCGAGGTTGCGTCCAGTCGCCGAGCTGGAGCGCCGAGACGGGCGGCTCGTCGAACCAGAGCTCCGTGTACGCCTCGTCGGAGGCGAGCACGAAGTCGTGCTCGCGCGCGAGCGCCGCCAGCCGCTCGTAGAACGCGAGCGGCGCCGTGGCGCCGGTCGGGTTGTTCGGGTAGTTGACCCAGACAGAGCGCCGTGCGCTGCCACGTCTCGGCCGGCACCGCGTCGAGGTCGGGGAGGAAGCCGTGCTCCTCGAGCAGCGGCAGCTCGACGACCCGGGCGCCGGCGAACTGCGCTCCGCGAACGCCGACGGGATAGCCCGGCTCGGTCAGGACGACGGTGTCCCGGCCGCCGGCGAGGTCGAGCACGACGTTGGCGAACGAGAAGATCGCCTCCTTGGAGCCGAGCGTCGGGATCACGTTGACGTCCGGGTCGAGCGTGGCGCCGAAGCGGCGGCCGACCCACCCGGCGACCGCCTCGCGCAGCTCGGGCAGGCCAACGGCAGCCGGGTAGCCCATCCGCTCGCGCACGCCGTCCCTGAGCGCCTCGATGATGCGCGGGTCGGTGGGCTCGCGCGGATCGCCCATGCCGAAGTCGATCACCTCGAGGCCTTCTGCCCGGCGCGCGGCCGCAGCCTGGTTCAACCGCACGAACGGATACGTGGCCTGGCCGGTGAGGATGGGGTTGATCGGCATCGCGGTCAGCCGGCGAGGAATCGGTGCAGCGTCTCGTAGACGGTCACGAGCGCATCGATCTCGACGAGCTCGTCGCGGCGGTGGGCGTAGCGCGTTGCGCCCGGCCCGAAGTTGATCGCGTCGATACCGCGCGTCGTGAAGTCGGCGACGTTCGTCCACGCCTGCTTGGGCTCGAAGCGGAGGTCGCCGGCGTCGCGCAGCGCGCGGACGAGCGGAGTGTCGGTGACGACCGCGGCGGGTGGCGAGTCGCCGGTGATCTCGAGCTCGGCGCCCTCCGGCGTGAGCGAGCGGAGGTACGCAGCCGCCTCGTCCGGCGTGCGGTCGGGCGGATAGCGGAAGTTGAGCGTCGCGACGGCGCGATCGGGGATGACGTTCGATGCGATGCCCGCCTCGAGCTGCGGTGATCGAGACGACCTCGTAGAACGGCAGCCCGCCCACGATCGCCTCGCGCCGCTCGAGAGCGGCGATCGGCGCCAGGCCCTCGATCGCCTTGTCGATCGCGTTCTCGGCCGTCCAGGGCCGCGCCGAGTGGCCGCTGACGCCGGAGAAGGTGACACGCGCGTTCAGGTTGCCGAGGCAGCCCGCCTGGATCGTCAGATCGGTCGGCTCGAGCAGGATCGCGAGATCAGCGGCCGGGGCGAGCTGCGAGCGCTCGAACAGGTCGGGCAGCGGGCTGAACTGGGCCGGCAGCTCCTCCTTGCCGAAGAGGAGCAGCGCCACGTCGTACGGCGCCGGGCTCGGCGACTGGCGAGATCGCGAACGAGCTCGAGCGCGACCGCGACGCCGCCCTTCATGTCGGTCGCGCCGCAGCCGTGCACCGCGCCGTCGGCGATTCGGCCCGGCACGTTGTCCTGCGCGGGGACGGTGTCGTAGTGGCCGACGAGCAGAACGAGCGGCACGTCCGGCCGCCGTGTCCGCGCGAACACGAACGCGTCCTCGGCCGCATACTCGGGCGCGAACGCCTCCGGAACGAGCGAGAGCAGGTGTGCGCGCACCTCTGCCTCGTGCAGGCTCTCGGAGGGAATGTCGACCAGCTCGAGCGTCCGCTCGGCCAGACGCTGCGCCAGAGGTTCCACGAGGCGAGCGTACCGGCATACTCTCGGACATCACCCGCCGATCCGACACCCCGGCAGGGCTCGAGCCCGAGAAGGGGCTCCTGCTGGCCGTGCTCCCGAAAGGGGCCGACACGGAGGACGAGCTGGGCGAGCTTCGCGAGCTGACGCGGACGGCGCTCGTCGAGCCGGTGGAGGAGCTGATCCAGCAGCGCGCGCGGGCCGACCAGAAGACCTACATCGGCAAGGGCAAGCTCGAGGAGCTGAAGAAGCTCTACGCCGACAGCGACGCCGACGTGCTGATCGTCGACGACGAGCTCGACCCGACCCAGCAGCGCGCGCTCGAGGACGCGCTCTCGACCCGCGTCGTCGACCGCACGCAGCTGATCCTCGACATCTTCGCCCAGCACGCGGTGAGCGCCGAGGGGAAGCTCCAGGTCGAGCTCGCGCAGCTCGAGTACAACCTGCCCCGCATGCGCGGCATGTGGAAGCACCTCGAGCGCCTCGGCGGCGGCGTCGGCACGAGAGGCCCCGGCGAGTCCCAGCTCGAGAGCGACCGCCGGATGGCGCGGCGCCGGATCACGCAGCTGCGCGCGCGGCTGAAGGGCCTGCAGGCGCAACGCGGTGTCCGGCGGAAGGAGCGCAAGCGCGCCGAGGTGCCGACGGTGGCGCTCGCGGGCTACACCAACGTCGGCAAGTCG
This sequence comes from uncultured Thermoleophilia bacterium, assembly GCA_963751875.1. Classification (GTDB taxonomy): domain Bacteria; phylum Actinomycetota; class Thermoleophilia; order Gaiellales; family Gaiellaceae; genus Gaiella. Next base: position 6,430 of record CAVVWG010000010.1, read on the forward strand.
ACGCTGCTCAACGCGCTCACCGGCGCCGAGGTGTCGGTCGAGAACCGCCTCTTCGAGACGCTCGATCCGACGACGCGCAGCTTCGAGTACGACGGCAAGCGCTACCTCGTGACCGACACGGTCGGGTTCATCCGGCGCCTGCCGACCCAGCTCGTGCAGGGCTTCGCGTCGACGCTCGAGGAGACGCTCGTCGCCGACCTGATCCTGCACGTCGCCGATGCGTCGTTGCCCGAGGACCGGCTGCGCGAGCAGATCGCGGCCGTCAACGCCGTTCTCACCGAGATCGGCGGCGAGGAGCTGCCGATCGTGCTCGTCTTCAACAAGGTCGACCGCCTCGATCCGCTCGGGCGCCGACGGCTCGCGAACCGCTTCCCCGAGGCCCAGCAGGTCTCGGCCGCGACGGGTGCAGGGGCTCGACGGGCTGCGGGAGCAGGTCGCGACGCTCTTCGCCGACCGGTTCGAGGACGTGCGGCTGCTCGTTCCCTACGACGAGGGGCATGCGCTCTCCGCGCTCTACGCGCTCGGGGCGCCGATCGACGAGCGGCACGACACCGATGCCGGCGTGATGATCCGCGCCAAGCTCTCGCACCGCGACACGCGCCGGTTCGCGCGCTACCTCGTGGCCGGTGACGATCTGGAGTCCGCGGCGACCACGTGACCGAGCTGCGCGTCATGAAGCTCCGCGACGATGCGGTGCTGCCCTCGAGAGCCCACAGCGGCGACGCGGGCTTCGATCTCAGCGCGTGCGAGGAGATCACGATCGGCGTGGGGGAGCGGGCGGCCGTCGGCACAGGCATCGCGGTCGAGATCCCGGACGGCCATGCGGGCCTCGTCGTCCCGCGCTCGGGGCTCGCCCTGCGCCACGGGCTCTCGATGGTGAACGCGCCCGGGGTGATCGACGCCGGCTACCGCGGCGAGGTTCGCATGATCCTCCTCAACACCGACCGCGAGCACGCGTTCACGGTCGAGCCGGGCATGCGCATCGCCCAGCTGCTCGTCGTGCCGATCGCCGCCGTCGAGGTGGTCGAGACGCGCGAGGTAACCGCCACCGAGCGGGGCGAAGGCGGCTTCGGCTCGTCGGGGCTCCGTTGAGGCCGCGATGAGACCCGAGCCGCGCGTCCGGGTGTCGGCGATCCTCCGCTGGCACGGCCGGATCCTGCTCTGCCGGCACGAGAAGCGCGGCGCCGAGCACTGGCTCCTGCCCGGTGGCGGCGTGCGGAGCGGCGAGAGCCTCACGCAGGCGCTGCTGCGCGAGCTCGACGAGGAGACGGGGCTGACCGAGGAGGGCGACGAGATCCCGGTCGAGGGCCCCGTCGCGATCATCGACTCGATCTCGCCGGAGCGCAGCCTCTGGTCGAAGCACGTCGTCCACATCGTCTTCGCGGCCGAGCTCGACGGCTCGCTCGCCGACGGTCGTCTCGCGCGACGAGGCAGTGCGCGGCCACCGGCTGTTCGATCCCGACGAGCTCGAGGGCATCGCGCTCCATCCGCCGATCGGTCGCTTCCTGCGGCGCTTCCAGCCCGGTGACCCGTGCGTCTACCTGGGATCGCTGTGGGCGCCGTAGGACGAGACGACCACGCGGACGCCCTGCGCCGCTCGCTGGCGTGGGACGGGTGTTTCAACGTCCGCGACCTGGGAGGGCTGGAAACGGCCTCTGGAGGCCGTACACGACGTGGAATGGTTGTACGGGCGGACAACGTTCGGCGTCTCACGGCGGCCGGCTGGCAGGCCGCGCTCGACCACGGCGTGCGTCGCGTCGTCGATCTCCGGTTCGAGAACGAGGTTCCGGGCGAGCCCGACGCGCACGGCGATGTCGAGGTGGTCGTGGTCCCGCTGCGGAGCGGCCACGATCCCGAGGCGGCCCGGGCGTTCGAGCAGGCGCTGCTCGACGCCGACGACCTCGCGCCCGTCTTCGCCGCGGGCTACATCCGGATCGCTCGAGGATCTCCCGGAGCGGGTCGGAGGCGCGGTCGCGGCGGTCGCCGACACGCCGGCGGGCGAGGGCGTCGTCGTCCACTGCTTCGCGGGGAAGGATCGGACCGGGATCGTCTCGGCGCTTGCTCCTGTCGCTCGCCGGCGTGCCGGACGAGCTCATCGCTGCCGACTACGCGGCGAGCGATCCCGGCGTCGAGGCTGCTGTCGACGCCGTGGTTCGAGGCGGCGCGCGACGAGACCGAGCTGGAGATCCGGCGGCGGGTCTCGACCTCGCCGCACGCGACGATGCTCGACGTGCTCGCGTGGGTGCACGACGAGCGCGGGCGGCGCCGGAGCAGTACCTCCGCGTCGGCCGGGGTCACGGATGCCCAGCTCGCGGCGCTGCGCGCGCGGCTCGTCGGCTGAAGCCTGCGCCGGCTACTTGCCGCCGCGCGCCTTGGCGCGGCCGGTCGAGACGGCATGCGCGAGGTGCTCCAGCTCGTCGCCGAGCGGCTGGAGATTGCCACTGCCGCCGCCGTGCTCGAGCGCGCGGGCGAGGAGCCAGTCGGCGAGCTCCGGGTTCCGCGGCAGCAGCGGCCCGTGGAGGTACGTGCCCGACCGCTGCCGCGACGCGACAGCCTTCGAAGCCGGAGTCGCCGTCATTGCCGTGGCCGGCGACAACGCGTCCGAACGGCGTTGCGCCGGCGTCGAGCAGCGTGCGGCCGGCGTGGTTCTCGAATCCGGCCACCATCGTCGTGACGCCGTCGCCGAGGTCGGCCTCGAGCAGCACGTCACCGATCAGCCGCTTCTCGCCCGCGAGCGTCTCGTGGGGGAAGACTCCTGCGCCCGGCATCCACGAGCCGTCGCGGCCGCGGTAGCCGCGCCCGAGCAGCTGGTAGCCGCCACAGACGGCGAGCACCGCGGTGCCGGTGTCGACGGCTCGGCGCAGGTCGTCTCCGCGAGCAGCGAGATCGGGCGCGATGAGCGCCTGCTCGCGGTCCTGGCCGCCACCGACGTAGACGAGGTCGTACGCCCACGGCTCGAGCGCGTCACCGGGCTCGACGCCCGTCACCTCGAGCGAATGTCCCCTGAGTGCAGCGCGACGCGCGAGCACGGCGATGTTGCCGCGGTCGGCGTAGATGTTGAGGTAGTCCGGATAGAGGTGGGCGACCGCGATCCTCACGACGCCTCCTCCCAGTACGGGCGGACGAGGCCGCGGGAGACGGCGATCTGCGCGCAGCTCGAGCATCGCGGTGTAGGTCGGGAGCAGGCCGAGCTCGCCGCCCGCCGGGACGAGCTCGAGCCCGCGATCGAGTGCCGCGCGGAGATCGGGGATCACCTCGAGCCGCTCCGGCGGGAAGCCCGCGTACGTGAATCGCAGCGCCAGCTCGGCCGCGCGCTCGCCGCTTGCCACGATCCGCTCGACGCGCTCGAGCAGCGGCTCGAAGTCGACGTCCCAGATCCACGAGACGTCGCGGCCGTCGGCGATGCGGTCGTTGAGCGCGATCACGAGTGTCTCGGGAACGCCGCCTTCCTCGAGCGTCCGGATCGCCTCGTTCGCACCGGCGGGGTTCTTGATCAGCAGCATCAGGATCTGCTTGTCGCCTGCCTCGATCCGCTCGAAGCGGCCGAACGCCGCCGTGAACGTTCCGAGCCCGGCGGCGATCTCGTCCAGCGAGGCGTCGAGGGCGAGCGCAGAGGCAGCGGCTGCGAGGGCGTTGTAGACGTTGTAGAGGCCGGGCAGCGGCAGCCTCACCCGCGCCGTGCCGGCCGGCGTGACGAGATCGAAGACCGACGCGTCGAGCGCCTGCAGGTCGATCGAGCGCGCGGCGACATCGAGCGTCGGGCCGCGCGTGCCCGCAGTTCGGGCAGCGATAGTCGCCGAGGTGGCCGACGTAGGCCGCCGCGTAGTCGTAGGGCTCGCCGCAGCGGATGCAGTACTTCGAGTCGGCCGCGTGCTGCAGCGCGGGACGGGCGAGCCGTGGATCGTCGACGCCGAAGCGCAGGGCAGCGCGCCCGTCCGTCCGCGAGGTCGGCGACGAGCGGATCGTCGGCGTTGACGACGAGCGTCGAGGTGGGAGGGAGCGTCGCCACCGCGGCACGCCATCGCTCGGCGATGTGCTCGAGCTCGCCGTAGCGATCGAGCTGGTCGCGGAAGAGATTGCCGAGCGAGACGACCCGCGGGCGCACCCGCTGCATGACCTCCGGCAGGGCGAACTCGTCGACCTCGAGCAGGCCGAGATCGGCATCGGTCGCCGAGAGGAGGGTGGAGGCGACGCCGGAGGCGAGGTTGGCGCCGGAGTTGTTCCAGGCGAGCCGGTAGCGGCTGCCGAGGATGCGCGCGAGCATCGCGCTCGTCGTCGTCTTGCCGTTCGTCGCGGAGACAACCGCGACGCCGGCCGGCAGCTTGGCCGCGAGCGCGTCGAGGGCGCCGGGGTCGACCTTCCAGAGGAGCTTCCCGGGCAGCGTCGTGCCGCCGCCGCGCCCGACGGCACGCGAGAGGCGCCCGACGAGCCGGGCGGCCGATGTCTCCGCATTGAGGCGTACTCCCATCGCCGACGAGCCTACCCCGCGTCGGCCGGAGCTCCACACGACGTCCGTTCTGGCCCACTTGCAACTTTCACAGAATGATCTACAGTAATTGCATATGGCCAGGCCCCGGCGTCGCCACCCCGCACTCGCCGGGATCGACGAGGCAGCGCTCGCAGAGTTTCGCGCAGGCATCAGACGGCGCTACACCGACGAGCAGATCCTCGAGCAGCTTCGCGCGAGCGCCGAGCGGCTCGGCCGCTCGCCGACGATGCGCGAGTTCGCGGCCGACAAGGACGCCGGCATGCATCCGCAGACGGTGATCGAGCACTTCGGCACCTGGAACGCCGCCAAGCGGGCGGCAGGCCTCACGCCGAGGCGCTTCATCAGCCGTGACGAGCTCCTCGAGCAGCTGCGGCAGCTCGGCGACGAGCTCGGCAGGACGCCGACGGCTCACGATCTCGACGCGAACCGCCGCCGCGTGGCGTCGAAGTCGCTGATCTGGCACACGTTCGGGTCGCTCAGCGCCGCGCTCCGGGAGGCCGGCTTCGACGTGCCCGTCGGCGACGAGAAGCTCGAGCGGGCGGTCAACCAGGGTGCGGTGCTGGCGCGCGAGCTCGGCCGCCTGCCGCGGATGGCCGACTGGAAGGAGGCCCGGCGGACGGACACGAGCGCTGATGTCGGAGTGGCAGGTCTACCGGCTCGTCGACATCGACGCCGGCCCGTGGGCCGCGTTCCAGTACCTCGTGCGCGAGCGGCTGCGCGAGGAGGGCGTCACCGTCGCCCCGACGGCTCGCTGTAACAAGAACGCGGCGAAGCCGCTACTCTGGGGCGGCTCAGCCGCCTCGGTGCTCGCGCGCCTACGCGGCGAGCGCAGCGAGCTTCGCGAGGCACGAGGCGCCCTCGTGCGGCGAGCGCACCGACGGCAGCACCCGGTCGTCGCGATACGAGCGGTCGGTGCGGAAGCGGGCCTCGGTCACGATCCGGCCACGCTCGAGATGGAGCAGCCGGCCCTCGGAGACCTCGTGCTTGCGCAGCGTCAGCCGGAGCGCGCCCTCGACGACCTCGAGCGCGGACTTCGTCGAGGCGAAGAAGACCTCGCGCCGGGCGCGGCCGATCCAGAGCGGGCGGGCGACGCCGCGGGCGAGGTGCAGCCGGCCCTCGACACGCTCGTCGATCCAGGCGGTCGCCATCGAGCCGCGCAGCTGCTCGAGCGCCGCGTGATCCGACCGCGTCAGCTCCATGAGGGCGAAGATCGCCTCGGAGTCGACGGTCATGTCGGGCTCGGCCCGCTCGATCGCGTGCCGGGCGAGGATCTCCTCGTCGTTGACGATGATCCCGTTGTGGATCCCGACGACCGAGCCGTGCCGGATCGGGTGGTTGTTGGCGAGAACGGTGGGGTGGCCCTTGGTGTAGTCACGCACGTGCACCAGGGCCTGCGGTCGCGTCGGCGGGCAGCTCGACCGCGTCGAGGAGCGCCGTCGCGCCGGAGCGCTGCTTGTGGATCGTCACGTTCGAGCCTGCGCCGCGGTGGGCGTAGCCGACCGCGTCTGCACCGCGCTCTGCGATCCCCGCGAGCAGCGCCTGGGCTGCAAGGGTGCGATCGACGGTGGAGGCAGCGTCGAGGCTGTATCCGGCTATTCCGCACATCAGCGGATTCGATCACCTCGATCGGACATGACTATCTGACGGTATCGGCAGAAGATGAGGTTTCTGTACGCACTTTGGGTTGGAATTCCTCTGTCTTTCGGCCAGGTCTCTCAAGTGAGCGGCCGCTGCAGCCGATAGGTCAGCAGTGGAAGGCAACCTGGCAGAGCCGCTCTTCGACCCCGTCGCCGACGAGGTAGTGCCGGAGGCTGCCGCTCGCGGCGACGCAGGATCCCCTCAAGCTCTACGTTCGCCAGATCGGAAACGGGCGCCTGCTCACCCATGCGGAGGAGCGCGAGCTCGCCCGCCGCAAGGACGAGGGCGACGAGGAGGCGAAGAGCCGGCTGATCGAGTGCAACCTCCGGCTCGTGATGTCGATCACCCGCCACTACACCCGCGCGGGGGTGCCGCTGCTCGACCTGATCCAGGAGGGCAACCTCGGCCTCATCCGCGCGGTCGAGAAGTTCGACTACACGCTCGGCTACAAGCTCTCGACGTACGCGACCTGGTGGATCCGCCAGGCGATCTCGCGCGCGCTCGCCGAGCAGGGCCGCACGATCCGCCTGCCGGTGCACGTCGCCGACCAGGTGCGCCGCGTCACGCGGGCGCGCCGGACGCTCGGGCAGAAGCTCAACCGCGACCCGTCCGTCGACGAGATCGCGCTCGAGGCGGGCTTCACGCCCGCCAAGGTCGAGCAGCTGCTCGAGCTGGTGCAGGACCACGTCTCGCTCGACACGCCGATCGGCGACGGCGAGAGCGTGATGAGCGACCTGATCGAGGATCTGAACGCGACCGCGCCCGAGGCCGAGACGTCGGAGAAGTTCCGCTCGTCGGAGCTCGCGAAGGCGATGCTCCGGCTCAACCCGCGCCAGCAGCGCGTGCTGACCGAGCGGTTCGGGCTCGAGGACGGCAAGCCGAAGACGCTGGAAGAGGTGGGCGTCCTGCTCGGGATCACGCGCGAGCGCGTCCGCCAGCTCGAGACGCGGGCGCTGCGCGAGCTGCGCACGGTCGCGCCGTCGCTCGAGCTCTACCTCAGGACGTAAGACCCGCGGAGACAGGCTGAAGCCTGCTCACCGCACGGCGTCCATCTCGCGCTCGCCGGCGAGGCGGCGCAACGAGTCGAGCTCGATCTGACGCACGCGCTCGCGGGTGAGGCCGAGCCGGCGGCCGATCTCCTCGAGCGTCTTCGGCTCGGTGCCTCCGAGCCCGTAGCGGAGCGTCACGACCTCGAGCTCGCGCTCGGGCAGCGTTCCGAGCGCCGCCTGGAGCGCCTGGCTGCGCAGGGTGAGCTCGACCTTCTCCTCCGGCAGCAGATCCTCGGCGGCGACGAAGTCTCCGAGCACGGCGTCGTCCGTGTCGCCGACGGGAGCGTCGAGGCTGCTCGACGCGCGCGCTGCGGCCCGCACCTCGTTCACCTGCTGCACGGTCAGGTTGGCCTCCTCGGCGATCTCGTCGATCGTCGGCTCGCGCCCGAGCATCGTCCAGAGCGTGCGCTCGGCGCGGTTCATCTTCTGCAGGCGCTCGACGATGTGGACCGGCATCCGGATCGTGCGCGCCTTGTCGGCGAGCGCCCGGGCGACCGCCTGGCGGATCCACCAGGTCGCGTAGGTCGAGAACTTGAAGCCGCGGCGCCAGTCGAACTTCTCGACGGCGCGGATCAGCCCGAGCGTGCCCTCCTGGATCAGGTCGAGGAACGGGAGACCCTGGTTGCGGTAGTTCTTCGCGATCGAGATCACGAGCCGCAGGTTGGACTGGATCATCACCTGCTTCGCGTCGAGGTCGCCGCGCTCGATCCGCTTCGCGAGCGCCACCTCCTGCGCCGCGGTCAGGAGCGTGTGCCGTCCCGCTTCGCGGAGGAAGAGCTGCAGCGCGTCCGTTGTCGACTCGGCAACGGGGGCGAGGAGTGGGGGAGGCTCCGGGCGACGGGTCGAGGCCGGGTCGACGATCTCGATCCCCCGCTTGTCGAGCTCCCGCAGGAGCGCATCGTGCTCGAGTGGCGCGAGCTCGTGAGCCTCGACGAGATCGGCGAGCTCCCGCACGCGGATCGTGCCGGCATGCTCGCTCGTCTCGAGGAGCGCTCGCACGTCGTCCTGCGCCAGCAGGCTGTCGATGTCAACGGTCGTCATGGGAGAGCCGTGCGTGTTGACACAACTCTCCCATTGTCGGCCGGTGCTTGTCCAGCCCCGCGTCGGTGCTCGATTGACTTCGCCGCTCGGTGCGGGATTGCCGAGCTCGGCCTGAAGCGGTCGTTCGCCTCCCTCCGAGTCCACACACGGTAATCAGCGTTATGTCAAGTTGGCGAATTCGTGAGGGTCGTCACCCGTCTGCCCCATGCTGGCCCCAGGGGTGAATCGGGGCAGCGAGGGCGATCGCGCCCGAGGAAACCGATGAGTGCGGGAAAACACTGATGGTTGAGCCGAATCGCTGCCGATGGACGGACAATGGACATAAACACGCTCTCGATCACGGGCGCCGCCAAGCGCTGGCGCCTGCTCGCCCTCCTCACGTTTTTGTTCGCCGCTTCCCTCATCGCCGCCACGGACGCGCGATCCGACTATTACAACTGCGCAGCCGGCCTCGTGAACACGGGGACCGCAGACGATCAGGCGAACGGCTCCGCCTGCTCCTACTGGCTTCTCCCGAGCTTCCCGCTCGGCGGCTCGTCACGGCCCGACCTCAACGGCACCTCCGTTCCCGGCCTCGACGTGCTGCCCGTCTGGCGCACGACGCGCGGTGCGGGAGTAACCGTGGCCGTCGTCGACACGGGCGTCGACGGCAACAGCGAGGATCTGCGTCCCAATCTGGTCGCGGGCTGGAGCTTCTACGACGGCAACGCCGATACCAGGGACACGGTCGGCCACGGGACGCTCATCGCTTCCATCATCGCCGCTCCCGCCGACAACGGTGGCTATGTCGGAATCGCGCCGGAGGCCCACATCCTCCCGGTCAAGATCATGGGCGACGGCGAGTTCCGCAACGCGGCGGCCGTAGCAGGGATCAGGTATGCGACCACGCACGGAGCCCGGGTCGTCAACGCGTCGTTCGGGGCCCTGAACGAGCCGATCCCCGGCATGGACGCTGCCCTCAGAGCCGCCCGCCAGGCGGACGTTCTGGTCGTGATCGCCGCCGGCAACAGCGGCGTCGACCTCGACTCCGGCCGCAACACCCAGTCTCCGAACGGGTACGGCCTCTCGAACACCCTCACGGTTGCCAACTTCTCCAATCACGGCTATCTCAACAGCGACTCCAACTTCGGGGCGCGCCACGTCCAGATCGCTGGAATCGGCGAGACGCTCTGGGGCGACTACCCGGATTACTTCGGTGGTGGCTATCTGGGCGGTACGTCGGCAGCGGCAGCGACCGTCTCGGGTGTAGCCGCCCTGCTGTTCTCCGCGTACCCGACCGCGACAGCCGAACAGGTTCGCGCAGCGATCATCACCGGGGCGAACCACAACGTGCCCTCCCTCGTCGGCAAGGTCGAGGCAAACGGGCTGCTGTCCGCCTCCGGGGCATTGGCAGCGATGGCGCACCCTGATCCGCGCAGCGTCCTGCCGCTCACCGGGGGAAGCGCCCCGATTCTCGTCACGGCGCCTCGACTCGCACGCGCGAACAAGTCGGGCCGCTTTGCCGCCTACAGCGGTCGGTTTCGCGTCGGGCAGCGGCTCGGCACATCGGTCGGTACGTGGCGGGGCCTCGCGGGCCTGAAGCTCAGGATCAGCTGGCAACGGTGCGACGCGCGGCACCACTGCAAGGATGTCTATGCGGCCAACGCGAGGTTCTACGGCAACGGCGGCAACGGAACCATTCTCGGAGTCGATCGCGGCTCGTCCCTCGTGGCCACGATCACCGCCGTCAACGCCCAGGGCCGTGAAACGGCCGTCACGACGCGCTCGACAGGCTTGATCCTCGCGACTGCACGCTGACTGTCGGGGCGCCCCCGAGGCGCCTAGTGGCGCTCGAGGAAGCTGCTCAGGGCTGCGATGAAGGCATCCGGCTGCTCGTAGGGCACCATGTGCGCGCAGTCCGGCAGCACGACCTCCTCACAGTGCGGCAGCAACGCGACGAGCTCGTGCGCGGACGCCGCGGGCGTCGTGCGGTCGTCTGCGCCGCTCAGGATCAGGGTCGGCTTCGTGACGCCGCGCAGATCGTCGCGGAGGTCGAGCATGCCGTACTCCCCGCCGGCCGCAAAATGCCGCAGCACGTCGGGCCGGTAGACGACCTGGTCGGCGGCGATCAGCTCTGCGACGAGCGGGCCTGTCGGATCGGCGACGTGGAAGGGCATCTGGTCGGCGAGCAACTGCTTCGCCTGCTCCGGCGTCTCGACCGTCGCCTCGAGCGCCCACGAGGCCGCGACCTGGGCGCGCAGCTCCTCCGGCTCGAAGATCGCGAGCTCGTGCTCGACGTTGGCGAGGGCGCCGGGATGCGAGACCGTCCCCATGAGGACGTACGCGGATGCGCTGCCGTGGCGCACCATGTGGCTCTGGGTCACGAACGACCCGAACGACCAGCCGATCACGACGGCGTTCTCGAGCGCGAGCGCCGCGATCAGCGCCTCGACGTCGTCTGCCATCTGCGGCACGGTCCACCGCGCCGGATCACCGGCGTCCGAGCGGCCGTTGCCGCGGTGATCGGGCGCGAGCACGCGGTAGCCCCTGCGCCGGCGATCCGGTCGAGACCGGGAAACCAGACCGAGCCGTCGAGACCCGGGCCACCGTGGAGGGCGACGAGCGGCCTCCCTTCCCCGCGCTCGTGGACGTAGAGCTCGACGTCTCCGACCGAGACGCGCATCAGAACGCCGCCTCGCGCACGCCCGAGGCGATCACGAGCAGGATGCAGGCCGCGAGCACGAGCCGGTAGACGACGAACACGGTGTAGTTGTGGCCGCGCACGTAGCTGAGCAGCCAGTTGATCGCGAGCAGGCCGGCACCGGCCGAGGCGATCGTGCCGACGACGAACGGGCCCACCCACCCGTCCGGCAGCTCACCCTTGATGACGTCGGTGTACCCCTTGAGGAGGACCGCGCCGAGAACGATCGGCACGAGGAGCAGGAACGAGAGGCGCGCCGCGGCATCGCGGGTCAGGCCGAGGAAGCGGCCGGCGCTGATCGTGATGCCCGAGCGGGACACGCCGGGGGCGAGCGCGAGGCTCTGGGCCAGGCCGACGAGCAGCCCCTGGCGGAGGCTCAGCTCGCCCACCTCCTTCCGCTCGGGGCGCCGGTCGGCCCAGTAGAGGACGAGCGCGAACACGGCGAGCAGGATCGCAATCTGCCACGGCTCCCCGAGGCGATCCTCGATCACGCTCTCGAAGGCCGCCCCGATCAGCGCGGCAGGGATCGTCGCGACGACGATGATCCAGGCGATCTTCTCGTCCTGCGTCTCGACGGCGCGGCGCCGCACGCTGCGGAACCAGGCGACCACATAGCCGATCAGATCGCTCCAGAAGTACGCGACGACGGCGACGAGCGTGCCGAGATGGAGCGCGACGTCGAACGTCTTGTTGAACTCCTCGTGCTCCTTCAGGTACGTCCAGTCGCCGGCCCACGGGACGAGGATCAGGTGCCCCGACGACGAGATCGGCAGCAGCTCGGTGAATCCCTGCACGAGGCCGAGAATCAGCGCCTGCCAGTCCGGGAAGGCCGTTGCCTCCTCCCCCCAGCCGATCAGGGTGAGCACGAGGGCGACCGTGAGCAGCGCCGCGGCGGTCCCGTAGACGAGGGTTCGGCGCACCGGACGATCCTAGCCAGCCACGCCGGCGGGCGGCGCCGTTCGAAATTCGCGCAAATTGCGTCCATCCGGTGAGCGGTCCCCTTGACCCGCTCTCCCCCGCTCCCTAGGTTTGCTCTTGCACCGAGCACGGGGCGTGAGTAGGTCGAAGTCCGGCACGGAGGCCGTACGCGGAAGCGGAAGGTCAACGGGCCGGGTGGACGAAAGCGCAACCGGCTCGGTGAATTTTTTTGGTCCGACGCAGCAACCGTGCTGCGCCAGCCCGCACTCGCCGCGGTCTTCTCTGCCCGGTATTGTCTCAACCATGCACCTGCGCATGCCAAGCATCGACCGCGGCGTCCAGTCGTTCCTCTGGTCCGTCCTCTTCTTCCTGGTGCTCTACTTCGGCATGCTGGCCGTCGGCGTCGCCCGCGGAACGTCGTTCCTCGTCTCGCTCGTCAGCGCGTTCCTGATCTTCCTGTTCATCCGCACGCGCGGAGACTAGTTCCGGTCAGCGAACGGGCTCGTGGTGCGGGCTGCGTGCGGTCAGGCTCGTGACGAGCCGGTGGGTCAAGCTCGGGCCCGATCGCCTCCTCGAGCCGCAGGCGGGCGGGAATGCGTCCCTCCGCGGTTCCGAGCGAGAGGCAATGCCGCAGCAGCAGGTTGGTTGCGTCCTGGTGCCCGCGGAGATTCAGCGTCGCGTCCATGTGCTTCTCCATATCGGTCTTCCACCTCGCATTACATCATCCCTACATTCAGGGTGCGGAGCCGCAGAACACCCACACAAGTAGTTGACCCGCCGGACGTCGCCGGTGGCGGAAAAGCCGCCGTGCGGTCAGCTGTAGTCGATGAGGGCGTGCACGTCGATGCCGGGGATGCGCTCGCGGCCGTTCAGGAACGACAGCTCGATCACGAACAGCGCCCCGACGACGACGCCGCCGAGCCGCTCGACGAGCTCGACCTTGGCGCGAGCGGTTCCACCTGTCGCGAGAACGTCGTCGAGGACGATCACGCGCGCACCGGGCTTGATCGCATCGACGTGTACCTCGAGGGCATCGGTGCCGTACTCGAGCTCGTAGCGCGCCTCGATCGTCTCCCACGGCAGCTTGCCGGGCTTGCGGGCCGTCACGAAGCCGCAGCCGAGCGCGTACGCGAGCGCGCCGCCGAAGATGAACCCGCGCGCCTCGGCGCCAAGGATCACATCGGGATTGCGCGGGCCGGCCCAGGCAGCGAGCCGGTCGATCGTCTCCCTGAAACGCGACCGGATCGGCGATCAGGGGCATCACGTCCTTGAACATGATTCCCTCGGTCGGGAAGTCCGGGACGTCGCGAATCAGGCTTGCGAGATCGAGCTCGCTCATCGCTCGGCCACCTCTCGGAGATCGCGCATCAGGAGGAGCTGGGCCAGCTCCTGCGCGACCACCGCGAGGCCCTCGAGGTCTTCGAGCGCCGCGGCGCGGCGCTCCAGGTTCCGCGAGCGCAGCGCCGGCGCGACGACCTGCTCGAGCAGCGCCGACTGGCGTCCCGCCGCGGTGCGAAAGGCGCGCAGGTGGCGGGCGTCGATCCCGTGCCGCGCGATCTTCGCGCAGGCGAGCGCAATGTCGGCGTCGCTCTCGCTGTAGAGGCGCTCCCCTCCCTCGACCCGCGGCGCGAGCAGGCTGAAGTCCTCGAGCTGGCGCGCGAACTCGGACGAGATGCCGGCGCGGTCGCACAGCTCCGACATGTCGATCTCCTCCTCCTGCCCACGCAGGCCGGCTGCACGGCGCTTCACCCGGTCGGCGGTCGGGGCGCGGAGCTCCTCACGAATGACGCGCAGCGGCAGGAACTCGTCGCGCTGCAGGCGCAAGATCGTGATCAGCCGCTCGACGTCGGCCTCGGCGAACAGCCTGTAGCCCCCGCGCGTTCGGCTCGGCTGCAGGAGGCCCTGGTCCTCGAGGTAGCGGATCTTCGAGATCGAGATGTCCGGGAACTCGTCCCGCAGGCGCTCGCAGACCGCGCCGATCGTGTGCAGGCCGGACGCCGGGCTCGTTTCGGAGAACGTCGTCATCGCCGCAGGAACGTCATCCGGTATTTGCCGATCTGAACCTCGTCGTCGTCCTCCAGCACGCTGCTCTCGATGCGCCGCCTGTTGACGAAGGTGCCGTTGAGGCTGCCGAGATCGCGGATCGTGAAGACCTTGCCGTCGCGGGTCAGCTCGGCGTGCCGGCGCGACACCGTCACGTCGTCGAGGAAGACGTCGCATTCCGGCGAGCGCCCGATCAGGGCGCTGGTCGCCGATCGCCTCGAAGCTCTCCCCCGCCCTACCGCCGCCGGAGCGGACGACGAGCGCCGGCCCGTCGATGTTGTCGGCCAGGCTGGCCGCCTCGATCTCCTCGGGTCCAAGGCTCAGCGTCGTCTCGTCGACGGTCTCGCGGCCCAGCAGGGCACCGCACCGGGAGCAGTACGTCGCGGCCTCGGGGCTCTGGAATCCGCACTCCGGGCAGTAGATGTGGCTCATTGCCCCCCGCCGAGGATCGAGCCGAGATCACCGGCGTCGACATGCTGGCCGCCGCGCGCCCGCTTTGCCCGCTCGGCGCGGATGATGTCGATCTGGCCGTGCATCACCCGCCGGTTCAGCGAGATGTCGTCCTCCTCGTGCTCGAGCGCGCGGATGGCAGCCCAGAGCGCCTCGTCGCTCAGCTCGGCGAGGTCCGGCAGCGGCGTGAGATCGGCATCGTCGGGCACCTCGCCGGTGCCCTCGTAGATCGGGCGCTCCAACGACGTCGGCGGCTTGGCCTCGAAGCTTCCGTCTGCGACGTGCGCCCTGAGGCGCTCGATGCGCTCGGCCCGGAGGATGTCGATCCGGCCGTGAAGAACACGGCGGCGACGCGAGATCGCATCCTCGCCGTCTTCGATGCTGGCGAGCAGGGCCGACAGCTCGGCGTCGGAGAGCAAAACCAGGTCGGGGAGCGTTTCCACGGTTGCCTTTCCGTTCGGGAGCTCGGTGCTCGAAGATGCAGCGTAGCGAAGGGGTCAACCTCAGCTTGAGGCTTTGGAGTATCCGATGACGATTTCGCCCCGACGGCCCCTCTCCCTGCCTGCAGTTGGCCGCCGTGACAGCAACGGTCAGCGGCGAGCCGATCACAGTCGAACCGTGCGCCGCGCCTTGAGGACGTACTGCCCGGCCGCGACCACCGCGAGCGCGAGGCTGATCCAGAAGCAGGCGAGCGGGCCACCAGGTGCCTTTCTCCGTCACGAGCACGAGACCGATCGACGCGTAGAGGCCCCAGGTGGCGATCTTGCCCAGCCGGGACACCTCGAATTCGTAGCCGCGCGGCACGACGAGCTTGTAGCCGCCGACGAGCAGCAGGTCACGCAGGAGGATGATCAGCGCCACCCAGGGCAACCGGTCGAACGCGACGAGCATCACGACGGCGGTGTCGATCATCAGCCGGTCGGCGAGCGGGTCCGCGACCTTGCCGAACTGCGACTCGACGTGCCAGCGCCGGGCGAGATAGCCGTCGAGCTGGTCGGTGATCGCCGCCAGGCCGAACACGATGCCGGCCGGCCAGCTCGGACCGCTCCGCTCGTCGAGCAGCAGCCAGACGAAGAGCGGGATCGCCGCGAAGCGGATCAGCGTCAGCGCGTTCGGGATCTGGCGCACGGGGGCGGAGACGGTGGGCTCGCTCATTCGTCTCGCAAGCCTAGAGGCTGTGGTGGTAGCGTCGTCGGTTGTGACCGCCGCGATCCCCCTGGCCGGCTTCGTCAACAGCCACAGTCATGCGTTCCAGCGCGCGCTGCGCGGCCGGGCTGCCGGCACCGACTTCTGGACCTGGCGCGACGGGATGCTCGAGGAGGCCGATCGCGCGACGCCCGACTCCGTCAGAGAGCACTACGCGGACGTCTACCGCGAGATGCGCGCCGCGGGCTACACCGCCGTCGGAGAGTTCCACTACCTCGGCGCGGCGGAGGCCTTTGCAGCAGCCGAGGCGGCAGCCGACGCCGGGATCGCGATCGTGCTGCTCCACGTCGCCTACGAGCGCGGCGGCCTCGACCGCATGCGCCAGCCGAGCGTCGGTGCCTACCTCGAGGAGGTCGAGTCGCTTCTCGCCGCCGGAATCGCCGTCGGGGTCGCCCCCCACTCCGTCCGCGCCTGCTCGCGCGCGTGGCTCGAGGAGATCGGCGCCTACGCAACTCGTGCAGGGCTGCCGCTCCACATCCACGCCGACGAGCAGCCGCGCGAGATCCAGGAGTGCCTCGAGGAGCACGGCTGCCGCCCGATCGAGCTCCTCGCCGATACGGGCTGCCTCGGCGAGAGAACGACGATCATTCACGCCACGCACGCGAGCGACGAGGAGCTCGATCTCCTCGCGGCCACCGGAGCGCGCATCTGCGCGTGCCCGACGACCGAGTCCGATCTCGGCGACGGATTCCTGCGCGTCACCGAGGTTCTCGACCGCTCGATCCCGCTCTGCATCGGCTCGGACTCCAACATGCGGATCGACCCACTCGAGGAGCTCCGGGAGCTCGAGGGGATCGCGCGTCGCCAGACGGGCCGCCGCGGGATCCTGACGACCGCGCAGCTGCTCGAGATCGGGTCGGCCGAGGGAGCGCGCGCTCTGCAGCTCGAGGAGTGGGCCGCGATCGAGATCGACCCGGACCATCGGTCGCTCGCCGGCGTCGCGCCCGAGCATGTCGAGGCAGCGCTGATCGCCGGCTGCACCGCCGACGTCGTCGCTCACCCGGGGAGCGTGACCGCGTGGACGTGACCGAGGAGACGTTCGAGACCGACGTGATCGCGCGGTCTGCGGAGGGTCCGGTGCTCGTCGACTTCTGGGCCGAGTGGTGCGGCCCGTGCCACGCTCTCGCGCCCGGTGCTCGAGGCCGCTGTCGAAGCGCGAGCGGGCGCCGTGACGCTCGTCAAGGTCGACGTCGACGCAAACCAGGGCCTCTCGCAGCGGTTCTCGGTCAGCGGCATCCCGGCGGTGAAGGCGTTCAGGGACGGCAGGGTCGTGGCCGAGTTCGCCGGGGCACGGTCGCGCGCCGCTGTCGACACGTTCCTCGACGAGCTGCTCGCCCCACCCCGTGCCGACACGCTGATCGAGGAGCTTCGCGCCACGGGTGAGCTGCCGGACGTCGTCGCTGCCCTCGACGCCGGCGACACCGAGGGCGCCCTTCAGCTCATCGTCGGCGCGGTGCCGGCCGCTGCGTCCGAGCAGCGCGAGCGGCTGCGCGAGGTTGCGGTGGCGCTGTTCGAGCGCCTCGACCCGGACGATCCACTCGTCGGCACGTATCGCCGCAGGCTCGCGGCCGCGCTCTTCTAGCCCGCGCGCGACCTCGCAGCGGTCGTCAGCGGCCGACCTTCTCGCGGTAGGTGCGCACCCACGCCGCCGTGCGATCGAGGTACGCACGCTCGGCGGCGCGACCCGTGAGGCCGTACGCACCGTCGTAGGACGAGTACGGGCGCGCCAACAGCCGAAGCCGGCTCGATCTGCGTTCCCTCGTGCCACTCGTTGTAGCTCGTGATCGTGACGACGTCGGCGGCTGCACGGATCGCGCCCCGCCACATGCGGTCATAGGTCTTGCCGTTGGCACGACCCCGGACGCGCGCGTCTCCGGTCGCTCGCTCGGCGTCGAAGCCCGGGCCGACCGACGGAGCACACAGCAAGTTGTGCATACGGGCGGACGCGCACATGCGCGGAAACGACGTCCCGTCGTAGATGCGGACGTCGTAGGTGTAGAGACCTGCGAAGCCTCCCGCCTCGGCCTTCCCGGGCAGGTTCGTGTTGGCGAAGAGCCGCAGGCCCGCCAGTTGCTTGTTGGCTGCCTTCCACTCGCTGTCGGCGCTCTCCGTCGAGTCGTACACGTATGCGTCGGTCACGCCCGCTGATGCAAAGGCGCGCAACTGCGGGACGAGCGCTGCGGGCGTCCGTCCGGCGAAGGGCTCGATGTGTAGCGCCACCCGCAGCCCGGCGGCGCGGGCAGCCCGCGCGACGAGGGGAAGCCGAGCGGCCTCCGTCGACTCCGGCCCCCACCACGAGACGATGACCGTCTGCACGCCGATCGACGCGATCTCGCGCATCTGCGCGCGCACGACCGCGACGTCGGACGAGGAGTAGACCCCACGCACGGGAAACCAGTTCGACGCGATCGACGCGGGCGGGTCGTTGCCGTTCTGCTGCCAGTGCTGCCAGCTGCCGTCTACCGCGACCGTGCCGTACCAGGGGTAATAGAAGATCGCCACCTCCCCCGCTCCGCCGCTGCCCGGGCTGCCCGGGACTGCGGTCCGCGAGCTAGCCGCACCCGTTACGAGCGCAGCGGTCACCGTTGCCGCAGTGAAAAGCCAGAGAGTTCTCCGCAATCCGCGCGAGACTCTATCCGGGCGGGCGGCCGAATGGAAGCGACAACGGACGGCGCCGCGCCGTACCCTGGCCGCCCGGTGCCTCCCACGACCAGACCTTTCTCGGCAGCGCGTCCACCGACGCAACTCGACGAACACCTCGCTCGGGCCGGCGCTACGACCTGCAAGCGCCGCTGCGAGCGGCCGCGTACCGGCGCCGACGTTCACTCAGGCACGTCCAGGCGTGCTCAGATTTCACACCAGCCTCCAGCCCGAGCCTTCACTGGGCGGCGCGGTCGCGCGGCGCCCCGGCAGCGGCAGACGCCCGCGTCAGGCCGAGTCGAGCTCGTCGTACTGGTGCTGCTTCTTCTTGTCCGAGCGATACGCGATCACCATCAGGATCCCGAAGATGATGATCAGCGCCGCGATCACGCCGAAGCGAGCGATCAGACCGGTGAAGATCACCATGCCGAGCAGGCCGAGTACGCCGAGACCGATCACGATCCCGACCGTCTTCCACCAGAAGTTCTTTCCGAGCTCGTCCACGACGGTTCCCTCCGTTTGCCAGTGTGGCCGTAGTCTGACGGGGACGGCGCCGCTTTGCCCGGCCTACGGTGAATCGGTGCGGCGCACGTAGCGGGCGCGGCCGACGGCGACCAGGCGATCGGGCTCGTCCCAGGCGGTGATCTCGACGTCGGCGGTGCCCATCGTGCGCCCGGCAGCGAGGCAGCGGCCGACGACGCGGTGCGGCACGAGCGCGGCGAGCCGGAGGAAGTCGCAGCGGAGATCGACCGCGATCCACGATCCCGGGCTCGCGTGCTCGAGCGCGTACCACCCGGCGGTGTCGACGCAGGTCGCGAGCGTGCCGCCGTGGAGGAACGGCCGCGGCTCGTCGCCGCCGAGCGCCGCCGCGGGCGGATCGAGCCGCAGCACGACGGCGTCCTCGAGCAGCTCGACCGCCACGAGCCCGATCGCGGCGTCGAGCGGTGACGGTGGCTCGGAGAGCAGGTCGGTCATGGACGCACGCTCGCGCACCTCTAGTGCGCGATCTCGATCGAGCGGCTCTCGCGGATCACGATCACCTTGACCTGCCCCGGGTACTCGAGCTGGTCCTCGATCTCGCGGGCGATCTCGTGCGAGAACAACGCCGCGTCGTCGTCGTCGACCTCGGTCGGCTCGACGATGACGCGGATCTCGCGGCCGGCCTGCAACGCGTACGCCTTGGCGACGCCGGGCTTCGAGGCGGCGAGCTCCTCGAGCGACGAGAGCCGCTTGATGTAGTGCTCGAGGCTCTCGCCGCGGGCGCCGGGGCGAGACGCGGAGATGGCGTCGGCGGCGATCAGCAGCACCGCCTCGACCGTCTGCGGCTGCACCTCGTAGTGGTGCGCCTCGATCGCGTGGACGACGCCCTCGGGCTCGCCGTACCGGCGGGCCAGCTGCGCCGAGACGGCGGCGTGGGTTCCCTCGACCTCGTGGGTCATCGCCTTGCCGATGTCGTGCAGGAGAGCGGCGCGGCGCGCCGTCTTGACCGACGCTCCGAGCTCGGCGGCCATGATCCCGGCGAGATGGACGACCTCGAGCGTGTGCTTGAGGACGTTCTGGCCGTAGCTCGTGCGGTACTTGAGGCGGCCGAGGATCCGGACGAGCTCCTCGTGGAACTCGCCGCAGTTGGCCTCGAACACGGCCTGCTCGCCCGCCAGGCGAACGTGGTCCTCGAGCTCGGCCTTCGAGAGGTAGTACATCTCCTCGATCCGCGCCGGATGAATGCGACCGTCCTCGATCAGCTTCTCGAGCGTCAGCCGCGCGATCTCGCGCCGGAGGCCGTCGAATGACGAGAGCACGACCGCGTGCGGCGTGTCGTCGATGATGAAGTCGACACCGGTGAGATGCTCGAGCGAGCGGATGTTGCGGCCCTCACGGCCGATGATCCGCCCCTTCATGTCGTCGGACGCGAGCTCGACGACGCTGACCGTCGTCTCGGCCGTGTGGCTCGCTGCGACCCGCTGCAGGGCATCCGCGACGAGAGCCCTGGCCCGACGCTTGGAGTCGGTGCGCGCCTCCTCCTCGAGCTGGCGCACGGTGCGGGCGAGCTCGTGGCGGATCAGGTCTTCCGACCGCTCGAGGAGCTGCTTGCGGGCCTCGCCGAGCGTGAGCCCGCCGACCCGCTCGAGCTCCCGAAGCATGTCGTCGTTGCCCGCCTTGAGCTCCTCCTGCAGCTGCTTCGTGTGAATCTCGCGATCCGCGACCCCCTGCTCCCGTCGGTTGAGCTCCTCGCGCTTGGCGTCGAGCTCGGTCTCGCGCTGGTGCACGCGCTCCTCGATCTTGGCCATCTGGAGGCGGCTCGCCTGGAGCTCGGACTCGACCTCGGCCCTCAGGGCAACGGCGAGCTCGCGGCTCTCGATCTGTGCCTCACGCCGGGTCGTCTCGGCCTCGCGGTCGGCGTCGGCGAGGATCGACCGGCGCTGGTCCTCCGCCAGCCGCAGCCGCGACGTGCTCGCCGTCCGGAGCCAGGCCCAGAGGCCGATCGCTCCTACCGCGATTCCGAGCAGTGCCGCAACGACAGTGAGCATGGACGCTCCCTTTCGGGGGAATGGTCCCGCGGCATCCGCCGCGGTTGCTCACATCCACACACCGCCTGCACGGCGGCATCCCGGTAAGAACCGGTCGTGCTGCGTTCGCTATCTCGGTTGGTGTGCCCTCCGCAGAGCGGCGGATAGGCCGCAGATCGGTGGGTTCGAGTGGGAGTAGGTCATCGAAAGGCCGGTTTTCGGAATGCGCTCTGTGCAGGTGAAATGTCGGATGAAGCTCTCCTATCCTATCGTGTCAGCAGCCAGATTCGCAATGATCGTCTCGAGCGCTGCCTCCGAGAATCCCCGCGAGGCGAGGTATCGAGCCGTTTTCGGGCTCGAGCCGCGCGCCTCGACGATCGTGCCGGCCCGGTCCGCCTCGGGCTCGAGCGCCGCGATCGCGAGCCGCACGAGCTCGGGAGGAACACCCTGCCGCTCGAGGTCGTCGCCGATCAGGAGGTCGCCCGAACCGCGAGCCGCGAGCTGCTCCGCCCGCTGCAGCGCGAATCGCCGGTCGTCGACCAGGCCGGCCCGTTGCGCCGCCTCGACCGTGTCCCGCCGGACGGTCGCCGAGGTGCCCCGCGCGGCGAGCCGCTGCTCGAGCGACGCAGCCGTGTGGTCGCGCGCCCGCAGCGCCCGCAGCGCGACGGCCTGCGCGCCGAGCCGTCTCAGCTCACGACCGAGCGTCCGTGCCGTCGGCCGGTCGAGCGTCCCACCGACCACGAGCCCCGCGCCGTAGACCGCCTCGAGCGGCACGACGCGCCAGGGCGCGCCGTCGAGCTCGACGGCGACACGCCCGGGGCCGCGGGCACGGAGGGCAGTGACGACGGGGTCACCCATCACGTGGCTGTGTCCGTCGCTGTGTCCATGTCCGTGCCCGTGCCGACGCCGTGCCCGCGACCCGGAGCGAAGGTCAACGCGCTACGCCTCGACCGCCACCTCGTCCTCGACCGCCACCTCGTCCTCGATCGGCGTGACCTCGATCTCGCCGGCACCCTCGGCCTGCGGCAGCAGCCGGGCCGAGACGATCTGCTCGGCCGGTACCTCGGCCTGGATCCGCGCCAGGATCTGCTGCACGAGGTCGGGGTGCTCGATCAGGAAGTTGGTCGCGTTCTGGCGGCCCTGGCCGAGCCGCTCGTCGCCGAAGCTGAAGTACGAGCCTGCCTTCTGGACGACCTTGCGCTCGATGCCGACGTCGAGCACCGTGCCCTCCCAGGAGATGCCCGTGCCGTAGATGATGTCGAACTCCGCCTGCTTGAACGGCGGCGCCACCTTGTTCTTGACCACCTTGACGCGGACGCGGTTGCCGTACGCCTCGGCCCCGTCCTTGAGCGTCTCGATCCGGCGGATGTCGAGCCTGACGGAGGCGTAGAACTTCATCGCCCGGCCACCCGGCGTCGTCTCCGGCGAGCCGAACATGACGCCGATCTTCTCCCGCAGCTGGTTCGTGAAGAGACAGATCGTGTCGGTGCGGTTGAGCGTGCCGGCGAGCTTGCGGAGCGCCTGGCCCATGAGGCGCGCCTGCAGCCCGACGTGGCTGTCGCCCATCTCGCCCTCGATCTCGGCCTTCGGCACGAGCGCCGCCACGGAGTCGACCGCGACGACGTCGACCGCACCGGAGCGGACGAGGAGCTCGCAGATCTCGAGCGCCTGCTCGCCGGTGTCCGGCTGGGAGACGAGGAGATCGTCGATGTTGACGCCGATGCGCCGCGCGTACTGGGCATCCATCGCGTGCTCGGCGTCGATGAACGCGCAGATGCCGCCGCGCCGCTGTGCCTCGGCGATCACGTGGTAGACGAGCGTCGTCTTTCCCGACGACTCGGGCCCGAACACCTCCACCACGCGGCCCCGCGGGAGCCCGCCGATCCCGAGCGCCATGTCGAGCGAGAGCGCCCCGGTCGACACCGCCCCGATCGAGACCTGCGCCTGGTCGCTCATGCGCATGACCGACCCCTTGCCGAACTGCCGCTCGATCTGGCCGAGCGCGACGTCGAGCGCTTCCTCGCGATTCATCTTCGTCACTCCTCCTCACTTCCCGTTGTCGTCATGCCTCTAGATAAGCAGGTCCGTCGGACGTAATGCAAACATATGTTCGTGCCGGGCAAGATAGTTCCTGCACCGGACGACGCTACCCGCGGAGGTGTGTCGGCGGTGTGCCAGAGGTGGGTCAGCGGTGTGCCGTAATCGTGCCGGGAATGCCGTCGGCACGGAGCGAGAGCGTCAGCCCTCGAGCAGGCGCCGCACGAGATGGAGCGCGGACACGGTCGCCCGGGCGCGGATCCATTCCCGTTCACCCGGCAGCTCGAAGCGCAGGGATTGCTCGCCCATCGGGCCCGAGGCGTGGAAGAAGACGAGCCCCACGGGCTTCTCGGGCGTGCCCCCTCCCGGTCCGGCGATTCCCGTCACCGAGACCGCCACGTCGACGCCGAGCCGCTCGCGGGCGCCGGTCGCCATCGCTGCCGCAACCTCGGCCGAGACGGCGCCGTGCTCGGCGAGGAGCTCCGGCGAGACGCCGAGCAGCGTTTCCTTGATGCCGTTGTCGTAGGCGACGATTCCGCCCCGGACGACGTCGCTCGAGCCCGGGATCGAGGTGAGGCGGGCGGCGACGAGACCTCCCGTGCACGACTCGGCGGTTCCGAGCGTGAGGCCCTGGTCGCGGCAGAGCCCGAGCACGAGCTCCTGGACGGAGCGCTCGTCGCGGCCGAAGAGGTTATCGGCGAGCGGCTCCACGAGCGCCTGCTCGAGCGCATCGGCTCGTGCCTCGGCGCCGGGCTCGACGATCAGGTCGATGTGGATCTCGAAGTCGCGGGCGCAGATCGTCGCCTCCACCCCGTCGCCGTCGCCGCCCGCGTCGGCGAGGGCCTTCGCCACGGCAGACTCGCTCGCGCCGTAGAACCGGAGCACGCGGCGCCCCGGCGTCACGGCTCCCTCGAGAATTCTCTGCGAGCGGCTCCGACTCGATCGCCCGCGGCCACAGCCGCTGCAGCTCTCCCGGCGGGCCGGGGAGCACGACGACCACGCAGCTGCCGGCATCGAGCACGACGCCGGGGGCGGTGCCGGCGATGCCGAGCGAGACGGCGCCGTCGGGCAGCGTCGCCTGCTTCCGGACGCCCGGCGCGAAGTCGGCATACGGGCGACGCATGCGCTCGGCGAATCGCCGCGAGATCTGCTCGATCTCGGCCTCGAGCCCCTCGTCGACGTGCAGAGCACGGCCTGCGACGCGGGCCACGAGCTCGATCGTCCTGTCGTCGTGGGTCGGCCCGAGACCACCCGAGACGAGGCAGACGTCGGCTTCGAACCCCTCGCGCAACGCCGCCTCGAGCTCGTCCGGGTCGTCGCCGACGATCGAGATGCGTGCCGGCTGAAGACCGAGGCGCATCGCTTCCTGAGCGTAGAACGGGCCGTTGAGATCGGTTCGCTCCCCCCGCACGAGCTCACTGCCCGTCACGACGATTGCTGCGCGGGGACGCGTCAAGAGCTCGGCGTGATCGTGCGCTGCCCGTTTGCGGGCACCTTGACGCGCACCCCCGCGACGCGAACGACCACGTTGCGGGGCGATGCAACGGAGAGCCAGAGCTTGCGCGACGCGAACCGCTTCGTCTGTCCGCGCTGGAGCGTGCCGCGGTACAGCGGCTTGCCGGCCGCCGATCCCACCCGCACCTCCATGAACGTCGCTCCCTTCGTCGCCGTCACGGCGACGCCCTTCGCCACAGCCGACGGCGTCGCTGCGGGCGGCACATTCACGCCCTGCACCTTCAGGTCCTCGGTGCCGCCGAACTTCCAGGCGGCGATCACGAGCGCCGTCAGCAGCACCATCGCGGTCACCGCGATGGCGACGAGCCGCGATTCGCGATGCTGCCGCTGGCGCCGGCCATGGCTCGGGACGCGACGGGTGCGGAGCGGCTGGTCTTCGTCGCCGACGACGTAGCGCGAGTTGTACTCGTCGACGTAGAGCTGCCCGTCCATCCCGAGCGAGTCCGCGTACGTCCGCAGGAATCCCTTGATGTAGGTGTGGCCGGGAAGCTGGTCGAACTGGTCCGCCTCGAGGGCGCGCAGGTACTTCGCCCGCACCTTCGTGCGGAACTCCATCTCGTTCAGGTCGAGGCCCTGGCGCGTCCGGGCCTCGCGGAGGCTTGAGCCGATATCGAACACGAGACGCCTCAGTGTAGACGACATGCCGCGATCGCCCTCACGGGTCGAGTCGCGGGACGGCTACTCGATCGCGTGCAGCACCCCGTACACCGCGAGAGCGATCGTCGCCGAGGCCGCCATGCACAGCCCGAGAATGCCGAGCAGCCTGCCGACGCGGGCCGCACGCCCGCCACCCGCGCGTCCGAGCGTGGCCCGATCGAGGGCCCTGGCCCGGCGGGCAAACACCACGGCGAAGATGCCGAGAAGAACGGCGAGCGGGATCGCGAAGCCGGCGTGCAGGAGCTCGTAGGAGCCCGAGTACCGCGTCCCCACGATCGCGACAGGCAGGGTCAGGGTCGCGAGCACCCCGAGCACGACGGACCACGTCGCTCGTGTGTTGCGCCTCACGATTTTCGATAAGGGCGACCGACTGCCGCGGGCGGGATCGAACGGCCGATCACGCCTGCAACAGCGATCAACGTGAGCACGTACGGGAGTGCCTGGAACAGCACGGCGGCCGAGTCCGAGTACTCGGGGAGCCGTTGCGCGAGTGCGCTCGAGAAGCCGAACAGGAGACAGGCAGCGGCGGCGCCGAACGGCCGCCAGTTGCCGAAGATCACGGCCGCGAGCGCGATGAACCCGCGTCCGGCGGTCATGTTCTCGTTGAAGGAGTTGACGAACCCGATCGAGAGATAGGCGCCACCGCAGGCGGCGAGCATGCCGGAGAGGACGACCGCGCCGTAGCGGACGCCGTAGACGTTGATGCCGACGGTGTCCGCAGCCTTCGGGTGCTCGCCGACGGCCCTGATCCTCAGCCCGAGCGGCGTCTTGAAGAGGATGATCGACGCGATCGGGATCAGGAGCAGCGCGACCCAGATCATCAGGTTCAGGTGCCCGAACACGGTCCCGACGAACGGGACGTCATCGAGGAACCCGAGGTTCACCTGCGGGATGCTCGAGATGTCGGTCGGCGTCCCCTCCTGGCCGTAGATGTCGATGAACAGGTAGCCGGTCAGCCCGAGCGCGAGGAAGTTGATCGCCGTCCCGCCGACGATCTGGTCCGCCCGTAGGTTGATCGACAGGACGGCGTGCAGCAACGCCATCAGGCCGCCCGCGATGATCGCGACGATGAGCCCGTAGTACCACTGGCCGAGCTTGTCGGAGCCCAGGATCCCGAAGAACGCGCCGATCAGCATCATCCCCTCGAGCCCGATGTTCGTGACCCCGGAGCGCTCGCTGAACATGCCTCCCATCGCCGCGAAGATGAGCGGGGTCGCGTAGCGGAGCGTGGAGGCGAGCAGCGCCGACCAGACGACGACCGTCTCGAGCTTGCCGATGCCCGACAGGGTCGCGAGGTAGCCGAGCGAGAAGCCGAGCACGCCCGACGCCACCGCATATCCGCCGAAGCGACGCTCGCCGCGGATGATCACGCCGATGCCGAGCATGACCGCGATCAGGCAGACGACGAGGCTCCACACCCAGGAGCGCGCCGAGATCGGTGGCAGCGCGATCCAGGCACCGAGCAGTCCGAGCGCGATCCCGATCCAGGCGACGGCGCGGAGGCCGCGGGGCAGCCGGGCTGCGACGGGAAGCGCCATCGAGGTCATGTCGTGCCCTCCAGCGGTCTGCTGGGCCCGCTTCTTCTTCCGGTGGAGCCGCGCCAGCAGCCACAGCACGATCACGTCCGCGCCGACGAAGAGCACGACGAGGCCCTGGATGAGCAGCGTCAGGTTCGATGCGAGCTCGGGCTTGAAGATCTCGGGGTCGAGGTTGCGGGTCGAGGTGCCGGTGAGGAGGCCGCCGAAGAGCAGCGCCGCGAGCGCGACGCCCACGGCCGTGTTACGGCCGAGCAGCGCTACGGCGATGCCGACGAAGGCGATCGTCGCCGTCTGGATGTCGCCGGTCGCGAGCCGGAACTGCCAGCCGAGCACGTCGACCGCGCCCGCGAGCCCGGCGAACGCGCCGGAGATCGCCATCGCGAGGAAGTAGTTCCGCGAGACGTTGATGCCGCCGTACCGTGCAGCCTCGGGATTGAAGCCGACCGCCTTGACGCCGTAGCCGAGCGTCGTCCTGTTGAGGATCAACCAGTAGACGACGAGCGCGCCGAGGGCCACGAAGAACCCGACGTGGAGGCCCTGGAGATCCTTATTGCCCCAGAAGACCGGCAGCTTCGCGCCGTCGACGACGTCGTTCGAGATCGGCACGTACGTCTGCGTGTCGTTCTGGAGCGGGCCGCCGAGCCCGAAGAGGAAGACGCCGACCCAGATCGCGATCCAGTTCAGCATGATCGTCGAGATGACCTCGTGGGCGCCGACGGTCGCTTTGAGGAAGCCCGCAATGCCTGCCCAGAGCGCGCCGCAGAAGGCGCCGGCGATCGCCGCGAAGAGGATGTGGAGGAGCGAGTTCATGCCGCTGAACGACGAGCCGATCCAGACCGCCAGCACCGCGCCGACGATGTACTGGCCCTGGCCGCCGATGTTGAAGAGCCCGCAGCGGAACGCGAATGCGACGGCGAGGCCGGTAAGGATCAACGTCGTCGTGATGATGAGTGTCTGCTGGAGGTTGGCCGCCGCGTCCGAGGTGTCGCCGCCGGTGATCCACAGGAACGGCCAGTTGAACCCGGCCCCGTCGAAGATCGCGCGGTAGGTCGTGATCGGATTGCTGCCCGTCGTCACGAGCACGACGAGGCCGCCGACGAAGAACGCCAGCAGTGCCGTCAGCACCGGCGCGAGCAGTCCCCCCGCCTTCTGCGCGACGTCGTAGCGTCCGAGGATCGACTGCTTGACCTCGGGCCCGAGGCCGGACGGGTCGGGCGCGGCTCCCTCGGGGACGTTCTCCCGCTCGCGCTCCTCGCGATCTCGTTCGTCGCGCCCGTTCTCGCTCACGCCGCCGCCTCGTGTCCGCGTCCGCCGCCGGTCATCGCGATGCCGAGCTGCTCCTCGCTCGTCGTCGGCGGATACTCACCGACGATCTCCCCCTCGTACATGACGAGAATCCGGTCGGACAGCGACAGGATCTCCTCGAGCTCGAGCGAGACGAGCAGGATCCCGCGCCCTTCATCGCGCTCCTCGACGAGCCGCCGGTGGACGAACTCGATCGCTCCGACGTCGAGGCCGCGCGTCGGCTGCGCGGCGATCAGGACCTTCGGGTCGCGGTCGATCTCGCGAGCGAGGACGACCTTCTGCTGATTGCCGCCGGAGAGTCCACCCGCGCGGCTCTGCGCGTTGCCGCCGCGAACGTCGAAGTCCTTGATCAGCTTCGTTGCGCGCGCGATCAAGCGGTTCGGGAACAGCCACCCGGCCTTGGAGTCAGGCGCCTGCCGGAAGTCGTGCAGCGCGATGTTCTCCGCGATCGAGAACTCGAGCACGAGCCCCCGACGTTGCCGGTCCTCGGGGATGTGCCCGAGGCCCGACTTGAAGTGGCCGAAGGCGCTGTCGCCGGTGACATCCTCCCCGTCCACCGAGACCCGGCCGGAGGCCGCCTTGCGCAGCCCGGTCATCGCGTCGATCAGCTCCGTCTGCCCGTTGCCGTCGATCCCTGCGATGCCGACGATCTCCCCCGCCCGCACCCCGAGCGAGAGGCCGCGCACCTTCTCGATGCCGCGGTCGTCGAACACGTGGAGGTCCTCGACGTCGAGCAGCGTGTCCGTCGGGTTGGACGGCCCCTTGTCGACCCGCAGCAGCACCTCGCGTCCGACCATCAGCCGCGCGAGGCTCTGCTCGGTCGCCCCCTCGGCGGGCAGCGTCTCGATCCTCTTGCCGCGGCGCAGCACCGTGATGCGGTCGGCGACCTCGGTCACCTCGTTGAGCTTGTGGCTGATGAAGATGATCGACTTGCCCTGCTCGGTGAGGCCGCGGATGATCTCGAAGAGCTCGCCCGCCTCCTGCGGCGTCAGCACCGCGGTGGGCTCGTCGAGCACGAGGATGTCGGCGTTGCGGTAGAGCGCCTTCAGGATCTCGACGCGCTGCTGCTGCCCCACGGTGATGTCCTCGATGCGCGCCTTCGGGTCGACGGCGAGACCGAACCGCTCGGAGATGTCTCGGACGCGGTCGTTGGCCTCGCCGATGTCGAGGAACGCGCCTGCATGGGTCGGCTCGGCGGCGAGCACGATGTTCTCCGCCACGGTCATCACCGGGATCAGCATGAAGTGCTGATGCACCATCCCCACGCCGGCGTCGATCGCAGCCTTCGGCGAGCCGAGCTGGACCGGCTTGCCCGCGATCACGATCTCGCCCTCGTCCGGGTGGTAGAGCCCGTAGAGGATGTTCATCAGGGTCGACTTGCCGGCACCGTTCTCGCCGAGCAGTGCGTGTACCTCGCCCTCGCGCAGGTCGAAGTCGACGTCGTCGTTGGCCACGGTGCCCGGAAAGCGCTTGGTGATGTGGCGCATCTCGAGCACGGTTCGGGTGGCGTCGGCCATTGCTGCGAGATTCTATGGGTCTGAGGCGTGGCGCGTGCAAGCCGTGTCGATCTCGCCTCGGGCGGCGACCAAAAAGAGAGGGCGGGCTCGAAAGCCCGCCCTCTCGGGGTCGTACGATCCTGCGATCCGCTCAGCCGTTGGCGATACCGGTGCGCGGGGGCTTGACCTTGCCCGTGGAGATCTGCTTCGCCCAGGTGTTGAGCTTGGAGATCAGGGCAGCGCGGGCCGGAGCCTTGGCGCTGACCTTGCCGTAGCCGACGCCGCCGTTCTTCACGTTGAAGAGACCGTCGACGCCGCCCTTGTACTTGCCCTGGGTGACGAGCTTGATGGTCTGCGTGACGCCTGCATCGACCTTCTTCTGCGCGCTCGTCAGCACCGACGGTGCCGAGGAACGACTGGTCGTTGTCGACGCCGATACCCCAGGCGTTCGAGTCGGCAGCAGCCGAGATGGCGCCGAGGCCGCAGCCGCCGGCAACCTGGAACACGACGTCAGAGCCCTGACCGATCTGGTCGAGAGCGACCGACTTGCACTTGTCCTGCGCGACGAAGTCCTGCGAGTAGCCGTTGAGCGTCTTGATGCCCGGCTTCACCTTCTTGGCGCAGTACTGGTAGCCCGCGATGTAGGCGTCGACCGGCGGGATCTTGAGGCCGCCCACCGACGAGATCGTGCCGGACTTCGAAACGGTTGCAGCTGCGACACCGGCGAGGCACCCTGCCTCCTGCTCGGCGAAGACGATGCCGCGGACGTTCTTCGGCTTGCCCTTGAGGCCGGCCGCGTTGACGTCGATGATGGCGAACTTCGTCTTCGGGTACTGCTTGGCGACCTGTGCGATTGCATCACCCATCAGGAAGCCGACCGCGATCACGAGGCCGTTGCCCTGCTTGGCGGCCGTCGAGAGGTTCGGGACGTAGTCCGCCGCGCTCTTCGAGATGAAGACGCGACCCTTGACGCCGTACTGGCGCTGGGCGACCTTGAGGCCGTTGTACGCGAGAGCGTTGAAGCCCTTGTCGTTGAGGCCACCGATGTCGGTGATGAGTGCCACCTTGAGCGGCGTTGCCTGCTGCTTGGCCGGTGCGGCCGTGCCGCCGCCGACGACGGCGAGACCGAGGACCGCGACGAGCGCGACCGCGGCACCAGCCATCCATTTCCTTACTGACACATTCCCTCCTTGGGATTCTGTTTCCGTACACCTTTAGACGCACGATTCCAACCGTGGTTGGTCGCGCGTCAAAGCGCGGACATCCTATAACCCTTTCGAGGACGGTGGCTACTCGCCGCGGAACTAGTCGCGCGAAACGACGCTCGCGAGCTGCGATTCCTCGATCAGCACCCGGCGCGGCTTCGAACCCTCGTAGCCGGAGATGATGCCGCGCCGCTCGAGCATGTCGATGAGGCGGCCGGCCCGCGTGTAGCCGACGCGCAGGCGGCGCTGGATCAGCGAGACCGAGGCGGTCTGGGTCTGCACGACGATCTCGATCGCCTTGTCGAGCAACGGATCCTCGTCGGGGTCGAACTCGCCGTTGTCGCCGTCCGCCATGTCGTCGCCGAAGCTCTCCGGTGCCTCGAGCAGGCTCTCGTCGAGCACCTGGCCGCGCTGGCGGCGGCACTGCTCGACGATCATCGCGACCTCCTCCTCGGCGACATAGGCGCCCTGGACGCGCTGCATGCGCGAGGTGCCGAGCGGCTTGAAGAGCATGTCGCCCTGGCCGAGCAGGCTCTCGGCGCCCGAGGTGTCGAGGATCACGCGGGAGTCCGTCTGGCTCGAGACCGCGAACGCGATCCGCGACGGCACGTTGGCCTTGATCATGCCGGTGATCACGTCGACCGACGGCCGCTGCGTCGCGAGCACGAGGTGGATGCCGACCGCGCGCGACTTCTGGGCGAGGCGGATGATCGCGTCCTCGACCGCCTGCGGCGAGACCATCATCAGGTCGGCGAGCTCGTCGATCACGACCAGCAGGTACGGCAGCGGCTCCTCCCCGCGCGCCTTGAAGGCGCGGTTCGCCTCCGGCAGGTTGCGGGCCCGGATGATCGAGAGGCGCTCGTAGCGGCGCTCCATCTCGGCGACGACGTTCTGGAGCACCGCCGACGCCTCCTTCGGATTCGAGACGACGGGAGTGAGCAGGTGCGGGATCGACTCGTAGTAGTTGAGCTCGATCCGCTTCGGGTCGATCAGGATCATCCGCACCTCGTCCGGCGTCGAGCGCAGCAGGATCGAGGTGAGCAGGGTGTTGATGCAGCCGGACTTACCGGAGCCGGTGGTGCCGGCGATGAGCAGGTGCGGCATGCGGGCGAGGTCGGTCCAGACGGCATTGCCGGAGATGTCCTTGCCGAGCCACACCGAGAGCGGGCTCGCCTGGCCGGGCATGTCGCCGAAGATGTCGCCCAGGGTGACGAGCTTCGGGGAGAGGTTCGGCACCTCGACGCCCACCGCCTGCTTGCCGGGAATCGGCGCCAGGATGCGGATCTCGGTCGTCGCCAGCGCGTAGGAGAGGTCGTCCTTCAGGCCCGCGACCTTGGAGACCTTCGTCCCGGGTGCCAGCTGGAGCTCGTAGCGCACGACCCGCGGGCCGGCGATCTGGCCGACGATCGTGGCGTCGACGCCGAAGTGCGACAGCGTCTTCACGAGCTGATCGGCGATCTTCGCGCTCGCGACGCCGTTGTCTCCGACCACCGGCGGCGAGGCCTTGAGCAGCGAGCGCTCGGGCAGGCGGTAGTCGCCCGCCGGCGCCGTCTCGAAGTCGATCTCCTCGCCGTCGCCCGCCGTCAGCTCGTCCGGGGTGTACTCGTCGGCCTGGGCAACGAGCGGTGGCGCCTCGGCGGAGGAGGCGACGGGAGCGATCACGTCGGGGTAGCTCATCACGGCATCGACCGGCGCGCGGCGAGGCGTCACGCGCGCATCGTCGTACGAGTCGTCGTCTGCGTGACCCGGCGCGTCCCTCGTGTCGAGCGACCGGCGGGCTGCGTTGCCGGCGTTCCGCATCGCGCTGCCGGAGCGGCGCAGAACGGCGCCGGCAGAGGCGCCGGTGAAGAGCAGGGTGCCGGCGATGAACAGCGCCACGCCGACGATCAGCGCGCCGGTTTCGCCGATCACGTGGGCAAGGGCGCCACCGAGTGCGCCGCCGATCGCGCCACCCTCGTCACGACCGAGGGCGATCATGAGGCCGAACGCCCCCACGACGAGGCCGGTCCGGAAGGGCTTCAGGTCGACGAGCCTGCTGCGCACGAGCATCAGGACGCCCACCGAGATGAGGACGAGGGGAATGAGGTAGGCGGCAACCCCGAACGCGTCGTGCAGCCCGTCGACGACGGTGGCACCGACCGTGCCGCCGTCCCAGCCGAGCCAGAGCACCGTCGCGAGGAACAATCCAACGGCGACCATCCCCAGACCCCAGAGCTCGGGATGATGGTGCGTTCGCTTCTTCGTTGTCCGTTTCCTCGCGGTGGCCGGCGTCGTGCGAGGCTTGGTTGCCCGCTTGACGGGCTTCTTCCGGGTCACGGCCATAGGGCTTGCTGCTTCTGCGGCGGTCTCCCGTATCCTCCGCCGGATGCCCATCGTGATCGGGATCGCGGTCGCCGGCGCCCTCGGCGCGCTCGCCCGCTACGGCCTCGACGAGCTGATCGGCCGGCGTACCGGGGCGTTCCCGTGGGGCATCTTCGTCGTCAACATCACCGGCGCGTTCCTGATCGGGTTCATGGTCGAGGCGCTCGAGCCGCGGTTCGAGGACTCATGGGTGCGCGCCGCCGTCGTCACCGGCTTCCTCGGCGCCTACACGACCTTCTCGACGTTCTCGCTCGACACGTACCGGCTGCTCGAGGAGGGCCACACCGGGCAGGCGGGCTTCAACGCGCTCGGCACGCTCGCCGCCGGGCTCGTCGCCGTCTGGCTCGGGCTCAAGCTCGGGCGGGTGGTCTAGCGCCGGAGCCCGGACGACAGGCTGAGCTTCGCCGCCATCGCGCGGGCGCGCGCCTCCTCGATCACCTGCTCGGCATCGGCGCGGTTGCCGAAGCCCCGCGTCTCGGTCTTTCCCTCCTCGA
Source organism: uncultured Thermoleophilia bacterium (assembly GCA_963751875.1). Lineage (GTDB taxonomy): Bacteria > Actinomycetota > Thermoleophilia > Gaiellales > Gaiellaceae > Gaiella. Next base: position 39,699 of record CAVVWG010000010.1, read on the forward strand.
GATCCTTGTAGACCTGGAAGAAGTGCTCGATCTCGTCGCGGAACTCGGGCGGGATGTCGTGGATGTCGCTCACGCGCATCCAGGCGGGGTCCTTGAGCGGCACGCAGATCACCTTCTCGTCAGGGCCCTTCTCGTCGGTCATGTGGAACAGGCCGACGACGCGGACGCGGATGCGGCAGCCCGGGAACGTCGGCTCGCCGACGAGCACGAGGGCGTCGAGCGGGTCGCCGTCCTCCCCCATCGTCCCCTCGATGAAGCCGTAGTCGGCGGGGTAGCTCATCGACGTGAACAGCCGGCGGTCGAGGACGATCCCACCGAGCTCCGGGTCGAGCTCGTACTTGTTGCGCGAGCCGGAGGGCACCTCGACGTAGACGACGACGTCGGCCATCTAGCCGAGCCTGCCGATCCGCTCGACGAGCAGGTCGAAGAACCCGTCCACGTCGAGATCGATGCCGACGTGGGCGTTCACGGGCCGTTCCGTGCGGCGCCAGCGGTCGACGACGGTGCGTCCGCGGCAGAGATCCGAGTCGAGCTCGATCTCGACGTTCCGGTCGATCGTGGTCACAAGGCCCTCCTGGATGACGTGAGCGACGGCGACGGCGTCGTGGATCGGGGCGCCGTCCCAGCCATATGTCTCGCGGTGGTAGACGGCAAAGAAGTCTACGAGGTCGGCGACGAACGCACCGATCGCCCCGGCAGCGCGCAGCCGCTCCTGGATCGCGGGCGTCGTCAGCGCCAGGTGCGTGACGTCGAGGCCGATCATCGTCACGTCGATGCCCGCGTGGTAGACGGCCTGAGCGGCCTCCGGGTCGGCCCAGATGTTGAACTCGGCGGCCGGGGTCATGTTGCCCTCGGCGGCGGCACCGCCCATCGAGACGATCCGCTCGACGTTGGCGCCACCGGTGCGCTCGAGCAGCAACGCGATGTTGGTCAGCGGGCCGGTCGGCACGAGCGTGACGGGTTGCGGGCTGGCGGCGATCGTCCGCTCCAGGAAGTCGACCGCGTGCTCGCCGAGCGGATCGTGCCGGGCCGGAGGCAGCGTCGGGCCGTCGAGGCCGCTGTCGCCGTGGACGTGCGATGCGACCGTCAGCTCCCGTTCGAGCGGGCGATCGGCGCCGGCGGCGACCGGGATGTCGGTGCGGCCGGCGAGGTCGAGCACGCGCAGCGCATTCGCCGTCGTCTTCTCGAGCGTCTGGTTGCCGTGGACGGTGGTGACGCCGAGAACCTCGACCTCCGGGCTCGCGAGCGCGAGGAGCAGTGCGATCGCGTCGTCGTGCCCCGGGTCGCAGTCGAGGATGATCGGGAGGGGTGCTCACGCCCGCAGTATCGCGATTGTCGCCGCGGCGACTTTGTGTTGAATCAACACAAAGTCGCTCAGCGCGCCGAGGATCGCGTCGATCTCGGCGGCGGTCGGGAGCGACGGTTGGGCGCCGAGGCGGGAGGCGGCGAGGGCGCCGGCGGCGCAGGCGCGGGTCAGCGACTCCTCCTGGTCGCGCCCTTCGAGCAGCGAGACGAGCAGGCACGCGGTGAAGGCGTCGCCGGCCGCGGTGCCGTCGACCACCTCGACCTGCGGCGGGGCCGCCCGCGCCACCTCCTCGCCGTCCTCGAGCAGGACGGCTCCCTCGGCGCCGAGCGTCAGCGCCACGAGGCCGTCCGTGCGCGCGAGCGATTCGAGCTCGAAGCGGTTGACGACGGCGAGGTCGGGGTCGACGGCGATCCGCCGCGCGGGCGCGGCGTTGAGGCAGAACATCCCGGTCGCCTGCTCCCACGCCGCGAGGACCGCCTCGTCCGGGATCTCCTGCTGGCAGAGCACCGCGTCCGAGGGCGCGAGCTCGAAGTCCCCCAGCCGGCCGTTCGCGCCGGGTGAGACGACGATCGTCGTCTCACCGGCGGCATCGACGGTGATCAGGGCGACGCCGGTCGGCTCGTCGGTCTCGCGCACGTCGAGCTCGACCCCTGCCTCGCGCAGCCCTGCGAGCGCCTCGTCCGCGAACGCGTCACGGCCGACCGCTCCGACGAACGTGACCCTGGCGCCGAGCCGCGCGCAGGCGACGGCCTGGTTCGCGCCCTTGCCGCCGGGGAACCGGGCGAGCGTCGCACCGCTCACGGTCTCGCCGGGACGCGGCAGCTGTCTCACAGCGCACGACGAGGTCGAGGTTGACCGAGCCGACGACGGTGATGCGGGGGGCGGGCACGGGCCGAAGCGTACTGCGGGTGAGGCTGAAGCCTCACCCCCTCCCGCTTCGCGCTACGCGGCGAGCGCGCGGAGGTCGTCGACCGTCGAGCCGAGCAGCGTGTCGCGCAGGTCGAACAGGCCCGCCCACAGCGACGAGCGGTCCGGCGAGCTGTCGAGGCGGGCCGCATCGGCGAGGCCCTCGAGCGCCCGCACGAGCACCGCGAGCTCGAGGTAGACGGCAGCGACACGGTTCGGGCAGGCATGCACGCCGGCGCGGTCGAGGATCGGGCGCCACTCGACGAGCTCCCCCGCTCCCGGGCCTGCGTACCACGAGCGGCCCTCGGCGCGCTCCGGCTCGAGCTCGAGCAGGTAGCGCGAGAGCGGCACGTCCAGGCCGGCGATCGCGGTCTCGACGCGGTCGGCGGCGTGCCGGAGCGCTGCCTCGCGCGCACCGGCCGTCGCGGGAATCGGCCTCGCCGCGGTTCCAGCGCTCGAGCAGGCGGCAGAACGCGAGCGCCGCGGCCTCGCACGCACGCAGCTGCTCCGTCAGCCGCTGCGCCGTGCGATCGGTCGCAGCGTGCTCACGAATCACGTCGCCCCACCCCGGCTGCGGTGGCGCCACTGCCATCAGAGCTCAGCTCATACCTCGATCACCACAGGAAGAATCATCGGCCGGCGGCGCGTTCGAGCGTAGACCAGCTTCGCGATCGCGTCGTGCATGTGCTCCTGCAGGAGCTTGATCTCGGTGATGCCGTCCTCGGCCAGCTCCTCGGCGATCCGGTCGGCCTCGTCGCGCAGCTCCTCGAGCAGCTCCTCGTTCTCGCCGAAGCCGCGGGCGATCAGCTCGGGCGGGGCGATCTCGCCGCCGTCGGAGAGCGCGACGGTGGTGACGACGATCAGCACGCCGTCCTCCGAGAGCCGGCGCCGGTCGCGCAGCGCAACGTCCTGGACGTCGCCGACACCGAGGCCGTCGACGAAGGTGACGCCGGCCGGGATCGAGCCGACGATGCCGACGCCGCGCGGCGTCAGCTCGACGACGGAGCCGTTCTCGGCGATCACGATGCCCGCCGCCGGGATCCCGGACTCGCGCCCGAGCTTGGCGTGCGCCGCGAGCATGCGGTACTCGCCGTGGATCGGCATCAGCGCCTTCGGGCGCACGAGCGAGAGCAGCGTCCGCATCTCCTCCGAGCACGCGTGCCCCGACACGTGCACCATCGCGATCTCCTCGTGCAGCACCTCGGCGCCGAGCCGGGCGAGCCGGTTGATCGAGTCGTGGACGTGCAGCTCGTTGCCGGGCACGGGCTTGGCCGAGATGATCACCGTGTCGCCGCGCTCGACCTCGACGTTCTGGTGGTCGCCGTAGGCGATCCGCGTCAGCGCCGACATCGGCTCGCCCTGGCTGCCGGTGCAGAGCAGCATGACCCGGTTCGGAGGCAGCTCCATCGCCTCCTTGGGCGAGACGAGAGCGTCCTCCGGAAGGTTGATGTAGCCCGAGGTTCCGCGCGATGTTCATGTTCTTCCGCAGCGAGCGGCCGACGAGCGCGACCTTGCGGTTGTTCGCGATCGCGACCTCGGCCGCCTGCTGCATGCGGTGGATGTTCGAGGCGAAGCTCGCGACGAGGATGCGCCCGGTGCGCACCGGGATCAGCTGGCGGAACGCCTCGCCGACGAGCCGCTCCGAGCCGGTCATGCCGGGCCGCTCCGCGTTCGTCGAGTCGCCGAGCATCAGGTCGATGCCGCGGTTGCCGAGCGAGGCGAGCTTGCCGACGTCGGTCTTGAGCCCGTCGACCGGCGTGTGGTCGAGCTTCCAGTCGCCGGTGTGCAGGACGCGTCCGGCCGGCGTCTCGACGACGATCGCGACGCAGTCGGGGATCGAGTGCGCCATGCGGACGAACTCGAGCTTGAACGGGCCGATCTGCATCCCGTCGCCGTCCGGGTCGGCCTCGCGCAGGGTCGTCGTCGCGCCGAGGCCGTGCTCGTCGAGCTTCGACTTGACCATGGCGAGCGTCAGCTTGGTGCCGATCACATCGCCCGCCTCGACCTCGCGGAGCACGTACGGCAGCGCGCCGACGTGATCCTCGTGGCCGTGCGTGAGGACGATCGAGAGCAGCGGCCGGTCCTCGAGGTAGGAGAAGTCCGGCAGGACGAGATCGACACCGAGGTGCTCGTCGCGTGGGAACGCAAGGCCTGCGTCGATGAGGATGCGCTGCCCGTCGAACTCGTACAGGGTCATGTTCTTGCCGACCTCGCCGAGCCCGCCGAGCGGGATGATGCGGAGCGCGTCGCTCATCGGCTGTGGCCTGAAAGGTGGTGGTTGGATCATCGTGGGCCAGTGTACGGGTGGACCCGACGGACTGGGTCGGCGAGGCCTCGTCGACGCTCGCGCGCGGTGGCCGGCTGACCGGTCGCCCGATCGACCTAGGCTGCTGCCGGCTGGAGGAGCCCGAGCCGCTCGAGGCAGTCGCGCACGGCGTCTTCCTCCCCGGCCGTCGCATCGACGAGCGGCAGCCGGAAGCCGCCGACCTCGTGGCCGAGCAGGTTGAGCGCGGTCTTGATCGGGATCGGGTTCGTCTGCACGCGGAGCAGGTCGATCGAGGGGCGCAGCTCCTCGTCGAGCGCGCGTGCGCCGTCGAGGTCGCCGGCGCGGAAGCGCGAGATCATCTCCTTGATCTGAACTCCGACGATGTGCGCCGTGACGCTGATCGCTCCCACCCCGCCGAGCTCGACGAAGGGAAGGATGAGATCGTCGTCACCCGCGTAGAGATCCAGCCCTTCGGCGACGACGTGGCGGGCAGCGTCGAGTGACGGCTTCGCCTGCTTGACCGCGGTGACGTTGGGGATCGCCGCGAGCGCCGTGATCGTCTCGGGCTCGGCGTCGACGACGACGCGGCTCGGGATGTCGTAGAAGATGACCGGGCCGATCGGTTGCGGCCGCGATCGTCTCGACGTGGGCGACGATCCCTCGCTGCGGCGGCTTGTTGTAGTACGGCGTCACGACGAGAAAACCGTGCACGCCGATCTCGTGCGCGCTGCTCGGTGAGATGGACCGAGTGCCGCGTGTCGTACGTGCCGGTGCCTGCGACGACGGTGTTGGTGTCCCCGACCTCGTCCAGCGCCGCCTCGTAGAGCGACATGCGCTCCGCATCGCGTGAGCGTCGGCGTCTCACCCGTCGTGCCGGTCACGACGATGCCGTCGGAGCCGTTGTCGACGAGATGGCGGCAGAGGGCGCGGAAGCGGTCGATCGCGACCGCCCCGTCCGCGTCGAACGGCGTCACGATGGCGGTGAGGACTTCGCCGAGCATCGTTGGATTGTAACGAGGTCGCAGGTGCGCTATGGATTGCGCGGCTGATCACCGAACCGAGGAGGACGACGATGTTGCGCGAGTTCAAGGACTTCCTGATGAAGGGCAACATCGTCGACCTCGCGGTCGCGTTCGTGATCGGCGTCGCGTTCGCCGCCGTCGTCAACTCGTTCGTCAACGACCTGATCATGCCCCTGATCGCGATGATCATCGGCAAGCCGAGCTTCAACGACCTCACGTTCACGATCAACGACGCCGTCTTCCACTACGGCTCGTTCATCACCGCCGTGATCACGTTCGTGGCGATCGCAGCGGCCGTGTTCTTCTTCGTCGTCAAGCCGATGGACGCGATCAAGAAGCGGATGACGAGGGCAGAGGAGGCGACGATCTCCGACGAGGAGCGCCGCCACCAGGAGCTGCTCGCGGCGCTGCGCAGCCGGCCCTGATCTAGAGGCTAGAGCAGCGCTTCCAGCCCGACCGTCAGCCCGGGCGGCAGGCCCCGCAGGCGGTCGAGCGCGAGCATGACCCCGGGCACGAACGCCTCGCGCGAGGTCGTGTCGTGCCGGATCGTGAGGATCTCCCCCGGCCCGCCGAGGATGACCTCCTGGTGCGCGACGAGACCGGGCAGCCGGACCGAGTGGATCGGCACGTTGCCGCCCATCCCGGCCGCCGTCGCGTTCGCCGTGCCGGACGGCGCATCGAGCTTCGTGTCGGCGTGGAGCTCGATGATCTCGGCGTGCGGGAACGAGCGTGCAGCCTCGGCCGCAAAGCGCATCATCAGGACGGCGCCGAGCGCGAAGTTGGGCGCCAGGAAGCACGGGATCCGCTGCTCGCGCGCGAGCGCGTCGAGCTCCTCCAGCGCAGCCGCGCCGAGGCCCGTCGTCCCGATCACGCACGGAACGCCGGCCGAGAGCGCCGTGACCGCGTTGCCGTGGACGGCGGCCGGCGCGGTGAAGTCCACAGCGGCATCGAAGCCATCGGCGTCGACCACCTCCCCCACCTCGACGCCGGTCACGTCGTGTCCCGCGGCGCTGAGGGCGCTCATCAGGACGGCGCCGACCTTGCCCTCCCTGCCGAAGAGCAGGATCTTCATGCCGCGCGCGCCACCGCTTCGGGGTTGATCCGCTCGACCGCGGCGCGGAAGCGCTTCTCGCTCGGGCCGATGCCGGCCGCCGAGAGCCGCTCGGGCGCGTAGAGCTCGCGCGCGAGCGCGGCGATCTCCTCCGCCGTGACCGCCGCGATGCGCCGCTCCGTCTCCTCGATCGGGACGATCTCGGTGCCGGTCACGGTCGCCTTGCCGAGGCGGCTCATCCTTGCCGACGTCGACTCGAGCGACAGCAGCAGGCGGCCCTTCATGTTCTCCTTCGCCCGCTCGAGCTCGCCCGCCCGGATGTTGCCGGCGCCGACGTCCTGCAGCTCCGCGGCGATCACGTCGAGGCACTCGCGGAGGTTCTCCTCGCGCGTGCCGACGTAGATGCCGATCTGCCCCGCGTCGACGTACTGCGAGCCGTAGGTGTAGACCGAGTACGCCATGCCGCGCTTCTCGCGGATCTCCTGGAACAGCCTCGACGAGGCGGAGCCGCCGAGGATCGCGTCGAGCAGGGCCGACGCGTAGCGCCGGGGGTCGGCGCGGCTGATTCCCGGGCCTGCGAGGCAGACGTGGTACTGCTCGGTCCGCTTGCGCTGGAACCGGATCGCCGGTCGCGGCGGCCGGCCGGCCGGCTTGCGGGCGTGTGCGGGCGTCGAGCGCCCGCGGCCGTTGCGACGCTCCTCGAGCGCCGCCACGATGCGCTTGTGCTCGACGTTGCCCGCCGCGGCGAGGACGACGTTCGGGCCGACGTATGCGCCCTGGTGGTAGCCGAGGAGCGAGCGCCGCGAGATCGAGGAGATCACCTCGGCGCGCCCGATCACCGGCCGACCGAGCGGGTGCGAGCCGAAGACGGCCTCCGCCGCGAGGTCGTGGACGACGTCCTGCGGGTTGTCGTCGACCATCGCGATCTCCTCGAGCACGACCTCGCGCTCGGAGTCGATGTCCGTCAGCGCCGGGGAGAACACCATGTCCGTCATCACGTCGAGCGCCACGTCGAGGTGATCGTCGGGCACCCGCGTGTAGACGACGGTGGTCTCGCGCGAGGTGGCGGCGTTGAGCTCGCCGCCCATCGCGTCGAACAGCTCCGCGATCTTCATCGCGTCGTAGCGCTCGGTGCCCTTGAAGAGCAGGTGCTCGATGAAGTGGGAGACGCCGGCCTTGGCAACCGATTCGTCGCGCGAGCCCGCCCCGATCCAGAGCCCGATCGACGCCGAGCGCACGCCGTCGATGTGCTCGGTGATGACCCGCTCCCCGCCGGGGAGGGTTGTGAGGCGGTGGGCTTCCACGGCCGGATGGTAGTTGCGGGCGCGGGCGTGCGCGTTCCTTGTCAGGACGCCCTCCGTGCGTCGGATCGACGAGGCTTTGGTAGCTCGGCAGCTGATCTAGCGGCTCGGCAGCCGGTCCGACGAGGCGCTCAACCGGTGCATGGTCCGAGAGCACGCATCCATCGGCGACGCGTCGCTCGACGGGCCAGGCCGACGGGCGGCGTCGCCGCCGCGTTGGCAACCAGGATGTGGTCGAGCCCCGGCCCGCCGTTCTCGTAGCCGGCGAGCGCCGGGTGCGCGAGGTTGAAGTCGCCGGCGAGGATGCGAGCCTCGTCTGGAGCGGCCCGCGTATCGACGAACGCACGCGCCCGCACGAGTTCTCGGACGACGACGTCCGGCACGGCATTCGACGCGTGCAGATTGGCGACGACGCCGAGCTGGTCGATGCGGACAGCATGCACGACCCGCCGCTCCCTGCCCTCGTCGCTGATCTGCACTCCGCTGAGCTGGGTCGTCGGAAGCGACCGGTCGATCAGGATCGCGTTCGCCTGCCCCGCCAGGCGTGACCGGAAGAACCCGCTGTGCAGTCGCGTGATCGCTGCCGCCAGGAAGGCCGGCCTTCTCGGCGGGCGCGCGACCAGCCAGTAGGCCTGCATCCCGCTCCACCCCGCCAGGTGGGGAAGCGCCCACACCGGCAGCTCCTGGAGGCAGAGGATCGCGGGACGGTCCGCCGTCGCGAGCTCGACCATCTCGCGGAGGTACCCGTGCCGCGTCGGCGGCACGGCAGTTGCCGTGGAACACGTTCCAGCTACGAACCAGCGCCTGCACGCGTCAGCCGTTCGCGGCGCTACGGGATCCAGCCCGGCAGCTCGGCTGCCTGCCTGATCCAGCTCGCGAGCGAGCTGCTCGTCGAGCTGGTCGTTCTCGTGGATGTCGAGGTAGCGCACGTCCTTGCTCTTGGATTCGCCGGGCGGGAGGGGCTGCAGCGAGGCACCGCGGAAGAACGCGACCTTGACGTACTTCGTGAAGCAGTGGAAGTTGAGGAACCAGCCCTGGCCCTCGATCCCGTAGAAGGGCGAGTTCCACTTCACGGCCTTCTGCACGTCGGGCACGGCGCGCACGATGAGCGCGTCGAGCCGACGCCCGACGTCGTGTTTCCAGCCCGGCATCGCCGCGATGTAGGCCTGCACGGGAGCGTCGCCGTCGGCCTTCGCGATCTGCGGGTTGCCGCCCGCGAGGAGGATCGGGCTTCGCGGGCGGCTTCTTCGCGTTCGGCATGACGGAATCGTACGCGTTGTCCGTTCGGCCATTGCACTCGTTCGGCCGGCGCGAGGATTCGGTGCCATAGGATTGCGCCATGCCGTTCACGCTGACGAACATCAAGGCGGATCTGGAGGACATCGGCTCTGTCTTCAACGGCGCGCCGGACCTGGAGTTCCGCGCCGCGACCAAGCCGCTCGAGCTGGAGAAATCCGCGCTGAGCTACCAGCGCATCCCTCCCGACTATCGCTTTCCATACGGCCACTCGCATGAGACGCAGGAGGAGGTGTACGTGGTCGTGCGTGGGAGCGGGCGGATGAAGGTCGACGACGAGATCGTCGAGCTCGAGGAATGGGACGCGGTCGCGTGCCGCCCGGTACGTGGCGAGGCTACGAGGCCGGGCCCAGGGCCTCGAGATCCTCGTCATCGGCGCGCCGAATCTCGGCGACGGTCACGCGCGAAGACGTCGACGGCCTGCGCGACTGGTGGGCAGACGAGTAGAAGCCGTCCGGAGGTCTTGATCGCCGCTGCGGTGGATCGAAGGGCGCGTACGCATCCGCAGGATGCGCGATTCGCAGTGCCCAGCGTCAGGACGCGGGTCGGTCGTCGAGGTAGCTCGAGACCGGCCAGGCTCCGTGAGATGTGTTCGAGATCACGGTGCGCGTGACGTTCGAGTGCGGCTCGTGCATCGAGCGGAACGAAACTCCGGCATCCATGTCCCGTCAGCAGCACGGCATCGGTAGAAGCGTGCAACCAGAACCCGAGGCCGTACCGCCTCGACTCGGACGGGACATCGCTGCGAGGGCGAACCATCTCCGTGACCCAGCTGTCCGACACGATCCTTCCAGCGAAGAACGCTGTCCAGAGCGACCTGATGTCAGCGGCGGTCGCGTAGATGCCACCGTCGCCCGATCCTCGGACGGGCAAATGGAAGACGTTCGTCCTCCGCGTGTCGTCGCCCTCGAGGTAGCCACGAGCCGTTCGGGCCGGGGGACTCGTCCGAGCGCAGGAACGCGGTGTCATGCACTACCCGCACGCTCGCAGACGCGGCTTTGCACGAGCTCGTGGAACGGCGTGCCGGCCGCTCGCTCGGCGATCAGCGCGAGCACGACGTAGCCGCTGTTGCAGTAGGCAAAGCGCTCGTCGGGCGCGAAGTTCACCGGGTGGCCATCGAGAACCGCGAGGTAGTCCTCCGTCCTCGCGAGCGCGTGAAGCGGGGACGGGCATCAGATACTCGTTGAGATCGAAACCGGCCTCCTCGTCGAGGTAATCCCCGATCCCGGAGCGATGTGCGAGTAGCTCTACTCGACGGTTACCCCGTCGCCCACGAGCGGGAGGTCATTGCCCAGAACCGAGCGTGCAGTCGTCGTGAGCTGGAGCGCCGCCATCCTCTATGAGGCTGATCACGGTAAGGGCCGTCATGCCCTTCGTTCCGCTCGCCAACGCGAAGCGTGTGTCTGCCTCGTTCAAGATCTCGCAGCTGCGGTTCACGAGCCCGTACGCCTTCGCGATCTCGACGCTGTCGCCACGATCAACCCGAACGACACCCGAGAACCCGGTCTCCGAGGCAACCACGTCGAGTTAGAGAACTGCCCAAGCGACATCGACCGGACGCTACCCGAGCAGTGCGCCCATGGGTAAGGCGGATGCATACTCGGAGGGGCGTGACCGGTTGGCTGGATGACCCGGAAGCGGTTGCGGCCTGGGCGACGCTATTTGAGGAGGAACCGCAGCCACCGGCAGCACGGCTCTCATTCAGCCGCGAAAACGGACGGCAACTCCTTCCTCCAACGATTTCGCCACGTGGACCAGCTCGACTGCGACTCACCATTGTCCGCCATCACCCGGGATCGTCTCGCACGCTACGTCGCATCGCTTCCACCGATGAGGGGCCTCGCCACGCACGTGCCCGACCTCGTCGAACCCTTCCGTCTCCCCGAGAAGACAACCGTGTTTCACGCCCGAACGCCGAGGTAGAGGGATACGCTTGCGTCAGCGTTCGGGAATGTCCCCTGAGCGACCGCCGGGAGGGGCTGCGTTCATCTCGTGACGGGCGAGATGAGCCCCAGCGAAGTCTTCACAGATCGCTTGCGCAAGTTTCACCTCCGCCGTCGCGTCGCGAGCTACCGTCGGCACATGATTCGTGCGAGTCTTCTAGCCGCTCGCTTCGCTGATACTCGTCGTCGCGGCCGCGCCCGCAATTGCCGCGCCCTCGAAGGGGGCGCAGGTGCCCGCGTTTACGCTGAATCTGCTGCAGAATCGCTTCGGCGACCAGACCTACGTGCCGACCCGCATCCCCATCGGCTACCGGTACTCGCGCTGGCAGAAGGTCAACGACAATCTCGTGCTCACCTTCAAGGAGCGCACGAGCACGGACACCTTCCGCTTCGAGGTCTCAAAGCTCGCCCCGGCGGCTCCCTGCGACGGCGGCGGCGCCTTCCACCGGATCATCCAGACGGACGGCAACAAGATCTACTACGGCGGCGACAAGGGCTACTGGAAGGCCTGGCGGTGCGTCGTCTCCCCGAAGACACAAACGCGCTACGTCCTTACTGCCCTCTCCAACGGCAAACTCTCGGACATCGCCCTCGCACAGGTCGGCGCTTCCGGCAAGCGCTTCGCCAAGCCCTAGGCCGCCGGCCAGCCGGGCAGCGCCGGAGAAAGCCGGTGAGCGCACGAGTACCTCCCGGCCAGGGCTTGCCCGCGCCACGGGCCCGCCTTCTCGCGGTTGTGCTGACCCTCGGTCTTGTCGTGGCTGCTCTCGCGGTCGCCTCGGTCGGCAGCACGACGATGACAAACGACCGTGGTTAGCCCCTTGTTAGGGGCGGCGTGAGCATGTGCCGTCGCCAACACATGAAGGAGACCGACGTGTCCAGAGTCATTACGGGAAGGGGAATCGCCATCACAGTGCTCGCGGCGGCCTGTGCGGCGATCGTAGTGGGACCGGCACCCTCGGCGCGGTGCCGCCGCGTCGCAGTGCTCGGAGGACGATGCGTACACGATGGCGCTCGGCGCCCTCACCGGGCCCTCCGATACAGAGCTGCGGATCGGCGTCGCCGCTGCTGCCGGGTGCGGGGCGGTAACCGAGAGCAAGCACGTCCAGATCAAGATCTACGACGCCGACGGACCCTGGCGTCCGTCCGGAACCTCCACGACGTGGCGGTCACGGCCGGCGCCGCGCCCATCGTGCTCGACCGGGTCGCCAGCGGGCACACGATCGACGTGCAGGCGCAGGTCCGGGATGGAACGAGATCGGCGTCGAGGACGTTCGTCGTCGGAGCCACAGTTGCGGGGCGATGCTGCGGCCCGATCTCATGGTTCCTCCGTGCCAGGCGCCGTTGCAGACCCTG
>CAVVWG010000011.1:0-272470 GCA_963751875.1 uncultured Thermoleophilia bacterium
TACGGCCCCGTTGCGACGGTGCGCTATTACCGGCTGTTGCTCGTCGACCCGCCGTTCGCGGACGTGGTCTCGTCGAGTGGGACCGGCCGGGCATCGGGTGGGCGAGCGATCGCGTCGGGATCCTGCTCTCGGCGCGGTGATCCTCCTCGTCACGGGGTGGCGGGCTTCGCGCTCACCGAGGTGGTCGTGCTCGCACTCACGGCCGCAGTCGCCCTGCAGGCGATTCGCGGCATCTACTGGTTCTCGATCGCCTGCCTGATCATCCTGCCGCCCGCGATCGACCGCGCCATCGGGCTTCGCGAGCCACCCCCGCTCCGCAAGGTCGGCAGGGTCGTCGTCGCTCATCGCCGTCGACGGGCCTCGTGATCGCGGCGATCGCCGGCGGACTGACGACGGGCGGCCGGGTGGCGGACAACTGGCCGGCCTCGGCAGCCGCACCGGTGCGCGCCGCGCTCCGCGACCCGGCAACGCGCGTCTATCCGACCGACCGATACGCCGACTGGTTGCTCTGGACGATTCCCGAACTGCGTGGCCGCCTCGCCTACGACGTGCGATTCGAGGTCTACACCCGCGACCAGATGGTGGCCAACGTGCACTACAACGGCGAGACGGGCAAGAACTGGAAGAGCGTAACGAACGGCTACCGCATCATCGCGCTCGACAACACCGACAAGACGTCACACCTGCCCGACTTTCTCGCCGAGCCGGGAGCGCGGGTCGTCTATCGCGACGAAGCGGTCACGATCGTGGATCGCGGATCACTCGATTGAGGGTATTCGCACGGCGAACCCGAGTCCACGAATCGCCATTCAGTGCGGCAGATCCGGTCGGGCGCCGAACGTCCAGTACGAACTAGACCGACGGGCAGTACCGCAAACAGCCGACAACGCGCAATCTATGTCGGCCCCTACACCACCGGGGTGAACGGGAGTCGAATCGAGCTGTGGCTGGAAGGAACGTGGCGATGACGGACTTGATCATCAGCATCGTGGTTCGGGCACAGAACAGCGTGTACCGGCTGCGGGACGAAGAGCAGGCCCAGACGCTTACGGAGTATGCGCTGATCATCGCCGTCATTGCCATCGGCGTGCTCGTAGCGCTGTACTTCCTCAAGGATCAGCTCAAGAGCTTCTTCAGCAAGGCCGGGAGCTCGGTACAGAACGCCTAGGCGATTCGGCGTATCCGCACGGCAATCGAAACGGGAAAGGGAGTTCGCATGATCAACACACTGATGCTGAAGGCGATCGTCTCGGCACAGAACGGCATCGCGCGGCTGCGCGATGAGGAAGAGGCACAGACCCTGACGGAGTACGCGCTCATCATCGCGGTCATCGCGATCGGCGTGCTCGTCGCCCTGTACTTCCTCCGCGACCAGATCAAGAACCTGTTCAGCAAGACCGGTAGCTCGATCAACTGCATAGACCCGTGGCCCGATGAGGGAGGGGCGCTGCCTCTCCCTCATCGGGCCACAGTTCGACGTTCCAACATCACTTCGAGGAGAGAGGGGCTCCACGATGATCAACACACTGATGCTGAAGGCGATTGTCTCGGCACAGAACGGCGTCGCGCGGCTGCGCGACGAGGAAGAGGCACAGACCCTGACGGAGTACGCGCTCATCATCGCGGTCATCGCGATCGGCGTCCTCGTCGCTCTGTACTTCCTCCGCGACCAGATCAAGGACCTGTTCAGCAAGACCGGTAGCTCGATCACGCGCATAGACACTGGCTCGAGGGGGAGAGGCTCGCCTCTCCCCCTCGAGTCAAGAGCTCGACGTACCAACGACACAACAGCAACACGACTGCGGGGAGGGGAACCACAAATGAACGACCTGGCACTGATGCTGATCGTCGCGGCACAGAACGGCATCGCGCGGCTGCGCGACGAGGAAGAGGCACAGACCCTGACGGAGTACGCGCTCATCATCGCGGTCATCGCGATCGGCGTGCTCGTCGCCCTGTACTTCCTCCGCGACCAGATCAAGAACCTGTTCAGCAAGGCCGGCAGCTCGGTCACGGCCTAGCACCAAGGCAGCGACGGGCAGGCTCCGTCGCGACGAAGGTTCGGGCCGCCCTTGCCACCCCCTCGGCAGCGGGCGGCCCGAGCCACTTCAGGGGAACCACTTCAGGGATTGTTACGAATTGACGAAATAGCAGGGAAGACGCCCGGAAGGGTACTGGCAGCTATCCAGAACGCCTACTACACTGAGTCGACACTGTCGTCAAGGGGGGAACGAGTGCGACGCAAGAGGTTCGGACGGAGCGATGGCCAGACTCTCGTCGAGTTCGCACTTGTGCTGCCGATTTTCCTGCTCGATCGTGATGGGGGTCTTCGAGTTCGGGCGTGCGATCACGTACTGGCACGATCTCAACAACACGGCGCAGGTCGCGGCGCGCTACGCGGTCGTGAACCGCTATCCGGGCTGCCCCGCGGACTGCCCAGCTGCCGCGGGATTTCTCGCCTGGGCGAAGAGCGATCTCAACTCCGGCGGCCTCAGGAACGACGCGTCGCACGTCAGTGACGGTCTGCTACCGGGACGACGACGACACCAACACTGCCGACGGCGGGGGATCCCGTGACGGTGACGATGACGTCCACGTTCAAGCCGGCCGCGTTTCTCAAGCTGGCGAACCTGACGCTGCGCGGTAAGGCGACGCTCCGCCTCGAGCAGAACAACCCGACCAATATCGACGGACTTACGAAAGTCGGAGTTGCACCATGCACGTGGAACCGTCCACGATGCCTGAGGTTGCGCGACGAGGGAGGCCAGATCCTCATCCTCTCGACGGCCGTGATCATCGCGATGCTGTTCATGGGCATGGTGGTCGTCGACGTCGGCAACTGGTTCATCCACCGACGCCACCTGCAGACGCAGGTCGATGCAGCCGCGCTCGCCGCCGCGACCGACTTCACGGGCTGTTTCCTCAACCAGCCGGGCGCGAACACGAACGTCTCCAACACCTCGCTCCTGTATGCCGGTGACCTGAACCGGCAGCCGACCGGGGCCGCCACACCCGCTCTCAACCCGCAGGTCACGCCCGACACGGGCGGCGGCACCGGCGTGCATATGCGTGCTCAACAGCGACGACTACTGGCCGACCGCAACGACGGACGGCTGGACGGCAGCGAACCCCGGCGGCTGGGCGACATCGGACGCCCAGAAGCCCTGCACGGTCAAGTACATCGACGTCAAGGCAACCGACGACGACGTTCCCGGCCTCCTCAAGCTGATCCCGTTCCGGCCCGACATCCACGCGAACGCGCGGGTGGAGATCAGGAAGGCGGAAGGGTTCACCGGCGTTCTGCCGTGGGCGGTGCCCGAGGTCGACCCGAACGCGCGTGGTCGCGATCTTCTTCGACGAGTCGAACGGCAACGTCGTCGGCGCCCAGAAGCTGAACAAGGGCCAGATCCTCAACCTCAACAACACCCAGACGCAGCAGTGGGCAGGCCGACCTCCAGGTCGACGTGAGGGCGCAAGACCGGGGTCGTGATCATGACGAGCCAGAATCCGAACCCGCGATCGACCTCGGGCACGACACTCAACGCGATTTGCAGCCAGCCGGTATCGACCTGCTACGCGCGGCAACTCGACCTCGGACGGCCTCGCGCTCGTCCGCGCGATCACGAACGGGGCCGCCGCCTCCGCCTCGAACCCGAAGCTGAGCGCCGTCTCGTTCGGCGCCGGCAGCTGCACGGACGACACCTCCGCCGGCTACTACGTCCTCACCGGCGACTGCAACCCCGACGTGACCGCGAAGATCGACTTCGGCGTCGCCAACCCGGTGATCGCCCCGACCTACGCGCGCGTGACGCTGACGGGCCCGGGCTGCCCCTGCACGATGGCGTGGCGCCAGTCGGACAACACATGGGTGCTGAAACTCGGCTCGCCGGCTCCGACGCTGACGTCAGGGAACGGGCAGCACGCCTATTCGATGACGCTGGCAGACCGGCGGGAACGGTCCCGGCGCGCAGCAAGTAGCCCTGTTCGCACCGTTTGGCTTCGCGCCCACGCGTCAATTCGCGGCGGTGCAGCACCAGCCGCACACCGCCACGGTGAAAAAGGTAGTCGTTCCGCGCCGGGAGTGCTCCTTCTCGATCATTCTCGTTCACCAAGATGGCGGCGCTGCCGTCAACTTCGAGAGCGACGGCGACAACCTGATCGATCCAGCCGGCGGCAACGGCAGCGACATCCTCGAGACGAACGCTCCCGGGTACAAGACGACCTACCAGAACTGCACCTCGGTCAAGAAAGGTGAGATTTGCACGATCACGAACACCAAGATTCCCGACGGAACGGTGATCGTCAAGAAGGTCCTTGTCAACGATGACAACGGCATCCTGAAGACGCCCGACAAGTTCAAGTTCACCTTGAACGGCGGCGCGCAAACTACGTTCGAAGCCGACGGAGACAACGCATTTACGCTTCCTGCCAACACGATCGTCAACGTCGCGGAGGTTCCAACTGCCGGCTATACCAGCGCCACATCGAACTGCACCGGACTCGTAGTTCCTTCGGTTGGAACCGTCACTTGCACAATCACGAACGATGACAACGGCCCTGGCAAGGGCACGCTCATGGTGAAGAAGGTTGTGACAAATGACAACGGAGGGAGCGCTGACCCGACCGCTTTCTCATTCAGCGTCGATGGCGGTACAGCTCAGCCGTTCGATGCAGCAGGTCAGGTCACGCTGGCTCTGCCGACCGGTCCGCATTCGGTCGTCGAGGTCGCCAACTCGGGCTACACGACGACGTATTCGAACTCGCTAAATGGCAGTGCGAACGGCACCAACCTCAACGTGACCAAGGGCGGACTCGCGACCTGCACGGTGACGAACAACGATCAAGCCGGCGACGCCTGACCGTGATCAAAGACGGTCGTAAACGACAACGGCGGCAACCGGCAGACCCTCACGATTGGACGATGAATGTTGATCGGCCCGACGCCAAAGAGCTTCAATGGCTCCGCCGGCGGGACGACCGTGACCGTCGATGCCGGCACGTATCACCTTACGGAGTCCGGAGGGCCGGCCACCGATGACGTCACGTTTGGACAGGCGTGCAACGCCGCAGGACAAGTCGTTCTGGCTCCCGGCGAAGCCAAGACGTGCACGCTCGTCAACAACGACCAGCCGCCGGCGGCGGCGGCGGGCCGCCTGCGAGCGGCACCTTCGACCTCGTCGCTCGACCCTACGCGTTCGACGACGCGGCCGGCCCGGTCGAATATCTCCTGCTGACCGATGGCGCCGCGAACCGGACGTACTTCTTCACCTCCACAGGAACCCGATGATCCATGTGGAAGTAGGGCTCGTGCCCACGCTCCAGGCTGCCGTCGGTCAAGGCGATCCGCCGATTCCACTGCGCTTCGGGCAGGGAAGCCGGACCCAGCTCCTCGACTGCGACCACGCGAATCGGAACGCTGACGACGAGATCGAATCGGGCTGCTTCACGGGGTACGCGACCAACCCGGCCGGTGACTGCAGCGCCTTCGGCAACGGCGATCTCCCGCCGCAGAACTACTTCAACACCCCGACGCCCAACTGCATCGCCGTCGCAAACGGCTCCACGGTCGGCCAGGTCGGTCAGGCCTCGACCGTCGGTTCGGGAAACGGGTGCGGAGTGCGGTCAGCACCCCAACAACTGGGCCCTCTACCAGTCAGGCAACGTCATCCCGGACGCCGACAGCGATCCAGGTATGTCGTCCTCATCGTCACGGATATCGATCTGTTCAACGGCGGCGGCGCCGGACAGGTGCCGATCCGCAAGTTCAGCGGCGGCGGCGCCGGCAAGGTGCCGGTACGGAGATTCGCAGGGTTCTACGTCACGGGCTGGAGCTCGGCCTCGAATGCCTGTGCGCAACGCCAGCAACAACGAGGCCCCGCCGCCGGGAACCTCACCAGTTCGAAACAAAGCCGAGGTCTGGGGACACTTCGTGAACTACGTTGCAACGACCAGCAACAGCGACCCCGGCGCCTGACCTGTGCGACGTTCGACGACGCCGAGATCTGCGTCGCAGTCCTGACCCGCTAGCCGCAAGCTCAAGTTTCAGTCCCTCACCAGACGAAATAGACGTATCAACCATCCCAGGAGGATCACGTGTCAAACACATTCACACAGAAGGTCGGAGGGGGTCTCTCCTCCCGCCGGGCCGCGATCCTGCTGTCGATCGCCGCACTCGCGATCGCCGCAATTCTGCTGATCGTCTACGTCCAGAGCTATCGCTCGAGCGTCAGCGGTGAGAACGCCCCGACCAGCGTCATCGTGGCGAAGAGCCTGATCCCGGCCGGCACCTCCGGCACGATCATCGCCACCAAGCAGCAGTACCAGGCGACGACGCTGCCGCAGAAGGACATCAAGGTCGGCGCGATCAGCGATCCCGCCTACATCAACGGTCGTGTCGCCGTCGCCGACATCGTTCCCGGCCAGCAGCTGACGAGGCCGACTTCACGGTGCCGACGACCGACGGCGGTGACGACGAAGATCACCGGCAAGCAGCGCGCGATCTCGGTGAGCATCGACAACGTGCACGGCAGCCTCAGCCAGCTCGCCGCGAACGACCACATCGACATCTACATCGGGCTCGGCTCCAGCGGCGGCCAGTCGATCGTGAAGCTCTTCCGGCCGAACGTGAAGGTGCTCGCCGTGCCCGTCGACGGCGCCGGCAACCTGATCCTGCAGGTCAACACGAAGGACGCTGCCGACTTCGCCTATGCGGCGGACAACACGCAGTTCTACTTCGTGCTCCGACCGCAGGCGGGCGCGAAGCCGACCGCCCCCAGCACCGCGTCCATCAACTCGCTCGGCAAGTAACGCCAGTGGCCCAACCGATCAGAACCCTGCTCGCCGTCGAGGACGGGCTCGACGCCGATGACTTCGTCCGCCTCCTCTCGGGTGACGATGCGCATCCGGCTCGACAGCGTCGTGCCCGGCCTCGACCGCGCAGCGGCGGCCCTCGAGACCCAGCAGCTCGACATCGTCGTCATCGCCTGCCGCGGCTTCTCCGACCGGGCGGTGTTTCTCGTCGACCGGGCGGTGCGCCTCGATCCCGACCGACCGGTGATCCTCCTTGCCGACGGCTCGCCCGCCGGCTTCGTCCGGCGGATCTTCGAGCTCGGCGCCGAGGACATCCTCCCGCTCCCCCAGTCGGGCGAGCAGGTGCGCTTCGCGATCCACAAGACGGTGCAGCGGCGCCTGGGCTCGAACGCCGCGTCGGGGCAGGACAACGCGCGGATCGTGGCGGTGCTCGGGCCGAAGGGCGGTACGGGCAAGACGCTCACGTCCACGAACCTCGCCGTCGTGCTGGCCCAACGCGGCCAGCGCGTGATTCTGATCGACCTCGACCTCCAGTTCGGCGACGTCGGTCTCACGCTCGGCCTGCCACCGGATATCTCGGTCTACAACCTTGCGATGGCGGGCGGCACGATCGATGCGGACAAGATCGACGCGTACATCGTCGACCACCCCTCGGGAGCGCGTGCCCTGCTGGCGCCGAGCCGGCCCGACCAGGCGAGCAGCGTCACCCCCCACCTGCTCCAGGAGATCTACACCGCGCTGCGGCCGAACTACGACTACATCGTGGTCGACACCCCTCCCGGCTTCACGGCCGAGGTGATCACGACGATCGACGTCTCGACCGACCTCGTGATGGTCGGGATGCTCGACTCGCTCTCGCTCAAGAACACGAAGCTCGGCCTCGAGACGCTGGACCTGATGGAGTACGACCCGAGCCGGATCCGCCTCGTCCTCAACCGCGCGCAGAGCCGCGTCGGCATCAGCCAGTCCGATGTCGTCGCCGTCCTCGGCCGCGAGCCCGACGTCTTCATCCCGAGCGACCGCGAGATTCCCCGCGCCGTCAACGAAGGCGTGCCGATCGTCCTGGCGCAGCCGGATTCGGAGGCGTCGAAGGCGTTCGGCGCCCTCGCCGACATCTTCACCGGCCTCGTGGCGACGAACGCAATCGAACCCTCCTCAACGCGAGCGCAGCAGCCGAGCCTGTTCGGACGGCTCGCCGGCAGAAAGGCATAGATGGAACTCCACGAGCGTCTCACAAACACGAACCCGCTCCAGGTCGCGCCTTCAACGCGCGAGCCTTTCGCCGACCTCAAGAACGCCGTCCACATGCAGGTGATCAGCGAGCTCGGGCCTCAGCTCTCGGGCTCAGCCGTCGATCCCGCCGAGACGCGCGAGCACGTGATGGCGGCGATCCGCCATCGCCTGCAGACAGAGACCGGGATCTCGCGCGACGACCGGACGAGGCTCGCCAACGAGATTGCGGACGACATTCTCGGCTACGGCCCCCTCGAGCGCCTCCTCGGCGACGACTCGATCACGGAAATCATGATCAACGGCCCCAACGAGATCTGGATCGAGCGCCAGGGACGGCTCTACGAGACGACGGTTCGCTTTACCGACGACTCGCACCTCCGTCGGATCATCAACAAGATCGTCGCCCAGATCGGCCGCCGCATCGACGAGTCGTCTCCGATGGTCGATGCCCGCCTGCCCGACGGCTCCCGCGTCAACGCGATCATCCCGCCGTTGTCGTTGTCGGGCCCGTTGATGACGATCCGGAAGTTCTCGCGCAAGCGCCTCACGCCTCGAGGACATGTCGAATCTCGGCACGCTGTCCCCCGGGACGGTCGAGTTCCTCCGGCTCTGCGTCCGCGCCGAGCTCAACATCATGGTCTCGGGCGGTACCGGCTCCGGTAAGACGACGCTGCTGAACGCGCTCTCCTCGGCCATCCCCGAGGCCGACCGCATCGTCACGATCGAGGATGCCGCCGAGCTCCAGCTGCATCAGCGCCACGTGCTGCGGCTCGAGTCGCGCCCGCCCAACATCGAGGGCGAAGGCGCCGTCCCGATCCGCGAGCTCCTGCGGAACTCACTGCGCATGCGTCCCGACCGCATCATCGTCGGCGAGATCAGAGGCGCCGAGGCACTGGACATGCTCCAGGCGATGAACACGGGCCACGAGGGCTCCCTCTCGACCCTCCACGCCAACACGCCACGCGACGCGCTCAGCCGCATCGAGACCATGGTGCTGATGGCGGGCTACGACCTGCCGGTGAAGGCGATCCGCCAGCAGGTCGCCTCGGCTCTCGACATGGTCGTCCACCTCGAGCGGCTGCAGGACGGCACGCGTCGTGTGACGGCGGTCACCGAGGTGCAGGGAATGGAGTCCGACGTGATCACGCTCCAGGATCTGTTCACCTTCAAGATCGACTCGTTCTCGCCGGACGGCACGGTCGTCGGAGCGCTTCGCTCGACAGGGCTGCGCCCGGTCTTCGTCACGAAGTTCGAGCATCGCGGGATCGATCTCCCCAACAGCCTGTTCCGCGAGGGCGCGGAGATCACACTCGAGTCGAGGATCGCGCAAAGCCAGCGATGAAGCGACTGCTCGTACCCATCGTCGTCGTCGCGGCGATCCTCGCCGGCTCCGCCTCGGCGGCGGAGTCGAACGCGATCGTGGTCACGGAGGCGAACCCTGGCGCATTCCCGGATCGCGCCTACATCCTCACGCTGCCCACGCCGAAGAAGCTCACGACGAAGGACGTCAAGGTGCAGGAGAACGGCGAGGCCGTCAACGATCTCACCGTCGTCCCGGCGGGCGACCAGCCGGGCTCGTCGGCGACGATCCTCGTGATCGACGCATCCAACAGCATGGCGGGGCGCCCGATCGCCGACGCGATGGTGGCGGCGCGCGCCTTTGCAGCCAAGCGCCCGACGAATGCCAAGCTCGGCGTGATCGTCTTCAACGGCGACGTCAAGACCTTGCTCGAGCCGACGACCGACCCGGAGCTCATCAAGGCTGCCCTCGCCGCCCCGCCGAAGCTCGGGGAAGGCACGAAGATCAACGACGCCCTCGTGCAGGCGCGCGACGTGCTCACGTCGACCGGAGCAACCGTCCGCTCCGTCGTACTGCTCTCCGACGGTGCCGATGTCGGCAGCAAGAGCACGAAGGAAGAGTCGGTGAGCGGCCTCGCGAACGACAAGGCGCGCGTCTTCGCGGTCGGGCTCAAGTCGTCGGCATACGACCCGTCCACGCTCCAGAGCGCCGCGGCGGCAACCGGGGGCACCTACGTGGTCGCAAAGACCTCCTCGGAGCTCGCGAGCGTGTTCTCCGCCATCGGCTTCAAGCTCGGGAACGAGTACCTCGTCCTCTACCGGTCGTTCGCGTCGCCGCAGACGAAGGTCAACGTCAAGCTCGCCGTGGCGGGGTATCCCCCACCGCCGAAGCTCAGCTACACGAGCCCGGCCCTCGCAGGCGTGACGGCCTCGTTCCACAAGTCGACCCTCGACAAGCATCGTCCAGTCGCCGCTGTCGGTGATCTTGCTCGTCGTCCTCATCCTGCTGCTCCTCGCCTACGCGGTCTCGAAGCTCTTCTCGCTCCGGGGACGCAGCTTCCGCAGCCGGATGTCGTCGTTCGTCGACTTCGACGACGATGACGACACGGGCCTTCGACGCGACGAGATCCGGGCAGCCCTCGCGGACGCCGACAGCTCGTTCCAGCGCAGCCGGCTCATCCGAGGCTTCGCGGACGACGTCGCCCTCGCCGGGATCGGGATGTCGCCGCTCGCGCTCGTCTTCTTCTCGATCGTGATCGCGCTGTTCGTCGGCTTGGTCCTCGCCGTGATCGGTAATGCGCCGATCTTCCTGCTGCTCGCGTTCACCGGCCCGATCTTCCTCCGCATGTTCGTCACGTCAAAGGTCGAGCGAAAGCGGCGCGCGTTCGGCGACCAGCTCTCCGACAACCTCGACGTGCTGGCCCAGTCGCTCCGCGCGGGCCACAGCCTTCCCGGCGCACTCTCGCGTCGTTGCCGACAGCGCCCCGGAGCCGTCACACGAGGAGCTCGTCTCGCGTCATCTCGGACGAGCGCCTCGGCGTGCCGCTCGAGGACGCACTCGGCTCGTGCGTGACGCGCATGCAGAGCCGTGACCTCGAGCAGGTCGCGCTCGTCGCCCTCCTCCAGCGCGACGCGGGAGGTAATGCCGCCGAGGTGATCGACCAGGTGGCCTACAACATCCGCACGCGCCAGGAGCTGCGCCGGCTCGCACGCACGCTCACCGCCCAGGGTCGCATGACGCGCTGGATCCTGACGGCGCTGCCGATCTTCGTCTTCTTCGGGATCTACCTGATCGACCGCAACTACCTGTCGCCGCTCTGGCAGACGACGCACGGGCAAGGTCGGCCTCATCATCGGGATCATCATGGTCACGATCGGCTCCTACTCCATCAAGCGCATCGTCAACATCAAGGTCTGAACATGGTTCTCATCGGCATCATCGGCTTGCTCGTCTTCGCCTCCGCGGTGTTCATGCTCGTGCGGGCGATCGCCGGCACGGACGCGCACGTCGGCACCGTGGAGCAGATCCAGTCGTACGGCTATCAGAGCGACGCTGCCAAATCGCCCGAGAGCCCGAAGCGGTCGCTCGCCGAGCTCGCCGCGTCGATCGGGACGCGCACGAGAAACTCGCGCTTCGCGATGGGCGAGGAGGAGATGCGGGCCCTGCTCGTGCAGGCCGGCATGTACTCGACCTCACCCGACCGCCTGCTCGGGTACCAGGTGCTCGTCGCCGCCGGGCTGGGCATCCTGACGCTCTGGTTGACGGTCGCCGCGGCGGCATCGCCCGTGATCATCGTCCTCTTCACGATCGGCGCCGTGATCATCGGCTGGCTCTCCGTTCTCTTCGTCGTGCGCCGGCGGATCCGGCAGCGCCACGACGAGATCGAGTACGAGCTCCCCGAGCTGATCGACCTCCTCGTCGTCTCGATCGAGGCCGGCCTCAGCTTCCCGTCGGCAATGCGGACGGCAGCCGACCGGGTGCGCGGCCCGCTCGGTCAGGAGCTGCGGCTGACGCTCCAGGAGCAGAACATGGGCCTGTCCGTCGACGAGGCGCTCGTGAACCTCCAGAAGCGCGCCGACACGGGCGGCATCGCGCTCTTCACGCGCTCGATCATCCAGGGCCAGGCGCTCGGCGTCTCGATGGGTCACATCATGCGCACGATGGCCGACGAGATGCGGAAGCGCCGCAAGGCCGCCGCCGAGGAGACGGCGCAGAAGGCGCCGATCAAGATGCTGTTCCCGCTCGTCTTCCTCATCTTCCCGGCCATGTTCATCGTGATCCTGCTTCCCGCGATCATCTCGATCACGAACGAGCTCGGTGGCGCGTAACAGGCGCGGGGTCCTGACCCTCCGCCGCGAGGACGGCAGGATCATCAGCGAGTCGGTCCAGGTCGCGGACACGACCGGGCGGCGAATGCGCGGGCTCCTCGGGCGTGGGCGGCTCGAACCGGGGCACGGGCTGCTGCTCCGGCCGGCGTGGTCGATCCACACCGGATTCATGCGGTTTCCGATCGATGTCGTATTCGTCGATCACGACCAGATCGTGATCCGGATCGAGCACGCGATGCGGCCGTTCAAGACGGCTTCGTGCCGCGGCGCCCGCGAGGTCGTCGAGCTTGCAGCAGGCGAGTGCGAGCGGCGCGGGCTCGAGGTCGGCGACCGTGTCGCCTGGGCTTCGCGGAGCGCTGCCGGCGAGACACACGGTGGGGCGCCGGACTGCTCGCTCCATCCCGATTCGAAGGGGAACGTCCTCGTCGCGAGCAGCGACCAGCGCTTCGTCAAGGTGGCACGGTTTCTGCTGGACGGCCGCGGGCTCGACGTGGCTGCCGACGTTCGGCCCGATGGGATCGACGACGTGCTCGCAGACGGCGACGTCGACGCCGTTCTCCTCGATTCGGACGATGGCCTCGGGAATGCGCTGCGGCTGTCGAACACGATTCGTGCCAACCGACCGACCCTACCCGTCGTCATCGTCGGCGCAGACACGACTGAACGGGCTCCCGCGGGTGTCGCTATCTACGACAAATGGGATCAGATGGACGAGGCAATCGACGCTCTCGCCGCCGGTATTGCCGCAAGCGGGTGAAGTAGTTGCGAAATCGTGCCGATAGCTGCATGATGAGCCAGCATTGCGCCGCGGTCTCCGGGGGAGGGGACTCGAGCAGGGGAGTGAAAAGAGAGGTCCGACAATGACAGCTAGCCGCTGACATCGATGGCATCGGCCGTCGGAGATCATGTCGAGACCGGCACGAGCATCGGGCTCGTGCGCTCCGGCCTGCCGCTCGATGCGGCGAGCGACGGTACCGACCGCCTCGAACGTATCCACGCGCGCCTCTCTGACGGCGTCTCGGACCGCGTTGCACCGCTGCTCATGTCGGCGCATGCCCGCAGCGCCCGGATCCTGGCTGCAGGAGGAAACAGTGACGCTGCCGACTCACTCGCGGCCGGCTTCTACGCCTCCGATGTGATCCTCGCGCTTGCCGCCGAAGGCGAGCTCGACGTGGCCGACACGCGTGTCGCGGCGTCCACCCTCGCGCAGGTGCGCGGCGAGCCGTTCGCCGCCGCGGCGTTCGATCTCTACCTTCGAGCGGTCTCCAGTCCGACGTTGCTCGAGCTGCCACCCGTCGTCGCCGCAGAGGTGCAGCTCAGGCTCCTCCTTCACCTCGACGTCGCGACCGAGGCATCCGTCTGGCATCGCGTCGACGGGTCCCGGGTCGAATGCATCCTCTCCCTCGGGGTCGACACGACATCACGACAGGTCAGAGCCAATGCCAAGGCAGCGATCAGCGGCCGCAGCGGACTGTCGCTCATCGGCAAGTCCAACGTGCGGGCCATCCCCGTGCGGCGGTTCGGCGAGCCGGTCGGCGCGATCGTCGTTCGCGTATTCGGCGATCCACGCCGCGACATCAGCCCCTACCTCGATGAGGCCGCGGCGGCGCTCTCCCCCGTGCTCGAGCGCGAGCTCCTGCTCGAACGCAACACGGCCCATGAGAGCGCGCTCGTGGCTTCGGGTGAGAAGCGGCTGCTGCGGCTCGGCTTCGATCTTCACGACGGCCCGATCCAGGACGTCCTCGCACTGAAGGCCGAGACGCAGCATTTGCGGGATCAGCTCTACCCGTTCATCCTCGAGTCGCATCGCGAGCTCGTCTACGGCCGCTTCGAGGACATGGTGGCACGACTCACCGACATCGACCGCGCCCTCCGGGGGCTTGCCCACTCGCTCGAGACGAAGAGCATCGTCTCACGGCCGCTGTCGGAGATCATCCACCGCGAGGTCGACGAGTTCGCAGAGCGAACCGGGATCGAGGCTCGGACCGAGGTCCGAGGCGACCCTGATTCGCTCAGCTCGGCTCAGCGCATCGCCGTCTTCCGAGCGGTGCAGGAGTCGCTCGCCAACGTGCGAGAGCACAGCGGCGCAACGGCGGTCGAGGTTCGCATCCGCGCCCGCCGCAGCACGATCGACGTCAGCATCAGCGACAACGGCCAGGGATTCGAGGTGTCGCGCGCGGTGGCCAAGGCAGCGCAGCGCGGTCGGCTCGGGCTCGTCGGGATGGGCGAGCGTGTTCGCCTCCTCGGCGGCACATTCCACATCGACAGCAAGCCCGGCGGCCCGACGACGCTGAGGTTCTCCCTGCCGCGCTGGGAGCCGTTGCGCTGAGAGGGGGAGGGCTTTCGCCCTCCCCCTCTCGTTCCTCCGCACCCCCTCGCGCGGAGGAGTTTCCAAGCACTGCCCTGTCGGCCGCGCGCCCCGAGGAGCGCCTCGCGCTCGCAGCCGTCTACCGTCCGTGCACCCAGGAAGATGCGGCGAACCGGCCGAACTTGCGCTCCCGTTTGTAAGAGCTTTGTAAGGGGGTTGCGGTGAGACGAACTTGCGCGCACGCTTAGTCGGAATGGCCGCAGCAGAATCCATGGTCGCCGCTCGGCGTGCCCTCGACGACCTCTACCGCAGCCATGCGGCAGAGGTGTATCGCTATGCCTACGCCGTCCTCGGCAACCATGCCGACGCCGAGGATGTGACGCAGACCACGTTCGTCAACGCCCTCCGCGCCCTCGAACGCGGGGAGCGGCCACGGAAGCCTTCGAACTGGTTGATCACGATCACGCACAACATCGTGCGCCAGCGATTCCGCCAGCAGCAGTCGCGCCCGACCGAGGTGGAGCTCATCCGCGAGGTCGCCCAGGAGCCGGAGGAGAGCAACGGGCCTTCGATGGAGGAGCTCGTTCGCGCGCTGCAGCGGATCCCCCAGAACCAGCGTGAGGCGCTCGTGCTGCGAGAGCTCGAGGGGCGGTCGTACGACGAGATCGCGCAGACCCTCAACCTCACCAAGGGAGCGCTCGAGACCCTCCTCTTCCGCGCCCGCCGCTCCCTCGCGGACGAGCTCGAGAACGCGGCGACCTGCGATCGCGCCGAGCTCAGTCTCTCCCGGCAGCTCGACGGCCGAATTTCTCGCAAGGAGCGCAAGCGGCTCCTCGATCACATCGCCGAATGCCCGGCCTGCGCGCGCCTCCAGGTGACCCAGGGCAAGCAGCGGCGCGCGTTCAAGGGCCTTGCCCTCCTCCCCCTCCCCTTCGCGCTCACGTTCTTCAAGGGCGCACCCAGCGCTTCGGCGGCAACGGGGCTGCCCACGATCGGTGCGGCGGGGTCCGCGGCGGTCGTCGGCGGCGGGACCGCAACCGGCGGTGGCGTATCGCTCGGCGGCTTCGCGATCGGAGGCGTCGCTCTCAAGGCGGCCGCCGTCGTCGCAGCCGCGTCGGTCGCGGGTGGCGTCGGCATCGTCGGCGCTCGAGAAGTCGATCACAACCATACGCCCGCAAAATCGCAGCCTGCCGAGCGCAGGCGCGCGCACTCCCGCGGCGAGCCTCGGAGCGACCGTCGGGTCACGGACGCAGGCGCAGACGAGGCGCGCGGCTCGCGTTCAACGAGCCGGACTCGCGTCCGGTCGGCGCGTAGCGCGCGCGCACGGACGCTCGACGACGCATGCGCAGAAGGGCCAGAGTGCCTCGGCTCCCGGCCACGTGAAGGCGCCGAAGGATGTCGTGAAGATCAAGCCCGCTCACCCGACACCCGGTCCGCACGCGCCAGCCACTGCCTCCGACACCACCACCCACCCTGCCAAGCCCCCGAATACGCCTCCACCGACGAAGTCGAAGACGAACGGCCAGGGGGCCACTGACAAGCCCGCGAAGTCCGGGGCAACCCCGGCCGAACCGGCGATTCCGGCCTCGCCGGGGGCGCAAGGACCCGGGACACCGACGACGCCGGCCACCCCCGCGACGTCTGCCACACCCGTGGGCGGGAAATCGAACGGCTCCAAGGCCGGCGGCGACCCGCCCCGGCTCCGAAGGGCAACGGCAAGGACTCGTAGCGCTCGCTCCGTCGCGGTTGCTCCGGCGCTCTCGCCGGACCGTGCACACCGGGCGGAGCATTTGCATCTGAACGCGCAAGTTTTCGCGACGGCGCGCGTCTACCCGGTGTAGCCAAACTTCGGAGGCGTGCCGTGAAGAAGGTCCTACTCGTCGTGCTGGTTTCCCTCGTCGTTTCGGCGGCCGCGCTCGCGGCGCCGAATCCGGCGAGCGCCACGGCCCACTGCAAGAAGCTGCTCCGGACGGCGCCCGGTGCGTATCCGAGCCTCAGCGCGTGCGTCACGGCGCAGACGGCCGCTGCGGCCGACGCAGCGAGCAACGCGGCCAAGAAGTGCAAGGCAGAGCGCGACGGTGACGCGGCGGCATTCGCAGCTGCTCACGGCGGCAAGTCGTTCGCCGACTTCTACGGCACGAACGGCAACAAGAAGAACGCCTTCGGCAAGTGTGTCTCCGCGAAGGCGGACAAGGAAGTCGCGGCCGAGCAGACCGCAGAGCTGAACGCCGCGAAGCAGTGCAAGGCGTGGCGCGCCGATCCGGCCTTCGCAGCCGGCCACGGCGGCAAGTCGTTCGCCGATTTCTACGGCACGAACGCCAACAAGAAGAACGCGTTCGGCAAGTGCGTCTCGAAGCTCACGAAGGCGCAGAGCTAGGAAAGACGGGGCTAGGGGGCGAGACGGAGCGGGAGGGCCCTGAGCCTCTCGCTCCCGATCGCGATCCGTTCCCGTCCAGCGTGTTGGCCGGCGCCTAGCCGGTCGCCATGGTTCGTAGCCCCCCGGCGGGACCGTGGCGACCGGCTAGGTGCCGGGCGGCGCCTGGTTCTGCCCGGGGCAGGGACGGACGCTCAGCTCACAGCGGCGAGGGTCTCCGCGACACTTGAATCGCGATCGGCGACGGCGAGCGCAGCCTCGACACACCGGGGGCAGAACTGCGTGCCGGACCTGCGGCGCAGCTCCTCGAGCGTGTTCTCGAGCGAGCGGCCGGGCCGGTAGACCCGCGCATTCATCATCGCGTCGAGCGCATCGGCAACGTGGATGATGCGGGCGCCGAGCGGGATCTCGAGCTCGGCCAGGCCCGCCGGGTAGCCGGTGCCGTCGAAGTTCTCGTGGTGATGACGGATCGCCGGTACCGCGTCCGCGAGGAAGCCGAGGCGGCCGACGATCTCGGCGCCCTCGTCGGGGTGGATCTGCATCACGGCCCGCTCGGACTTGGTGAGGTCGCCCGGCTTCATCAGGATCGCGTCGGGAACGGCGATCTTGCCGATGTCGTGGAACAACGCCGCATGGGAGAGGATCTCGAGCTCCTCCCGCGAGAGCCCGATCTCGTTCCCGATCCGAACGGCAATCTCACGGACGCGGCGGGAGTGGCCCGCCGTGTAGGCGTCGCGCGCGTCGACGGTTGCCGAGAGGCCTTCGAGCGCCTCGGTCGACCGGGTGCGCAGCAGCCGGTTTGCCTCCTCCAGAGAGACGTTCTGCCGGTGAATCGTGCTCGCCGCGTCCTGCAGCCTGCTCTCGCTCTCGCGTGCGGCCCGTAGTTGACCGACCTGCGTTGCCCGCATCAGGACGAGCGGGATGAGGAACACCGCGAGCGCGTAGAGGTGCACCTGCTCGTAGGCGATCGCGACGACGGCACCGATGAGCCCGTAGGCGAGGTAATGCGGCAAGAGCCAGACGAAGTTCTGCCTCCACGCGCCCAGCATCGGCTCCCCCTCCTCGACGGAGATCGCGAGAGCGAGCAGGATCGTGTTGACGGCGAAATACGCCGCTCCCGCCGCCACTCCGAAGACGACCGCTTCGAGTGTCGCCACGTTGCCGGGCCCGAGGCCGAACACCGCCGCGGCGACGAGGCCCGCCGAGGTCAGTACACCGAGGTTGTAGAGCGAGGTGTAGATCGGTGGCCGACGGACGATCGCGTCGGTGAGCACGGCGGCGAGGGCGAGCACGACCGCTGCGCCGCTGCCGATCAAGGCGGCCCCCGCGAGCGCGCCGACAGCGCCGACGGAAACGGCCCCTGCCTCGGCCTGCAGCGCGAACGCCTGGCCGCCGGCGACGAGCGCAGCGAGCGACAACAGCGCCACCACGTCCGTGGGTCGGTCGACGTACGCGACTCCGATGCCCAGCATCGTCAGCACGATGCCGGCGAGTGAGACCTGAAGGGCGATGTCGCGGCCCGCCTTGCGCACGTCACCGGGGAGGCCGAGAACGGGGGCCACGGCTGCTGCGACCGAACGAGGCTCCTCCTCGCCTGGAGGCTCCGAAACGGGGTCGGGCGCCGGCTTCGGTCCCCACCACTCGGAGTTCGGCGCGAGCTCGCTGAGCGACTCGACGCTGCCGTCGACAACACGGTTGCGCCCCTGGATCTTGGCGCGGTACACGGCGAGATCGGCGGTGTGAATGAGCGAGCTCATATCCGAGCCGTCGCGGGGGCACATGGCGATGCCGATCGACACCGTCGCCGAGAGCGTCTCGCCGATCTCCCCCACGCTGACCCTCTGACGGCCGATCGTCTCGCGAACCCGTTCGGCCAGCGCCAGCGCAGCCTCGAAGTCGGTCTCCGGCAGGAGCACTACGAACTCCTCGCCTCCGAAACGCGCCGCGATATCGTCCGCCCGCAGGCTGCTGCGGAAGACGTCGGCGACGCTCCCGAGGACAGCATCGCCGGCGAGGTGGCCGTAGGTGTTGTTGATCTCTCGCAGCAGGTCGAGGTCGATCATCAGCAGCGCGAGAGGCTCCCCCGTACGCAGCGAGCTCTCGAGCTTGTCGTTCAGCACGGAGCTGAAGTGACGGACGTTGAAGAGCCCCGTCTTCGGATCGAGCCGCGCCTCCTGCTCGAGCTGTGGCACCGCGAGCGAGCGGTGGAGGAGAAGCAGCGGAGCAACGGCGAACGGGATCAGGGCCGGATTGATCGTCCAGGCGAACGCGACGAGGACACCGAGAGCCGCGAGGACGAGCTCCGTCGAGAGATTCTCGAACGAGAACAGGCCGGACTCGCGCAGCGAATGTCCCCGACCGAGACGCAGCATCACCGCGAGGATGCTGTGGTTCAGGAGCACGAGGACGACAGCGGCAGCGAGGCCGGCGACAGCGAACCGAAGCTCGTCGTTCGTGATCAGACCGTCCTGCTGCAGGACGTACCTCCCCACCACGGCCGCTGCGAACAGGTCGAGGAGATAGTTGCTCGCGTTGAACGTCTGGATGTACCAGGGGTAGCGAACCTTCAGCCACTCCGGAACGTGCTGGGCCACAGCGACTGCCGGCAGGAGCCACATGGGAAGCAGGAGAGCGGCAGGCACGAGCACCACCATCGTCATGTGGTACGACTGATCGCGCGGCGTGACGACGGGGAAGAGCTGGGAGAGAGCTGCCCCGACAGCGATGAGCCCGAACGCCACCCAGGTCTTCGTGTCGATCGGCGTGACGTGGCCGAGGGCAAGCCAGCCGAGCAGCATCGCGCTCGCTGCAATCAGGATCAGGTAGGCCCAGGCGAGGCCCGACAGCCCCCGCCGGGAGCGATCCGGTTCCGACTGCCGCTCAGTTGACGAGATATCCGCAGACATACCGCTCTCCTGGTTTCAACGGCCCTGAGAGGGGAGCGCGGCTCCCCCGATCGGGGTATCCACGGCCGATCGGAGACAGGCGGACATTCGGGGTCCCGCGGCTACTTGGCCGCGAACATGCTCGACCACGAAGCCGACGACCAACTCGCGCTCGACCACGAAGCGGACGACCAGCTCGCGCTCGACCACGAAGCCGACGACCAGCTCGCGCTCGACCACGAAGCCGACGACCAGCTCGCGCTCGACCAGGAGGCCGCGTTCCAGGCGGGGTCGGTCGCCGCCGTGGCTGCCCAGCCGGTCGAATCGAACGTTCTCAGCCCGGTCACCGGGTCGGTGGCGACGAAGCGGTCGAGCCCCGCATTCGGGTTGGCGCGCCCGTCGGCCGCGATCGCCGCCGGGATGTTCAACGTCCCGACACCGAGCGCACCTGTCGAGCCGTATCCGGTGGGGACGTTCGCCGAGACCATCAATGCGCCCTTGACCTGATCCGGTGTCCAGTCCGGATGCCGCGAGAGCACCGTCGCGGCTGCTGCCGAGACGATCGGGGCGGCGAAGGATGTCCCGGACATCCACATGTACCCGTCGGCGACCTTGCGCGAGGGGTTGCTGGTGAACATCGGCGAGTCCATCGGCACCGGCCCGTTGAGCACGCGCCCGGGTGCCGCCAGCTCCGGCTTGCGGAAGCCATCCTGCGTCGATCCCCATGCCGACCACGGCGCCGCGAAGTCGTCCGTCGGTGTCACGGTTCCATTCGTGTCGGAGGCACCGACCGTGATCACGAACGGGTCGTTCGCGGGCGCGAACCCGACGCCGCTCTCGGCCCCGTCGGTCGCGTAGTTCCCCGACGCCGCGACGACCACCACTCCGTTCAGCCACAGCTTCTCGACCGCCTTGTCGAGCGGATCGTTCTGCACTCCCACGCCGCTCGATGCGTTCAATGAGAAGTTGGCGACATCGATGTTGTACCTGCCCTTGTTCTGGAGGATCCAGTCGCAGGCGGCCAGTAGGTTGCTCACCGTCCCGTTGCCGGCGTCGTCGAGGACGTCGAGCGACAGGATGTTCGCGTGCGGCTCGACGCCTGTGAACCGGTCGGCATCTCCGACGGCGAGGCCGGCGACGAGCGTCCCATGCCCGAAGCCGTCGCCCGGGGAGTTCGTGCCCGTGGTCGTCAGGTCGACCTGGCGGATGAGCCGCCTGTAGAAGTCGCCGCGCCACTCGACGCCCGAGTCGACGATCGCGATCGTGGGGAACTCTGTCCTTCTCGGCGCGGTCGCCCCACTGGGCGCCGACGCTCGTGGGCCAGTTCTGCAGGTTGCCGTAGGCGGTCGCCTGGATCGGCGCATCCTCGGTCACGCTGACGACGCCCTTCGCCGCAGCGATGTCGGCGATCTGGTCGCCGGTGACCTCCGCCGTCGCGCTGC
Source organism: uncultured Thermoleophilia bacterium (assembly GCA_963751875.1). Lineage (GTDB taxonomy): Bacteria > Actinomycetota > Thermoleophilia > Gaiellales > Gaiellaceae > Gaiella. The sequence goes on from CAVVWG010000011.1 coordinate 21,181, forward strand.
CGATCAGCTTGAACTTCTTCGTCAGGCCCTTCGCATTGCCGGGATGCTTCTTCTGCGCCTCGCCGCACCGTAGAGTCGAGACCGTCGAGCTGTGAGCCATCGGCCGTCTGGATGACGACGTGGAACGCGTCCTTGGGGTGAGCCTTGGCCTTGTCCCGAAGGCTGTCAGGCACGACACCGGACGACTGGGCGGGTGGGCCGGCCGCGGTCGATCCCGCGACGACGGACGCCGCGATGACGACGAACGTGAAGACGAGCAACGGATAGCGCCGCCGTCCCTTGCCCCAGAGCGCGTTCGAACGCGTGCCTATAACCATCGCTCCGGTACCGCACGTACCACCGGAAAGGTGCTCTCGCCGCATACAGTCTCCAAATCTGCGTCCCCCGCGGGACGCAAGCCGCTTACGGTCCTGACAGTAAGCCGCCACCCGCCGATCACGACCCCCCAAGTGGGTGATCTCGTGCCTCGATCGAGGGATCTGCGCGGACGGTGCGGATGAGGCCTCTGGGGTCAGGTCTCACGATGACGCATCATCTCGCTCTCGGTTCCTCACAATCGTCGCCATCCCCCCAAATGGCCTCGAACAGGGAGCCGACGACCTGACCGAAAACGGTCTCTCCAACCTCCCCGGGCATCTGGGCCAGACAGGCCCGGCTCCCCCGTCGGCCCCAGATGCCCGGAGATCTCTACTGCAGCCTCACTCTCGAATAGCCGGGAAGTCTGAACCCGCCCTCCTGCCTTGTCAACTGTTTCCTGGCCGGCTGGGGGCGCGCCGAACCGTCGCATGGCCCGCGGTGACAGGCTTCAGCCTGTCATCCGGGCTTCACCGGGCCAGGAAGGCTCTACAACGCCGGCGAGGGTGTTGCGCTGCGCTTGTCCCCGAGCGGAGCGGCCGCGACGAATTCGCGCACCGTCCGGATGACATGGTCGAGCATCTCGGTTGTGAGTCCCGGGTAGACGCCGAGCCAGAAGGTGCCGTTCATGACGGCGTCGGCGTTGGTCAGATCGCCGACGACGCGGTGCGGGATGTTGCGGTAGGCCGGCTGACGGAGCAGGTTGCCGCCGAACAGCAGGCGCGTGCCGATCTTTGCGTTCTCGATGTGCGTGATCAGCTCGCGGACGACCGAAGCCTGCATCCGGCTTCACCGTCAGCGCGAACCCGAACCAACTCGGCTCCGATCGCGGCGTCGCCCGGGGCAGCACGAAGACAGTCGAGGTCGGCCAGCCCGTCGTAGAGGTACTGCCAGTTGTCCTTCCGGGCCTGCGATGAACCCGTCCAGCTTGTCGAGCTGCGCGACGCCGACCGCCGCCTGCATGTCGGTGGGCTTCAGGTTGTAGCCGATGTGGCTAGTAGATGTACTTGTGGTCGTAGCCGTACGGGAAGCTCGCCCAGCTGCCAGTCGAAGCGCTTGCCGCATGTGTTTTCCTCGCCCGGTCTCGCACCAGCAGTCGCGGCCCCAGTCGCGGAAGCTCTCGACGATCTTCTTGAGCATCGGGCGCTTCGCCATCACGGCGCCGCCTTCGCCCATCGTGATGTGGTGCGCGGGGTAGAAGCTCACCGTCGCGAGGTCGCCGAAGTGCCGCGTGGCTGACCGTCGTACGGCGCTCCGAGCGCGTCGCAGTTGTCCTCGAGCAGCCAGAGGCCGTGTTCTTCGCAGAGAGCGCTGGATCGCGTCGAGGTCGAACGGGTTGCCGAGCGTGTGCGCGATGAATGACGGCCTTGCGTTCGCGGGCCGACGGCCTCGGCGAGATGGTCGAGCTCGACGTCGTAGGTGCCGCAGCTCGACATCGAGGAAGACCGGGACGAGCCGGTTCTGGAGGATCGGGTTGACCGTGGTCGGGAAGCCGGCGGCCACCGTGATCACCTCGTCGCCGGGCTGCAGCCGGCGCTCGCCGAGCCGCTCGCGACGTCAGAGCGCTGACGGCGAGCAGGTTCGCGGACGAGCCGCGAGTTGCACAGCATCGCGTGACGGACACCGAGGTACTTGCGCGAACCGCTTCTGGAATTCGTTCGGCGAACCGACCGGTGGTGAGCCAGAAGTCGAGCGACGCGTCGACGAGGAGCCGCAACTCGTCGGTCGTCGAAGACCTTGCCCGAGACAGGGACCGGGCTCTCGCCGGGGACGAACGGCGCGGGTGCGAAGGCTTCGGCGTGATAGGCGCTGACGAGGTCGGCGATCTGTTGGCGCAAGTGCTCGCGCGTGTCCAGCTTTGCACACTCCAAATCGACAGAAGGGCTCGGGCCGTATGAATGGTACGCAGAACGACGGTCGGCGCCTGGTGGCGCGGCCCATACGGCGCTCCACTTCTCACGTCCGGGGTAGCATGTCGCATTCGGTCTCGACAGACTCTCATCCTGCGTGATCGGAACTCCTGCAACTGGGTGACGTTATCCAGGTGGATCGGGTGAGGTTGCAGCACTGAACTTCTCCGACCTATGCCCCTGCTGCAATGTGCCCGCTCCGATGGCTGCCCACGGCGTCGTCGCCCCGTTTGTCGCTGAGCTCATCGCGGTTTCTAGTGGTGAGGCAACGGACTATCGCCAGTGCAATAGTTGCGGGCTGGCCTTTTTCGACCGCCGTTATACAGACGCCGAAGTCGAAGGTATCTATGGTGACTACAGGGATCCGAGGTACGTTCGCGTACGCCGGTCGTGGGAGCCGTGGTATCGCGCGAGCGTCAACGACGCTTTAACCCCAGGTTCGGCGGCGGTTGAAGATCGTGTGCGATTCGAATCGGAGATCCTGTCCCGCGGCGGACTGGATCGCCCCCTGAACTGCGCCGTGGATTTCGGCGGCGACAGAGGTCAGTTCTTTCCTGACTTTTCGATCCGGCGGCGCCTGGTCGTTGACATCTCCGACAAACCGCTCCTCGCGGGCATAGAGCGTGTTACATCGCTGCTCGCGCTTCCAGAGCAGCCGGACTTGGTTATCGCTGCCCATATCCTCGAGCACTACAGCGATCCACGAGCGCTTCTGTCGGAGATCCGCGCCCTCATCGCACCGAGCGGTTTTCTTTATGTCGAAGTGCCGCTTGATAAACTCCGGCTCAGATCCTGGCACTGCAGTCCTCGATACGGGGCGTGGCTCGGACATACCTCGCGTCACCGCTTGTCGTTTATTGCGTGCGACTTCGCGACGGGGGTCGCTAGGCAGCTGGGCTGGAAAGTACCGCGGCTTGGAATCGTCAAGCAGTCCGAACACATAAACTTCTTCACTTCGTCGTCGTTGCGTTCGCTATTGGAATCGTGCGGGTTCGAGGTCACGGCAGAGCATCAAGATCCCGACGCCCGGGTTGGCCCACTTAGACTCGGGCGCCTTGGCATGGCTGCGCTCCCGACGGCACTCGCCGCGACATAGCGCAGCGCTACGTGGCGGTTGTCGGTTGCTCCGACGGCTAACCGGCCGGAAACTAGGCGCTACGCGCGACGCTTCTCCGTGGAGTCCGACCCCTTTCCAACAGACCCGAATGTCCAGCTGCGGTGAACCAGGAACGTTCCGAGAACGATGGCCAGCGTTATCGCGACCTGCGCGGGTATGACAGGAGCCGAAAAAAGCTCATGTGCCACGAACAACATGGCCAAGTTCGCCACGAAGAAGACGACGTAGACCGATGAGAACCTCATGAGTTCGCCGACGTACGGCTCGGTAGAGTGCCACACCCAACGTCTTTGCGTCCCGTGGGCAGCTAGGATCGCGCCGGTCTGCGCGACTGCCAGCACGAAGTAGTGACCTATATAGGGCGCCAGCGTGAGATCCAACGCAACAAAGAGGGCGATTCCGAGCAAGGTGTTGAACCCACCCACAACGACGTACCGCGTGCCGACGCGCCGTTCGTTCATGACGGATCAGTTCGAGGATCCATCTTGTGAAATCCCGGTCTGAAGGCCCGCGCGGTCCGGACGATCTGTCCTTGGAGATCGGTTATGTGAACGCCCATGGAAGCCGCTAGGTCGCGGAAAACCGAATCGTCGGCCGAGTAGTCGTCCATCAATCCATCAGGAGGCGACTCTCGTCTGACGCGCATTCCGGGCTGTCCGATCTCTGTGAGGATGAGGTCGGCCAGGTCTTCCAGTTCTACGTAGGTCCCTCCCGAGTCGAAGGCAACCGAGCGAGACGCTAGCCCGAGCCGCATCGCGACATCCATGAGCTCGCTCGCATCGACGTAACGCCGGTAGACGCGGTGCGGCGAGCGCACGCAGAGGTCACCGCCGCTCATGCGCCTGCAAGATCAGGTCGCTGAACGCGTATTTATGCGGCTCTACTACGTGTGGCCCAGTCACCGACCAGACGCGGCACGTAACGCAGGCAAGCCTCGCAGTTCGCACTCATTCGCGAACAGCAGCTCGTCGATGCGCTTCAGGAGCCCGTACGGCTGCAACGCTCGCGGGCTGCGCCGTCGGACTCGGTGAGATCCGACGCGACGGCGCCGCTTGACGTGTGCACGAGCGCGCGAACCGTCGGCAGCGCGAGCAGGTCGACGATCCGGGCTGTGAGCCCGACGTTCTCCGCCACGTACCGGCTCCAGCCCAGCTCGTCCAGCCTGTCCCTCGTGAGGTACGCGAGGTGCACGATGTGCGTCGGCGCGAAGCCGGCGACATCGGCGCCATCCCACGCCAAGATCTCGAGTCGGGCGGCCGTCGACCGTCAACGTTCCGCGCCCGTGAGCCGAGCAGCCATCAGCTGGTCGCGCCGGGAGGACGGGAAGCAAGGTCGACAGCAGAGAGCGGCCAAGCCACCCACTCGCCCCCGTGATGAGGATCCGCTCGTCGCCCGCGAGCGCGAGCGGCTCGGTCATATCGCCCGGCCGAGCACCTGCCAGCGCTGCTCGAGCATGTCGATCCGCTTCGCGTCCTCCTGCGTGATCCGGCCGTAGTAGTCCCGCTTGTTCATCAGCCAGAGGAGCTCGAAGTGGACAGCGTTGAGCAGGCCCTCGGCGACGTCCGGCACGCCGACGGCTTCACCGGAGAAGACCACCTTCCGCGTCTCGAACCGGGTCAGGTGAACCTCCGCAACTTGCTTCAGTGCCTCGAGCGCATCCATCGAGATGCCGCCGCCGACGACGAGGTCGAGACCGCCGTCCTTGCAGGCCCGCGCGACATCGAGGACGTAGTCCGTGATGCGCTGCTCGTTGATGCCGTCTCGATCGAGACCCAGGGAGCCGGAGAAGTCGACCCGACCGAACACCATGCCCTCGACGCCACCGGTCTCGGAGGCGAGCTCGACGAGCGCCTTGAGGTTCTCGTAGGCGGTGATCGTCTCGATGTTGAAGAGAAAGTCCGTGTCCTCCCGTTCCTCCTCGAGATACACGGTGTTCTTGGCGGCGATGTACTTCGAGAGCGCGTACGGGGTCTCGACCATCGGGGCGACGATGTAGCTGACGCCGACCTGCTTTGCCTCGAGCAGGTCGCGCACCGCCTCGCAGCCTCCGACCTTCACGGTCAGCGGAAGCTGGGCCGCGCGGGCGACATCGACGAGCCGGAGCAGCTCCTCCATCCGCGTCCCCTCGGCCTCGAACTCGGCCTTGACGCTGACGACGCCGTAGCTCTCCTTGCCGATCTTCAGCAACTCCGTCATCTTCCGCTCTGTCTGATTCACTGTTCCTCCGCTACTCGTTCGACACGAACCTGAAGACCTGCGAGGCGACATCGTCCGCCACGTCCGGGCTCATCAGATGCAAGGGGTTGGACTCCATACCGCCGTCTTCTCGGACACGGCTCGTGATCTTCGGAAAATACGTCTGCTCGGGGTCGAGGGGAACCAGAAACGCGTGCGGACCGTCGGAGCCTAACGCTTCGAGCGTCTCCGGGCCGAAGGCATTTTCCGGGTCGATCGCCGAGCACGGGATCCCGTACGCCCGGAACAGCGTGACCCAGTCGGGAAGCCCGAGGCCGGTCGCCGTGTCGCAGCCGACGTACGCTCCTCCGAAGTAGCTCCTCTGGGTCATCCGGATCGAGGCGTAGCCCTCGTTGTGGAGCAGGAACGTCTTGATGTTGAGCCGCTGAGCGGCGACCGTGCCGAGCTCCTGCACGTTCTGGGCGAAGCCGCCGTCCCCCTCGACATGGATGACCCGGCGCGAGGGATTGGCAACCGCGACGCCGATGGCGCCGGAGAGCCCGTGCCCCATGCTCGCGAGGCCCTTGTCGCTGACGATCAGCTGGCCGCGCTTCTGGCGGAAGGCCTGCATCATCACGGTGAACGCTCCTCCGCTGCTCGCCGGCACGATCAGGTCGGTGCTCTCCAGAACGTCCGAGAGCTCGCCGACGAATCGATAGGGATCGAGGAAGCCCGGCCCGGTCGACGGCGTGTTGACGTCCTCGGCCAACGGCAGCAGGTCGAGCGTGGTGCGCCCGAAGGCTCGCCATTCCGTCCAGCGCTCGCGCCAGGCTTCCGCTCGTGCGGTCTCGACGATCGCGCGCAGGCAGCTGTCGGCATCGGCGGCGATCCTCAGATCGACCGCCGGGTGCCCCTTGTGCAGCTCTGCGGGGTCGATGTCGACCTGGACGACGCGCCCGTTCGGCACGAAGTGCTCCCAGGCGAACCCGGTCTGCTGAAGCCCGAGCCGGCTGCCGAGCGCGACGGCGAGGTCTGCCTGTTGCAGCAGGAGGTTCGCACCGCGCTGGCCCCAGGTGTTGGGTCGCCCCCAGGCCAGCGGGTGGTCGGCCGGCACGCGGTCGGCGCCGTTCCACGTCGTCATCACGGGTATGCCCGCGTCCTCGAGGTCGGGCAGGAGCGACGCCGCGGCGGAGCGTGAGACACCGCCACCGAGCAGGAGCACGGGCCGCTGCGCCTGGCGGAACTCATCGAGCAGGGCGGCAAGCTCGTCGGCCGTCGGCGCCGGAGGGCTCCCGACCGTGGGAGGATCGTGTGCCGTGTCCGGCACGACGGGAGCAGCCTGAGCGTCGAGGCAGACCTCGAGGAACACAGGCCCTCGGCGCGGGCGCCTGGCGGCGATGACCGCCTCGGCGAACACGTCGTAGGCAACCGGGCGCTCGATCCTCATCGTCCTCACGGTCAGCGGCGCCACGACCGACACGCCGTCGACCTCCTGGATCCCTCGCTGGCGCACGCCGTCGGTGGCGAGATCGGTGCTCTTCACCTGCCCGCCGATGACGAGCAGCTCACGGCTCTCGAGCCAGGCCGCGGCGACCGCGGAGACGATGTTCGTCAGGCCAGGCCCCGCGGTCACGAGCGCGAGAGCCTTCCGCCCCTCGTCCGCCGTCTCGTTGAAGTACTCGGCCGCCATCCCGGCCGCCACCTCGTGCACCACCGGGATGCACGTCAGCCGCGTCCTCACGGCATCGAGCAGATGCATGATGTTGCCGCCCGCGACGAAGAAGCAGTGCGTGTAGCCGAGCTCCACGAGCCAGTCGACCATCTGCTCGGCGTACTTCTTGGGGGCGTCGGCCATCAGGCTTGCTCCAGCACGTCGAGGACACACGACAGGGCGAGTTGCGCCTCGTCGGCCGAACGTGGACGCGAGACGAGGTGAAGCGTCGGGCCGTCGTCGGATGGTCGCGGCAGAACGAGGGTGAAGGTGTCGGCCGAGTGTTTCTTGTCCCCGGCGAATGCCGTCGTGAACGTCTCCTCGTCGAATCTGGATCGAGCCGCGTCGACGACGGGCGCGATGCCGGCGAGCAGACGGGCGCAGTAGTCGTCGAGCTCCCCGACGAGGCTCCCCGCGTCACTCGCGGGGTGACGGATGGCGGCCCGCACTCCCAGCGCCACGGCGACCCCGTGCGGGATCGAGAAGCCGACGGCCGCCTCGAGCGCGTGGCCGAACGTGTGGCCGAAGTTCAGCAGCCGGCGCTCACCGCGATCGAACTCGTCGATCTCGATGAACCACCGCTTGACGCCGAGCACGTGCTCGATCAGCTCCGTTCCGGAGAGGCTTCAGCCTCGCCTCGGGTGCCGTGAACCGCGGGGAGAGGCTGAAGCCTCTCCGCGCCTCCGCCCTCTGCCGGAGCCAGCTCCAGAAAGCGGCTGAACGCCTCCGGACCGCCTGCGAAGCAGATCTTCACGCCTTCGGCCAGGCCGCTGACGACCATCTCCGGCGTCAGCGTCTCGGTGAACGCCGGATCGATCCGCACGGACTGCGGCGGGTAGATGTTGCCGATCAGGTTCTTCGTCGCGCCGACGTTGATCGAGCTCTTGCCGCCGATGCACGAGTCGAGGATCGCCATCAGGGTCGTCGGTGCGTAGATCCAGGGAATGCCGCGCATGTACAGCGAGGCGACGAGCGTCGCCGCGTCCTGCACGCAGCCGCCCCCGATCGCGACGAGGCAGCTGCCGCGCGTGGCGCCTGCGGCACGGAGCGCGAGGACGATCTCCTCGCAGCCGGCGAGGGTCTTCAGGCTCTCGTTCGCCTCGACGGGGATCGTCGGCACGTCGGCTGGAACCCCGGCGGTGGCGGTGACGGCGTCGTCGATCAGGACGATGCTCGAGTCGGGAAGTGCGAGCCTCAGTGCGTCCTCGCCGATCAGGACGTCATACGAGCCGACCGACGTCCTCACCGTCAGCTCAGACACGGCGGGCGACCGTCCACCCGAGGTCGACGGTGATGCTCTCACCCGTCACCCCCGTGTTGTCGTCGGACGCGAGCCAGTACGTCGCGCGGGCGACATCGTCGACCGTTGCCAGGCGACCCGCCGGCGTGTCGTCCGTGACCCGGGCGATCGACTCCGGACTCAGGTGCGCGCGGGTCATCGGCGTGTCGAGGACACCGGGCAGGACGGCGTTGACGAGCACACCCGCCGGCGCAAGCTCGACCGCCAGCGCTCGCACGAGACCGCCGACGGCGGCCTTCGACGTCGTGTAGGCGACCTTGCCGGCCCGCGCGACGTCTTGCCACACCGAGCTGATCACGACGATGCGTGACGGATCCGCCAGCGCGCCCGCATCGAGAAGGCTGCGCGTCACCTCGGCGACGACGACGACGTTCGCCTGCCACATCTCGTCGAGATCCGCCGCATTCGTGTCCTGAATGCCACCCGAGGTGTTGGCTCCCTGCGCGAACACGACGGCGTCCAGCAGGCCCCCTGCGGCCACACCCGAGGCCCAGGCGGGATCGGACACGTCGACCCAGGGTCGATCCGTCTCCCCCGCTCGCTGCGCGTGCGTGCCCGGGAGCACCGTCCAGCCCCGCTGCTCGAACGTGTCCACGATTGCCGTCCCGATGGCGCCGCGGGCGCCGACGACGAGCACACGCGCTGCCGTCAAATCCCCAGCCTGTCCCGAACCACGTAGTTGGGCCGCTGCTTGACCTCTTCGTAGATCAGCCCGACGTACTCGCTGAGGATCCCCATCATGAACGCGAGCCCCCCGAACGCGAGGAGCAGCAGCGAGACGATGGTTCCGAACCCGGCGAACGGCACGCCGACGATGATCCAGCGAATCGTGAGGATCATGACCGCCAGGAACGCGCCGAAGCTGATGCAGAGACCCGTCACGCGTGATCAGCCGCAGCGGGACGTACGAGTGCGCGAAGATCCCCTTGAATGCGAGGTCGAGTACGGGAAATGTCGTGCGCCTTCGATGTCCCCGCGAACCGCGGCGGGCGTTGCATCGGAACGCCAATCGATTTGAACCCCACCCAGGCGGCGAGCCCACGCACGAAGCGGTTGCGCTCGTCCATCCCCCGCACCGCTTCATAGGCCTTACGGTCGAGGAGCCGGAAGTCGCTTGCGTCGCGGGGAATGCGGCCGTCGGTGAGCCGACCGGCGACCCAGTAGAAGGCGCGTGAGTTGAAGCGGCGGATCGGGCCGGTGCCGCGGCGCTCCTCGACGACGCCGTAGATGTTCTCGTAGCCCTCCTCCCACTTCCGCAGGAACTCGTGAATGAGCTCGGGCGGATCCTGCAGGTCGGCGGTCATCAGCACGCAGGCATCGCCCGAGACGAATGCGAGGCCTGCGGTGAGGCCGCCGTCCATCCGGAAGTTGCGCGCCAGCTGGAGCAGCTTGAACCGCTGGTCGTGCTTGCGGATCTCGATCAGCTTCTCCCAGGTGTCGTCCTGCGAGCCGTTCTCGACGATGACGACCTCGAAGTCGTAGGCGGGCTCGGCATCCATCATCGCGGCCAGCCGGCGCGCGAGCTCGTCGACGCATTCGCTCTCGTTGTAGGCGGGCGTGACGATGCTCACGAGCTTCCTGCCGGAGCCCGCCTCGGTCGACTCGGTTGGCGCGACGCTGGTCACGCGGCTCCCAGCAGGCCGCGGTACCACGCGACGGTCTCCTCGAGGCCCTCGGCAACGGAGATCCGGGGGCTCCAGCCGAGCTCCGTCTTCGCCTTGGCGGCCGAGAGGTACTGGTCGCGGATCTCGTGCTCGGCCTGGCCGAGGATCTCGGGCTCGACCTGCGCGCCCACCGCCGCCTCGCAGACGAGGTCGTAGATCTCGCGCACGGTGAGGGGCGACTCGTTGCTGAAGTTGAACGCCTCGCCGAGATAGCGACCGTCGTGCGCCATCTCCGCCAGGAGCAGGTAGGCGTCGACGACGTCCTGGACGTAGATGTAGTCCCGCAGGAACGTCCCGTCGCTCCGGAGCACCGGCTGCTCGCCCTGGAGCACCGAGCGGATCGTGCCCGGCACGATGCGGCTCCAGTTCAGGTCGCCGCCGCCGTAGATGTTCCCGCAGCGCGCGATCAGCGCAGGCAGGCCGTACGTCTGGGCGTAGGAGGTCGTGAGCAGGTCTGTGCAGCTCTTGGAGACGTCGTAGGGCCCGCGACCCTGCAAGGGCATGTCCTCGGTGTAGGGCAGCTTCTCGGCCGTTCCGTACGCCTTGTCGGAGCTCGCGACGACAACCGACCGCACGAGCGTCGAATGCAGCCGGGCGGCCTCGAGGACGTTCCACGTGCCCTGCAGGTTCGCCGAGAACGTGGCGGCCGGGCTTCGCAGGGCGGCGCCGACGATCGTCTGGGCGCCGAGGTGGACGATCGTGTCGACCTCGTGCTCGACGACGGCGCGCTCGACGGCCCGCGCATCCTCGAGGTCGCCGTTGACCACCGAGGTTCGCTGCAGGGTGCCGCTGCGCAGCAGCTCCGACTGTGGATCCATGTCCCTGACGAACGCGACCACGTAGGCGCCGTCGTCGACGAGGCGCCGGGTCAGCCACGACCCCACCACACCGGTTGCGCCGGTCACGAGCACCCGATGGGCCGGCCAGGAGCTCACGACCACACCCGCCACGGCGCTGCGCCCGAATCCCACAGGTTGTTGAGGAGCACCGACTCACGATAGGTGTCCATCGGCTGCCAGAAGCCGTCGTGCTGGAACGCCATCAGCTGACCGTCGCGCGGCCAGCCTGGCGAGCGGCTCCTCCTCGAGGATGCTGTTCGGGTCCAGGTAGTCGAAGACGCCGGGCTCGAAGACGAAGAAGCCGGCGTTGACCGACCCGTCGACCTGCGGCTTCTCGCGGAACCGCTGGACGCCGCCCTTGCCGTCGACCTCCATCACGCCGAACCTGCTCAGCGGCCTGACCGTGGTGACGGTGGCGAGCCTCCCGTGGTCACGGTGAAACGCGAGCAGCCGGTCGATCGGGACGTCGCTGAGCCCGTCTCCGTAGGTGCAGATGAACGTCCCGTCCGTGTAGGGACGGCTCCGGAGCACACGGCCCCCGGTCATCGTGTTGTCGCCCGTGTCCGCGACGGTCACCGTCCAGTTCGCCTCGTCGTGCACGCCGTGAAAGCTGATCGCCTCGTGCTCGCCGAGCGTGACGGTGAAGTCGTTGTTGCGGGCGCGGTAGTTGATGAAGTACTCGCGGATCATCTCGCCCTTGTAGCCGACGCAGACGACGAACGAGTTGAGCCCGTAGTGGGCGAAGTTCTTCATGATGTGCCAGACGATCGGCTTGCCGCCGACCTCGACCATCGGCTTGGGGCGAAATTCGGTCTCCTCGCGCAGCCGCGTCCCTAGACCGCCGGCGAGGATGACAACGCGTGGCACGGCTTCAGCTGGGCGCGCGCTGTCGGGTTGGTTCGTCGTCATCATTCGCAAATTCTATTGCGTGCTCCGGCCGCTCATTCTCGGGCGTTGCGGACGGCGAACTCATCGACATCAGTCCGGCTACTCCTCTACTCTACGCGGATGAGCGAACCGACAACTTCCGTGCCGAATGACGTCGTGCATGCGAGCGCGCCCCCTGCCGTCGGAGCTGATCCAGTCGCCGCAAGCCCCGTCGTGCCCGATGAAGCTCAATCGGGCTCGACAACGCCCTTCCGCATCGTCGCGGTGGTCGTCATTGTCGTGATCGCAGCACTCGTCGCCTGGCTCGCTCTGAGGGACAACGGCAACTCGTCTGCCGAACCGACGAACGCACGTGCCGTCACGTCCGCGCAGATCAACGAGGTCGCGACATCAGTTGGGCATCCCGTCTTCTGGCTGGGACCGCGTACCGGGATGACCTACGAGCTGGTGCAGACCTCGAGCGGGACGATCGTCGTTCGCTATCTCCCGGCCGGCGTTGCCGTCGGTGCGAAGGAGCCGTATCTGTCGGTCGCTACGTACCCGTTTCAGGGCGCGTATCCGGCGATTCAGACCGTGACTCAGCAGCCGAACATCAGGACGATCAAGCTCCCGAATGGGGGGCTCGCCGAGACCTCCAAGGCTGTATCGACCAACGTTCATGCCGCCTATCCCGGCGTGGACTACCAGGCCGAGATCTTCGATCCGACGCCGGGGAACGCCGCGAAGTTCGTGAAGGCCGGCAAGCTGACGGCGTTCGGGAGTCTCAACAGCACGGCGAGCGCCGCCCCGCAGCCGAAGGCCGCAACGGCAGCCGCCCTGAGGACGCTGGCGGCGACGCTCGAGCCACCCGCTCTACTGGGCCGGGCCGAAGGCCGGAGTTACCTATGAGGTCGTCCAGACGTCGGATGGTCAGGTCAGCATTCGCTACCTGCCCAAGGGGACGAAGGTCGGGGCGGCAGGTCAGTACCTGACCGTGGGCACCTATCCGTACCCGGGGGCATTCGCGGCGATCAAGACGCTGACCAAGGATCCGAACCAGCGCGTGATCAAGCTCTCGGGCGGTGGACTGGCAGTCGTCGACAAGACGGGGCCGCGTAAGAACATCCACCTCGCGTATCCCGGCGTCGACTATCAGGTCGAGGTCTTCGACCCGTCCGCCGCGACAGCGAATCGCATCGTCTCCTCGGATCAGGTCACGAGCATCGGCTGATCGGAACCGCGGACTCCTCGAAGGCGGTGATGGGAGCTCCCGAGCAAGCCTCCCGGTCGCGCACGGAAGCACTGAGAGCCCTCGCATGGCGCCTGAGCACGCCCTGGGGGCTCGTCGCGATGTTCGGGGTCGCGCTGCTCGTCCGCCTGCTCGTCGCGCCGCACACGGGCTTCTGGGGTGACCTGGCGGTCTACCGCTCGTGGGTGACGCGGCTCCACGACGTCGGTCTGCACGACTTCTATGGCTCGGGGCCGCCGGCCGAGTATCCACCCGGCTATCTGTACGTCCTCTGGCTGATCAGCCATGTCTCGACGACTCCTGGTTATCTGCTGCTGAAGCTTCCGTCGCTCGTCGCAGACCTCGGAATCGCGTGGATCGCAGGCACGTACGCAGCGCGACTCGCACCCCAGCAGATCAAGGAGCGTTGGCCCGTGCGGACGCTCGTCGCCGCGGCCGTGCTGTTCAACCCGGCGGTCCTCGCGCTCAGCGCCGTGTGGGGGCAGGTCGACGCGGTGCCGGCGATGTTCGTGCTCTGGTCGCTCCTCCTCCTGATCGCGTCGCCGCCCCGCCTGCGCTACGAGATCGCCGCCTTTCTCCTGTTTGCCGTCGCAATCTCGATCAAGCCCCAGTCGGCGTTCGTCGTGCCGGTGATGCTGTACGTCCTCTACCGCCGCCACCTCTACCGGCGGTCCCTCTCGGAGGTGATCGACGGCGCTCTTCGCATCGGCCTGATCGGGGCCGTCTCGGTCGGCGCCTGGCTCGTCTCGGGGCTGCCGTTCGGCCTCGGACCGGTGTCGCTCGTCCGGTTCAACGGCGACGCCGCCAACAATCACGCCTTCACCAGCGCGAACGCCTTCAACCTGTGGGGCGTCGTCGGATTCTGGCGCAACGACTCGGTCGGAGACCACGTCGTCTCGCTTCGCCGGCATCTCTGCCTTCCACATCGGCCTGCTGCTCTTCGCCGTCGCAACCGGCGTGGTGCTCTGGCAGATCCACGCGGCGATCGGACGCGGCGCGCCGGAGGCAACCGCGCTCACGATCGCCGCTGCAAGCGTCGCGCTCCTCGCGTTCGCGCTCCTGACGCGGATGCACGAGCGCTACATGTTCCTCGCTCTCGTGGTCTTCGCCCCGGTGATCTTCCTGCGGCCGCTCCGGATCGTGTACGCGGCGCTCTCGGCGCTCTTCCTGCTCGATCTCTGGGCGCCGTACGCGTTCTACAACACGGTCTGGTGGCACGTCCAGGGCTTCCACTACAACCCGTGGTTCGACTGGCTCCTGGGCGGGTTCGTCACCGATACGTGGCAGAAGAAGGTCTGGTCCGCCCTCGTCACCGCGATCGCGCTCGTCGTCGCGTGGCGCGGCGCCCGCTGGGCCGGGACGTTCGCGCCGCTGCAGGAAGCGCTTGCGGCGCCGGCCCCGGCGACTGCTGCCCCCGCGGCGCCTGCTCCCAGCGTGCGCGCGCCGGCGGCCCGCATCACCCGGAGCCAACCGCCACCAGGGATGGCCTCACGCTGGGGCCCGCTCACGCTCCTCGGGCTCACGTGCCTCTTCCTCCTCGCGATCCTCCGCGGCGAGACGGCGAAGGCCGTGAACCTGAACGACAGCTCGTTCCACCTGCAGATGGTGCGTTGGGCGGGCGGGCAGATTCGAGAAGGGCGGGTTCCGTTCGACGGCTGGTATCCGTATCTCACGGCGGGCTCGTCGTTCTTCCATCACTACCAGAGCCTCCCCCACACCCTCACTGCCGCGATCGCCCGCTTCAGCGGTGCGGGCGACCAGACGACCTACCTCTGGATCCTCTACCTGCTCCTCGCCCTGTGGCCGATTGCGATCTACGTCTCGGCCCGGCTGCTCGGCTGGGGACGCTGGACCGCCGCGGCCGCGGCGGCTGTCTCACCGCTCATCGTCAGCGCCTCGGGCTACGGCTATGAGCACGGGAGCTACACGTGGCGTGGCTACGGCGTCTATTCGCAGCTCTGGGGAATGTGGATGCTGCCGCTCGCGTGGGGCACGACCTGGCGGGCGGTAACCCGGGGCAAGTACTACGTCGCCGCCACGGCTGCGCTCGCGCTGACGATGGCGTTTCACTTCATCACGGGCTACCTGGCGGTGCTGACGGTCGGCGTCTGGGTTCTCGTCGCCGGGAGCGGGTACCTGGTTCGCGCCGGACGCGCCGCTGTCGTCGTTATCGGCTCGGTGCTCGTTGCGTCCTGGGTGCTCGTGCCGCTGATCGGCGACACCAAGTGGACGACGCGGAGCGAGTTCTACACCGGCTCGGTCTACAACGACTCGTACGGCGCGCACAAGATCCTCGCCTGGCTGTTCACGGGCGACCTGTTCGACTCGGGCCGCTTCCCGATCGTCTCGCTCCTGTTCGCCCTCGGGGTCGGGGTCTGCGCCGTGCAGGCCCGCTGGGACATCCGGGCCCGGGCGTTGCTGGGCGTCTTCGGGTTCTCGCTGGTGCTCTTCTTCGGACGCAAGACGCTCGGGCGGCGCCATGGACGTCCTCCCCGGCATCCAGGACATCCAGGCCCATCGCTTCGTGATGGGAGTCCACCTCTCGGGGATCCTGATCGCCGGCGTCGGGCTCGGGTGGCTGCTCCGGCTCGCGTTCACCATCGTCGGCAGGCTCTCGACGCCCCACCGGGCCCTCCTCGCCGGAGCCTCGGCGGTGGTGCTTGCCGTGCTCGTGTTGGCGCCGGCGTGGACGGAGCGTGCGGCACTACGACCAGGCGGGTGCGGCGTTCATTCGCAGGCAGCAGGTGGCCGATGCGACCGACGGCCGCGACCTGGAACGGCTCATCGCGATCGTGAAGGCTCGCGGCGGCGGCCGAACGTACTCCGGGCTGCGCTCGAACTTCGGGCTCAAGTACGTCGTCGGCGAGGCGCCCGTCCACACGTGGCTCGCCAACGATCTCGTCGATCAGATCGGGTACACGTTCAGGACGATCCCGTCACTCTCGAACGACGTCGAGGCGTATTTCGACGATACGAATCCCGCGAACTACGAGATGTTCAACGTGCGGTATCTCATCCTCCCGTCCGACCGCAAGCCCGGCGTTCCGGCGACGCTTCTCTCGAGCAGCGGCCGCCACCGTCTCTGGGAGGTGCCGACGAGCGGCTACTTCCAGGTTGTCGATCGCGCCCCGGCAATCACCGCCAACCGCACGAACCTGGAGCAGTCCGTCCGGAGCTTCATGCGCTCCGACAGCGCGTCGCGTGGCATCTACCCGGGCGTGGCGTTTGCCGGCGGAGCCGCGCCGCCGCCGACGTTCGCGGGCGCGACGCCGCCTCCTGGCCCGGCGGGCCAGGTGCATCGACCAGATCGGCGACGATCGAGGACGGCGTGTTCAGCTCGACGGTGCTGGCGAACCGCCCCGCCGTCGTCCTGCTCAAGTCGACGTACGACCCGCGCTGGACCGTGACCGTGGACGGGTTGCCGGCAAAGACGTCGATGATGGCCCCGAGCCTCGTCGGCGTCGCCGTCCCGCCGGGACGGCACGAGATCAGGTTCGTCTACAAGCCGTACGACCGCTACCCGCTCCTCCTCGCCGTCGGGGTCCTGACGCTGCTCGGGCTGGCCGCCTATCCGCGGCGGGAGGCGCTCCGCGCGCGCGTGTCGCCCCGTTCGAGCGCGACGCCCGAAACGGGCTCGTAGCGGCGGTCAGTCGGCGGTCGGGCGCCTCGACGGCGTCCGCCGCGGCGGCCAGCGGGCTCGGCGCCGGGCGACCACGGCTCGCGGCGGCAGCTCGGGCATCGTCGAGAAGTTGCCGAGCTCGCCGACGACGTAGAGCGGCCGTCCCTTGACCTCGGCGTGGATGTCTCCGATGTACTCGCCGATCACGCCGAGCATGATCAGCTGCATGCCGCCGAGGAGCGTGACGACGAGGACGATCGACGTCCAGCCCGGCACCTCGTAGAGGCCCGTCAGCTTGACGACGAGGCTCCAGACGGCGAGCGCGAACGCGAAGAGGGAGACGAGAAACCCGACCCTCAACGCAAAGCGCAGCGGGGCCGGCGAGAAGCTGATCAGCCCCGTCGTGGCGAAACGGAGCATCTTCCTGAGCGGATACTTCGTCTCGCCGGCGAATCGCTCGTCGCGCTTGTAGAGCACGCCCGTCTGCCGCAGCCCGATCCAGCTGAACATGCCGCGCACGAAGCGGTTGCTCTCGCGCATCCGGTTGAAAACGTCGAGCACCCGGCGGTCGACGAGGCGGAAGTCGCCGACGTCGAGCGGCACCTGCACCTCGGAGATCCGGTTGAAGGCCCGGTAGAACCACACCGCCGTCTCGCGCTTGAACCAGGTGTCGCCCTCGCGGACGTCGCGGACCGCGTAGACGACGTCGTAGCCCTCGCGCCACTTGGCGGCGAGCTCGAGCACGACCTCGGGCGGGTCCTGCAGGTCGGCGTCGAGCACGATCACCGCATCGCCCGCTCGCGAGGTCGACGCCGGCGGTCAGCGCGATCTGGTGCCCGAAGTTCCGCGACAGCCGGACGAGCCTGAAGCGGGGTCGGCGCGAGCCGACTGCGAGCATGCAGCTCGTAGGTGCGGTCCGAGCTCCCGTCGTCGACGAGGATCGCCTCGGCATCGCCGTCGAGCGTGTCCATCAGCGAGCCGAGCTGCGAGCCGAGCTCGTCGATGACGCCCTCTTCGTTGAACGCAGGGACCACGAGCGAGAACGTCGGCACGAACGGTCACCCTTCTCTGGAGTTGGGGAAGTCTAGACTCGGCTCGATCAAGCAGACCGTGCCAACACTGTCCGAGCTGACCTGAGCGCTGCTACTCAGCGACAACCAGCGCCCAAATCGGATTGCGCCTGGAAGTGCGGGCCCCGGACGTCCCCGCCGCACTCGGAGCTCACGGTTCGACTCCTCGGGCGACTAGTTGATCGGAAGCGTGTGGTAGTCGATGGTGAACGTTGTCGGCGCCGGGTTCAGAACTGTTCCACCGTTGACATCGATGAACTCGAAGGTGAATCCGGTGTTCGTCGAGGTAAGCATCACGATCATCGGCATCGTGGCGTTACCGGTGAAGCCGGGATTTTGAGCACCGTGGAGCATCAGTTGCGTGGTGTACGTCCCTGCAGCCAACGCCACCGGGTACGTGTACGAGAAGACGTTGGTGCCCGCACCCGTCTCGGTCGCGGTGACGTTTGCGCCCGCGCGATAGGCGTTTCCTAGCGCTGGGCCGCTCGCGCCGGTTCCACCCGTACCACCAGTCGCCCCGACTAGCCCTGTTCCACCTGTTCCACCTGTCCCGCCGGTCGATGTCGCGGTCCCCGGGATGCCGCTCGCACCGGTGCCACCCGTTCCACCGGTGCCACCCGTGTGCCCTGAAGCACCGGTCGCGCCGGTACCACCCGTGCCACCCGTGCCACCCGTCGCGCCCGTGCCGACCAGTCGCGCCCGTACCACCAGTGCCACCCGTCGCGCCGGTCGCGCCCGTGCCACCCTTCGCGCCCGTAGCACCCGTGCCACCCGTGGTGCCCTGCAAGCCAGTCGCCCCGGTACCACCCGTACCGCCGGTGCCACCCGTCGCGCCCGTACCGCCAGTGCCGCCCGTCGCGCCCGTGCCACCAGTCGCCCCCGTGCCACCCGTACCGCCAGTGCCACCCGTGGCGCCCGTGCCGCCAGTGCCGCCCGTGGCGCCCTGCACACCCGTCGCCCCAGTACCACCCGTACCGCCCGTGCCACCCGTCGCGCCCGTACCGCCAGTGCCGCCCGTACCACCCGCAGACCAGTCGCCCCGGTACCACCCGTGCCACCGATCGCGCCCGTCAGACCGGTCGCGCCCGTGCCACCGGTACCGCCCGTGCCGCCGACGTCGCCGGTGCCACCCGTGCCGCCGGTACCACCCGTATCACCCGTGCCGCCGGTACCACCGAGTCGCGCCCGTCAGACCGGTCGCCGCCCGTGCCACCGGTACCGCCGGTGCCACCCGTGCCACCGGTCGCGCCCGGTGCCGCCCGTCGCGCCCGTACCGCCCATCGCCCGTGCCGCCGGTGCCACCCGTCGCCGCCCGGTCACCAGTCCCGTCGCGCCCGGTAGCCACCCGTGCCGCCGGTGCCACCCGTCGCGCCCGTGCCACCCGTACCGCCGGTCGCGCCCGTACCACCGGTCTCACCCGTACCACCGGTGCCACCCGTGCCGCCGGTCGCACCCTCGAGACCCGTCGCCCCGGTACCACCCGTCGCGCCCGTACCGCCGGTGCCGCCGGTCGCCCCGGTGCCGCCAGTCGCACCGGTACCGCCGGTGTCACCCGTGCCGCCAGTCGCGCCCGAAGCGCCGGTCGCACCCGTGCGCACCGGTGCCGCCGGTCGCCACCCGTCGCGCCCGTACCACCCGTACCACCCGTCGCGCCCGTACCGCCGGTCGCACCCGAACCGCCGGTCTCACCCGTACCACCCGTGCCGCCGGTACCGCCGGTCGCACCCTCGAGACCCGTCGCGCCGGTACCACCCGTCCGCCTCCGCCGTCGCGCCCGTGCCGCCAGTCGCGCCCGTTCCGCCAGTGCGCACCAGTCGCACCCGAAGCACCGGTCGCACCCGTACCACCCGTCGCACCCGAAGCACCCGTCCCGCCGGTGCCACCCGTGCCGCCGGTCCCACCCGTACCGCCAGTCGCACCCTCGAGCCCGTCGCACCGGTACCACCCGTCGCACCCGTTCCGCCGGTCGCACCGGTGCCGCCCGTCCGCCGGTGCCGCCCGTAGCACCGGTACCGCCCGTGCCCCCGAGTGCACCCGTCGCACCGGTGCCACCCGTCGCACCCGAAGCACCCGTCGCGCCCGTGCCGCCGGTCCCACCTGAAGCGCCAGTCGCACCCGTACCGCCGGTACCGCCAGTCGCCCCCTCGAGCCCCGTCGCCCCAGTGCCACCCGTTGCTCCTGTGCCGCCCGTCGCGCCCGAGGACCCCGTCGCGCCGGTGCCACCTGTCGCACCCGAACCACCCGTCGCCCAGCCCGTCGCCGCCCGTGCCGCCGTGCTGCCGCGCCCGTACCGCCGGTGCCGCCGGTCGCGCCCTCGACCGACCCGTCGCGCCGGTTCCACCCGTACCGCCCGCCGCGCCGCCCAACCCGTCCCGCCGGTCCGAGCCACCCGTACCGCCGGTACGCGCCCGTTCCGCCGGTCGCGCCCGATGCACCCGTCTCACCCGTACGCGCCGGTGCCACCGGTACCACCCGCCGCACCAGTCCCACCCGTACCCGCCGCACCGGCGCCCGTGCCGCCGGTCCCACCGGTCGCACCCGTGAGCACCTGTCGCACCGGTACCACCCGTACCGCCGGTCCCGCCCGTGCCGCCCGCCGCACCGGTACCACCCGTGCCACCCGCGGCTCCGGTCCCACCGGTCGCGCCAGATCCACCGGCAACGCCCGTACCGCCTGTGCCACCCGCAGCCCCGGTACCACCCGCCGCGCCAGAATCACCCGTACCACCAGCGCCCGTGCCACCCGTGCCCCGACCGCGCCCGTTCCGCCCGTCCCTCCGGTACCACCCGTCGCACCCTGAAGACCTGTCGCCCCCGTGCCGCCGGCCGCGCCCGTTCCGCCGGTACCACCGACGCCACCCGTCCCGCCGGCAGCACCACTCGCGCCCGTGCCACCCGTTCCTCCGGCCGCGCCGGTTCCGCCCGTGCCGCCGGTGCCACCCGTCGCGCCCTGGAGACCCGTCGAACCGGTGCCACCCGTCAGAACCCGTGCCACCCGTCGCGCCGCCACCGGAACCACCCGCACCACCCGTGCCGCCGACGCCGCCTGTCCCGCCGGTGCCACCCGTCGCGCCCTGGAGACCCGTCGCCCCTGTACCACCCGTACCGCCGGCAGCACCCGAAGCGCCCGTTCCACCAGCCGCGCCTGTACCACCGGTGCCGCCGCCACCTGTCCCGCCACCGGTGCCGCCCGTACCTCCAGTTCCGCCGGTGTCGCCCTGGTCCCCCTTGTCGCCCTTCGGGCCGGCAGCTCCCTGTGGACCGCCGGGCCCCTGAGCCCCGTTTGTACCCTTGGCGCCTGCGGAACCCTTGGCGCCTGCGGAACCCTTGGGGCCAGCGGGCCCCCTAGGGCCGGCCGGCCCGGTGACCTTCCGGCCGTTCTTCCGGGTCTCGCCTGGCCAGCAGGGTTGACCCGACCGGACGACACGAACCACCCCCGTGCTTTCGTTGATGCAAATCGGCCCTGCGAGCCGCCGGCCCTGGTCACCCGAAGCTAGACCCGCGAGGACGAGCGCAGTCACAATCGCAAGGACCACGACAACAAGCGCCGGTCGGCGAGGCCCTCCGCTGAACCTACGACTCACGATGTCCGGTAGTCCATTCCTTCAGGCCGTCGGGCACGGGAAGCACGTACATCAGGCAGGGGAAGCATTGATAGTAGTCGGATCTCCGCCGCAGTCGAAACGCCCACAAAACCCCCGGCTTCTTCGTCCCGCAACGTCGAGCCAGGGCAACATCGGCGAGTATGACGGACGGGGTGGACGTACCCAACACCCCTCCGCCGATGACTAGACCAAGGTCTAGGGCGTCCGAGGACGGCGGCCCGGCAGCCGGGTCCAGACGCCCGGAATCGGGTCACGTCAAGCGTTTCGATTCGATCGCCTGGCGGCGGGCCAGAAGCCTCCGCTCGAGCGCATCGAGGGCGGCGGCTCGGGAGCGAACGCGGTTCAGCTGGAGGTCGACCTGGGCGAGGGCCCCGTCGATCACGCCCGAGCGTTCGAGCATGGACGCGGACGTCTCCCACGGACGACGCGGCGCAAACCAGGTTCCGCCGGCCGCGACGAGCTCGGAGATCTCCTCGAGGGAGAGCCCGAGCAGATCGCGCAACGCTGCGATCAGCTCGAGCTGTTCGAGGTCGTCGACGTCGTAGTGGCGGTGCCTGCCTTTCGCGCGCTCGGTGGCGACCGGAAGCAGGCCGATCTGCTCGTAGTAGCGGATCGTGCGCGGCGTCAGGCCGGTACGGGCCGCGACCTCACCGATGCGGAGAGTTCGGCCATTTTGCAGGGAAAGCTCGGTTGGCGCGCTCATCATGACGTTGACGTCAAGTTTAGCGATTCTCCTGCAAATGAGGAGATTCTGCTCGCCAGCGCCTGTCCCGTCGATGGGCGGCCTCGTGACCCGCAGAACCGTTAGAGGCGGCGCCGTGTGTCGGCCGCCTGCACGCGGGCGCGGACCTTGGGATCGGTCATCGCGGTGTCCCTGACGATCTCGTATGCGTTCGCCATCGCCATCGCCAGCCGCTGCATCTGGGCGGCACGATCACTCCACAGGTCGTCGGTGGACCGTGCCCGGGGCCGCGTCGATGAGTTCGCTCCAATCGAAGAACCGCCAGTCCGTCTCCGGGAGCAGCGGATCCGGGAACGTGTTCTCGCCGTAGAACGCGGCGAAGGCGGTCAGGGCGCCGGCAAGGTGCCCAGCGGAGTTCGCAGCTGGACCGAGAACGGGCGCTCGCGCAGGGCCACCACGGTTGGTTCGAGCTCGACGAAGGGACGAACGTGCTCGTCGTGCCAGGGTCTCGAGAACCTGTCCGTCCGGATCCAGCCGAGCTGGGCGCTGCTGATGGCGCCGCAGATCCTGGCGAGCCCGTGCCAGTCATCCTCCTCGAGGGGTCGGGAATCGGTGATTTCGGACGCCACGGCGGGCTCGGGCAGGACGTCCTGCTCGTCGGTCGCCGGCGGCAGGCCCGCAGTCTCGACGACCGCTGCGGCAGCAGCGGCGGATTCAGGAGCAACAGCGGATTCAGGAGCAACGGGCTCGGAAGCGGCCACCTCCTCGTGCCTCGCGAGGCGGAGCATCCGGCGCCATCGACCGGAGCCGGAGCGTCGACCTCGGTCTCATGAGCGATGTCCTCAACCGGGGCCCCCCGTCTCCCGTGGCCACGTGCGGCAGGCGCTGACGCCTTCCCGCCACCAGGATCGTCGTGAGAAGCGCTACGGCTACGAGTGCGGCGACCAGGGCGAGAGCCGACGGCCCATCTGACGCCACCACCACGAGCGCTCCTCCGATCACCCCTACGGCACACGCCGCTACGTAGACGGTCCAACGCGTTGGCACGGACTGGAGCCTACTAGCGGATCGGGGCCTAAACCAGCGCCGTGGGACGAGCGCCTCGGCACGTCTCACGCGGGTGCTCGCGGCGACGAGAGCGCGCGCGGCGGTGAAAATCTCGAGCTCCCGCGCTTGTCGGTTGGACGCGAGAGAAATTGCCGTTTTGCAGGGTAAATATGCTCTACGGGGATTACTTGACGTCAGCGTTAATTTCATGAAAGACGCTGCAAAAGCGCACTTTCAGCTCCGAGCCGCCTTCGCGCGGGTTTCAGCGCTCACGGAACGTCCAGAGGCGATTGCCGACGAACATCGCGACGGTCACCGGCGGCACGGCAGCCAGATAGGCGATGCCGTGCGGGACGTCGAGTCCGCGCACGAACAGGACGACGAGCAGGCTCGTAGCGACGGCCCCGAGCACCTGGAGGCCGACGTAGAGGACGCGCGCCCGTGTCGTGTCACGGGCGGCGAATGTCCAGCGGCGGTTGAAGATGTAGCCGTTCAGCGCTCCGACGGCGAACGCCAGGAGCGCCGCGACCGCATACGGCGTCCCGACAGCGAGCAGCAGCCGGTAGGCGATGAAGCTGAGCACCGTGTTCCCGACCCCGACCACCAGGAAGCGGACGAACTGCGTCCCCGGCGACGGTCGCGGCGGGTCGACGTTGGCGTCCGTCGGCATGGGGACAGGCTAGAGGCCTGCGCCTCTCGTCGCGGAAAGCCGCTAGCCCGGACGAAAGGATGAATCCTGTCGCCGGCGCGTGTGAGATGCCGCCGTCGCACGGGGCTCGCTCGGCGCCAGGCACAAGGCGGCAACGAGCACGCGTCGAAGTCGACATTGTCGGAGCCGTACGACTTCGGTCAGGAGGCAAGGCGGGCATGGGACGAGTTGGGCAGGGGAACTGGCTGCGAGGCCCGCTCGGCGGCGTCGTGCGGGTGACTGCCGTGAGCCTCGCCTTCGTCGCTCTGCTGGTCTGGCTTCGCGGCGATGCGCTCCTATCCCCGCTGGCATTCAACCCCGACGAGGCGGAGCTGCTCGCCGACGGCAAGCGGGCGATGTTGAGCCTCGTCCCCTACCGCGACTACACGACACCGACGTTCCTCTTCGTCTGGCCGCTCGCACTCGGGCTGCTCGGCAAGCTCGGGTTCGCGCTGACGCTCCCCACCGCCCATCTGCTGAGCGGGATCGTCTACCTCTCTCTCATCGTCGCGGGCTGGTACATGCTCTCGCGGTACGTTCACTGGCTCTACGCGTTGGCCTGCATCACGCCTGCAGCGGTCGTCCTCTTCGTCGGCAAGGCGAGCGACGGGCGAGCAGCTGGATCAACACCGACTTCTTCTCGCTCGGAACCGAGCTCCTCCCGATCGCCCTTCTGACCGGCGCACTCCTTCTCGTGCACACGGGGAACCCGTTGCGCTGGCGACCCCGGCTCGCCATCGCAGCGTTGCTCATCGGCTCGAGCGTGCTTGCCAAGCCACAGGCGCTCCCGCTCGCGCTGGGAGTCCTCGTCGCGTCTGTCGCGGCCGTGTCCGCACAGGAGGGATTCGCACTCGCCGACGCAGGCAAAGAGGCAAGGCGGAGCCTCCGCGGCGTCGCGACGTGGGCGGTCGTGTTCGGCCTGCGTGCCTGCGATCGCCGCGCTCGGCTGGATGACGTTGGCGCATACGTTGCATGCGTTCTTCCAGGAGCCCGTGTCGTTCGATATCGACTACGTGTTCCGGCGATCGATGCTCGCCAGTCCGGGTGTCGGAGCCGGCATCGGGCGCAGAGCGCCTCGTCGCGATCGTGCGCGCGATCGTCACAGTTCCATTCGCATACGTCGTCCTTCTTGCCGCCGGCAACGACCGTCTCGGGTCGCTGTTCTTCTCCTCCGCGTGGCCAAGCGGACGCCGGCGTGCGGGGTCTCGTAGTGCTCGTGGGGGTGACGCTGACGGGCCTCGTTGCGGCATTCGTCTCCTACCCCATCTATACGCACTACCTCAACTTCGTGTACGCGGGCTGCGTCTTCGCAGCCGTCTCGTCGTGCGCCGTCCTCGGTCCGCGCTCGCCTCGACAGGTCACGACGCGGAGCGGGTGGTATCGCATCGGCTCCGTGATAGCCGTCGCCGCCCTGATCGGCGTCGCTGTTCGTCGGCGTCGGCACGGTCACCACCAGGGCGCCGCAGGACAGGGCATCGTGGAGCGCGCCGTTCGATCCGGACAAGGCTGTACCGGGCGCGGCGACCGGACCGGAGTGGGACGCGATCCGCGCGCAGTGCCCGTCCGGCGCGAGGGTCGTGGTGTGGGGTTGGGCGTCCGAGCTCTACAGCTACAACGACTGGGTTCCGGCGAGCCGGTACGTCAACCCGTGGGTCTTCGTCACCCACCTCGAAGATGGAGACCTACCGCCGCCGGATGGAGCAGGAGATCTCCTCTCGACCGCCGCAGTGCGTGGTGGAGGCGATCGGCCCGGCGTTCTTCGGCGAGTACGGCCCCGACAAGCGCATCGTCAGATTGCTGCCAGGCATCGCAGGAGTGCTGGCCCGGTGCTACACGGCGCGCACGGCCGAGCCGACCCCGGGGAACCCTTTGCGCTACTACGTCCTGCGAGATGCCTGCAGGGCAAGCTCGACGCCAGGCTGAAGCCTGGCGTCGTGGCTACCTGCTCGCGGCGATCAAGCCCTGGACGTAGCCGATCGCGTGCAGGCGGCCGAGCGTGGGATAGCCCGGCACGAGGGCGGTGTCGCCCGCGAGGGTCGGCGAGTGGTCGGAGCGCAGCGGCGCGTCGACCCCCGCGTCGAGGTACGCGCGGATGCACGCGGCCATGTCGGTGGGGCCTTCGTCGACGAACGTCTCGACGAAGCTCTCCGGCGTGCCGCGCACGTCGCGGAAGTGGACGAAGTGGATCCGGCCCGCCTCGCCGAAGTGCCGGATCGCGGCCGGAAGATCGTCGGTCATCATCGTGATGTTCCCCTGGCAGAAGGTCATCCCGTTGGCCGGGCTCGGCTGGAGCTCGAACACGCGGTCGTAGGCCTCGAGTCGTGCGGATGATGCGGCCGATGCCGCGGACGGGCGAGAGCGGCGGGTCGTCCGGGTGGAGGGCCAGCTTGACGCCCGCCTCCTCCGCGACCGGGACGGCGCGCTCGAGGAACCAGGCGAGCGTCTCCCAGAGCGTCTCCTCCTCGACGGGCGCCTCCCGTGGCTGCTGTCACGTCTGCCCAGACCGACGCGTCGAAGCCGGTCACCTCTGCTCCGGCGCGGCCGGCGAGCGCGACCGAGGTGCGCGACCACGAGACGACGGGCATCCAGTTGTAACACCACACCTCGATCCCGAGCTTCCCCATCACGCGGATCAGCTCGAGCACCGCCGCGAGCTCCTCCTCGCGGCCGGGCAGGCCGAGCCGGAGCCGGTCCATCGGCGGGTTGTCCTCGAGCACGGTGAGCCGGAAGCCGGCGTCCTCGATCTGCTGCTTGTAGAGCGCGAGCGGGCCGTGCTCCCAGGGCTGCTCGGGCGCGTGCGCGCGCCAGTCGACGTTGGCCCGCGGCAGCACGCCGGTCGCCTCGTCGATGCCCAGCTGGCGGAGCTGGGCCCAGGTCGTCGCGGGGCGCGGCTCGAGGAGGATCTCGGCGAGGCGGAGCATGTGGGCGACGGTATCGGGTTTTGGCGCGCAGGTCGACAAAGCCCGGACGACAGGCTGAAGCGGGCGCCAGCCGCTGGGCGACAGGCTTCAGCCTGTCGTCCGGGCTACCGCGGCGACGCGCCCCAGGTCACTCCGCCCCGCCCACAACCCCAACCAGCCGCTCCAGCTCCGCCTCGGTGTTGTAGTAGTGCACCGACGCGCGCACGACCGCGTCGAGCCCGCGCGCTCCCAGGTCGAGCCGGCTGTAGGTGACCGGGGTGACCGAGACGTTGACGCCGGCGGCGCTGAGGCGCTTCGCGACCTCGTCCGCCGGCTCGCCCGCCACGGTGAACGTGACGATCCCGCACTTCTCGACCCCGCGGTCGTGCACCTCGACGCCCGGGATCTCCGCCAGCTGCTCCCGCAGCGACGCCGCCAGGCCCTGCACCCGCTCCGCGATCGCCTCCAGCCCCCAGCCCGAGCGCGTAGTCGACCGCCGCCGCCAAGCCCGAGCTTCGTCGCGTAGCTCGTCTCCCAGTTCTCGAACCGGCGCGCATCGGCGCGGATAGAGAAGGTATCCCCGTCGTCCCACTCGGCCGCGTGGAGATCGAGGAACGGCGGCTCGAGCTGCTCGATCAGGCCCTGCCGCACGTAGAGGAACCCGGTTCCCCGCGGGCCGCGGAGGAACTTGCGCCCCGTGGCGGAGAGGATGTCGCACTCGAGCTCGCGCACGTCGGTGGGCAGCTGACCCACCGACTGGCACGCATCGAGGAGCAGCGGCACGCCCGCCGCCCGGCACAGCCGCCCCACCGCCGGCCGCCGGCTGGATCAGCCCACCCTGCGAGGGGACGTGGACGAGCGAGACGAGCCGCGCACCGCGCTCCAGCTCCTGCTCGAGCGCGCTCAGCGACACCTGGCCGCTCTCGTCGTCGCCGACCACGACCACGACCGCCCCCGTGCGCTGCGCCACCTGCAGCAGCGCGATGTAGTTCGACGCGTACTCGGCGCCGCAGGTCAGGATCCGGTCGCCCGGCTGGAAGTCGAACGAGTAGAAGGCCATGTCCCAGGCGCGGGTCGCGTTCTCGACGATCGCGACCTCGTCGCGCGAGCAGCCGAGCAGGCGGGCGACGCTGTCGTAGGTCGCCTCGACCCGGTCGTCCTCGCGCGCGGCAGCCTCGTAGCCGCCGATCCTCGCCTCCAGCTCGAGGTGCTCGATCACCGTCTGCAGGACCACGTCCGGCATCAGCGACGAGCCGGCGTTGTTGAGATGGACGACGCCCTCGCAGCCCGGCGTCTCGGCGCGGGCCTTCTCGACGTCGATCGAGGTCATTCCTCGGCCGGGGCTTCGGGCTCCTCGTCCTCGGCGAGGCGCCGCTGCAGCACGCTGCGCGAGAGCACGCCGACGAGGCGGCCGCGCTCGACCACCGGCACGCGCTCGGCGTCGTGCTCCTCGAGGAAGCGGAAGGCCTCGTCGAGCGGCGTGTCGGCATCGATCGTGTAGTACGGCTCCTCGGCGAGCGCGCCGATCGCGGTGCTGCGCGGATCGAGCCCGGCGGCGACGACCTTGGCGACGAGCGTCTTGCGCGTGAGCACGCCCGTCAGCGCGCCGTCGTCGTCGACGACGTAGACCGCGCGCACCTCGGGCGGCGTCAGCACGCCGCCCGCCTCCTGCGCCGACGCGGTGCCGGGCAGCGAGCGCGGGTCGGAGATCATCGCGTCGCGGACGCGGTCGGTCGTGCTCACGGGTACAGCCCGCGGAGCTCGAGCGCGTTCCCGACGTCCCTGATGCCCGCCACGAGCGCCGAGGTGCGCAGCGTCAGGTTCTTCTCCGCCGAGATCTCCCAGACGCGGTCGAAGGCGTCGCTCATCTTCTCGGCGAGCCTGGCCCGGATCTCGTCGCGCCCCCAGAACAGGCCGCCCAGGTCCTGCACCCACTCGAAGTACGACACCGTCACGCCGCCCGCGTTCGTGAGGATGTCGGGCAGGATCGGGATCTCGCGGGCGCTCAGGATCGCGTCGGCCTCGAGCGAGATCGGCCCGTTGGCGCCCTCTGCGATGAGCTTGCACTGCAGGCGGCCGGCGTTGGTGGCGGTGACCTGGTTCTCGCGGGCGGCGAGCACGAGGATGTCGCACTCGAGCTCGAGCAGCTCCTCGTTCGTGACCCGCACGCCCGTTGTCCCAGCCCGCGAGCGAGCCGTTCTCCTGGGCGTACGCGCGCCATCGTCGCCACGTCGAGCCCCGTCGGGTCGTAGACGCCGCCGGACACGTCCGAGACGCCCAGCACCGTCGCGCCGCGCCCGATCAGCTCGAGCGCCGCGATCCCGCCCACGTTGCCGAACCCCTGCACGACGCACCGCTGCTCGCTGAGCTTCCAGCCGAGCCGGTCGCAGGCGCGCGCGATCGTCATCACGACGCCGGCGCCGGTCGCCTCGTGCCTGAACACCGAGCCGCCGATCGAGATCGGCTTGCCGGTGACGATCTCCGGCACGGCGTGGCCCTTCTGCATCGAGTACGTGTCCATCATCCAGGCCATCGTCTGCTCGTTCGTCGCCATGTCCGGCGCGGGGATGTCTTCCTTCGGCCCGATGATCGGCAGCAGCTCCGAGGTGAACCGGCGCGTGAGGCGCTCGAGCTCGGGCTGCGACATCTCGCGCGGGCTGCAGCGCACGCCGCCCTTGGCGCCGCCGTAGGGCAGCCGCAGCAGCGCGCACTTCCACGTCATCCAGACCGCGAGCGCGGCGCATTCGCCGAGCGTGACCTCCGCGTCGTAGCGGATCCCGCCCTTCGTCGGCCCGAGCACGCTCGAGTGCTGCACCCGGTAGCCGGCGAAGACGACGCGCCGGCCCGAGTCGAGCCGGACGGGGCAGCTGACGATGAACGCGCGCTCCGGGTAGCGCAGGCGCTCGGCGACGTCGGGGTCGATGTCCGCGTAGGGCACGGCCTGGTCGAACTGGGCCACGGCGGTGCGGTAGAGCGGTGAATCCCACTCGAGCGGCTCGTGCACGGAGGCTTCGTGGATGCTCGCCATCGCGCGCGCAGTCTACTGCGCCGTACGCCCCGATCGCCGCGTCGTTGGCATGCCGGGGTTGGGAACGCTCCGCGCCGACCAGCTTGCCAACGGTTGCACCAACCACCCGGCGAGTCGTAGGCTCTCGCGGCCGCGCCACGACCGAAGGGTCACCATTTCCGAAGCAGGCCACATGCCGACCCGTGGGCTCGCCCTTGATCCGCATGCGCTCGCCGCGCTCTCCGACCTCGTCGGCGACGACCCCGAGGCAATCACGGAGATCGTCGAGGCGTTTCTCGAGGATGCACCCGACCGGCTCGCAGAGATCCGGACCGGCCTGGCAGGCGATGACCTCGAGCTCGTCAGACGCGCCGCTCACACGCTGAAGGCGAACGGGCTCACGTTCGGGGCGCAGGAGTTCGCGACCGCCTCGCGCGGAGCTCGAGCGAACGGCGAAGCTCGGTGAGCTGGGCCCCGCGACCACGCTCGCCACCGAGGTCGAGCGCACCTGGGTCGAGGCACGACCGGCGATCGAAGCGCTGAGAGCTTGAGCACGTCCGGGGATCGCCTCGCCGGCTCGGTGCTCGTCGTCGAGGACGACCGCGTGAACCGATTGCTCCTGAGACGCAGTCTCGAGGCAGACGGCCACACGGTGACGGTGGCCGAGAACGGCCGGATCGCGCTGGAGCTCCTCGAGGAAACTCTGCCGGACGTCATCCTGCTCGACATCCTCATGCCCGAGCTCGACGGGTTCGCCGTCCTCGACAGCGTCAAGGCCGATCCGCGCCTGCGGGAGATCCCGGTGATCATGATCTCGGCCCTCGACGAGATGGAGAGCGTCGTGCGCTGTATCGAGGCCGGCGCGGAGGACTATCTCCCGAAGCCGTTCGATCCCACGCTCCTGCGCGCTCGAATCAACGCCGGCCTGACGAAGCGGAGGCTCGGACAGGTCGAGCGCGAGCGCGTGCGGGACGTATTCGCGCGGTTCCTGCCCGAGACCGTCGTCGACGAGGTGATGCGCGACACGAACGGCGAGCCGCACCTCGGTGGAATCCGCCTTGTCGGCACGGTGCTGTTCAGCGACCTGCGCGGATTCACCACGTTCGCCGAGCGGAACCCGCCGAACGTCGTGGTCGACGTCCTCAACCGCTACTTCGGTGAGATGAGCGACGCGATCCTCGACAACGGCGGCACGCTGCTCGGCTTCCTCGGCGACGGCGTCCTGGCGGTATTCGGCGCCCCGATAGCTTCCGAGGATCACGCCGACCGCGCGCTCACCGCGGCGCGTCAGATGCTCTACGAGCGACTGCCCCGTTTCAACACGTGGGCCCGGTCGGAGCTGGGCGCTGAATCGACCGAGTTTCGGATGGGTATCGGCGTCTGCAGCGGCCCGTTCATGTCGGGGAACGTCGGCTCGGCGCGTCGACTCGAGTACACCGCGATCGGGGATCCCGTGAACACGGCGGCGCGTCTGCAGGAGCTGACGAAGGAGCTCGGCCGAGCTGTCCTCGTATCGGATTCGACACGCGCGCTTCTGCACGGCGGCAGCGAGTCACTCGAGTTCGTCGACGATCGCGAGGTTCGCGGCAAGACGGAGCGCGTCAAGTTGTGGACATTCAACGGCCCGGCGTTACCGGGAATCACGGCGGACACCTAAGAGGGGTCGGATCAACATGCGGCGACTAGACGTACGGTTCCTACTCGGTTGCCTTGCAGCGATCGGGGCCCTCGCGGCCGCGGGCTGCGGCGGCGCATCAGGGTCGGACAACGCGGCGAGCACGACGGCGGCAGATCCGACGACGGACAAGCTCGCGCAGGTGCTTGCGCGCGGCACGCTCGTCGGCTACCACGAGGCCGGCTACCCGCCGCAGTCGATGGACATTCCGGGTGCCAAGCGGCTCACCAATACGAAGTGCGCCGAAACGCAGCTCACCGCGAATCAGGTCGAGGGCTTCGACGCCGACACGACGAAGCTCGTCGCCAAGGGGCTCGGGGTCGAGGCGTGTTTCGCAACCCCGTCCTGGACCGAGATCACGGCCGGCAACTGGGGAGACCGGCTCGACATCGCGTACGGCTCGGGCTCGATCAACGCCGACAGGATGGAGCGGCTGTACATGACCCAGCCGTACTACGCCGTGCCGAACTACTACTTCGTCGCAAAGTCCTCCCCGGCGAGACACGCACACGATCTCGACGGCAAGCGCATCGGCTCCTGCGCGAGCTGCTCGCACGAGATGTACCTGAACGGCGACCTCGAAATCCCGGGAGTCGACATCACGCTCAACGTCAAGAACCCCAAGGTCGTCACGTTCGAGACGGAGCCGCCCGGGTTGAAGGCCACCGCCAAAGGGCTCGCTCGACGCCTTTCTCGCTGCCGAGCCCGTCGGCAAGGCCCAGATCGATGCCGGGGTGCCTCTGCGACAGCTGCCCGAGGTCGCGTTCACCTACTACCCGTCCGGTTTCGTCGACAAGAGCTCGGGACTCTCGTCCACGGCGTTCGTGGCCAGGGTCGACGAGATCGTCCAGGGACTCCAGGCGGACGGGACGCTCACGGCGAAATCCAAGAAGTGGTTCGGCCACGACTACGTCAAGGCCGCGGCGGCGTACGACATCGCCTCGGTCGGACAGGAGATCAAATGAGCATTCGACTGTCGGGGTGCGCCCTGCTCGTCGGCGCAGCATTGGTCGCGGGGGGCTGCGGGTCATCGGGCGGAGCCACCGACGCGGCATCGACGACGACGGGGGTGGACACGCAAACCGTCGCCTCCTCGGGCGATCCGTCGAGCGACAAGCTCGCCCAGGTGCTCGCACGGGGGACGCTGATCCTCTTCACCGACCCCGCGTATCCACCGCAGTCCTACGCGGTCAAGGGTGCCAAGCGCCTGGCGACCACCAAGTGCGCCGCGAATCAGCTCACCGGCAACCAGATCACGGGCTACGACGCCGAAACGGGGAAGCTCGTGGCCAAGCAGCTCGGGATCGAGCCCTGCTTCGTGACGCCGTCGTGGACCGAGGTGACGGGGGGAACTGGGGAGACCGCTGGGATCTCGCCTACGGGTCGGGAGCCGTCGCGCTCGACCGGATGGACGTCCTCTACATGACCCAGCCGTACTACTCGACCCCGACCAACTTCTTCGTGCCGACGTCCTCG
The DNA here is from genome assembly GCA_963751875.1 of uncultured Thermoleophilia bacterium. GTDB lineage: Bacteria > Actinomycetota > Thermoleophilia > Gaiellales > Gaiellaceae > Gaiella. The sequence continues at coordinate 54,136 of CAVVWG010000011.1, forward strand.
ACGGCCAAGAAGCCCGAGGACCTGTCGGGCAAGCGGGTCGGTGCCTGCGCCGGCTGCACGATGGAGGAGTATCTCCGCGGCACGCTCTCGCTGCCCGGGCCGAAGATCGAGACGGTGGTGAAGAACCCGACGATCGTGACGTTCGACACGGAAGTGCCGGGCCTCGCCGCGACGGCCAAGGGCACGATCGACGCCTTCCTCTGCTCCGAGCCGGTCGGCTCCGGCGCAATCAAGAACGGGGCCAAGCTGAAGATGATCGCGACGCCGGCGTACTACTCGAACAAGACCGGCTACGTCGACAAGAAGTCCGGGCTCGCCGTGGCGGCGTTCGTCGAGCGGGTCGACCAGATCGTGCAGGGCCTGCACGCCGACGGAACCCTGAAGGCACTCTCGATCAAGTACTTCGGGAAGGACTATGCGACGAAGGCCGGGCAGTTCGACCTCGCATCGATCGATCAGACGGTGAAGTGAGACACGACGCTCGGAGCCGGTTCGACCTCGCTCCCGCCGGGGTGCTGCTCCGTGCGCCCGGAATCGCTGGATGAGCACACCCGCGACACCGCGCCGAACAGGCCGGAGCCTGATGGCCCGGCTCGTCCTTACCTTCCTCGTGCTCTCACTCTGATGGTCGGCGTCGTCGGCGCGGTCTCCTACCTCCGGGCCCGGAGCTCGCTGGAGACCCAGGTGTTCGATCGGCTCGACGCGGCGGCCCAGCTGAAGGCGGACTCCCTCGACCGTTGGCTCGACGAGCAACGCCGCAATACCGTCTTCGTCAGCGGGCTCCTCGGCGGCTACATCTCCGGCGACGCGAGCGGGCTCGGAGCAGCGACTCAGACTGTCCTCGCGGGCGGCCCCGCGGCCAGAAGCGGGAGCCCGGCCCACGTGAGCGTCACGAAGGCGCTCCGCTACCTCGTCTCGCAGACAGCCGACGCCCAGGAGTTCCTCGTCCTCGACCTCGACGGCAAGGTCGTCGCGTCGACCGTGCCAGACCACGAAGGACGCCACGAGGCGAAGGAGGGCTGGTTCCAGAAGGGCAGCTCGGGCACCTACGTCCAGCCTGTCGCCACCTCGTCGCTGACCGGCAAACCGACGATCACGGTCGCCACCCCGCTGTTCGACCGCAGCGGCCAGCGCATCGGCATCGTCGCCGCCAACCTCAACCTCGAGCGCCTCGACCGGATCGTGCTGCCCGCGACAGGGCTCGGCAAGACCGGCGCCTCCTACCTCGTCGGCAAGAACGGACACTTCGTCCACGAGGCCATGAACACCGGCACGTTCGCCGCCGGCGTCTCCTCGACCGGGATCGACCGCGCGATCGCAGGCAATTCCGGCAGAGGCCTCTACGGCAACTACCAGGGCGTCCCCGTGATCGGGTCGTACCGCTGGCTCGACGAGGTCGGCGCGGGCCTGGTTGCCGAGCAGGACCAGCATGCCGCCTTCGCGCCCGCCCGCACGCTCGCCGTCACCATCGGCGGCGTCGGCCTGCTCGTCGCCGGCCTGCTCGCAACCGGCACGTATCTCGCGTCACGACGGATTGCCCGCCCGATCCTGGCGATCACGGACACCGCCCAGGCTGTCGCGGCGGGCGACCTCGACCGCGAAGCACCCGTGACGACGAACGACGAGGTCGGAGCGCTGGCGGTCGCCTTCAACACGATGACCGGGAGGCTCCGCGAGACGCTCGAGGGGCTCGAGCTGCGCGTCGCCGAGCGCACCGACGAGCTCGCGAAGCAGAACGTCGAGCTCGAAGCCCTCAACGAGACGTCGGTCGGCATCATGCAGCGCCTCGACCTCGACGAGCCCTGCTCGAGCTCGTCAACCGTGCCGGTGAGATGCTCGGCACGCCGCACGGATACGTCTACCTCGCCACGGCAGACGCGGAGGAGATCGAGAATCGGATCGCGACCGGGCTGTTCGAATCGGATCGCGGGAGGCGACTCCGGGCCGGCGTCGGCGTCGCCGGTCAGGTCTGGGCCACCGGTGAGAGCGTCGTGGTCGACGACTACGACGCGTGGTCGCGCAGAGATCCCGGGATCCGGCGCGGCTTGATCGGGCGCCTCGTCGCCGTTCCGCTGCGGTCGGGCGAGGCGACGGTGGGCGCACTCGGGATCGCCCGCGACCCCTCCGACGCGCGGCCGTTCACGCCCACGGAAGTCGACCTGCTGGAGCGCCTGGCCCAGCTGGCCTCGATCGCGCTCGACAACGCCCGTCTCTTTGCCGAGGCCCAGGAGGCCCGCAAGGTCGCCGACGACGCCAACGCCTCGAAGAGCATCTTCCTCGCGACCATGAGCCACGAGATCCGAACGCCGATGAACGCCGTCATCGGGATGAGTGGCCTGCTCCTGCGCAGCGATCTCGACGATGACCAGCAGGAGCAGGCAACGATCATCCGGTCGAGCAGCGAGGCCCTGCTCACGATCATCAACGACATTCTCGACTTCTCCAAGATCGAGGCCGGAGGGATGGAGCTCGAAATCGTGCCGTTCGACGTTCGCGAGTGCGCGGAAGGAGCGGTGACCCTGATGCGCACCGTCGCGAGTGACAAGGGGCTCGAGCTTCGTGCCGAGATCGGCCCAACGTGCCGCCCGGGATCTAGGCGACGGCAGCCGCCTGCGGCAGATCCTCCTCAACCTCCTCGGCAACGCGGTCAAATTCACGGAGGAGGGAGCGTCGTGCTCACGGTTGACGCACAACCGGCACCCGCGGGCGGGGACGAGGTCGAGCTCCACATCACGTGCGCGACACGGGTATCGGCATCCCGGCCGACCGCATGCACCGGCTGTTCGGCTCGTTCAGCCAGACCGATGCGTCGATCTCGCGCCGCTACGGCGGCACCGGCCTCGGGCTCGCGATCTCGAAGCGGCTCGCCGAGCTGATGGGCGGAACGATGTGGGCCGAGAGCGACGGTCAAGGAACCGGTAGCACTTCCACCTCACCCTCATCGCACGAACGGCCACGACCGCCGAGCTGCCGAGTGCCGCAGCCGACAACGGCAAGCTCGACCTCGACCCCGAGCAGGCCGACAGGCATCCGCTTCGCATTCTCGTCGCGGAGGACAACATCGTGAACCAGAAGCTCGCCCTCAGGCTGCTACGGGCGATGGGGTACGAGGCCGACGTCGTCGCGAACGGACTCGAGGCCGTCGAGGCCGTCGAGCGTCAGCCCTACGACATCGTCCTCATGGACATGCAGATGCCGGAGATGGACGGCCTCGAGGCGACCAGAGTCATCCACGAGCGGCTCGCGCCGAAGGAGCGGCCGCGCATCGTGGCGATGACGGCGAACGTCACGGACGAGGATCGGCGCGAAGCCGATGAGGCCGGCATGGACGGCTACGTGACGAAGCCGATCCGCATCCCGGATCTGGTCGGAGCGCTACTCGACACGCCTGCGATGTCCTGACCGACCTGCCCCGAGGACGAGGCGCGATACGCTTCGCCATCGCGGGCACGCGAGAACGCCGGGGTGGCGAAACTGGTCATACGCGCCCGACTTAAAATCGGGTGTCCCTCGGGACGTCTGGGTTCGAGTCCCAGCCCCGGCATGGTGGAACGAACGAAGCCCGAACGACCGGCTGAAGCCGGGCGCCGGACCGCCGCGGCGACAGGCTTCAGCCTGTCGTCCGGGCTCCTACGTGCCGGGCGTGAGCGTGTTGGCCGGGAAGCGCTCGGGGCCCTTGAACTGGTACGCCTTGAAGAACGCCGCGTAGGCGCTCTCGTCGAACGACGTGCACTTCGCGAGGTACGCGGTGCCGGTGTTCGGCTGACGTCGGGCTGCTGGTCGTCCACACGCCCAGCGCGATCTTCGAGCCGAGCTTCGGCAGCGGCGCGAGCAGCGTCCCGTTCAGGTGCTGGTCGTAGAACCCCTTCAGCTGGTCGACCGTGGCCTGCGGCACGTCCTTGCCGTACTGGATGAAGATGCCGCCGTGCTCGAGGTTGTGCACGACCTGCGCCGGGTAGAGCGGCGTCGTGTACGCGCCCCAGATCGCCGCACTGCTGGTAGTGCGGGCCGTTCGTCGGCGGGTCGGTGTTCCACTTCTTCGACGTGCCGCCCGGGGTCAGAACGGAGTGATCGCCGGACGGCAGCGCTGCGACCTTCTGCACGGTGCACCCGGCGGCCTCGAGCTGCTTGATCGCATCCGTGGAGCGAGCCGCCGCCCGAGCCGAGCAACACATAGCCGAGGGCCGCGGCGACGACGATGAGCCCCGCGATCCCCATCGCGATGAGCGTGCGCCGGGTCGACGCACCACCCGAGCCGGTCGAGGGGACCTTGACGCCGCCCGACTTCTTCTGCGGGCCTTTCGGCTGGGGTCCTTTGGGTCGTGGGCCGGTCGACATTTCGCGAGATGGTAGCCGGAGCAACGGGCCTCAGGCTCCGTCCGGGGGCAGGACTACCGTGTGTTCCCCTCATGGTCATCGTCGCCCTCCTGATCGGACTCGTCGCAGGCGCCGCCGGCGTCTACGCCGTCGCGCTGCGGCGGGCGCTTGCCGACCGCGATCGGGCGAACCTGGAGGCGCGGGACGCGCAGCGTCTGCTCGCCGAGACCGAGGGTGCGCTCGCGGCCGAGCGCGGTGCCTTCGACGTTCGCGTCGAGAACGCGATCAAGGCGCTCTCGACCGAGGCGCTCCGCGAGAACGCGAACGCGTTCACCGAGCAGGCGATGGGGCGGCTCGGCGTGTTCGTCGAGCCGTTGCAGAAGTCGCTCGACAAGGTCGAGATCAACGTCAACCTGCTCGAGCAGCAGCGGCAGCGGGCCTACGGCGAGATCCACAAGGAGCTCGAGATCGTCCGCCAGAACAACGAGGGCCTGCGCACGCAGACGGGCAACCTCGTCAGCGCCCTGCGCGGCGAACTCGCAGGTGCGCGGCCAGTGGGGCGAGATCCAGCTGCGGCGGGTGATCGAGATGGCCGGGATGCTGTCCGTACTGCGACTTCGACGAGCAGCAGTCTCTCGCCGGGCGACGACGGACGGCGTGCTGCGGCCCGACGTGATCGTGAAGCTCCCGGGCGGGAAGTCGATCGTGATCGACTCGAAGGTGTCTCTCGCGGGCTACCTGCGCGCGCACGAGGAAGGCGCCGACGACGCAGTGCGCGCCGCCGGCATGGCCGACCACGCTCGCCAGGTGCGCGACGCACATCCAGACGCTCGGCCAGAAGGCGTACTGGCGGCAGCTCCAGGCGACGCCCGAGTTCGTGGTGATGTTCCTCCACGACGAGTCGTCCTGGCTCGCCGCGCTCGACGTCGACCCGTCACTCCACGAGCTGGCGCTGTCGAACAACGTCATCCCCGCCTCGCCGACGAACCTGATCGGCCTGCTCCGCGCCGTGCACTACGGCTGGCAGCAGGAGACGATCGCCGAGGGCGCCCGCCAGATCAGCGACCTCGGCCGGGAGCTCTACAAGCGGCTCTCGACGATGGGCGCGCACGTCTCGAAGCTCGGCCGCTCGCTCGACGGCGCGGTCAAGTCCTACAACGAGACGGTCGGCTCGCTCGAGCGGCAGGTGCTGCCGCAGGCGCGGCGGTTCGAGCAGCACGGGATCACGGGCATCGAGCCGCCCGAGCTCGTGCCGATCGATCGCCAGACGAGGGCGCTGAGCGCCCAGGAGCTCGATCGGTGACACCGCGGAAGGCCCGATCCCGCTCGAGATCCGCCCGGCCGACGCCAGCGCTGCCTAGGCTTGCAGTGCGCCGAGAGCGGGCAGCGTGGGACGAGCGGGGAGAGGCTTCAGCCTCTCCCCAGGGTTCCGACCGGTCCCAGGCAAGGAACACGCAGCACACCCGATTCGTTTACTACCGTAGAGGCGAAAATCAACCAAGAGGAGAGGCTGAAGCCTTTCCCCCTCTTTTCCACTAGGAGCTAAGACAACCGTGAGCGACGTACGCAACGTGATCATCATCGGAGGCGGCCCTGCCGGGTACACCGCAGCGCTCTATTCGGCGCGCGCCAACCTGCACCCGCTCGTGATCGAGGGCTTCAACTGGGGCGGCCAGCTGATGATCACCTCGGACGTCGAGAACTACCCCGGCTACGCCGACGGCGTCATGGGGCCGGTGATGATGCAGGACTTCCGCCGCCAGGCCGAGCGCTTCGGCGCGGAGTTCCTCACCGACGACGTCACGCGCGTCGACTTCTCCGAGCGGCCCTTCAAGGTCTACGTCGGCAACGACGAGTACCGGGCCGACAGCGTCATCGTCGCGACCGGCGCGAGCGCCCGCCAGCTCGGGCTCGAGTCGGAGCTGCGCCTCCAGGGCCGCGGCGTCTCGTACTGCGCCACCTGCGACGCCTCGTTCTTCCGGGACAAGGTCGTCACGGTGGTCGGCGGCGGCGACTCGGCGCTCGAGGAGGCGACGTTCATCAGCCGCTTCGCGAGCAAGGTCTACCTCGTCCACCGGCGCGAGGAGTTCCGGGCCTCGCCGATCATGGTCGACCGCGCACGGACGACCGAGAACATCGAGTTCGTCCTCAACAAGGCGGTCGACGAGGTGCTCGGCGACGGCAAGGTCGACGTCGCGTGCGGCTCCGCGACACGGTCACGGGCGAGCTGAGCGAGATCGAGACCGACGGCTTCTTCGTCGCGATCGGCCACGACCCCAACACGGGGCTGTTCCTCGATCAGCTCGACCACGAGGAAGACTCGGGCTACCTCATCACCAAGGGCAAGTCGACCGAGACGAACGTCCCGGGCGTCTTCGCCGCCGGTGACGTCCAGGATCACACCTACCGGCAGGCCGTCACCGCGGCCGGCTCCGGGTGTGCGGCCGCGCTCGACGCGGAGCGGTTCCTGAGCGAGCAGCGCCACGCGGCGCTCGCCGCTGCCGGCAGCTGATCCTCTCGGCGTCGACCCGCCGTCCTGAGCGGCGAGGGGTAGCCGAGCCCCCAGGTAGCCTCGATCCGTGACCGAGGGCATCGCCGTTGCCGAACGCGCGGGTACGTCCGGCGAGCTCGCCTGGCGGCTTGCACCCGTCGCCGTCGCCCTCGGCTCACTCGCACTCGGTGTCGTCGCGCTCGGGCACCGCTCGCTGTCGGTCGACGAGGCAGCGTCCGCCGCCGCGGCGCAGGGCTCGCTCGGCACGGTGGTCTCGCGAATCGTCCACGACGATCCAGGGCAGGCCGGTGAGCTGCTGCTGCTCAAGCTCGCCGGGACGGTCGGGGACAGCGAGCTGGCGCTGAGGCTGCCGTCCGCGGTCGCCGTGGCGCTTGCCGCCGGGCTGCTCGTCGTCCTCGGCACGCTGCTGCTCGAGCGGGTCGGCGGGCTCGTCGCGGGTCTCGCGTTCGCCGTCAACGCCGGCGTGATCGAGGCGTCCCGCGAGGCACGTCCGTACGCGCTCGGGCTGCTCGGCGTCGTGCTGGCGACCCTCCTCTTCGTGTTCGCGCTCGAGCGGGGCGGCGGTTGGCGCTGGATTCCCTACGCCGTCGTCGCAGCCGCTCTGCCCCTCACCCACCCGCTCGCGGCGTCCGTGCTGGCAGCGCACGGCGCCGCGCTGATCGCGCTCCGCGAGCGGCCCGATCTGCGGCGCGCGGGCATCGCGCTCGTCGCAGGGACGGTGGTCGCGGGCGCGCTGCTCGTCTGGATGGCCGTCGATCGCTTCGACGCACCCGACGGCGCCGGGACGCTCGACCTCGGCCGGCTGGCCCGCGGGCTCGTCGCATCCGATCGGCTGTGAACCCCGTGCTGGTGATCGCCGCCGCGGCCGGCCTCTACGTGCTCTTCGGGCTGCCTGGTGCCCGCTCCGGCCGCTGGCGCGGTGTGCTCGTGGCAGCGCTCATCGCTGCGCCACTCGTCGCGCTGCTGTTCGCCGCGCTGGCGCTGCCGGTGTTCACCGGCGCGCTCGTGCTCTGCGCGCCGGGCCTCGCCCTCGCGGCGGGTGCGGCGGCGCCACTCCTCGCTCCGGTGCGCGGCCTCGTGTGGGCGGGTGTCGCGTTGCTGCTCGTCTCGTCGGCGGTGGCGACCGCCGATCGCCTGCGCCAGCCGCCCGACGAGGATTGGCGCGCGCTCGCGGCAGCCGTGAAGCGCGTGCGCGGCGGCAACGAGACGGTCGTCGTCGTGCCGCACGCGCGCCCGGGCGGTCGTTGCGTACTACGCGCCGTACCTGCCGCTGATCGGCCAGGTCAGGGGGTCGGGCGGCTGGGTGGCGGTCGTCGCCGACACGCCGGACGGTGCGATCGCCGCGGCGCGCCCGGTCGTTCGCACGCCCCGCTACGCGCTCCTGCGCCAGTTCGCCTACGGCGACGGGCTGCGGCTGCAGCACTGGGTGCGGCCGTAGCCCGGACGGCCGGCTGAAGCCGGGCGCCGCGCGCCGATGCCCCGATCAGGCGCTTGCTTCGAGCAGGCGGGCGGCGCGCGCGAGGTAGGCGGTCGCGCCGGCGCGCTCGAAGAATGCGATCGCGTCGGGTAGGCAGCGCGTCTCGCTGCCGAGCAGCTCTGCCTCGAGGAGCCGCGTCAGCGCGGCATACGCGTGCGCCTCGCGCGCGTGCAGGGCGTCACCGGCCTCGTCGAGACGGCCGGCGACGATGTGCTTGCACGCCTCGACCCAGGGATTGCCGTAGGCAACCCGATCGAGCAGGGCTCCGAGCTCGGCCGTGCGCCCGAGCGCCGCCGCTGCGAGGAAGCCACCGACCTGTGTCACGTCGACTTCGAACGACTCGAATGTCGGGATAAGCCGCTATGAGCTCGTCGAGCAGGAGTCGCGCCCGCTCGGGCTCGCGGGCATCGAGCGCCAGCCGGGCACCTTCGCCGAGCGTGGCGAGAAGCGTCTGCGGTTCACGGTTCTCACGGGCGGAGTCGATCATGGCCGCTGCGTGCGCTTCGGCGGTAGCTCCATCTCCCCGGCCGCGGCGACGGCTCGCGAGCACCTGGTACGCGACCGAGTCCATGAACTGTCCTGCCCCACGGTGCTCGAGGTACGAGGTCGCCCGGTCGCCGGCCGCATCCCAGTCACCGGCGATGAAGTCGTCGAGCGCACACTCGGCGACGAGCGAGTACTCGAGGCGGCTCCCGAGACGGCGCGCCAGCTCGACCCCCTCACGGTGGATCTGCCCGGCGCGGTCGAGATCGCCGACGGTGGCTGAGAATCGTAGCCGAGGTTTGCAGAGGCACGACCGACGAGATGCGAGTTCGCCGTGTCGCGCGAGCTCGAGCGCGCGCTCGAGAGTCGTCGATCTCGGCATACGGGTCGCCGTGAGCGCCCTGAGCGAGGCCGAAGGTGATCCGGGCCATGAGAACCTCCTCGGCGGTGCCGAGCTCCTCGGCGAGCGCGAGGATTCGCGTGCTCTCCTCGAGCGAGACGCGCTGGCCCGCAAGCAGGGCGGCACGCCAGGCGAGAGCGCGGATCCATGCGGTGACGCGCGTCTCCGGAAGGTCCGCGATGAGTGCGATCGCCCGCTCGTGGTGCGCGAGCGACGTCTGCTGTTGGCCGCTGAAGCGGTAGACATCGCCGAGGTTGGCCTCGGCCTCCGCGGCCGCCTCGACCTGGCCGGCGGCCCGGAACCGATCGGCGGCCTCCTGCAGCTCCGGGATTCCCTCCGCCCGCAACCAGGACGAGGGCTCTCCCCCGCTCCAGCAACAGGCGCGGGTAGTCGGGATCGTCCTCGGGCCAGAGCTCGAGCGCCCTGGCGTGGAACGTCGCCGCGGCCTCGAGCGCACTGAGCGCATAGGCACGGTTGCCGGCCTCGCGCAGCGCAATCCGGGCCGGTGCCTCGAGCGCGGCCGCATCCCCTCCGGCGGCTCGTCGTCAGCTCCAGGGCTGTGACGTAGTGATGGGCGAGCATCTCGGCGCGATCCTCTGTCCGCTCGTCCCCGAGCGACTCGATCCACTCGGCCGCGCGGAGGTGGAGGTCGGCGCGGCGGGCCCGGGGAATCTGCCCGTAGGCGACGTCGCGGACGAGCACATGCCTGACGGAATACTCCGTTTCGCCCGCCACCGAGGCGCGGCGGTCGCGGCGCACGAGCTCCTTGCGCTCGAGCGCGTGCAGCTGCTCCTCCGCGTCCCAGGGCGAGATCCCGGCGATCGCAGCGACCGAGCCCAGCCAGAACACCTTCCCGACAACCGAGGCAGCCTGGAGCAACGCTTTCTCGTCCGACTCGAGCGCGTCGAGCCGCGCGGCAATGATGCCCTGCACCGTCTCCGGCACCTCCGCCTCGGTCGCGTCGAGCCGCCACGTCTCGCCGTCGCGGAGAGCAGGCCACGATCCTTGAGCATCCGGATGTACTCCTCGGCGAAGAGCGGGTTTCCCTCCGCACGCCGCGAGCAGCGTCTGCTGCATCTCCGCCGGGAGCACAGCCTGTGAGAGATGCCCGGCGATCAGGCGAGCCGTCTCCTCGTCGGAGAGCGCGGACAGCGACAGCGTGAGCGTGTTCGGCTTGCCCCCACCCCAGTTCGGGCGTCGCACGAGGAGCTCCGGCCGCGCGGTACAGAGAACGAACAACGGCACGCCGGTCGCCCGTCGACGAGACCGTCGATGAAATCGAGGAGGCCGTCGTCCGCCCAGTGCAGATCCTCGAAGACGAGCACGCGTCGGCCGCTGACCGCCCATCGCCTCGAAGAAGCGACGCCAGGCGGCGAACGCCTCGCCTCGGCTCTCGCCGCCGCCACCGGTCATCCGACCCGAGGCCCACGAGTGGACGCAGGTGACCGACGACCCATTCCGCCTCGGTCGGGTCCTGGACGAGCACGGCAACCGCATCCGTGAGCTTCCGGGCCGCCTCGTCCGCCGGGTCGCCCTCGAGAATGCCGGCCTGCGCCTTCGTCATCTCGCTCGAACGCCCAGAAGCTGATCCCGTCGCCGTACGGAGAGGCAGCGGCCCTGCCGCCAGGTGATCAGCTCCGGTGTTGCTCCGACGATCTGCAGCAGCTCGGCCACGAGGCGGCTCTTGCCGATCCCGGGCACGCCGACGAGCGTGACGAGCTGCGGTTCACGCTCCTCCCGCGCACGAGTGAGGGCGTCGCGCAGCACATCGACCTCCCGCTGTCGGCCGACGAGGGCCGCAAGCGGCGCCAGCTCGACATCGCTGCCGAAGCGCGACCGGGGCGCGATTGCCTCCCAGACGACGACGGGCTCCGCCTTGCCCTTCGCGTCGATCGACGCCGCCTCGCGGTACTCGATCAGGTGCGCTGTGGCGCGATAGGTTGTCTCACCGACGAGGACGCCGTTGATGGGCGCGCCGACTGGATCCTGGCTGCGGTGTTGACCACGTCTCCCGCGACCATCCCCTCCCCCTCGAGCGGGTGCGCGTCCAGCGAGACGAGCGCCTCGCCCGTATTGACCGCCGATCGCGCAGCTCGAGCATCCGCCTCGCGCGCGACGGTCGCGGACCGCAAGGGCTGCCCTGACGGCACGCTCCGGATCGTCCTCGTGCACGACCGGGCGCACCGAACACCGCCACGACCGCGTCGCCGATGAACTTCTCGACCGTGCCCCCGTATCGCTCCAGCTCGGCCCGGACACGTGCGTGATGCGCTGCCAGAACAGCGCGCACGTCTTCCGGGTCGCTTCGCTCGGCCGCTGCCGTCGAGCCGACGAGGTCGGCGAAGACGATCGAGACGACCTTGCGTTCCTCGCGGCGGACGGCAGGAGCGAACGCCGAGCCACACGCGGCACAGAATCGCGCCTCTTTCTGGACTCTCCTGCCCGCAGTGCGAGCACACGACCATGCGCACGAGTGTACGACGAAACCCCTGGAAAAACTGAAGCCGCTCCCCTACGCCGGCGGTGCTGCCACCCGGCTCGACGGGCACAGATCCTCGATCACGCACACCTCGCAGCGCGGCTTGCGCGCGTCGCACACGCGCCGGCCATGCCAGATCAGGAGATGCGGGAACCGGTGCCAGTCGGCCCTCGGCACGATCTTCACGAGATCGCGCTCGATCTTGACCGGATCCTCCTCGCGCGTCAGCGCGAGCCGCTGCGAGAGTCGCCGCACGTGCGTGTCGACGACGATGCCCTGCGCGTCGCCGAGCTCCGCAGCGACGACGTTGGCCGTCTTGCGCGCGACGCCGGGCAGCCGCAGCAGCTCCGGGATCGTGCGCGGCACCTGGCCGTCGAACTCCTCGATCAGCATCCGCATCGCGCCCCGGATCGACCTCGTCTTCTGCCGGTAGAAGCCCGTCTGGAAGATGTCCTGCTCGAGCTCCTCGACCGGCACCGCGAGGTAGTCCTCGGGCGTCCGGTACTTGACGAAGAGCTTCTCGGTGACGCGGTTGACGTTCACGTCCGTCGTCTGGGCGGAGAGCATCACCGAGATCAGCAGCTCGACGTCGCTGCCGAAGTGGAGCGCGATCTCGGCGTCGGAGTGCGCCTCTGCGAGCCGCTCGATGATCGGCCCGATTCGCTGCTTCCGGGTTCCGAGGCCGCGACGCCGCGCCTCGGAGACGAAGCTACGCGCCACGGAGGCTCTCGAAGTACGCGGATACCGCGTGGGGCAGTCGCGGATCGAGCAGGGTCTCGGCGTGGTCGTCGGCGTCCGGGAAGTCGGTAGCCCGGATCGCCGCGGCGGCGCTCTCGATGTCGTAGTCGGTGTGGAGGAGCTCGACGTCGTCCCCGAGCAAGGCCCAGAACGCCCCCTGCCTGCCCTCGTACGGCCTGCCGACGCTGCCGGCGACGACGAACCGGTGGCCGCCGGCGAGCCGGTCGACCTGCATGTGCGTGTGCCCGGCGACAACGAGGTGCGTCGGCGTGCCCTCCAGCACTGCCGCGAGCTCGTCGTCGGGCGTCAGCCGCGTGACGAGATCGTCGTCGAAGCGCGGCGTCGCGTGACAGAACGTCGTGCCGCCGGCGACGTCGAGCTCGATCGTGAGCGGCCACTCGGCCACGGCGGCAAGGCGCTCGGGTCCGAGCTCGGCAGCGCACCAGGCGCCTCCGTGCGTCTCGCCGTGCTCGAGGACGTTGCGATCGGCATTCCCGCGAACGAACCGACCCGCGAGCCGTAGCTGACGAGCAGATCGAGGCATGCCGACGGCATCGGGCCTGCGACGAGGTCTCCGCCGCTGACGATCAGATCGACGTCGGCAAGTCGCGGATCGGCGAGCACGGCCTCGAGCGCCGGCAGGTTGCCGTGAACGTCGTAGAGCGCCGCGACCCGCATGGGCTGGAGGCTACTCGCGGACGGCGAGGGTGAGGCCTCAGCCGTACGTCGGCAGAGCGGGTGAGGCTGAAGCCTCACCCCACGACTCGTCGAACCCGCCGAGCCTCGGCCCGGCGCAGACGACGTTGAGCGCCGGGCAGCCCGAGCAGGCGAAGGCGCTCGGCGTCGGCCGGAACTCGCCCGCCCGGATGCGAGCGATCGAGTCGCTGAGCACGCCCTCGAGCCGCGGAGCATCGTCGGCCGTGAACACCTTCGAGACGACCGCGTCCGGATCCTCGAGGAAGTGGTAGACGACCTCGACCTCGGTCGCACCGGCGCGCAGGCAGGCGATCGCGTAGACGATCTGCTGGGTCAGGTACTCCTCCTCGACGATCTCCGCCGGATCACGGCCGAGGAGCGCATTGGTCTTGTAGTCGAGCACGAGCGCGCGCTCGCCCTCGAGCCAGAGGACATCGAGGCGGCCGTTGACGAGCACCTCGTCGAGCTCGAACGCGAACGGCCGCTCGGGACGGACGCCGCGTAGCCCGGCGATGCGGGCGGCGAGCGCCGATCCGGTGTACGAGCGCACGAGCTCGCCGATGCGGACGATCTCCTCGGCCGACACGGTCGGGTACCAGCTGCGGACGAGCAGCTCGAGCTCGACCTCACCCGGCGCCGCCGGGCTCGCGAGGTCGACGAGCTCGAGCAGCCGGTGGACGGCGTCGCCGATCTCGGTCGGATGGAGGCCGCCAGGCCCATCGGCACCCATCCGTGGCTCCCACGGCGCCGGCTGCATGCCGACGATGCGCTCCGCGTAGTAGCGGTAGCCGCAGCGGTCGAACAGCGAGATGGCGCTGTACGAGAGCCGCGCCACGCGCGCGAGCGGTGGCACGGGGATCTCGACGAGCTCGCGCAGGCGTGGCGCCGGAGCCGGGATCTCCTCCCCCGCGCCCTCGAAGAGGACGAGCTGGCCCTCCTCGTCGCTGCGCGCCGGCACTGCCACGGGCGCCGCCTGCTCCGGCGAGGCAGGGTCGAAGCGGTCGATCCGCAGCACGACGGCGGCGTTGCCACGCTCGACCTCGACCGGGCCCGAGGCCTCGGCGCGATCGAGCTCCTCCCCCAGTCCGAGCCGCTTCAGGACCCACCCGATCGGCGTCCGGTCGTCGCGCTCGCTCGAGCGGTCGACCGAGCCCGACACGATCAGCCGGTCCATCGCCCGGGTCATCGCGACGTAGTAGAGACGCAGCCGCTCCGCGTCCTCGGCCTGATCCTGCGTCTCCTTGACCGCCTGGTACGAGGTCGTGCTGACGCGCGTGCCCGTGCTCGGGTGGGCGACCTTGAACCCGAAGCGCCCGTCGGAGAGGCAGAGGATCTCGTCGGTGCGCGCGCGCTCACGGCCGGCATCGGCGACGACGACGACCTTGAACTCGAGCCCCTTGGCGGCATGGATCGTGAGCAGTCGCACCGCGTCGGCACCCTCCTCCTCCGAGACCGCGTCGCGCTCGGGCGCGCCGACGGCGTCCTGCTCGGCGACGAACCGGATGAAGCCCTCGATGTCGGGGCCGCGGAGCTCCTCGTACGACCGCGCCAGGCGCGCGAGCTTGCGCAGGTTCGCGTAGCGGCGCTGCCCATCGCGGCGCGTCAGCACCGCCAGGTCGTAGTCGTGCTCGACGAGGATGCGCTCGCAGAGGAGCTCCAGCGAGAGCCTGGTCGAGCTCTCGACGAGCCGCTCGTAGCGCTGCAGGAACGCGCGCACGAGGCGGCGGTCGTCCTCGGCCAGATCGGCCGGCAGCGTGCGCTCGATGCCCTTGAAGATCGGGCGCTTCTCGGCATTGGCGCGGATGAGGACGAGCGCGTCGTTCGAGACTCCGACGAAGGGCGACGCGAGCACCGTGAGCAGCGCCTCGTCGTCGTAGCGGTTCTGGAGCAGGCGCAGGTAGTGGAGCAGGTCGACGACCTGCTGCTGGCCGAAGTAGCGGCGGCCGGTCATCCGGATCGTCGGCAGGTCGACCGCGCGCAGCTCCTCCTCGAACCACTCGGCGTCGGTTCCGGCTGCGAAGAGGAGGACGATCTCGCCCGGCGTGGCCGCGCCCGCGTCGACGAGCTCACGGACGCGGCGGGCAACGTGCCGCGCCTCGGCGCGGCGCCACTGCACGCCGGAGTCGGCGTACGAGGCCTTGTCGGTGACGAGCAGCTCGAACGGCGTGCCGAAGACCGGATCGCCGTAGCCGCCCGCCGGCGTCAGCTCCTGGAAGCTCTCGCCGAACTCGTCCTCGAACAGCTGGTTGACCGCAGCGAGCACCTCCGGCCGCGAGCGGTAGTTGAGCGTCAGCGGCAGCACCTGCGGCGCCGCCTCGCGACGGTCGCGGAACACCGAGACGTCCGCATGGCGGAAGCCGTAGATCGACTGGAACTCGTCGCCGACGAAGAACAGCTCCTTGGTCGGGCCGGCGCACAGCAGGTCGACGAGATCGGTCTGGAGGCTGTTCGTGTCCTGGAACTCGTCGACCATGATCGAGCGGAAGCGGAGCTGCTCGACCTCGCGGATCGCGTCGTTCTCGCGCAGCAGCTTGCGGGCGCGGAGCTGCAGGTCCTCGAAGTCGAGCGCCGACTCGCGATCCTTCGCCTCGGTGTAGGCCGCGGCGAAGCCGGTGAGGAGCTCCTGGAGCAGCTCGCGGTCGCGCGAGGCGAGCTCCTCGAGCGCGAGCGCCCGCACGGCCTTCCGCGCATCGCTGAAGGCTGCGGCGCGCGCGCCCCGGACCGTCCCCTCGGGAAGCTCGATGAGTCGCTCCGGCAGTCGCGTCGTCTGGAGCAGATCGAGCACGTCGCGCGCGGCCGAGCGCATCGTGTCGCTCGCCTTGCCGTCGGCAACGATCGACTCCGCCTCGACGAGCAGCGCGGCGACGGCGTCGTCGAGGCTCTCGCGCAACCCCGGCTCGAGGATCAGCTTGCGGCCGGCCGAGCGCAGCGTGTCGTAGACGCTGACGAGCATCTTGCGGAGCCCGGCAGCCTTGTACGTCGCGAGTAGCTGCCAGCGGTCCGGCTCGTCGGCGGCGCAGAACGCGTCCAGGGCGGCGTTGAACGCCTCGCCCTGCAGCACCCGCGCCTGCGACTCGTCGAGCACCCGGAACCGCGGGTCGATGGCGGCTGCGAGCGGGTACGCCGTCAGGAGCCGTCGGCAGAAGCCGTGGATCGTCGAGATCCAGGCGCCGTCGAGGTCGCGCGCCAGATCGGGCCGCTCGAGCTCGAGCAGCCGCGCCCTGATCCTCGCCCGGAGCTCGCCGGCAGCACGATCGGTGTAGGTGATCACGAGCAGCGAGTCGACGTCGAGGCCGTCGTCGATCACGGCGCGGGCGAACCTCTCGACGAGCACGGTCGTCTTCCCCGTGCCGGCCCCGGCCGAGACGAAGGTCGAGCCGCGGGCGTCGATTGCCGCCTGCTGCTGGGGGTTGGGGCGTGGTGACAGGCTTCAGCCTGTCATCCGGGCTGCGGCCGCCGTTCGACCCGGACGACAGGCTGAAGCCTGTCGCCTGCCCCGTCGCCTGCCCGCTCACGGGCGCTCCTTCCTGCAGATGCGCCAGAGGTCGCACCAGGCGGGGCACTCGCCGCCGCGCGGGTCGTGGATCACGTCGCCGCCGCGAATCCGCTCGGCCAGGACGACCGCCGACGAGCGCGCGTGCTCGATCTCGGCCTCGAACTCCGGCCCGTCGAGGTAGTCGCCTGCCGCGAACCCGGGCACCTGCTCGTCTCCCGCACGCAGCATCCCGCGCGGGCGACGGCCGCCGCCGAGCGGCATGTAGACGCCGCCCATCGGCTCGAGCCCGATCCTGTCGCGCAGCACCAGGAGGTAGAGCGGGATCTGGAGACGCGCCTCGTCGTGGATCTGCGTCGCAGACGGTGCCGCCCCCGACTTGTAGTCGACGACGATGCCACGGGCGCTGTGCGGATCGACGTCGACGCGATCGATCTTGCCGCCGACCGCCACGCCCGGTGCGAGCTCGTAGTCCTTGAAGGAGACCTCGAGCTCGCGAGGCACGAACGTCGAGCTCGCAGCCGCTTCTGCCCGCACGAGCTGCTCGAGGTCGCGCTGCAGCCCCTGCCCCAGCTCGCGGCGTTGCAGGTCGTCGGCATCGATGCGGAGGCCCGAATCGAGCGCGCCTGCAACGCAGCGGTGCATCAGCGCGACGGCAGCCTCGACGTTCGCCGGCGTCACGCGCTCGGCGCCCGGGATCTCCGCCGGCAACTGCTTGTAGAAGCGCTGCAGCGCAACGTGCGCGATCGAGCCGCGCATCATCGGATCGATCGCCTGGTCGATCCCACCCGGGCGGAGATAGCGCTCGACGAACCAGGCCGAGGAGCAGCTCGCCATCCGCTCGAGGTCGGTGACCCTGAACGTCTCGCGGCTGGCAAGGAGCGCCAGGGCACGTGGATGGCGAACAGCCGTCGGCCGCGAGAACGCGCCGCCGCGCGCGGCCGAGCTTGCGCTGCCACCCGTTTGCATACGCGAGCGCGTTCGCCTCGCGCGGATCGTCGGCGGCGAGGCGGGCGAGGGCACGCAGGCGCTCGCGCTCGGTCGGTGCGGCCTCGATCGGCCACGTGAGCCGGGCGAGCGGGCGCCTCGTCGTGTGCCGGCGCACGTCGTCGGCGTCGAAGAGCTCGCAGACCGCCTCCCAGAACGGGCTCGGCTCGCGCGGTGACCCTTCGTCGGTGGCTGCCTCGCGCACGAGCGTGAGCAGGCGCCGCGGTCGCGTGCAGGCGGTGTAGAAGAGGTAGCGGTCGCGACTCGCCGCGTCGGGCCGCTGGAGCCGGGCGCCGCGGGCAGCGTCGAGCTCGCGTCGCGTCTCGTCGTCGAAGAACGGCGACGTCGGGTCGCGTCGCGGCAACGACCCCTGCTCGAGGCCGATCACGAAGACCGCCTCGAAGCTGCGCGTGCGGGCACGCGCGAGGTCGAGCACCGCAACGCGGCCGGGCTCGCCGGCCGCGTCGCCGCGGACGGTGGCGCGGTCGAGGGCCGCGATCACGTCCTCGGTGCGAATCGCGATCCCGGCCACCTGCAGCCGCTCGAGCTCGTCGAGGATCACGCCCGCTGCTTCGGCGGCGCGGAGGTCGCGCTTGGCAGCCGCGCTGACCGGAGGAGAGCCGAGGCCGTAGGCGTTTCGCGCCATCGCGAGCACGACCGCCCGGGCGGCGGCAAGCGGCGCGTCCTCGTCGGCGAGCAGCTCGAGCATCGGCAGCGGGCGGCCGGTGCGCAGCTTCGTCGTCTCCTCGATCGTGCGGTCTCGACGGACGACTGCCCGCCCGCGCAATCGGCCTTCGAGAAAGTCGACGTCGCTGCGGCCGAGCCCGGCGTACGGCGTCCGCAGGAACGAGAAGAGCTCGCGACGCGTGCCGGTACCCCAGGCGAAGCGGAGCAACGAGAGCAACGCCTGGCCGAACGCCGTCGCCGCGAGGCGCGGCCTCGCCTCGATCGAGACGGGAACGCCGAGCGCGCCGAATGCCGTCTCGATCGACGCGCGAGAGCGCTCGAGCGACGGGCACACGATCGCGATCTCCTCCGGCGCGATGCCGTCGCGGACGAGCTCGAGCACGGTCTCGGCGACGAGCTCGAGCGTGGCGCGACGGCCGGCTCCCTCGAGGAAGCGCACCGAGCTGTCGAGCGGCGCCGGCGTGGCGGTGTCGTCGAAGAGGTGGCGCTCGAGATGAGCAAGACCCGGCGGCAGGTAGGCGTCCGAGCCCGGAGCGAGCTCGACGATGTCGCCGCCCGCGAGCGCGCCGAGATCGGCGACCGTCCGCGAGAGCGAGGCAAACGCGGCCCGGCCCGGCTCGTACGGCAGCGAGACATGCACCTCACCGCGCGCCGCGAGCGCCTCGATCAGGCGCCACTCCGCTCCCGTCAGGTCCTCGAAGCCGTACGCGAAGACCGGAGCGCCGTTCCACGACCCGAGCTCGCTCGTCAGGCGCTCGACGGCCCGCCGGCGAACCATGCCGCGATCGCGGACGGCAAGGCGCTCGAGCTCGGCCCGGTAGGCGCGCGTCAGCTCGGCCAGGCCCGGGCCGAGATCCTCGGGATCGAGCAGGCTGGCCTCGATCTCGGTGAGCGCGCCGGCGAGGGAGTCGGCGAAGCCGGCAAAGCGCGCCGACGGCCCGAGCGAGCCCGGCGGCGCCGCGGCGATGAGGTGCCTGAGCACGAGAGTGCGCTCCGCATCGCCGAGCGTGCGGGCGGCTGGACCGCCGCCGGCGAGGAACGCGAACAGCGTGTCGAACGTGCCAACCGTGCCTGCGAGCAACGCTCCGCCCCGGCCGGCGAGCTCGCGCTCGACCCGGTCGACATCGACGCGGTTCGGGACGATGAGCCAGGGATCACGATCGAGGGCAGCGACGAACCGGTCGAGCAGAAGCGCAACCTTGCCGGCATGTGCCGGGCCAACCACGAGCGAGAGACCCATCAGCCCATCGTAGTCCGGGCGTTTGCGGCTGCTTCCTTACGCGGGAACGCATCGCCGCAAACTGCGGAAACCCGGAGGAGAGGCTTGAAGCCTCTCCCCTGGGTCTCCGTCGCGGCGCGCTCTACGCCGCCGACTTGGGCTTGCGACCCCGCCGCGCCACGGCGTTCCCGGGCATCGTGCCGGCGCAGCCGTCGCAGAGATCGGCCGCCTTCGCGCCGCGGCGAGCATCGTTGAACGTGACCCGCATGACCGCGCCCCGCCCCTCTTCGACCTCCGTGCCGCAGTTGTCGCACACGAGAATCGTCTTTCGTGCCATGACTATTTCCTCTCAGCCGACGCGCATGGAATACGCCCGACAAGTGTGTAGTTCGACTGAATTGTTCGCGCTCTATTTTACGCGATAATTTCGTCAGTCGTCAAAGTGCCGCTGTCCGAGACCGCAGGCAATTCTGGTGCGTCTACGTCGTCGCAACCCGGATGACAGGATGAATCCTGCATCCGGCGGCGCGGCACAGTTCAGACAGCGATCGAAAGCGGCTCGGCGGCGACGATCTCGCCCGCCGAATACGCGGCCATGAATGCGTCCGAGATCGCCGGATCGAACTGCGATCCAGAGCACCGCTCGACCTCCGCGATCGCTCCGTCGAACGCGCGGGCATCGCAGTACGGCCTCGACGACGTCATCGCGTCGAACGAGTCGGCGACGGCGAGCAGCCTGCCCTCGATCGGGATCTCGAGCCCGGCGCGGCGCGTCGGGTAGCCACCGCCGTCCCAGCGCTCGTGGTGGAACAGCACGTACGGCAGCGCCGGCTGAGAGCGACGGGATCCCCGCGATCAGCCAGGCGCCCTCGACCGGATGCGCGCGCACCTCGGCGAGCTCGTCGTCGTCGAGCCGTCCCGGCTTGCTGAGAACGTCGGAGCGAACGTTCACCTTGCCGACATCGTGGAGCGCGGCGCCGAGCCGCAGACCCTCGAGCGCGGCGTCGGTCCAGCCGAGCCGGCGCGCCACTACTTCGGCGTGCACGCCAACCCGCGAGGCGTGGCCCTCGAGCGAGGGGTCGCAAACGCTCATCGCGGCGGTGAAGATCGAGAGCCGAGTCACGTTCGGTGAGGTTCCTCCCACGGCCCCAAATCCCTTCCCGTAGATTCCGGGAATGCGGATTGCCGTACCCCGCGAGGCTGCCGCCGGCGAAGGCCGGGTCGCCCTCGTGCCCGAAACCGTCGGCCGATTGGTCTCCGACGGGTTCGAGGTCGTGGTCGAGCGCGGCGCCGGAGCGGCCGCCGGTTACCCCGACGAGGGGTACACCGAGGCCGGTGCGACGCTCCGCGAGGCAGGGAGCCTGCTCGAGGGCGCCGACACGATCGTCAGGGTGGCGCGGCCGACAGCGGACGAGGTCTCGGCAATGGCAGCCGGGGACGATCCTGATCGGATTCCTGTCCCCGCTGACCGATCCCGAAGGGCATCGAGCGCCTCCGCCGCCAGGGTGTGGTCGCGTTCGCGATGGAGTCCGTGCCACGGATCTCGCGCGCCCAGTCGATGGACGCGCTCTCCTCGCAGGCGAACGTCGCGGGCTACAAGGCCGTGCTGATCGCCGCCGACCGCGTGCCCAGGCTCTTCCCGATGCTGATGACGGCGGCCGGCACGATCGCCCCGGCGCGCGTCCTGATCATGGGCGCCGGCGTCGCAGGCCTCCAGGCGATCGCGACCGCGCGGCGGCTCGGAGCAGTCGTCTCCGCGTTCGACGTGCGCCCGGCGGTGAAGGAGCAGGTCGAGTCGCTCGGCGCCAGGTTCCTCGAGCTCGGCGTCCAGGGCGAGGAGACCGAGGGCGGGTACGCGAAGGAGCTCACGCCCGAGCAGCAGGCGGCCCAGCAGGCGGCACTCGAGGAGCGGCTACCCGACTTCGACGTCGTCATCACGACGGCGCTGATCCCCGGCCGCCCCGCTCCGAGGCTGATCCCCGCCTCCGCCGTCGCCAACATGCGTCCCGGCAGCTGCATCGTCGATCTCGCCGCCGAGGCGGGCGGCAACTGCGAGCTCACCCAGCCCGGCATCGAGACCGTCCGCGAGGGCGTCACGATCGTCGGCTTCACGAACCTGCCGTCGATGATGTCGTTCCACGCGAGCCAGCTCTACTCCCGCAACGTCCTCTCGCTGCTGCAGCACCTCGCGCCCGGCGGCGAGCTGGCCCTCGACTGGAGCGACGAGATCACCGCCGGCGCCTGCGTTGCCGGCAAGCCGGAGGCTCCCGCCGCCCGGACCCCAGAGCCCGCTCCCGACGCCCCCGAGGAGGAACCGGCGTGAACCTCTCGCTCGTGATCGAGCTCACGATCCTCGTGCTTGCGATCTTCCTCGGCTTCGAGGTGATCTCGAAGGTGCCCGCGATGCTGCACACGCCGTTGATGTCGGGGACGAACTTCATCCACGGGATCATCATCGTCGGCGCGATCATCGTGCTCGGCGAGGCCGACGACACCTTCCTGCAGGTGATCGGGTTCATCGCGATGGTGCTCGCGACGGCGAACGTCGTCGGTGGCTGGTTCGTCACCGACCGCATGCTCGAGATGTTCAAGAAGCGCCCGGAGCCGAAGAAGGAGAGCACGGACACGTGATCGCCGTGATCTCCCCCGGCTCGAACCTGATCGGGCTGCTCTACCTCGTCACGATCATCTGCTTCATCTTCGCGCTGCGCTTCCTCTCCTCGCCCAAGTACGCGCGGCGCGGGAACTGGATCGGCGGCGTCGGCATGATCCTCGCGATCACGAGCACCCTGCTGCTCGACGGCATCGGCAACTGGGTGCTGATCATCGTCGCGGCGCTGATCGGTGCTGCGGTCGGCCTCGTCGGCGCGCGCAAGGTGAAGATGACCGCGATGCCGCAGATGGTGGCCCTGTTCAACGGGGTCGGCGGCGGCGCGGCGGCACTCGTCGCCGTGGCCGAGTTCCACATTGCGAGCGGCGGCCTCGCCACGACTGCCTCGGTCTCCACCGTCCTTTCCGCCCTGATCGGCTCGATCTCGTTCTCCGGCTCGCTGATCGCCTTCGGAAAGCTGCAGGAGCTGATCAGCGGCCGGCCGATCACGTTCCCCTTCCAGAACATCTTCAACATCGCGGTGCTGCTCGCGACGATCGCGCTCGGCGTCGCGCTCGTGGCAGGCGTCCACGACCAGTGGGTGCTGTGGGCGCTCGTGGGGCTCGCGCTGCTCTTCGGGGTGCTGTTCGTGCTGCCGATCGGCGGCGCGGACATGCCGGTTGTGATCTCGCTGCTCAACGCGTTCACCGGCCTCGCCGCGTCGGCCACCGGCTTCGTGCTCTCGAACACCGTCCTGATCGTGGCCGGCATGCTCGTCGGCGCCTCCGGCACGATGCTGACCCTGCTGATGGCCAAGGCGATGAACCGCTCGGTCACGAACGTGCTGTTCGGGGCGTTCGGGCAGGTCCAGGCCGGTGCGGGCACCGGGATGCGCGCCGACGACGGCCGCACCGTCCGCGCGACGACGCCCGAGGACGTCGCCGTGCAGCTCTCCTTCGCCCGCAAGGTCGTCATCGTGCCCGGCTACGGGATGGCGGTGGCGCAGGCCCAGCACGACGTGCGGCAGCTGGCGGAGCTGCTGGAGGAGAAGGGCGTCGAGGTCAAGTACGCGATCCACCCCGTCGCGGGCCGCATGCCGGGGCACATGAACGTCCTCCTCGCCGAGGCGAACGTGCCGTACGACGTGCTCAAGGAGATGGACGAGATCAACCCCGAGTTCCCGCAGACCGACGTTGCGCTCGTGATCGGCGCCAACGACGTCACGAACCCCGCGGCGCGGCACGACACCTCGAGCCCGATCTACGGGATGCCGATCCTCGACGTCGACAAGGCGGCGAGCGTGATCGTGATGAAGCGGTCGATGAACCCGGGCTTCGCGGGCATCGACAACGAGCTCTACCTCGAGCCGCAGACGACGATGCTGTTCGGCGACGCGAAGGACTCCGTCGTCAAGCTGATCGCGGCCGTCAAGCACACGTAGGCTGCGTCTCGCAAGTGACGGAAACCATCACCAGCCGAGGCAGAGCTCCGCGACGTGATCGGCTCGACGACGCCCGTCGTCCAGTCGAAGATCAGCGACAGCCTCAACGACCTGACGCGCCAGTTCATCGAGCGGTCGCCGTTCATGCTGCTCGCGACGTCCTCCACCGACGGCACCTGCGACGTGAGCCCGCGCGGCGATCCGGCCGGCTTCGTCCACATCCTCGACGAGAGGACGCTGCTCGTCCCGGAGCGGCCGGGCAACAAGCTCGCCGACTCGCTCCGCAACGTGCTCGACAACCCGCACGTCGGGCTGCTGTTCCTCATCCCCGGCGTCGGCGACACGCTCCGCGTCAACGGCCGCGCGGCGCTGACGACCGACGCGACGCTGCTCGAGCCCCTGGCGGTCGAGGGCAAGACGCCGAAGCTCGGGCTGCTGGTCGAGGTCGACGAGGTCTTCACGCACTGCTCGAAGGCGTTCATCCGGTCGGATCTCTGGAATCCGGAGCGGCACATCGAGCGCAGCGAGCTGCCGAGCCAGGGCGAGATCCTCCACAGCCTCAACTCGACCGTCGACGCCGACCAGTACGACGTCGAGCGCGCCGAGCGCTACGCCCGTCGCGAGGGGATCTACTGAGCCTGTGACGGGGCCAGGCTGAAGCCCGGCGCCGCGTAGGAGCTCCAGAGCGCCGCGGCGACGGCGAGCCAGAGGATGCCCGGCAGGATGCAGCCACCAAGGGGCGCGAACAGGGCGCCGACGATGGTGCCCGCGAGCGCGAGCTCGAGCAGGCGGCCGGGGATGTCGCCCTCGTGGCGCCGTGCGAGCACGAGCCACGCCATGCCACCCGCGGCGACCGCGAGGGTGACGACGAGCATCGGCAGCCAGATCGACCAACCGGTCGCGAGCGAGCCGGCCACGGGAACGAGCGCGAGTGCGAGGCCGACTCGGGCGGTGACGACCGCGATCGCGCCGGAACGGCTGTGGAGCGGCGCGAACACGCCGATCGCGACGATGGCGGCGCCGAGCGCGGCGAGCGTGCCGTACCCGGCAGACGCGACGCCGCCGAGCGCGAGCAGGCTCTGGCCGGCGAACAGCAGTCCGACGGTCGCGACGAGCGCTGCTGCCCGTCCGGGTCGTGCGATGAGAGTGAACCAGTGCATGCAGGCAGCCTGAACCGTCCGGGCGCCGCTGCCATCGGCCGCGCGGATGGACTTGCCTCATTCCTGCGGACGATCTGCGCCATCGATCACTCGGCGTGGCTGTGTTGAATCAACACGGGGCGCCCCGAGCGGCGAACCGGCTCGATCAGGGCGCACCGGGTGCTCTAAGCTCAAGCTCGTGACCGTGCCATTCTTCTCCGGCGCCGACGTCGAGCGGGCCGTCTCGCCGCACGAGGCCTACGACGCGGTCAAGGCAGCGTTCATCGCCCACGCCCAGGGCACCTGGACGATGCAGCCGAAGATCTACGTCTCGGGCTCGGAGCACGGCGACTTCCGGGCCATGCCGGCGCTCGGCGACGGCCACGCGGTGTTGAAGTGGGTCACGTCGTTCCCGGGGAACCCACCAAAGGGCCTTCCCACGGTCAGCGGGCTCGTGTTGCTCTCCGACACGGAGACCGGCGCGCTCCTCGCACTCATGGACGCCGCCGCGGTGACGGCGCTACGGACGGCGGCGGCGGCAGTCATCGCTGCCGAGACGCTGTGCCGCTCGGGCGCCGAATCGACCGCGGTGATCGGCTGCGGCGTCAACGGCGCCGAGACGGCGCGCATGTTCCGGGCGCTCGGCAGCGACGTCCAGCTCTGGGACATCGACCCTGCGCGGGCCGCGTTCGTGGCTGATCGCCTCGGAGCCACCGTCGCACCGTCGCAGCAGGAGGCGCTCGAGAGCGACATCGTGGTCACCGTCACGCCCGGCCGGGAGCTCCTCTACCCCAGCGGCTCGCTGCGCGACGGGCAGCACGTCTCGATGATGGGCGCCGACGGGCCCGGCAAGGCCGAGGTCGCGGTGGGCGAGCTCGCCCGCGCCGACCTGTTCTGTGACGACTGGGAGCAGGCGAGCCACGGCGGCGAGCTCGCCGCCGGCGTCGTGGCGGGGGTCGTCACTCGCGACCGCGTGACCGATATCGGCCGCGTGCTCTCCGGCGACGCCGAGGGCCGCCGCAGCAGTCGCGACATCACGCTGTTCGACTCGACGGGCCTTGCGATCCAGGATCTCGCGATCGCCAAGGTTGCGGCTGCGAAGGCCGATCAGCTCGATCTGCCGCGACTCGACCTCTGAGCGAAAGGCGATCCCGTGGATGAGCGCGATCTCGCCCTCAGAGCATCGACCTACGGGCTGTTCGTCGAGCTTGGGCGAGCGCCGACGGCGGACGAGGTCGCCGTGGCTGCGACGTCGAGCGTCGCCGAGGTGACGAGCGGCTGGCAGCGGCTTCACGAGGCAGCACGCGATCGTCCTCGACCCGGCGACCGCCGAAATCCGGATGGCGAACCCGTTCTCGGCCGTGCCGACCGCGTACCGCGTCAACGCGGACGGGCGCTGGTGGTACGCAAACTGCGCCTGGGACGCGTTCGGGATCTGCGCCGCTCTGCAGGGTGACGGCCGGATCGAGGCCTCATGCCCCGATTGCGGCGAAGGGCTGAGCATCGTCGTGAGCGACGGGCGCCCCGACGACGAGAGCCTCCTCTTCCACTGCCTCGTTCCGGCAGCCCACTGGTGGGACGACATCGTCTTCACCTGAGGCACGATGAACCTCTTCCGGTCGGAGGAGCACATCGAACGCTGGCTCGGTGGACGGCCGCCCGGCGCGACGATCGGCGTGACCACGTTGAGCGAGCTCGCGCACGCCTGGTGGAGCGATCGGCTGCCACCGCACTGGCGGCCCCACACGCGCGAGCAAAACCAGGCGATTCTCGACCGGCTCGGCCTCACCGGGCCGTTCTGGCAATTGCCCTAGAGCTGCCTGCGCCCGAGCACTCCCTCCGAGCGCCGCCGTCCGGCAGCGTGTACTCCCACCCTCGCGCCACTCGACGCTCGAATACGCACGAACCGTGAGCGGCCGCGGTAGCCACCGGGCGGGAATAGCGGCTCGGCTCCCGCGCGTTGAAGCGACTGTGACCGCCGTGACCGAGCTACGAGTGGCGCTGACGGTGCCGGACTTCGACGAGGCGCTCGCGTTCTACCGTGACGCGCTCGGGCTCGTAGAGCTCGCCGACTGGAGCACCGAGGGCGGCCGCGTGATCCTGCTCGAGGCTGGACGGGCGACGCTGGAGCTGTTCGACGAGGCGCAGGCGGAGACCGTCGACCGGATCGAGGCCGGCCGCCGCGTATCGGGGACCGGTTCGCTTCGCGCTCGAGGTCATAGACAGCGAGGCAACTGCGGAGCGGCTCGTCGCTGCCGGGGCGGAGCGAGTTGCAGCTCCCGTGACGCCCCCATGGGGAGGCCGCAACGCCCGCGTCAGGGCTCCAGACGGAATGCAGCTGACGCTGTTCACGTCCGACTAGGAGCGGTCACCGATCGAGAAAGAGCGTGGCCCGATCGGCATCGGCGTTCTGGGGATAGAGATCCGCCAGCCGAACCATCTCCGGGATCTGCTCCCGCCAGCGCCCGGCGTCAGGGTGGCAGACCTCGACGACGTTGCCGCTCGGGTCGTGGAGGTACATCTGGCACTCGCCGCCAGGGAGCTCGAAGACGGCAGAGCCGTCGGCAGCTGCATGAGAGCACGCCGGTAGCCGTGGCCCAGCGATAGACGGCCCCGAAATCGTCGACCTCGAGCGCGAAGTGCCCGGGGCTCGGCTGCGGCACCCGAGACTCCGTGAGGTGGAGCTGCAGCGATCCGGCTCGAAGCCAGACGACCGGCGCGGCGAACGACGGAGCAGGGAATGCGCTCGAGGCCGAATCCCTCCGCGTAGAACCGGATCGCGCGTCGAGGTCGCCGACCCGGACGCCGACGTGGTTCAGCGACGCCATGGCCGGCCCCTTCGCGCGGGCGGTCACGACCGATCGACCGACTGCCGCGCCGCGAATTCCGCGCGAACCTCTTCGATCGTCGAAGAGGCGAGACTCACGTACACCTTTGCGTCGACGACTCGTGCGAGGGCGGCCTTGCGGCTGTCGGCCATCCAGCCTCCCTCCGCCGAGTGTCGCAACTGCGCGGCAGCGATGAGCCAACCGTCTCCGAGGTGCTCGAAGCCCAGCAGGACGGGGTCGAAGATTCGATCCCGCGTCGCCTTCACGGCTTCGAGGACATCGCTCTTGCCGCGCATCTGCTCGGGGCCGGTGGCATAGCTTCGAAACTCGACGTCGTCCGCGAGCAGCTCGTCGAGCAGGCCGACGTCCCGCCGGGCCAGCGCCGCGAGCATCGACTCGTAGACGGATTCGAGCCGCTGTTCCTCCGGGTCAGGCTGGTTGGTCATCAGGCGGATGGATCGTAAACCACTGTTGGTGGCGGCAGGGCGGTTGAGGTCGCGCAGTCGAGCGCTCCTCAGCCGATGTTGAGCAGGCGAGCGGGATCGAACTGCGCCATCAGCGGCTCGTCCTTCCCGAGCACCGCCCCTGCGACCAGCTCGCCGCACGCGAAGCCGAGCACGTTGCCATGACCCGAGTAGCCGCCGGCCACCCAGACGTCGTCGAGCCCCGGGACGCGGCCGACGACCGGCAGGAAGTCCATCACCATGCCGAAGATGCCGGCCCAGGCGTAGTCGACCCGCAGCTCACGGCCCATCAGATCGTTGACGAAGCGGTGCAACGCGTTCTGCACAGGCTCGGTGAGGTGCTCGTCGGCGGTGAACTCCGAGTCGAACGACACGTCGCGGAAGCCACCGGCGACGATCCGCCCGTCCTCGGCCTGGTGCCAGTAGTCGAAGCCGTGCCGTCCGTAATGCGGCACCTCGAAGAAGCGCTCCGGGACCGGCTCCGTCGCGATCACCTGGCCGCGCGTCGGGATGATCAGTCCCTCGATCTCGCCGAGGAGGCCGCTCGGGTACCCGTCGGTGCACACGACGACCGTCGCTCCGCCGAGCTCCTCGAGTGACGCGACGCGCGTGTGCTCGCGAATCTCCACCCCGGCCTCCGCAGCGAGGGCGGCCAGGCGACGCACCCAGCGGGCGGGCTGAAGCACTCCGTCGGGTGGGTGGCGGAGCGCAGCCGCGAACCGGCCCTCGAGCGGAGGCTCGAAGCTCTCGATCCACGCCGCCGCGAACCCGGCGGCGACGAGCGCTTCATACTCGGTGCGGAGCTCGTCGCGCTCCTCCTCGTCGACCGCGAGCCGAAGCGAGCCGACTCGCCGAAACGAATCGCCGGCGAGCGACTCGATCGTGTCGATCGCGCGCTCCGTCCAGGCCATCATTGACCGCGCGCTCTCCTCGCCGACCGACTCTGCGGTGACATCGAACGCGGCGGGCATGCCGCGCAGCGCAAAGCCACCGTTCCGGCCGCTCGCCCCCTCGGCGACCGCACGCCCGTCGTAGAGCCGAACGCGCTTACCGGCTTCGGCGAGCCGGAGGGCCGCCGCGCAGCCCGTTACGCCGGCGCCGACGACAACGACCTCGGGCTCGTCCACGTGGACGTCCCGGCGCGGTGGCGACGGCTCGCTGAGCCAGTACGACGTCATCGGCGTGATCCTAGAGGCGTGGTGTGTATTCGGAGTGCGTTTGGGGCGGTTCTGCACCAAGGAGCGTGTTCGACGAGGACGTCGTCAAGGCTGGTTGCCTTGATGACGTCCTCGGCGGACGCGATCCGCAGCGTGCAGGGCCGCATCCAGACGTGCTCCTAATGCACATCACGCCTCTTGGGCCTGGCCGGCCGCCGAGGACATAGGATCAACCGAGGCGCGATGGCATCTTCGACAACGACGCAGATTGCCCGCCCGGCGCGCGGGATCCCTCACGAGGCCCTCGTTGCCGCAGGAGTTGCGGCGACGCTCGCCGCCGCACTTGCGTGGCTCGGCCCGCCCGGGAGCGACTTCGCCGCGCACCTGTACCAGAGCGACCTGTTCGAGGATCACGGGTTCGCGATCTGGAACAACTTCTGGTACGCCGGCCGCTACAGCTTCGTCACCTACAGCCTCCTCTACTACCCGCTCGCCGCGCTGCTCGGGATCAAGCTGCTCGCGGTTGCGAGCATCGCGACCGCTGCGCTGGCTTTCGGCGTCGTCGCCTCGCGTGAGTGGGGGCCGGCGTCGCGCTGGTCGAACCGCTCCTTCGCGGTCGTGTGGGCCGGCGTCGTGCTTTCCGGCGCATTCCCCTTCGCGCTCGGCATCGCCCTGGCACTGCTCGCGCTCTGGGCCCTCCAGGCCGGGCGGCGTGGGCGGTTCGCGTTGCTGACGGTGCTCGTCCTGACGGCGAGCCCCGTGGCGTTTGTCCTCCTGGCGGTGATCCTGGCGGGAATCGGCCTCTCGCGGGCGCCGCGCCGCTCGGAGCTCGTCCTGCCGCTGACCACGCTCGGGCTCGCGGCGGCGGTCGAGCTCGTGCTTGCTGCGGCTCTTCCCGGCCGGCGGGCGCTTCCCGTTCTCGCTGCCCGAGTTCGCGGCCGCGTGTGTGTTCTGCGGCCTCGGGATCGTGCTCACGTGGCGCGTTGCAGCGGCCGGCGTGCTGCGCTGGATGTACGTCGTCTACCTGGTCGCCTGCACGGCCGCCTACCTCGTTCCGTCGAGCCTCGGGGAGAACATCGCCCGGCTCCGGTACGCAGCGATTCCGATCGCGATCCTGACGCTGTCACTCCGCCGTTGGCGTCCCCTCCCGGTTGCCCTCTTCGCGCTGACGCTTGCGGTTGCCTGGAACCTCACCCCGCTGGCAGGGAGCTTCGTGAAGACGAGCGCGGACCCCGCCGCGCACGCCGCCTACTGGGCGCCGGCCGTCGGCTTCCTCCGCGGGAACCTCTCTCCCTCGTACCGCGTCGAAGCGGTCGACACCGTCGGGCACTGGCCCGCCGCCTACCTTCCCGCGGCCGGCATCCCCATCGCGCGCGGCTGGTTCCGCCAGGACGACTTCCCGCGCAACGACCTGCTCTACGCGAAGCTCGACCGCGTGCGGTACGTCGCCTGGCTCCGATCGCTCGGGGTGCGCTACGTCGTGCTGCCTGATGCGCCGCTCGACTACAGCGCCAAGGCGGAGGCCGCGCTGATCGCGGGCGGGACATCCAGCCTCGTCCCGGTGTTCCGTTCGGCGCACACGACGATCTACGCCGTGCCGTCACCGCGGCCCATCGTGACCGGGCCGGGCCGCGCCGAAGTTCTCCTGTTCGGGCAGCACAGGATCACCGTCTCGATCACGCGCCCCGGCCGCTACCGCATCGCAACGAACTGGTCGCCCTACTGGACGACGGGCGCAGGCTGCCTCTCGCGCGGCGACGACGGCACGGTTCGCCTCACGACCAGGCGCGCCGGGATCGTGCGGCTCGACCTGTCGGTCAACGCGCGGGGTGCTCTTGTGGCTCTGGAAGGCGGCTCGAAGCCTCAGTGCGCTCGCTGAGCGGCTCAGCGGAGTGGATCTCCGAGCCGCTCCGATCGCGTCTCCGCCCAGGCGGTGAGCGCCAGGCATCCAAGCGCGCCGTAGCCGAGCACGTCGACGGGCGTGTCGTTGACGAGCAGCGACACGCCGATCGCGACGAGCATGGCGGCGATCGCCGGTTGCTTCCGGCCGCGGATGCCGAGCCACGCGAGACCCGCCGAGCGACAGGAGGCAGAGGAACGCCGTGTGGCCGGCCGACGTCGCTCCGGCCCACGAGATCCGGAGGCGCCGGTCGAGGTCGTCGAGCAGCGTGCCGGGGCCGCCGCCGACGGCGTCGGTCACGTGGCTCGACCCGCCGAGCAGCGCATCGAGGCCGACGATCGCGAGCCCGACCGCGAGCACTCCCGCGACGCCGAGGACGAGCCGTGCCGGCGTCAGCCGCACGCGGGTGAGCCGGGCGAGCAGGACGGCGAACGAAGCCGTGACGACCAGCAGTCCTCCCCCGTCGGCGCCGGCGCGGCTCCAGCCGACGAGAACGAGGAGCAGGAGCCCGATCGCTGTGGCACCGATGACGCCGGCTGCACGCCGCAGCAGCGAGTGAAGGCGCGAGCAGGAGGGTCTCGACCTCGTTCGTGACGCCGTAGAACCGTCCACCGCCGTCGGGATGCGGCCCGATCGCCGCCAGCGCGTTGACCTCCGGCCAGGCCGCGAGGACGACGAGGAACCCCACCAGGAAGGCGACGACGGCAGGAACGAGCAGCGACGGCCGGAGCGCGAGCAGGAACGACCCCAACCCCGTGACGACCGCAAGGATCGCGATCACGGTCGACGGCTGATCGATGCCGACCGCGCGGAGAAGAAGTGCCGTGGCGAGCGCGACCGGAGCGACGAGCACGGCGGCACGGCCCGCCAGTGACCGGCGGGCGAGGATACCGAGTGCCGCGAACGCGACGAGCCAGCCGACGAGCACGAGCGTCGCGCCCGTGCGGGCGTCGTGGGCGCGTGTGAGCCGCACGTCGAGACGGGCGAGAGTGGCGGCCGCGTCGCGGTCGGCTCGGGAGCGGATCGGCGGCGTCTCTCCCGCTGCGATCGCGTTCGCAGTGGGCGCGATGTCCGCGAGCGAGACGAGCCCGTCGATCACGCGTCGACCCCGAGGTGAGCACGCCGCGGTAGCCCGGCCCGATGATCGCGACGGGATAGCGCGTGACGTTGTGGTGTGACCCTGGTGGTGGCAGGGAGACGTAGATGGTGGTGGTGGCCGGGCGGTCCGCGAGCTGGATCGCCGGCGTCCCGTCGAGATCGACGAGCGACGAGACGACCCGGCCGCGCACGAGGGAGGCGAGCGCCCGCTCGCGGGAGACGGTCGAGCCCGCACCCGGCACGAGCAGGCCGACCGCACCGCGATCGGCGTACGCGGACGGAGCAAAGCGGGGCACGACGATGACGGCGACGGAGCGGTCGGCGGCGCGCCGCCGCCGGAGCAGCGATACCCGGCGCCGCAGCCACAGCGGCAGCCACGCCAGCAGCGACGGCGAGCGCTCCGACGATCGCGAGGCGCCGACAGCGGCGCGAAGCACCGCAGCGAAGCCCATGGTGGTCGTGAGGCACGCGCGGATCGTACTGGCGCCGTTCATCCGCTCACCGCGTCACCGTCGCCCGGTAGACCCCGTCCGACTCGTCGACCCGGCCGGCGAGCTCCAGCTCGATCAGCGCCGCGGCCACCTCGCCGGGAGCGACGCCGGCAGCGCGGGCGAGCTCGTCGATGCTCGCCGCGCCGTCTGCAAGCCGCACGAGGAGGTCACCCGCAAGGCCCTCGATCGGAGCCGGAGGCTCGACCGGCCGCTCGATCCCGTACGCCTCGAGCACGTCGGCGGCCCCTGTCACCGGCGTCGCACCGAGCCGGAGCAAGGCGTTCGACCCGATCGAGACCGCAGACGTGATCTCGCCGGGCACGACCATCACCTCGCGTCCGTCCTCGAGCGCGAAGTCCGCCGTGATCAGCGCTCCCGAGCGCTCGCGCGCCTCGACGACGACGGTCGCCGCGCAGAGGCCGGCAATGATCCGGTTGCGGGCCGGAAATCGCCACGGCGCGGGCTCGATGCCAGGCTCGTACTCCGACACGATCAGACCCTTCTCGACGATGCGGCCGGCCAGGTCGCGATGAGCGGCGGGGTAGTCGCGGTCGATGCCGCAGCCGAGGACGGCGACGGTGATCCCATCGACGTCGAGCGCCCCGCGGTGGGCCTCGCCGTCGATCCCGCGGGCCATGCCGCTGACGACGACGAGACCCGCCGCTGCCAGCTCGCGAGCGAGCGACCTCGCCACCGAGCGACCGTACGAGGAGCACGCCCGCGCACCCACGATCGCGACCGCAGGCCGGGCGAGCAGCTCGGAAGGCGCCTCGCCGCGCAGCCAGAGCGTCGGCGGTGGGTCGGGGATCGACCGGAGCAAGGGCGGATACTCACGTCCGCCCCGCCTGATGCTGCGAACGCTCATGCGGCCCCAATCCCCACGGGCGAGCGATAGGAGAGGGCTTCGGCCAGGTGCTCCGGCAGCACTGCGTCGGAGCCCGCGAGCGCAGCGATCGTTCTGGCGACCCGGGCCACGCGCGCTCGGCCACGACCGGAGAGCGGGACCCGCTCGACGGCCCGATCGAGCAGCGCGGATGCCGCCTCGGTGCGGCGGAGAACGTCACCGTCGCGCAGCCGCTCCCGGGCGGCGATCACGCGCACGCGCACCGCGGCCGACGCCTCGCCGGGCGGTGCGGCCAGCTCCTCGGCGCGCGGCCGCGGCATCGCGACGACGAGGTCGAACCGGTCGAGCAACGCGCGCGACACCTTCTCGCGATAGCCGGAGATCCGCTGCGGGCTGCAGGCGCAGTCGGCGGCCGGGTCGCCGCGCCCACCGCAGGGGCACAGATTCATCGTCGCAACGAGGCGGAACCGAGCCGGAAAGAGCGCATGCCCGCCGACCCGCGCGACCGAGACGACGCCGTCCTCGAGCGGCTGTCGCAGCGACTCGAGCACGGGACGCGGGAACTCGGGCAGCTCGTCCATCAGCAGCACGCCCCGATGGGCGAGGCTCGCCTCACCGGGCCGCGGCACCGCACCACCTCCGACGATCGCCGCTGCAGAGGCACCGTGATGCGGCGCCCGGAACGGCGGCACGAGGATGATCGGGCGCCCGGCCGGCAACGTTCCGGCGACGGAGTGGATGCGGGTCACCTCGAGCGCCTCGTCCCTGGTCAGCGGCGGCAGGATGCCCGGTAGCCGCCGCCCGAGCATCGTCTTGCCCGTTCCCGGCGGGCCTGCGAGCAGCACGTTGTGCTCTCCCGCTGCCGCGAGCTCCAACGCCCGACGGCCACGCTCCTGACCGCGCACCTCCGCGAGGTCGGGCAGGAACGGCTCCTCGAGCTCGTCGCTGCCGGGTGGAGCGGCGAACGGAATGTCCTCCTCGCCCCGCAGGTAGGAGACCGCCTGGGCCAGGTGGTGCACCGGGATGACGTCGATACCGGCGAGCGCCGCCTCGGGCGCCGACTCGGCAGCGCAGATGAGACGGGTCAGCCCCTGGCGCCGGGCGCCTTCCGCGACGGCGATCGTGCCCGCGACCGGGCGCACGCGACCGTCGAGCGAAAGCTCCCCGACACAGCCGTGCTCGAGGAGCCGCTCGGGCGAGAGCTGGTACGACCCGGCCAGGAGCGCGAGCGCAATCGGCAGGTCGAAGCCGGATCCCTCCTTGCGAAGCGCCGCCGGGGCGAGGTTGACCGTGATCCGGTTGCGGCCGGGCCAGGGCAGCATCGCGTTGACGATGCCGCTGTGCACACGGTGCTTGGCCTCCTGGCAGGCGCGGTCGGCGAGCCCGACGATCGAGAACGCGGGCAGCTCGGCCGAGACGAGGTGCGCCTCGACCTCCACGCGGCGCGGCTCGAGGCCGACGACGGCGGAGGTGAGGGCTCGCGCGAGCACACCACCGACGGTACGGGCCAACCGCCCACCGATTCGAGCCGAAAGTGGCGCGAAAGTGTGCCGGTTACGGGTGCCGTCGCTCAGGTCGCTGCGGCGACGAGAATCGACTCGAAGTACTCGCCGGCCCGTCGCCCCGTGCGGCGGTTGACGTGCCGCTCGTGACGGTCGACGAGGTGAAGCCCCGCCCGACGCAGGATCTCGGGATAGAGGTCGCGGCGGTCGTTGACGACGATGCACATCCGGCCCCGCAGCGTGAGGGACGAGCGGGCGTTCGCGAGTACCTGCGCAACGCCCTCGACGTACTCCTCGATCGCGGCCCGGCTCGTGCCTCGGGCCGGCCGGCCGAGCTCGAGATCCGGCGCTCGTCGACGCCGAGCAGCTCGTAGGCGTAGCGGTGCTGCTCGTGGTAGTCGATCAGGCCCGGATACGGGGGTGATGTGATGACGCCATCGTAGGGGCCTTCGAGGTCGATCGCGCGGGCATCGCCATGTAGCACCCTGGCGACGTAGCCGTCGGCCCGCACCGCCGAGAACGCCTCGATCCGCTCGAGCGTGTCGAGCGTGTAGCGCAGCAGGAACGGCGGGCAGATTCGACCGGCTTGCACTCACGGCGGTGCTTGAAGCACCAGTAGGGCTCGAGCTGCGGCTCGCGGGGGAACTCGAGGTCGAAGTGGGCCGTGCGCCGGGCCGAGCGGGCGGAGCGGGCGAGCACGATCCGCAACACATCGGCCGAGCCGACCTGCTCGACGAGCGACCGGAAGTGCAGGAGCTCCTCGGCGGCTGCCGGCGCGAACCACGCGCGCACGTAGGCCGATGCCTCGCGTGGATATCGGCCTCGCGGCTCGAAGGCTTCCGCCTCGGCGTGGGCCCAAAGCAGGTCGCGGCGCAGCGCCTCGAGGTTGTACGGGCGCGTCTTGACGCGGGCGAGCAGCGCGTTGAACCGGCGATGTCGACGCCGGTCGCGTCGTACCCGGACTCGAGCGCCTGCACGAGCGTCGTGCCCGAGCCTGCGAAGGGATCGAGCACGCGCCCACCGGCGGGAACGTGCCGGTCGAGCAGCGTCTCGACGAGCTGCGGGATGAACTTGCCGAGGTACGGGTGCAGCCGGTGGACGTGCTTCGTCCGCTCGCGCTCCGGCAGCGACGCCTCCGACCAGGAGAGCTCGAGATCGTGCGCCTGATAGAGCGCTTCCTGGGTGGCCGCCACAGGTCCGGTTTCGCCGCCCGGCGGCCGTATCCTCGCCCTCCCACGCGGAGCGGCGGCGCCTCACGCACGGTAGTTCGCCGCAGCCATGGTCGGTGCTGGCGCCGATTCGCGCGGGCGGCGGCGCGAGGAACGATGAGTACGTGGAGGAAGCTCGCGACTTCGGCGTCGACCTGTACTGGCTCCCGCTCGGAGCCGGAGGGCGCTCGGTCCGGCTCAACGGACGCGTCTTCGAGACGCTCGCGCCGCAAGATCGAGCGCCGGCCGCCGACGCGACCTCTACCACTCGGCACTCGTCGTTGACGTGCCGCAGGGCCGGTTCGCGGTCGAGATGACGCCGATTCCGCCGAGGCTCACAGGATGGAGCGGGGCGTCGTCGTGCGAGGGCGCTGTCGGCAGCCGCGCGGGCGCGACGGCTCCGGATCTTCCGCTACGAGGTACATCGTTGGCGCGACGGCGCGATCCCGCGATCGCGCCGAGGCGGTCGCCGAGCGAGGCATGTCGTCCTCGGGTCTCACGGCGGACACGGCGACGGCCGTGACGCAGCGCCTGGAGACATCGAGGCGATCCGTGCTCGTTGGCTGACGATCATTCCCGGATGGCTGACCCCCGTTGGGACGGAGACGAGCGGGGTGAAGGCGTCGCCGACGCGCCGCATTCGCGGCCGGTGCTGTCGAGTTGGTCGACGCGATGCGACGTCCGAGCTGGGTGAGCGAGGAGCCCGAGGCTCACCTCCTCCCTCATATCGAGCGGGCATGCCGAACGCTGCCGTTCGAGATCGACGACGCGTGACTGTCAGCCGACGGGTCGTTCGACCTTCGGCTTCGCTGGACCGACGAGGGGTGGCGCGTCGGGCAGGTCCGCGCGGCGGTCTTCGCGCTCGTCGGCAGCTTCGCCGAGAGTCGCAACGTACGTGAGGCAGCGTCGGACATGGCGACCGAGAACGGAGACGAGACGCTCCTCTTCGAGATCGTCACCGGCATCCTCGACGACGGAACGTTCGCCCCGCACGGCCACACGGTGCGCATCACCGTAACCCCGTAGGCGCAGGATCGGATGAAGAGATGAGCGCTCGGTACGACCAGATCGGAGAGGGATACTCCCTGACGCGGCGGGAGGACCCGCACATCTCAGCGGGCCATTCGGAGTGCGCTCGGTGATGCACGATCCGTCGTCAACGTCGGCGCGGGGGCCGGTTCCTACGAGCCGGACGATCGGTACGTGATCGCGGTGGAGCCGAGCGACGTGATGGCCGCGCAGCGGCCGCCCACGATCCCGCCCGCACTTCGCGCGAGCGCAGCCGACCTGCCGCTGCGCGACAACAGCGTCGATGCCGCAATGGCGGTGCTCACGATCCACCACTGGGACGACGAGCTGGAACGCGGGATCGAGGAGATGCGCCGCGTCGCCCGCGATACGGTCGTGATCCTCACCTACGATCCGCTGGTCAGCGGCGAGATGTGGCTGATGGCCGACTACCTCCCCGAAGTCGCTGAGCTGGACCGGCGCATCTTCCCGTCGCCCCAGCAGCTCGTCCGTTGGCTGGGCGGCGCGGACGCGCATCGAGGTCGTGCCGGTTTCGCGCGACACGCCCGATTGGATGCTCGGGTCATTCTGGGCGCATCCCGAGCGCGTACTCGACGAGCAGGCACGTAACGCGACATCCGGATTCGCACGCATGGATGCCTCGGTGGTTCAACGCGTCGTCCGAGGCGTGCGCCGCGATCTCGAGAGCGGTCTGTGGGACGAACGGCACGGCCACCTGCGGAAGCTCGACGCGTTCGACGCCGGGCTTCGCCTCGTCGTCAGTGCACCGTAAGCCGCCGACACGCCGCGATCAGCTTTCTTCCAGCGTCGCCGGAATCCGCACCAACCGGCCCTGCTCCACCGCGACGACCTCGAAGCCGACCCGGACGTACTCGGGCTGCGGATTCCGCGAGAGCCACACCTGCGCGGCACGGCGCACACGCCGGCGCTTCTCGGCGTCGACGGCCCCCACCGCCCCACCGAAGCCCGCGCCTCGCCTCTGCTTCACCTCGACGAACGTGAGCTCGTTGCCGCGCCGGACGATCAGGTCGAGCTCGTTGCGGCCGGCCTGCACGTTCGTGCCGATGATGCGGTAGCCGCGCAGCCGGTAGTGCCAGAGCGCCCGCCGCTCGCCCGGTCAGTTCACGCCGCGGCGGTCACGGCTTCGAGCTCGCGGATCGCTCGCGTAGCACTTGGCGGCGTACGACAGCCGATGCTGCTCGCACGGCCCGTGCGCGCGCACCGCGGCCGAGTGCCCGGGGGTGATGTAGCCGACGTGGCGCGAGAAGCCGTAGCGCGGGTAGAGCGCGTCGAGCCGCCGCATGATCCGGTCTCGCGTCACCTTGGCCACGATCGAGGCCGCTGCGATCGCCGCGCTCTTCGTGTCGCCGTCGACGACGGCGCTGTGCGGCGGCGCCAGCGGGCCGAGCCGGAAGCCGTCGACGAGGCATCGCTCCGCTCGCGGCGCGAGATCGGTGAGGACATCCCGCAGGCCCGCCAGGTTCGAGCGATGGAGGCCGTTGCGGTCGATATCGCAGGCCGGGATGACGCGCACCGATACCTGCGTCGCGGCGCCGAGCACCGCTCGCAGCAACACCTCACGCAGCTCCGGCTCGACCTGCTTGGAGTCGTTCAGCAGCGCCAACGGGCGCACCCGGTGACCCTGCAACAGCTCGTAGTCGAGCAGGACGCCGGCGACGACGAGCGGCCCCGCCAGCGAGCCCCTCCCGGCCTCGTCCGCGCCCGCGACGAAGCGGACGCCGAGGCGGCGGTCGTAGCGGAGCAGGCGCTGGCCCGGTGGGGAGCTCATCGCCCGAGGATATCGCCCGACCCGGAACGTGTTCGTGCCGGCTTCGTGCCGGCTCTGTGCCGGCCGACCGCGATCAGCTCAGAACGGGCAGCACGCAGCCGGCGTTCT
The DNA here is from genome assembly GCA_963751875.1 of uncultured Thermoleophilia bacterium. Lineage (GTDB taxonomy): Bacteria > Actinomycetota > Thermoleophilia > Gaiellales > Gaiellaceae > Gaiella. The sequence goes on from CAVVWG010000011.1 coordinate 93,212, forward strand.
TCTCGTCGAGCACGACGTCCCAGCCGGCGTTCTTCAGCGTCGCCTGGTACCAGTCGCAGCCGCCGTCGCGGACGCTTCGCCGCGCACACGTAGACCGTCGTCTCCCGCTTGATGAACCATGCCGACGGGTCGTCCGTGCAGCGCGTCCGGTCGACGTCGTAGCTCGTGGCCGAAAGCAGATCGCTGACGGCGACGCGGGCGCCGGACTGGCGTGGAGACTCGGCGCCACAGCCGGCGAGCAGCAGGACGCATCCGAGTAAGCGAGACGAGCCCGACGAGGCGCATGCCGTGAAGCTAGCGCAGTCAGGCGCCGACGCAGCCGCTAGGGCTGGCGCAGCTCGCGGATGCGCGCCTTCTTGCCGACGCGGCCGCGGAGGTAGTAGAGCTTCGCGCGATTGACGTCGCCGATCATGGCGACCTCGAGCTTCTCGATCTTCGGCGAGTGGAGCGGGAATGTCCGCTCGACGCCGACGCCGAACGACTGCTTGCGCACGGTGAACGTCTCGCGCACGCCCGAGCCCTGGCGCTTGATCACGACGCCCTCGAACACCTGCACGCGCTGGCGGCTGCCCTCGATCACCTTGAAGTGAACGCGCACGGTGTCACCGGCCTTGAAGACCGGGACGTCGCGCAACTGCGCCTGCTCGATGCTCTGGATGATGGTGCTCATGGGAAAAGGGCGGCGGTGCCGCGGCGACGGAGTGTAGCGGAAGACGGCGCGGAACCCGGGCAGGCTGAAGCCTCGCCCCGAGTCAACGGCGGCTCCGGCTGTCGCCGTAGCTCGTCACCGTCGGTCAGCGAGGGCCGCCTGCGGCCCCCTTCAGGATCAGGCGAAGCCTGCAGAAACAAATGCATTGAGGGTTTCAGCGATATGCTCTTTCATCGCTGAAACCCTCAATGCAGCGAGATGCGGTTCGGCGGCCAGTAGGTGGCGAAGACCTTGCCGATCAGGTTCTTCCGCGGCACGGTGCCCCACATGCGCGAGTCGCACGAGGCGTTCCGGTTGTCGCCCATCATGAAGTAGTTCCCGGGAGGCACCTTGGTCGGCCCGTAGCTCTGGACGGCGGCGCGCCGGTCTCTTCTGGATGTAGGGCTCGTTCAGGCGCTTCCCGTTGATGTAGACGTAGCCGTCGCCGCGGAGGAGCCTCAGCTCGACGGTGTCGCCCGGCAGGCCGATCAGGCGCTTCACGAACGTCCCCCCCGCACCGCACTTGATCTTCGCCTGCGGTGGCGTCTTGAAGACGATGATCTCGCCCCGACGCGGATCGCGGATGTGGTAGAGGAACCGGTTCGCGAGCACCCGGTCGGAGTAGCGCGCCTCGCAGCCGGTCTCGGGGCGGGCGCAGTGCAGCGTCGGCTCCATCGACGACGACGGGATGCGGTACGGGTTGACGACGAACGCCTTGACGAGCAGCACGATCGCAACGGCGCCGATGATCGTGACGACCCAGTCGATCGTCACCCGCCACGAGTCGGGCAGGCCGCGGGTCAGCCGGTCGACCGGGTTGCGCGAGTGCCGCACCGGGCGCGGCGCGGGGGGCGGGGCATCGCTGCCCGGGTGGCGCGTACGGGAACGGATACTGCGGCTCGGTCGGCAGGCTCGGCCAGCCGAGATCGTCGTCGCCGCCGGATCGGCGTCGACCGGCGGCGGTGTCGTCCAGCCGGTGGGCGGCGGTGGCGGCTCGGGGAGGGAGCTCTGCCCCGGCGCCGGCGTGCCGTAGGCGGGAGCGGGCGTGCTTGTGGGCGCCTCGGCGGGCTCCGGCGCGGCCGGCTGCTCGGGAGGGGAGTGTCCTCGTTCGTGACCGTGAACGGCGGCTGCCCGCGGTCCTCCGGTCGGTCGTCGACGTCGCTCACGCAGTGCTCCGCGAGCGGCTCTGCTCGGCCCGCCAACCGTCGATCCGGGCGTGGTTCCCGGAGAGGAGCACGTCGGGCACCTCCCAGCCGGAGAACTCTGCCGGGCGCGTGTAGTGCGGATACTCGAGGCCGCCCTCGAGCGCAGCGCTGAAGCTCTCGTTCTCGCCGGAGCCCTCCGCGAGCGCGCCCGGCAGCCGCCGCGCGATCGCGTCGAGCAGCACCATCGCCGGCAGCTCTCCACCCGAGAGGACGTAGGGGCCGATCGAGATCGCATCGGTGCAGAGGTGGTCGACGATGCGGGCGTCGAATCCCTCGAATCGGGAGGAGAGCACCGCGAGCGACGGCTCGGCCACGAGCTCCTCGACGAGCGCCTGGTCGAGCTGCCGGCCCTGCGGCGTCAGCGCGATCACCCGCGCGGGCCGCGCGTCGCCGTAGGCAGCCTCGAGCGCGGCCGCGACGACATCGACCCGCAGGACCATGCCCGCGCCGCCGCCGTAGGGCGAGTCGTCGACCTGCCCGGCGCGCAGCGGCGTCGTGTCGCGGTAGTTGAAGAGGCGAAGCTCGAGCTCGGTGCCGAGAACGGTGGCGAGCGGCTTCTGCTCGGTCAGCCAGCCGAAAGCGTGTGGAACCTGGGTGAAGACGTCGAGACGCATCCGGGCCAGGGTATCGGTCAGCTGATGAAGCCCGGGTTGAGAAGCACGACGCCGTTCGCCGTGTCGATCGCCAGCGATCGCGTCCTCGATCATGGGCACGAGGGTGCCGTCGTCGAGCTCGAGATTGTCGTTCGCCGGCCCCGGCAGCACGTCGCGGACGACGCCGAACGAGCGGCCGCCCTCCTCCTCGACCCGCAGCCCGATGATCTCGAAGTTGTAGAACTCGCCCTCGGGCAGGGCCGGCAGCGCGGCGCGCGGGATCGTCAGGATCGCTCCACGGTCGACCGGGCGATCGAGCCGGATCGGCGGGTCGGCCACGGCCGACACGCCGCGAGAGCGTGATCGTCGCGGGCTCGCCGTCGACGTAGAGCACCGAGCCGACGGCGTAGCGGCTCTCGTCCTCACTCCCCCGCTCGACGACGAACGCTCCGTCGAGCCCGTGCGGGCGGCCGACCCGGCCGACCTGCACGAACGCCTCGTCGACAGTCAGTCTGCGATCTCCAGCACGATGCGCCGGTCGTCGCGAGCGCCGCTCGCGCGCACGAGCGTGCGCAGGGCGCGCGCGATGCGGCCCTGGCGGCCGATCACCTTGCCGACGTCGTCCGGGAGCGACGTGGAGCCGGAGGACGGTCGTGCCGTCCTGCTCGACCGTCTCGACGCTCACCGCTTCCGGGTCGTCGACCAGATGCCGTGCGATCCAGGCGAGGAGCTCGGCCACGACGCCTCCTAGACGCGAGATGCCGGAGGCCTTGATCAGCTTCGCGACGGGGTCGCTCGGCTGGGCTCCCTTGGAGAGCCAATCCTTGATCTTGGCCTCGTCGAGCTCGATCGTCGACGGGTCGGTCTGCGGGTTGTAGCGGCCCACGATCTCGATGAAGCGACCGTCACGCGGCGAGCGCGAGTCGGCCACGACGACGCGGTAGATCGGATTCTTCTTCGACCCGATGCGGGTCAGTCTCATGCGAACAGCCATTCTTCTCCTTCGAACGTTTCCTGTTGGACAGGGATTGTGCCGATCATCGGCGCCGTTTGCCGCCGGCGCCGCCCGTCAGCTCGGGCGGCAGCGTCGGCATCTTCCCCTTGCCGAACTGCTTCATCATCTTCTGCATCTGCTTGCGGGCGGCGAGCAGCTTGTTGACCTCGTCGATCGAGGTGCCGCTGCCGGCCGCGATCCGGCGCCGCCTGGGGCCGTTGATCAGGTGCGGGACGCGACGCTCGTTCGGCGTCATCGAGAGGACGATCGCCTCGACGCGCGCCATCTGCTTCTCGTCGATGTCGAGCCCGTCGAGCTGGTTCCCCATCCCGGGAACGAGCTTGAGGACGCCCTTGACAGGCCCCATCCGCCGCAACATCCGGTAGCTCTGGAGGAAGTCGTCGAACGTGAACTCGCCGGCGCGCATCCGGCGCTCCATCTCCTCCTGCTCGTCCTGCTCGACGGCGGCCTCGGCCTTCTCGATCAGCGTCAGCACGTCGCCCATGCCGAGGATCCGGGACGCCATCCGGTCGGGATGGAAGACCTCGAGCTGGTCGAGCTTCTCGCCGACGGACGCGAACTTGATCGGCTTGCCGGTGATCGCCTTGACGGAGAGGGCGGCGCCGCCACGGGCATCGCCGTCGAGCTTCGTCAGCACGACGCCGTCGAAGGAGATGTGCTCCTGGAACGCCTCGGCGACGTTGACGGCCTCCTGGCCGGTCATCGCGTCGAGCACGAGCAGCACGTTGAGCGGCTTGACCGCGTCGCGGACCCGCGCCAGCTCCTCCATCAGCGCCTGATCGACGTTGAGCCGGCCGGCGGTGTCGACGATGACGACGTCGAGGCCGTCTGCCTTCGCCCGCTCGAGCCCCTCGGTCGCCGCCTGCACCGGATCCTGCGTGTCGGTGCGGTAGACGGGGATCGAGATCTGCTTGCCGAGCTGCTCGAGCTGGTCGATCGCGGCAGGCCGCTGGAGGTCTGCGGCGACGAGGCCGGGCTTGCGGCCGTCCCGGCGCAGATGGAGCGCGAGCTTCGCCGACGTGGTCGTCTTGCCGGAGCCCTGGAGCCCGGTCATCAGGATCACGGTCGGCGGCCGGCCGAAGGCGAGCTGCGAGTCGCCGGTGCCCATCAGCTCCGTCAGCCGGTCGTGCACGAGCTTGACGACCTGCTGGCCCGCGTCGAGGCCCTTGAGGATGTCGTCGCCGAGGGCGGCGGCCTTCACGCCCGCGACGAAGTCCTTGACGACCTGGAAGTTGACGTCGGCCTCGAGGAGGGCGAGCCGGATCTCGCGCATCGCCTTGTTGACGGCGTCCTCATCGAGCCGCTTGGCGCGGCCGAGGTCGCCCAGGGTTGCCTGGAGCCGGTCTGAGAGTGCGTCGAACACGGCCGTGAAGTGTACGGGCGGCACGCGCACTCGCCCGCGCGCGGATCAACGCTCGGAGAGAGGCTGAAGCCTCTGCCACCGCCTCGCCGCGAGCTCTAGGAGGCGCGCAGGGCCTGAACGCGTGCCGACCGGCAACGAGCTGCTGCCGATGCGCCCGATCATGTCCATGTCCGGGGCGAACAGGTTGTGCAACGGCTCGATCCGGTAGGAGAGCGGCTCCTTCACGCCCTGGGCCGAGACCGCGTCGCGCAGCCTGCGCTCGACGAAGCTCTCGGCCGCCTCACGGGTCTGCCAGACCTCGCAGACATTGACGCCCCCCGCTCCCTCCGAGGCGATGTGGAGGATCGCCCCTGCCGGCGGGTTCGCGTCCAGATCGAGCTCGAACATCATCCGGTCGTAGCGCGCGAGATCGAGCTCGGGCACGCGCGTGAACAGCACAAACGCCATCTCACACCTCCTTCCTGCCAACGCGTAAAGGCACCTCGAACATACGCGATTCAGCGGCGTCAACCAGTGATCGCGTGCATCAGCGGCAGCGGCGTCACGGGAACCGTAGGTTCCCGCTTCAGGATCCGCGCGCAGCGCGGCAGCATCCGCTGTCCATGCGCATCCTCACCCGGCAACGAGCGCACGGGCGAACTCGCGGGGGTCGAACGGGCGCAGGTCGTCGAGGGCCTCGCCCACGCCGACGAGCTTCACCGGCAGGCCGAGCTCGTAGGCGATCGCCACGGCAACGCCGCCACGGGCAGAGCCGTCGAGCTTCGTCAGCGCCACGCCGGTGACACCTGCGGACTCCCCGAACAGGCGCGCCTGCTGGAGGCCGTTCTGGCCCGTCGTCGCGTCGACGACGAGCAGCGTCTCGTGCGGCGCGCCCTCGATCCTGCCCTCGATCACGCGACGCACCTTGGCGAGCTCCCCCATCAGGTTCGCCTGCGTGTGGAGCCGGCCGGCGGTGTCGATGATCACGACGTCGCGCTCGCGCGCGCGCCCGGCCTCGACGGCGTCGTAGGCGACGGCGGCGGGATCGCCGCCGGCCGGGGCACCGATGAAGTCGGCTCCGGCCCGCTCGGCCCAGATCTCGAGCTGCTCCTCGGCGGCGGCCCTGAACGTGTCGCCGGCGCCGACGAGGACGCTGCGGCCGTGCTCCCGCAGCTTCTGCGCGAGCTTGCCCACGGTCGTCGTCTTGCCGGTGCCGTTGACGCCGACGACGAGGATCACGGTCGGCTTGGCGCCGAGCGCGATCGTGGGCGGGGCGCCGAAGAGCTCCTCGATCTCCTCGGCGAGCGCCTCGCCGAGGTCGCCGACCTCGCCACGAGCCTCGAGGCGCCGCACGATCTCGGCCGTGGCGCGGACGCCGACGTCGCCGTGGATGAGCGCCTCCTCGAGCCGCTCCCAGGCTTCCTCGTCGGCGGCGTCGAACGTGCCGGCCGCGATCTCGGCCGTCAGCGCGCGGCGGCTCTTCGCGAGCGAGTCGCGCAGGCGGCCGAAGAAGCCGCTCCGCTCCGGCTCGTCGGCCGCGGTCGGCTCGTCACCGAAGAGCTCTGCCCAGGTTCTCGACACGGTGCAACGCTACCGGCAGACTCCAGTCTGTCGTCTGAGCTCATCTCGCCGGCGACGATCCCGGCGATGTAGTCCCGGACGCTGTTCGTGGCCGACCACCCGAGGGCGGTCGATTTCGTGACGTCGAGCTTCGCCGTCATCCGGTTGCCCCGCGCCTCGGGCTGCATCACGATCGGCGAGCCGAACATCTCGGCGATCTCGAGGATCGAGAACGACTCGGCCGCGCCGAGCCCGAACTCGTCGCCCTCGCCGTGCTCACCGATCAGCAGCAGGCCGTCGACGATGTCGTCGACGTGGGTGAAGATCCGCTGCTGCGTCCCCGGCGAGGTGACGGGCAGCTCCTCGCCGGCGAGGAACCGCTGGCGAAAGATCTCGATCAGCGTCCCGTAGGTGCCGGCGCGCTCACCCGGCCCGTAGACGTTGTAGAAGTAGGTGATCGCGAACGGGAGGCCGTACCAGTCGCCGTAGTTCCGGACGAGCTCGGAGTTGGTCGCCTTGGTGAACGCGTACGGGCTCTGGTCGCGGCCGAGGCCGCCGTCGGCGAACTTGGTCGACGAGCCCGCGTAGACGAGCTTCGGGCGCTTCGCGCGCCAGTACTCGAGCACCTGGAACGTGCCGTTGACGTTCATGTCCCAGACGACGTCCGGCTCCGCCAGGCTCGCCTCGACACGCGAGTACTCACCGAGGTGGAAGACGACGTCGGGCTGCTCGGGAACGGCCGCACCGATGTCCTTCGTGTGCGCCTCGCGGTAGTCGACGCCGGCGAACCTCGACGCCGCGAACGCCCGTGAAGTAGTTGTCGACGGAGATGACCCTGTGCCCGCGTGGCGCGAGCCGGCCGCAGAGGCGGGAGCCGACGAAGCCGGCGCCGCCGGTGACGACGATCGTCTTCTGCTCGGGGCTCATGCCTGGATCCTCGCCTGCCCTACGCGGTCGCGGCGGCGACCTGGTCGTGCTGGGGCAGCCGGCGGGAGACGACCTGCGAGACGCCGTCGCCGCCCATCGTGACGCCGTAGAGCACGTCGGCCGCCTCCATCGTGCGCTTCTGGTGCGTGATCACGATGAACTGCGCCCGGTCGGAGTAGCGGCGCAGGAGCTCCACGAACCGCGTCACGTTGGCATCGTCGAGCGCGGCCTCGACCTCGTCGAGCAGGTAGAACGGGCACGGCTTCGCGAGGAAGAGCGCGAACAGGAACGAGATCGCACCGAGCGCCTTCTCGCCGCCGGAGAGCAGCGTCAGGCGGGTGATGCGCTTGCCGGCCGGCCGCAGCTCGACCTCGACGCCCGCCTCGAGCTCGTTGCCCTCGTCGTCCTGACCCGGCTCGACGAGGCGCAGGCGGCCCTCGCCGCCGGGGAACAGCGTCGCCGCCACCTCCTCGAAGTTGCGCGCGACCGTCTCGAACGTCTCGTTGAAGCGCCGCTGCACCGTCTCGGCGAGCTCGTCGCGAAGCTTCGCGATCTCCGCCAGCGACGCCTCGAGATCCTGCCGCTGCGTCGCGAGCTCCTCGAGCCGCTCCTTCTCCTCCTCGTACTCCTCCTTCGCCAGCGGATTCACCTTGCCGAGCGCCTCGCGGCGGGCATCGAGCCGCTCCGCCCGCGTCGCGAGCTCGGTGCGGTCGTCACCCTCGGCGGGCTCGTCGGCGCCTGCCTCGTCGAGGCGGCGCTGCGCCTCCTCGGCCTCGGCGTCGAGACGTGCGAGCTCGACCTGGATTGCGGTTGCCCGCTCCGTTGCCTCGTCGGCCCGCTGCCGCACCTCGACCTCGGTGGCACCGAGCCGTCGCAGCTCCTCCCCGAGCCGGGCGGAGCGTTCTGCACCCGCATCGACGCGAGCGCGGACGGGTGCTTCGAGCCGGGCGGCGAGCTGCCGGGCGCGGTCGAGCCCGGCACCCAGCACAGCGACGGCGTCGAGCAGGCGGGCCAGCATGTCGGGATCGAGCGCCGAGCGCCGCGGTGCGCGCTCGAGCAGGGCCGCGTCGGCGTCGCGCGCGCGATCGGCGGCGGCGCGCGCCTCGACCGCGGCTCCCTCGGCGAGCGCCAGCAACGACGTCGCTTCCGCGACGAGCTGCTCGCGCGACGTCGATTCCTCGGGCGGGAGATCGTCGAGGCTGCCGCCGAGCCGGGCGACGACGACCTCGGCCGCCTGTGCGCGTGCGACGGAGTCCGCCGCCTCGCGGGCTGCATCGGCCTCGAGCGTCGAGAGGCGACGGAGCTCTGCTCCGAGCTCGCCGGCCTGCTGGGCGCCGATCGTGAGCCGCGCGGCGAGGGGCTCCTCGAGCCGCTTCGTCGCCGCGCGGGCACGCTCGAGCGCGGTCGCAAGGGTCGTCGGTGACCTCGACGAGGGCACCGAGCACGACGGGATCGACGGTGCGCTCGCGGAGGTGGGCGACGGCCGCGAACGCTGCCTCGGCAGCTGCCGCCGCCTCGGCTGCCTCGGCCGCGGCATGGGCTGCTGCAGCCGCGCGGCCCGTCAGCTCCTCGGCCTCGTCGGCCAGGGACCGCCGGCGCGCGTCCATCTCGAGCAGCACCGCCTCGGCCGTCTCGCCCGCGAACCAGAGCTCGCCGCGCTCGGCGTCGTAGCCGTGGCCCTCGGTCGTGATCACGGTGCCGTGCCCCGCGTCGAGCAGCCGCTCGGCCGGGACGAGCCAGAACCCGTCGAGCAGACGCAGCGCCGCAGGATCTCCCGCCGCGAGCTCGCGGAGCGGCCGGGCGCCCTCGACGGGCGGCGCCGACGCGGCGGCGGCATCGCGGTCGACGATCACGCGTGAGGCTGCCGAGCCCGTCCTTGCGGGTGCGCTCGAGCAGCTCGAGGCCGCGCTTCGCGTCGCGGGCGAGAACTGCGGAGGCGCGCCAGGCGAGTGCCGCGGCGATCGCACGCTCCGCGCCGGGCTCTGCCTCGAGCGCCGACAGCGCCAGCGTCTCGCCTGCGGCCGCGAGCGCGCTCGCAGCCGGTGGAATCCCGTCGCGCTCGGCGATCGCGCTCTCGAGCGCCTGCAGCCGCTCCCTGACCGAGCGCGACCGCTCGGCGACATCGTCACGCTCGGTTGCCGCCGCCCGAGCCGCAGCGGTCGCCTCGTTCGGCACGCGCCTCGAGCTCGGCGGGCGTGAGCCCGCCGCGGCGCGCGATCGCGCGCGCCTCCTCGAGCTCGCCGGTCAGCGTCTCGACGAGCGTTGCCGCCGACTCCTGCCGCAGGCCGAGCCGCTCGCGCGCGGCGCCGAGCGCGACGAGGCGGCGGTTGGCGCCCTCCTGGCCGCCGGTCGCGCCGGCGAGCGCTGCCTCGACGCCGCCACGCTCGGCGCGCAGCTCGGCGAGGCGCGACTGGGCGTCTGCGGCGAGACGGCGCTCGTGCACCGCAACCCGAGCGTGCGCATGGCGCGCGCGCTCGGCCGCCTGCCCGTGGGTCTCGGCCGCGTCGCGCGCCGTCGTCGCCGCCGCGCGGGCGGCATCCTCGAGAATGCGCACCGTCTCGTCGCTGCGGTCGGCTGCTGCGCGCTCGGCCTCGGCGAGATCGCCGCGCAGCCGCTGCTCGAGCTCGACCGCCGACTCGCGGCGCAGCACGAGCCGCTCGGAGGCTCCCTGCAGGCGGTAGAGGGCACCGAGCGCCGTCTCGCGCCCGCCGGCGGCGTCCGACAGCTCGTCCTCGGCCTGCTGGCGCTCCTCGAGCAGAGCAGTGAGCTGCTCCTGGGTGCTGCGCCGCGCGATCACGACGGCGTCGCGGCGGGCTTCGGCGTCGGCCCGGCGGTCGCTCACGGCGAGCAGGTCGAGCTGGGCGATCCGCGCCCGCAACGCCGCAATCTCGATCGCGAGCTTCTCGGCCCGCTCGGCCGCGGTCGCCTGGAGCGCGAGCGGGCGCAGCCGCTTGCGCACCTCCTCCTCGACGTCCTTCGCACGCTCGACCTGGATCCCGACCCGGGCGAGCTTCAGCTCGGCCCGGTGCTTGCGGCGCTTGAACTTGCCGAGCCCGGCCGCCTCCTCGACGAGGTGGCGCCTGTCCTCCGGCTTCGAGGCGAGCACGGCGTCGACCTTGCCCTGCGAGACGATCGAGTGCATCGAGCCGCCGAGGCCGACGTCGGCGAGGAGCTCGACGAGATCGGTGCGCCGCACGGCCGCCTTGTTGACGAGGTACTGGCCCTCGCCGCCACGAACGAGCCGGCGCGTGATCGCGATCTCGCTGTAGTCGACCTCGTCGCCGAAGCCGCCGTCCGCGTTGTCGAAGACGAGCTCGACCTCGCAGTGATCCGCCGCCGGACGGTCCGCGGCGCCTCCGAAGAGCACGTCGTCGGGCTTCTCGGCCCGGAGCTCGGACGGCGTCAGCGAGCCGGCGGCCCAGACGATCGCGTCGGCGACGTTCGACTTGCCGGAGCCGTTCGGGCCGACGACCACGGCGACGCCCGGCTCGAGCTTGAGCTCGATCGGGTCGACGAACGACTTGAAGCCGCGGATCTTGATCGACTGGAGGTGCACGTCACACGAACGCTAACGACACGCGCGGATGTCGCTCGGGAGGCCTAAGCTCTCCGTGCGCGAGCCGGATGATCCTTCTGGACGCTCGGCGCGAATACAGTCACGAGATGATCTCCTCTCCCTGGTTCCTCCTGCTCGTCGGCGCCGTCGGCGCGTCCGTGACGATGATCGTGCGTCTGGCTCGTGTCGATCCGCATCGCGAACGCGAGCTACGTCGACGTCGCGCTGGGCGCTCGGGATCGCGGGCACGGCGGTCGTCTACGCGCTGCTCGCGGAGGGCTCGACGCTGCACCGCGTGCTCGTCGCCGGCCTCGGCACGATCTGGGGCGTGCGGCTCGGGACGTACCTCCTCGCCCGGCTCGCCGGCAAGGAGGAGGACGGGCGCTACCAGGAGCTGCGGCGACGTTGGGCGCCGCACGTGAACCGCTCGTTCTTCGTCTTCTTCCAGGCGCAGGCGGCGTTCATCCTCGTCTTCTCGCTGCCCGTTCGCCTTCGTCGCTGCCGATCGACGGTGAGATGACGTGGCTCGCGTGGGTCGGCGCTGCGCTCGCGCTCGCGTCCATCGCAGGCGAGACGACCGCCGACACCCAGCTCGCCGTCTGGAAGGGCAATCCCGAACAACAAGGGCAAGACGGCCCGCGACGGCCTCTGGGGCTGGTCGCGCCATCCGAACTACTTCTTCGAGTGGCTGCACTGGGTCGCGTGGGCCGTGATCGCGCTCTCGCTCCCGTACGGCTGGGTGGCGCTCTCGTGCCCGTCTTCCTGCTCGTGCTGCTCTTCAAGGTGACGGGGATCCCGGAGACCGAGGCCAGTCGCTACGGAGCCGGGGCGAGGACTACAGGCGCTACCAGGACGAGGTCTCGGTCTTCGTGCCACTGCCTGCCCCGGCGAAGGCCGGCTTCCTCGTGATCGCAGACAGGTGGCAGGGACTCAACGTGGATCGTCAGCCACTGTCCTGCCGGAGCCGCGACTAGTCGGGAACGTCCGGGGAGAGGCTGGAAGCCTCGTCCCGTCGCCGAGCGACTCGAGCGCCTGCCTCGCGGCTTCCTGCTCGGCGGCCTTCTTGGTCGAGGCCTTGCCGATCCCGACCTGCTCCCCTGCGATCACGGCCACGCAGACGAAGCGGCGGTCGTGCGGCGGGCCTTCGACGTCGACGACCTGGTACTGGACCTGGTTGCCGGAGCGGGCGAGCGCTTCCTGGAGCTCGGTCTTCTTGTCGACGGTGCCGGTGCGCGCGAACTCGATCCGGGTGTCGAACGCCTCGACGACCGCCTGCTCGGCGACCTCGAAGCCGTGCGACGAGGTAGACGGCCGCGATCGCGGCTTCGAGGAGCGCCGCGAGCACGTTGCGGCTGTGCGCGATCCGGGCGAGCTCGGGATCGGGGACGTCCTGTGCCTGCTCGAGCAGGTAGCGCCCCAGATCGAGCTCCTTGGCCACGCCGGCGCAGCTGTGACGCGAGACGACGTGGGCCCGGATCTTCGTCAGGCGGCCGTCGGAAGCCTCCGGGAAGCGGTCGTACAGCGCCTTCGCAATCGCGAGCTCGAGCACCGAGTCGCCGAGGAACTCGAGCCGCTCGTACGACGCTGCCCGGTCGGATGCCCACGAGGGATGCGTGAACACATGGGCGCGCCGTTCCGGGGGAAGGGCTTCGATCAGGCGCGCGAGCGCGCTGCCCTCCCCCGGACGGTCGCGGTTACTGGTGCGCGACGACGTAGTCGACAGCCTGGCCGACGGTCGTGATCTTCTGCGCGTCCTCGTCCGAGATCTTGATCCCGAACTGATCCTCGAGCTCCATGATCAGCTCGACCAGATCGAGCGAGTCAGCATCGAGGTCCTCCTGAAACGAGGCCTCCTCCGAAAGCTCGCTGTCGTCCACCCCGAGCTGCTCGCTGAGGACGGACTTGACGCGCTCGGATACTTCTTCACGGGACAGTGCCACTGTTCTTCAACCTCTCGTTGTGCCGGACGGGTTCGTTGAGCGCGACGACTCTACCACGCGCTCCGGCAGAGTCTGCTGCAAACGGGCGACGATGTCATGCTCGATGCCACGTCCGGCGAGGGCGATCGCGTTCGAGATCGCGACCCGGGAGCTCGAGCCGTGCGCGATCACGACGATGCCGCGCAGGCCGAGGAGGTAGCCGCCGCCCGTCGTCTCGGGGTCGAGCCGCGCCCGCAGGCTGCTCGCGGCCGGGCGGATCAGGAGGCCGCCGAGCTTCCCCCGCGTCGTCGACTCGAGCTCCGAGCGCAGCGCGACGAGCAGGCTGCGGATCGTTCCCTCGAGGGTCTTGAGCGCGACGTTGCCCGTGAAGCCGTCGCACACGATCACGTCGGCCTCGCCCTCGAGCAACGCGCGCCCTTCGACGTTGCCCTCGAAGTTGAGCGAGCTCGCCTCGAGCAGCGCATGGGCGTCGAGCGTCAGCTGATTCCCCTTCTCGGGCTCCTCGCCGATCGAGAGCAGGCGCACCCTGGGCCGGTCGATCTCGAGCACCTCCTCGGCGAAGATCGAGCCCATGTGGCCGAACTGGAGCAGGTGCTCGGGCCGTGCCTCCGCGTTCGCGCCGGCGTCGATGAGGACGGAGGGGCCGTGCTCGGTGGGGATCACGATCGCGATCCCGGGGCGGAAGACGACCGGCGAGGCGGCGCACGTGGAGCAGGCTCGCTGCGAGCACGGCACCCGTGTTCCCGGCCGAGACGACGGCGTCGGCATCGCCGTCACCGACCGCGCGCACGGCGCGCACGAGCGAGGAGTCCGGCTTGAGGCGGACCGACCTCGGCCGGCTTGTCGTCCATCTCGACCATCTCGCTCGTGACGACGTGCTGGAGGCCGTGCGTGTCGAGCTCGGCCGGGCCGAAGATGACGGGCTCGACGCCCTCCTTCGCGGCGGCGACGGCGCCGGCGACGATCTCCTCCGGGGGATGGTCGCCCCCGAGGGCGTCCACGGCGACCCGGCGGCGCACCTGGCTTACGGTGCGGGAGTTCCGAGCGGCTGAATGTCGCGGCCCCGGTACGTCTTGCACGTGGGGCAGGCGTGATGGGCGCGCGTCGGGGAGCCGCAGTTCGGGCACGTGTTGACGGGCGTCACGGAGATGCCGTGCTGGGCGCGACGCTTGTCGCGGCGGGCCTTGGATGTCTTTCGCTTGGGGACTGCCATGAGCGGCCGCAGAGTGTAGCGGAACGCGCCTCAGGGCGCGTTCCGAGATGGGGCGTTCGCGGTCGTTTGCAGCACCGATCATCAGAGCGCAAGCTCCCGCGTCGGCTCGATCGCGTCCAGGAAGGTGCGGTCGTGGGTGACGACGACGAGGGTGCCGTCGTAGGCGCGCAGCGCCTGCTCGAGCTGCTCGACGGCCTCCAGATCGAGGTGGTTCGTGGGCTCGTCGAGCACGAGGAGGTTCACCTCGCGTGCCTGCAGCTCGGCCAGGTGCGCCCTCGTTCGCTCTCCCGGTGACAGCGTCCCCAGGGCACGCCCGACGTGGTCGGCGCCGAGCCCGAACTTGGCGAGCAGCGTTCGGGCATCGACGGCGGCGAGGCCGGTCGTCTCGACGAACGCGTCGAGGAGCAGCGTCTCGCCGTGCTCGACGCGCTCCTGGCCGATCGTGCCGATCACCGTCGTGCGACCGAGGTCTCGCACGCCCTCGCTCGAGCGGGAGCTCGCCGAGCAGCATCGCCCAGCAGCGTCGACTTGCCGCTGCCGTTGCGGCCGGTCACGGCGAGCCGCTCGCCCGGCACGAGGTCGAGGTCGATCGGCCCGAGCGTGAAGTCGCCGCGCCGTGCGACCGCACCGGCGAGGCGGGCCACCGTGCTGCCCGACCGGGTTCCCGCCTTGAGCCCGAGCTGGAGCTGCCACGGCTCGAACGGCTTCTGCGGCAACTCGTTGCGCTCGAGCAGCCGCTCCGCCTGCCGCACCTTCGTCATCAGCGCATGCGTTCCGCGCCGGTCGGCCATGCCGCCTCCGGCACGGGCCTGGTTGCGGCGCTCGTTGAGCAGCGAGGAGAGCTCCTGGCGGCGCTCCTGCGCCTCCTCGAACCGCTCGTACTGGCCCGCTGCGGGCGGCGTCGCGCGCGGCGGCGTACTCCGTCCAGCCTCCCGCGAACTCGCGCACGCGCCCGCGGCCGTCCTCGATCTCGGCGATGCGCGTCACCGTCCGGTCGAGGAACGCCCGGTCGTGCGAGACGACGACGAGGGCGGATTCCGTCGTCGCGACGAACCGCTCGAGGCGCTCGAGCCCGTCGAAGTCGAGATCGTTCGTCGGCTCGTCGAGCAGGAGCACGTCGTAGCGCGAGAGCAGGATCGCGGCCAGCGCGAGCCTCGCGGCCTCGCCGCCCGAGAGCTGCTCCACCGGCCGGTCGAGCCCGACGGGCAGCCCGAGCTCCGCGAGCACCGTGGCCGCGCGCGTCTCGAGATCGCCGCCGCCGAGTGCGAGAAAGCGGTCGAGCGCGGCCGAGTAGCGCTCGCCCGCATCGCGCCCGGCAGCGAGCTCCTCGGCTGCGCCGGCCAGCTCCAGGTCTGCCGCCGCGATGCCGGTCCGGCGCGCGAGCAGCGCTCCGACCGACTCGCCCGGCGGGAACACGTGCTCCTGCGGCAGATAGCCGGCAGTCAGCGTCCCCGGCTCGCGGACGATCGTGCCGCTGTCCGGCTGCTCGAGACCGCCGAGGATCCGGAGCAGCGTCGACTTGCCGGAGCCGTTGCGCCCCACGAGACCGAGCCGCGTGCCCGGATTGACCTGCAGGCTGACGCCGTCGAGAACGACGTGGGAACCGTGCTGACGCACGACATCGACGAGCTGAAGACGCATCCGAACCTCCGACAGAGACGGCCGCACCGTCGTCGAGCCGACGACGGCGGGCAGGAAAACGTGGATGGAGTCTCAGTCGGTCATGGGGCGGCGTTTCGAACGCCGCCGGGAACCTAGCACGCCCGAAGAGGCTCAGGGCGTCAGCAGGGCGCCGAGCGCGCGCGGCCGGATGTCGAGCCCCGGCAGGTCCTCGAGCGGCACCCAGACCGGCTCGTGCGTCCCGCTCCGCTCGCGCTCGCGATCGGTCAGGAGCGCGTGATCGGGCCAGCTGCCGGTGCCGAAGCTGCCGCCGACGATCCAGGCGTCGTAGTAGAGGAAGATCGTGCCGCCGAACGACTCCTGGTGCACGAGCGGCCCCAGCTCGACCTCGACGCCGAGCTCCTCGACCGCCTCGCGGCGCGCGGCCTCCTCGGGCGTCTCGCCCTCCTCGACGCCACCGCCGGGAAAGAGGTAGTAGGTGTGCCCATCGCGGATCCGCCGGATGAGCGCGACTTTGCCGTGCTCGATGAGCACGATGCGGGCACGCGGTGACAGCATCGTCATTCCTCGCGCAACGACTCGAGTGCCGACCAGCGCGGGTCGGTCACCGTCTCCTCGTGGGTGTGTGGCTCGTCGGTCAGATCCTTGCCGCAGACCGGGCAGAGCCCGGGGCAGTCGCGCCGGCAGAGGATCTGGGATGGCAGCGCCGTCGCGATCGCGTCGCGGGCCCACTGTGAGAGCTGCAGCTCGCCGTCGACCACGTACTCCGAGCGGAGATCGTCCGGCGCATCGTCCGCGGTCGCGTGGTACTCGCGGGCGTCGATCGAGACGTCGACGACCGCGTCGCGCAGGCAGCGCATGCACGGCCCGTGGAGGCGCGTATCGAAGACGAGCCGGAAGACATCGCCACCCGTCGCGCGCTGTGCCTCGAAGGTGGCGGTCGCCTGCGCGGGCACGGGCAGGTAGCGCTCGCCCCCGAGATCGAAGGGCTGCAACGCGATCTCGACCGTCTCGCGGTGCTCGTCGCCGAGCCGGAGCCGGAGCCGCCGCAGAGGGTACGTCGTCATTCAGGGTCAGCCTAGCGGCCTGTTCTCGCGCTATCGGGACGAGACGACGGATTCGCACGAGCGTGCGCATCGGCCCTCTACACGTACGAGTCGTCGTCCGACGGCGGGCCGACCGGGTCGATCGGGCCGATGCCCGACATGACCGTCTCCTGCGACCGCTCGTGCAGCCGCTCGCGACCGCGACGCACCGCGACGAGGAACTTGTCGAGATTGACCTCGAGGCTCGAGAGGATCCCGTCCGCCCAGTCCTCCATCTCGAGTCGCGTCTCGCGCGCCTGCCGGCGTGCGTCGTCGACGATGTCCTGTGCCTGCCGCTCCGCGATCTTGACGATCTCCGTCTGCGAGGCCTCGCGCACGGCCTGCTCGCGCGCCTCACCGATCAGGCGGTCGCACTCGCGCTTCGCCTCGGCGAGCATCTCCTGCCGCTCCTTGACGATCCAGCGGGCCTGCTTGATCTCCTCCGGGATCGTGGCGCGCATCTGATCCAGGATGTCGTAGATCTCCTCGCGGTCGATGCGCACCTGGTCGGTGAGGGGCACCGCTTTCGCGTTGTGAACCAGATCGTCGAGCTTGTCGATGAGTACGAGAACGTCCATAGGCGGATCTTACTCCTGGGGGCTGAGCGGGGCGCCGGGTCGGCCGTTCGGGAACAACTCCCTGAAGCGGCGGGCCACGGCCTCGGGCACAAGCTCGTCCACTTTTCCTCCGAACGATGCGATCTCCTTCACACCGCTGGACGAGATGAAACTGTACTGCGGGCTCGACATCACGTACATGGTCTCGATCTCGGGTGCGAGCAGATGGTTGAGCCGGTTCATCTGGAACTCCCACTCGAAGTCGGCGATCACGCGCAGGCCCTTCACCATCGTCTTCGCGTCGTGCTTGCGCGCAAAGTCGACGACGAGCTCGTGGAAGACGTCGACGGTGACGTTGGGATGATCCGACGACGGCCTCCTCGAGAAACGCAACCCGCTCCTCGACCGTGAACAGCGTCTGCTTGTGGTGCGGGTCGCGGACGACGCCGACGACGACGCGGTCGAACGTCGCGGCAGCGCGACCGATCACGTCGAGATGGCCAAAGGTGACCGGGTCGTACGAGCCTGGGCAGATTGCGGTGATCATCGGGTGAAGACGGTGATTCGTGCCGAACCGTAGCGGCGGCTCGTGACGACAGAGAGCGGAAGCTCCGGCTCGATCCTCGCGGAGGTCTCCACGACGAGCGCGCCGTCTTCCGTCAGCGCGGACGGTAGCGCCTCGGCGAGGCGCGGCTCGAGATCCGGCCAGGCACCGTACGGGGGGTCGACGAGCACGAGATCGTAGGTTCGTCCCGCTCCGCGCTCCTCCCGCAGAGCCTGGAAGACATCCTTCTGGAGCACGAGCGCGCCGGTCAGGCGCAACTTCTCGAGGTTGCTGCGGATCACGGCGCAGGCTGCGCGATCCGACTCGACGAAGACGCACCGGCGCGCCCCACGGGAGAGCGCCTCGAGACCCATCGCGCCGGAGCCGGCGAAGAGATCGAGCACGGCCGTGTCGTCGACCGGGCCGAGGAGGTTGTACGCCGCCTCGCGCACGCGGTCGCCGGTCGGCCGCGTCGCGGTCCCCTTCGGCGCGGCGATCCTGGCGCCACGGCGGTCGCCGGCGATGATCCTCATGACTCCCCGAGATGGTCGGCATCGAGCAGCGTCTCGACGGCATCGCCCAGGAGCCCCTCAGCGGGCAGCGCCGCGGCGGCAGCCCGCGCCCGCTCGAGCAGGCCGATGTCCTGGCGCAGCCGGGTGAAGCGCAGGTCGGAGAGGCCCGACTGCCTGGCGCCGAGCAGCTGCCCCTCGCCGCGGATCTCGAGATCGCGCTCGGCGAGCTCGAACCCGTCGGTCGTCGCGACCATCGCCTCGAGCCGCTCGCGGGCGACGTCGGTGAGCTCCTCCTTGGGGCCGGAGACGAGCAGGCAGTACGACTGCTCGGCACCGCGGCCGACGCGCCCCCGCAGCTGGTGGAGCTGGGCGAGGCCGAAGCGGTCGGCCTCCTGGACGATCATGATCGTCGCGTTCGGGACGTCGACCCCGACCTCGATCACCGTCGTCGCGACGAGCACGTCGATCTCCCCCGCCTTGAACGCCGCCATGATCGAGCGGCGCTCGGAGGGCTTCAGCCGGCCGTGCATGCACCCGACCGTGAATCCCTTCAGCTCCGCGCGGCGCAGCCGCTCCGCCTCGTCCTCGGCCGCACGGGCCACGGTCGTCTCCGACGCCACGATCAGCGGGCAGACGACGTACGCCTGGCGACCCTCCTTCAGGTGGCGCGTGAGCCTCTCGTACGCCTCGGAGCTGCGATCGTCGGACACCGACCCCGTGATGATCGCCTTGCGGTTCGCGGGCGGCGCCGTGATCTCCGAGACGGCGAGGTCGCCGTAGACGGTGAGCGCGAGCGTGCGCGGGATCGGCGTCGCCGTCATGTGGAGGACGTGCGGGCTGCGCCCCTCGGCGAGCGCAGAGCGCTGCTCGACGCCGAAGCGGTGCTGCTCGTCGACGACGGCAACGGCGAGGTCGCGGAAGCCGACCTCCTTCTGGATCAGCGCATGCGTGCCGATCGCGATCTGCACGTCGCCGGAGGCGATCAGCTGCCGCACATTGGCGTGCTCCTTCGCGCCGAGGGCGCTCGTCAGCAGCGCCACCCGCACGCCGAGCTCGGTGCAGATTCCCTCCACGGTGAGGAAGTGCTGCTCGGCGAGCACCTCGGTCGGCGCCATCAGCGCGCCCTGCCGTCCCGCCTCGACGGCGCGCAGCAGCGTCGCGAGCGCAACGACGGTCTTGCCGGAGCCGACGTCGCCCTGGAGCAACCGCTGCATCGGGGTCGTGCGCGCCAGATCGCGGTCGATCTCGGCAATCGCCTGCTCCTGCGCATCGGTGAGCGTGAACGGGAGCACCTCGCGGTACCGGTCGAGGAGCTCGCCGGCCGGAGGAAGCGCCTCCGCGACGAGTCGCTCGCGCTCCGCCGTCCGGCGCGCGAGCGCGAGCTGGAGGACGAGGAGCTCGTCGAAGGCGAGCCGCCGCCGGCCCTCCTCTGCCTCCTCCGGCGAGCGCGGATGGTGCATCGCGACGAGCGCATCGGCCCGCAGCGGCAGCCGCTCCGAGACGGCGAGCGACGCGGGCAGCGCATCGCCGTCGGCGCGGACGTGCTCGAGCGCGGCCGCGACGAGGGCGCGGAGCTGCTTCTGGGCCAGCGCCTCGCTGGCGGGGTAGACCGGCGCGTAGTCGGCCGTCTCGGTCGCCTCGCCGAGGTCGTAGCTCTCGACCTGGAAGCCGTAGCGGTTGGGCTTGCCGCGCAGCCTGATCTTCGTGCCCGGTGTCAGCTGCGCCTCGAGCCAGGGCTGGTTGAACCAGGTCGCCTTGATCTCGCCGGTGTCGTCCGCGACCCGGGCGCTGAGGATCTTCAGCCGGCCGCGGCCGCGGCGCGACGAGGTGGCGAGCACGACGCCCTGGATCACGGCCTCGTCGGCGCCGAAGAGGTCGCTGATCGACCGCTCGTCGATCGGGCGCTCGTAGCGGCGCGGGCGGTGGTAGAGCAGGTCGCCGACCGTGCGGAGGCCGAGCTTCGCGAGACGGTTCCGCACCGCCGGCCCGACGCGCGGCAGCGTCTCGACACCCGCCTCGAGCACGTCGGGGCGAGGAGCGCTACGCGGGCGCGGCCAGCGTGACGGCGGCGTCAGGCCGGCGAACGCGACGGGCAGCTGCGAGTGCGTGCGGAGCGGGTGGCACCGGACCGAGTATAGGACCGGGACGGTGCCGGTCGCCGCCGGCACGGACGCAACGACCGGCTACGCCTCGTCCTGGAACCAGAAGAAGCCGACCGCGCCCGGGCCGGCATGGGTGCCGACGACTGCGCCGAGGTTCTCGACGAGCTCGATCTCCGCCTGCGGCCGCGCCTTCGCGACGAGATCCGTCAGCACCTCGATCCACTCCGGTGCGTCGGCGTGCGCGATCGCGATCCGCAGGCCGGGCACGTTCTCGGTCGAGGAGGTGAAGACGCGGGCGAACTCCTCGAGCGCCTTCTGGCGGCCGCGCACCTTGCCGATCGGATGGACCACGCCCTCGTCGATGGACAGGATCGGCTTGACGTTGAGCAGGGTGCCGGCGAGCGCCTGGGCGCGGCCGATGCGACCGCCCTTCTGGAGATACTCGAGCGTGGCGACCGTGAAGACGACGCCGTTCTCCTCCTTGAACCGCGCGATCAGCGCCTCGATCTCCTCGTCGGTCGTGCCCCGCGCGAGCCGGCGCTGGATCGCGAGCGCGAGGAGCCCGACCGCGAGCGACGCAGTCTCGGTGTCGACGACGTGGATCTGGTCGCCTCCTACCTCGTCGGCCGCGGTGACGGCCGACTGGTACGTCCCGGAGAGCTTCGCCGACAGCTGCAGGGCGTAGATCCGCTCGTACCCGGCAAGCTCCCCGTAGACGTCGAGGAAGTCCTGGGGCGTCGGCTGGGAGGTCGTCGGCAGCGCCGGCGCCTCCTTGAGGCGCTCGTAGAAGTCATGGGAGCCGATGTCGACGTGATCCCGGAAGCTCTCGGCGCCGAAGTTGACGTAGAGCGGCACGACGCGCATGTTCGGGAAGCGCTCGGCCGCATCAGGGAAGTCGGAGGTCGAATCGAGCACGATCGCGGTGTTCTGAGCTGTCAGATTCACGGATTCGAATCCCCTCGTTCGTTGGCTGAATGAATCGCCCGCACGACCTCGTCGATCGAGCTGCTCTTCTCGATCAGGCCCGCTGCACCCGCCGCGAGCACCGCGGCGCGGTCGGCCTCGGTCGCCTCGGCCGTCAGGCACAGGATCGCCGCGTGCGGCGTGCGGGCGCGAATCGCCGCCGTCGCCTCGGCCCCGTCGAGGCCGGGGAGCCGGAAGTCCATCAGGACGACGTCCGGGCTCAGCTGCTCCGCGGCATCGGCCGCGTCACGGCCGTCGCCGACGGAGCCCACGATCTCGAGGCCGTCGCGGCCGTCGAGCAGCAGCTCGAGGGTCGACCGGTAGACCTCGTTGTCCTCGACGAGAAGCACGCGAACCGCCATCGTCACTCCGCCGAGAGCAGCAGCGGATAGTGCGGCTGGCCGCCCGCGTGGATCTCGATCTCGAGTCCCGGGTGGCGCGCCTCGATCTCGCTCACGAGCGCGTCCAGCTGCGGCTCCTCGGCGCCGGTCAGGAGCGTCAGGATCTCGCGGCCACCGTCGAGCAGCCGCTCGGCGACCGCCCCCGCCACGGTGTCGAAGCTCTGGCCGCTGGCGACGGCCTCGCCGTCGGCGAGCCCGAGCCAGGCACCCTTCCGCACCTCGATCCCGTCGAGCAGCACGTCCCGCGACGCGATCGTGACCTCGCCCGTCGCGACGCCTTCGAGCGCGCGCCCCATCGAGCTCTCGTTCTCGGCGGCACCGTGCTCGGGGTCGTAGGCGATCATCGCCGCGAGGCCCGCCTGCACGGAGCGCGTCGGCACGACCCGCATCGGCTTGTTGACGAGCGCGATCGCCTGCTCGGCGCTGAGGATCACGTTGGAGTTGTTCGGCAGCACGATCACCTCGGTCGCCGGGGTGGCGTCGACGGCGGCCACGATCTCCTCGGTCGACGGGTTCATCGTCTGCCCACCTTCGATCACGCGCGTTGCCCGCAGGCTCTTGAACAGTCGACGATTTCCTTCCCCGGGAGCGACCACGACAATCCCCGTCTCGAGGGTCGGCAGGCCCTCGAGCGTTCCGCCGGCAAGGCGCTCCTCGCGTTCGAGGGTCTGCCGGTGCATGTCGGCGATCTCGACCCCGTCGATCGTCCCGCTCGCCGTGCCGAGGCTCAGCGCCGCGCCGGGATCGTCGGTGTGGACGTGCACCTTGAGCGCGCTCGAGTCACCGACGACGAGCAGGGAGTCGCCGAGCGCCTCGAGGTCTCGCTCGAGACCGTCGGCATCGAGCCCTGCGCCCTCGATCACGAACACGGTGCAGTAGCGGTACTCGGACAGCTCCTGGTGCATCGCCTCGACCGACAGCGCCACCGGCTCGGCGGGTGCCTCCGGCGCCGGCTCGCCGGCCACCGCAGCGCGGACGCCACGGATGATCTCGAGCAGCCCGGCGCCGCCGGCATCGACGACGCCGGCCTCCTTCAGCACCGAGAGCAGCTCCGGGGTGCGCGCGAGCGACTCCTCGCCGCGGGCGACGATCAGGCTGAGCAGCTCGACGCGGTCGAGCCCGCGCGCGTCGGCGCGACTCGGCGGCCTCCGCCATCTCGCGGATCACCGTCAGCATCGTTCCCTCGACGGGGCGCCTGACCGCGCGGTAGGCGGCGTCGCTCGCCGACCGGAACGCCCGCGCGATCATCGTCTCGTCGATCGGGTCGTGCTCGCCGAGCACGTCGGCGAAGCCACGGACGATCTGGCTGAAGATGACGCCGGAGTTCCCGCGGGCTCCCATCAGCGCGGCGCGCGAGAGCTCCCGTGCGACGGCCTCGTGGCCGTCGGCGTTCGACTTCTCGAGCGCGGCGACGATCGCCCGCACGGTGAGCGTGAGGTTGGTGCCCGTGTCGCCGTCGGGGACCGGATAGACGTTGAGGTCGTCGATGCGCTGCTGGTTGGCCTCGAGGTTGCGGAGGGCGAGGCGGGCGATCTCACGGGCGCGGTCGAGGTTCATGACGAGCGCCTGACGTCCTCGATGCGGACCTCGACGGCGGCGACCGACAGCCCCGTCTGCCGCTCCACCTCGTACGCGACGCGGTTGCGCACCGTGGCGGCGACCTCGGCCAGGTTGAGCCCGTACTCGACGACCACGTGGAGGTCGATCTCGATGCCGGTGTCGCGCGCCTTCACCTCGATGCCGTCGGTGAGGCGGCCGCGGCCGGGCAGCCGGCGGAAGCGCCGGCCGGCCATGCCGACGATGCCGTAGCTCTCGGCTGCGACGTTGCCGACGATCTGGGCGATCGCCTCCGCCGAGACGGAGATCCGCCCCAGGTCGGTCGTGCGGGCCAGATGGGTGCTCTTGTCCACGCCGCGAGGTTAGACGACCGGGGGGCCGTGGCGGTTACTTCAGCGCTGAACCCTGAGGAGAGGCTGAAGCCTCTCCCCGGTCTCCCCTGGGCTAGATCGCCTTGGTGACCTTGCCGGCCTTGAGGCAGCGCGTGCACACGTAGGCGCGCGTCGCCTTGCCGTTCAGCATCATCCGGACCCGCTGGAGGTTCGGGTTGAAGCGGCGCTTGGTGGCGACCATCGAGTGGCTCCGGTTGTTTCCGAAGCCGGGCTTCTTCCCGCAGAGTGAGCAGATCTTGGACATGCGGCTGAGGAGTGTAGCGAAAAGCCGGACGGCTACCTGGCCGCCGCGGCCCGCAGGTTCGCGAACAGGTCGGCCATCTCGAGGCCGCTGAGCACGGCCTCGGCGCCCTTGCCGACCCGGCTGTCGGCCTGATCGGCCCGGTCGAGGGTGAGCACGCCGAACGCGACGGGAACACCGGTTTCGATCGCGGCGAGCTGGAGCCCGCTGGCGGCCTCGCTGGAGACGTAGTCGAAGTGCGGCGTGTCGCCGCGGATGACGCAGCCGAGCGCGACGATGCAGGCGAAACGGCGGGTCTTGGCAAGGGCCATCGCGGCGAGGGGGAGCTCGAAGGCGCCCGGCACCGGCATCACGGTGACGCTGTCGCGGGACACGCCTCGCTCCTCGAGCTCGGCAAGCGCCGACTCGAGCAGCCGCGTCGTCACGTCGCCGTTGAACCGCGCCACGACGATGCCGACGGCGCGCCGCTCACCGCTCGGAATGCCCTCGAGCACCGAGTAGCCGGGCGGCACGGTCAGCTCGCCGGGCGCATGCTCGACCGAGTCCGAGACGTGATCGGCGAGCGGCACCGGGGCCTCGGTCAGGTCGTCGTTCGGGAGCTGCGATCTCCGTTGCCTCGGCGGCAGGAGCTGCGTCAGCGGGAGGCGCTGCGTCAGCGGGAAGCGCTGCATCAGCTGGGAGGCGCTGCATCGCCGGAAGGCGCTGCATCGCTGGCGCCGGCGCAGCGTCCGGGTCGATCGCGGGCCAGCCGTCGAGGACGTTCTCGCTCGACGCGTCGAGGTCCTCCTCGCCCACCTCGGCGCTGGGCTCGATGGGCTCACGCGGCTCGCGGGCGGTCGGCTCGCCCGCCACGGGGCTTCGCGTCGCGAGGTCGTCCGGCTCGTCGCCCCAGCTCGGTGTCTCGTAGCGGTCGCTCATCGTGACAGCCTAACCACCTGTCAGGCGCTGTCGGGATCGAACCGCACGCGCTGATGGCTGTCGTGCAGCTCGATCGTGTGCCCCATCTTGTCGCGCTTCGACTGGAGGTACTCCCGGTTCTCGGGGTTGGGCTCGATCTCGATCGGCTCCTGCGAGACGACGGAGAGCCCGAAGCCGGAGATGCCGGAGATCTTCTTCGGATTGTTCGTGAGCACGCGAATGGTCGTGAGCCCGAGGTCGGCGAGGATCTGCGAGCCGATGCCGTACTCGCGGGCGTCGGCGGCGAAGCCGAGGCGGAGGTTCGCCTCGACGGTGTCGAAGCCCTGCTCCTGGAGCTCGTAGGCGCGAAGCTTGTTCAGCAGGCCGATGCCCCGGCCCTCCTGCGCGAGGTAGAGAACGACGCCGAGCCCTTCGGCCTCGATCCGGCGCAGCGCCCAGTCGAGCTGCTCACCGCAGTCGCAGCGCTGCGAGTGGAAGACGTCACCGGTGAGGCACTCGGAGTGGACGCGGACGAGAACGTCCTCGGCACCGTCGACCTCGCCCTTGACGAGCGCGACGTGGTGCTTGCCGGTCAGCACCTCCTCGTAGGCGACCGCCTGGAAGAGGCCGACGGCCGTCGGGAGCCGAACCGATGCCACCCGCTTGACGAGGTTCTCGTGCTGCCGCCGGTACTCGATCAGGTCGGCGACGGTGACCATCTTCAGCCCGTGGCGCGCGCAGTAGTCGACCAGGTCGGAGACGCGCGCCATCGTCCCGTCCTCGTTCATGATCTCGCAGACGACGCCGGCGGGCGAGAGCCCGGCGAGCCGCGCGAGGTCGACGGCTGCCTCGGTCTGCCCGGAGCGCTTGAGGACGCCGCCGGAGCGGGCCCGCAGCGGGAAGATGTGCCCCGGCTGGACGAGGTCGTGGGCGGTCGAGGTCGGATCGATCGCGACCTGGATCGTCCGCGCCCGGTCGGCGGCCGAGATGCCCGTCGAGACGCCCTCGCGGGCCTCGATCGAGACGGTGAACGCGGTGCCGAACGGCGTCTCGTTCTGGTCGGTCATCTGCCGCAGCCCGAGCACCTCGCAGCGCTCCGGCGTCAGGCACAGGCAGATCAGGCCGCGCCCGTGCGTCGCCATGAAGTTCACCGCCTCGGGCGTCACGAACTGGGCCGCGATCGTCAGGTCGCCCTCGTTCTCGCGATCCTCGTCGTCGACGACGACCACGAACCGCCCGGCCCGGATGTCATCGATCGCCTCCTCGACGGTGGCGAAGACGGTGTTCGGTGCCTCGGTGCTCATCGACTCATCGTACTGTGCAGCGGACGCGCTTACGACGGTCGTGCCCGAGGCGCGAGGAGGCGCTCGACGTACTTCGCGAGGACGTCGACCTCGAGGTTCACCCTCCGGCCCGGCTCGAGCAGCGCGAGCGTCGTCTCGGCGAGCGTGTGCGGGATCAGGGCCACCTCGAACGCATCGTCGTGCAGCGCGGCGATCGTCAGCGAGACGCCCTCGACCGTGATCGAGCCCTTCTCGACGCAGTAGCGGAGCGTGTCGTCGCCCGCCTCGATCGTCAGCCTCAGGCCCTCCCCCTCCGGCTCCGCCGAGCGCACCGTCCCGATCCCGTCGACGTGGCCCTGGACGATGTGACCGCCCATCGCATCGCCCGCCCGCAGCGCGGGCTCGAGGTTGACCCGGGAGCCGTCGACGAGCTGCCCGAGCGCCGAGCGGGACAGCGTCTCGGGCACGGCATGGAAGCTGAGGCGGGTCGCGCCGACCGTCTCGGCCGTGAGGCAGACGCCGTTGATCGCGACCGAGCCACCGACCTCGACCAGCGGTGCGGTCGCCGGAGCCTCGATCTCGAGCGTCATGCCGTCGTCACCGCCGGTCACGGCGACAACCGATCCGATCTCACGCACGATGCCCGTGAACATGCTGTGAGGCTAGCGGGTGGGCGCGCGCCGCTACGGCTCGCGGAGGTACGCCTCGACGAGCAGGTCCTCGCCGACCGGCCGCGTCGAGGCGTGGAGCAGCTCCCGCGGCGACGAGAGCCCGCCGAGGAAGTGCGGCCCGTCGCCCGAGAGGGTCGGCGCGATGAAGACGAGCAGCTTGTCGACGAGACCGGCCTCGAGGAACGCGGTCGCGAGCGTCGGCCCGCCTTCGAGCAGGATCGACTGGACGCCCTCGGACGCGAGCGCAGCGAGCTCCTCCTCGAGAGGCCCCGAGCGCAGCTCGAGGTCGGAGTCCGGCGGCAGCGGCCCCCGGCCGAAGGCGAGCCTGCGCGGCTGCCGGGTGACGGGGACATCGCGGGCATCGAGTCGCGGCGCATCCGCCCGCACCGTCCCCATCCCGACCGCGACCGCATCGAGCGCGGCGCGCAGCTCGTGGACGCGCCGTCGTGAGGCCTCGCCCGTCACCCAGCGCGAGCCCGGCACCGTGACGCGGCCGTCGAGCGTGATCGCGGCCTTGTAGACCACGAACGGGCGCCCGAGGCCCTTCCAGGTGCGCCACGCCTCGTTCTGCCGTCGCGCCTCGAAGCGGTCGTCGAGCTCGACGTCGACCCCGGCCGCGCGAAGGCGCTCGAGGCCGCCGGCCGCCTCCGGGTTCGGGTCGAGGCACC
The DNA here is from genome assembly GCA_963751875.1 of uncultured Thermoleophilia bacterium. Classification (GTDB taxonomy): domain Bacteria; phylum Actinomycetota; class Thermoleophilia; order Gaiellales; family Gaiellaceae; genus Gaiella. Next base: position 120,744 of record CAVVWG010000011.1, read on the forward strand.
CGGCGACGACCCGCGCCACGCCGGCGGCGAGGATCGCGTCGACGCAGGGCGGCGTGCGGCCGTGGTGGGCGCACGGCTCCATCGTCACGTAGAGCGTCGCGCCGCGCGCCCGGTCGCCTGCGGCGGCGAGCGCCACGACTTCACCGTGCGGATCCGCCGTAAGGCTCGGTCACCCCCTCGCCCACGATCTCCCCACCCGAGACGACGACGGCGCCCACGGTCGGGTTCGGATAGCCGACCGGCCCGGCGGCGTCGACGAGGGCGAGCGCGCGATCGAGGCTCATGCCGCGGCGGCGCGGATCCGCGCGTACGCGGCGCCGGGATCCGGGTCGGCGAACACCGCGTTCCCGGCGACGAGCAGGCTCGCGCCCGCATCGACCACCGCCTTCGCGTTCGCCTCACCGATGCCGCCGTCGACCTGGATCGGGATGTCGACGAGCGCTGCGAGCTCCTCGATGCGCGCGATCGCCGCCGGCATGAACGCCTGGCCGGAGTAGCCCGGCTCGATGCTCATGCAGAGGATCATGTCGGCGTCCGCCCGCTCGGCGTCGGCAGCGGCCCGGGAAGGTGCGGTGGCGGGATTGAACGCGACGCCCACGGCGAGCCCGTGGGCGCGCGCGGCCGCGGCCACGTCGGCCGGATCAGCCGCCGCCTCGACGTGGAAGGTGACCGAGTCCGCACCGGACTCGGCGAACTCGGGAACGTGGTGCGCCGGGTCGCTCACCATCAGGTGGCAGTCGATCACGCCGCCGGCTGCGTGGATCATCGGCGCGATCGAGCGCAGCACGACCGGCCCGATCGTGACCGGGGGAATGAAGTGCCCGTCGCCGACGTCGAAGTGGAACACGCGGCAGCCGGCGGCGAGGAGCACGTCGATCTGCTCACCGAGGCGCGTGAAGTCGGCGGCGTAGAGCGACGGCTCGATCTCCCTCCCGTCGCGGATCCAGCTCTCCCAGCCCATGCGCGCGATCCTACGGGACCAGCGAAGCCGGGCGATGAAGAAGCCGCTCGTGCCGTGACGTGGGGCAGCGTCTGGAGGAACTCCGGGCGGGCGGCGTGGCGGAACTGGGGCCAGGCGGCGGCGAGGGTGTCGTCGACCGCGAGCCCGGAGGCGTCGACGACCGCCTCGGCCTCGTCGCGGTTGACGGTGCAGACGGAGTAGAGGACGGTGCCGCCCGGGCGAACGCGCGCGGCCGCGGCCTGCAGCAGCTCGAGCTGGAGCTCGGGCAGCGGCTGCGAGCGCCAGCGGAGATCGGGCCGGGCCGCGAGGACGCCGAGCCCCGAGCACGGAGCGTCGACGAGCGCGCGGTCGAATCCCGTCAGCTCCTCCGGCAGCGCGCGGCCGTCGGCGCAGACGACCCGGACGTTCGTCGCTCCGAGCCGCGCGACGTTCTCCTCGAGCTCGCGGGCGCGGGCGGCGTTCACCTCGACGGCGACGACCTCGCCGGCCAGCATCGTCGCCTTGCCTCCCGGGGCGGCGCAGAGGTCGAGCACCCGCTCGCCCGCGACGGAGCCGACCGCGAGACCGGCGAGCTGGGAGCCGGCGCTCTGCGGCCACACGCGGCCCTCGGCGAACGCGGTCTCGTCGACGTGCTCGACGTGCCAGGCTCCGGGGACGTCCGGATCGGGCACGCCGTCGATCTCGCCACGGACGAGCCGGACGACGGTCGCCGGGGCGACGTTCTGGGCGCGCATCAGCGCCAGCGCGCCGTCCGCGCCGAGGTCGCGCCACCACGTCTCGGCCACCCAGTCCGGGTACGAGTGCGCGACGGCAGCCTCTTCCCACGTCGAGTCCGGCAGGGCCTCTACCCCGGTGCGCCCCTCGTCGGCGAGGCGGCGGAGGACGGCGTTCGCGAACGGCACCGCCCGCTCGAGCCCCGCCCGGCGGACGAGCTCGACCGACTCGTTGACGGCCGCATAGCGGGGCACGCCGTCGAGGAAGACGAGCTGGTAGGCGCCGAGCCGGAGCGCCGCACGCACGGCGGCATCGAGACGGCCGACCGGCCTCCGGCCCGCGATCTCGATCGCATGGTCGAGCGTGCGGGCGCGCTGCACCGTGCCGTACGCGAGCTGCCGCGCGAGCGCCCGGTCGCGGTCGTCGAGGCCCGCGGTGGCCTTCCGCAACGCCCGGTCGGCATACGCCTCGTCCTCGAAGACGCGGCGGATGACGTCGAATGCGGCCACCCGCGCGGGTGCGATCGCCGGCGCCATCAGCGAAGCCCGCGGAGCCACGCCGCGGCGTCCATCCGCTTGCCGCCGTCCGGCTGCACCTCGAGCGGCTCGAAGGCGCCCGTCTCCCCCACGCGTGCCCGCCAGACCGTGACGGGACGGCCGTGCAGCTCGGCGCGCGCGCCGATGTGCGGCGAGAGCGCACGGACCTGCCGCACGAGCTCGACCGCCGGGCGCTCGAGATCGAGCACGCGATCCGCGGGCGCGATCTTGTCGGCGTAGGTGACGCCGTCGGCGCCCTGCGGCACGAACGACGGCGACGGCGCGGCGAGCACGCCGTCGAGCAGCTGCGTCGCGACGACGGCCGCGCGCTCGAACACCGCCCCCGCATCGTCCTCCGGCCCGATCGGGAACCGCTCCTGCGCGGCGATCGGGCCGGCGTCGAGCTCCTTCACGGTCTCGTGGATCGTGACGCCCGTCTCGGCATCACCGGCCAGGATCGCGCGCTCGACGGGCGCCGCACCCCGCCAGCGAGGCAGCAGCGAGGGATGGACGTTGAGCCACAGCCTCCCCGCCAGCAGCGTCTCCGGGATCAACAGGCCATAGGCGCAGACGACGACGGTGGCCGCATCGAGGTCGAGCCCGGCAGCGGGTCTTTCGGGCTGCAGCACCGGGATCCCGAGCCGCTCGGCGACGACCTTCGCCGGCGGCGGGGCAACCTTGCGGCCGCGTCCCTGCGGCGCATCGGGCCGGGTCAGGAGGACGGAGATCTCGTGCTGCGCGGCGAGCCGCTCCAGCACATCCGCCCCGAACGGCGCCGTCGCGGCGACGGCGATCCGCGTCATGCGTTACCTCACCTCGTCAGGACGAGCCGGGGGCGCAGCTGGGCCATTGCCTCGCGCCGCGATTCCGGATCCGTGCGATCGATGATCATCTTGCCGTCGAGGTGGTCGAGCTCGTGCTGGACGACGCGGGCGGATATGCCCTCGAGCTCGAGGTGAACGGGGGCTCCCGTGGCGTCGAACCCGTCGAGCGTCACCTCGACGGCGCGCTCCACGGGCATCCGAATGGGGCCGAGCGAGAGGCAGCCCTCCTCGTCGACCTCGGTCTCGTTGCCCCGAACCGTGAGCACCGGATTCACGACGACGCGATCCTCGTCCTCGTCGTGGAAGACGAAGAGCCGCCGCAGGATGCCGACCTGGGTCGCGGCGAGCCCGACGCCCTCGGCGTCGTGCATGACGCCGATCATCCGCTCGGTCAGCCGCGCGAGCTCGTCGTCGAACGCCTCGACCTCGTTGGCGCGCATCCGCAGCACCGGGTCGCCGTACTGGCGGATCTGCGCCAGCGCCACCTGGCGCCGCGCCCGCTGCTCGGCGCGATCGGCCTGATCGTGCTCGTGTCTGGCCCGCGTGGTCGTGGTCGTGATCACCGTGATCGTGATCATGGCCGTGCTCGTGGTCGTGGTCGTGATCGCTCATGCCGGCGGGAGTCTAACGGCCGCGGCCAGGCTCACAGCGACTGCGGGTCGACGTCGACGACCGCCGTCAGCCCCCGGCGCCGCAGGGCAGGGCTCGCCGCCGTCAGCAGCGCCGACGCCCGCCGCGCGAGAGCGCGGGGCTCCTGCGTCTTCGCGACCAGCTGGGCTCGATGGCGGCCCCGCAGCCGCAGCAGCGGCGCAGGCCCGAGCAGCGTCGCGTCGACGCCCGCGAGCCCCTCTCGCACCTCGCGCAGCATCTGGGCGACCCCGGCAGCGTCGGGCCCGGACGCGAGGACGGTGACGAGGTGGCTGACCGGCGGATAGCCGAGCGCCGTCCGCCGCTCGAGCTCCTCGGTGAGGAATCCGGCGACGTCGTGGCGCTGCGCGAACTGGAACGGCATCGCGTCCGGCTGGAACGTCTGCACGATCACGAGGCCCGGCGCGTCGCGGCCGCTTCGGCCCGCGAGCTGGGTGACGAGCTGGAACGTCCTCTCCTCGGCGCGGAAGTCGGGGATCGCGAGGCCCGTATCGGCGTCGACGACCGCCGCGAGGTCGACGCCGGGGAAGTGGTGCCCCTTCGCGACCATCTGCGTTCCGATCAGCACCGCGCGGTCCATGCTGCGGAAGCGCTCGAGGGTCTCGCGCAGGGCGCCGGGACGCGCGGCCGTGTCGGCGTCGAGCCGGATTCGCTCGAGCTCGGGCACGTTCCGCTCGAGCTCCTTCTCGAGGCGCTGCGTCCCCGCGCCGATGTGCGCGAGCTCGACGGAGCCACAGCTCGGACAGGTGGCCGGCACCGCCTCGCGATAGCCGCAGTGGTGGCAGTGCAGCCCACCGTCGCCGTGCAGCGTCAGGGCGACGTCGCAGTCGCCGCAGCGGCGCGAGAGGCCGCACGCGCGGCAGTGGAGCGCCGGCGTCACGCCGCGCCGGTTGAGCAGGAGGATCGCCTTGCCGCCCTTCTCGGCGACCCGGCCGAGCTCGGTCAGCAGCGGCGCCGAGAGCGGGTAGCCGCGCTCGCGCCGCAGGTCGACGATGCGTACGCGCGGCATCGGCGCTCCGATGCGCGACGAGAGGATGACGCGCTCGAGCGAGGCCCAGCTCTCGGGCCGCGGCGTGGCGCTGCCGTAGACCGCGACCGCACCCTCGAGCGCCGCCCGCTTCGCAGCGACCGTGCGCGCGTCGTAGCGAGGATCCGACTCCTGCTTGAACGACGAGTCGTGCTCCTCGTCGACGATCACGAGGCCGAGGTCGCGCATCGGCGCGAAGATCGCCGAGCGCGCGCCGACGACGATTCGCGCCTCGCCGCTCGCGATCCGATCGCGCTCGTCGCGCCGTTCGGCCTGCCCGAGCGCCGAGTGGAGGATCGCGACCGTGTCCCCGAAGCGCTGCCGGAACCTGCCCACCGTCTGGGGGGCGAGCGCGATCTCCGGCACGAGCACGATCGTGCCGCGGCCGCGCGCGAGTGCCGCGTCGCAGGCCTGGAGGTACACCTCCGTCTTGCCGCTCCCGGTCGGCCCGACGAGCAGGAGGTGAGCCGGCGCGCGATCGTCCAGGCCGTCGACGATCCGCGCGATCGCCGTCTGCTGCTCGGGCGTGAGCTCGTCCGGTGCGGCCTCGCCCGGCAGCGACTCCCGCTCCGCCGGCGACGGGCGCTCCCCTCGCGGCGCCCGCCGGACCGGTGCGACGAGCTCGAGCGCGCGTGCCGGCGTGGTCCCGTAGTAGTCGGCGATCCAGAGCGCGAGGTCGACGAGGGCCGGTGGGATCTCGTCGAGCACCTTCCCGGCCGCCGAGAGCTTGATCCCGGCCGGTGCCTCGACGCCGACCTCGACGACGACGCCACGCGTCGTGCTCCTCCCGAGCCTCACCTGGACGATCGCGCCCTTGCCCACGTCGTCCGGCACCTCGTAGGTGAACGCGCGGGCGACGGCGCGGGACGAGACGAGCGGATAGACGGATGCGAGCGGCACCAGCCCAGCGTAGTTGCCGGACCTTCCGGCTCCGGCTGCGCTACGCGCCGGGTTCGCCGGCCAGGCGCTACGCGCCGGCGGCGACGAGCACGAAGTCGGTCGCGAAGCCGAGCATCAGCCCGAGCGTGATGCCCCAGGCGACGACCGTCTTGTGGCCGAGGTTGCGACAGACGCCGAGGAGCTCGATCACGACGTAGAGGATCGAGCCGGCGGCGAGCGCGAGGAACGCGATCGAGACGGCCTCGCTCACCCACGTCTGGCCGATCAGCGTCCCGAAGAACGTCGGCCCACCGCCGATCAGCCCGACGAGCAGCAGGAACGGCCAGCTCGGCCGCTCCTCGATCCCCGAGAACGGGCCGACGATGCCGAAGCCTTCGGTGGCGTTGTGGAGGCCGAAGCCGATCACGAGCACGAGCGCGAGGTCGATCGCGCCCGACGCCGCCGACTGACCGATCGCAAGGCCCTCCGAGAAGTTGTGCAGCCCGATCCCGGTGGCGATCATCAGCGACAGCGACTGCGCGGGCGAGAACGTGGCGGGGCGCACGGCGGGCTCTGCGATCGCGGCCGCGCCGAGGCTCCGGAAGCCCTGGCGCCTGCGGCGCTTCACCACGATCTGGTCGAAGTAGACGAGGCTCATCAGCCCGATCGCGAAGCACACGACGAAGATCGTGGCCAGCCAGGCGAAGCGCCCCCACGTGCCGTCGTGGTCGAGCGCGGCGGCGTTGAGCGCGGCCTCGACCGGCTCGATCCCGGCCGACAGCACGTCCCAGAGGAGGAAGAGCAGGATGCCCGTCGCGGTCGCGCTGAGCAGCGCGCCCGCCCGGGTCGAGAGGTGCTGCAGGCGGCCCGCGGGCAGCCCGAGGAAGATCGTCAGTCCGGCGATCGCCCCGAGTACCAGAATCTGTCCCTGCGTCATCCGTCGCCCTTCGCGCGCTTGCTGTAAGGCATGCCTTACACGAAGGCCGCACTATAGTGACAGCCGGTCGGGAACGTCAATCGGGAGGCGAAAAGTCGTGGCGCACGGGCAAGGGCATTCGGTCGACGAGTACCTCGAGACGATCTACTTTCTCGCGTTCCCGATCGGCGAGTACCGGCCCGCGACCGCGTCGAATGCGATCGCCTCGCGGGTCGCCGAGATGCTCGGCGTCTCTCGCGCGTCGGCCGGGGAGATGCTGAAGCGCCTCGAGGCGGACGGGCTCGTCGAGCGCGGCGAGCACAAGGAGGCGATCCTGACGCCGATCGGGATCGAGCGGGCAGAGCGCGTCGTCCGCAAGCACCGCCTGATCGAGCGCTTTCTCACCGACTTCATGGGGTACACGGCCGCCGAGTCCCACGTGCATGCCGACGAGCTCGGGGACACGTTCTCCGACGACATGGTCGAGCGGATGAACGAGCGGCTCGGGCATCCCGACCGCTGCCCCCACGGTTGGCCGATCGAGACCGACGTCGAGCAGGCCGAGAACGCAGAGCTCGTCTCGCTCGCCGACCTGAGGCCCGGTGGCAGCGCCGAGATCGTGCGGCTCGCCGAGCACGACGGCGAGCTCCTGGAGTGGTTCTACGACAACGGCTTCGCACCGGGCGCGATGGTGGAGCGTCGCGACTCGGAGACGGAGGGAACGCTCGCCGTCGAGCTCGACGGCGCGGCGAGCACGATCGACGAGACGTTCGCGCAGGGCTTGTACGTGCGGCCGGCTGCCTGGCTCGAGCCCGGGCGACAGGCTGAAGCCTGTCGCCGGCTGAAGCCTCTCCCCGGCCGGTGGCCTAGACGGGCGCGGGTGTTGCGAGACCGGCGGCGGCGCGGAGCGCGTCGGCCTTGTCCGTGCGCTCCCACGTGAAGCCCGCGTCCTCGCGGCCGAAATGGCCGTACGAGGCGGTGCTCTGGTAGATCGGCCGGCGCAGGTCGAGGTCACGGATGATCGCGCCCGGGCGGAGGTCGAAGTGCTCCTGGATCAGGCTCTCGATCGTCTCCAGCGGCACCACGTTCGTGCCGAAGCAGTCGACGAGGACGCTGAGCGGACGGGCCACCCCGATCGCGTAGGCGACCTGGAGCTGGCAGCGGTCGGCGAGGCCGGCTGCGACGACGTTCTTCGCGACGTAGCGGGCGGCATACGCGGCGGAGCGGTCGACCTTGGTGGGATCCTTGCCCGAGAAGGCGCCGCCGCCGTGGGGCGCCGCCCCGCCGTAGGTGTCGACGATGATCTTGCGGCCGGTCAGGCCCGTGTCGCCCATCGGCCCGCCGATCACGAACTTGCCGGTCGGGTTGACGTAGACGAAGTCGCGGGCGCCGAAGCGGCTCTCGTCGTAGAGATCCGCCGGCAGGATCGGGCGCAGGACGTGATCGATCAGGTCGGGCTTGATCAATGTCTCGGCATCGAGGCCGTCGCGATGCTGGGTCGAGATCAGCACGCGCTCGATCTCGACGGGGCGCTGGTGGCCGTGCTCGTCGACCTCGTACCGCACGGTCACCTGGGCCTTGCCGTCGGGCCGCAGGTAGGGCAGCACGTCGGCCTTGCGCACCTCCGCGAGCCGGTGGGTGATCCGGTGCGCGAGCTGGATCGGCAGCGGCATCAGCTCGGCCGTCTCGTTGGAGGCGTAGCCGAACATCATTCCCTGGTCGCCGGCGCCGATCTGGTCGATCGGGTCGACGTCGCCACGCTGGACATCGAATGACGTCGTCGACGCCCTGGGCGATGTCGGGCGACTGCTCGTCGAGCGCGACGATGACGCCGCAGGTCTCGGCGTCGAAGCCGTACTTCGCGCGCGTGTACCCGATGTCGGCCACCGTCTTGCGGACGAGACGGGGAATGTCGACGTAGGTCGACGTCGTGATCTCGCCGGCGACGACGACGAGGCCCGTCGTGATCATGGTCTCGCACGCAACGCGGCCGTTCGGATCGTCGGTCAGGACCGCGTCGAGAACGGCGTCGGAGATCTGGTCGGCGATCTTGTCGGGATGCCCCTCGGTGACCGATTCCGAGCTGAAGCTGAACGAACGGGAGCTCACGGAGGGAACGGTATCCGAAGTGCCAGAAGGTGAGCCCGGGGGTTCCGCTACTCGGATGTCGGATCGCGCTGCATCAGCGTCGCCACGAGGTCGCCGAGCGGCACGCCGTCGAGCACGGTGCAGACACCCTCGGTAATCGGCATCTCGACCTCGAGCCGGTGCGAGAGGTCGCGCAGCACAGGTGCGGTCGTCAGGCCCTCGACGACCATGCCGATCTCGGCCACCGCCTCCTCGGGCGTCGCTCCCTGGGCGACGAGCTCGCCGCAGCGGCGGTTGCGACCCGACTTCGACCAGCAGGTGACGATCAGGTCGCCCATGCCGGCAAGCCCGGCGAAGGTCTCGGGCCGCGCGCCGGCGGCCTCGGCGAAGCGCCCCATCTCCGCGAGACCGCGCGCCACGAGCGCCGCCTTCGCGTTGTCGCCGAGCCCGAGGCCGTCGGCACCGCCCGCGGCGAGCGCGATCACGTTCTTCGCGGCCGCGCACAGCTCGACGCCGACGACGTCGTCGTTGACGTAGACCCGGAATGTCGGCGAGGTGATCGCGAGCTGGAGCTGCACCGAGAGCGCGCTGTCCTCACCGGCGATCACGGCGGCAGCGGGTAGCCCGCGAGAGATCTCATCGGCGATGTTGGGCCCCGACAGGACCGCCACAGGCCGGTCCTTGACGAGGGTCGAGAGCCGGTTTCCGGTGGCCGGGTCGAGGCCCTTCGTCAGGCTCAGGACCGGGCAGGTTCCAGGCAGCGCCGCCACGGTTGCGCCGAACGCAGCACTGGGCACGGCGACGACCGCGAGGTTGGCCTCTGCGACGGGAGCCTGCTCGATCGTCGTCGCGACGACGCCGCTGAGGTCGACATGCGAGAGGTAGCGCGGGTTTCGTCCCGTCGCCATGATCTCGAGCGCCTGCTCCTCGCTCCGGCAGGCGAGCGTGACGTCGTGGCCGTGCTCGCGGAGGACGACCGAGAAGGCGGTGCCCCAGGAACCGCCGCCGATCACGGTGACGCGCACGGCCTACTCGCTCTTGACGAAGTCGATCGACACGGGGACGCCTTCGAGCTCGAACCGCTTGCGCAGCTCGTTCTCGACCCAGTAGCCGTAGTCACGCGTGACGAGGCTCGGGGCGTTGACGAAGATGCGGAACCGCGGCGGCCGCGTGCTCACCTGCGTGCCGTACATCAGCTTCAGCCGCCTCCCCCGCTCGCCCTGCGGGCCGGGCCGCGCATCCTTCAGCTCGCCGAGGGCGCGGTTGAGCTCGCCGGTCGTGATCCGGCCGTTGTGCTTCGCGAAGAGCGCCTCGACCTTGTCGAGCAGCCGGTCGACGCCGCGGCCCGTCTTGGCCGAGACGGCGATCACCGGCGGGCGCTGGCGCAGCCGCCGCGCGAGATGCCCCTGCGCCTCGACGATCTCGAGCTCGGTCACGTCCCACTTCGAGAGCACGGCGAGCGTGGAGCAGCCCGCCTTGCGCGCGATGTCGGCGACGGCGAGGTCCTGCTCGACGATCCCCTCGGAGGCGTCGAACAGCACGAGCGCCACGTCGGCCCGGTCGGCCGCCTGCAGCGCCCGCAGCTCGCTGTAGTACTCGATCCCCTGGCGCTGCTTGCGGCGGCGGCGCAGGCCCGCGGTGTCGACGAGGATGAACGTCGTGTCCCCGCGCTGGAGGACGGTGTCGATCGCATCGCGCGTGGTGCCGGGGATCTCGGACACGATCACCCGCTCGCGGCCGACGAGCTTGTTGAGCAGCGACGACTTGCCGACATTCGGGCGGCCGAGGATCGCCACCCGGATCGCCTCGGTGCCGATCGCGACCTCGCTCGTGCCCGGGAGGCGCGAGACGATCTCGTCGAGCAGGTCGCCGGTGCCGTGGCCGTGCAGCCCCGACAGCGGCCACGGCTCGCCGAGGCCGAGCGCGTGGAAGACGGCCGAGTCGGGGTCGCGGCGCGGATCGTCGATCTTGTTCGCGAGCACGATCACCGGCCGCTTGGCGGCCCGCAGGATGACGGCGAGCTCCTCGTCGCCCGGGGTGATCCCCGCGCGCGCGTCGACGACGAACAGCACCAGGTCGGCCTCGTCGATCGCGGCCTTGGCCTGCTCGGCGATCTTGGTGCCGAACGGCCCGCCCTCGACCTCGTCCACGCCGCCCGTGTCGATCAGCCGGAACCAGGTGCCCGTCCACTCGCAGAGGAGCTCCTTGCGGTCGCGCGTGACGCCGGGCGTCTCGTGGACGACGGCGGCGCGGCTCTGCGTGAGCCGGTTGATCAGCGTCGACTTGCCGACGTTCGGGAAGCCGACGATCGCGACGGTGCCTGCGATCTCGCGCGGCGCCTCGACCTCCTCCTCCTCCTCGATGAGCTCGTCGCCGGTCATCGCGGGGGAGTCGCGTCCGGGCGACCGAGCGCGTGCATCTCGACGAGGAAGTCGAAGAGCTCCTTGATCTTTGCCTGCAGCACCGCCGACGCCTCCTTGTAGCCCTTGCCGCCCTTGGGGAGCCCTTCGAAGTGGATCGGCTCACCCCAGGCGAGCGAGATCGGGTGGTTCGGCTTCCACGACTGCGAGCCGTGGATCGCGACGGGGATCACCGGCACGTCCTCCTGGAGCGCAACCATCGCAGCTCCGGGCTGGAGCGGCCCGGGAACGCCGGAGCTCTGGCGCGTGCCCTCCGCGAAGAGCCCGAGGGCGAGCCCGTCCCGCACGATCGTGCGCATCGTCCGCACGGCATCCCGGTCGGACTCGCCACGTCGCACGGGGAACGTGCCGAAGGCGCGGATGAAGGCTCCGAGCCCGGGCACGCGGTGCGCCTCGACCTTGGCCATGAAGTAGATCGTGCGTGGGCAGGCGGCACCGAGCGCCGGCGGATCGATCCAGCTGAAGTGGTTGCAGGCGATCACGAGGCCGCCCGTCAGCGGGACGCGCTCCCGGCCGTAGACCTTGAGGCGGCCGGCGACCTTCACGGCGGTGCCGATCGTCGGGCGGCCGACGGCCCAGACCTTGTCCGCGGTGGTGCTCATGTGCGCTCCAGCCCGGACAGCCCGGACGACCGGCTGAAGCCGGTCGCCGCACCCGCTCCTTGACCAGGGATTCGATCTGGTCGATCACCTGCTCGAGGTCGAGGAACGTCGTGTCGAGCTCGACCGCGTCGTCGGCGCGGTGGGTGTTCTGCGCGTCGCGCTCGTCGCGGCGGCGCATCTCGTCGGCGAGCACCTCGACCTCCATCCCGTCCCGCTCCGCGTGCCGGCGCGCCGCCCTGACCTCGGGGTCGGCATAGAGCCAGATCTTCAGCTCCGCGTGCGGCGCCACGATCTCGCCGATGTCGCGGCCTTCGATCACGGAGTCGCCCTGCTCGGCGAGCTGACGCTGGCGCTCGCGCATGACCTCGCGCACCTCCGCATGCCGCGCGACGACCGGGACTGCGGAGTCGATCTCGGGCGAGCGGATCTCGGCCGTCACGTCATGGCCCCCGACGAAGACGCCGCTTCCCTCGCCGAACTCGACCGGATGCTCGCGCGCGAGGTGGACGAGCGCGGGAACGTCGTCGAGCTCGACCCTGTTGTGCAGCGCCAGCCAGGTGAGGGCGCGGTACATCGCGCCGGTGTCGAGATAGCGGAATCCGAGCCGAGCCGCGACCGCGCGCGCGACCGAGCTCTTACCGGCCCCTGCAGGCCCGTCGATCGCGACAATCACTTCTGCCTCGGGCAGAAGTGATAGATGGAGACGAGATAGGTCATGTTTCGTTGCTTTCCAGTCTGAGTTGGCTCAGCAACTCGAAGAAGCCCGGGAAGCTTACCGCGACGCACTCGGCATCCTCGATCTCGACGCCGTCCTGGGAGTCGAGCGCGGCGATCGCGCCGAGCATCGCGATGCGATGGTCGCCGCGGCTCGAGATCTTGCCGCCGCGCGGCCGGGTGGGCACGCCGCGGATCCGGAAGCCGTCCTCGGTGGCGAACACGTGCTGCCCGAGCGAGCGCAGGGCATCGACCGTTGCCTCGACGCGGTCGGACTCCTTCGCCCGCAGCTCCTCGGCGCCACGCAGCCGGCTGTTGCCGTGCGCGCACGAGGCGGCCAGAGCGAAGAGTGGTAGCTCGTCGATCGCGAGCGGCACCTCGTCGGCCAGAACCGTGGTCGCGACGAGCTCGGCCGAGCGCACCTCGAGGTCGCCGACGCGCTCACCGCCGACGCGGCGCCGGTTGTAGACCGTCACGCGCCCGCCCATCCGCTCCAGGATCGTCAGCAGGCCGGTGCGGCGGGGATTGAGGTTGACGCCGTGGATGTGGAGCTCGGAGCCCGGCACGAGCGTGGCCGCGACGATGAACGGCGCGGCGGAGGAGAAGTCGCCGGGCACCTCGATCTCGACCGGCTCCAGCCGCTCGGCCGGCTGAATCGTGACGCTCTTCTCGCGCCGCGTGATCGTGGCGCCGGCCGCCTCGAGCATCAGCTCGGTGTGGTCGCGCGTCGGCTGCGGCTCGACGACGGTCGTCTCGCCCTTGGCGTAGAGCCCGGCGAGGAGGATCGCCGACTTGACCTGCGCGCTCGCGACCGGCAGCTCGTAGGTGATCGAGCGCAGCGGCCGGCCCTCGATCCCGAGCGGCAGATGCCCGTCGTCGGTCTCGACGCCCGCGCCCATGCGGCCGAGCGGCTCGGTGATCCGCTTCATCGGCCGGCTGCTGAGCGATGCGTCGCCGGTGAGCTCGAACTGCTGCCCCTGCTGGCCGGCGAGGATCCCGGAGAGGAGGCGGACGAGGGTGCCCGAGTTGGCGCAGTCGATCGGACGGCCGGGAGCGACGAGCCCCCGCAGGCCCTTGCCGAAGACGTGCAGCGTGTCCTCGCCGTGCTCGTAGACGGTGATCCCGAGGGCGCGAACCGCCTCGACCGTCGCCTCGGTGTCGGCCGAGCGGCCGAAGCCGGTGATGCGCGTCTCGCCGTCACAGATCGCGCCGAGCAGGACGGCGCGGTGGGAGATCGACTTGTCGCCGGGCACGGCGATGTGCCCGACGAGGCGGGTGAGCGGCTCGACCCTCATTCGTCGATCACGGGCGCGACGACGACGCCGTACCCCTGCGCCTCGAGCAGGGTGGCGGCGCGCTCGGCCTCGGCCTCTCCCGCCACGATCACCGACAGGGTGCCGCCCCGGTCGGTCGAGAGGTGGTCCATCTCGAAGTCCTCGACGTTGATCCGCTCCGCGCCGAGCGCCTGGAAGATGCCGGCGAGCACGCCGGGCCGGTCGGGCAGGTGCACCCGCAGCCGCTGCAGGGTGCCCGGGTCGCCGTGGGCGGTGGCGAGCATCCGCCGCCGGTTCGTCGCAGCCTCGGCGATCCACCGCGCGAGCTGCCCGCCGTCCTCCGCCACGAGTGCGGCCTCGAGCTGCTCGATCCGGCGACGGTGCTCGCCGAGCGCGGCGACGACGGCGTCGCGGTTGTCGAGGAAGATGTCGACCCAGATGCGGGGGTTGGCGCCGGCGATGCGCGTCATGTCGCGCAGCGAGCCGCCCGCGGCCTGCAGCGGATCGTGGCCGTCGACGCGCGTCGCGCCGGCCTGGTTGAGGAGGACGTTGGCGAGGGCGTGCGGCACGTGGCTCGTGACGGCGACGAGGCGGTCGTGGGCGCCGGCGTCGATCGCCACCGGCCGGGCGCCGAGCGAGGTGACGAACCCGTGCACCGTGCGCAGCAGCTCGGGGCCGGTCGCCGCGGTCGGGGTGAGGAACCAGGTCGCGCCCTCGAAGAGCTCGGCCGTTGCGCGCTCGGGGCCGCGCGTCTCGGCACCGCAGATCGGATGCCCGCCGATGAACCGCGCGTCGCCGTCGGCGGCGGCGCGAGACCGCGCTCTTGGTCGAGCCGACATCGGTGACGACGCAGCTCTCGGGTGCGACGGCCAGCACCTCGCGAACGACGTGGGGAAGCTCCGCGACGGGTGCCGCGATCAGGACGAGGTCGGCACCGGCGACGGCGTCGGGCAGCGTCGCAACCGGGTCGACGGCCTCGCGCTCCTGCGCGGCGCGGAGGATGTCGGGATCGGGGTCCCAGCCACGCACGGAGGCGCCGGCCCGACGCGCGGCGAGCGCCGCAGACGCGCCGATCAGTCCCGTCCCGATGACGGTGATGTTCCGGAGCATGTGCGTGCCTACCCTCGCATCAGCTCGGCGACCCGGAACGCGAGGTCGAGCGACTGACGTGCGTTCAAGCGCGGGTCACAGAGCGATTCGTACCGCGTGTCGAGCTGCTCCTCGAGCACGGCCTCGGAGCCGCCGAGGCACTCCGTCACGTTCTCGCCGGTGATCTCGAGATGGACGCCTCCGGGCCACGTGCCCGACCTCGCGATGGGCGGCGAAGAAGCCCTCGATCTCGCGCAGCACGTCGTCGAGCCGGCGGGTCTTGTGCCCGGAGCCGGTGACGAAGCCGTTCGCGTGCATCGGATCGCAGACCCAGACGACGGGGATCTCCGCCTCGCGCACCGCCCGCAGGAGCGGCGGCAGGAGCTCCTGCACGCGACTCGCGCCGAGGCGGGTGATGAGCGTCAGCCGCCCGGGCGAGCGGTCGGGGTTGAGCCGCTCGGCGAGCGCGACGAGCTCGTCGGGGGTCATCGTCGGGCCGACCTTGGCGCCGACCGGATTGTGAAGGCCCGAGAGGAACTCCAGGTGGGCGCCGCCGATCTGCCGCGTGCGCTCGCCGACCCAGAGGAAGTGGGCCGAGCACGCGTACCAGTCGCCCGTCGTCGAGTCCTTGCGCACGAGCGGCTCCTCGTAGTCGAGGAGCAGCGCCTCGTGGCTCGTCCACACGTCGACCTCGTGAATCGCGCGCTCGTCGCCGAGGTCGATCCCGATCGCCTGCATGAAGCGCAGCGCCCGGCCGATCTCGTTGGCGATCACCTCGTACCGCCGGCCCTCGAGCGAGCTGGCGACGAACTCCTGGTTCCAGGTGTGCACCTGGGTCAGGTCGGCGAAACCGCCCTTGGTGAAGGCGCGCAGCAGGTTGAGCGACGAGACGGCCTGGTAGTAGGCCTGCACGAGCCGCTCGGGATCGGGCGTGCGCGCCTCGACGGTCGGCTCGTCGGAGTGGACGGCGTGGCCGCGGAACGACGGCAGCTCGACCCCGTCGATCACCTCGGTCGCCGACGACCGCGGCTTCGCGTACTGGCCGGCCAGCCGGCCGACCTTGATCACCGGCAGCGTCGCGCCGTAGGTCATCACGGCCGACATCTGGAGCAGCAGCTTGAGCCGCTCCCGGACCGCGATCACGGAGAGCTCGTGGAACGACTCGGCGCAGTCGCCGGCCTGGAGCAGGAACGCGCGGCCCTCGGCGGCCTCGCCGAGCTGGTGCCGGAGCGCGCGCGCCTCACCGGCGAAGATCAGCGACGGCAGCCGGCCGAGGCGCTCGCGGACCGCCTCGAGCGCAGCCTGGTCGGGCCAGTCGGGTTGCTGCAGCGCCGGAAACGCGTGCCAGGAGGAGGGCGTCCAGGTCGAATCGGTCACTGCCATGGCAACCAGTGTAGTCGCGCGCGTTTTGACGCTACGCCTGGAAACGGCTAAAAATGGAGGACGATGTCCTCGCTCCACCTCCTCACCTTGTTCTGGCGCGCTTGAGCCAACCACGCCAGGCCAATCTCCGCGGCCGGACGCGCTAGTCTCCCGGCCGCGAACGTGAGCGAAAGGACTCCAATGCGCATCTTCTCCGGCATCCAGCCGACCGGCGAGAAACACCTCGGCAACCTGATCGGCGGCTTCCGCCAGTACGCCGCCACCCAGGAGCAGGGCGTCGCGTTCTTCTGCATCGTCGACCTCCACTCGATCACGACCGACTACGACCCGGCCGACCTCCACGCGCGCACGCTCGACCTCTACGCGATGCTCATCGCGACCGGGCTCGACCCCGAGCGGTCGACGGTGTTCGCGCAGAGCCACGTGACGGCGCACGCCGAGGCGGCCTGGCTGCTGTCGGCTGTGAGCAGCTACGGCCAGTTGGGCCGCATGACGCAGTTCAAGGAGAAGGCCGACCGCAAGGACTTCGTCTCCGCGGGGCTCTTCACCTACCCGGTGCTGATGGCGGGCGACATCCTGCTCTACCAGGCCGACATCGTCCCGATCGGGGACGACCAGCGCCAGCACCTCGAGCTCGCGCGCGACGTGGCGGAGCGCTTCAACACCCGCTTCGGCGACACGTTCACCGTGCCGCAGGGCGTCTACCCCGAGGTCGGGGCCCGGATCATGGACCTGCAGGAGCCGACGCGGAAGATGTCGACGACCGGCGGCACGCCGCAGGGCACGATCGGGCTGCTCGACCCTCCCGACGTGGTGCGCAAGAAGTTCCGCTCCGCGGTGACCGACTCGGGCCGCGAGGTGCAGCGCAGCGACGACAAGCCGGGCGTCTCGAACCTGATCGACATCCTCTCGGTCGCATCGGGCCAGGCGCCGGCGGAGATCGAGGCGCAGCTACGGAGACAGCGGCTACGGCCAGTTCAAGCAGGACGTCGGCGAGGCGGTCGTCGAGCTGCTCGCGCCGGTGCAGGAGCGGTACGCCGAGCTCCGGGCCGACGAGGGAGAGCTGCTGCGGCTGCTGGCGCTCGGCGCCGACAAGGCACGGGATGCCTCGAGCCCGACGCTCGCGCGGATGTACGAGGCGATGGGCTTCGTGCGGCTGTGAGGCGCATCGGGCTCATCATCGCGGCGATCTTCGCGGTCGTCGTCGTGGCGGGCGTCCTCCACTACACCGACGCGCCGCCGGTCGCGGTCTTCGTGCTCTCGGGGGTCGCGCTCGGCGGCGTCGCGTGGGCGATCGGGATCGCGACCGAGTCGGTGGGCGCCAGGTTCGGCCCCGCCGTGACCGGCGTGCTCCAGTCGACGCTCGGCAACCTGCCGGAGTTCTTCATCGTGATCTTCTCGCTCAGCGCCGGCGAGCTCGTCGTGGCGCAGTTCTCGATCCTCGGCTCGCTGTTCGCGAACGCGCTGCTCGTGCTCGGGCTCGCGATCGCCGTCGGGGCGACCTCGGCCGAGGGACGGCGTGATGCGCTTCCAGAAGCGGCTGCCGAACGACACCGCGACGCTGCTCCTGCTCTCGGTGTTCCTGATCTCCATCCTCGGGCTCTCGGACCAGGCCGGGGACAAGGCGAGCGAGCATCAGGTGGCGATCTCGGTGGTGGGCGCGATCTGCCTGCTCATCGTCTACGCCGCCTGGCTCGTCGCCTACCTCCGCGCCGACAAGCAGGGCGAGCAGCAGCCGGCGGAGCCGGCCCACAACGTCCTGCCCTTCACGTGGGCGATCGCCCTTCTTGCCGTCGCCGGGATCTCGGCGGCGCTCGTCTCGGACTGGTTCGTCGACGCGATCGACCCTGCGGTGGAGAAGCTCGGCATCTCGAAGGCGTTCACGGGGCTCGTGATCGTCGCGATCGCGGGGAACGCCGTCGAGAACGTGGTCGCGATCCAGCTCGCGCGGAAGGGGCAGTCCGAGCTTGCGCTGTCGGTCGTCAAGAACTCGGTCTCCCAGATCTCGTGCTTCCTCTTCCCCGCCCTCGTGCTGGTCTCGCTGCTCTTCACCGAGCAGCTGACCTTCGTGATCGACCCCGTCTACGTCGGCGCCCTGGCGCTGACCGCGATCGCCGTCTGGCAGATCACCGGTGACGGCGAGGCGGTGCTGTTCGAGGGGATGGCGCTCGTGGCGCTCTACGTCGTGCTCGCCACCCTGGTCTGGTTCGAGTAGGCGCCGACTCGGTCTACACGACCGGGTCGAGCAGCTCGGCGTTCTCGTTCTCGGGTGGGTAGCCGTACGCGTAGACGACGAGGTCGACGTCGCCGTGGTTCGCGGTCTGGAGCGGCGTGCCCGGGTCGACGTGGATCAGGCCGCCGGCCGGCACGTCGCGGCGCTCCGGCGGCTCGCCGAGGTACATCGTCAGCGTGCCGGCGAGGACGACGAACGTCTCCTCCTGTGACACGTGGCGGTGCCGCCGTCCGACGGCGCCGGGCTCGTAGCGCCAGATGTTCGCCCGCGTGTGGGCGAACCCGGCGCGGTCGCTGAGCTCGGCGACATGGCGCGCCGGCTCGCCGGGCTCGTGCGGCCGGGTGATCCACTCGAGCGTGTCGGGGTCGACGGTGCGAAATCCCATCTCGCGAACCTACCCGCCTTCGAGCCCGACGAGGCGCCGGAGCGCCTGCACCTCGTCCCGGCTGAGCGCGCGCGAGCCGCCGACCTCGACCCCGTGCGTGTCGAGCCCGGCGTAGCCCGTGCGCCGCAGCCGCACGACCGGGTGCCCGACCGCCTCGCACATCCGCCGCACCTGGCGGTTGCGGCCCTCGTGGAGCACGAGCTCCACCCGCGAGCGGCCGAGCTGCCGCGCGCGGGCCGGAGCGGTGATGCCGTCCTCGAGCTCGACGCCGTTCGCGAGCGTCGACACGGCAGCCGGCGTCAGGTCGCCCTCGACGTCCGCGACGTAGGTCTTCTCGACGCCGTAGCGCGGATGCGCCAGCCGGTGGGCGAGGTCGCCGTCGTTCGTGAGCAGCAGCACGCCGCTCGTGTCGATGTCGAGCCGGCCGACGGGCACGACGCGGGCGTCGTGCCCGACGAGGTCGACGACCGTCGGGCGGCCCTCCGGGTCGCTCGCCGTCGTGACGACCCCGAGCGGCTTGTTGAGCAGGACGTGCGCGAGCTCCTGCTTGCCGACCCGGTCGCCGTCGACCTCGACGACGTCCCGCGAGGCGACGAACGTGTTGAGCTCACCGCGCTGACCGTTGACCGTGACCCGGCCCGCCTTGATCAGCTCGTCCGAGGCGCGGCGGGAGGCGACGCCGGCGCGCGCGAGGTAGCGGTTGAGGCGCATGCCGCTGCATTGTGGCTTGTAGTCTCCGGCGCGGTGAGCGACTACTCCGACCTGACGCGCCGGCTCGCCGACCTGATCGTGCAGTTCGGGGCGAACGTTCAGCCCGGCCAGCTGCTCGGCGTCACGAGCTACGTCGGCAAGGAAGAGCTCACCCGCGAGATCGCGAGATCCGCCTACGGGCGCGGGGCCAAGTTCGTCGACGTCTGGTACTCCGACCAGTGGGTCAAGCGCGAGCGGCTGCTGCACGGCGACCCGGAGACGTTCTCGTACATCCCTCCCTGGATGACCGACCGGATGCAGCACTTCTCCGACGAGCACGGAGCGCGGATCTCACTGAGCGGGCCGCAGGCGCCGCACGCGCTGGACGACGTGCCCGGCGACCGCTCCGGCCTCGACCTCCTCCCCTATCTGCCCGGCACGGGCGCGCTCGTCAACCTCCGCACCACCAACTGGTGCGTGGCCCCCGCCCCGACGATGGACTGGGCCAAGATCGTCTACCCCGACGCCGAGCCCGACGACGCCCTCGACCGGCTCTGGCAGGCGATCGCGCACGTGTGCCGGCTCGACGAGGCCGATCCCGTCGCCGCCTGGACGGAGCGGATGGAGACGTTGAAGCGAAGCGCGACCGCTCTGACCGGGCGGTCATTCGACGCGATCCACCTCCACGGGCCGGGCACCGATCTGACGGTCGGCCTCTTCCGGTCGTCGATCTGGCATGCCGCCGAGTTCACGACGGTCGACGACCTCGCGCACTACCCGAACATCCCGAGCGAGGAGACCTTCACGACCCCCGATCCGCTGCGGGTCGACGGGCACGTCAGCGCGACCCTGCCGCTCGAGCTCTACGGCTCGATCATCAGGGGGCTCCGGGTCGAGTTCGAGGGCGGCCGCGCCGTCAAGATCGACGCGGACGAGAACGCCGAGACGCTGCGGGCCGCGTGCACGAAGGACGACGGGGCCTCACGCCTCGGCGAGCTCGCGCTCGTCGACGGCGCGGGACGGATCGGCCCGCTGCACACGGTGTTCTTCGACACCCTGCTCGACGAGAACGCCGCCAGCCACATCGCGCTCGGCTCCGCCTACGCAACTGGCGGTCACCGACGAGGCCGAGCAGCAGCGGATCAACGAGAGCAAGATCCACATCGACTTCATGATCGGCAGCCCCGAGCTCGACGTCGACGGGATCACGACCGCCGGCGAGCACGTGCCGGTGCTGCGCGGCGGGGTCTGGCAGATCTAGCCTCGGGGGCGAGGCTTCAGCCTCTCCTCAGGGTTGCCGTGCTTCCCTAGGACGCCCTGGCTTCCGCCACTTCCAGCAGCCGATCCCTGATCGCGGCCTGGTCCTCGCCGATGTCGTCGAGCCGCGGGAGCGCGGCGAGCGACTCGAGCCCGAACACACGCTCGAACAGCGAGGTGACCCGGTAGCGAACGGCGCCGCCGGGCCCGCTCTCGCGTCCGGCCTCGGCGATCAGGCCGCGCTCGACGAGCGACGCCACGGCCGAGTCGGCGGCGACGCCGCGAATGCGCGCGATCTCGGGCCGCGACACCGGGCCGAGGTAGGCGACGATCGCGACGGTCTCGAGGGCGGCCTGCGACAGGCCGCGCTCGATCGGCCGCTCGAACAGCCGCGAGCACGCCTCGGCGGCCTCGCGCGAGGCGCCGAACGCATAGCCTCCGGCGACCTTCTGCAGGACGATGCCGCTGCGACCCTCGCTGTAGCGCTCGCGGAGCAGCCCGAGCGCCGTCTCGATCCGCTCGGCGTCGTCGGTGGTGGCCTCGACGAGCTCTTCGAGCGTGAGCGGCTGCGAAGCGACGATGAGCAGCGCCTCGACCGTGCGGGCGAGCGCGTCGACCGGGTTCGAGGAGATCAGGCGGAGCGGGCGGTCCACTGCAACATCCTTCCGTCGTCGGGTTGCGAACTGGCGTCTTCGATTCGTGAGATGCGGATTGGCGCGAACGCGGCGGCCTGGGAGATCGCGATCTCGCCGTCCTTGCGCAGCTCGAGCAGCGCGAGGAAGGCGACGGCCTGCTCGACGCGCGAGAGACCCTGAACCTCGGTGTCGAAGTCGAACCGGCGGCGGCGCAGCAGCACGGCGCGGAAGCGCTCGACGAACTGGCCGACCGGCGGGAAGCGGAGCGCCAGGTGCGAGAGCGACACGTGTGGCGGCTCGACGGCGAGCGAGCGCATCGCCTCGACGAGGCGAAGCGGCTGCCTGCTGCGCGAGCCGGCGCTCGGGCTCCGGTGCGAGCGGTGCAGGCCCGGTGCGGAAGTAGCGCTCGCGCTGCTCGTCGAGCTGCTCGCGAAGCCAGGCGGAGGCGTGCTTCATGCGGCGGTACTCGGCGAGGCGCCGGGCCAACTCCTCGGCGGCCTCCTCCGGCTCGAGCTCGGCAAGCTCCGCCTCCTCGTCCGGGAACAGGTGGCGCGCCTTGAGCTCGAGCAGCGCCGCGATCAGGACGAGGAACTCGCCGCACGCGTCGAGATCGAGCTCGTCGCGATCAGCGAGGCGCTCCACGAAGGCGACGATGATTCCCGCCATGTCGATCTCGGACGGCTGAATCGCGTCCTTGAGCAGAAGCGTCAGCAGGAGGTCGAATGGCCCCTCGAATGCATCGAGGTCCAGCTCGAGATCGCGGACGGCGCTGGCCACGAACGGACCCTAGCCCCCGGGCCGGACGCGGCCCTTGGGCACGCTCATCTTCGGCCCCGCCGGCGGCGCAGGTGTCTTCTTCGGCTTGGAACCGCGCTGTGAGAGGTAGAACCAGACGATCCCGGCGACGAAGACGATCCCCGAGACCCAGGTGTTCACGCGCAGGCCGAGGATGTGGTTGGCAGGGTCGATCCGCACCAGCTCGATCCAGAACCGCCCGAACGAGTAGAACGCGATGTAGAGCGCGAAGAGGCCGGGCGGCCGCGGGTGGAAGCGGCGCTCGATCAGGTAGACGAGGACGAGCGCGGCCAGGAGGTTCCAGATCGCCTCGTAGAGAAACGCCGGGTGGTAGGTGGCCTGATCGAGCGAGCTCAGCGGCCGGTGGGCCGGGTCGATCTCGAGGCCCCACGGCAGGTCGGTCGGCTTGCCGAAGAGCTCCTGGTTCCACCAGTTGCCGATCCTCCCCACCGCCTGGGCGACGAGCAATCCGGGTGCGAGGCAGTCGGCGAGCAGCCACACGTCGGCGCCGGAGCGCTTCGCGATGTAGCCACCGACGAGGCAGCCGGCCGCGATGCCGCCCCACACACCGAGCCCGCCCTTCCAGATCGCGAACGGCCCCCACCACTGGTCGGGCACCTCGTCCCAGCTCGTCGCGAGGTGGTAGAGCCGGGCGCCGACGATGCCGGCACCGACGCCCCAGACGGCGCAACGGAAGATGAGATCCCAGTCGCCGCCGCGGTTGACCCAGCGGTGGCCGGTGATCCAGATGCAGACGGCGATCGCCGCGAGCAGCGTGAGGCCGTACATGTGGATCGTCAGCGGGCCGATGTCGATGGAGCCGCTCGACGGAGACGGGATCGAGGCAAGGAGATTCGCGGCGAGCATGCTCACAGTGCGGCATTCTCCCCGCGGCGTCGGATGCCTCTCTCACACGGGGGAACGATTGACGCCCGGCGGGGCGGCCGGGCGTCAGGAGTGCCGAGAGGGGCAGTTGTCTAGAGCAGGATCTGAAGTGCGAGATCGACCGGGCAACCGCGCTCGACCAGGCTCATCGCGTAGTGCAGGTCGACCTCGTGCGAGGCTGCGAGCACCGCGGCGGACTCGAGGTCATACCCGACGCGCGCGAGCGACTGGGCGCGCCACTGCTCAACGAGCTCGATCTCGACTTCGGGTCGTTCCTGGAGCTCTGCCGCAGACATCTCGCCTCTCTTCAATCGGGTCCTGGTCCCTCTTTATTCGGCCGAGAGACCAGATTGGATCTCCCCTTTGTAAGGCATCTGTTTCAAGGAAATGACGCGTTCCCGTGAGGACTTCGTAAAGGGTTGATCACTCCCTTCCCGGGCTCTCAAACCTCGAGCCAGGCGAGCAAGTCCCAGAAAGGGTCGTTTGCAGGGGGAATGAAGGGTGGCCGGCGCCGGCGGGCGCGCAGCTCGGCCCAGGTCACGTACGACCGCAGCCGCTTGCCGATCCTGCGACGCGTGGTGTCCGTCGGCGCGACGAGCGCCTCGGCGAGCGCGAACCGCCACGCCGCTTCCTCGCTCTCGAGCCGGCGGCCGCTCCGTCCCTGGCCCACGAGGTGGCCGATCTCGTGCAGCGCCACGAAGTAGCTCACCTGCCCGCGCACGGGAGGCACCCGGATCTCGAGCCGGCGCTCGGTGCGGCCGTCGCGGTGGCGCACCCTGATCACGACGGCGCGGCCCCGGCCGGCGACGCGCCGGATCCCGTGCCGCGCACACAGGTCGTCGATATGGAGGTCGAGGGTTCGCGGCTGCATCCTGCAAGCGAGCGTAACCAGCACGCCGGAGCGTCTCGGCGCTGCCTCTACAATCGCCGCCGTGATCGCGCTCACTGCCGGCATCGCCCTGCTGATCGGTTGGTACCGGGGGTTCAGCATCAAGTCGCTCGAGCTGGCGGCGGCCGTCTTCGTCGTCATCCTCGCGTTTCAGATCGTCGTTCTCGTCCTCATCCGCGGCGAGGTGGGCTCGGACTACTGGCTCATCGCCGGCGCCGTCGCGGCGGGCTGGGTCGCATGCGTGTGGGTCGGCAGCCGCGCCCGCGGCATCCTCCAGCGCTGACGCAGGTCGTGCGGTGGCCGCTGGTCTCGTAGGATTGACCGCGTGAAGCTCCGCCGGAACGCCAAGATCGAGCTGCTGCGCGCCGTGCCGCTGTTCTCGGGCTGCACGAGCAAGGAGCTCGGCCAGATCTCCGCGCTCGGCGACGAGCTCCACCAGCCTGCCGGGGCGGAGCTGATCACGGAGGGCGTGAAGGGGCGCGAGTTCTTCGTGCTCATCGAAGGGACGGTCGAGGCACGGCGCAAGGGCCGCCGGGTCGCCACGTTCGAGACGGGCGACTTCTTCGGTGAGATCGCACTGCTCACGGAATCGCCGCGAACGGCGACGGTGATGGCCGTGACTCCCGTCCGCCTGCTCGTCATCTCCGGCCAGTCGTTCCGGCGGCTCCTCGGCGACACCCCCTCGATCCAGGGGAAGGTCCTCGCCGCGCTCGCCGAGCGGATGAAGCCGACCGTCGCGTACCTGACGATGTTCTTCGTCGTCTGTCGCCGCACGGACCAGAGTGGGATGCGTCGCTCCCGCTGGAGGAGCAGTCCGACTGGC
Source organism: uncultured Thermoleophilia bacterium (assembly GCA_963751875.1). Classification (GTDB taxonomy): domain Bacteria; phylum Actinomycetota; class Thermoleophilia; order Gaiellales; family Gaiellaceae; genus Gaiella. The sequence continues at coordinate 145,411 of CAVVWG010000011.1, forward strand.
CGGCGCACGCCGACTTCATGGACGGGCTCGTGGCCACGGGATTCGTCGTGCTCGGCGGGCCGCTCGCCGACGAGGAGACCGTCGTGCTGGCGGTCGACGCGGCGTCGGAGGCCGAGGTGCGCGCGACGCTCTCACTCGATCCCTGGAGCGATTCCCACCTCGTTGTCGACCGCGTCGATGCCTGGACGATCCGGCTCGACGGCAGGACGACCTCGGTGCCTCCAGGGCTCTCCTGAGGGAACAACGTCCGCTTGACGCGGTGCCCCGACAACTGAACGTGTCCTGAACAGATCGGCCGCGAGGGCGCGCAGGCTCGATCTCCGGGGCTACGGTGAAGGCGATGAGGAAACACGGCGACGACGGCGGATCGACGAGACTGCCTCTGGCAGCGGCGGGACAGCGCGCATGATCGTGGCGCGATCGCTCACGAAGGACTACGGCGACAAGCGTGCTGTCGACGAGCTCAGCTTCACGGTCCGGCCGGGTGTCGTGACGGGGTTTCTCGGGCCGAACGGATCGGGCAAGTCGACGACGATGCGGCTGATCCTCGGGCTCGACGCTCCGACAAAGGGCGAGACGACGGTCAACGGAAAGCGCTACCGGGACCATGCCGCTCCTCTCCACGAGGTGGGCGCATTGCTCGAAGCCAGATCCGTCCACACCGGCCGCTCGGCCTACAACCACCTTCTCGCTCTCGCGCAGACACACGGCATTCCCCGCTCCCGCGTCAGCGAGCTGATCGACCTCGTCGGACTGCAGGACGTCGCGCGGAAACGAGCAGGCACGTTCTCGCTCGGGATGGGGCAGCGGCTCGGAATCGCGTCCGCGCTTCTCGGCGACCCTCACACGGTGATGCTGGACGAGCCGATCAACGGCCTCGATCCCGAGGGCATCCACTGGATGCGCAACCTCCTCCGTGGACTGGCGGCCGAGGGCCGCACCGTCTTCGTCTCCTCCCACCTGATGAGCGAGATGTCGCTGACCGCCGACCACTTGATCGTGGTCGGACGCGGCCGGTTGATCGCAGACATGAGCACCGAAGCGTTCCTCGAGCAGGCGTCCGGCAACGTCGTTCTCGTCCGCTCCCCGACGCCACCCGGCTCCAGCAGGTTCTCGCAGGCCCCGATGTCGTTGTGCACGCCCGGGCCGGTGGGCTCGAGGTGCACGGACTGACCGCCGCGCAGATCGGCGATGCTGCGGCCGAGCACCAGATCGTCCTCCACGAGCTCACACCGCAGCAGGCGTCGCTCGAGGAGGCGTTCATGGACATCACGCGGGACGATGTCGAGTTCAGGACGGTCGACCCGCTGCCGGAGAGGTCGGTCGCGTGACCACCGTCGAGCACGCTCTCGACGCGACGCCCGCCTGGCTCGGCAGGCCGCGTCACGCAACTTCGCGTCGCACGCTCGGAATGGACGAAGCTCAAGTCGGTTCGCTCGACCCGTTGGTCGCTGCTCGTCGCGGTTGTCGGAACGATCGGGATCGCCGCTCTCGCCTGCGCCGTCGTCGCGCACCACTACCCCCAGATGAGCCCCTCCGACCGCGCCGACTTCAACCCGCTCGATGTCTCCTTCGTCGGCGTTCAGCTCGCTCAGCTCGCGATCGGCGTCCTCGGCGTCCTCGTGATCACGGGCGAGTACTCGACGGGGATGATCCGCTCGACGATGTGCGCCGTCCCCAAGCGGCTGCCCGTCCTCTGGGCGAAGGCGGCCGTCTACGGGCTCGTGACCCTCGCCCTGATGCTCCCGGCCACGTTGATCGCGTTCTTCGTCGGCCAGGCGCTCCTGCACCGGCAGCACATCAACATCGCGTTCTCGCATCCCGGCGTCGCACGGGCAGTGATCGGCGCCGCTCTCTACCTCGTCGTCGTCGGCATCTTCGGCCTCGGCCTCGGCGCGATCACCCGCAACACCGCCGGCGGCATCGCGACATTCGCCGCGATCATGTTCGTCCTGCCACCCCTCATGAACGTGTTGCCGTCGAGCTGGAATCACGCCGCCTCGCCCTACCTTCCCCTCGCAGCAGGGGAGGCGATCATGTCGATCACATCCGGCGATCATCTGTCGCCGTGGGTCGGGCTCGCGCTCTTCACGGGCTACGCCGCCGCAGCCATCGCTGTCGCGGCGGTGCTGATCGTCCGTCGCGACGTCTAGCACTCACCCGGCGTCGGGCCACAGCATCTCGGGACGCGCGGCGACACTGTCGTCGCCGCGAGGATCCCGGCACCGGAATGTCGAGAACCGTCAGCGTGCTCCGTTCCAGAGGTGACAGAGTCACCATGGGCACAGGCCCGGAATCGAGGGAGTGAGATGAAGCGATACATGATGCTCGTCAATTTCGACGGAGGCACCGTCGAGGAGCCGATGGACGCAGTGGAAGCCCGAGGAGGTCGAGGCCCATATGGACTACTACCGCGCCCTCAACAAGGAGCTCCGCGAGACCGGCGAGCTGGTCGACGTGCAGGCCCTGGCGGGGCCCGACCTGGCGAAGATCGTGACGTTCGACGGGCTCACGGCTCCGGTCGTCACCGATGGGCCGTTCCAGGAGATCAAGGAGTGGGTTGCCGGCTACATGATCGTCGACGTGGAGTCGGAGGACCGGGCGATCGAGATCGCGGCGAGGTACTCGGCCGTGCCGGGGCCTGACGGCTTCGCCCTCCAGCAGCCGATCCACGTGCGAGAGCTGTGAGCGGCAGAGGCACGCGCTGACAGGTCAAGCCGACGTCGAGGCCCTGCTGCGCGAGCTCGCGCCGCAGGTCCTCGGCGTGCTCGCTCGCAGGTACGGCGACTTCGACGCGGCCGAGGATGCAGTCCAGGAGGCGCTGCTCGCGGCGTCCGTGCACTGGCCGCGGGACGGCATCCCGGACGGCGCGCGTGGCTGGCTGATCCAGACCGCCGAGCGAAGGCTGATCGACCAGTGGCGAAGCGAGCAGTCCCGCAGGGACCGGGAGACGGTCGCCGCCCTGCGGGAGCCGCCCGGCCTCGAGGTGCCGGACGAGGACGACACGTTGACCGTGCTGTTCATGTGCTGCCATCCGGCGCTGACCCCGGCCTCGGCGATCGCCCTGACGCTGCGCGCCGTCGGCGGTCTGACGACGGCCGAGATCGCGAGCGCGTTCATGGTCGAGGAGGCGACGATGGCCCAACGGATCTCGAGGGCCAAGCAAAGCATCAAGGCGTCAGAGGTGCCGTTCCGGATGCCGGCCGGCGAGGAGCTGGACACCAGCAGGCGCAGCGTCCTCCACGTCCTCTACCTCATCTTCAACGAGGGGTACACGAGCAGCACGGGACGCGCGTTGCTCCGGGCCGAGCTGTCGGACGAGGCGATCCGGCTGACGAGAATGGTGCGGCGGCTGCTTCCCGACGACGGCGAGGTGATGGGCCTGCTCGCGCTGATGCTGCTGATCGACGCGCGGCGGCCCGCGCGCACCGACCCGGACGGCGAGCTGATCCCGCTGGCAGAGCAGGACCGAACGCTCTGGGATCGCGCGCTCATCGCCGAGGGGACAGAGCTCGTCGACCTCGCGCTCGCCCGGGGCGCGGTCGGCGAGTACCAGCTTCAGGCGGCGATCGCAGCCGTGCACGACCGCGCCGCAACCGCCGCCGACACCGACTGGCCGCAGATCCTCGCCCTCTACGGGTTGCTGGATCAGATGACGGGCAACCCGATCGTGACGCTCAACCGGGCCGTCGCGGCGGCGATGGCCGAGAGCCCGGCTGCGGGCCTGGCCGTGCTCGCCACGGTCGACGAGTCGCTCGCGGGCCACTACCGCCTCGACGCGGTGCGGGCGCACCTGCTCGAGCTGGCCGGCGACACGGCGGCAGCGCAGGCGCACTACCGGATGGCGGCCGAGCGGACGACGAGCCCACCCGAGCGGCGCTTCCTGGCGCTGCAGGCGGCGCGGCTCAACGCAGCCGCCGGCGACGTCGACTGACGATCGGCGGTCGCCGCGGTTGCAGTAGCGTTCCGACCGTGACAAGGAGTAGACAGAGATGGTGACGCCCGAGGAGATCGGGCAGATCAGCGTCTTCGCCTGCCTCGATACCGCCGATCGCGAGCGCGTCTGCCGCGCGGCGGCCGACATCAACCTCAGCGCCGGTGAGTACGCCGCCCACGAGGGAGACGAGCGAGCGCTCTTCGCCGTGCTCGAGGGCCGGATCGAGGCGACGAGGATGGTCGACGGGATCCCGCGCGTCGTCGGCACCCGCAAGCCCGGGGACCTCTTCGGCGAGGTACCCGTCACCCTGGGCACGGTCTTCCCGGTCGGCTTTCGGGCTGCCGAGGCGTCGCGGGTGATGCGAATCGAGCCGAACGACTACCACGCGCTCGCGTCCGCAACGCCGTCGATCGCGGAGGACGTCGGCAAGCTGGCCGCAAACCGCATCGGCGGCCCCGGCGGCCTGCAGGGCCTCGCCGCGGCGCCCGAGCGTCCCCGCGCGATCGTGCTCGGTCACCGCTGGGACGGCGACTGCGCGGAGCTGCGCCGCTTCCTCGACCGCAACCAGATCACCTTCAGGTGGCTGCAGCCCGACGTTCCCGAGGAGGCCGCGGAATGGTGGGGCGACTTGCCGGCCGAAGGCGACTACCCCGCGCTCCGAATCGTCAACGGCAAGACGGTGGTGCGGCCGCAGTTCCGCCGCGTCGCCGAGCTGCTCGAGGTTCAGACCGAGCCTGAGGCGGCCGAGTACGACACCGTGATCGTCGGCGCCGGCCCGGCGGGACTGGCCGCCGCCGTGTACGGCGCGTCGGAGGGTCTCGAGACGATCGTGATCGAGCGGGAGGCGCCCGGCGGCCAGGCGGGCACGTCGTCCAGGATCGAGAACTACCTCGGTTTCCCATCAGGCGTGTCCGGGGACGAGCTCGCGAATCGGGCGCTCCAGCAGGCGAAGAGGCTGGGCGCCGAGGTCCTCGTCACCCGCTCGATCGCCCGCATCGACGCGGCGACGCGTCACGTCCACCTCGACGGCGGCGACGTCCTGCGCGCGAGGACGATCGTCCTCGCGTGCGGTGTTTCGTGGCGCCGCCTCTCGATCGAGGGCTTCGACCGGCTCGCAGGCAAGGGCATCTTCTACGGCGCGTCGCGCAGCGAGGCGCCGAACACCCACGGACTCGACGTCCACATCATCGGCGCCGGCAACTCGGCCGGCCAGGCCGCGATGTTCTTTTCGGCGCATGCCCGCAGCGTCACCATCCTCCACCGCAGCGACTCGCTCGACAGGAGCATGTCGCGCTACCTGATCGACCAGCTCGCGACGCGCGCCCAACATCGACGTCCGCTTCCACACCCAGGTGGCGGCAGCCCACGGCGAGACGTCGCTCGAGGCCCTCGACGTCGTCGACAGCTCGTCGGGCGAGACGACCCGCCTCGAATCCGGTGGGCTCTTCATCTTCATCGGGGCGGATGCCGAGACGGGGTGGCTCCCGCCTGAGATCGCGCTCGACCCGAAGGGCTACGTCCTGACCGGCGTCGACGCCCGGGCCGCGGGAGGCTGGGAGCTCGACCGCGATCCGTACCTGCTCGAGACGAGCGTTCCCGGCATCTTCGCGTGCGGCGACGTGCGCTTCAGCCCTGTGAAGCGCGTCGCGGCCGCCGTCGGCGAGGGCAGCATGGCGATCGCCTTCGTGCACCAGTTCCTGCGCGAGGCCGCCACGGAAGCCGCGACCGCCGTGACGCAGGTGCCCGCGAGCGACCCGGTCTAGCCAGCGGCAGCGCGCGCCGCGGGATCGGCGCCGACTGCATGATCGACGTCGTCGTCCGTCCGTACGGGAGGAACTGGTCGATGATCGCCTCGAGGTCGTCGATCGAGCGGAGGTGAAGCTGGATCGAGAAGCAGTCCTCGCCGGTGATTCGATGGCACTCGACGACCTCGGGGATCGTGCGGGCGAGCGTCGGGGATCTGGTGGAGCTGACGCGCGTTCGGCCGCACGCGGACGATGACGCCGATCGGGAAGCCGATCGCCCGTGGGTCGACCTCGACCCGGTAGCCGGTGATCACTCCGGCCTCCTCGAGCCGCTGCACCCGTTCGGCGACTGCCGGGGCCGAGAGGCTGACCCGCCGCCCGAGCTCGGCCATGCTCAGCCGCGCATCATCCTGCAGCTCCTCGAGCAACCGGCAGTTGATCTCGTCCAGCAGGCCGCTTTCGTAGGCGGAGGCGGCGATCCTCCTCGTATTCGCAGGCATCTCGATCCAATCTCCTTCGGTCGGCTCTGGCGCTACCGTAGCGCGCCCGCCACGCTGTCGGGGTGACCTCGATTGCCGAACGGACGCGTCTGCGGGCGACATCCGTCCCACCCGCGACCTACTTCGTCGGCAGCGCCGTCTTCCACTACCTCGGCCCGGCGTTCGCCGTCCTGCTGTTCGCGCGCGGTCGAGCCTCTTGGCGTCGCCTGGCTGCGGATCGCGACAGCCGCGGCGGTCTTCGCGCTCTGGCGCAGGCCGTGGCGCCGCTGGCCCGAGCTCGACGCCGGCGAGCGGCGGCTGATCCTCGCCTTCGGCGCCACGCTCGGCGTCATGAACGGCTGCTTCTACCTCGCGATCGAGCGGCTCCCGCTCGGGACGGTCGCGGCGATCGAGTTCCTGCCCGTGATCGCGCTGGCGGCCCTCGGTGCCCGGACCCCCCGCAATGCCCTCGCGCTCGTCGTCGCGGTCGCCGGGGTCTACCTCCTCACCGACGTGCTCCTCGATCGCCGAGCCCCTCGGCTTCGCCTTCGCGTTCGCGAACGCGGCGCTCTTCGCCCTCTACATCGTCCTCGGCCATCGCGTCTCACGGCAGTCGACGCTCGGCGGCATCGACGGCCTCGCTGCCGCGATGCTGGTGGCGCTCGTCGTGGCGACGCCGATCGGCGGCTGGGCGGCGATCCCCGCCTTCGCCGATCCCGTCGTGCTCCTCGCCGCGATCGGCGTCGGCATCGCGTCGTCGGTCATCCCGTACGTCTGCGACCAGCTCGCGATGGCCCGGATGCGCCGCTCGACCTACGCGCTGCTCGTCTCCCTCCTCCCGGCGACGGCGACCGTGGTCGGGATCGTCGTGCTTGCGCAGATCCCGAGCGGTCAGGAGGTCGTGGGCGTCGCGCTCGTGGTCGGCGGCGTCGTCATCCACCGGGAGACGGGCGGCTAGCCAACGAGCGGCGTGGCCCTGGCAGAGCAGCAGCTACGGCGCCAGTGCCGCACGCAACGTCGCCACGTCCCACACGAGGCGTTCCTCGGCATCGGCCCTGGGTCCGGTTCCGGGAACGGGAAGGGCCAGCCTGGCCGCGGGTCGTCGGCGTCGCGCGGAACGATGTGCGTGTGCAGGTGCGGGACCCAGTTGCCGAGCGGTCATGCCGCCGCGTGTCGGACTCCTGCTGGCAATTGATGGAGAATGCGGGCATGACAGTTGGCGGTTGGGGACGGGGTCCGGGCGATGCCGAGATTCGCTATGCGCGGAACGGCGGCGTCGCTATCGCTTACCAGGTGGTTGGTGACGGCGACACCGATCTGGTGTACGTCCCTGACTTCGTCTCGAATCTGGCCTGTGGCTGGGATTATCCGCTTGTGGCGGGAGTTCTATTCGCGCCTTTCGCGGTCATTTCGGCTGATCTTGTTCGACAAGCGGGGCACGGGGATTTCCGATCACGGCGGCCAGTTCGCGTCGCTGGAGACGCGGATGGAGGACCTGCACGCAGTTCTCGACGCTGCGGGATCGGCGAACCCGGTGATCTTCGGCGCCCACGAGGGTGGCGGCATGGCCGTCCTCTTCGCCGCCACCTATCCGGAACGTACCCGTGCGCTGGTGCTCTTCCATGCAGAGGCGCATTCCGACACCGCCGGCAGCGAGGCCGAGATGCAGGAGCTCGCTCGGCTTCGAGACAACTGGGGAACGCAGGAATACGCCGACGAACTACTCGCGGCAGGGATGCCCTTCCCTCGCCGGCGATGAGGAAAGCCGGCGCTGGTTCGCGAACTCGTTGCGTGTCGGCGCCAGTCCTGCCGTCGCCTACGCGCTCAATCGCGCCTTCTACGAGACAGACCTCAGCGATGTCCTGCCGGCGGTGCATGTCCCGACACTCCTCCTCTACCGATCGGTGATGGAAGCCGAGACGATGGAGGTCGCCGCTCGACTCCCGAATGCTCGCACGATGCGCGTTTCCGGAACCGACTATTTCGGCATCTTCCTCTCGCCGGAGATCGCGGACGAGATCGAGCGATTCGTTGGCGGCGAGACAAGCACCCGAGGTGCCCGAGAGCGTTCTCGCGACCGTGATGTTCACCGACATCGTCGGCTCGACCGAACACGTCGCAGCAGATCGGCGATCGGGCTTGGCGAGACCTTCTCGCCAAACACCATGCGATCGTGCGCCGCGAGCTCAGCCGCTTTCGGGGGCAGGAGCGCGACACCGCCGGCGACGGCTTCTTCGCGACCTTCGACGGGCCTGCACGGGCCATCCGCGCGGCGGAGGCGATCGTCGACGGCGTCCGCGCGATCGGGCTCCAAGCACGGATCGGCATCCACGTGGGCGAATGCGAGATCCATGACGGCAAGGTCGCCGGCCTCGCCGTCGCGATCGGCGCCCGCGTCGCCGCGAAGGCAGGGCCAAGCGAAGTCGTCGTCTCGCAAACAGTTCGCGACCTCGTCGCGGGAACCGGCATCGAATTCACCGATCGCGCAACACACGAACTCAAAGGCATACCGGGCACCTGGCAGCTCTTCGCACTCGCTCCAGCCGAAACCTAAACGCGACCCTCGCCTGCGCGAGCGTCTTCTTACCCGATTCTCGCCGGGCCTCTCGGGGCGCCCGTCGTGATCCGACATTCGTGCGGGCCGGGCCAACGCCCGACCCGCACCAAGTCATGCGTCGACCAGCTCAGGTCCCGGCGCTGGGAGCCGGCCGGTCCGTCCTCTGCTCGGGAACCGCCGGCACCGGCTCCGCGTCGTGCGGCGGCTCGATCGTGATGTTCGGCAGCACCTTGTCGAGCCAGCGCGGGATGTACCACGACTTCTCGCCGAGCAGGGTCAGGAAGGCCGGCACGAGCGTCATCCGGACGATGAGCGCGTCGGTCAGGATCGCGACGGCGAGCAGGATCCCGAACTCCTTGGGAATGCGGTCGGCGCTGAGGATGAACGCCGCGAAGACCGTGCCCATGATCAGCGCGGCGGCGACGACGACCCGGCCGATCGCGGAGATCCCGTGCTCGACCGCGTCCCTCGTGTTCAGCCCGCTGACGTGCTCCTCGCGGATGCGGCTCATGATGAAGACCATGTAGTCCATCGAGAGCCCGAACAGGATCGCGAACGCGATCGGTGGTACGAACGTCTCGATCGGACCGGTCTTGTCGAGGCCGGTGATGCCGAGCAGGTAGCCCTGTTGCACGACCAGGCCGAGCACGCCGAAGCCGATGAACGCCGACAGGATCGTGGTCAGGGCTGCGGTGATCGCGACCACGACCGACCGGAACGCCATCGTCAGCAGCAGGAACGTCACCCCGATGATGAACAGCAGGAACACGGGCATCCTGCTGATGATCTGGTCGGCGATGTCCTTGAACGCGGCCGTCTGACCGGAGACGTACGCGACGGCCGGGCCGCCGCGCGTGGCCGCCGGCACGATGTCGTTCCGCAGCCGGCTGACGAGGCTGTCGGTCGCCGCATCCTGCGGCGCCGAGCTCGGCGTCACGAACACGATCGCGACCGTCTTCTCGTCGTTGAACTGCGGCGCGCGCACCGAGGCAACGTCCTTGGTTCCCTGGACATCGTCGAAGATCCTCTGCGGTGCCTGCTGGTCGCCCTTCACGTCGACGACGATCGGGATCGGGCCGTTGAAGCCTGCCCCGAAGCCCTCGGCGAGCAGGTCGTAGGCGCGGCGACTCGTCTGCGCCTTGGGCTGCGTCCCCTGATCTGCGGCGCCGAGACGTACGAGCGCCGAGGTGCCCGCCAGGGCGAATCCGATGATCAGGACGACCGGGAAGACGACCTTCGCGTTTCGCGTCACGAACCGGCCCCACCGTGCGATGAGGGTCTTGTCGCGGGCCTCCTCCGAGTCGTCGAACGGCTTCGTGAACGGCACCTTGAGCCGGTCGATCTTGTGGCCGAGGAGCCCGAGGACTGCGATCAGGAGCGAGTTCGCGATCAGCACCGTCGTGAGCACGCCGAGCGCGCTTCCGATCCCGAGCTTCGTCACGAAGTCGAGCCCGATGAACGCGAGCCCGGACACCGAGATCGCCACCGTGAGGCCCGCGAACAGGACCGCGCGGCCCGCCGACGAGCCTGCCTCGGCTGCCGCGACACGCGGCTCGAGGCCGTCATGGAGTAACTGTCTGAAGCGGGTGACGATGAACAGCGAGTAGTCGATCCCGACCCCGAGCCCGATCATCGAGACGAGGATCGGCGTGACGGTGTTGATGTCGGTCTGCCCGGCGAGGATGAAGAGCAGCAGGAAGGCCGTCATCAGCGCGACGATCGCGAGCGCGATCGGGATCAGCATCGCGACGAACGTGCGGAAGACGAACAGCAGCACGATGATCGCCGCGAGCAGGCCGAGCGCCTCGGAGATGCCCTGCTGGAGCGGCGGGAACTCGGCCTCGCCGTTGTACTCGACCGTGACGCCCGGCCGGCTCGACCGTCTGGCGAACCGCGTCCTCCACCGCCACGACCTGATCCCGGTCGGCGTCCTCGATCGTCTGGTCGAACTGGGCCTCGGCATAGGCGATGCGCCCGTCCTTCGAGAACGTGTCCTTGTCGAACGGGTTGGCGACGCTCGTGAGGCCCGCCTTGTCGCCGTGCGGCTTGAACTCCGACGTCTTCAGGAGCGCGATCGCCTTGAGGATCGCCGCCTTGCGGGCGGGCGTGTCGAGCCGCTCGACCCGCCGGCGCCGCGAACACGATGTTGAGGACGGCGCCCTGCTCGGAGGAGAACTCGGCCTTGATCAGGTCGGTCGCCTTCTGGGTGTCGGAGCCGGGAATCGAGAACTCGTCGCGCAACGAGCCACCGATCGTGGCCACGAGGAAGATCAGGCTCGCGATGATCACAACCCAGGCCAGAACGACCCGCCACGGGTTGTTTGCGCACGCGCGCATCCAGCGCGCGAGCCCCCCTGTCGCCAGCCGCTCATGCGCCAGCAGGCGCTCCGACGTCCCGTTCTCCCCGTGCTCCGTCATCCCTGCTCCTCCTCGACTCCGCGGTTCGGATGAACGCTACACGGGCCGGGCGCGGCGGCGTAGTACGGATAACCGCACTTTTCCTCGGGTGGTCGGCGCCATCGCCGTCAGGGACACCGGCTGATGGCGGCCTCAACGGTCGCCGTCGCGCTCGACTTTCACGCGTGCGAGCGCGAGGAGCCATGACGACCTCAGATCGCCCGAATACCGCACTCCTCGTGATCGACGTGCAGAACGGCGTCGTCGCTGGAGCCACGATCGGACACCGTCGTCGCAAACATCGGCACGGTCGTCGAGAAGGCTCGCGCGCCGCGGTCCGGTCATCTGGGTGCAGCACGCGAGCGACAACCTTCCGGAGGGCAGCGAGCAATGGGAGATCGTCTCGAGTTGAGCCGGACGGCGCGAGCCGCTCATTCCAAGCGTTATCCGGACTCGTTCGAGGAGACGACGCTCGAGGCGGTCCTGGCCGATCGTGCCGTCGGGCGACTCGTCGTCGTCGGCACGCAGACAGACGAATGCGTACGTCGACGTTGCACGGGGCGACTTCGCGGTTATGACGCGACGCTCGTCAGCGATGCGCACACGACCGAGGATCTCTCGCCCGGGGCGCGCCGCCGCCGGACTCGGTCGCGCACCAGATCTCTACTGGCGCAACCATGAGGCACCAGGGCGGAAGCCGAGAGCGACGCGTGAGGCCCGGCGAGGAGGTATCGACGGGGGAAGCCGGGATCGACAGAGCCCGATCCCCGGCGACCGCGTGAACCGCTGCCTAGTTCTCGATGTTGCCGCGCCAGCCGCCGGTCTCGTGCCCGGTGGCCTCGATCAGGTCCTTGAACGCCTCGAGGTCCTTCTTGACGCGCCGGTCGTCGAGCCCGACCATGCTGCCGACGGACTCCTTGCATGCCCTCGGGCTCGTAGTCCATCTGCACCATCACGCGCGTGCGGGCGTCGTCGAGCTTGTGGAACGTGACGACACCGTCCGGGCCATCCTGGTCGAGTGCCTTCCAGGCCACCCGGTGATCGGGATGCTGCTCGGTGATCTCGGCATCCCACTCCCGCGTCGAGCCGCCGATATCGGCGACCCAGTGCAGCTGCGTGTCGGTCTTCTGCTCGACGCGCTCGACGCCGTCCATGAACTGCGGGAACGACTCGAACTGCGTCCATTGGTTGTAGGCAACCGCAACCGGCACCTCGATATCGATCGACTGCTCGATCGTTGTCATCGTCTACCTCCAGATTCGAAGAATCACTTTGTCTGGAGTACTGATGCCCTGCCGGTCGCCGGGCCAAACGATCCCGGCGAGACGCTGGTCCAAAGTCGACGTCATGCTAAGCGACATCGGGCTCCTCGACACCCGAGGTGCGGCGTTCGAGGCGCTCTGGCCGCGACTCACGCGGGCGGCGTGGTGCTGTTCGACGAGTCCTGGAGGTACCGCGGCTTCGAGCCGCAGCACGAGGCCATGAGCGCATTCGCGCGCGATCAAACTTCCGATCGCCTCGCTCCCGACCGGCCAGGGCCTCCTGCTCAAGCCGTAGCCCGAGCGGTTGTCGAGGTCAGCCGATTCGCTCGGCCAGCCCGATGAGAATGCCCTCGGGCCCCCGGATGTAGCAGAGCCGATAGATGTCCTCGTACTGGACCACTTCGTCGACGACCTGCGCACCGTGCTTCTGGAGGCGGGCGAGCGTCTCGTCGAGGTCGTCCACGGCGAACATGACCCGCAGATAACCCAACGCGTTCACCGGGGCGGTTCGGTGATCGGCAACCACGGGTGGCGAGAGAAAGCGCGAGAGCTCGATCTTGCCGTGGCCGTCCGGCATCCGCATCATGGCGGCCTCGACGCGCTGGTCGCGCAGTCCCGTGACGCGCCCCGACCAGTCGCCCTCGATGATCGCTCGACCTTCGAGCTCGAGGCCAAGCTCGGTGAAAAAGTCGATCGCGGCATCGAGCGACTCCACCACGATCCCGACGTTGTCCATCCGTTGCAGCGTCACGCGGTTCCCCCTTGTCGTGTTGGAGACAGACACGCTACGTCTTTAGCGAGGTGGCACTCGCCGGCTTGGTGGCCGACCTCGCCTGACCCAACTCGGCCGCGGCGATGAATTTCCGAAGCACTCCGAGTCTCTGTCACATGAGCCTGACCACGAAACGAGGAGGAGTCGCACCGTGACCATCGTCATCACCGCGTTTGAACGGTCGCCCGACGGCGGCAAGGGCCTGGCGCGCGACACGCGGGTTCGCTGGGCGCTCGAAGAAGTGGGCCAGCCCTACGAGGTTCGCCTTGTCTCGTTCCGCGCGAAGAAGGAGCCCGCGCATCTGCGCCTTCATCCTTTCGGCCTGATCCCGACCTACGAGGAAGGCGATCTTGCCCTGTTCGAGACGGGCGCGATCGTCTTCCACATCGCCGAGCACTATGCCGGGCCTGTTCCCGGACGACGCCAATGCGCGGGCGCGCGCGATCACCTGGATGTTCGCCGCGCTCAACACGGTGGAGCCGCCGATCCTCGAACTCGTGATCGCCAGGTTCGCGAGGGCGACAAGCCATGGGCCGAGGAGCGCCTGCCGCTGGTCAAAGACCGCATTCGCGATCGGCTGGCCCAACTCTCCGCCCGCCTGGGCGATGCCGACTGGCTCGACGGGGCGTTCAGCGCGGGCGACCTGATGATGGTGTCGGTGCTGCTCAGGCTGAGAGCGTCGGGCATTCTCGACGAGTTCCCGAACCTCGCTGCCTACGTCGCCCGCGGCGAAGCGCGGCCGGCGTACGAGCGAGCGTTCGCCGCCCAGTTGGCGATCAACGGCCCTCCGCCGGCGGCATGACGTGTCACATGCGCGGCTGATCGACGTGTTCGCCGAGCCCGGCGTCTCGGGCCAGCCGTCCAGCCTCAGCACGGTCGGCGACATGGAGAGCGTCTCGACAGAGGAGGGATCACTGATGACGAGAAGCCGAGTTCTCGCGCCCGCCCGACGGCCTTGGGGGACCCATCCGTAGTCGAGGTGGGCGTTCAGCCCACCTCGACGGGCGTCCGGCGATCGACCCACGCCAACAGAATCGTTTAGGTTCGCGGTCGTGGAAGTCCCGAGTGCAGTTCGCGAGCTCGCCCTGTACCCGTTTCGAGAGCTTCGAGTCCCGCCCGGCTTCGAGCGGATCGAGCGCGATGAGTTCTTGCTCGTTGTCAGCCCTTACCCATCTGCCCAGGTCGTAGAGCCACTGGGCGTGTCACCGACGACGCTTCCGGCATCGATCGATGCCGTCCGAGCGATCGCGAGGGAGCGCGGGAAGCCGCTGCTCGTCTGGTGGATCGGACCTGACCGGCGTGATCTGGAGCAGCCGCTGCTGGACGCAGGGCTTGCCCATGAGGATACGCCGGGCTTCGAAGCTGTCGAGAACGCGATGGTGCTCCTGCAGGCGCCGGGTGGAGAGGTCGCCGCTGGAGTCAGCGTCAAGCAAACGGAGACCTACGAGGAATACGTCGCGGCCGAGGAGATCGTGATGGACGCATTCGACTACCCCGAGGCAATGCGAGCCGAAGTGGCCGCCGATTTGCCGAAACGGTGGCAGGAGTACACGACTCCCGGCAACCCTGGCCGCGGGTTCATCGCGTCGGTCGACGGCCGGATCGTCGGAACAGCGTTCGCGGCCCTGGGGAGAGGTCGGCGTCAATCTCTTCGGGGGCGCCGTAGCCAAGGAAGCTCGCGGACAGGGCGTCTACAAGGCGCTCATCGACGCTCGTTGGCGCGTCGCGGCCGAAAGGGGCACACCCGCGCTGACCGTGCAGGCTGGTCGGATGTCGAGGCCGATTCTCGCGAAGCTCGGCTTCCAGGACGTCGGCCAGGCTCACCTCTACGTGGACGCCGTCCCCGACTGATCGCGGCACCGTCTACCCCGGCCGTGCCGGCTCAGCCCGGTCAGCGGCGCACCCGATAGCGCAGGTGAAGCACCCGATTGCCCTGGAGCTCTCCTCTGCTTTCGGGTGCTCCGGAAATTATCGGGTTATGAGCTTTGCCCTCGGCTTCTAGGCGACGGAGGCTTCGCCGAGCAGCGCTTTCGCCTCGGCGATGAAGTCCGAGTCCGGCTGCACGCGGTAGCCGGGGCCGAAGGCGAGCGTGCGGGCGCCGAGCGACGAGTCGATCGCGACGTAGACGGGCGACTCGCCCGGGTACTCCTTCACGAGCCGGGCGAGCTCCGCGATCGTGCCGGCGGCGGCCTGGCGGGCGTCGATCCGGAAGCGCACGTCGCGCCGCTCGGCGACCGCCTCGAACGGCGTCAGCTCGAGCGCGATCAGCTTCGTCTCGCCCTGCTGCTTGTGGTCGACGCGGCCCTTGACGACGAGGATCCGGTCGGTGACGCACATCTCGCGCGCCGTCGCGTAGGTCGCGGCGAAGACGACGACCTCGGCCGAGCCGGTGGGATCCTCGAGCTGGAGGAACACCATCGCCTCGCCCTTCTTCGTCGTCAGGTGCTTGACGCCCGAGACGATGCCGCCGACCATCACGACCTCGCCGTCGCGCCGGCGCTCGAGCTCGCCGAGCGTCGCGTCGGTCTTGCGCCGCAGCTGGTCGCGCACGGCGCTGAGCGGATGCTCGGAGACGTAGAGGCCGAGCGTCTCCTTCTCGAGCCGCAGCAGCTCGGCCTTCTCGAACTCGCTCGATCGCGATCGGCTGATGGTTCCTGCGGGCCACCTCGGCCGCGGGCTCGGCGTCGCCGAAGCCGAGGTCGAAGATCGAGCCCTGGCCGGCGAGCCGGTCGGCGGCGAGCTTCTGCCCGTAGGCGAGCGCGTTCTCGAGCACGCCGAGCATGCCCATCCGCGAGGCGCCGGTGGAGTCGAGCGCGCCGCACTTGACGAGCGACTCGAGCGCGCGCTTGTTCACGACCTGCGGGTCGACGCGCTCGGTGAAGTCCCAGATCGTCGTGAACGGGCCGCCGTCCTTGCGCGCCGCGATGATCGCGCGCGCGGCGTTGTCGCCCACGTTCTTGACCGCGTTGAGGCCGAAGCGGATCTTGCCCTCGACGACCGCGAAGTCGGTCGCCGACTCGTTCACGTCGGGCGGCAGCACCTTGATCCCCATCTCGTCGCAGGCGTTCACGTAGATCGGCACCCGGTCCTTCGTGTTCATCACCGAGGAGATCAGCGCCGCCATGTACTCGCACGGGTAGTTCGCCTTCAGCCACGCGGTGCGATAGGCGATCAGCGCGTAACAGACCGAGTGCGCCTTGTTGAAGGAGTAGTCCTGCGACGACTCCATGTCCTTCCAGAGCTGGTTCGCGACCGACGGCGTGACGTTGTTCGCGGCGCAGCCGTCGAGGAACTTCGGCTTCAGCGACGCCATCAGCTCGTGGATCTTCTTGCCGATCGCGCGGCGCAGCGTCTCGGCCTCGGCGCCCGTGAAGCCGGCCATCGTCTTCGCGATCTGCAGGTACTGCTCCTGGTAGACGCAGATTCCCTGCGAGTCCTGCGTGATCGCCCGCAGCCGCTCGTCGATGTAGGTGATCGGCTCGCGCCCGTTCTTGCGCGCCGCGTAGCTCGGGATGTACTGCATCGGCCCCGGGCGGTACAGGGCGACGAGCGCGATCAGGTCCTCGAACTCGGTCGGCTTCACCTGCCGCAGCGCGTCGCGCATGCCGGACGACTCGAACTGGAAGACGCCCGCCGAGTCGGCGCGGGCGAGCATCTCGTAGACCTTCTTGTCGTCGATCGGGATCGTCGAGATGTCGAGCCCGTCGCCGATCAGCCCCACGGCCTTGTCGATCACGTCGAGGTTGCGCAGGCCGAGGAAGTCCATCTTCAGGAGGCCGAGCGCCTCGACGTTCTTCATCGAGACCTGGGTCACGATCTCCTGGTCGGCGCCCTTCTGCTGCAGCGGCACGACCTCGATCAGCGGCTGCGCGCCGATCACGACGGCCGCGGCGTGGATCGAGTCGGCCCGCGTGAGGCCCTCGAGCGGCCGGGCGAGATCGATGATCTCCTTCGCGACCGGGTCGTCCTTGACCGCGGTCGCGAGCTCGCCGCCGGGCTTCATGCGCCTCCTCGAGCGTCTGGCCGGGGCCTTCCGGGATCATCTTCGCGATCCGGTCGACGGTGCCGTACGGGATCTCGAGCACCCGCCCGGCATCGCGCACGGCGGCGCGGGCGGCCATCGTCGAGAAGGTGATGATCTGCGCCACGCGATCGCGCCCGTACTTCTCGGCCACGTAGTTGATCACGCGCTCGCGACCCTCGACGGCGAAGTCGATGTCCATGTCGGGCATGTCCTTGCGGGCCGGGTTGAGGAAGCGCTCGAACATGAGCCCGTACCGCATCGGGTCGACGTCGGTGATCCCGAGGCAGTAGGCGGCGAGCGAGCCGGCGGCGCTGCCGCGGCCCGGCCCGACCGAGACGCCGTTGGCCTTCGCGAACGCGATGAAGTCGGCGACGATCAGGAAGTAGTCGGGGAAGCCCATCTCGCGCACCGTCTTGAGCTCGAACTGGAGGCGCTCGGTCAGCTCGGAGGTGACGCGGTCGTAGCGCTTCGCGAGGCCCTTCTCGCACAGCTCGACGAGGTAGTCGAAGGCGTCGCGGCCGCCCGGCGTCGGGAACTGCGGCAGCAGGATCCGGTCGAGCGGGATCTCGACGTTGCAGCGGTCGGCGATCTCGAGCGTGCGCCGCATCGCGTCCTCGTGCCCGGGGAAGTCGAGCGCCATCTCCTCGGGCGTCTTGAAGTAGAACTCGTTGGCGCCGAACTTCCAGTGGTTCGGGTTCTTCAGCGAGTCGCCCGACTGGATGCAGAGGAGCGCCTCGTGCGGGTAGGCGTCGGTGGCGTCGAGGTAGTGCACGTCGCCCGTCGCGACGAGCGGCAGGCCGCGCTTCGCGGCGAGCCCGGGCAGCGAGTTGAACACCGACTGCTGGATCTCGAGCCCCGCGTTCTGGAGCTCGACGTAGGTGTTGTCGTGGCCGAAGATCTGCTCCAGCCGGTCGAGCTCCATCTCGGCGTCGCCCATCCGGGCCTCCGAGATCGCCTTCGAGACCCGCCCCGACAGGCAGCCGGAGAGCGCGATCAGGCCCGGCGCGTACTGCGAGAGGAGCTCCCAGTCGACGCGCGGCCGGTAGTAGTAGCCCTCCAGGTAGCCGAGCGAGCAGAGCTTGATCAGGTTGGCGTAGCCGGCCGTCGTCTCGGCCAGCAGGGTGAGGTGCGCCGTCCCCTTCGTCTGCACGTGCCGGTCGTCGGTGACGTACACCTCGCAGCCGATGATCGGCTTCACGCCCTGCTTGTTGGCGGCCTTGTAGAGGTCGATCGCGCCGGCCAGCGAGCCGTGGTCGGTGAGCGACACCGCCGGCATCTCGAGCCGGGCCGCCTTGTCGACGAGCGCGGGGATCCGGCAGGCCCCGTCGAGGATCGAGTACTCGGAGTGGACGTGCAGGTGGACGAACGGGGAGCTCACGGAAGGCCATCGTACTGGCCCCGTTGGACGGCTCCTGTTCGTGCCGGGTGGCACGAAGTCGGCTACTCCGCAAGCCGCCGAACGGCGTCGACGCCTTCGCGCCGGTCGCGAGCGTCAAGCGGCACTTGGTACAATCGGGAGTTCCCCGAGCTACCGAAGGAGTTGCAGATGAGCACTCCGAACGCCCCGGACGCCCACGTCCCGGACGGCACCGACCTTCTCGTTCAGGAGATTCGTGAGGAGGTCGCGCACCTCGTCAAGCACCCGATCGAGGAGCTCAAGCGACTCGAGCACGTCGCGGCCGACGGCGACAGCCCGACGACGCCGCTGCTCACCGTGATGGGCACCGCCGTGCTCGCTCGCCGTGATCTTCGCGTTCGTGCTCGGGCTCACCCTCCTCGTGCGTGACGGCTGACGACCTAGCCAGGCCGAGCTCGGCCTTGAGCGCGGCCACCTCCGCCTCGAGCGCCGCCACGCGCTCCTCGAGCGGATCGCGCGCGAGCACGGGCCGGGGTGCGTCGACGTAGCCGGAGTCGTCGAACGCGCCGCCGAGCAGCTGCGCGTAGCGCTCCTCCTTCTGCCCGGGCCGCCGGTCGAGGCGCACCGCGAGCTCGCGCTCGATCAGGCGCGCGAGCGTCTCCTCGACCTCGGCGAGGCCGGCGAACGGGTGCAGGCGGTCGGTGCGCTGCTTGAGCTCGCCCGGGGTCTGCGGGCCGCGGAGCATGAGCACGCAGAGGACGGAGATCTCGTCGTCCGCGAGCCCGAGCGTCTCCTGCACGAGCTGCCGGTACTTGACGCTGCGACTGCCCTGCCCCGACGCGAGCCGCGCCCATTCCTTCCGCCAGAGGCGCTGCAACGCCTCGCGGATCGTCTCCTCGTCGTAGTCGACGACGGGGTCGCGGTTCGTCGCCTGGTTGCAGGCGAGCCGCAACGCGTTCAACGTCAGCGGGTAGGTGTCGGGCGTCGTTCGCTGCTTCTCGATCAGGCAGCCGAGCACCCGGATCTCGACGGCGTCCGCGTCCACGAGCGTAAATCTAACGCGTTGCCTCACTGCGGGCACACTGAGGGCATGCAGCGCGATCCCGACCAGAACGTCGTCGGCGGCGAGCTGCTGCCGTGCTCGGTCGAGCCCGTCACGGGCTTCTTCCGCGACGGCTGCTGCGCGACCGGACCGGAGGACGTCGGCAGCCACACCGTCTGCGCGCGGATGACGGCAGGAGTTCCTCGAGTTCAGCAAGCTGGCCGGCAACGACCTCTCCACGCCGCGCCCCGAGTGGGGCTTCGCGGGCCTGCAGCCCGGCGATCGCTGGTGCGTGTGCGCCGCGCGCTGGCTCGAGGCGTATCGCGCCGGCGTCGCCGCCCCGGTGATCCTCGGCGCGACCCACGAGCGGGCGCTCGAGGTGGTGCCGATCGAGGCACTGATGGCGCACGTCGCGGCGCCGTAGCTAGAGCCATGCCGCAGGTAAAGCCGCGCGGCCAAAACGCCGATAGGACGGCGATGGCGACTCGACCCAACGACGTCGGCGCGCCCAGCGTGATCGAGACCGCTCGACTGCGACTCGAGCCGTGGAGCGACGCCCACTTCGAGCAGTTCGCGCGTGTTCATGCGCGACCCGGCCGTGATCCGCTACATCCGCGCTCAGCCCCTCGACCGGGGGAGCGCGATCGAGCAGCACGAGCACTCGCTCGCAGAGTGGGAGCTGTACGGATTCGGGAAACGCGCGATCATCGAGGCCGGCCACATCCTCGCTGGCTCGGATTCGTCGAGCTGTCGCTCGTCGGGCCCGGCAAGGGCTCGCGCGACGACGACGTCGAGATCGGCTACTTCGTGCGCCCCGACCGCTGGCGGCAGGGCATCGCCACCGAGGCGGCGATCGGCGAGTCGCGACGAGGCGTTCGGACGCTGCGGCCTCGACGAGCTGATCGGACGCTGCCGGGTCGAGAACGTCGCCTCCGCGCGTGTGCTGGCCAAGGTCGGCTTCCGGCAGCTGCGCCTGTTCGAGCTCGACGACGGCATCATGGTCGACATCTACCGCCTGCAGCGCGCCCACTGGACGCCACCTCCCGGGCATCGGTCGAGCCTCGTGCGCGCGAGCGGCCCCGCCACCGGAGCGGAGTACCGTGAGACGGGGTAGCAGCGTCGCCGTCATCGACCGGGTCGAAGGACGACCGCGTCCTCTACGACATCGTCCTGCTGGCCGGGCGGCCGAGACGGCTCAGCCTGATGCTCGCCCCCGATCTCGCACTCGAGTCGGAGCTCCAGATCGAGGGAGTCCGCTGGACGGTTGCCGACATCCGCCCGGCCGTCGACGGGCCGACGCAGCTCATCTGCATCTACGCCGACTGAACTCGCATCTCATCGTCTGAGCGCCGTCGGTAAAGTGCACGCCGGACGCGGTGCCACACCGCTCCGCATCGAGAGAGGCTGAGGGCCCCGGCCCTGTGAAGCCTCGGCAACCTGCGACGACGCACGGTGGTCGACGCAAGGTGCCACAGCCGGGGTGATGTCGAGCGAGGAGGACAGGGTGAGCACCACCGAGAGAGCATCGTTCACAGATCTGCTGGCCGAGCGCGGCGTGCTGATCGCCGACGGGGCAACCGGCACCAACTACCAGACGATGGGCATGGAGCCCGGCCTCGCGCCCGAGGAGTGGCTGTTCCAGGCGCCCGAGCGCGTCGTCGAGCTCCACCGGGCCTTCGTCGATGCGGGGGCCGACATCGTCCTCACGTGCACCTTCGGCGCCACGCCGCTGCGGCTCAACGAGGGATCGCTCGTCGGCAAGGTTCGCGAGGTCAATCTCCGCGCCGCCGAGCTGGCGCGCGAAGGCGCCGGCGCCGACCGCCTCGTCGCCGGCTCGCTCGGCCCGACGGGCATGTTGATCGAGCCGTACGGGCTGCTCAACCGCGAGGACGCGATGGACGGCCTATGCGCAGCAGGCGAGCGCGCTGGCCGAGGGCGGCGTCGACCTGCTCGTGCTGGAGACGATCTTCGCCGTCGAGGAGGCCGTCTGGGCGGTCGAAGGGATCCAGAGCGCGACCAACATTCCGCTCGTTGTGTCGTTCTCATTCGACATGGGAACGCGCACGATGATGGGGCTGAGCCCGACGGACGCGGTCGCGGCCGTCGTCCCGATGGGGATCGCCGCCGTGGGCACGAACTGCGGCCGCTCGCTCGCGGACGCCGATCTCGTCGTCGGCGAGATCCTCGCGGCTGCCGGTGACGTGCCCGTCTGGGTGAAGCCCAACGCCGGCGTGCCGAAGATCGTCGGCGCCAACGTGGTGTACGAGGCAGGCCCGGAGATGCTGGCCGAGCACGTCGCCGGGTACGTCGAGCAGGGCGCGCGGATCGTCGGTGGCTGCTGCGGGTCGACACCCGAGCATGTCGCTGCCATCGCGCGGGCGCTGGGCCGCCACTAGCAGTGTCGACGCGCGATCGTTCGAGCGGCGTGCTTCTGCACGTCACATCGCTCCCCTCCGGGCGGATCGACGAGGACGCGTACGAGTTCGTCGACTGGCTCGTCGAGGCGGGTCAGTCGTGGTGGCAGCTGCTGCCGCTCCACATCCCCGACGAGCTCGGCTCCCCCTACTCCTCGCGGTCGGCCTTCGCCGGGTTCGAGGGCCTGCTGTCGCCTGCCCGGCTCGACGCACTACGACAGCGGCGAGGGCGACGAGGGCGCGCCGCAGGGCGACTGGCTCGAGGAGTGGGTGCAGTTCGCCGGCGAGTCGGAGCGTCGCGCCCAGACGCGCTTCCAGCGAGAGTGGCTGGCGCTGAAGTCGTACGCCAACGAGCGCGGGATCCGGCTGATCGGCGACATCCCGCTCTACGTCGCCGGCGACTCGTGCGACGCGATCAGCCATCCGTCGCTGTTCGACCGCTCGGTCGTCGCGGGCGCGTCACCGTCCCAGAATCATCCCGAGGGACAGCGCTGGGGCATGCCGGTGTTCGACTGGCCCGAGCACGCGCGCGACGGGGTTCGCCTGGTGGCTGGCCCGGCTCGAGCGCGAGCTCGAGCTGTTCGACCTGCTGCGCATCGACCACTTCCGCGGCCTCGTGAAGTTCTGGGAGCTCCCGCTCGACGAGATGGATCCGACGCGCGGCTTCTGGGGCGAGGGCCCGGGGATCGCGTTCTTCGACGCCGCCCGCAAGCGGCTCCACGGCCTGCCGTTGATCGTCGAGGATCTCGGCCACATCACGCCCGACGTGATCGAGCTGCGCGAGGAGGTCGGCGTGCCGGGGATGAACGTCGTGGCCCGGGTCTCCGACATCGACTGGCGGACCGACTCGGTGCTCTACACCTCGACCCACGATTCGGACACGCTGGCCGGCTGGTGGCAGCGCTGGGGCCGAGACAACCAGCCGCAGCTCGCCGCCGGCGCGACGTCCCGGGAGGGCGAGCACCGGGCGCTGCTGCAGAACGTGCTCGCGGTGGAGAACGAGCTCGTGATCATCCCGGCCCAGGATCTGCTCGGCCTCGGCACCGAGGCGCGGATGAACCGGCCCGGCACGACCGACCCCCGCAACTGGAGGTGGCGGCTCGAGCGGCCTCTGACCGGCGAGCAGGCAGCGCACGCTCGCCTCGTGGACGGCGGCCGCGGGTCGCGGCGGCGCCAGCGCCGCCGAGGCCGCCTGACGGCTCAGCCGATCGTCGTCGCTTCGGCCTCGCAGATCGGCGTTCGCGTAGCCGGAGCGAAACGGCCGCGCGGCGCCCGTCAGGTCGTCGAAGGTGTGGCGCTCGGTGCACCCCGTGTCGTTCGCCAGCAGGTGGATCGAGACCGACGTCTCGGCCGAGGTCGTCCGCACGCGGTGGACGTCGTCGGCCGGCGGCAGGAGCACGTAGTAGTCGCCGGGTGCAAGCGGACGCCGGCGCGTGAGCTCGATGCTGCCCTCGCCCGGAGCGTAGAACTCCTCGTCCTGATTGCCCTGGTAGAGACCGACGAGCCCCCACGCCAGGTGGTCGTGGATCGGGGTCATCGAGCCCGGCGGCACGACGAGGCTGAACAGGCACAGCGAGCGGTCTGCCGAGCGGAAGAGGAGCCACTGGCCGATGCCTCCACCCATGCCGCTGTCGGGCACGTCCCGCTTGAACTCGGCCGGGAGCCAGTCGCGCTGGGTGAGGGCCTGCTCGAAGAGGGGCCGGATGCGCTCGCACGCCTCGGCGGCGCGTCGCCGAGCCGTCGATCGTCTCCCGCACCGTGGCGACGAGCTCGCGCACGAACGGCGTGTCGAGCACGTACTCGTCCGCCTCGAGCGGTGGCAGCCCGTGGTGGTCGTGCAGGTCGCACATGATGGGAGCCTAGAGCAGTCCGGCGGTTCGGGCAGTCCAGCGGCACAGCGCAGTAGGGTCGCGCAGATGCCGGCGTCCGCGTTCCTGCTCGCGTTCGCCGCCGCGTGGATCCACGGCGTCAGCAACGTGTTCGTCGGCCGCAGGCAGGAGCCGGAGGCGGCGTTCGCGTTCATGCTCGTCGTCGGCGTGATCGCATTCGCGCCCATCGCGGTGATCACCTGGGACGTCGACGCTGCCGCGATCCCGTACATCGCCGCGTCCGCGGTGCTCGAGCTCGGCTACTTCGCCTTCCTCGCCGCCGGCTATCGCCTGTCCGAGGTGAGCCTCGTCTACCCCGTTGCGCGCGGCGCGGCGCCGATCCTCGTGCTCGCCGGTGCCGTCCTCTTCCTCCACCACGGGACGACCGCCGGCCAGGTCGCAGGCGTGATCGCCGTCGGACTCGGGATCGTGCTCGTCCGCGGCGTCGGCGCGATGGCGCGACGCGCCGACGCCAACGGCTTCCTGCTCGCGCTCGCGGCCGGCACGTTCATCGCGGGCTACACGCTCGTCGACAAGCAGGGCCTTCATCACGCGGCGCCGATCCCGTACATCGAGCTCGTGCTGATCGGGCCGGCCCTGCTCTACTCGCTCGCGATCTGGCGCGTCCGCGGCCCGGTGGCGTTCCGGCGCGAGGCGACCTGGGGCATCGGGCTCGTCGGCGTCATCCTCTTCGGCACCTACATCCTCGTCCTCTTCGCCCTCCGGCTCGCGCCGGCGGCGAGCGTCTCGGCGGTGCGGGAGACGAGCGTCGTGATCGCGTCCGGGCTCGCGGCGGTGATGGCGCACGAGCACGTCACGCGGACGCGCTTCGCGGGCGCCGTGCTCGTCGCGGCGGGCATCGCGCTCGTCGCCCTCACGCTCCTAGAGGCTCGGCGCCTCAGCGGCGGACGAGGTTGCGGGCGATGAAGAGCACGTTCGCCGGCCGCTCGGCGAGGCGGCGCATCAGGTAGCGGTACCAGTCCGGCCCGTACGGGGTCGCGACGAGAACGTCGTAGCCCTCCTGGACGAGGTCGAGCTGGAGCTTGCTGCGGACGCCGTAGAGCATCTGGAACTGGAATCGCGTGCGCGGGATGTCGTTGTCCTCGGCGAACGACTTCGCGTGGTCGATCAGCGCCTCGTCGTGGGTCGCGATCGCGGTGAAGCCGCCGGCCGTGAGCGAGCGCTCGATCAGCCGCGCGTAGGCCGCATCGACGTCGCTCTTCTCGGGATACGCGACCGCCTCGGGCTCGAGGTAGGCGCCCTTGACGAAGCGCAGGTTCGGCTCGAGCGGGAGCAGCTCCTCGAGGTCGTCCGGCGTGCGGTAGAGGTACGACTGGAGGACGGTGCCCACGTTCGTGTGGCCCTCCTCGCGGAGCGACCGGAACACGCGCAGCGTCGGGTCGACGAACGTCGACTCCTCCATGTCGAGCCGGATGAAGTTGCCGACGCCGGCGGCATGCGCGACGAGCTCGCCGATGTTCGCGCGCGCGAGCCCCTCGTCGAAGCTGAGCCCGAGGTGGGTCAGCTTGAGCGCGACGTTGACCTGCAGCCCCTCGGCGGCGATGCGGTCGAGGATCTCCCTGTACGCGTCGACGACGACGCGGGTCTCGGCCTCGTCGTTGACCCCCTCCCCGAGCAGCGTCGTGTTGGCCTTGAGGCCGCTGTCGTTGAGCCGCCGCAGCACGACGACCGCGTCGTCGAGCGTCTCCCCCGCGACGAACCGGGCCGCGCCGAGGCGCATCCCGTGCCGCCGCACGCCTCGTTGCAGCCGCGGGCTGTCGGCGGCGGCGAGGATCGTCTTTCTCAGGGCAGGCTCGACGCGGGTGAGAGCAGGCATCTCGGGAGCGGACTCTACGCCACTGCCACGAACCGGCCGGTCCCGAACGGACGGACGTCGAACACACGGGGAGTCTCCCGGAGGGAGACTCCCTTCGTGCCGAAAGTGTGACGAAGTTTCCACAGGGGCTCCTGGTGCAGCCGAACGCTGGGCAAGGCGCCACGCTCGATCCGCCGCCGGCTCACGCTGTCCGCCGCGGACAGGGCGAAGCCGCCGGCGAGGCCAACCGGTCCGGAATACTGCGATGGATGAGTGACGCGTCCACTCCCCCTCGCAGCGCGGTCGTCTTCGGTGCCCGCAACCTCGGTCGCGCCGCGATCGAGCTGCTCGTCGCCGAGGGCTGGGCCGTGACAGGCGTCGCGCGGTCGGAGGAGACGCTGGCCGGCATCACCGCCGCAGGCGCGCTCGCCGTGCGCGGCGACGTGACCGACCAGGCGAGCGTGCGGGAGGTGCTCGAGCAGGCGGCCGCGGCCCACGGCCCGGTCGACCTCGTCTTCAACGCCGCGGCAGCCTACGGAGGCGATCGCAGCGGCCCGTTCGGCGGCGGGCCGATCGCAGGCGCTCCGCCCGAGGCGTTCGATTCCTGGGCCGCCGCCCCCGCCCGCTCCGCCTTCGCCTTCCTCTCGGCGACCGGCGCCTTCCTGCTCGAGCAGGGCACGCCCGCAACGGTGATTCAGGCAACCGGCGGCTCGTCGCGCCGCGCCGCCGCCGGGCGCGGACTCTGGGCCGCGGGCGCGTTCGGCGTGAGGGCGATCACCCAGGCGGCTGCGCTCGAGCTACGCGAGCACGGCATTCACGTCGCGCTGCTGATCATCGACGCCGGCATCCAGCCGATCGCCGACACCGGCCCCGTGCAGGATGCGGCGGCCGACCCGCGCGAGCTCGCCGCGGCGGTGCTCTTCCTCGCGGAGCAGGGAGCCCGCGCGGCGACGCACGAGCTGCAGGTCACCCCGCTCGCTGAGCGCTGGGTTCCGTAGCGCCGACGCCTCGAGCTTCTGCAGCGGCGACGGCTCGCCGCGTTGTCGCCGCCGCCGGCCCGGAGGCGTGCTCGGCGACGATGATCGCGACGAGCACGGCGAGCAGGAGCGCTGCCACGGCGAGCGCGGGAATGACGAGGCCGAGGAAGCCGACGGCGACGCAGGCGACGACGCCGGCGACCCGCTTCCCGCTCATCGAGCCGGCCATCACCTGTCGGAAAAGGACATGGCCGACGAGATAGATGACCGGGCCGGCGACGACCGCGACGAGCTCTGCCGTGTGCAACGTCTCGGTCGGATGCGCGATCACGATCTCGTCGCCGACGGCCGACACGATCACGCCCGCGACGAGAACGACGTGCAGGAAGGTGTAGCCGTCGCGCGCCATCGTCGTCCGCTCGGTCGCGAGCTCGAGCCGCCGCTGCGCGATGGCGGCGACGTAGCTGAAGTAGAGCCACCAGAAGGCGGCCGTGATCAGGAACGCGACGCCGAAGGCGGTGAGGCGGGCAATCCCGAGCGAGAGCTGGGACGTCGTCGCTCCCGTGACGACGATCGACTCGCCGAGCGCGATGATCACGAACAGCTGGAACCGCTCGGCGAAGTGCGACGTCTCGACGTCCCACGCAGTGGGCTCGAGCTTCGGGCGCCCGGGCACCCGGTAGAGGAAGAGCGGCGCCGAGTAGTCGATCGCGAGCGCCACGAGCCACAGCGCGATCTGCGCCGAGCCGCCGGCGAGCGCGCCCGCGATCCAGAACACGCCTGCGGCGCAGAACCAGATCAGGATGTGCAGCGCCGGCTCGCGCTCCTGTGAGTCGCGGTCGGCGACGACGAACGTGAGGAACGCGTGGCGGCCGATCTGGATCGCGACGTACGCGCCGGCAAACAGCAGCGCCCGGTCGGCGAATGCGCCGGGGATCGCGACCGCCATCACGAGGCTCGCGAACATGATCGCGAGCACGAGGAGCCGCACGGGCACCGCCTCGGGATCGAGCACGTTCGTCACCCAGGTCGTGTAGTTCCACGCCCACCAGACGACGAGCAGGACGAGCGTGGCCTCTCCCGCCCCGCCCCAGGTCAGGTCGCCGAGCAGCAGATGCGAGATCTGCGTGACGGCGAGCACGAAGACGAGGTCGTAGAACAGCTCCAGATTGGAGGCGTGCTGCTCCTCGTCGCGGCGGCGAAGGTATCGGCTCATCGGGGCGCCACGTTATCCATCCGAGCGGCCGGGCCGGCCTTGGCGGTGTCGGAGGACTTCGGCGGCTGGGCGTGCAGGCGCGGCTGGCCGACGCCTGAGCGGGGCGCGCGTCAATCCGGCATTCCCTCTCGACAAGTGAGCCCAAACCGAGGATGCTTCGCCGCATGGGGACGAAGGACGGGGTCGGGGAGCCGCCCGAGGAGCTTGTGGCGGATCCGCGCGAGTGCCGGTTCGAGTTGCCGCCGCTCGACCGCTCGCCGTTCGCGGACGCGCAGGAGAAGGCCAAGGCGGTCATCCGGGTCGTCGAGCAGGCCGAGCGCGAGCGCGCCGCGTCGCCCTGACGAATCTGCCGGCTACGCGCCGGGCGCGAGCTGCTCGCGAAACGCGAGGCGGAGCGCGTCGACCGAGCCGCCGGCGAGCGTGCCGTCGGTCAGCTCCTGCTGCTCGGCGCGATCGAAGAAGTCGAGGAACGCGCTGATCTTCGGCTCGGGGCGGGTCGGCCGGCTCCCCGGCCGCCAGCCACAGCGCTCCTCGAGCTGGACGAGGTCGGCTCGCTCACCGTCGGTGAGCGTCGGCTCGTGCACGGCCAGCAATCCCGCGAGCTCGAGCTGGAGCCTCTCGACGCCGTCGGCCATCGTGCGTCGCCTAGCGCAGGCGGTAGACGATGCGGCCGCGGTCGAGATCGTACGGCGACAGCTCTACCCGGACGCGGTCGCCCGGGAGCATCCGGATCCGGTAGCGCTTCATGCGCCCGGCGGTGTATCCGATCATCTCGTGCCCGTTGTCGAGCTTGAGCCGGAACATCCGGTTGCGGAGGGCCTCGGTGATCTCGCCCTCCATCTCGATCTTCTCTTCCTTGACGGCGATAGCGCAGCTCCCTTCCGCGAGAGTTCTATGGACGGTGCGGCGCCCGTGGCCGCCGAAGCGGCCACGGGCATCCTGCAACCGGACTACGAGACGACGACGACGTTCGTTGCCTCCGGCCCCTTCGCGCCCTCGCGGGCCTCGAACGTGACCTTCGCTCCCTCGGGGAGCGACTTGAAGCCGTCACCGGCGATGTTGCTGTGATGCACGAACAGGTCCTTGGACCCCTCGGCGGGCTCGATAAAACCGAAGCCCTTCGCATCGTTGAACCACTTAACGGTTCCTTCTGCCATATGAAATACACCTCCCACCACAATTCACGAACGCATTGGGAAGGCGCACACGCGCAGACCGAACTCGCTCTAACTGCTGATCACAGTAGCAGCAGTTTACGGCCGTCAACACGCCGGATTCTCGAGCGCACGTTGCGACGAGCGCACTCGAGGCGTATCGCGCGAGCTGGCGGGCGACGACCGCTCTGCGCGCGGCCGTCGTCGTCGGCGACGAGCGCGCAGCCGGAGGCGACGGTCGCGCTCGCAACCGGGAGCCCGGCCGCCGGCAGCTGCGCCACGATTCTGGCGACCGACGCGGCGGAGCCGGGCGAGGTGCTCGGCACCGGATCCGCCCGTACGCATGGCGCTCGATCGCGGCGAACCGCTCGGGCGCGAAGCGCGCTCCGCGCGGGAACAGCCGCTCGGCGCTCGATCGCCTCGTCGAGGGCCCAGATCGTCGGCGGACGCACGAGCAGCGCGATCGCGTGGGTGGGTGCGTCCTCGAACAGGCCGCCCTCGTAGACGCGCGAGCTCGCGGTCCGTGAGCGGGAGCCACTCGAGCAGCGCCGCCCGTTCCCTGGCCCCGACCCCGCCGCGGCCGAGGCGAACGTCGCAGCCGCCGTCCCCGACGAGGCGGGGGCCGTGATCGCGGTAGGCGTTCCAGCCCTCGATCACGTTCTGCCGCCGATCGGGGTCGAGCGCCTCGAGCCCCGCGCCGATCAGCCAGGCGGTCACGGATGCCCGTGCATCGAAGCCGAGCGTGCGGCGACGGGCGAGCGTGGTCGCGGCGGTGCATCCCAGCCGTGGCGACGGGAACACGACGGCGAGATCGTCGAACGGCTCCTGACCGCACGGCGGCTCGACGGGCCGGAGCGATTGGAGCCGCGCTGAGACGGCGTGGCGGGTCGCGATGCCGGTTGGCGAGGGACGCTCGAGCGCGGCGGTTGACATGCGCTCGACGCTAGACCCGTGCCGCGTCCCGCACAAGACGCTGTTTCGGCCATGTCCTGCCGCCGGCGCGGCCGCCGGCCGGGCCGACGCTCAGGGCGTCAGTACGGGTTCCTGGCCGACCGGTCGTCCGAGAGCGATTCCCGCGAACGGAGGACGAGATCCTCGATCGCATCGGCGAGGTGGACCTGCGAGATGTGGTGGTCGCCGCGGGCGAACCGAAGCCTGTGGGCGTCGAGGAGGACCTCCGCGTGGGTGAAGCCGGCCGGCGGCTCGAAGCGGTACGCCGCCAGCTCGATCGTGAGCCCGAGCGGGTCGTCGAAGTAGATCGAATCCATGAACCCTCGATCCTTGACGCCGCTGTGCTCGATCCCGCGCGCGTCCAGCCGCTCGACGGCCTGGTCGAAGGTCGCCTTCGAGAGCGTGATCGCGATGTGGTGCACGCAGCCGGGGTCGGTCGGGGTCCGTCGCGGATCCGGTGTCCGGTCCTCGTTCGTGAACACCGTGATCAGGCGACCGTCGCCCGGATCGAAGTAGAGATGGCTCTCTTGCGGGTTGTCGAGGTTCGGCTGCTCGAACACGAACGGCATCCCGAGCAGTCCCTCCCAGAAGTCGATCGACGTCTGTCTGTCGGCGCCGACGAGCGTGATGTGGTGCACGCCCTGGCTCTGGAGCTTCTGCATCAGCCGGCCCCGAGCCGTTCGCGCAGAAGCGGGACGACGTCGTCCGGCTGCGGGTAGCGGCCGAGCATCGACTTCGTGAACACGAGCTCGCCGTCGACGTGCACGTCGAAGATGCCGCCTTTCCCCGGTACGACCTCCAGCATGCCGATCTGTCCCTCCCACTCCTCGAGAATGCGTGCCACCAAACTGGTGGCATTCGGCCGCGCGCTTCAGGGAACGCAGTACTCGATCCGGATGTCGTGCCGTTGCGCCATACCACGATTCAATCATGCCGGGGCCGTCGCGCTGCAGGCGTCACGTCGGGGGACGGAGCCAGGCCCCGTGATCTACGGTGGAGTGAGATCCCGAGCGACAGGAGGCATCCTCGATGGAGTACGTGAACCTCGGCAACACCGGCCTGCGCGTCTCGCGCGTGTGCCTCGGCATGATGAGCTTCGGCGCCCACCCGGAGCGGCCCTGGGCTCTCTCCGAAGCCGATGCGGAGCCGATCATCAGGCGCGCCGTCGAGGGCGGGATCACGTTCTTCGACACCGCAGACGTCTACAACGGCGGCGAGAGCGAGGTCGTCACCGGCCGGGTGCTGCCGAAGCTGCTGAGCCGCGAGGAGCTCGTGATCGCGACGAAGGTGCGGATGCGGACGATGCCGGGCGAGAACGGCGTCGGCCTCTCGCGCAAGCACATCATGGCCTCGATCGACGCCTCGCTGCAGCGGCTCGGGCTCGACTACGTCGACCTCTACCAGATCCATCGCTGGGATCCCTCGACGCCGATCGAGGAGACGATGGAGGCGCTCCACGACGTCGTCAAGGCGGGGAAGGCGCGCTACATCGGCGCGAGCAGCATGTTCGCGTGGCAGTTCGCGAAGGCCCAGGCCGCCGCCGACCGCATCGGTGGCACGCGCTTCGTCTCGATGCAGAACCACTACAACCTCGTCTACCGCGAGGAGGAGCGCGAGATGATCCCGCAGTGCATCGACCAGGGCGTCGGCGTGCTGCCGTGGAGCCCGCTCGCCCGCGGGCTCCTCGCCGGCAACCGCACCCGTGAGGGCGAGAAGCTGACGACCCGCGCCGGCACCGATCCGTTCGGCGACTCGCTCTACGACCCCGAGGTCGACTTCGCGGTCGTCGACCGGGTGAGCGAGATCGCGGCCGAGCGCGGCGTTCCCGGCGCGCAGGTGGCGCTCGCGTGGCTGATGCAGCGGCCGGGCGTAACGGCGCCGATCGTCGGCGCCACCAAGGCCGCCCACGTCGACGACGCCGTCGCCGCCGAGGCGCTCGAGCTCACGGCCGACGAGGTCGCGCGGCTCGAGGAGCCGTACGTGCCCGCACGCGGTGTCGGGGCACGAGTAGCGGCGGTTTGGCGAACGGGCACCGCGGGGTATACGGAGAGTTGATGGCGAAGGCGAAGGACCCGATCCTGATCATCGGCGGCGGCCGCGCGGCCGCCAGCTTCGTCGACGCCTACCGTGAGGCCGGTGGCGAGGCGCTGATCACGATCGTGTCCGCCGACGAGTCTCCGCCGTACAACCGGCCGCCGCTCTCGAAGGGCGTGCTGCGCGGAGAGATGGAGCCGGACGCCGCACTCGTGCACGAGGCCGAGGAGTACGACGACCTCGTTGTCGAGTTGCGCCTCGACACCCGAGTCGAGTCCGTCGACCCCGGAGCCCACACCGTGCAGCTCGCAGGCGGCGAGTCGATGCCGTACGGCACGCTCGTGATCGCCAGCGGTGCGCACCCGCGGCGGCTCACCGTCCCGGGTGGCGATCTGCCCGGCCGTGCAGACCTTCCGCACCCTCGCCGATGCCGTCGCGCTCGCGCGAGCAGGCGCCCGAGGCGCGCAAGATCCTCGTCGTCGGCGGCAGCTTCATCGGCTCCGAGGTCGCTGCCTCGCTGCGCATGCTCGGGCTGGAGGTCACGCTCGTCGCGCGGGACGACCACCTCGTTCCCGCACTCGCCTCGGAGGAGCTCTCGGACCAGGTCGCGGATCTCTACCGCGAGCACGGCGTCGAGCTGCTGCTCGGAGAGCAGATCCAGGAGTTCCGGGCGAACGGCCGCTCGCTGACCGGCGCCGTGACCGCCTCGGGCCAGGAGATCGAAGCCTTCCTCGCCGTCGTCGGGGTCGGCGTGGAGCCCGGGACCGAGTTTCTCGAAGGGTCGGGTCTCGAGCTCGACAACGGCGTCGTCGTCGACGACCACTTCCAGGCGTCGGTCGACGACGTCTACGCGATCGGCGACGTCGCGCGCTTCGACGACACCGTGGCCGGGCGCCCGCGCCGGATCGAGCACTGGAGCAACGCGCACAACCAGGGCACGCTATCTCGGCGGCGCGCTCGCCGAGGGCGGCCGCGCCGCCTACGCCGAGGTCTCCGTGTTCTTCACCAAGCTGTTCGACCTCCAGCTCCAGGTGCTCGGCGACCCGGGTGCCGGCGTCGACGAGGTCGTGATTCGTGGCTCGATCGCCGACCGCAGCCTGCTCGCGTTCCATCTCCGCGACGACCGGCTCGTCGGTGCCGTCGTCTCGGGCCAGGGCGAGGATCTCGTCGAGGAGCTCAAGGTGCTCCTGCGCGAGCAGCCCGAGATCGGCGATCGCAGCCGGCTCGGCAACGAGCACATCCGGCCGAAGGCCGTCTTCGCGGCCTGAGGGCTAGACGGGCTCGCTGGCGACGATCCAGATCGGGCCGTCGCCGCACTCCACGCGGCGCGCACCTCCACCCGGATCGGTGAGCCGCGTCTGCAGGAGGACGACCTGCTCGCCGTCGAGGTCGGCGACCGGCGCGCGCAGCCCGGACATGCCGAACGTGAGGTGCCAGGCCCGCACCTGGTTGTGGATCGAGCGGGCCGACGCGCTCCAGTCGACGTGGACGTAGTCGTCGTCCTCGAAGTGCCCGGCCCAGCTCGCTCCCTCGGTCGGCTGCACGTCTCCCGGATCGCCGGCCGCCACCCGCTCGAGCGCGCGCGGCAGCAGCGAGACCGCGTTCGCCTGCAGCTTGGCGGAGAACTCCGCGATGTCGACGTCGTCGTCCTCGATCGGCACCGTCCCCTGCACGAGCGTGTTGCCGGTGTCGAGCTCGGCGTCCATGTAGTGCCACGTGCAGCCCCAGGCGTCGTCTCCGTCCCGTAGGGCCCAGGCGAGCGGGATCGGCCCGCGATGCCGGGGCAGCAGGGCCGGGTGACAGTTCACGGAGGCGAGCCGGGGCACGTCGAGGGCGGACTGCGGGATCTTCCAGGGGAAGCCCCAGCAGAGCATCAGGTCGGGCTCGTAGGCCCGCAGGAGCGGCTCGATCGAGTGCTTGTCGCGGGCGAGCAGGAGATCGAGTCCCTTGCGGGGCCGTCGCGTCGGTGAGGATGAGATGCGGCGGCGGCTCGTGCTCGCGTTCGCGGCGCGGCGCGAGCAGCGCGACCGGATCGTGGCCGAGCTCCCGGAGCTCGTCGATCAGCGAGTGGGCCAGCGGCACGATCGAGCAGATCGTGACAACGCGCCAGCTCTCCGCCATCGGAATCGACCTCCTCACCCCGTCAAGGATTGACTCAGCGCCGAGCGTACACCCGCGCGAATGTCCGCCTCAGTCGGTGGTCGCCGGCTGCGCGCCGTGCAGCGTCGTGATCGTGCGCCGTGTAGCCGGCGGTGGCCGCGCTCGTGCGCAGGAAGATGCCGCCGATCGCGGCCGCCGAGGCCGCGAACAGCGCGCCGACGAGGAACGCGGCGTGATAGCCGCCGTTCAGCGCGGCGAGGGCGCTGTCGCCCGCGGCCTCGAGCGTGTCCGAGCGCGAGGCGGCGAGGCTCGCGAGCACGGCGAGCCCGAGCGCGCCACCCATCATGAACGCGGTGTTGACGACGCCGGACGCGAGGCCCGACTCCTCGGGTGACACGTCGCTCATCGCCGCCAGCAGCATCGGGTTGAAGGCGATACCGGCACCGAACCCGAGCAGGATCATCGCGGGCAGCACGTCGACCGCGAAGCTCCCGTCCACCGGTGCGCGCGCGAAGAGGACGAGGCCGACCGACGCGAGGCCGAGCCCGACCGCGAGCGGCAGCCGGATCCCGAACTTCATCACGAGCTTGGCCGAGAGCCCGATCGAGAACGCTCCCATGATCAGGTTGGCGGGGAGGAACGCGAGCCCGACCTGGAGCGGGCTGTAGCCGAGCACGAGCTGCAGGTAGAGCGCGGAGAGGAAGAACCACGCGAACATCGCCGCGGCCCAGAGGACGCCGACGATGTTCGCCGTCGCCACGTTCCGCAGCTTGAACAGGCCGAGCGGCACGAGCGGCGACTGGACGCGCGACTCGATCACGAGGAAGACGCCGAGGAGGACGGCCGCCGCTGCCAGGAGGCCGAGCGTCTGCGTCGACGTCCAGCCGGCGTCGTTGCCGTTGACGATCGCGTAGACGGCGAGCATCAGCGCCAGCGGTGACGGTGACCGCACCGGCGACGTCGAGCCGCTGCTCCGAGGCGCCGCCGCGGGCGCTGGGGAGCAGCTTGAGCGAGGCGACGTAGACGCCGACGCCGATCGGCACGTTGACGAGGAAGATCCAGTGCCAGTCGAGCACGTCGGTGAGCACGCCGCCGAGCAGCACGCCGATGCTGCCGCCGCCCGCCGCGACGAAGCCGAACACGCCCATCGCCTTCGCGCGCTCGGCGGGCTCGGTGAACAGGCTCATCATCAGCGACAGCGAGACGGCCGAGACGATCGCGCCGCCGAGCCCCTGGACGGCGCGCGCGCCGATCAGGAACTCCTGCGAGCCGGCGAGGCCGCACGCGATCGAGGCGGCCGTGAACAGCGCGATGCCGATCAGGAACAGGCGCCGGTGCCCGTAGAGATCGCCGAGCCGCCCACCGAGCAGCAGGAAGCCGCCGAAGGTGAGCAGGTAGGCGTTGACGACCCACGCAAGCGACGTCTCGGAGAACCCGAGGTCGGCCCTGATCGACGGCAGCGCGACGTTCACGATCGTCGTGTCGAGCACGATCATCAGGGTGCCGGCGCAGAGGACGAAGAGTGCGAGCCAGCGCTTGCGGGAGTCCATGGTCATCGGGCGAGTCCTTTCGGTCGTTCGTGGCGGAACAGGCGTGTTCGAGAGGTCAGACCGGCCCGGTCGGCGGAACTCATCGGTCGCGCGAACGATGAGTTTCGGGCGCCCTGACAGTCATACCGATGATGACCGCCTCAGCACCGCAGACGATCGTCTTTGCGATCTGGGGCCCGATCGCGCGCGACGACCTGCCCGGGCTGACCGACCGGGTCTGCGGCGCTCCTGCGCGGGAGCGGCGCCGTCACGGCGCTGTGCGACGTGACCGGCGTCGAGCCGGACGCGGTCACGGTCGATGCGCTCGCCCGGTTTCAGGTCGCCGCGGGCCGGCTCGGTTGCACGGTGCGGCTCCGCAATGCCTCGGCAGGGCTTCGCGAGCTCGTGGCGTTGATGGGCCTCCGCGACGTCCTCACGGACTGAGCCGGGGCTGCAAGGAGCGACGCTAGGCGTCGAGTTGCAACGGCAGGCCGAAGAGCGGGAACACCGTC
The DNA here is from genome assembly GCA_963751875.1 of uncultured Thermoleophilia bacterium. Taxonomy (GTDB): domain Bacteria; phylum Actinomycetota; class Thermoleophilia; order Gaiellales; family Gaiellaceae; genus Gaiella. The sequence continues at coordinate 181,554 of CAVVWG010000011.1, forward strand.
TCGGTGTCGAGGAAGAAGGTGAACTCGACGATGCGGCCGTCCTCGATCTCCAGTACCTGGAGCGCCCACGGCTCGTAGCCGCCGTCCGGCGGTCGGCTTGTACTGGCCGAATGCCGGCGAGCCGTTGGCGCTGATCGTCGGCACGACGCGCGAGCCGCTGCACCCGATGCCCGGGCCGAACCACCACGTGAGGATGTCGTCGCGGCCGCGGAGCCAGAGATCGAACGGCGGCATCGACTGCTTCGCATCCTCCTGGATCAGCGAGGTGAGCGCCTCCATGTCGTACGCCTCGAAGGCCTTCACGTAGCGGGCGAGGAGCTCGCGATCCTCGGCGCCGAGATCGGCCGGGGTGGGCTCGCCCGGCCTCGCTCTGCGCGAGCGTCGCCCGCGCGCGCTGGAGGGCGCTGTTGACCGAGGCGACGCTCGTGTCGAGCAGCTCGGCGACCTCCGTCGCCTGCCAGCGCAGCACCTCGCAGAGGACGAGCACCGCGCGCTGCCGCGGCGGCAGGTGCTGGAGCGCGGCGACGAAGGCGAGCTTGATCGATTCGCGCGCCACTGCGACCTCGGCCGGGTCGCCGTCGGGCACGAGGAGACCCGTCGGCATCGGCTGGATCCACGTCACCTCGGGCAGCGTGTTCAGGTTCGACACGATCGGCTCCTGGGCAGGGCCGAGATCCATCGGGCGCGCGCGCCGCTCGCGTCCGTCGAGCATGTCGAGGCACACGTTGGTGGCGATCCGGTAGAGCCACGAGCGCAGCGCCGAGCGCCCCTCGAAGCGGTCGTAGGCACGCCAGGCACGGATGAACGTCTCCTGCACCGCGTCCTCGGCCTCGAACGAGGAGGCGAGCATGCGGTAGCTGTAGCCCGTCAGCTCCCGGCGGTGCTCCTCGAAGCGGACCGTGAAGTCGTCGGACTGAGCGACGGCTGTGTGTGAGGCCTCGGGCACTGGTCCGATCTTAGAGATCGCCTACCGGGGCGCGTCGGCGGCAGGCGGTAGCTCCATGCCGGCGCGCACCGCGACGAGCGGCGCGTCCGGCACGGTGATGAACCCGCGAGACGGCCGGTCGAGGTCGAAGGTGACGAAGAGCAGCAGGCGTGAGCAGGCCGCGCGGCGAGCACCACCGTGACGACGCCGCGCGAGAACATCGCGAGGTACAGCGCCATCAGACGCGAGCGCAACCGCGGCGCCGACCAGCTCGACGAGCGAGATCGCCGGGGGAACCCGGTTGTTGAGCGCCGCCACGCGCGTCGTCTGCATGTCGATCATCACATTGAGGCTCTCGAGGTAGAGCCGCGGCGCGGAGTCGACCGGCCTGCCCGCGAGCGACTGGCCGGCGAGGCTCCACAGTTGCCGCTGGATCTGCGATTCCCTCGCGATCGCTCGCTTCGCGTCGCCACTCCCGGGGACCGAGTTGGAGAGCGCGATGCTCGCGTCGGCGTAATCGGGATAGAGCCGCAGCGAGGCCGAGCGCATCGGCTCGCGCAGCGTCTGGGCTCGGAGGTACGCCGTCCCGATCGCATTGGAGTCGTCGACCACGGCCGCCCGCCGCGCCTCGTAGCGCGTCACCGCCATCGCCAGGGTGAAGGCGAGGAGCAGCCCGACCAGCGTCAGGAGCGCGGCCTGAACGACCCCGAACGGCTCGCGCAACGTCTCGGCGTGGTGGCTGAGGGCGCGCCCGGCCAGAAGCCCGAGCACGACCGCTCCGAACAGGATTCCCACGAGCACGAGCGCCAGGAGCCAGCTGTTGAGCGAGAAGAACATCCGCGCGTCAGCCTAGTTCCTGGCAGGGTGGGACGAGATGAGCAGCGACCGAGACCAGCATCAGGCGCGCCTACGGCTGGCGCGATTTCGACCAGGAGGTCGTCGAGGGGCTGGTCGAGAACGACTCCCGCTTCATCAACCGCCGCAGCAACGGCTGGATCCTCTCGCCGCTGCTCGGTCACTACGACACCCGGCTCGCCTGGAAGGACGACAACTACAAGAAGGGCAGCGTCCCGGTCGGCGACCCTCCCGTCAGCTTCCGCGCGGCGCCGACCTACGTGCTCGAGGAGCCGCTCGACAACGTCATCGCAGGGCGGGAGCTGATCGCTGAAGCGATCGCCGGCAAGTGGGGCCACGGCGAGGCGAGCCGGCTCGGCAACGAGACGAGCGAGGGTGCGCTGACGTGGAACGTGCTCCGCTTCCTGCAGGAGGCAGGTCGGCTCGGCGTCGCCGCGAGCGCCTTCACGGCAGGAGACGTCGACACGCGAGCCGGAGCTCGGGTTCTGGGGACAGCGCATCGAGCGCGAGCAGGCCGCGCCGTGGGCCGCCCTCCAGGATGGCCCCGACGCGTGCCTCCGCGTTCCCGGCTGGGGCTGGATCCTGATCGACGCGCGGTTCGGCGGTGGCACCGACACGCTCGCCGACGCGGCGGCCACCGAGGCGTGGATCGCGCAGTACTCGGCGCCCGCTCCCGGCCTCTTCGACGACGACGCGCTCAGGCGGGTGCGGGTCAAGGACCTCCCCCACCGCACGCTCCAGACGATCGCGTTCGCCCATCACCTCAGAGCCGAGGGCAGAGCAGGCGGTCGTCGTCGCCCTCGTCCGCGCGAGCGAATCGGCCGATCTCGAGCGGTGGGTCGGCCGCTGCCTCGCGGACACCGCCGACGTCGGCTTCCGCCGCGTCACCTGGGAGTCGCTGTACGCGGCGCTCGACCCGGACGACGACGCCCTGGCGCCGCTCCGCGCGTACCTCGAGAACAAGAGCTACGGCCTCCGCCCCGCGTTCGCCCTGCACGAGGAGGACGACGAAGCCGGCTAGGCGACGCGCTCGGCCCAGTCGCCGTAGAGGCTCGTGTAGGCACCGCCGCGGGCCATCAGCTCGGCGTGGGTGCCCTGCTCGACGATCGCGCCGTGGGCGAGCACGACGATCAGGTCGGCACCCTGGATCGTCGAGAGCCGGTGCGCGATCACGAATGCCGTCCGGCCGGAGAGGAGCCGCTGCAGGGCGCCCTCGATCACGCGCTCGGTGCCGATGTCGACCGACGAGGTCGCCTCGTCGAGAATGAGGATGCGCGGATCGGCGAGCACGGCGCGGGCGAAGGCGATCAGCTGCCGCTGGCCGAGCGAGAGCCTGAATCCCCGCTCGCCGAGCTGCGTCTCGTAGCCGTTCTCGAGCTCGCGGATCCAGCCGTCCGCGCCGACCGCCCGGGCCGCCTCGACGACGTCGTCCCGCGACGCCTCGGGGCGCGCGAACGCGATGTTCTCGGCCACCGTGCCGGCGAAGAGGAAGCCTTCCTGCGGCACCACGCCGAGCTGGCGGCGCAGCGACTTCTGCTCCACGTCGCGGACGTCGTGGCCGTCGATCGTGATCCGGCCCTCGCGCACGTCGTAGAAGCGGGCGATCAGCTTGGCGATCGTCGACTTGCCGGCGCCCGTCTGCCCGACGAGCGCCACCGTCGTTCCGGCCGGCACGTCGAGCGAGATGCCGTGCAGCACCTCGGGCAGCTTCCCGTAGCCGAACCGGACGTTCTCGAAGACGACGTGGCCGTCGATCCGCGGCAGCGCGAGCGCGGCGGGCGCGTCGACGATCTCCGGCTCCTCGTCGAGCACCTCGATGATCTTGTCGAGCGCCGCCGTCGCCGAGAGGAACGTGTTGTAGAGCTGCGACAGCTGCTGGACGGGGTCGAAGAAGTTCGCCAGGTAGAGGAAGAACGCGAGCAGCGTGCCGACCGAGATCTGGTCGTGCAGGAGCAGGTAGCCGCCGTAGCCGAGCACGATCGCGGTCGCGAGCGAGGCGAGGAAGTCGACGGCCGGGAAGTAGAGCCCGCTGAGCGCGACGGTCTCGTAGTTCGCGTCCTTGTAGCGCGTGTTGATGCCACGGAAGCTCGTCTGGTTGCGCGGCTCGCGGGCGTACGACTGGACGACGCGCATCCCGGAGATGTCCTCGGCGAACGTCGCCGTGACGAGGCCGATGCGCTCGCGCACGCGGCGGTAGGCGCGGTTCGAGCGGATCCGGAACCACACGGTCAGCAGCGCCATCACGGGGATCACCGCGAGCGTCGCGAGCGCGAGCCGCCAGTCGAGGACGAACAGGACCACCGCCGTGCCGATCAGCAGCATCAGGTTCTGGACGAGCGAGGTGACGCCGTCGGTGATCAGCGTGTCGAGCGCCTCGACGTCGTTCGTGATCCGGCTGATGATCGCGCCGGTGCGATTGCGCTCGAAGTAGCCGAGCGAGAGTCGCTGCAGGTGGCTGAAGAGCCGGATCCGCAGGTCGGCGAGCGCCCGCTCGCCGACCCAGCCCGTCAGGTAGGTCTGCAGCGCCGAGAGGCCGAAGGCGACGAGCCCGATGACGACGAACGCGACCACGATCCACGCGAGCTTCCGCAGGTCGCCGGTCTTGATCCCCTGGTCGACGGCGAGCTTCGCGAGCAGCGGCGGCACGAGCGCGACGAGCGTGTACGCGAGCAGCGAGGCGACCGCGCCGGCGGTGCGCAGCGGATAGGGCCGCGCCAGCCCGAACAGCATTCCGAGGCGGCGCCGCGACTGGCGCCACGACCAGTCGCCGACCTTGCCGCCGCGCTCCTCACAGAGATGCGAGCCCGCCTGCCAGACCTTCACGCCGAGACCCCGATCTCCTGGAGCAGGCCGAACTCGTGGATCTCGCGGAAGACGGGGCTCGTCTCGAGCAGCTCGGTCTGGGAGCCCTGGGCGACGATCCGCCCGTGCTCGAGCACGACGATCGTGTCGGCGAGCGAGATCGTCGAGAGCCGGTGGGCGATCACGATCGTGGTGCGGTCGCGCATCGCCTCTGCGAGGCCTGCCCGGATCAGCGACTCCGTGGTGGCGTCGACGGAGGCGGTAGCGTCGTCGAGGATCAGGATCCGCGGGTCGATCACGAGCGCCCGCGCGATCGCGAGCCGCTGGCGCTGACCCCCGGAGAGCGTGATCCCGCGCTCGCCGATCACCGTGTCGTAGCCGTCCGGCAGCTCCTCGATGAACGGGTGGGCCTGCGCCGCCCGCGCCGCGGCCTCGACGAGCTCCTGTGGGACGTCCGGCACGCCGAAGGCGATGTTGTCGCGCACGCGTCGTCGAGAAGAGGAACGGGTCCTGCGAGATCACGCCGACCTCGCGGCGCAGCGAGCGACGGGTCACGTCGCGCACGTCCACGCCGTCGATCAGCACGCGCCCCTCCCCCGCGTCGTAGAAGCGCGGCACGAGCGAGGCGAGCGTCGTCTTGCCCGACCCCGAGGCACCGATCAGCGCGATCGTGCTGCCGGGCTCGATCTCGAGGTCGATCCCTGTGAGCACCGGCCGCGAGGGGTCATAGCCGAAGCCGACGCCCTCGAAGACGACCCGGCCAGGCCCTGGCGACAAGCTCTCCTGCGCCGGGAGCGTCCGCGACCTCCTCGGGCTCGTCGATCACCTCGAAGAACCGCTCGCCGGACGCAGTCGCGCGCTGGGCCTGCCCGATCCACATCCCGAGCATGCGCAGCGGCATCACGAGCATCATCAGCAGCAGGTTGAAGGCGAAGAAGCCGCCGATCGTGAGGTCGCCCTGGACGACGTAGTGCCCCGCGGCGAGCAGGACTCCCGCCTGGGCGAGCGCCGGCAGGAACGTGAGCAGCGGCACGTAGAGCGCTCGCTGCGTGTTCGCGCGAACGCTCTCGGTGAAGACGCTGTCCGACGCGGCGCGGAAGCGCGCCTCGACCTGGTCCTCCTGGGCGAACGACTTGACGACGTGGATGCCGACGATCGACTCCTCCGACACGGTCGCGACGTCGGCGAGCTTCTGCTGCACGTCCCGGAGCACGGGATGCGAGACGTGGCTGTAGCGGTACGCGACGCCGATGAGAAGCGGCGTGATCGCGAGGGCGATCAGCGCCAGCTGCCAGTCGTAGAAGAAGAGGACGACGGTGACGCAGACGATCGTGATCACGTGCTGGGCGAAGAAGATCAGCCCGTAGCCGAGGAAGAAGCGGATCGTCTGCAGGTCGACGGTGGCGCGCGACATCAGCTGCCCGGTCTGGTGCCGGTCGAAGTAGCCGAACGAGAGCCGCAGCAGGCGTGCGTAAAGGGCGTCGCGCATGTCCCACTCGACCGCGATCGCCTGCTTGCCGGAGATGAACCGCCGCCCGAGCATCAGCACGGCCCGCAGGAGGCCGACGCGCGAGGATCGAGAGGATCAGGAACGCGAGGTGGTGACCGTCCTGGCCGCCGCGGAGCTCGTTGATCACGAAGCCCGTCAGCACGATCACGGCGATCGCCGCCGCCTGCGAGAGGACCGCCAGGATGGTCGAGACGATGAGCGACGTGCGGTAGGGCCTCAGGAACTGGAGCAGGCGGAAGAACGTGCGTGCGTTCGAGGTGGCCACTACCGCATGGTAGGGACAGCCTGTTGCTCTACTCTTTCCCGACGTGCAGCTCCTCACCGGTATCCCGACATCCGAGCTCGAGGCCAGGCGCGCCCGTCTGCTCGAGTACCTCGCGGCCGAGGGTCTCGCCGGCTGCGTGCTCTTCGACGACCGCTACGTCCAGTACTTCACGAGCTTCAACTTCCTCGCCACCGAGCGTCCGGTCGGCGTCGCGATGGATGCCGAGGGCAGCCTCGCGGTGTTCGTCCCCGAGTTCGAGGTCGAGCGCGTGCGCGCCGAGACCGACGTTCGAGCGCGTCGAGTCGTATCCCGAGTACCCGGGTCTCGAGCATCCGATGCGCCTCCTCGGTGACGTCCTCGAGGACATGGGAATCGTCGGTGCGATCGGCGCCGACAACGACGGCTACCCCGGCATTCTCGGCTACCGCGGGCCGTCGCTGACCGAGGTGCTCGGCGCCGACCGTGACGCCGCTCGGGACGCTGATCGAGAGCCTGATGGTGCGGAAGAGCGCGGCCGAGGTGGAGCTGATCCGCGAGAGCGCGCGCTGGTGCGAGCACGCCCACCGGCTGCTGCAGGAGTACAGCGTCCCCGGCTCGACCGAGGCGCAGGCAGGACTGCGCGCCGGGTACGAGACGACGCTCGCCATGCTGGACGCGCTCGGCCCGGGCTACAGCGGCCAGCTGTCGTCGACCGACGGCGCCTCGGCCGGGTATCGCGGTCAGGTCGGGCAGCGGAGCGCCTGGGCCCACGCGGTCGCCCACAACATCCCGTTCGAGGCGGGCCAGGTCCTCGTCACCGAGACGGCCGCGCCGGTGTGGGGCTACAACGCCGAGCTCGAGCGGGCGATGATCATCGGCACCCCGACCGACGAGATGCGACGTCTGTTCGATCACACGGTCGCCGCCCAGCAGGCTGCCTTCGACGCCCTCCGACCCGGCGTCACCTGCGCCGACGTCGATCAGGCGGTGATCGACTACCTCGAGGCGAACGACCTGCTGCACTACTGGCGGCAGCATGTCGGCCACGGGATCGGGCTCCGCAACCACGAGGCGCCGTTCCTCGACGTCGGCGACTTCACCGTCGTCGAGCCCGGGATGGTCTTCACGATCGAGCCGGGCCTCTACGACGACGTGATCGGCGGCTTCCGCCACTCCGACACGGTGGTCGTGACCGAGGACGGGATCGAGATCCTCACGTCGTACCCGAAGGACATCGAGAGCCTCACGATCCCGGCCTAGCTGCTCCTCCCGGGGCCGGCTGCGGCTTGCGCAATCCGGACGTGCATCTCGCTCGTACTCCCTCGTGTCGGCCGACAACGGCCGGAAGACGACGAAACGGAGATGAGCCCAATGAGAAAGCAGCTCGCCCTCGCCCTGGTGACCCTCGTAGCGCTGGTGACTCTGGTGGCGCTCGCGCTCGCGTCGGTGGCAGCCGCCGCGACACCGAAGCTGAACGGGACGGTCGGCCCCGGCTACACGATCACGCTGACGAAGTCCGGCAAGAAGGTCACGAAGCTCAAGGCCGGCAAGTACACGTTCGTGATCAACGACAAGGCGTCGATCCACAACTACAACCTCGACGGCCCGCACGGGTTCGCGAAGACCTTCACGAGCGTGCCCTTCAAGGGCACGAAGACGATCACGTTGACCCTCAAGGCCGGCAAGTACAAGTTCTACTGCGAGCCGCACGAGAGCATCATGTTCGGCAACTTCACCGTCTCGTAGCGCACCCCAGGAAGAACGCCGCCCGGCGTGATGGCCGTCGCGGGTTGCCTACGGCGGTGAATCGTGGATACTCCTGGCGACATGAGCTCCAGCGAGACCACGATCACCGCCCGGGCGCTCCGTCCCGGGGTCGTCACGGGGTTCCTCGGCGTGACGCTGGCCGCCTGGGTGATCGTCGTCGCGCGGATGCGGGGGATGGATGCCGGGCCCGGCACCGATCTCGGCTCATTCGGCTGGTACCTCGGCATCTGGGTCACGATGATGGCCGCGATGATGCTGCCCTCGGCGACGCCGATGGTGCTGCTCTTCTCGAAGGTCTCGGAGCAGTCGTCGCGGCGACCCGGCCTCGCCACGGGGCTGTTCGTCACGGGCTACCTGATCGCGTGGACGGCCTACGGGCTCGTTGCGTTCGGGCTGTTCCGGCTGGTGCGCGGGCTCGACCCCGCATTCCTCGCGTGGGACCGGGCCGGACCGGAGGTCACCGGAGCGGCGATCGCGCTGGTCGGCGTCTACCAGCTGACACCGTTCAAGCGCGTGTGCCTGCGTCACTGCCGCACGCCGCTGAGCTTCGTCATGCATCACTGGCACGGCGGCCCGCTCGGGGCGGTGCGGATGGGGATCGAGCACGGCGCCTGGTGCGTCGGGTGCTGTTGGGCGCTGATGGTGCTGCTCTTCGCCGTCGGCGTCATGAGCATCACCTGGATGCTCGTGGTCGCGGCAATCGTGTTCGCCGAGAAGGTGCTGCCGATCGGAGAGGAGCTCGCTCGGGCGGTTGCGGTGGTGCTGATCGGGCTCGGGATCTGGGTCGCGCTCGCACCCGGGAGCGTGCCCGGGCCTGACTCGGCCGGGCGGCGGATGGAGATGGACTCGATGCTGCGCGCGTCGTCGGGGTTGGTCGCATGATCGATCCCGGAGCCACCACACGGATGACGCCGTGGCGCATCCGCGGCGCCTACTTCGAGTCGTGCAACTGCGAGGCGATCTGCCCCTGCCGGATGGTCGGAGGCGTCAAGGGTGGTCGCTCCACGTACGGGATCTGCTTCGGCGTCCTCTCGTGGCTCGTCTCGGACGGGCATGCCGGAGAGATCGACCTCACGGGCCTCGCGGCCGCGTTCGTGATCCGCTACGACGACGACGAGCCCGGCTCGCCGTGGAGCTTCGTCGTCCACGTCGACGAGCGCGGCAGCGCCGAGCAGCAGACGGCGCTCGCCGCGATCCTCACCGGGGAGCTCGGGGGCGAGGTGCTCCGGCTGCCGTGGGTCTCGAAGCCCAGCAACCTGCTCGACGTGCGCGCGAGCCCGATCGAGATCGTCGACAGCGCCGACGGTCACGAGCTCAGGGTCGGCCGCGCCGTCCGGCTGCGCGCGAGCACGCCGTACCAGACCGACGAGATCGTCGCCTGCGGGATCCCGGGCTACGACAAGCCCGGCACGGAGCTGATCGCCGACGAGCTCGTCGTCGACGACGCTCCGTTCGCATGGGAGCTCACGGGCAACTGCGCCTTCGCAAGCCCGTTCGACTACTCGTCGTAGATCCGGCCGGCGCGTCAGAGAGGCCGGTGGCCCGAGCAGGCGAGGCGCATGCGCACGATCTCCCCGTCGACGACTTCGGCGTACGCGGTCTGCTCGTAGACGTTGAGCCCTACCTCGGGATCGACACCTCGAACCGCCCAGCGGAGCCGCAGCAGATCGGCGAATGGCGCTGCATCCGACTCGGCGAGCTCGTAGTCCGAGATGTCCTCGGTCCAGATCCGGAACCGCTCGACGATCGCCTCCCGGCCGAGTGCCTCGCGCAGGCCGGGCGGGACGATTCCGCGCAGCTTGCCGTCCACCGCGAAGCACGCACCGAGCGCGTCGTAGTCGCGACTCGTCAGCGCGTCCAGGAAGCGCGCTCCGACCTGGATATCCACCTCGGTCGTGGTCATCTCCCGAAATGGTATCGCTATCGCGGAGGCTGCAGGGGCGAGCGCAGGTTGCTGCTCGATTAATTCCTCGAGCGCGTCGTACACGTCCTGCACCTGCGCGCGGGTCAGCGCATCGACGTCCGTCACGCCTGTGACCCGGAAGACGAGCGCCGCGACCTGCTCGCGGTCGGCGGTCCCGTCGGGGAGCACGAGACCGGCCGAGCGGGCAAGGCCGAACACCCGCCGGATCTGCGGCTCCGACGCCGGCCGGTTGTCGCCGCGGGAGCGGAGGCGCATGTAGGCGTTGTGGTCGAGCTCGACCGTCTCCGGTGCGATCCCCTCGTCGAGCAGCACCCGGAGGAGCGCGGTCGTCGCGAGCACGTCGCTCATCGCGTCGTGCGCATCGGCGAGCACCACCCCACGCCGGTCGCAGATCGTCTGCAGCCGGTGGTTGTCGGCGAGCGGCTCCAGGAGCCGGAACGCCTCGAGCGTGCACGCGGTCGCGCCGGGCCGATACTCGATCGATTCCCGACCGAACGCATGCCGAAGCATCCCGAGGTCGAAGCTCGCGTTGTGAGCGACGAACACCGCCTCACCGAGCAGCGCCAGCAGCTCGGGCGCGATCTGCGCGAACCGAGGGGCCTGCTCGACGTCGCCGTCGGAGATGCCGTGCACCGCGGTCGCCTCGGCGGGAATCGGCCGCGACGGCCGCACGAGCACCGTGTAGCGCGACTCCTCGCGTCCGTCGCGATCGAGCCGGATCAGCGCGAGCGAGACGATCTCGTCCTCCGTGACGTCGGTTCCCGTCGTCTCGCAGTCGAAGACCGCGTACCCGGCGGGCGACGGAACATCGATGCGCTCCCGCACGCGCCCCGGAAGTCCCTCCCGGTCGGCCCGGGGAGCAGGGGCAAACAGATCGAGCACGAGCTGGACGGGCATCGATCGAGGATGTCTGTCGCATCGGACGGCAACGCGCCGCGACAGGATGTGGACGTCAGCTGCCGGCCGCTCGCAGCCAGCGCCGCCGGATCAGGCCCGAGAACGGGCCGACCACGCGCCAGTAGCGGCGAAAGGCGCGGCGCGCAGCTTCGTCGACGGCCTGCACGCGCGTCTCGGTGGAGAGCACGCAGCCTCCGGCGACCGCAACCGCGCGGATGTCGGTCGCAACGCGCACCGTTCCCGGGTCGGCCGCGGCGAACGGCCGCAGCCCACCGGACGGTCGCCACGGCGTCCCGGACGTCGCGAAGACGACGTCCGTCGGCGAGCGTGCGATCGTCTCGAATCCGGTCCGGTCGAAGAGCTCCTGGATCGTCGTGCCGCGCCGCAGGCCGCGCGCGCGGAACAGGGCGGCGGTGAGCCGGTCCGGTGCGGCCGGCGCCGCGAGGGCGCGTTGCACCGCCTCCTCGGGCCCGCACGCGAGCGAGATCGAGTGCACCTCGTTGACGTCGAACTGCGGCAGCGCCTCGTCGAGGGCGCGCATCAGAGCCCGGCCGGCAGGCTGAAGCCTGTCACCACGTGCGCCTAGCCTTCCCGCTGCATCGCCGCGTCGAAGGCGACATCCGACGGCGCGAAGTCGGTGCGGCGCACGAACGCGAGCGAGTCCTGTGCCCCCCACTCGCGGTCCATGCCGGAGTCCTCCCACTCGATCGAGAGCGGCCCCGTGGTAGCCGATCCGGTTGAGCGCCCGGAAGAACGTCTCGAAGTCGACGTCGCCATGGCCGGGCGAGACGAAGTCCCAGCCGCGCTGCGGCTCGCCGAAGTTGAGATGACCGCCGAGGATCGAGCTGCGCCCGTCGAGGGTGCGGCGAGAGTCCTTCACGTGCACGTGGTAGATCCGGTCGGCGAACTCGATCGCGAATGCCGCCGTGTCGAGGAACTGGTGCGCGAAGTGGCTCGGATCGAGGTTGATCCCGAATCCCGGGCGGTTGCCGATCGCGTCGAGCGTCTTGCGCGTGGTGACGAAGTCGTAGGCGATCTCCGTCGGGTGCACCTCGAGCGCGAACTTCACCCCTTCGGCGTCGAACACGTCGATGATCGGCCCCCAGCGCTCGGCGAACTCCTGATACCCGCGCTCGATCGCGTCGAAGTCGTTCGGCGGGAACGAGTAGAGCATGTGCCAGACCGGCGAGCCGGTGAACCCGTTCACCACGGGCACGCCGAACGCCGCCGCCGCGCGCGCCGTGTCCTTCATCCGCTCGGCCGCTCGCTGACGAACGCCTTCGGGGTCGCCGTCCCCCCAGATCTCCGGAGGCAGGATCCCCTTGTGGCGCGCGTCGATCGGGTCGGCGACGCACTGGCCGACGAGATGCGCCTCCGATCGCCCAGCAGCCGAGGCCGTGCCGCTCGAGCAGGTCGCGCTGCGCCTTCACGTAGTGCGGCTCCGCGATCGCCCGGTCGACCTCGAAGTGGTCACCCCAGCACGCGAGCTCGGCGCCGTCGAAGCCCCACTCCTCCAGCTTGCCGACGAGAGCCTCGAGCGGCAGGTCGGCCCACTGGCCGGTGAACAGGGTGACGGGACGTGCCATCTTCAGCCTCCTCGAACGTCGTGACGGGTTGACTCAGGATGCTGTCACAGACACGCGGCTCCCGCCGTCGAAAGGCACGAACCCCGCCGAACGACCGGAGAGCGTGACCTCGACCGGATGCGCCTCGGCGGGCCGGCCGGTCGGGAGCCAGGGCCGCCCGGCCCGGCAGAGGATCAGCGTCCGCGCCTTGGCGCCGACGAAGGCGAGCCGCCCCTCGCCCTCGACGCTGCCGTCCCAGACCTCGAGCCCGAGCTCACGCTCGAGCGCCTCGGCGAGCGACGGCGGATCGCAGACGAGCCCGATCTCGGAGAGCCCGAGCAGCTCGGACGGCGCGAAGGCGCCGGTTGCGCCCGCCTCGCCGATCCCGCGATGCGCGATCAGCTCGACGATGCTGCCGGCCGGGTCGTGGAAGTAGACCGCCTTCGCGTCCCAGTTCGTGAAGTCGAACACCGCCTCGCCGGTCTCTGGGTCGGGCAGGAGCTCGACCCGGTCACGGGCCCACGCGAGCGCCGCCTCGAAGCGGTCGCCCGGGACGAGGAAGGCGAAGTGGTAGAACGGCGAGCCCGCCGACGGAGCGAGCTCGAGCACGGTCTCGCCGATCTCGATCGTCAGCCGGCCATCGTCGTCGTCGGGTCAGTGGCAACCCGAGCGAGCCTCCGTAGAACGAGGCGAGGGCGGGCAGAAGGCTCGCCGGGGCATCGAGACGGACGTTTCTGATCTCGAACGGCATCGGGCGGATTCAATCACCCGGCGGAGCCCGGACGACAGGCTGAAGCCTGTGCCGCTGAGGCTGTCGCCGGTTGAGCTGTCGCCGCTGAAGCCTGGCGACGGCTCTCACCGAACGAGTGAGCGCAGCACCCGTTCCTCGTTCTCGTCCGATCCGAGGTAGGCGCCGCGGATCACGGCCCACGCGCGCATCCGCTCCTGGTCGAGACCTGCCGCGGCGAAGGCGGCGAGCCGCCGCTCGGTGACGTCCAGCCGCATCGTCGACCCGAGCGGGTTCCAGAGGAACGAGGCGACGTCGAACTCCGGCTCGCCGAGCATCGCCTTGGCGTCGATCGCGAGGTAGCGGTCGCCGGCGCGGAGGATGTTGTGGTGGTGGAAGTCGCCGTGGACGAGCGTCTCCCGGCCGACCGCGAGCGAGGCGTAGAGCTCGCGCGCGAACGGGATGAGGTCGCGCCCTTCCTGATCGGAGCGCTCCGCCTGGTCGAGCCAGCGCGGAACGTGGTCGCCGATCCAGCGGAACGGCTCCGCCGCCGGCCGCCACAGCCGCTGCCCGACGGCGACGGCGATCGCCGTCGCCTCGTCCTCGGGGAGCCCCGAGATGTCGTCCCCGGGCGGGCGCGCTCGATCAGCAGCGCCCGCCGGTCCCGGTCGCGGCGCAGCAGGCGCACGGCGCCGTCGCCGTCCCATAGCGCGAGCGCGTCGGCCTCCTCGTCCGACTCGTCGTCCTCCGGCGGCGTCACCTTCAGGACGGCGTCCGTCGCCGGCCGGCGCCACGTACGAGTAGCGCGACAGCGCAAACGGAGGCCCGAGCTCGACGCCCCACTCCGCGGCGACCTCCGCCGCGATCAGCGCGAGCGGCTCGAGATCGGCAGGGCTCATACGCGCCAACCGTACCCGGCTAGGATCGCGCCATGAGACTCCATCACCAGCCACGCTCCCGGTCGACCCGCGTCCTCTGGCTGCTCGAAGAGCTCGGGATCCCGTTCGACCTCACCGTCATGTCCCGCGAGGAGAAGCAGACGCCGGAGTACCGGGCGCTGCACCCGCTCGGCCGCTCCCCCGTGCTCGAGGAGGACGGCGGCCCGGTCTTCGAGTCTGCGGCGCTCATCCTCCACATCGCCGACCAGCATCTCGACGCCGGCCTGATCGGCCCGCTCGGCTCGCACGAGCGCGGCCTGCACTACCAGTGGTGCTTCTTCGGGATGACCGAGCTCGAGAGCGCGCTGATGGACATCGCCCGCCAGGTCTGGTCGGACGGCGAGCCGAACGCAGGCATCGTCGAGCGCGCAACCGCGCGGTTCGTGACCGGAGCCGCCGTGATCGAGGGTGCGCTCGGCGACGACGACTACCTCGTCGGCAACGAGTTCTCCGTCGCCGACATCGTCGTCGGCTCCGTGCTCGGCTTCGCCCGCACCGGCGAGCTGACCGAGCTCCCGGACGGCGTCGTCGCCTACGTCGACCGGCTGGAGGCACGTCCGGCACGGCAGCGGGCCGTCGCCGTCGCGCTGCCGGCGTAGCGGGATACACGGCGTCATGCGGCTCCGGCCCGCCGCGATCAGGGCCATGGGCCGGGCGCACCGTGCCGTCTACCGGCTCAGCGGCGGCCGGCTGCTCGGCCGCGTCGCCGGCATGCCGGTGCTGATGCTGACGACGACCGGCCGCCGGACGGGCCGCGCCCGGACGACACCACTCACCTACTTCGAGCTGGGCGACGAGATCGCGATCGTCGCCTCGAACGGCGGTGAGGACAGCCCGCCCCGCTGGTGGCTCAACCTGCAGGCCGAGCCGCGCGCCACGATCGAGATCGCCGGCCGCTCCGAGCAGGTCACCGCCAGGGCGGCGACCGCCGCCGAGCATGCGCAGCTGTGGCCGGTGATCACGGGGACGTTCCGCGCCTACGGCGACTACGCGCGCCGCACGACCCGGCCGATCCCGGTCGTGTCGTGCTCGTCCACGGACTCAAAGAAAATGCACCGAATCGGTAGCCCCCTCGTCCAGCTCCCCTACCAATCGTCGCTTGCGCGTCAATTGCTCGGGAGGCCTTCAACCTCAGGTGCCCCGTGCTCGGTGCACTGGTGAAGATAGGGGTGCCGGCTGGTGAGTGCAAGGCGACCGCGCAGGCGAAATGTGCAATTTGCGGAGAGATCGTTCGCGCGCCGCGACCCTCTGCCCGGCGACCGGCTGAAGCCGGCGCCCCGGCGGCGACAGGCTTCAGCCTGTCGTCCGGGCTCACGGCGCGCCGGGAGAGGCTTCAGCCTCTCCCCGGTGTTCCTGCCTAGCCCGACCGCTTCAGCTTGCCGTGCTTCTTGGCATAGATCTCGCCGCGCTTGAAGACCGCGAGACCGAGCGGGATCGAGATGACGCCGATCACGAGCAGCGGCCACACGTTCGCCCACAGGAGACCCTGCCCCTCGAGGATCGAGCCGCGGATCCCACGCAGCGCGTAGGTCGCCGGCGAGATCTTCGAGACCCACTGCATCCACTCCGGCAGCACCGACACCGGGTAGTAGACGCCCGAGACGACGAGCAGGAGCCCCTGCGCGACGAAGCCGAGCTGCGCGCCCTTCTCGGGCGAGATCAGCGGCAGCACGGCGGTCATCATCCCGATCCCGAAGAACGACACCGACGCGATCAGCAGGATCGCGAACGCGGCCGGGAAGTTCGCATCGGGCATCGAGAGGCCGAAGAACATCGCCACGACGACGAACAGGAGCGTCGCGCGGACGAGGCCGTAGAGCACCGCGAACACGCCCGAGCCGCCCAGGTGCATCGCGCGTGAGAGCGGTGCCATGAACGTGTACTCGATCGTGCCCTCCCAGCGCTCCCAGGCGACCGTCTCCGTGATGAACTCGAAGATGATCCCCAGGTAGGCCCAGACGACGGCTCCGATCAGCAGCGCGGTCGTCGTCTGCTCGACGTCGATCGAGCCGCCGGTCGCCTCGATCCCCTTGGCGATGAAGACGATCGTGAGCGTGTTCGCGACCGTCCAGACGAAGAACGCCAGATCCCACCAGATGTAGCGGCGGGTGAGGTAGACGTTGCGCTCGACGACGCCGCCGAGCCCGATCAGGTCGTGCTTGAGATTCACTGCCATGGCTCGCATCAGGCGAACACCTCCCTCTCGTCGTCATCTCGTCGTCGCCACCCTCGTCCTCGAACGTGCGGCCGGTCGCGGCGAAGAACGCCTCCTCGAGCGTCGACGCCCCGTAGCGCGCCATCAGCTGGTCGACCGGCTCGAGCGCGAGCAGCTCGCCGCGGTCGAGCACGCCGATCCGGTCGGCGAGCACCTCCGCCTCGGCGAGGTCGTGCGTGCAGAGGAGGATCGTCGCGTCGTGCTCCGACCGCACCTCCCTGATGAACTCCTGCACCTCGAGCTTCGACCGCGGATCGAGACCGGTCGTCGGCTCGTCGAGCAGCAGCAGGACCGGGCTCGTGAGCAGCGCCCGCGCGAGCGCGACCTTCTGCTGCATGCCCCGCGACAGGTTCTCCATCGGCTCGGTCCGCCGCTCCTTGGGGAAGCCGACCCGCTCGAGGATGCGCGGGATCTCGTCCTTCGTGTCGGCCGAGGTCATGCCGTAGAAGCGCGATGCGTAGCCGAGGTTCTCGGCGGCGGACATCTTCTTGAAGAAGCTCGCCTCGACCGAGACGCGGTTGACGAGCCGCTGAACGGCGCGCTGCTCCGTGAACACGTCGTGCCCGAACACCCTGGCGCTGCCGCCGTCGTGCAGCAGCAGCGTCGACAGCAGGCGCACGAGCGTCGACTTGCCCGATCCGTTCTGGCCGAGGATCGCGACGCACTCTCCTCGCTGCATGGTGAAGCTGACGTCGCGCAGCGCGGGCACGCTCTTGATAGCGAGCCCGTTTCTGCGTTTGAACCTGCTCTCGTCCGGCTTCCGGCGGCTCCGGCGGCGGAACTCCTTGCGGAGGTCGCGCACCTCGACGGCGGGGACGTTGGACGGGACGTTCGACATGAGACTGCTCCTTCCGAAAAGACAACCCAGGGCGTGCAACGACCGGGCCTCCCGAGGAGGCCCGCGGCAACGGCGGTCCTAGGCGAAGAGCAGCATCGGGGCCGACGCTAGCAAGCGCGCCCCCACGCCGCAAGTCGGGCGACGGGTCTAGCCGGAGCTCTTGACGTCGATCACGAGCCGCGCCGGGTTCTCGAGCGTCGAGACGAGGAACGGCCGCTTCTCGTCGACGCCCGCCGCCCACGTGAGCACGGCCTCGAAGCCGCCCGTGCGGACGAGCTCGGCGACGGCGGTCGTCGTCGGTGTGAAGCGCTGCGGGCCGGTGTAGGTCAGTGGAGCGGATTCCTGGGTCAGGTCGGCATCGAGCGCGGGCTCCATCCGGATCAGCAGGACGGCGCCGCCGTCGACCGCGACCTCGTCGCCGGAGCCGTCGGCGACGACCGGCCGATCGACGTAGCGGACGTCGTAGCCCGGCAGTCCGTTGCGGAACTGGAAGACGATGCGGTCGTAGCCGTCGTGCGCCGCAGCCCGGACGTCGGTGAGGAGCGAGACGTCGGTGCTCGTGCCCTTGACGACGACCGGATCGGTAGACGCGCCCTCGAGCACGGGGCTGCTCCCCGTCCCGGTGGCGCCGGTCGGGACGGTCGCGGTCGTCGCCGCCGTCTCGTCGTCCTTGCTCCCACAGCCGGCGAGGAGGAGCGCTGCGATCGTCACGAGGAGGGCGCGGATCACCATTTGCGCGCGAAGAGTAGCCTCGCCGGCGGCGCTCGCAAGGACTCGTCGCCGGAAGGGTCCGGCGACGCGGTAGCCTCGGGCCGTGGCGCGACTGACCATCGAGCACGACGCCGTCGACGACGAGCCGACGGCGCGGACGCGCCGCCGCTCGATCGCGCTCAGGCTCGACGGCAAGGCCTGGCTGCGGGTCGAGCCCGAGGTGCTGTTCGAGCTCGAGGTCGCCGAGGGTGACGAGGTCGACGACGAGCGGCGAGTCGCCGTCGAAGGCGCGTTGGCTCGGGCTCGCGCCCGGCTCTTCGTCGTGCGCTCCCTCGCGGTGCGAATGCAGTCGACGGCCGAGCTGGAGAGGAAGCTCGCGGCGCGCGACGTGCCGCCCGAGATCGCCCACGAGGCGATCGAGCGGGCCGCCGGGTACGGCTACATCGACGATGCAGCGCTCGCCGGCCAGCTCGCCCGCGGCATGCGGGCCCGAGGCTACGGCCGCAGGCGCGCGGAGCAGAAGCTCAGGTCGCGCGGGCTCTCGGGCGCTCTCGCCGAGGCCGCGCTCGCCGAGACGTACGACGGCGGCGAGGACGAGGAGACGCTCGCCCGCGAGGCGCTCGGCCGGCGAGCCGTCGCCGGCGACGCCGACCGCAAGCGCGCGATCGCCTATCTCGCCCGCCGCGGCTTCTCGGCCCGGGCGGCGTGGAAGGCCGTCCAGCAGGCGGCGGAGGAATCGCCGCCGGCTAGACGCGGTGTAGGTTCCGGGAGATGTCGCTGCCCGCTCACTACGCGGTCACCGAGGGCGTGATCGCAGGCGCCTATCCCGGCACGGCCGAGGGCGTCAGAGCGCTCGAGCGCAGCGGCGTCACGGTCTTCGTCGACCTCACCCATCCGTCCGACCCGCTCGACGAGCTACGACCGCTGGCTCGACGGCACGCGGAGGATCGCCCACCCGATTCCGGACATGGGCACGCCCACCGCCGGGCACGTGATCCAGATCCTCGACGACATCGACGCCGTGCGCGCGGACGGAGGAACCGTGTACGTCCACTGCTGGGGCGGCGTCGGGAGAACGGGAACGGTGGTCGGATGCCTGCTCGTCCGGCACGGGCTCGACGCCGGCGATGCGATCGCGCGCATCGCCGAGCTGCGCCGCGAGATCCCGGGGGCGCGCCCGTCACCCGAGACGCCGGGCCAGGCCGCGCTCGTCCGCGGCTGGAGGCCGGGCAGGTGAAGCGCCTCTGGCTCCTCCGGCACCTGAAGTCGAGCTGGGACGAGCCCGGGCTCGCCGATCACGACCGCCCGCTGGCGCCGCGCGGCCGCAAGGCGGGCAAGCGCGTGCGGCAATGGGCGGCCGACCACGAGGTCCGGCCCGACCTCGTGCTGTGCTCGACCGCCGTGCGCGCCCGCGCGACGCTCGATCTCGTCGCTCCGGCGCTGGGAGCACCCCGGTCGTCGAGATCGAGGACGGGCTCTACCACGCCTGGGCCGACGATCTCCTCGAGCGGCTGCAGCGGCCTGGCCGCCGAGCTCGAGAGCGTGCTGCTGATCGGCCACAACCCGGGCTTCCACGATCTCGTCGCGCTGCTCGCGCCGCCCGGTCCCGACGGACGTTCCCGACCGGGGCGCTCGCGGAGCTCCTGGTCGCTGCCGACGACTGGAGCGGATCTGCAGCCAGGCGGTGCCGAGCTCGGCCGGCTCGTCGTGCCGCGGGAGCTTGACGGGCTAGCTCTCGGCGCGCCGCCTCGGCGAGCGCGGACGGCCGCGTTGAGCAGGACGTTGGCGCCGTTGACGCAGTCGGCCCACGCCGTCTCCTCGGCCGGGTCGTGGCTGACGCCGCCGATCGACGGGACGAACACCATCCCGCTCGGGGTGATCGCCGCGAGCGACTGGGCGTCGTGGCCGGCGCCCGACGCGAGCTCCATCGTCGTCAGGCCGAGATCGGCGGCCGCGCCCGTGAGGGCCGCGCGGACGCTCTCGGCGGTGGGCGCGGGCGCGACGCGCCCGACGGGCTCGATCGTCACCTCGAGCCCGTGGGCCTCGGCCGTT
Organism: uncultured Thermoleophilia bacterium; assembly: GCA_963751875.1. Taxonomy (GTDB): domain Bacteria; phylum Actinomycetota; class Thermoleophilia; order Gaiellales; family Gaiellaceae; genus Gaiella. The sequence goes on from CAVVWG010000011.1 coordinate 201,524, forward strand.
GCGTGCGCCAGCTCCGTGAGCGCGCCTGCGAGCGACTCGACCTCCGGCGCGTCGAGCGACCGGCACTCGAGGCGGAGCGTCGCACGTCCCGGCACGACATTGAACGACCCCGGCTCGATCCTGACGTCACCGACCGTGGCGACGGCCCCGGGGAAGTCGCGGACGACGAGCTCCCTGACGCCGAGCACGAAGGCCGCCGCGCCGACGGCCGCATCTCGCCGGGCGCCCATCGGCGTCGTTCCCGCGTGCCGCGCCTCTCCCTCGAACACGACCGTGAACGATGCGGTGCCGACGATGCCGGTGACGATCCCGATGTCGATGCCCGCCTGCTCGAGCACCGGGCCCTGCTCGATGTGCAGCTCGAGGTAGCCGGCGAGCGGCGGCGGGGTCGCGGCGCGCGGCGAGGATGCCTTCCTCGCTGAGCTCCATGCGAGCGAGCTCCGCGACGAGGAGCTCGCGGCCGCCGCGTGGCGCCGCGAGTCCCTCGGGGTGAGCCCTCCGGCGAGCGCGAGGCTGCCGAACGTGCCGATCAGCGTCCCCTCCTCGTCGGTGAAGTCGACGGCCTCGAGCGTGACCGGCAGCTCGAGCCCCGCGTCCTGCACGGCACGAAGCACCTCGAGCGCGCAGACGACGCCGAGGGCGCCGTCGAACCGCCCTCCGCGCCTGACGGAATCGAGGTGCGAGCCGAGCAGGAGCGTGCGCGCCTCCGGGTCGCGGGCCGGGAGGACGGCGGAGTGGTTGGCGGCGCCGTCGATCCTCGTCTCGAGCCCTGCGGCATCGGCCCGCTCGTGGAACCAGGCGCGTGCGGCGAGGTGCGCGGCCGAGAACGTCTCGCGATCGACCCCGCCGTCGGCCGTCGCGCCGATCGCGGCGAGGGCGTCGAAGTCGGCTCGGAGGCGATCGGCGTCGACGCGAAGCAGCACGGAGGCGATGCTAGCCCGGATCTTTCACTGGCGCGGGCGTGCATCGGCGACCGCAGCGTCACACAGCTGACACAGAGCCGTGACGGACACGTCTCAGCTCGCGTCACACTGTTGCTATGAGAGACAACGAGCCTCGGCCGCGCGACGAGCCTCTAGGACGCGTCGTCGAGCTGAAACGCCATCAGGATCGCGTCGACCGGCACCCCGTCCCGCAGGTAATGGCCCTTGCGGAGGCCCTCGCGCTCGAAGCCGAACGCGTCGTAGAGCGCAATCGCCGGCTCGTTCCAGGGAAAGACGTGAAGCTCGAGCTTCCGGACGCCGGCGCTCTCGGCCCACACGACGGCCTGGTCGAGCAGGCCTCGACCGACGCCGCGCCGACGGTGGGTCGCGGCCACCATCAGGCCGAGGTCGGCGACGTGCGCGCTCGCCGGGTGGACGTCACGGGCGAGCGAGAGCCGGCCGACGACGTTGTCCCCGTCCTCGGCCAGGTAGACGGCGGCGTCCGGGTGCCTGCGGACGGCGCGCAGGTACCGCCGCTCCTCGGTGATGCTGCGCCACTCCGCGGTCGTCAGAAGCCACGCGCCCTCCTCGCCGCCCACCTCGCCCGCGAGCTCGACGAGCGCCTGCGCATCGGCCGGCTCCGCCCGCCGGATGGTGATCACGGGACGACGATCCCATGACCGCCACGCCGTGGATCGCCCGCAGCAGCCAGCCCGCCGCCGGGCAGGCGCTCGACGGCGGAGACCCCACCGAAGTACAGGTTCCTCCCCGCCCACTCGTTCACCTGGTAGCCCGCCTGGCTGCAGGCGCTCCGCCGCATCCTCCGGCCAGCCGCCCTCGATCTGGACGACGCCGTCCTCGATGTGGAGCCTCGCATGATCGATCGCCTCGCTCACCGAGCCGCCGCCGGCGACCACGTGGTAGATCGTCTGCAGGATCGCGCCCGCGAGCCTGACCGACCCCGCACTCCCGACTACGAGACGCGGCGCATCGCCGTCGAGCACCAGGGTCGGCGTCATCATGCTCGGCAGGCGATCCCCGGGATGGCGATCCTCCGTGCCGATCACGTCGAGCTCGCCGAGCATGTTGTTGAGCTGGAAGCCCCCGGCGAAGACGCCCGAGCCGGACCCGAGCGTCGAGGAGAGCGCGGCCGCGCTCCCGTCGCCGTCGATCACCGAGACGTGGGTCGTGCCCGTCAGCGGCGCGAGGTGCGACGTGCCCCCGTAGCCGGCGAGCAGAGCCTCGACGAGCGTCACGGCGAGCGTGTCCGTCGTGGCGCGGTCGCGGGCAGCGATCGCCGCGAGCCCTCCGGCCACAACCGCCCCTCCCTTCGAGGGCGCCGGGCACGTGACGACCCGCATCCCCTCGAACGTCGCCTCGATCGGCGTCCGCTCGATCACGCGATACGCCGCGAGGTCGGCAGCGTGGCCCGGCATCAGCTCGGCCACGGCGGCCGCACCGTGGTCGCGCAGACGCTCGAGGCCCGGGGACCATCGCCGCCGTCTCCGCACGCGTGTGGGAGGCGTAGATCCCCCTGCCCTCCTCGGTGCGCTCGAGAATCGGGACGAGGATCTCGAGCAGGAACCGCTGCGGGCCGGACATCTCCACCCCGGCGTGCGCGAGCTCGAGCGCGGGCTCGAACAGCATCGCCCACGAGAGCCGCCCGTGGCGCGCGTGTGCCTCGGCGAGCCCCGCGACGAGGCCGGGAACGGCGACCGAGCCGGCGCCGACGTGAAAGACCTGTGTCGACGCGTCGCCGAAGTCGATCAGCACCTCGTCCATCGGCCCCTGCGGCCGTGACGGGACGGCGAAGAAGCAGTCCAGCAGCGTCGGCTCGGCACCGGCTGCGCGCACGAGGCAGAAGCCGCCGCCCGCCGGTCCTGTCAGCGGCCCTTCGGCCACGAACGCCGCCAGTGCGGCGGCGACGACGGCGTCGACCGCCGTCCCTCCCTGGGCCAGAGCCCAGGCACCTGCCTCGGCGGTGTGCCGATTCCCGGCTGCGACGGCTCCACGCATGGTGGGAGACTAGTCGGGCGGTCTGTCCCGGACTCGGCGCCGGCGGCGAGACCGCAGCTACGCTCAGATGCAGACGGTCCCGCTATCGCGGTTCGGGATGTCGCTCGACCCATGGAGCGACATGTTCGGATTCTGAACGGATCCCCGGCATCGCGCTCCCCGGAGCGTCTCAACCCACATGAGCGCTCGCTCACACCCCGGCTCCGCCACGCGTGCCGCCGCCTGCGCTCTCACCGTCATTCCGGTCTGCCGGATCTCAATCGGATGACGTCTCTCAAGCAACGGCTGTCCCGTGCCGAGAACGACTGTGCAGCCCAGATGCGGAATCACCTGACGAAACGACATGTGGCAATGGCAGGGCTCTCCCTCGCCCTCCTCGCCGTGCTCTGCTTCAGCCCTTCCCTGCTCGGTGATCGCGTCAGCTCGGCGATCGACGGCCTCGGCGCCGCGGATCCAGGGCTCCTCTGGGCCGCCGGCATCGCCTTCGCGGGCACGAGCGTCTGTGGTGCACTCGCCTGGCGCGCGGCGCTCCGCGCGAGCGGCTCGCCGCTACCGCTCGTCGACGCGTCCGCCCGCTACGCGGTCGGCTGCGGCGTCAACGCGGTCGCGCCCGCCCACGTCGGATCGGCCCTGCGCGTCGCGCTCTTCGGCCGCGTCACGAACGGTGGCTGCTGGACCGTGAGCGGCGCCGCAGCAGCGGTCGGCGTCACCCGGGTCGTCTGGCTCGGCGTCCTGATCGCAATCGGAAGCGCCGGCGGCGTGCTGCCGCTCTGGCCGCTCCTCGTGATCGCCGCCATCGTGGTCGGCGCGGGTGCGATCGCAGTCGTCTCGCGCCACATCTCGCTGCCCGGTCGCGTCGAACAGCTTCTTGCGGCCTTCAGGTCGCTCGCGTCGTCCCCGCGCGATCTCGCGATCGTCTCGGGCTGGGCGCTCGCCGGAGCCGCCGCGAAGGTCGCGGCTGCGACCGCGGTCGTCGCGTCGATGGGAATCGACAATCCGCTCCGCGCCGCGCTCGTCCTCGTCCCGGCCGTCGAGCTCGCCGCCGTTCTCCCGATCACGCCGGGGAACGTCGGGCTCGCCAGCGCCGCAGTTGCGCTCGCGCTCGGCTCTCAGGGGGTCGATTCGAGAACGGCGTTGTCGGCGGGAATCGCGTTCGGAGCCGTGGAGCTGTTGACCGGCATGGCCGTCGGCGCGGCAGGAGCGCTCGCGCTCGCCGGCCCGTGGGTGCGCCCGTATCTCCGCGTCGCCGCCGTCGGCGCCGCCGCGAGCCTCGTCGCGATCGCGTTCGGCGCGACCGTGCTCCTGCCTGCCGTCTAGCCTCGGCTCCGTAGCTCGACGGGCCGGCTTCGAGCGGCTCTACGCCTCGACGGCTCGGCTGCGCTCGCGCGAGCCGGATCGACCCGACCCGCACCAGGTCGCCGCTTCCCAGGCCCGCAGCCGACCAACGCGACATTGTGTTGAATCAACACAATGTCCTCGCTGCGGCGCGGTGTGCGCAGGCTCACCGAGGGCGCTCGAGGCGCATCACCGCGTGGAGCTGATCGTCCTCCGGGTCGACGAACGTCGCCACGGCCGTGAAGCCGGCCTTCTCGAACGCGCGGATCGAGGCGAGGTTGCGGACGTCGGGGTCGGCGACGCAAGCCCGCGTCTCGGCGCGGGCGAAGACGACCTCCGACGCGAAGGTGCGAATGACGTAGGTGCCGAGGCCCGACCCGGTCAGGCCGGCTTCACCGAGGAAGACGTCGAGGCCGGCCGCCTCGTCGCCCGCGCCGATGAGAGCGGCGTAGTCGGGGTAGTCGGCGAGGAGGTACGTCTGGATCAGCCCGACGTCCTCGCCGGCGACGACGATCACGTAGAGGTCGGTGGGATCGCGGCCCTCGATCGCGTCCAGGTACTCGGCGACTGCCTCGTCGTAGGCGGCGCGAGTCGCCCCACCAGCGACGAACGTGCTCCCGCCCGAGCCACTCGTAGAGCAGCGGCAGGTCGTCGACCGTCAGCGGACGAAAGCCGACGTCCGGCTCGGACCACCGGCTCATCCGGGCGCTACTGCAGGAAGCTCGGCAGCTCGGAGTCGTCGCGGCTGCTGCTGCTGCGCGCGTCGCCGCTCCCGCACTCGCAAACGACGGCGTGTACGAGCGGCGATGGCTGCCGCCGAGTCCCGTCGCGATGACGGTGACCCACACCTGGCCGTTCAGCCGCTCGTCGACGGTGGCGCCGAAGATGATGTTGGTGTCGTCGGTCGCTGCACCGCGGACGACCTCGGCCGCCTCGTTGACCTCGAGCAGCGTCAGATCCTCGCCGCCGGCGATCGAGAGGAGGATGCCTCTCGCGCCGACGATCTCGGTGTCGATGAGCGGAGACTTGAGAGCGCGCTCGGCGGCCTCGCGGGCGCGGTTCGCGCTCTCGGAGTAGCCGATGCCCATCAGGGCCGAGCCGGCGTCGGACATGATCGTGCGCACGTCGGCGAAGTCGAGGTTGATCAGGCCGGGCATCGTGATCAGGTCGCAGATGCCCTGCACACCCTGCCGGAGCACGTCGTCGGCGATCTTGAACGCGTCGAGCATCGACGTCGAGCGATCGAGGACCTCGAGCAACCGGTCGTTCGGGATCACGATCACCGTGTCGCAGGCGGCACGCAGCGCCTCGACGCCCGAGTCGGCCGACTGGCGGCGCTTCGTGCCCTCGAACCTGAACGGCGTCGTCACGATGCCGACGGTGAGGGCGCCGAGATCGCGGGCGATCTTCGCCACGACGGGCGCTGCACCCGTGCCGGTGCCTCCGCCCTCGCCGGCGGTGACGAACACCATGTCGGAGCCACGGAGCGCAGAGCGGACCTGGTCGTACGCCTCCTCGGCGGCCAGGCGGCCGGTCTCCGGATCGGCACCCGAGCCGAGGCCCTGGGTGAGCTCCTCGCCGATGTGGATCTTCACCGGCGCATCCGAGAGGTTGAGCTGCTGCATGTCGGTGTTGACGGCGACGAAATCGACCTGGGCGATGCCGGCGTCCATCATCCGGTTGACGGCGTTGAGACCGCCGCCGCCGACCCCTACGACGCGGATCACCGCGAGGTACGACGCGGCGTCGCCGCCGACGTTGAGCCGGGGCGCCCCCTCGGGCATCGGCTGGATGAAGCGGCTCGCGGGCGGCTCGTACGGAGGCTCGGGCCGCGCAGCGGGCGACGGGCGGCGGTGGAGCAGGCCGACGCCGCAGCCTTGCGCTCGACGACGGCGCGACGGCGGCGCAGCCTCGACGGGCGCCGCGGCACGGAACGGCGAAATCGTGGACGTGCTCGACGGTCTCCTCGAGCGCGGCCTCCTCGCGCCGGCTCGACGGCGGCGCGCGTCGGCATCACGTGCTCGACCGTCTCCTCGAGCGCAGCTTCCTCGCGGCGCGGCGGCGCCGGCGATGCGGCCGCCGAGGCGGGTGCGTCGAGGATCAGGGTCTGCTGGTCGTCCGCTTCGGCTGCGGGCGGCAACGGCTCATCGACGGGCTCATCCCCTTCGCTGCCGCGCTGAGCGGCCTCGGTCGCGCGGAACAGCTCGGCGAGCGGCCCCTCACGCATGCTCGCGCGCTTCCGCGCCATGGAGCACCTCCTTCGCGAGGTCGCGATACGCCTCGGCCGCCGTTCCCGTCGGGTCGTACCCGAGCACCGAGCTGCCCTTCACGGGCGCCTCGGCGTAGCGGACGGTCTTGCGAATTCGGGTCTTGTAGACGAGATCGCCGAAGTTCTCCTCCAGGATCTCGACCGCCTCGCGCGCATGGAGCGTCCGCGCGTCGTACATCGTCGGGACGATGCCCTCCACCCCGACCCGCGGGTTGAGGTTCTCGCGCACCATCGCAAGGGTGTTCTCGAGCTGAACGAGGCCACGCAGGGCGAGGTACTCGCACTGCACCGGCACGATCACGCCCGTCGCCGCGACGAACGCGTTGATCGTCAGCAGGCCGAGTGACGGCGGCGTGTCGATGAGGATGAAGTCGTAGCGGTCGCGCACCTCGAACAGCGCCTTCTCGAGCGAGCGCTCCCGGCCGATCAGCGCCGCGAGCGCGAGCTCGGCGCCGGCGAGATCGATCGAGGCGACGGCGAGGTCGACCTCGCGCTTCTCGATCACGTCCGAGATCGGGATCTTCCGCACGAGCACGTCGAACATCGAGGTCTCGATCGTGTCGGGGTTCAATCCCTGGCTCATCGTCAGGTTGCCCTGGGGATCGAGGTCGACGAGCAGCACCCGGTACCCCATCTCCTTGAAGGCGACGCCGAGATTCAGCGTCGTCGTCGTCTTCGCGACGCCACCCTTCTGGTTCGCGAGCGCGATCACGCGCGTGCCCGTCGCTCCGGGAGCAGGCGCCTGCGGAATCACGACGGGTGCCGAGGCGACAGGTGTCGAGACGGCAACCGGCAGGTCCTCGACCACGGGCAGGTCGTCGAGCGCGGGCAACCCCATCACGTCACCGGAGTCGATCTCGCTCACGTCGGCCTCGAGCTCGGGCGCGGCCTCGAGCTCGCCTGAGCGCGGCCTCGAGCTCGGCCTCGGCGGCCGCGTCTCGGGCACGCGCCGACGAGCGCGGCAGAAGTCTGACGAATCCCATGGCGCCTCGTTCACCGCGGTCCCCCGCTCTCCTTCAATCCTCGCCATCCCAGTAGCCAACCTGCTCGAGCCTGCCGATCACACCCACGCCGCGAAAGCTGATCTTCCCGGACCGCGGGTAGTGGACGATGTCGTTCGGATCGCGCGTGCCGTACGCGAGCACCGTCAGCCCGTCGTCGCCGGCCTTGATCCCGTGGGCGCGCCGCGTGCCGGCGGGCCGGGCGATCGTGCAGCCGGCGCGGATCGGGAACTCCTCGAGCTCGTCGTCGTCGGAGCGCAGGCTCGGATAGAGCTGCAACGTGCCGCTCCCCTCCAGGATCACGAAGATCTCCTCCTCGGCCGAGTGCACGTGCGGGGGGTTCATCAGCATCCCGGGCGGCACGACGTAGTGCGTCAGCCCCGTCCGCTCCGAGCCGACGGCCCGGCCGAGATCCCGCGAGACGTAGCCGACGGTTGCTCCCTGGTGCTCGTCCGTGCGGCACGTCGTCGAGGTTGGCGACGCTGCGCGGGACGGTCGGAGAGCTCGGTCCAGGTGGGAGCTCCGACGGCAGCTTCTCGCGCCCACGGGTGGTCCTCCGGAGCTCCCTGCAGCACCCAGGTCGGGCCGAGCCACGATACGCCGGCCCGCGGGAGCAGCGTGTTGGCGGCGTAGTGCCGCTGGCCGAACGCGAGCACCACGAGCTCGTCGTCTCCGGCGCCGATCGTGTGGGCATGCTCGAGCGCACGGTGGACGAGGCAGTCGCCGGGGCCGACCGGGAACACCCGCTCGTCGTCGCCTTCGACCTGGAAGGAGAAGCCCGTGCCCGAGAGGACGTAGAAGATCTCCTCCTCCGAGCCCTCGAGATGCAACGGCGTCGCCCAGTGGCCGGCGTCGACCGAGATGCGCTGCACCCCAACGGTGATCGAGTTGTAGCCCGTGAGCGCCTGCCAGGAGCCTGCGATGTGCCCGCGCTCGCGCCGGTTGGCCTCGACCTCGTCCCAATGCGTGATCACGAGCCAACCCTAGACGATCGCCAACGCCCCGCCGGAGCGGCCGCCGACGCCGACCGCGACCGAGCGTCACGGCTCACGCAGGCACGGCGTCTCGCGCGAGAGCCTCCCGCAATCGGATCACGGCCTCGTCTGCGTCATCACCTCCTTCCACCCGCACCCACGCCTCGGCGTCGTGGAGGAGGCCGCGCAGCTCCGCCAGCAGCTCGGCCGGGCTCGCCGTTGCCCGGTCGAGCGCGTCGATGCGATCAAGCCGCTCGATCACTCTGCGTGCCTCCTCCATGGCATCGCAGGCTAGAGCGAAAGGTGTGACGTGTCTGTGCCGACTCTGGCCAAGTTCGAACGGCGGAATCGATTGTCAGCGTCGCGCGGCAGACGCCGCCGCGACGATGCTCCGCAGCATGCCGCCGAAGATGTAGCCGTGGAAAGGCCAGAGCGCCGTACCAGTAGACGAGGCCGAAGAGCCCGGAAGGGTCGAAGACAGCAGTCTGGGCGATCGTCGACCCCGCTCCGCTCGGGCCGTCCGAGACCTCGAACTGCAGCCAGGCGCGTCCCGGCACCTTCATCTCCGCCTTGAGCCGGAGCAGACGATCGCGCTCGAACGCCTCGACACGCCAGAAGTCGACCGCGTCGCCGACCTCGAGGCCGGCTGGATCGCGCCGGCCACGGCGAAGGCCCGGGCCACCGACGAGAACGTCGAGCAGGCCACGAAGCCGCCAGAGTGCAGCGCCCTTGTACCACCCCGTCTCGCCACCGATCGCCTGGATCGGCGCGAAGGCTTCCGTCGCCGGTAGCGCCACCGCAGTCGAGCGGGTGTCGACGAGTCGTGACCCCTGGCGCACCCCACCGTAGGAAGCCTTCTCCGCGAACGCCTCGTCCGACCAGCGTGTCTGCGCGATCGTCATGTCCTCGAACGCGAGCGCGCGGGCAATCGCGTCGTGGATGCCACGCGGGCGCACCCGGAACGCCTCGAGCGCGCGATCGTCCTCGACGACCGTCTCGTTCTTCAGCGAGTCAACGAGCTTCCGGCCCACGCCCGCGTAGACCGGAGTCACGAGCCAGAGCCACAGGCTCGACAGCCGCGGTGTGAGCACCGGGACCGGGATCATCGTCCGGTGAAGCCCTCGCTGGCGAGGCGTACTCCTGCATGAGATCGCAGATAGGTGACCCGGTCGGAGCCGCCGATCTCGAAGAGCTCCCCGCCCAGAGGCTCGCGATCGAGCGCTTCGAGCAGATACGCGAGCACGTCTTCGATCGCAATCGGCTGCGCACGCACCCGAACCCAACGGGGCGTCACCATCACGGGCAGCTTCTCCACGAGCGCGCGGATCATCTCGAACGATGCGCTGCCCGGAGCCGATCACGATCGAGGCGCGGAACTCGATCGTCGGCACGCCCGAGGCGCGCAGAATCTCACCCACCTCTTGCCGCGAGCAAGGTGCGAGGAGAGCGTCACCGCGCCCAAGGCCGCCGAGGTAGACGACCTTCCGCACACCGGCATCCCGCGCTGCCTGGCCGAACATGAGCGCCGCCCTGCGGTCCGCCTCGTCGAACGGCCGCGACGAGCTCATCGAGTGGACGAGGTAGTACACCGTGTCGACACCCACGAGCGCCGGCGCGACCGTCGCCGGCTGCAGCACGTCGCCCTGGCACGACCTCCGTCGTCGGCGCAACCCGTGGCTGCAGGTACTCGGGCCGACGCGAGAGACAGCGCACGCGTTCGCCACGGGCCTCGAGCGCGTGGAGGAGCCGGCCACCGACGTACCCGGTGGCGCCCGTGAGCAGGATCAGCGATCGGACGCGATGGACGAGCGTAGATGCGACGGCGGACGCGGTGGTGCGGAGTGCGCGTCACGACGAGAGCCCGGCCGGCGACGAGCCGCGGACCGTGGTCAGGCGACGACGTGGAGCGGGCGCCGGTCGCGAACGCCGAGCAGTGCCTCGTCGAGCTCCCGCAACAGTGCCGGCCGGTCGCCGTGCTGCAGCGCCTCGACGAGTGCGCGTCGAGCTGCATCGGCCACCGTCGGCGCTGCAGGCGTCGCCGGCCGCGAGCCCGGTCAGCTCGACATGCAGCGCCGAGCGGCCCTCGGGCTCCGCCTCGAGCAGCACGGCGGCCCGCAGCGGCCAGGTCTCGCCGAGCAGCGCCACGAAGCCGGCCCGCAGCTGGTCGGAGCGGAACGGCTCGTTCTGGAACAGCGAGAGCTCCCAGCGGTCGAGCGCCTCGGCGAGCGCGCTGTCGGCGTCGGCGAGGCCGAGCCGCACGAGCAGCTCGCCGGCGAGCGCGCCGCGGAACGAGTCGAGGCGCGTCGCCTCGCCCGGGGGCTGCGTCGCCGCGATCGGGAGGACCGGGCGGATGCCGTACGGCCGGCCGTCGAGCGTCTCGAAGAGAACGGGACCCGCCGAGAGCGGCGCGGCGGTCGCAAGCCGGATCGCACTCACGGCGTCGGCGATCTCGGCCGGTGCGTCCGGCGGATCCTCGGCTCCGGCAAGAGCGGCGCGAAGCTCGAGCACGCAGTAGCGGTCGGTCTCGCGGCCGAAGTCCTTCGGCACCATCGAGCTCGCCTCGGGCCAGTGGCGGGCGAGCTCGCCGTCGGCGACCGAGCGCATCCGCAGCCCCGGCGCGAGCTCGAGCTGCGTCGCGACGGAGATGCCGACGAGCGGTGCGACCGCCATGTAGGTGCGGCGCTCGCCGAAGAGCGAGCGCTCGAGCTCGGCGTAGGCGCGATCGAACGAGTCGTCGTCCCAGTCGAATCCTCCGCACGCCTCGGCGGTGGAGACGAGCAGGCCGAGCAGCACGGTGCGGAAGAGTGCCTCGTCCTCGGACGGTCGCGGCCCGGCGTGGGCGCGCGCGAAGATTGCCGCAGCCGGCTCGCGCTGCAGCTCCTCGATCGCGATCAGCGCATCGGTCGCGGCCGCGCAGGCGCGGCGCCCGCTCCTCGACGAACGCCCGCACGAGCGGGCGGTACTCGTAGAGCGCCGGGCCACCCGCGTGCTCGTGCTCGACGAAGGCCACCGGCAGCTCGGCTCCGTCATCGAGCTCACGCAGCAGGAATGCGAACGCGCCGAGCGTGAAGCTGCGGAGCGCAAGCTGGAGCTGAGGAGCGCGAACGGCCACGCCTCCGGATACGGGGCGGCCGGCCCGAATCCTGTCTCGCAGGCCGCTGTCTAGCGCTCTGCAGCCCTTGTCGACCTGGTGCTTGAGACTGCTTGATCTCGCGATCGGTCGCCCTGGATCTGCTCGAGCTCGTCGAGCAGCTCCTTGACGCCGGTGCAGTCGCCGGTCGAGAACCGGGCGAGGGCCAGGTTGTACAGCGCGTATGCCTCCGTCAGGGAGCCAGAGCCCTGGAGCGCGGCGACGGCACGCTCGAGAATCGGCAGCGCGGCGGCCGCATCGCCAGCCTGGAGCAGCCTGAACCCCTGGTCGTTGAGGGCGGACCCGCTCGTGCGTCGCCGGGGCGGTGACCGGAGGCGCGGCCGTGCTCGCGGCGGAGGAGTCGCGGGCTGCGCCTCGACCGTGACGGTGCGCACCTGCGGCTCTCCGGCCACGGTCGTCGTCCGGACGACGGTGGTCGGGCGGCAGCGGCCCGCGCCACCTCCGTCGACGACCGCGGCGAGGACGATGCCGAGCAGCGCCAGCGCGCCGAGCGCGGCAGCGATCGCGAGCATGCGCCGGGATCGTCTCGACGCTGTGTCGCGGGCGCGACGGCGACGGCGTGGCCGTCGGCGGCGGCGTCGCGACCATCCGCACCGTCGTGCCGGCGCTGTCGGCGAACGCCGACCTGAGGTTCGCGACCAGCTCGCCGCACGAGCGATAGCGCTCCTCCGGATCCTTCGCGAGCGCGCGGTCGAGCACACGTCGATCGACGGCGGCAGCGAACGGTCAAAGCTCGTCGCGGCCGGGATCGGCGCCGTTGCATGCGCCGCGGCTTCGGCAGCGAAAGGTCTCGGCCAGGTACGGCCTGCGGCCGCAGAGCAGCTCGAACGCGACGACGGCAAGGCCATAGCGGTCGCTCGCGGCGGTGGCGGTGCCTCCGACGGCCTGCTCGGGCGACATGTAGCCGGATGTGCCGAGGATCGTGCCGACGCTCGTCAGCGAGGCGTCGCCGGCGATCCGGGCGATGCCGAAGTCGGTCACGCGCACCTCGCCGTCGGCTCCGAGCATGAGGTTCGCGGGCTTGACGTCGCGATGGACGACGCCCGCGGCGTGGGCGGCGTCGAGCGCCCGCCCCGCCTGCTCGAGCCACGCAAGGCGAGCGCCGGGGGAATGCGTGCCGCACGCATCCGGTCGGCGAGCGTTCCCCCCGGGAGGAACTCCATCACGATCGCGGGCTGCCCGGCCACGTCGGCGACGTCGAAGATCGTGACCACGTTCGGCTCGACCGACAGCCGCGCCGCGATCCGCGCCTCGCGCGTGAACCGCGCTCCGGATCTCGGGGTCGCCGGCGAATCGCTCGTTCAGGATCTTGATCGCGACCCGGCGTTCGAGCGTGTCGTCGGTCGCCGCGTAGACGTCGGCCATGCCGCCCGTCGCGATCAACTCGGTCCCGCGGTAGCGCGCGGGGAGCGCGAGCGTAGTTGCGGTCATCCCCCGAGGTACCCTGCGCCCCCGAGCGCGTGAAACGGATCCAAGCCGCTAGCGCACGGGCTGGCACGCGGGGCACCAGTAGGCGGTGCGGTTGTCGTCGCCCTGCCCGCTGGACACGATCGGCGTCCCACAGCGGCCGCACGCCGCCCGGCGCGGCGGTACACGGCGCGCGCCGGCCGCGCACCTGCGACCGAGGCGCGCATCGACGATCGTGCCCACTGCAACGCCTCGACGAGCTCCTCGTCGCGCGCCGCCGCCAACGGAAGCCACGGCGAGAGGCGGACGGCCCAGAGCGCCTCCGACATCCACATGTTCCCGATGCCCGCGACGAGGCGCTGATCCTGGAGCACCTCGCCGAGCGGCCGCGAGCCGTCTGCCCGGCGGAGCCGCGCGACGAGCGCGGCGGGATCGGACTCGTGCGGCGAGCAGGTCCGGGCCGAGCCGGCGAACCGGACCGAGGTCGAGCGTGAGCACCGGCCCGTTCCACTGGGTCGCCTCGATCGTCTCTCCGCGCAGGAGCAGCCACGGACGACCGGCCCCGGTCGAGCCGATCGGCGCCGACGCGCCAGCGACCGTTCATCCGGAGGTGACTCCGCACCGTGACGCCGCCTTCGAAGCGGAGGAGGAGGTTCTTCCCGACCGCCTCGACGCCCTCGAGCCGGCGCCCGTCGATCGCCTGCGCGACGCCGGTGACGAGCCCCCGCGGATGCGGGGACGTCGCCGTCAGGCGGAGCCCGACGAGCGGGCGGAGCCGCGCTGCGGCGCGGTGGAGGGAGTCGCCTTCGGGCATCCGGGAGAAGGGTAGAAGCGGCTTCTAGTCTACGATCCGTCCAGGAATAGTCCAATGACGGCCGCCCTGCTCAACATCGCAGCACTCTCCCGGCGAACGGGCGTCGCACCGGACACGTTGCGGAAGTGGGAGCAGCGCTACGGCGTGCTCCGGCCCGTGCGCACGGCCGGGGGGCAGCGGCGCTACAGCGAGATGGACGTGCAGCGGGTGGAGTGGCTGCGCGACCGAATCCGCGACGGCTGGAGGATCGGCGAGGCGGCCCGCGTGATCGACGAGGCAACGTCGGTCGCGCTCGACGAGCCGAGCGATCTCCGCGACACGCTGATCGCAGCGATCGAGGAGAACGACCCGCGGGCCGTCTCGGCGACGCTCGACCAGGCCTTCGCCGTGCTCCGCCTCGAGCAGGCCCTCGCGGAGGTCGTGACGCCTGCGCTCCAGTGGGCCGGTGACGCGTGGCACCGCGGCGAGCTCTCGGTCGCGCAGGAGCACGCGATCACGGCCAAGGTCCGCGCGCATCTTGGCAAGCTGATCTCGGAGGGACGGGGAGGCGTGCGCGGGTCGGCCGTCCTCGCCTGCGCGCCGGGTGAGCACCACGACATCGGCCTGCTGATGCTCGCGGTCATGCTCCGCGCCGACGGGGGTCGAGTTCCTCGGCGCGGACACACCGGTCGACGCCGCGGTGGCGTTCGCCGAGCGGATCGGGGCCGGGATGCTCTGCCTCAGCGCGTCGAGAACCGAGTCGGTCGACGTGCTCCGGGATGCGCTCGGCGCCGTCGAGCCTCGGGCCTGATGGTGATCGTGGTCGGCGGCGCCGCGTGACTCGAGATCGCCGGTGAGCTCGAGGCGACCTATGCCGATGCGCGGCTCGACCTGGCGGTCGAGCGGCTGCGCACGTCGCCACGCGATAGTGCGTGCCGTCTACGAGTGGGCTGCGCGGTGCGGGAAGCCACCGACGACGGCGACGACGCGATTGCGCACGCGCTGGCCGAGGCAGCGTGAGAGGCGGGTGCGCGCCCGCTCGAGCTTGGGCTCGTCGTAGAAGAAGTGCGCCCAGGGCGACTTCGGGTGCGCGAGCCGCGCCGCACCGACCAGGCCGATGAGGGGGACGAAGATCGCCGTCAGGCCGACGAACGGCTTGCCCTTGAGGAAGCAGATCAGCGCGAAGAGGGCGTTGCCCCCGAGGTAGGCGACGGCGTAGATCCGGCTGCGGTCGGAGAACGTGTCGGTGTGCAGCCCGGCCGGCGCGGTGAGGACGAGCATCAGCACG
Source organism: uncultured Thermoleophilia bacterium (assembly GCA_963751875.1). Lineage (GTDB taxonomy): Bacteria > Actinomycetota > Thermoleophilia > Gaiellales > Gaiellaceae > Gaiella. The sequence goes on from CAVVWG010000011.1 coordinate 216,681, forward strand.
ATCACCGCCGCGCCGAGCACCGTGGCGACCACGGACTGCCGGCCCTCGTCCTCCCAGTAGACGTCCTCGAGGTGGAAGACGAGCGCGAACTCGTCGAGCACGAGCGCGGCGCCGCCGCCGAAGGCGATCGCGGCGAGATCGACGATCGCGGGGCTCGTGTAGGTCGAGAACGCGATCAGGCCGCCGACGAGGACGAGCACGAGCCCCGGAACCATGTGGTGGACGTGCGTGTCGCCGAGCCGGCCGCTCCCCCAGCCGTGACGCCGGGCAAGCCGCGTGTACAGCCGGGTCAACGCGAAGGAGAGCAGGAACGAAAGGAGCAGCAGCAGCAGAGGCTCCTTGCCTGCCTTGTAGATCTCCTCCTCGTAGCCGGGGATGAAACGGAAGACGTTCATCTCCAGTGAAGGTAGCGGTTGCCCTGTGAGGGAGCTGTTAGGGCCGGAGCACGGCGCGGCGGGGGCCGGCGAGGAAGCCGGCCTCGACGAGCAGCGGCATCGCCTCGGTCTCGGCCACGGGCCGGCCGTCGAACCGCTCGACGGCGAGGCGCTTCGCGTGGCCCTCGCGCACCCAGTCGGCGAGCGCGGTCAGCGCCGGGCGGAGCCACTCCTCGTCCGGCTCGCGCAGCGGGCACGAGCGTGCGGCCGCCCCGCTCGACGTAGAGCGCGGCCACGCCGCCGAGGAGCACGACGTGAGCACCGGCGACGCGGGCTGCCCGCGCACCGGCCCGTCGTGGCCACGGCAGTGCCGCGCCGTAGGGCTGAGCGGGGTCCGCAGCGGCGAGCACGAGCGCGCCGTCCTCGTCGCCGGTGCGGAGCTCGCGCAGCCGCTCGACCGCACCGGCGAGCGCGAACTGCGCGCCGCCGAGGCCCTCGACGAAGTAGCCACGCCGGCAGGATCCGATCGTCTCGAGCGCGCGTAGCTCGCCGTAGACGGCGCCGTAGCCGCCCGCAATGCCCTCGCCGCGAACGCCGTCGCGCACGACGATGCCCTGCCGCTCGAGCAGGAGCTCCGCGAGCGCCCGGCGGTCGACCGAGGTCGGGAACAGCCGCGCCGTGAGCGACCAGCGGCCCTGCGTCGACGTCGTCCCGGCGGCACGGGTGCGCGAGAACCGGCGCGGGCGCCGCTCGGCCACGGGAGTCCCGTAGCGCCGCGCCGCGCGAAGCGGCGTCCAGGCATCGTTCGTCACCTCACCCGCCCAGACGAGCTCCCAGAGGGCGGGCAGCGCCGCCTCGGCGTCGAGCCCCGTCGTCGCGAGCAGGTCGGGCCAGAACTCGGCCGACCGGGCGAGCGCGGCGCGCAGCGCCTGCGCCGTCTCTCCCTCGGGAGGGGGCGCGCCCGCCGGCGCGCCGAGCAGCGGCGCATCGGATCGGAAGTAGAGCGCAACCCGGTCGAGCCCCGCCCCGACCCAGACGACCTCGCCCGTGGCGCAGAGCGCATCGAGCCAGGCGGGCTGGTAGTCGGGCACGCGGCGGCGCAGCACCTCGCTCTCCCAGAGCGACACCGGCAGCGGCAACGCCTGCAGCGGGACGAGCGCCTCGCGCAGGCTGGCGCGCCGGTCGATCCCGTGCCAGGCGGGCAGGAACCGCCCGAGCGCCGCCTGCTCGGCAGGCTCGACCTCCTTGCGCAGCGCCGCCAGCGAGGCGCGCCGCAGGCGTCGCAGGACGTCGGGGTCGCACCACTCGCGCTCGACGCCTCCGGGGCGAAGCTCGCCGCGGACGAGCTTGTCGGCGCGCTCGAGCCCGAGCAGGACGGCCTCGACGGCGGCGGGCTCGAGCGCGTAGCGGGCGGCAGCCTCGGCGGTCGTGAACGGGCCCCGCGAGCGGGCGAATCGGCCGAGCAGCACGCCGAGCGCATCGGGAACGGCGTCGAGATAGGCCTCCGGCAGGCCGCCGGGCGGCATCACGCCGAGCGCATCGCGGAACAGCCCGGCGTCCTCGACCGCGATCAGCCGCTCCTCGCCCGCCACCCGCACGCGCAGGGCGCGCCGCTCCGCCTCGAGCACCGCCGCGTGTGCCGCGTCGACCTCGTCGTCGCGGAGATCGCCGCGACGCCGGAGCAGATCGTGGAGCTCGTCGGGCGAACGAGGATCGCCGGCGAGCTGCGCCTCGACCTCGGCCAGCGCCTCCGGGTCGAGCAGGTCGCGCAGCTCCTCCTGGCCGAGCAGCTCGCGGAGGAGGTCGCGGTCGAGCGAGAGCGCCTGCGCGCGGCGCTCGGCGGCGGGCGTGTCGTCCTCGTACATGTAGGTGGCGACGTAGGCGAAGAGGAGCGACGAGGCGAACGGCGAGGCCGAGGGCGTCTCGACCTCGACGAGATCGAGCTCGCGGGTCTGGATGCCGTGGAGGATGCGCTTCAGCGCCGGCAGGTCGAAGACGTCCTGCAGGCACTCGCGGTAGGTCTCGAGCACGATCGGGAACGAGCCGTAGTTGCGCGCGACCTGAAGCAGGCTCTGGGCCTTCAGGCGCTGCTGCCACAGCGGCGTGCGCTGACCCGGCCGGCGGCGCGGGATCAGGAGCGCCCGGGCGGCGTTCTCGCGGAAGCGCGCGCCGAACAGGGCGGTGCTCCCCACCTCCTGGACGACGAGCTCCTCGATCTCGTCGGGCGTGAGGAGCAGGTCGGCGATCGGCGGCAGCACGTCGGCTTCGGGCAGGTGGAACGCGATCCCGTCGTCCGACCAGATCGACTGCACCTCCAGCCCGAGCGCGTCGCGCAGGCGCGCGCCGAGCGCCATCGCCCACGGCGCGTGCACGCGCGCGCCGAACGGCGTCAGGATGCAGAGCCGCCAGTCGCCGATCTCGTCGCGGAAGCGCTCGACCACGATCGTGCGGTCGGACGGGACGACGCCGCCGTTCGCCGCCGCCTGGTCGCGGAGGTAGGTGAGGAGGTTCTTCGCCGCCAGCGGATCGAGGTGGTAGTCGCTGCCGAGCCGCTCGAGCGCCTTGCGATCGGAGAGCGCCACGATCTCGCGCGACGCGCGGCCGATCTTCTCCCCCAGCTCGAACGGCCGGCCGACGCCCTCGCCCTTCCAGAACGGGACGGCGCCCGGCGCTCCCGGAGCCGGCGAGACGAGCACGCGGTCGCGCGTGATCTCCTCGATCCGCCAGGTCGAGGCGCCGAGCATGAACGTCTGCCCCTGGCGGGCCTCGTAGACCATCTCCTCGTCGAGCTCGCCGACCCGGCCGCCGCCGTCGACCTGGAAGACGCCGAAGAGGCCGCGGTCGGGGATCGTGCCCGCGTTCGTGACGGCGAGCCGCCGCGCGCCCTGACGTCCCTTGACGACCCCGGCGGTCCGGTCCCAGACGATCCGCGGGCGCAGCTCGGCGAACTCGTCCGACGGGTAGCGGCCGGCGAGCATGTCGAGCACGTTCTCGAGCTGCGGCCGCGCGAGGCCGGCGAACGGGTACGCGCCGCGGACGAGCTCGTGGAGGTCGTCGACCGAGATCTCGTCCTCGGCGCAGATCGCGACGATCTGCTGCGCGAGCACGTCGAGCGGGTTCCGCGGAATCTGCGTCTCCTCGATCAGGCCCTCCCGCATCGCCTTCGCGACGACGGCCGACTCGAGCAGGTCGGCGCGGAACTTGGGGAAGATGCGGCCCTTCGAGACGTCGCCGAGGTTGTGTCCGGCCCGGCCGACGCGCTGCAGCCCGCGGGCGACCGACTTCGGGCTCTCGACCTGGATCACGAGGTCGACGGCGCCCATGTCGATGCCGAGCTCGAGCGACGAGGTGGCGACGAGGCACGGGATCAGGCCGGCCTTCAGCAGCTCCTCGATCTCGGTCCGCTGCTCGCGCGCGAGCGAGCCGTGGTGGGCGCGCGCGATCGTCTCGTCGGCGAGCTCGTTGAGCCGCAGGGCCAGCCGCTCGGCGAGCCGGCGGTTGTTGACGAAGACGATCGTCGAGCGGTGCTGGCGCACGAGGTCGAGCAGGGCGGGATAGATCGAGGGCCAGATCGAGCGCGTCGTCGACTCGTAGCCGGAGCTCATCACGACCTCGGGGGGCCGTGCGGGCTGGCTCAGCCCGAGATCGGAGCCGGGCTCGCGCATGTCCTCGAGCGCGACGATCACCTCGAGGTCGAGCTCCTTGCGCGAGCCTGCGTCGACGAGCTCGATCGGCCGGCCGCCGGAGACGAACCGTCCGATCTCCTCCAGCGGCCGCTGCGTCGCCGAGAGCCCGATGCGCTGGAACGGCTTGTCGGTGGCGCGCTCGAGACGCTCGAGCGACAGCGCCAGATGGGCGCCGCGCTTCGTGCCGGCGACGGCGTGCACCTCGTCGACGATCACGGTCTCGACCCCGCGCAGCATCTCCCTGCCCTGCGAGGTGAGGAGCAGATAGAGCGACTCGGGGGTGGTGATCAGGATGTCGGGCGGCGTCCGCAGCATCTGGCGGCGCTCGCGCTGGTCGGTGTCGCCCGTCCGCACGCCGACCGTCAGCGTCGAGCCGAGCCCGGCGAGCGGGCCGCGGAGGTTGCGCTCGACGTCGTAGTTGAGGGCCTTGAGCGGCGAGACGTAGAGCAGTCGCAGCCCCTCGCCGGGGCTCGCGTTGAGGCGGTCGATCCCGGTCAGGAACGCAGCCAGCGTCTTCCCCGAGCCGGTCGGAGCCTGCACGAGCACGTGCGCGCCGCTCGCGATCACGGGCCAGGCGGCAAGCTGCGCCGGCGTCGGGCCGGCAAACGCACGCTCGAACCAGGAGCGCGTTGCGGGGCTGAAGCCTGCGAGTGCGTCCATCCACCCAGGGTATCCCGCGGGGCGGCGCTCGAAGGCCGGCCCCGACGGGCTAGCGATCCGGCACATGGCCACGACGACGCCGATCCACTTCACCGGCAATCCCGAGGCGGACGCGTTCCTCGGCGAGAGCCCGCTGGCGCTGATGATCGGCTTCGTGCTCGATCAGCAGGTCACCGTGCAGAAGGCGTTCTCCTCCCCACTCGTGCTCGCGCAGCGGCTCGGCGGGCTCGACGCGGCCGAGATCGCGGCGATGGATCCGGCCCGGCTCGAGGAGGTCTTCCGCGAGAAGCCGGCGCTGCACCGCTTCCCGGCCAACATGGCCCGGCGCACGCAGGAGTTCTGCGCCACGATCGCGAGCGAGTACGGCGGCGACGCCGCTGCCGTGTGGACGGGCGCCCGCGACGGCGCCGACCTCGAGCGGCGCCTTCTCGCGCTTCCCGGCATCGGCGAGATGAAGGCGCGCACGATCATCGGCGTGATCGCGAAGCGCCTCGGCGTCCGGCCCAAGGGCTGGGAGGAGTTCGCGCCGTTGCACGAGAGCCTCGGCGACGTCGACTCCCCGCAGGCGCTCGCAGGAGTACCAGGCGGCCAAGCGCGCCCGCAAGGCCGCGTACCGAGCGGCCGCAGCAGACCGCCTGAGCGCGTGCCCATCGAGCTGCGGACGCTGAAGGACGGCGGCCAGACACCCACCGAGATCGCCCGCGAGCTCGCCACGTTCCTCGGCGCCGCGCGCACGAGCCTCGACATCGCGGTCTACGACGTCCGGTTCGAGACCGACGCGGGCGCGCTCGTGCTCGCCACGCTCCTCGCGGCGCAGCAGCGCGGGATCGCGATCCGGCTCGTCTACAACGTCGACCACCCAGGCCCGATCCCCGTTCCGCCGCCACCCGAGACGAGGCCCCAGGCGATCGAAGCCCTCCCCATCCCGACGCGCGCGATCGCGGGCATCCCCGACCTGATGCACCACAAGTTCGTCGTTCGCGACACCACCGACGTGTGGTCGGGCTCGACGAACTGGACGGACGACTCGTGGAGCCGCCAGGAGAACGTGATCGTGCGCATGCTCGACGCGCCGGCGCTGGCACGGGCCTTCACGCTCAACCTCGACGAGCTGTGGGAGCGGGGCAACGTCGAGCACACCGGCCGGGTCGAGCCGCGGCCCGTCACCCTCGAGCCCGGAATCGAGGCGCGCGCCTGGTTCACACCCGAGTACGGCGACGCGCTCTCCCATCGGGTGGCGAAGTTCCTCGGCCGGGCGCGGCAGCGGATCAGGATCGCCTCGCCCGGTCCTCACCTCCGGCCCGATCCTCGCCACGCTCGTCGAGATCGTGAACGAGCACCGCTGCGACGTCGCCGGCGTGATCGACGAGACCCAGGTCGACGAGGTGTTCCACCAGTGGGCGACGAACGGCGTCAGCGCCTGGAAGATCCCGCTGCTGAACACGGTGCTCACCGCGGCACCGTTCTCCGGCAAGCCGACGATCCCCTGGACGCCGGAGTCGCTCCATAACTTCATGCACGCCAAGGTCGTCGTCGCCGACGACGTCACGTTCGTGGGCTCGTTCAACTTCTCCCGCTCCGGCGAGCGGAACGCGGAGAACGTCCTCGAGATCCACGACGCGACGACCGCCGACCGGCTTGCCACCTTCGTCGACGAGGTGCGGGCGCTGTACCCACGGACGACGCCGCCCCGGTTCGAGGGATGAGGCGCAGCCGGCGGCTGCCGACAGGATGAGGATGAGGATCGTCCTCGCGTTCGTCCTCGTCATTGCGATCGCGGCCGCCGTCGCCGCAACGAGCTCGTGGGGGTCGCCGCTCCCCACCGCGAAGTCGTGCCCGGTGTTCCCCACCGACAACGCCTGGAATCGCCGCATCGACACGCTGCCGGTCGCAGCCGGGTCGGCAGCGACCGTGGCAGCGATCGGAGCGACGAAGACGATGCACGCCGACTTCGGCTCGGGGCTCTGGGACGGCGGGCCGATCGGGATCCCGATCACCGTCGTCGGCAAGGGCCAGCCGAAGAGCACCGTCCGCTTCGAGTACGCCGACGAGTCCGACCGCGGGCCGTACCCGATCCCGGCCGGCGTGAAGATCGAGGGCGGCGCCGGCTCGGACGGCGACCGCCACGCCCTGATCGTCGACCGCGATGCGTGCCGGCTCTACGAGCTCTATGCGCTTCGCCGGGTCGGCGGCCGCTGGACGGCGGGGTCGGGCGCGATCTGGAATCTCCGGTCGAACCGCGTTCGCCCCGCCGGCTGGACGTCGGCCGACGCCGCCGGGCTCGCGATCCTGCCCGGCCTCGCGCGCTACGACGAGGTGGCGTCCGGGCGGATCGATCACGCCCTCCGCTTCACCGTCTCCCGCACGCGTCGTGCCTACGTCTGGCCGGCGCGGCACTACGCGAGCTCGCTCACCGACCCCGCTCTGCCGGCGATGGGAGCACGCCTGCGCCTGAAGAGCTCGTTCGACACCTCCGGGTTCCCGCGCCAGGCGCGCGTCGTGCTCGAGGCCCTGAAGCGCTACGGGATGATCGTGGCCGACAACGGCTCGGATTGGTACGTGTCGGGCGCACCCGACCCGCGCTGGTCGAACGACGACCTGCACACGCTCGGCCGGGTGCCCGGCTCCGCGTTCGAGGTCGTCGACACCTCCTCGCTCCACCGCTAAGCCTCTCAGCTCCCGAAGCCGCGGCTCGCGGCCGATAAACACGGCATGCGCTTCCTCGCCGCGGTCATCGCGGTCCCCGCGCTGCTGATCGGCTGGCAGCTCTGGAGCGACCACTCGTTCGAGCAGCGGCTCGAGCCGATCGCGGCGGGCATCTCCGGCCGCCCGGACACGGTGAACTGCCAGAGCTTCTGGGGCGGTCTCATCGATGCCCAGGCCCGCGAAGGGGAGGTGTTCTTCGACGCAGCGGGAGTGCCGGAGTCGAAGCTGTTCCTCACCCGGCCGACGTGCCAGCGCCTGCGGAAGTTCGCCGGTCACAGCCACCACGGCGAGCTCGACTGCCTCGCGCGATCGACTGGGCGGCCGCCGAGCCGCTGCCGTTCGACTCCGAGTGCTACGCGCGAGCGAGGAGGACGATCTACGCCGTGCTCGTCCTGGCGCACGAGAGCTACCACACGGCCGGCGTCGCCGACGAGGCCGCCGCCAACTGCTTCGCGATCCAGGCGATGGCCTGGACGGCGGTGCAACTGGGAGCGGCCGCCGGCGAGGCCGAGCTGCTCGCCCGCGCGATGGAGGCGCTCGAGCCGAGACAGGGCGGCGAGTACGGGACGGCCGAGTGTCACGCCGGCGGGAAGTTCGATCTCAACCCGGAGACCGCCGCGTTCCCGACCGAGCACCCGATCTCGCCGCCGCTCGGCCACGGCGGCGTGCCGACGCTCGTCGGTCGCGCGTAAGGCCGTTCGGCGGGACCCACGCTCCAGCGTGCAGACTCCATCTCGACAAGCAAGCACGAGAGAGGAGAGCACCATGGACGACGCGACGATCCACGAGCGCATCGAGAAGCTCGTCAACGAGGAGCACGAGCTGTGGCAGCGCGAGGCCGCGGGCGACAGCGACGAGGCGACCCGCAAGCGTCTCGCCGAGGTGAAGGTGTCCCTCGACCAGACATGGGATCTGCTCCGGCAGCGCGAGGCGCTCCGAGCCGCCCACATGGACCCCGACGTCGCGGTCGAGCGCGACCCGAGCGTCGTCGAGAACTACCGCCAGTAAGCGCCCGCAGCCCCGTGATCCTCGACAACGGCGTCATCCGCACGCTCGACCCCTCGCTGCCGACGTGCGGGGCACTCGCTATTGCCGGGCCGATCGTGGCGGGCGGGGTCGGCACGCACGAGTGGATGCTCCCGACGCCGGAGCGCGTCAACCTCGCCGGCCGTTGCGTGCTGCCGGCGTTCACCGACTCGCACGTCCACTTCCCGACCTGGTCGCTCGCACGACACGACGTGCGGCTGGAGGAGGCCGGCTCGGTCGCCGCCGCGCTCGCGCTCGTCTCCGGCCACGCGCGCCGCGGCACGTGGATCCGCGGCACGGGCTGGCGCGACGCCGCCTGGAGCGACGAGGCCTGGCCGGACGGGCCGACGGCCGCCGCGCTCGACACGGTCACGGGAGACACGCCGGCCGCGCTGTGGTCGAAGGACTACCACTCGCTCTGGCTCAACTCCGCCGGACTCGCGCGCGCAGGCGGGAACCTCGACGAGCCCGGCGGGGTCGTCGAGCGCGACGCCGACGGGAGACCGACGGGGATCCTGCGCGAGGAGTCGGCCTGGCGCTTTCGCGACCGCTACGTCACCGTCACCGAGGACGAGTGGGTCGAGGCGACGCGCGAGGGCATTCGCGTCGCCAACGCGAACGGCGTCGCCGCGATCCACGACAAGGACGGCTGGCTCGGCGCCGCCTCGATCTTCGGCCGCATCCACGAGCAGGAAGGGCTGTCGCTGCGCGTCTGGCAGTCGCTTCCGGTCGACCGGCTGCCGGAGATAGCCGCGTTGCCGCTGCGGGCGCGGATCGGCGACGACTTCCTGCGCCTCGGCTACGTGAAGACGTTCATGGACGGCACGCTCGGCTCGCAGACGGCGTTGATGCTCGACGGCTCCGGCGTCCAGATCACGAGCCGGGAGGAGCTCGAGGAGGTGATCCGGGCTGCGGCCGCCGTCGGTTGGCCCGTCGCGGTGCACGCGATCGGCGACCGGGCGAACCGCGACGCGCTCGATGCCTTCGAGGCGACGCAGGACACGTGGAAGCCGCTCGGCCTCCGGCACCGAATCGAGCACACGCAGTGCCTCGATCCCGCGGATCTCCCGCGGTTCGCCGAGCTCGGGATCACGTGCTCGGTGCAGTTCTCCCATGCCCCCTCCGACCGTGATCTCGCAGAGCGCTTCTGGGGCGATCGGCTCGAGGGCACCTACGCGTTCCGGAGCCTGCTCGATTCGGGCGCCGTGGTCGTCAACGGCTCGGACGCGCCGGTGGAAGAGCTCGATCCGCTCGCCGGGATCCGCGCGGGCGTGCTGCGGACGATCGACGACCGCCCGGCCTGGCAGCCGGATCAGGCGCTGACGATCGAGCAGGCGATCCTCGCCTCGACCGTCACGCCGGCCTGGCTCGCGGGCGACGAGCGCCGCCGCGGACGGCTGCTTCCCGGGCTCCTCGCCGATCTCGTGGTGCTGTCACGCGACCCGTTCACGTGCCCGCCCGGCGAGCTCGAGTCGGTCGAGGTCGTGTCGACGATGGTCGGCGGCAAGTGGGTCTACCAGCCGCCGCCCTGGGACTAGGCTCGTTTTGTCTGAGAGCGCACGGTATGCTAGGGGTCGTGGCTACCCGCACAATGCTCCAGGTTCACCAGTCCGAGACCTGCTCGGTCGCGGCCTGTGCGGAGATCGTCGGTGCCAAGTGGACGGTGCTGATCGTGCACGAGCTCTCCGAAGGCGCACGCCGCTTCACGCAGATCGAGCACTCGTGCGCCGGGATCAGCCCGCGGACGCTCGCCGAGCGGCTGCGCTGGCTCGAGGCGGAGGAGATCGTGATCCGCCGCAGCTACGCGGAGTCGCCACCCCGGGTCGAGTACGAGCTGACCGAGAAGGGCGCGGCACTGCTGCCCCTCATCGCAGAGATGCGCCGGTTCGGCCACGACTGGCTCGGCTGCGGCGTCCACGACCACTGACGGGTGACACAGCCGCGTGAGAGCGTTCGCGGACGTGCCCGTCTCACGCGTCAGATTCTGCTGCCGCGCTTCGCGCGGATCCTGAAGCCGGGAACCTACGGTTCCCCGTGACCCCTCCCTCGTCAGGCCACGACGTCAACTCAGGCCTATTCGCCCCAGACCCTGACCAGCTCGACCACCATCGCCGCCGCGGTGGCCATGTCCTGCACGCTCGCCCACTCGCGGCGCGAGTGGTACTTCTGGCCGCCGGTGAACAGGTTCGGCGTCGGCAGCCCCATCGCGGTCAGGCGGGCGCCGTCGGTGCCGCCGCGGATGATCGACCGCACCGGCTCGACGCCCGCGCGGCGAATCGCCTCCTCGGCGTTCGCGACGATCCGTGGGTGCTGCTCGATCACGCTTCGCATGTTGTGGTACTGATCCCAGGTGTCGACCGTGACGCGGGCACGCGGCTCGCGCTCCTCGATCTCGCGTGCGAGCTGGAGCACGAGCTCGGTGTGACGCTCGAACTCCTCGTCGTCGTGGTCGCGCACGATCAGGATCACGACGGCGTCCTCGACCGAGGCGACGATGCGCGACGGGTGGACGAACCCCTCGCGCCCCTCGGTCGTCTCCGGCGAGAGGGTGTCCCGGGGTAGCGCGGCGACGAGGTCGGCGGCGAGCTTGACCGCATTCACGAGCTTGCCCTTCGCCGTCCCTGGATGCTCTCCCCGCCCCTCGATGTGCACCTTCAGCTGCCGGGCCGAGAAGGTCTCGATCTCGACCTCGCCGACTCCCGACCCGTCGAGGGTGTAGGCAGCCTCGGCGCCGAACGCCTCGACGTCGAAGTGGTCGGCGCCCCGCCCCACCTCCTCGTCGACCGTGAACGCGACGCGCACCGTCGCCCGCGGCTCGGAGGTGCCACGGAGATACGCGACCGCCGCCATGATCTCCGCCACGCCGGCCTTGTCATCGGCTCCGAGGAGCGTCGTGCCGTCACTCGTGACGATGTCGTGCCCGACCCGCGCCGCGAGCGCGGGCTCGTCGGCCGGATCGAGGATCTGGCTCGGATCGCCCGGCAGCACGATCGGCTCGCCGGCGTAGTCCTCGTGCACGATCGGGGAGACGCCGGTGCCCGGCGACTCCGGTGTCGTGTCGACGTGGGCGATCAGGCCGATCACGGGCGCGCCCGGCGTGCCGGGAAGCGTCGCGATCACGTAGCCGAACTCGTTCAGCTCGACATCGTCGAGCCCGATCTCTCGCAGCTCGTCCGCAAGGATGCGCGAGAGGTCGAGTTGCTTCGCAGTGCTCGGGAACGTCGAGGCGCCTTCCTCGGACTGCGTGTCGACGCGGACGTAGCGAAGGAAGCGCTCGAGCACTCCCTCGGCCAGCTCGGCCGCGAGCGGCGAGGAGAACGGGACGCTAGCCAAGGTCGGCGAGGTGGCGGTACAGCGCAGCGGCGGTCTCGATGCCGAGCGGAAGGTACGCGGAAGGGATACGTTCGTTGGGCGAGTGGATGTTCGACTCGTTGAGCGCGAACCCGGTCAGGATCGTCGCCACGCCCCGCGTGGCGAGCTCGGAGACGAGCGGGATGGCACCGCCGGAGCGGACGAGGAGCGGCCGGACGCCGAGCACCTCCTCGAACGCATCGAGGCCGAGCTGAACCGCCGGCGCGTCGGGCGGCACGAGGCCGGGGGGCGCCTGCGACCACACCTCGAACTCGATCTCGGTCCCGGCCGGCGCTGCCTCGCGGAGAAGCCGCTCGAAGGTCGGGATGATCACGTCGGGATCCTGGTCGGCAACGAGCCTGATCGAGACGTTCGCTTCCGCCTCGACCGCGATCACCGTCTTCTGCAGGGTCGGCGAGCCACCGGCGATGCCGTTCACGTCCACGGACGGCTCCGCCCAGGTGCGCAGGTAGAACTCCTCGCCCGCCGCGGCATCGGCGGGCCGTGACCCGGCGGCGGCGATCTCGGCGTCCCCGGCGGGCAGCTGCTCCCAGCCCTCGAGCTCGGAGGCAGAAGGCGACACGATCCCGGCGCGCAGCGGCTCGGGCAGGCGCCCGTCGCGCGGGAGCACGCCCGACAGCGTCTGCATGAGCGCGTGCAGTGCGTTGAGCGAGGCGCCGCCGTACATCCCGGAGTGCAGGTCGCGCGAGCCCGTGCGAACCTTGACGTGGAAGTAACAGACCCCGCGCACGGCGATGTTGAACCCCGGCACGTCGCGCTCGACCATGCCGCTGTCGAACACGATCGCCGCATCGGCGCCGCGCTCGTCTGCGGCGATCCAGTCGACGATCGAGTGGCCCCCGACCTCCTCCTCGCCGTCACACGCGATGCGCAGGTTGACGGGGAGCTCGCCGGCCGCGGCAAGCAGCTCCGCCGCCTTCAGGAGCATGTACAGCTGGCCCTTGTCGTCGGCCACGCCGCGGGCGTAGAGCCAGCCGTCGCGCTCGACGAGCTCGAACGGATCCGAGTCCCAGAGCTCGAGCGGGTCGGGCGGCTGCACGTCGAAGTGCCCGTAGCAAAGGATCGTGGGCGCCGTCTCCGGGGATCTGCGAGGCGCGGATCTCGCCGACGACGAGTGGGCGCTCACCCCAGGGGATCACCTCGGCGCTGCCGCCGGCTCTCGTCACGAAATCGGCGACCCAGCGCGGCCGCCGCGGCGACGTCCGCGCTGTGCGCCGGATCGGCGCTGACGGAGGGAATCGCGATCAGCTCGGCGAGCTCGGCGACGAGCGAGTCGGAGGAGGGCATGTCCACGGCGGGGGGAGTCTAGCCGAGCGAGCGGGCGGCCAAGGGAGAGCGTAGGGCGAGGCTTCAGCCTCTGACCCACTCCTCAGCGGTGCGGTGAGCTGAAGCCTCACGCCCGATGCCCAGCTGCTACGCGACGTCGCGACGTTGCTGGCTTCCGCCAGCGCGCGCAGCTTCTTGAGGCTCTGGTGCTCGATCTGGCGGATGCGCTCGCGCGTCACGTTGAACGTGCGGCCGACCTCGTCGAGCGTGCGCGGCTGCTGGCCGTCGAGGCCGTAGCGGAGCTCGAGCACCGCGCGCTCGCGCGGCGAGAGCGCGCCGAGGATCGAGCGGAGCGCCTCGCGGCGAAGCGCCATCTCGGCGGCCTCGTCGGGCAGCTGGGCGGTCACGTCGGTGAGGAAATGGCCGAACTCGGATTCGTCGTCGTCACCGACGGGCTTCTCGAGCGATACCGGTGTCTGCGCCGAGCGCCGGATCTGCTCGACCTCCTCGATCGTGAAGTCGAGGTCGCGGGCGATCTCGGGGATCGTCGGCTCGCGCGCCAGCTCGGCCCGCAGCTTCCGCTCGGACCGGTGAATCTTGTTGAGCTTCTCGACGACGTGAACGGGCATGCGGATCGTGCGCCCCTTGTCGGCGATCGCACGCGCGACGGCCTGGCGGATCCACCAGGTCGCGTAGGTCGAGAACTTGAACCCCTTGCGGTAGTCGAACTTCTCGGCTGCGCGAACGAGGCCGATCGTTCCCTCCTGGATCAGGTCGAGGAACGGCAGGCCCTGGTTGCGGTAGCGCTTGGCGATCGAGACGACGAGGCGCAGGTTGGCTTCGACCATCGCCTGCTTGGCGGAGTGATCGCCCAGCTCGATCCGCTTGGCGAGCTCGACCTCCTGCGCCGCGGTGAGGAGCGGCACCTTGCCGATGTCCTTGAGGAAGAGCTGCAGCGTGTCGGTGGAGATCTCCGCCTCGGACGCCCACTCCTTCTCTGCCTCGGCCTCGCTCTGCTCGCTACCGACGACGTCCACCTGGGCCTCTTCGAGCGCCGTGTAGAACTCGTCCAGCTGCGCCGGATCGAGGTCGAGCTCGTCGAGCGCGAGGGCGATCTCCTCGGCCTCGAGCCTGCCGGCTCCCTTGCCGGTCTCGAAGAGGGTCCGTACCTCGAGCAGGTCGAGGACGCCCGCGGTTGCTGGGGCCTGCGAGGTGCCGGTTGAATCAGCTGCGCTCAGCGCTGCCCCCTTTCATCGAACCGCCGTGACCGTAGCGGTCGGACACGTCCCCCGTCAAAAAATCCCCCCAACGGTAATGAAGGGCCAACAGGCGCTCTAGATACCCGCCTTGCGAAGCTCGGCCAGATACCGGTCCGCGATGCCGACGAGCGGCGAGCCGGGCTCGACCTTCCGCACGAGCTCGAGCTGGCGCCGCGCCTCCTTCACCTGGCCCGACCAGAGCAGGAGCAGGCCGAGGTGGAAGCGGACGGTGGCTGCCTTCGGGAAGTCGCGCGAGAGCGGCCCGAGCCGGGAGAACGCCTGGGCCGGGCGGGCCTTGTCGAACAGCCCCACGGCCGCTGCCACGCGCGCCTCCGGATCCTTCGGCGCCGCCTTGGCGGCCGCCGCGTAGACGCGTTCGGCCGACCGCTGCTTCCCGAGCCGCTGCAGCGCGACGCCGTAGAAGAGGCGATCGGCGACCGTGCCCGTCCGGGCGCGGCGCTCGAGCAGCGCCAGCTGCGCCGGCGCGGCGAGCTTGCGGATGTCGGCCGGCACCTCCGTCGAGGGAACGAAGATCGGCAGGTTGCGCGCGAAGTCCGGGTGGAGCAGGTTGCCGGCGGTCACCGCGTACGCCGTGTCGGGCTCGAGTGAGGCTGCGGACTTCCACGCGTCCTCCGCCCCGGCCTCGCCGGCCCAGAAGCGGGCGATCCCGAGGTTGAGCTGCACGGCCGCGCTCTTCGGGTGCAGCCCCGAGAGCTGGGTCAGCCCGGCAACGGTGCCGTTCGGCCAGTTGCTGAACGACTCGCCGACCCGCGCTTCGAGCGAGTTGTGCCGCGCGAAGAGCTTCTCGGCTTCGGCGCGCTTGCCGGCCTCGTAGAGGCGAAGCGCCTCGCGGAGATCGACTGCCTCCGGGTCGACGCGGACGCCGAGGTCGAGCGAGAGCGGCGGTGCCCCGCTGCGCATCGTCGGCCCGGTGGCCGCAACGCCGGCAGGCTTGTCGCTCGTAGCGGCGGTGATCCCGGCGACCGCACCGCCGACGACGATGGCGAGCACGGCGACCACGAGGATCGTGCGGGTGCGGGCGCTCACGGAGGAACGGTAGCCGCGACCACCCCGGCGCGACCCGTTCCCGGACGTTGCCGGGTACGAGGCCGCGACCGTTTCGTCGCGACCTTGCGGTGACCCAGGACGCTATACTCTTGAAAGTAATGGCGACGTACCGAGAGCTTCTGGCCCAGGTCAAAGACGAGATCGACGAGGTCCCGGCCTCGGACGTGCTCGAGCGCCTGGAGGACGCGGACCGCCCACTTCTGCTCGATGTCCGTGAGCAGGACGAATGGCAAGAGGGTCATCTGCCCGGCGCGATTCACCTCGAGCGCGGCAATCTCGAGTCACGCGTCGAGGCGCTGATTCCCGACCGCTCGCGCGAGATCGTCGTCTACTGCGCCGCCGGCGCACGCTCGGCGTTCGCCGCGAAGTCGCTGACCGAGCTCGGCTACACGAACGTGTCCTCGATGATCGGCGGCTTCACCGACTGGAAGCGGAACGGGTACGCGTTCACCACTCCGCGCGTTCTCACCCCCGCGCAGCGAGCCCGCTACTCGCGCCACATCCTCATTCCCGAGGTCGGCGAGGAGGGGCAGCAGAAGCTGCTCAACGCGCGGGTGCTCCTGATCGGTGCCGGCGGGCTCGGCTCGCCGTCGTCGCTCTACCTCGCGGCGGCCGGCGTCGGCACGCTCGGCATCGTCGACGCCGACGTCGTCGACGACTCGAATCTCCAGCGCCAGATCGTCCATTCGACGAACACGCTCGGCGAGCCGAAGGTGCTCTCGGCCAAGCGTGCGCTCGAGGCGCTCAACCCCGACGTCAACGTGATCACCTACGAGGAGCGGCTCACGTCCGAGAACGTCGAGCGCATCCTTGCCGACGGCTGGGACGTGATCGTGGACGGGGCCGACAACTTCCCGACGCGCTACCTCGTCAACGACGCCTCGGTCTGGCACGACATCCCTGTCGTCCACGGCTCGATCTATCGCTTCGAGGGCCAGGTCACGGTCTTCCACCCGCATGTCGGGCCGTGCTATCGCTGCCTCTACCCCGCCCCGCCGCCGCCGGAGCTCGCTCCGAGCTGCGCGGAGGGTGGCGTGCTCGGCGTCCTCCCCGGCATCGTCGGGTCGCTGCAGGCGAGCGAGGCGCTGAAGCTCATCATCGGCGCCGGCGAGACCCTCACCGGTCGCCTGCTCCTGTTCGACGCCCTGCACACGACGTTCGACGAGGTGAACGTGAAGAAGGATCCGAGCTGCCCCGTCTGCGGCGATTCGCCGTCGATCACCGAGTACATCGACTACGTCGAGTTCTGCCAGGGACCCGGTGCACGCATGACCGCCGTCCGCATCCCACCCACCCTGCGCGCCGAGGTCGGCGGCGAGCGCCAGGTCGAGGCCGACGGCGACACGGTCCGCGCCGTGCTCGAGGATCTCGTCGAGCGCTATCCGGCGCTCGGGACGCAGATCTTCAGCGACGGCGAGATCGCGACGTTCGTCAACGTGTACCTCGGCGGCGAGGACGTCCGCACGCTCGACGGCCTCGAGACCGCCGTCGCGAACGGCCAGACGGTGATCCTGCTGCCCGCGATGGCCGGTGGCTCGACGCCGCCGCGGTCGCTGCCCGTGGTCTCGTCGCTGCTCGATCTCGTCGGCAACACGCCGCTCGTCGAGCTGACGAGGATCTCGCCCAAGCCGTCCGTCAAGATCTACGGGAAGCTCGAGGGCCAGAACCCGACGGGCTCGATCAAGGATCGCGTCGCCAAGTCGATGATCGAGGCGGCCGAGGCCTCGGGCGAGCTCACGCCCGGCCGGCACCTGCTCGAGCCGACGTCCGGCAACACGGGCCACTCGCTGGCGATGATCGCGAAGCTCAAGGGCTACCCGCTCACGTGCGTGATGCCCGAGAACGCGACCGAGGAGCGCAAGCGCATGCTGCGGCTCTACGGCGCCGAGATCGTCCTCTCGCCGGGAGCCGAGGGCTCGAACGGGGCCGTCCGCCTCGCGCTCGAGCTGGCCGAGCGCGACCCGAAGTACTTCATGCCGTTCCAGTACGCGAACCCCGCCAACCCGCGCGCCCACTACGAGGGCACCGGGGCCGAGATCGCGGAGGCACTCGACCACGTCGACGTGCTCGTCGGAGGCCTCGGTACCGGCGGCACGCTGATGGGCACGGGCGAGCGGCTGCGCGAGTCGTTCCCCGACATCGTCATCGCGGCGGCCGAGCCGCTTCCGGGCGACTCGGTGATGGGGCTCCGCTCGCTCGACGACGGCTACGTGCCGCCGATCCTCGACGTGACCAAGCTCGACCGCAAGATGCTCGTCTCGAACGCCGAGTCGGTGCACGCGGTCAAGGCGCTCCTCGAGCTGGAGGGCATCTTCGCCGGCGTCTCCTGCGGCGCCGCCATCCACGTGGCCCGGAAGATCGCCGAGGAGATGGACGAGGGCGTGATCGTGACGATCCTCCCCGACGCCGGCTGGAAGTACATGTCCGCGGACTTCTGGGAGGCCTCCGACGAGGACCTCGAGGAGTCCATGGAACGCACGATCTGGTGGTAGTGCCCGCCGCGGTTCGGGCCGCGCTCGTCGCGCACGCGAACGCCGAGCTGCCGAACGAGGCCTGCGGGCTCATCCTGTTCGAGGACGACACGGCGGTCGAGTACGTGCCCGGCACGAACGCCTCCGCCTCGCCGTACCACTTCGAGCTGCAGATCGACCCGTTGACGTGGGCCGACCTGAACGACCGCGATCTCGTGCAGGCGGTCTTCCACTCGCACATCTCGTCGCCGCCGCGTCCCTCGCGCACCGACGTGCAGAACATCGGCCTCTGGGCGGGACAGCCCTACTTCATCTACACCGATCCGCACGAACGAGCTCGCCGCCTGGCGCATCGTCGACGGCGCGATCGAAGCCGTTCCGCTCCAGTAGCGCCAGCCGCTCGAGCCAGGGGAGAGGCTGAAGCCTCTCCCCCGGACGAGAGCGGCCTCGCCGCGTATCTCGGCTACCTGACTGTGAACGAGCCCTTCATGAACGGGTGCGGATCACAGATGAACTTGTAGGTGCCCTTCTTCAGGGTGATCGTGAACGTCTTCGTGCCGATCGCCGAGACGGACGTCTTCACGTTGACTCCCGGGCCGGTGAGGTGGAAGTTGTGGACGTTCGACTTGTCGTTGATCACGAGCTTGATCTTGCCGGCCTTGGTGGGCTTCGTCGTCATCTTGATCGTGAAGCCCGGGCCGACCGTGCCCTTGAAGACGGGAGTGGCTGCGAGCGCCGGCAGGGCGAGAATCAGTGCCACGACGGCGGTCAATGCAGCAAGCGCTGTGATTTTCAACGGTTCTCCTCGTTGTGGGTGGTCACGTGCCGTTGGTGTTGGACCAAGTGTGCCAAACACCTGGCAATCCGTAGGTTAGGTTTTTGGGACGGATTCGCGCAGCGAGAACGGCCTGCTGCGACGGTCCGAGCCCTCAGGTGACCGTCAGCGTGCCGTGCATCTGGCTCGAGTGCGGATCGCAGACGAACGTGTACGTGCCCGGCTTCAGGGTCACCGTGAACGTCTTCTCGCCCGTCCCGGAGACGTCGGTGGAGACATCCACGCCGTCACCGGTGAGGTGGAAGTTGTGGATCGAGGCCTGGTCGTCGACCTTCAGCGTGTAGGTGCCTGCGGCGACGGTGGACTCGGCCATCGAGATCTCGAAGCCGGGCCCGACCGATCCGGTCAACGTGCCGGAGGCCGACGCCCGAAGCAGCGCTCGTGTCGGTCGCCGCGGTCGTCTCACCGCTCGAGCTGCTGTCGGAACCTCCACACCCCGCGGCGGCGAGCGCTGCGGCGGCGGCACCGAGGGCCATCGCCGGCCAGAAACGTCTCATCGTGTCCTCCTTCGATCGGTGTTCTCTCCGGGTCTCTACGCGGCCGCCGCGTGAGCGGTTCTCGCCTCAGAGCGCGACCAGCGCACCTCCGGCCTCGTGCGAGCGGAACAACGCGTCGATCGCGCGCACCTGGCCCATCGCATCCTCGCGCCCGAGCAGCGGCGGCCGCTCGCCGCGGATGGCGGCGTTCAGATCCTCGAGCTCCAACCGGTACGGGTTCGCGGCCTCGATCTCGATGCGCTCCACCGAGTCGTTGCGGCGCAGCTCGATCACGGGCGTGCCGCAGTGCCAGGGATCGTCGAGGAACAGCGAGCCCTCCGTTCCGATCGCCTCCAGCTCGTCGCGGTTCGGGAGCGAGGTGCCGCAGTCGAAGAGCGCGACGACGTCGCCGGGGAAGCGCATCATCCCGGCGAAGACCCAGTCGGTGCCGCTCGAGCCGATGTGCGCCGCTCCGACGACCGACTCGGGCTCGCCGCCGAGCAGGCGCGCGCCACTGATGCAGTAACACCCGACATCCATCAACGACGCCGCCCTCGACGTCCGTGCGCAGGCGGATGTTGTCGGCGTCGTAGAGCGAGTAGCTGAAGACCGAGCGGATCACGCGCAGCTCCCCGATCGCCCCCGACGCGACGAGCTCCGCGAGGCGCGCCGTCTGCGGATGGTGGCGATACATGAAGGCCTCCGAGAGGTGCATCCCCGTCGCGTCGGCAGCATCGAAGGCCCGCTCGACATCGCCGATGTGACGGCTGAACGGCTTCTCGCAGAGGACGTGCTTGCCGGCCTCCATCGCCTTGATCGACCACTCGCTGTGCATCGTGTTCGGGAGCGGGATGTAGACCGCCTCGACGTCCGGGTCGGCGAGCAGCTCCTCGTACGTCCCGTAGGCGCGCGGGATGTCCCAGGTCTGCGCGAACTCCTCGGCCCGCTGCGAGGTCGCGGCTGCCGACCGCGACGACGTCGACGTCGTCCGATCTCCGCCGCACCGGCGAGGAGCTTCTTGTTGATGTCGGCGGTCGAGAGGATTCCCCACTTCACGGCCATCGTCTACCCCCAGCTCGTCTCGGTCATGGGCCTGAACGCAACCTCGAGGATGCGGTGGTTGCGCGGCCGGGTCAGCACGAAGAGCACCGTCTCGGCGACGTCGTCGGCGGACATCATCCCGGCGAGCTCGGGCATGTCGGGCGTCCGGCCGTAGCCCTCCTCCATCGCGAAGTCGGTCGCGACGCCGCCGGGACAGACGTTGGTGCAGCGCACGCCCTGCGGGCGGAGCTCGTGGTCGAGCGCCCGGGTGAAGCCGACCTGCGCGAACTTGGAGGCGCAGTAGACGGCCTCGAACGGCAGACCGCGCCGCCCGGCCTCGGATGCGACCGAGACGAAGTCGCCGCCGCCGCGCGCGATCAGATGCGGCACGGTCGCCGCGGCCGTCGTGATCACGCCCTTCGCGTTGACGTCCATCATCTCGTCGAGATGAGCAGGGTCGAGGTCGACGAACGGGCCGTAGGCGCCGACGCCGGCGTTCGCGATCACGATGTCGATGCCGCCGTGCCGCGCCGCCGTCTCCTCGACGAGCGCCGACACCTGCGCGCGGTCGCGCACGTCCGTCGACATCGCGACCGCGCCCGGGATGCCGAGATCGTCGCCCGAGCGCGACGCGAGCCCGAGCTTCACCCCCTGGTCGGCGAGCATGCGGGCGACCGCGGCACCGATGCCGCGGCTTGCTCCGGTGACGACTGCCACCTTTCCTTCGAGACTGATCACGCTGTGTTCTCCTTCACGGTGTCGAGTGCGGGGTAGAGCGCGCCGAAGCGCGCATAGATGTCCTCGTAGGCGGACTGCCAGACGGGGTCGGGCTCAACCGTAGTGTGAACCCTGACGCAGCGGGAGACGGCATCGGGAACATCGGCGAACATCCCGCCCGCCACGCCGCCGAGCAGAGCGGCGCCGTACGCCGAGCCCTCCTCCACCGCCGTGAGCTCGATCGGCAGGCCGAGCACCGAC
Source organism: uncultured Thermoleophilia bacterium (assembly GCA_963751875.1). GTDB lineage: Bacteria > Actinomycetota > Thermoleophilia > Gaiellales > Gaiellaceae > Gaiella. Next base: position 237,899 of record CAVVWG010000011.1, read on the forward strand.
GCCACGATCTCGAGCCAGAGCCCGCGCGCGCCGCCACCGGACGCGCGGGCACGGTCGACGGGGCCGCCGAGCCCCTCCACGAGCTCGAGCGAGTCGCGCAGCCCGAACGCGACGCCTTCGAGCACGGCGCGCACGAGGGCGCCGCGGTCGTGACGAAGCTCGAGCCCGGTGAACGCAGCCCGGGCCGAGGGATCGGCGTGCGGCGTGCGCTCGCCGGCGAGATAGGGCGCAAAGAGGAGCCCTTCGGCGCCCGGCCCCCATGCCTCGGCCTCTGCGACGAGGTCGGCGAAGGACGTGTCCGGCGCCAGCCGGTCGCGGAACCACTGCAGCGATCCCGCGGCGGAGAGCATCACGCCCATCGCGTGCCAGTGGTCGGGCACCGCGTGGCAGAACGCGTGCACGCGCGCCTGCGGATCCGACGCGAACGACGGCAGCGCGGCAAACACGACGCCGGAGGTTCCCAGCACGATCGAGAGCGGCCCCGGGCGGTCGATCCCGACTCCGACCGCAGCGGCCGCGCAGTCCCCCGCCCCGGCCGCGACCGGAATCCCTTGTGACACTTTGTCACAAGCGATGGTGACGCCCGAGACCTCGGGCGACTCGAGGAGCCGTGGCATCCAGGCCGGTGGAAGCTCGAGAGCGTCGAGCACCTCGCCCGACCAGGTGCGGGCGGCGACGTCGAGCAGCAGCGTCCCCGAGGCGTCGGCGACGTCCGTCGCCCACTCGCCGGTGAGCCGAAGCCTGACGTAGTCCTTCGGCAGCATGATCCGCGCGATCCGCCGGTACGAGTCGGGCTCGTGGCGGCGCAGCCACAGGAGCTTCGGCGCCGTGAATCCCGTCAGGGCGCGATTCCCGGTCAGCGAGATCAGCCGGTCGAGGCCGATGAGCTCCTCGATCTCGGCGCACTCGGCGCCGGTTCGCTGGTCGTTCCAGAGGATCGCCGGCCGGATCACGCGGTCGGCGCTGTCGAGGGCGACGAGCCCGTGCATCTGGCCGCTGAGCCCGATCCCCACGATCCGCGCGCCACCCAGCTCCGACGCCAGCGTGCCCAGCACGATCTCCGTCGCGCGCCACCAGTCCTCCGGATCCTGCTCCGACCAGCCCGGCCTGGGGCGTCGACAACGGGTAGCCCTGCTCGGCGACGGCGGCCACCGCCCCGTCGGGCGCGACGGCGATCCCCTTGACGCCGGTCGTGCCGACATCGAGCCCGACGACGACCTCCGGGTGCTCAGCCGGCATTCGCCGAGCCTCCTGGAGCCTCTTCCGCGAGCGCCGCGCGTAACGTCGTCACGGCGAGCTCGAGCCCGTCGGCGTGGGAGAGCAGCGGATCCTCGTGCTCGATCGAGAGCGCACCGTCGTAGCCCGCCGCGCCGAGAGCGTCGACGAGCGCCCGCCAGAACTCGACGGGATGCCCGGCCCCGACCGAGCGGAAGATCCAGCTCCGCTCGGCGGGGCGGTTGCCGGGGATCGGCTCGAGCACGCCGTTGAGCGCGAGGAGATCCTCGTGGAAGCCCGTGTCCTTCGCGTGCACGTGGAAGATCGCGTCGCCGAGCGCGTTCACGCAGGCGAGCGGGTCCATGCCCTGCCAGAACAGGTGCGAGGGATCGAAGTTGACTCCGACGCTCTCGCCCGCGCTCTCGCGGAGCCGCAGCATCGACGCGGTGTTGTAGACGACGAAGCCCGGATGCGGCTCGATCGCGACGCGAATCCCATGCCGTTCCGCGAACGGCGCAGCCTCGGCCCAGTAGGGAAGCACCCGCTCGTCCCACTGCCACGCAAGGGTCTCCGGGAAGTCGTCCGGCCACGAGCACGTGACCCAGCTCGGTCGCAGCGAGTGCTCGGACTCGCCCGGGCAGCCGGAGAACGTGATCACGGTGGCGACGCCGAGCTCGGCTGCGAGGCGAACGGTGTCGCGGTAGGCCTCGTCCGCGCCGGCCGCGATAGCCGCATCGGGGTGCAGCGGGTTCGCATGGCACGAGAGCGCCGAGATCGCGAGCCCACGCTCGGCGACGAGCGCTGCGAGGTGCTCGCGTGCCGCCGCGTCCTGGAGCAGCTCGGCCGGCCGGCAGTGCGGGCTCCAGGGGCCCGACATGATCTCGACGGTCTCGCACCCTGCGGCGAGGGCAGCGTCGAGCGCCTCCTCGAGCGAGCGATCCGAGAACAGCGCCAGGAAGAGCCCGATCTTCACGCCGCGAGCACCTCCTCGACGCGCACCGGCCGGCGCTCGTCGGTCGAGCGGGCGATCGCGAAGATCGTGGCCAGGCTCTTGACGTTGTCGGCCGCTGAGGATTCCGGCTGCTCGCCGGCGGCAACGGCGCGCCGGAGCTCGGCGAGGACGCCGCGCCGGTCGACCCACCGCAGCGACGGCAGCTTGACCCGCGCCGCGCGCTCGCGATGCCGCCCGAACCGCACCACTCCGAGCAGAGCATCGTCGACGCCGCCCGACCAGGTGGCACGGCCGCGCTCGCCGAGGAGCTCCCAGTCGCCGTTCCACGACGTCTCGGAGAGCGGCTCGGCCCACGTCCCCTCGTAGGCGATCGGCGTGCCGTCGGCGAGGGTGAGCAGCGCCGCGACGGTGGGATCGTGCTTGAACGGGGCGTCGGGCACGTTCCAGCCGCGGGCGTCGACCTCGGCCACCTCCTGCCCGGTGATCATCCGCACGAGGTCGACGTGGTGGATCGCCATGTCGAGGAGGTACGGGTACGGCATCTTGCCGCGCCAGTCGCGACGGGAGATCCAGGCGTCGCGCAGGTCGCGGCGACACGAGATCCGGATTCCGAGCAGGCGCCCGAGCGCGCGGGCCGTGACGAGGTCGTGCAGCGCGCGCGGCTGGCGCCGGAAGCGGTAGTTCTGCGCGACCATCGCGATCCGCCCGGCCTCGCGACGGAGGCAGCGGCGATCGCCACGGCGTCCGGGAGCGTCAGGGCGAGCGGCTTCTCGACGACGACGTGACACCCTGCTGCGAGCGAGAGCTCCGCGAGCGGACGATGGGTCGACGGCGGCGAGGCGAGCACGACGACGTCCGGCTCCACCGCTGCGAGCGCACGAGCGAGATCGCGGAAGGTGGGAACCCCGAGCGCCTGCTCGGCCCATTCGCGCGCCGCGGCACCGGCGTCGGCGACACCGACGAGGCGATAGCCGGGCGCGCGTGCGATGTGCTCGGCCCAGCTCTGGCCCCACAGCCCCACTCCGACATGCACGACGCGAAGCCGGCTCATCCGCACAGGTCTCTTGCGACGGCGAGGTACGCGTCGTAGCAGCGCGCCAGCGAGTCGAGATCGACCCACTCGTCGACGCCGTGCAGCCCGCCGACGACCGGCCCGAAGACGACGGTCGGGATGCCCGCTTCGGCGAGCAGGGCGGAGTCGGCCCAGAACGGGACGCCGCCGACCTCGACGTGACCGAGGTGCCGGTGCAGTGCCGCCACGACGACCTCGTCTGGAGCCGTCTCGAACGGGCCGCGACTGAACGGCAGGCGGACGATCGCCCCCGTCCCCGCTGCGAGCGCCTCGAGCTCTGCCCGCACGTCCTCGAGGGTCTCACCCGGGATCGTCCGGCGCTCGCCGAGCAGCCGGCAGCTTGCCGGATAGCTCGAGTACTCCTGCCCGCCCTCGATCACCGAGGCGTGCATCGATCCGGTGCCGAGCAACAGATGGCCGTTACCCGAGCGCAGGCGGGCGTCGAGCTCGGCGATCCCGGAGAGCATCGGGCCCATCGCCGCGATCGCGTCGATGCCGAGGTCGGGGCGCGAGCCGTGGGCCGCGAAGCCCGCCGTCTCGACCTCGAACGCAACGAAGCCCTTGTGGGCGATCGCGACGACCTCGTCCGTCGGCTCCGTCACGATCGCTGCGTCGGCCGTGGTGCGGCGGACGAGCGCTTCGGTGCCGAGGCTGCCGACCTCCTCGTCGGCCACGGCGGCCACGATCACGTCGCCCCGGAAGCCCTTCGCGGACCGCGGCGGCGCCGACCAGCATCGACGCCGCGAGCGATCCCTTCATATCCCCCGCCCCACGGCCGTGGAGGCGGCCGTCCCGCACCGCCGGCGCGAACGGGCTCTCCATGCCGGCGACACCGACCGTGTCCATGTGCGCGTTCAGGAGCAGCGAGCTGCCGCCGCCGGAGCCGCGTGCGACGCCGACGACGTTGGGCCGTCCCGGGGCAGCCTCGTAGAGCTCGACCTCGAGACCGGCCTCTCGCAGCCAGTCGGCGACGTACGCCGCGACCTCGCCCTCGCCTGCCCCACCCGGGACGAGGTCCGGGTTGGTCGAATCGATCTCGACGAGCCTCGCGGTCAGCGAGGCGAGCTCGTCGCGGGCGGCTCTAGGCACCGAGCGCGGCGTAGACCAGCTCGTAGGCCCGGACGGCGTCCTTGCGACTCTGCGCCTCGCGCAGCGCCACGTCGTCGATCTTCGCCGCCACCGAGTCGATGAAGCGCCATTGCAGCACCGACCGCTTCACGGCCGCGACGGCATCCTCGGTGTAGGGATAGAGGTCGAAGCCCAGGTACTCGCCGTTCGCGCCGTAGTTGGCGCGGCGGAGCTCGAGAGCGAGCTCGAGCGTCTCCATGAACGCCGTTGCGCCGACCATGTTGTCGTCGTCGAACGTGCCCCAGCCCGAGTTCGCGTGCTGGTGCCCGAGCAGGCCCTCGGCGGCGAGCATCGCGGCGTACTCGCCGAGCGACTCGCCGTTCATGATCAGGTGCTGCCAGTCCATGTTGACCTGGACGTTGGTGATCCCCTGCGCCCGCAGGGTGTGGATCACGTGCAGCGTCATGCCGATGTTGCGCATGAAGATCTTCATCGCCGGCTCGGAGTTCTTGTGCTCGAGGAAGAGCTTCACCCCGTGCTTGTCGCAGATCTGCGCCGCCTCGGCCATTCCCTCGATGAACCACTCCCAGGCCTGCGCGTACTCCGTCTGGAACGGGTAGTTGTAGCCCTCGATCCCCGGCCAGCAGATCATGTTCGCGCCGACGTGTCCGGCGAGCTCTGCCGTCTCGCGCGTCAGCCGGCGCGCCTCGGCGCGCGTCGCCGCATCCGGGGCGGTCAGCCCGCCCTTGCCGAAGCGAGGATCGCCGTGAAGCCCGGTGCAGATCGTCGCGATCCCGTGCCCGTCGAGCGCGGCTCGCACGTCGTCCAGGTTGTCGGGATTGAGCTCGCCGGGGTAGTGGAACTCGTAGTCGTCCATCAGGTCGCCGAGCCCCTCGACCGCGCGGTGCACCTTGTCGGGCATCGGCTCGTTCGTCCACTGAGGCTGATACCCCACGGCGACGAACCGCGTGATCATCGGGCCGAAGGCCCAGATACCAAGGGACGTCTTCATTCGCAGCTTCTCCTCGCGGTCGTCGGGTGGCGCCGCCTCGTAGTATCCCGGATACGGATCGACCCACGGAGAAGGAGCGAACACAGTGAGCGATGAGCAAACCGGGATCGGCGCGAAGCCACCCGTCGCCGCGGTCGGCGAGATCGACGAGATCGGGATCGGCATGCTCGGGTACGCGTTCATGGGCAAGGCCCACTCGAACGCGTTCCGGAAGATCCAGTACATGACGTGGCCACCGCCGCTGATGCCGAGGCTCGTTGCGATCGCAGGCCGAGACGAGGAGGCCGTGGCCGGTGCCGCCAGGCGCTACGGCTACGAGCGGTGGACGACCGACTGGCGCGACATCGTCAGCGACCCGTCGATCGGGCTGTTCGACAACGGCGGCCCGAACTCGCTCCACGCCGAGCCGACGATCGCCGCAGCCGAGGCGGGCAAGCACGTGCTCTGCGAGAAGCCCCTCGGCCGCGATGCCGACGAGAGCTACGACATCTGGCAGCGCGTCGAGGCGACCGGCGTCAAGCACCTCTGCGCCTTCAACTACCGCTTCGTCCCCGCCGTTCGTCTCGCCCGCGAGATGATCGAGGCAGGAGAGCTGGGCGAGATCCGCCACTTCCGCGGCCGCTACCTGCAGGACTGGGGCGACGATCCGACGCTCGACACGTGGCGCTTCGATGCCGCGGCGGCCGGCTCGGGTGCGCTCGGTGACCTCGGCGCCCACGTGATCGACCTCGCCCGCTTCCTCGTCGGCGACATCTCGACCGTCTCGGCGCTCGTCCACACCTTCCTCCCCGGGCCGCCAGGTCGACGATGCGATCGAGGCGGCGGTGGAGTTCGAGGCCGGTGCGATCGGGACGATCGAGGCGACGCGGCTCGCGCTCGGCCGCCGCAACGCCTTCCAGTGGGAGATCAACGGCTCGAAGGGCTCGCTCGCCTTCGACATGGAGAAGCTGAACGAGCTCCAGGTGTTCCGCGCCGACGGCGACCGGGCCCGAGGCTTCAAGACGGTGCTCGTCTCCGAGGCCGACCATCCCTTCTGGGAGTTCTGGTGGCCGCCCGGGCACATCATCGGCTGGGGCGAGACGTTCGTGCACGAGATCCACCACCTGCTGCGCGCGATCAAGGAGGACACCGGCGTCGGCCCCGTACGGTGCGACGTTCGAGGACGGCTACCGCGCCGCCGAGGTCTGCGACGCGATCGTGCGCTCGAGCGCGAGCGGGCAAGCGGGAGACGATCAGCTACCGCTAGCGCGGTCGAGCCCCACTAGGGAGGCGGCCACGGGGAACCGTAGCGTTCCCGGCTTCAGGATCGCGCGAAGCGCGCAGAAAACATCAAGCTGAGGTTGCTGCGATACGCTCTTCCATCGCAGCGACCTCAGCGATCTAGCGCCCGCTTTTTGCTGCCTCCGGCGCAGGACGGTGTCCAGCGTGACGGCGAAGAGCAGGATGCAGCCGGTGATGATGTAGATCGATGCCCTGGGTGAGGTTGAGCGTGTTGAGGCCGTTCGCGATCGTCGCGATCACGAGCGAGCCGAACAGCGCGTCGCGAACCTCGCCGCGGCCACCGAAGAGGCTCACGCCGCCGATCACGGCTGCCGCGATCGCGTCGATCAGCAGCGTGCCGCCGCCGGCGTTGAGGTCGACGCTGTTGAGGCGGGCGGCGAGCACGATGCCGCCGAGGCCGGCCATGCCGCTCGAGATCATGAAGACGATGATCCGGACGCGTGGGACGTTGATGCCCGCGCGCCGCGCCGCCTCGGCGTTGCCGCCGACGGCGTAGACGTGCCGGCCGAACGTCGTGCGCTTGGCGATGAACGTCCAGAAGAGCAGCATCACGATGATCAGGAGCAGCACGAACGGAACACCGCGGTCCCGGTTGCAGATCGCGACAACGCCGAACGTGACCACGACGACCCCGACCAGCTTGAGCGCGACGAGCAGCGGATCGCGGACGGCGACGCCGTGCCGGCGGCGCGAGATCACGCCGCCGACGGTGCTGACGACGTAGATCCCGGCGACGACGATGGCGATGATCCAGCCGGCCTCCTTCGAGAAGAAGTAGTTCGCCGACGTTGTTGACCGTGTTGTCCTGGATCACGAGGACGCCCTGCGGAATCGACTTCTGGATCACGCCCTGCCAGATCTGATACCCGGCCAGGGTGACGACGAAGGCAGGCACCCCGATCGAGCGCCACGATCGAGCCCTGGAACACGCCGATCAGCGCGCAGGCACCGATCGCGAGCACGATCGCGAGCAGGCCCGGGCAGCTCGTGCGAGCTTCCTGCCAGCGTCAGCTGGGCGACGACGACGCCGGCGACGCCGCTGACGTAGCTGATCGAGAGGTCGATCTCGCCGATCAGGAGGACGAAAACGACGCCGTAGGCGAGCATCGTCACGCCGGCCATCTGCGTGATGATGTTGGTGAAGTTGCCCGGCGTGAAGAAGTTGTCGGCCTTGAACGAGAAGAAGAGGACGATCATCGCCAGGCCGATCAGGACGGGCCAGCTGCCGAGGTTGCCGGCGCTGATGTTGCTCGCGGATCCGCTGGACGATGCCTTCGTCTGGTCGACCGACGTCTGCGGGGTCGCCCCGGCGCTGCTCACGGTGCCTCCTCGGGCGCTTCCATCGCGATACCCGACACCTTCGTCGGCACGCCGGCGGTGATCGCGCCGACGACCTCCTGCTGGTTGGTCTTGTCGCGGTCGTAGACGGCGATCGACCGGCCGAGTCGCAGCACCGTGATGCGGTCGGCGACCGCAAAGATGTCGTGCAGGTTGTGCGAGATCAGGACGACCGCGAGCCCCTGCTGGGCGAGGCGCGCGACGAGCTCGAGCACCTGCTCGGTCTGCGCGACGCCGAGGGCGGCTGTCGGCTCGTCGAGGATGACGAGCCGGGAGTTCCACATCACGGCGCGGGCGACCGCGACCGACTGGCGCTGGCCGCCGGAGAGCGTCGCGACAGGCTGGCGGATCGAGCGGATCGTCGTGACGGCGAGGCTCTTCATCGTCTCGGCCGTGCGCCTCTCCATCTCGGGCTCCTTGAGCCGCTGGAAGAAGTCGTGGGCCTCGCGGCCGAGGTACATGTTCTGGACGACGTCGAGGTTGTCGCACAGCGCGAGATCCTGGTAGACGACCTCGATCCCGAGGTTCGCCGAGTCCTTCGGGCTGTGGATCGTGACCGGCTGGCCGTCGAAGATGATCTCGCCGCCGTCGGCGTTGTGGATGCCGGCGACGCACTTGATCAGCGTCGACTTGCCGGCGCCGTTGTCGCCGACGAGCGCCATCACCTCACCTGCGCGCACCTCGAAGTCGACGTCCGTGAGTGCCTGGACCGAGCCGAAGTTCTTCGACACTCCCCGAAGCTCGAGGAGCGGTTCGGTGGACGGTGTGTGGGTGCGGGGCTTGGTGGTGCGTCATCGGGATCGAGTCAGCGAGCCGAGGGCCGCCCGCCTGGCGGGCGGCCCTCGAGTCGATGGTTCCTAGCCTACGCTGATCAGCAGTACTTCTTGTACTCGCCGACGCAGACCTCGCTCTTCTTCAGGTAGCCGTTGAAGAGCTGCTTGTAGTTCGCCTTCGTGATCGCCACCGGCGGGATGATGTACGCCGGCAGGTTCTTGGCGCCGTTCTTCACCGTCGTGTTCGAGATGGGCGTCTTGCCCTTGGCGAGCGCGATGGCGGCGAGCGCCGACTTGGTCGCCAGCACCCGCGTGTCCTTCCAGACCGTCATCGTCTGCCAACCGGAGATGATGTTCTGGACACCCTGGCCCGTCGCATCCTGGCCGGAGAGCGGGATCGGCTTCAGGCCATGGGCCTTCAGCGCGACGACGACCGCGTTCGCGAGACCGTCGTTGGCCGCCGCGACGGCATCGATCTTGTTGCTCGTCTTGACGAGCATCTGCTCGAAGATCACGCCTGCCTTCTGGTTGTCCCAGTCGGGTGTGAACTGATCCGGGCCCTTCTTGAAGGTGCCGTTCTTGTAGAGCGGCTTCAGGATGGAGTCGTAACCACCCTTGAAGAGGTACGAGTTGTTGTCGGTCTGGCCACCGTTCAGCTCGGCGACGACCGGCTTCTTGCTGTACATGCCCGTTCGCCTTCAGACCGGCGACGACGCCCCGACCCTGGAGCACGCCGACCTTGGCGCCGTCGAACGAGATGTAGATCGCCGACTTGCCGCCCTTGACCTGGCGGTCGTACTCGATGACCTTTGCACCCTTGGCGGCGGCGGCATTCTCGATCGCGATCGAGGAGCCGGCGTCGAGCGAGACGAGGATGACGACCTTGGCGCCGTTCGAGAGGCACTGATCGGCCTGCGTCTTCTGCTTCTGGGCGTCACCGCCTGCGTTCGTGATCACGTACGAGGCCTTCGCAGCGTTGAACGCCTTGACGAGCGCGGGACGATCCTGCGTCTCCCAGCGGACCGACGACTTCGGGTCCGGCAGAAGCACGCAGATGTCCTTGTTGGCGGCGCGATGCGACGAGCTCGCAAGCGCCGCCGTCACCGCGACGCTCGCAAAAGCGACCGCGACGACGGACAGGATTACAAATTTCTTCACGATGGTTCTCCTCCTGGTGATGTGCCTTGATGTGCGGCGGGGCAACATTACAGCCCTTGGGGGCGCTGTTCAATGCCCTCGCCGTGAGAGCGCTGCACGTGCTGTTCGAACGCGGTCGACACCTCCTTCGTAACTCGTTCGGGCAGCGACCACCATTGTCCGGCACATGCGTCCGCACGGACTCATGACCCCTGGTCGCTGTCGAACATCCATTGTCAGGAAACCCTTTCCCGTGGAGAGCCGGCCCGCTCCGCGACGAGCCACGGCTCGGCCAGCACCGACATGAGCGTCAGGGCGGCCGCTCCACGCACCGCCGCCCCCTCACCGAACTCCGATGCACGCACCTCGCACCCCGACCAGGCGGACGAGAGCACGCGCTCGTCGAGCACGCTGCGGACGTCGTCGACGAGCCACGGAGCGAGGGGGCCGAAGCACCCACCGAGCACGACGACATCGACGTCGAAGAGGTTCACAACCGAGCCGAGGCCGAGTCCGAGGTAGCGGCCGGCCTCGGCGAGGCTCGTGATCACGGCCTCGTCGCCGTCCTCGGCGCGCCGGACGAGCTCCGCGGTGATGCTGCGGGCGCGGCCGCCGGCGCCGATCGCGATGCCCGCCCGCCGGGTGATGGCCTCGAGCCCGACGAACGTCTCGAGACAACCGGCCGAGCCGCACTTGCAGCGCGGGCCGGTCGGATCGACGGTGATGTGGCCGAACTCGCCACCGAACCCGTGGGAGCCGCGGAAGAGCTCGCCGTCGATGAAGATGCCACCGCCGACGCCGATCTCGCCGAACACGCAGACGAAGTTCTCGGCGTCGCGCGCGACGCCCTGCCAGTGCTCGGCGAGTGCGGCGAGGTTCGACTCGTTCTCGGCGCGCACGGCGAGGTGAGGGAGATCCGGCAGCCGGGCGGCGATCTCGTCGGCGACGAGGATCTCCGACCAGCCGAGGTTCGGTGCCCAGAGCAAGGTGCCGGTCTGCGCCTCGACGATGCCGGGCAGCGCAACGGCGACACCCGCCGGGACGAGCTGCAGGTCAGACACGGCGGCGAGGGCTTCGGTCGCCATCCGGCCGAGGCGATTCAGGACCGGCCTCGGCGACGAGCGCCGGTTGTCGGTGTGCACACGCCGCTCGTAGCGAATCGTCCCGGTCAGATCCTCGACGCACACGGCCAGGTAGTCGACGTTGACCTCGAGCCCGATCGAGACCACCCGGTCGCCGAGCTCGAGCGTCTGGGCCGGCCGGCCGACGCGGCCGGGGTGCTCGTCGGAGCCGGTCTCCCGGAGCAGGTCGAGCTCGATCAGCTCGCCCACGAGGCTCGAGACGGTCCCCCGCGTCAGCCCCGTCTCGGCCGCGACGCTCGCGCGCGAGCGCGGCTCGCCGGCTGCGATCTGCTTCAACACGACGCCGAGATTCGCCCGTCTGACGGTCGTCTGATCGGCGCGCGCATTGGCTCCCAGAGGGCGTTCGAAGCTCACGCCTCGACCCGTGGAATGTGACGTGCCGCCGTCGACTCCAGCAAACCCAGCGTCGGGTTTTGTATGGGCATCGCACAAATGTAACGCCTGAACCGCGGATGTCAACAACCGGTGGCCAAGCGCACCTCGCAATGCGAGGCGCACCACCGGCGGCTGCGCTCGCTCGTAGACTCCCGGCGTGATCGCGGACGCCCACCTCGACCTGCTGCTCGAGCTCGGCTACCGCGAGCTGCGCTTCGGCGAAACGGGCGCTTTCGCCCGGACGTGGCTCCCCTTGCTCGAGGCCGGTGGCGTCGGGCTGCAGGTGTGCCCGGTCTTCGTCGAGCTCGAGCGGCAGCCCGAGGGCACGCTCCGCGAGGCGCTCGGCCAGGCGACCTGCCTGCTCCGTGCCGTCCGCGAGAGCCCCGAGCGGGTTGTGCAGGTCCGGACGGCATCCGACCTCGACGCGGTCGAGCGCGGCGAGCGGATCGGGCTGATGCTCTCGCTCGAAGGCGTCGAGCAGTTCGGCTACGAGACGTGGCCCGCCGAGACGTTCTGGGAGCTCGGGATGCGCATGGCGGGGCTGACCTGGAACCGCCGCAACCCGTTCGCCGACGGCGCCGCCGAGGACGGCGGGCTGTCGCGGCTGGGCCGGGCGCTCGTCGACGAGCTCGTCGGGCTCGGGGTGATCCTCGATCTCGCCCACGCCTCGCCGGCGACGTTCGACGAGATCATCGCGCGCGCCGCCGGTGCTCCGGTGATCTGCACCCACGCCGCGTGCCGCTCGGTCAACGATCACCCACGCAATCTGACCGACGACCAGCTGCGCGCCCTCGCCGGCAGCAGGAGGGCTCTTCGGCCTGATGCTGCACCCGCTCGCGATCGGCCACGAGCAGCGAACGCTGGCTCGCGTCGTGGATCATCTCGAGCACGCGGTCGGCGTGATCGGGATCGATCGCGTGTGCCTCGGCGGCGACTTCACGACGCGGCTGAGCGAGGTCATGCCGCCGATGCCCGAGCCCGCCGACGGGCTGATGCCGGCCGGCCTCAAGCCGGGCGCGGGAATCGAAGGGCTCAAGGGGCCAGAGGACTACCCCGCGCTCCTGGCCGCGCTCGCCGACCGCGGCTGGAGCGATCCCGACATCGCCGCCGTCTCGTCCGGCAACCTGCTGGGCTTCCTCCGCCGCTCCTTGCCGGCCGGGTGACGCCGGCGAGCAACGTCAGAGCGCGGCGCCGCCGTCGGCCAGCAGCGTCGCCCCATTCACGTAGGCCGCGTCGTCGGAGAGGAGCCACGCGACGAGCGCCGCGATCTCCTCCGGCCTCCCGAGCCGGCCCGCCGGGATCTCGGCCGCGAGCTCGTCGATCCTGTCTCCTGCGAGCTCGCGGACGGTCTCGCCGTCGATCGTGCCGGGAGCGACCGCGTTGACGGTGACGCCCGCGGGAGCGAGGGCCGCCGCGGCGCGCCGCGTGAGCGCGATCAGGCCGGCCTTCGACGTCGCGTAGTGGGCGCCCGTGACGCCACGGCCCCGAAACGCCGAGTCGGACGCGATGTTGACGATGCGCCCGGCGCCGCGATCGCGCAGGTGCGGGCCGACGGCGCGGATGCCGAGGAACGGGCCGCGCAGGTTGGTGGCGAGCACGTCGTCCCATTCCTCCGGCTCGATCGCGAAGAGGTCGCGAACGACGGTGCGGGCGGCGCCGTTGACGAGCGCGCCGAGGTCGCCTGCCTCGTGGGCGGCACCGACGGCACGCGCCCACGAGTCGGGGTCGCGCACGTCCATCGCGACCGGGACGGCGTCGCTCCCGAGCTCGCCGGCGAGCGCGCCGACGGCATCGCCGTCGAGATCGGCGAGGACGACCGTCCACCCATCGCCGTGGAGCCGTCGTGCGACTGCGGCGCCGATTCCCCGGCCGGCGCCGGTGACGATCGCGACCGTCACTCGAGCAGGCTCGCGCCGATCGCACCGCCGAGATCGCCGAGCTCGGCGAGCCGGAACTCCGGAGGCTCCCGGAAGAAGGTGTGCTCGTTCGCGGCAGCCTCGATCCGGGCGAGCCAGTCGGCACCGATCCGCTCGCCGAGACCGCCACCGATGATCACCGCTTCGACGTCGAGCAGCGTCACGGCCGAGCCGATCCCGACCCCGAGCGCCTGCACGGCCCGCAGGATCAGCTCCTCCGCAACCTCGTCGCCCGCCTGCAGGGCGCGCAGCCAGACGCCGCTCGTGAGCCGGTCGCGTCCGCGCTTCTCCATCAGGTCGAACAGCATCGTCGGGCGCTCCTTGGCGATCTCGCGGGCCCGCTCCTCGAGCTGACCGCGGCCGGCGTACGCCTCGACGCAACCCTGGAGACCACAGTTGCACAGGCGACCGCCGGGCTTCGAGCACACGTGCCCGATCTCGCCGGCCGAGCCGCGGCCCGTGAGCTTGCGCCCGTCCATCACGATGCCGCCGCCGACGCCCGTGCCCCAGAAGACGCCGAGGAACGAGTTGAGCCCACGACCGGCTCCGAAGCGATGCTCGGCGTCGACCGCCACGTTGACGTCGTTGCCGATCCGGACGGGCCTCCCGAGCTCGGCGGCGAGCGTCGGCCCGAGCGGGAACGGGTCGTCCCAGCCTTCGATGTTCGCCACCTGGAGCACGGTGCCCGACTCGGCGTCGATCGACCCCGGCGCGCCGATCCCGATCCCGGCGAGACCCATCGGCTCGACGCCGGCATCGTCGAGCGCGGCGCGCAGCGCCTCGGCGAGCTCGAAGGCAACCGCCCGCGGACCACCCTTGCGGGGCGTCTCGCGTCGCGCGCTGCCGAGCACCAACGACTCGCCGTTCGTCACGACCGCCTGGATCTTCGTTCCACCCAGGTCGAGCCCACCCTTCATCCGCGTCACGACAGCCATCGCACGACCTCGTCGAGCGGCTTGCGGTTCGCCCGCGCGCTCCATTCCTCGACCGTGTGCAGCTCCGCGTCGCGAGGCCGCTCGGGCAGGCCGAACGAGAGCACGATCACCGGCACCTCGTCGTCCGTCGCGTCGAGCACGGTCCGCGCCAGGCCGGCATCCGTGATCCCGTTCGGGCACGACGCGAGCCCGAGGGCCCAGGCGGCGAGCAGCATGCTCTGGGCCGCGCGCCCGGCATCGAACAGCACCGGTCCCTTCCCGCGCACGAGGACCGCGACGACGAGACCTGCACCCAACACGTTCTCGGGCACCGACACCGCGCGCGCGAGCTCCTCGGTCCGGGCCCGGCCGGTCGGGACGACGAACGTCCACGGCTGCCCGTTCCGGGACGAGCCCGAGAGCCTGCCGGCGTCGAGCACGCGCCTCGTCAACTCGGGAGGCAGCGGCTCCGGCAGCGTGCGCCGCTCGTCGCGACGGCTGGCGATCGCGAGCAGCGTGTCCATGGAGCCACCCTAGCGCCCCTGCACGGCAACGGCAGTCGCGCGGCCATCTAAGCTGGCAGCGATGGCGCAGCCGGTCGACCAGGAGACGGTGAGCCTCCTCCGCTGGCTCCGCAGGCAGCTGCGGCAGCCGACCCCTGAGCGCGAGCACCTCGAGGCGGCGGTCGCGAACGACGACCCGAAGGAGGCGCGGCGGCTGCTCCGCAGGTACGACTTCGGCGACGCGCAGCGCCGGCACGTCGAGGGCCTGATCGACCGCTGGGAGGAGAAGGGTGACGAGCCGTGGCCCGCGCTGAGAACGAGGCGCTCGTCCGCCACATCTTCGCCGCCTTCGCGCAGAAGCGCGGCTTCGCCCTGCGCAACGTGTTCGCGGACGACGCGACCTGGGTCGTGCCGGGGAACGGCTCGATGGCAGGGACGTTCGTCGGCCGCGAGCAGATCTTCGGCTTCCTCGGGCGGCTGCCGAAGGAGACGGACGGGCACCTACTCCTCGTCGCTGATCGACGTGCTCGCCTCGGACGACCGAGCAGCCGCGTTGTACCGCGCGAGCGGCGAGCGCCACGGCCGGCGGCTCGAGCTCGACCAGGTGCTGCTGTTCCGGATCGAGGACGGGCTCGTGCAGGAGGTGCTCGCGCTGCCGAGCGACCCGGCGGCGTTCGATACGTTCTGGGCCTGATGACTGCAGAGCTCGACTTCACGCGCTTCGACGCGATCACGTTCGACTGCTACGGAACCCTGATCGACTGGGAGCAGGGAATCCTCAACGCGCTCCAGCCCGTGCTCGCGCCCCACGGGGTCGACGCGAGCGAGGACGAGCTGCTCGAACGCTACGCGCGCCACGAGGCCGCGCTCGAGGCCGGCGACTACCTGCCGTACCGTGAGATCCTGGCGCGCTCGCTGCGCGGGCTGTGCGAGGAGCTCGGCTTCTCCGCTTCCGACGAGGACGCACGCGGGTTCGCGCAGGCGATCGGCGATTGGCCGGCATTTCACGACACGGCGCCTGCCCTGCGCCGCCTCCACGAGCGGTTCAAGCTCGGCGTGATCACGAACTGCGACCGCGACCTCTTCGCGCTCTCGAACCGCCGCCTCGGCGTCACCTTCGACTGGGTCGTCACGGCGGAGGACGCACGCGCGTACAAGCCGAGCGTGGCACCGTTCGAGCGCGCCTTCGAGACGATCGACGTGCCCCGTGACCGCATCCTCCACGCGGCCCAGAGCCTCTTCCACGACCACGTGCCGGCCAAGCAGCTCGGCCTGACGACGGTCTGGGTCGACCGCCGCCACGACCGGCCGGGCTTCGGCGCTACGCCCGCGGCGTCGGCGACGCCGGACCTGACCGTGCCGGACATGGGGACGTTCGCGACGTGCGCTCGGCGAGCCGGGCCGCACTAGCGCTGCGAGCGCGGCCAGGCGGTCGCGCACCTGCGCGGCCTGGCGAGGTTCTTCTTGCGCTCGTAGCGTCGAGCGCCTGGGCGAGCGCGGCTGCGGCTTCGTCGCTTCCGGCCGGCGGCGTGCAGCACCTCGGCGAGGTCGCAGAGCGCGTCGCCTTGCATGTTCAGCGCGTCGGTGCGTTCGGTGATCGCGACGGCCTCGCGGGCGAGCTGCTCGGCCTCGGCGTGGTGGCCGCGGCGGGCGTCGACGAGCGCCTGCACCTGCCGCCAGAGCGCCTGCGTCGCAGGCGTCCTGCTCGTCGCCGAGCTCGCGGCCGAGCCGGGCGAGCGGCTCGGCCTCGTCGTAGCGTCCGAGCGCGCAGAGCGAGCGGCCGAGCAGCGGCGCGAAGGTCGAGAGGTAGGCCGCGCTGGCCGCGGGCCTCGAGCAGGTCGCAGAAGCGGCGGAGGTGCGCGGCCGCGTCCTCGTGGCGGCCGGCGGTGGCCGCGATCTGGCCGAGAACGACGTCGACCCGA
Source organism: uncultured Thermoleophilia bacterium (assembly GCA_963751875.1). Taxonomy (GTDB): domain Bacteria; phylum Actinomycetota; class Thermoleophilia; order Gaiellales; family Gaiellaceae; genus Gaiella. The sequence continues at coordinate 254,519 of CAVVWG010000011.1, forward strand.
GTCGTCGCCGGTCAGCTCGCGCCAGCGCTCGCCGGCCTCGCGCGCGATCCGGGCTGCCTCGTCGAAGCGGGCGAGCATGGTCAGCAGCCAGGCGCGCACCAGCAGCGGCCGGGATGCGGGTTCTCGGGCAGGAGCGCGTCGAGCGTGCGCAGCGCCTCGTCCGCCGGCCGCGGCCCGAAGACGAGCGCGTCGCTCGAGGCGGAAGAGATTCGCGTTGCGCTGCCCGGCGAGGCGGGCGTGGCGGAGCGCCTGCTCCGCCGCGTGCGCCCAGTCCTCGAAGCGGCCGCGGAAGTTCGCGACCCCGAAGCCGAGCGCGTACCAGACGTGCACCAGGCCGGCGTGGTCCTCCGCCTGCTCGAGCAGCGGCAGCGCCTCCCGCGCGAGCTGCTCGAGCTCGTCGACGGCCGGATCGGCCTCGAACGAACAAGCGGTAGTAGGCGGCGCCGACGCGGGCGAGCAGCTCGCCTGTCTCGTCGCCGGCCGCCCGCGCCCGCTCGGCGGCGGCGTCGGCGATCGCGGCGGCCTTCGCGGCCGTCCCGCTCGGAGAGCGCTGCGGCGAGGTCGAGCTCGAGCATGACGTCGAGCCGCGCCGGCCGGGTCAGCTCGAGCGCCCGCTCGAGCAGCCCGGCGGCGGCCCGGTTGTCGCCGCGCCAGAGCGCGCGGCGGCCGGCGGCCGCGAGCCGCTCGCCGGCGCGCTCGGCCAGCGTCGGGTCGGGTTGTCCGAGCTCCTGCTTGTAGCGGGCGGCCTGCTCGAGGTGGTAGCCGAGGATCTCGTCGAGCTCGACCAGCTCCTCGCCGCGCTGCTCGAGCCAGGCCGCGAAGCGCTCGTGCAGCTCCGCCCGCGTCGGCTTTCGGCAGCGCGTCGTAGGCGGCGTCGCGGATCAGCAGGTGGCGGAAGCGGAAGCCGTCCTCACCCGCGAACTGCGCCCGTGTCGGGACGGATCAGCTCCCTGCGGACGAGCGCCGCCAGCCGCGGCGTCACCTGCTTCTCCTCCGGCGCGAGCGCCTGCACGGCGCCGCGGTGGAAGACCTCGCCCTCGACCGCGCCCCGCTCGAGCACCCGCCGCTCGGCCGGGTCGAGCTGGTCGAGGCGGGCCGCGAGCAGCGCCTGCAAGCGTCGGCGGCACCGTCGACCTCGCTCTCGGCCTCGCTCGGCCATCGCGAGCATCTCGCCGATGAAGAGCGGGTTGCCGCCGGCCGCGGCCGCGATCCTCGCGCGCAGCTCCTCCGCCACCGCCGTCCCGATCAGGCTGGCCGCGTCCTCGCTCGCTGAGCGGCTCGAGCCGCAGCGTCACCGGCCAGGTCGGGCGGCTGTCGAGCAGCTCCGGGCGCGCCATGCAGACCAGCAGGATCGGGGCGCCGCTCGAGAGCAGCGCGACATGCTCGACCAGGTCGAGGAACGTCTCCTCGCCCCACTGGATGTCGTCGAAGACGACGACGAGCGGCGCCTGCTCCTCGAGCAGCTTGCGGAACGCCCAGGCGATCTCCTCCGCCGACGTGCCCTGCCTCCGACTCGCCGAGCAGCGAGCGGATCGCCGCCGCCGCGGCCGGATCGGAGGGCAGCGCGTCGAGCTGCTTCACGACCTCGACCACCGGCCAGTAGGTGATCCCGGTCCCCGTAGGGCAGACAGCGGCCGCGAACGACCGGCGCCTCGATCGAGGCGAGCGCCTCCGCCACCAGCCGCGACTTGCCGAGGCCCGCATCGCCGACGATCGTGACCAGCTCGCAGCGCTGCTCCGCGAGCGCCCGCCCCCAGGCCTCGCCCAGCAGCTCCAGCTCGCGCTCGCGGCCGACGAACGGCGTGTCGTGCCGCCGCTCGGGCGCCGCCCGCGCACGCGAGCAGCCGGAAGGCCGGCACCGGCTCGCGCTTGCCCTTCAGCACCAGCGGCTCGACCGGCTCCACGTCGACCGCGCCGCCGACGAGCGCGACGCGTCGCCTCCGCGATCAGCACCTCTCCCGGCTGCGCGGCCTGCTGCAGCCGGGCGGCCACGTTCAGCGCATCACCCGTCGCGAGGCGCTCCTCGGTGCCGGTCACCACCTCGCCCGTCGCTCACGCCGATCCGCCCCTCGATCCCGAGCTCCGGGAACGCCTCCCGCATCTCGACCGCCGCCCGGCAGGCCCGCAGCGCATCGTCCTCGTGCACCGCAGGCACCCCGAACACCGCCATCACCGCGTCGCCGATGAACTTCTCCACCGACCCGCCGTGCGACTCGACGATCCCCTTCATCCGCTCGAAATACCGGGCAAGCAGCGCCCGCAGCGCCTCCGGATCGGTCGACTCCCCGAGCGCCGTCGAGCCGACCACGTCGCAGAACAGCACCGACACGACCTTGCGGCGCTCACCCGACTCGCCGCCGAGCGCCGCACCGCACGCCTCGCAGAACCTCGCGGCCGGCCCGTTCTCGTGCCCGCAGCTGCACAAACCATCGACGGCACGAGCCTAGACCCCGGCCCCACCCGCTACAACCGCGGCCGGAAAACGCGCCCGCGGTCGCGGTTGTCGTCCCCCCTGCCGGCTAGGCGCCCCAGCCGGGGTCGCGCCCGGGGTCGTCCGAGCGACTCGATCACGATCTCGAGCAACCGCCCCGACGAGAGCACGTGCTCGCGGGCGAGGAGCCGGGCTCCCGCCGCGCTGCCGGCCGCGATCGCATCGCGGATCGCACGGTGCTGAAGGTCGTTCTTCGCATACAGCTCGTCGAGCTCGACGCGCGCGCTCCAGACCCGGTCGCCGATGAAGGTTCGCCGGGCGCTCTTCGCGAGGCGCTCCACGAAGGGCATCGCGGCGACGCCGTAGATGACGTCGTGAAACGCGTAGTTCGCCTGCATCCACTCGACGAAGAGGGGCGACTCGCTCGCGAGGCCGTGCCTCGCCTGCTCGCGCAGCTGGAGCGTGAGCGCCGAGAAGCGCTCCTCGGCGGCGTCGAGCGCCTCGAGGTCGGCGGCCGTCATCCGCGGAGTCGCGACCTCCGTTGCGAGCGACTCGAGCTCGGCGCGCACGAGGTAGGCCTCGCGCAGCTCCGCGGGCGAGACCGAGCGCACGCGCACGCCTCGGTTGGGCTCGAACGAGACGAGCCCGAGGGCTGCGAGCCGCCGCAGCGCCTCGCGCACGGGCGTCCGCGAGACCTCGAAGCGCTCGGAGAGCTGCTCCTGCCGCAGGACGGTGCCGGGGGCGATGAGACCGCCGACGATCTCGTCCTCGAGCACGCGGGCGATGTCGTCCGCCTTCGTCGAGAGCAGGGTGGACACGGCCGCAGTGTACGTTCCGCATCCAGAAATCACAATTCTTGGATCCGAAATAGAGGAAATATGGCCGTTGCACCGTCCATCCGGCTCATGTAGGATCCAAGAGACCAAAACTTGGATCCAAGAGGAGGAACCACCATGAGCCCGGCAGACACCATCGAGCGTCCCTACAGCGAGGCCGATGTGGAGCGTCTGCGCGGCTCGGTCACGATCGAGCACACGCTCGCCCGCCTCGGCGCGGAGCGGCTGGCGCGGCTGCTCGCCGAGGACGAGTGGGTGCCGGCGCTCGGCGCGATGACGGGCGGCCAGGCGGTGCAGATGGTCAAGGCCGGCCTCAAGGCGATCTACCTCTCCGGCTGGCAGGTCGCAGCCGACGCGAACCTCTCGGGCAACACCTATCCCGACCAGAGCCTCTACCCCGCCAACAGCGCCCCGGCGCTCGTGAAGCGCATCAACAGCGCGCTGCTGCGGGCCGACCAGATCACGCACGCGGAGGGCGACGACTCCGTCCACTGGCTCGCCCCGATCGTGGCCGACGCCGAGGCGGGGTTCGGCGGCCCGCTCAACGCCTACGAGATCATGAAGTCGTTCATCGAGGCCGGCGCGGCGGCAGTCCACTTCGAGGACCAGCTCTCCTCGGAGAAGAAGTGCGGCCATCTCGGCGGCAAGGTGCTCGTCCCCACCGCCCAGCACATCCGCACGCTCGTCGCGGCGCGGCTCGCCGCGGACGTCTGCAACGTGCCGACGCTGATCGTGGCGCGCACGGACGCCCTCTCGGCCTCGCTGCTGACGAGCGACATCGACGAGATCGACCGCGAGTTCTGCACCGGCGAGCGCACGCCGGAGGGCTTCTTCCGCGTCCGCGACGGCATCGACGCCGCGATCGCCCGCGGTCTCGCCTACGCGCCGTACTCCGACCTGATCTGGTGCGAGACGTCGACGCCCGACATGGCGGAGGCCGAGAAGTTCGCCGCCGCGATCCACGAGCAGTTCCCCGGCAAGCTCCTCGCCTACAACTGCTCGCCGTCGTTCAACTGGCGCAAGCACCTGAGCGATGCGCAGATCGAGGCGTTCCAGCGCGACCTCGCGGCGCTCGGCTACCGCTTCCAGTTCATCACGCTCGCCGGCTTCCACGCCGTCAACCTCTCGATGTTCGAGCTCGCGCGCGGCTACGGCCAGGAGGCGATGCCCGCCTACGTGCGGCTGCAGGAGCGGGAGTTCGAGCTCGAGGACGAGGGCTACACCGCCACGCGCCACCAGCGCGAGGTCGGCGCCGGCTACTTCGACGAGGTGCTGCAGGCGATCACCGGCGGCACGAGCTCGACGCTCGCGCTCAGGGGCTCGACGGAAGAGGAGCAGTTCGAGACCGAGACGGCCGTCAGCGCGCACTGACCTGCCGCGACAGCGCTCGGCCCCGTCGATGACGCAGACCCCTGTATCGTGGCCCGGCGTGAGCGACGACGTCCTCGAAGCGCGCGCGCCCGATGTGCCCACCGAGCTGGCGGCCGGGATCGCACGCTCGGCCTTCGGCATCGAGGGAGAGGCGACGCCGCTCGACGGAGAGCGCGACCGCAACTTCCGGATCGACGCGGACGGCGGCTCGTTCGTGCTCAAGGTCGGCAACCCGGCAGATGCAGCGGGCACCGTGGAGATGCAGGTGCTCGCGATGGAGCACGCGCTCACCGCCGACCCCGAGCTGCCGATCGCCCGCCCGCGCCGCACCGTCGACGGCCGGCCGACGGGCTCCGTGGCGATCGACGGCGTGGATCACGCCGTTCAGCTCGTCGCCCTCATCGACGGCATCTCCCTCCCGCCCGGCCCGGCGAGCCCGACCACTCGCCGCTCGATCGGCGCCGCCGTGGCGCGCCTCGACCAGGCGCTCGCCGGGTTCTCCCACCCGCTCGCCAACCGGGCGCTGCTCTGGGACGTGGCCCGGCTGCCGCAGCTCAGCGACAGGCTCGCGTACCTCGGACCCGACCGCCGCGCGCTCGTCGAGCGCTACCTCGAACGCTACGTCGCCGCCGTCGAGCCGTCACTCGGCTTCGTCTCGCTGTCGACGATCCACGGCGACGTCAACCCCGGCAATGTCCTCGTCAGCCGGGACGACCCGGAGCGCGTCGCCGGCATCGTCGACTTCGGCGACCTCGTCCGAACACGAACGGTGATCGATCCGGCGATCGCCGCGGCCTACCAGGCCTTCGGGAGTGCCGACCCGCTCGACCCGCTCGTCGAGGTCGTCACCGCCTACCACGCGATCAGGCCGCTCTCCGCTGCAGAGCTTCGGCTCGTGCCCGAGCTCGCGGCGGCGCGGATGGCCCAGTCGCTCCTCATCTCCGCCTGGCGCGCCGAGCTGCACCCGGACAACGTCGACTACATCCTCGCCGACGCCGACGACTGCTTCGCGACGCTCGCGCTCCTCGATCAGCACGATCCGGCGGCGCTCGCGTCCTCTCTGGCCGATGCCTGCGGCGTGCAGGTGCGCCCGCCCGTCAGCCTCGCGGCGAGCCTGGCATTGCGAGAGGCTCGTCTCGGCCCGGCCCTCTCGTTGAGCTACGACGAGCCTGTTCACCTCGCGTCGGGCGACGGCGTCTGGCTCACCGATGTCGACGGCAACCGGCTCCTCGACGCCTACAACAACGTGCCGCAGGTCGGCCACTCCCATCCGCGCGTGACCGCGGCGCTCGCCGCGCAGGCGCGACGGCTCACCACCAACACCCGCTACCTCGTGGACGAGGTGGCTGCCTACGCCGACCGGCTCGCGGCGCTGCTGCCGGACGAGCTCTCGGTCGTCATGTTCGTCAACTCGGGGAGCGAGGCGAACGACGTCGCGATCCAGATCGCCCGCGCCGTAACAGGCAACCGCGGAGCGGTGATCACCGAGCACGCCTACCACGGCACCACGGCCGCGACGGCTGCCCTCTCACCCGAGGAGCTCGGCCCCGCGGCGCTCGAGCCGTGGGTGGCGCGGATCGGCGGTGCCGGCACGCTCGGATCCCCCGACGCCGCAGCCCGCGTCGGCAGCGAGGTCGACGATGCGTTCGCGCGCCTGCGCGAGGAGGGCCACGGGCCCGGGTTCCTGATCTGCGACGACGTCTTCTCGAGCGACGGCATCTTCGCCGTGCCGCCGGGCTACCTCCGGACGGCCTACGACCGAGCGCGGACCGTCGGCGCGCTCTGCATCGCCGACGAGGTGCAGGCCGGCTTCGGCCGGGTCGGCGAGGCGTTCTGGGGGTTCGCCCAGGACGGGGTCGTCCCTGACATCGTCACCCTCGGCAAGCCGATGGGCAACGGGCACCCGATGGGCGCCGTCGTCACCACGCCGGCGATCGCGGCGGAGTTCGCCTCGCGCTGGCACTTCTTCTCGACCTTCGCAGGATCGCCGGTCGCCGCGGCGGTCGGCTCGGCCGTGCTCGACGTGATCGAGCGCGAGCGCCTCGCGGAACAGGCCGAGCGCGTCGGCGCCTACCTTCGCGCGCGCCTCACCGAGGTCGCGTCGGCGCAGCCCCTGATCAGGCAGGTACGCGGCCCGGGGCTCTTCGTCGGCGTCGAGCTCGACAACGACGCGCCCGGGAACGAGACCATCGGCCGGCGCGTCGCCAACGACCTCCGCCGGCAGGGCGTTCTCGTCGGCGCAACCGGGCCACGACTGAACGTGCTCAAGATCCGGCCGCCCCTCGTCTTCACCGAAACGCACGCCGATCGAGTCGCCGCCGCGCTCGACCTGACCCTCTCCACCGAAATGGGATGATGCCGCGATGATCGAGACGAACGACGTCCTCACCGACGACGCCCGCAGCTTCCTGGCGGATCTGCAGCGCACGTTCGGGGCGCGCCGGGTCGAGCTCCTGGCGCGGCGGGAGGAACGGCTCGAGCGGCTCCACGGTGGCGAGCTTCCCGACTTCCTGCCCGAGACGGCCGAGATCCGGGCCGGCGACTGGCGCGTGGCGCCGACGCCCGACGAGATCGCCGACCGGCGCGTCGAGATCACGGGCCCGGTCGACCGCAAGATGGTGATCAACGCCCTCAACTCGGGTGCACGGGTGTTCATGGCCGACTTCGAGGACTCGAACTCGCCGACCTGGTTCAACTGCATCGACGGCCAGCGGAACCTGACCGACGCGCTCGAGCGGACGATCTCGCTCGACACCGGCGAGAAGCAGTACGCGCTCGGCGACGATCCGGCGGTGCTGTTCGTGCGGCCGCGCGGGTGGCACCTGGAGGAGCGGCACCACGAGGTCGACGGCGCGCCGATGTCGGGGTCGCTGTTCGACTTCGGGCTCTACTTCTTCCGCAACCACGGCCGCAACGGCCGCTACTTCTACCTCCCGAAGCTCGAGTCGCATCTCGAGGCGCGCCTCTGGAACGACGTCTTCGTCTGGTCGCAGGACCGGCTCGGCGTGCCGCAGGGAACGATCAAGGCGACCGTCCTGATCGAGACGATCCTGGCCGCGTTCGAGATGGACGAGATCCTCTACGAGCTGCGCGAGCACTCGGCCGGGCTGAACGCGGGCCGCTGGGACTACATCTTCAGCGTGATCAAGAAGCTCGGCCACCGGCCCGAGATGGTGCTCCCCGATCGGAGCGCGGTGACGATGGCGGTGCCGTTCATGCGCTCGTACTGCGAGCTCCTCGTCAAGACCTGCCACCACCGCGGCGCCTTCGCGATGGGCGGGATGGCGGCCTTCATCCCCTCCCGCCGCGACGCCGAGGTCAACGCCGTGGCGCTCGCGAAGGTGCGCGAGGACAAGGAGCGCGAGGCATCGCAGGGATTCGACGGCACCTGGGTCGCCCACCCGGACCTCGTTCCGACGGCCTACGAGGCGTTCGACGCGGTCCTCGGCGACCGGCCGAACCAGATCGACCGGCAGCGCGACGACGTCACCGTGACCGCCGCCGACCTCCTCGACGTGGCGGCGACACCGGGCGAGGCAACCGAGGACGGGCTCCGCAACAACGTCTCGGTCGGGATCCAGTACCTCGCCGCGTGGCTCCACGGCTCCGGCGCTGTGGCGATCAACAACCTGATGGAGGACGCGGCGACGGCGGAGATCAGCCGCTCCCAGATCTGGCAGTGGCTCCACCACGACCGCTTCAGCTCCGACGATGTGACGCGGATCACCGGCGAGGAGATGGCCGGCCTCGGCCCCGGCTACGACGAGGCCCGGGCGATCTTCGAGAGCATCGCGACGCGGCCCGACTACGTCGAGTTCCTCACCCTGCCCGCGTACGACCAGCTCGTTGCGGACGAGATCGAAGCCTGATCAGCCGGGCGCGCGCTCGAACAGGGCCGCCTGCCCCTGCCCCACCCCGACGCAGAGCGTTGCAAGCCCGTAGCGGCCGTCACGGCGGCGCAGCTCGTGCAGGAGCGAGACGACGAGCCGTGCGCCGGACATGCCCAGCGGATGGCCCATCGCGATCGCGCCGCCGTTGACGTTGACGAGCTCCGGGTCGAGCCCGAGCTCGCGGATCACCGCGAGGCTCTGAGACGCGAACGCCTCGTTGAGCTCGACGAGGTCGATGTCGCCGATCTCGAGCTCCACCCGCCCGAGCAGCTTCTGCACCGCCGGAACGGGGCCGATGCCCATCACGGCCGGGTCGACGCCTGCGACGGCGGAGCCGGCGAAGCTGCCGAGGGGCTCGATCCCGAGCTCCGCGGCCTTCTCCTCGCTTGCGATCACGAGCGCCGCCGCGCCGTCGTTGATGCCGCTCGAGTTGCCGGCCGTCACCGTGCCGCCGGCGCGAAACGCCGGCTTCAGGGTTGCCAGCTTCTCGGCCGTCGTTCCCGGCCGCGGGTGCTCGTCGGCCGTCAGCTCGCCGGCCGGCACGAGCTCGTCGGCGAACCGGCCCGCCTCCTGCGCCGCCGCCCAGCGTGCCTGTGACTCGGCCGCGAACGCGTCCTGATCCTCACGCGAGACGCCCCAGCGCTCGGCCACGTTCTCGGCGGTCTCACCCATCGCCTCGCGCGAGTACCGCTCCTCGTAGCGCGGATTGACGAAGCGCCAGCCGAGGGTCGTGTCGTGCAGCGTCCGGTCGCCGCGGGCGAAGGGCACATCCGGCTTCGGCGTCACGAGCGGCGCGCGGGTCATCGACTCGACCCCGCCCGCGACGAAGAGGTCGCCGTCGCCGGCGACGACGGCCTGACAGGCACCGACGACCGCCGCAAGGCCCGAGGCGCAGAGGCGGTTGACGGTGACGCCGGCGACGGAGTCGGGAAGGCCGGCCAGGAGCGCGGCGAATCGGGCGACGTTCCGGTTGTCCTCGCCGGCCTGGTTCGCGCAGCCGAGCCAGACGTCCTCGATCTCGTCGGTGGGAACGCCGGCGCGGGCCACCGCCTCGGCGATCACGAGCGACGCGAGGTCGTCGGGCCGCACTGCGGCGAGGCCGCCGCCGTAGCGGCCGATCGGCGTTCGCACGGCGGAGAGGATCACAGCGCGCGTCATCGGAGCTCGGCACCCATCGCGTCGATGGTATGCAACGTCGCCGGACTCAGCCGGTGGGGAGCGTGGCGCGCAGCGAGGTTCCGCCGGACGGCGGGTCCTCGATCGCGAGCTCGCCGCCGAGAGCCTCGACCCGGTCGGCGAGGCCCCGGAGCCCGTCGCCGTCGACGCGGGCTCCCCCAATCCCGTCATCGCGTACGTCGACGACCAGTCGATCCTGATCGATCACGATCGTCACCTCTGCGGTATGTGCGTGCGCGTGCTTCTGGACGTTCGTGAGTGCCTCAGCGACGACGAAGTACGCGGCGGCCTCGACCTGCTCCGGCAACCGCTCGCGGGGTACAGCGACCACGTCGACCTGCATCGGCGCGCGCAGCGCGAGCGACGCGACCGCCCCACCGAGCCCGCGCTCGGTCAGCACGCTCGGGTGCAGCCCGCTCGCGAGCTCGCGGAGATCCTGCAGGCCTGCCGCCAGCTCGTCGATCGCGTTGTCGAGGAGCGGCGTCTCGGTGCCGACCGACCTCCGCAGGCGACCGAGCGCCAGCACGACAGCCGTCAACCGCTGCTGGGCGCCGTCGTGCAGGTTGCGCTGGATGCGCCGGCGCTCGGCGTCCGCGACCTGCACGAGGCGGGCGCGCGAGGCCCGCAGGGCGGCATCGGCCTGCCTGCGCTCCGTGATGTCGCGGATGTAGCCCGTGAACTGCGGCGGCCCGGGCAGCGCGATCCGCGTGATCGTCAGCTCGACGGGAAACTCGCTGCCGTCGGCACGCATCCCCACGAGCTCGACCCGGCGGTCGAGCACATGCGCCGTCTCCGTCTCGATGTAGCGCTGGATCCCCTGGTCGTGCGCAGCCCTGAACGAAGGCGGCACGATCAGGTCGCCCATCTTGCGACCGATCGCCTGCGCGCTCGAATACCCGAAGATCCGCTCGGCAGCCGGATTCCAGCCGGTGACGATGCCCTCGTGGCTCATCGTCACGATCGCGTCGAGCGAGCTGTCGAGCATCGCGCGCAGGCGCGACTCGCTCTCGACCACCGCCGCCTCCGCCTGCCGGCGGGCGACCAGCTGGCCGACCTGGCTACCGAGGATCTCGAGCGAGTCGAGCAGCGCCTTGCTCGGCTCGCGCAGGTCGCGGGCGAAGAACTCGATCACGCCGACGACGGCGGCCGGGCCGCGGAGGGGGAAGGCGAGCGCGGCGAGGAGACCCGCCTTGCGGGCTGCGTCGGCTCGCGGGAAGTTCGCGTCGCTCGGCGGATCGACGATCCACGCCGCCTCCCCGGATTCGGCGACCCGACCGGGGAGCCCCACTCCGGGCCGCAGGACGAGCGTCTCGCTCAGCTCCTCGAACTCGGTCAGACCCTCGCCCATGTGCCAGTGATCGACGCAGCGGAGGCAGCCGTCGGCGAGCGAGACCTCCCAGATCGCGCCGAGGTCCCATCCGAGCGAGCTGCCGATCGCGGCAAGCAGGCGGCGATCCGCGCCCTCGTCGAGGCTGTATCCCGCGAGGATTCCGGCCACCTCGTGCTCGAGGCGCAGGAACGCCCCCGGTAGCTCGCTCATCGTGCAGACTTCCCTTCAGGCATGGCGACAGAGGACGCTACACCTCCTGCGGGCAACGGCCTCCGCATCGTCGTCGCCGACGACAATGCGCTCCTGCGCGAGGGGATCGCGGCGCTGCTCACCGATGCGGGTCACTCCGTCGTCGGGCGGGCGGTTGACGCCGACGATCTGATGCTCAAGGTGCGCTCGTACGAGCCGGACGTGGCGATCGTCGACGTTCGGATGCCGCCCGGGAACGCGGACGACGGCCTCGTCGCCGCCGTCGCGATCCGCAGCACGTACCCCACCGTGAAGGTGCTCGTCCTCTCCCAGCACCTCGAGCCCTCGTACCTGCTCGAGCTCGTGGGTGACGACGCCTCCGGCGTCGGCTACCTGCTGAAGGATCGCGTCCGCGACGTTCCCGAGTTCGTCGACGCGGTCGAGCGCGTCGCAGGCGGCGGCACGGCGCTCGACCCGGAGGTTGTCAAGGCGCTCGTCGGCGGCCATCGCCGCTCGAAGCTCGACGACCTCACCGACAACGAGCGCGCCGTGTTCTCGCTCATCGCCGAGGGCCGCTCGAACCGCGCGCATCGGCAAGGAGCTCTACATGAGCCCGCGGGCCGTCGAGCGGCACGTCCAGGGCATCTTCCAGAAGCTCGCATCTTCCCGACACCGAGGACGACAACCGGCGCGTGCTCGCGGTGATCGCGCTGCTCCGCTGACCGGGGCGAGCGTCGCACGACGTTTGCGATGATGGCCGCATGAGAGCGGCTTTCGTCGGAGGCTCGTCCGGCATCGGCCTGGCAACGGCGCGGCTCGCGGTCGACGCCGGCTGGGACGTCGTGATCCTCAGCCGCGATCCCGAGCGCGCCGACATCGACGCGGAGCGCGTCGCCCTCGATATCGCGGACGAGGCGGCCGTGCGCGAGACGTTCGCCGCGCTCGGCCCGGTCGACCACCTCGTCCTCTCGCCGGTCGCGCGTGCCGGGGGGCCCGCCAAGTCGCTCGACCTGGCAACCGCCCGCACGGCCTTCGAGACGAAGTTCTGGGGGCCGTTCGCGGCCGTCCAGGCGGCGGAGGTACGCGAGTCGATCGTCTTCGTCTCGGGCGTCGCAGCGGCGACACCGATGCGCGGCGGCTCCGCGACGGCGGCGGTGAACGGCGCCCTCGAGGCGCTCGTCCGCACTCTCGCCGTCGAGCTTGCGCCCGTTCGCGTCAACGCCGTCTCGCCGGGCATCATCGCGACGCCCACCTGGGACGGCATGGCCGCCGAGGATCGCGCGGCGATGTTCGACCGGCTCGCGGGCGCGCTCCCCGCAGGACGCGTCGGTGCGGCCGAAGACATCGCCGCGGCGATCTGGCTCCTGCTGACGAACGGCTTCGTGACCGGGATCGTCCTGCCGATCGACGGCGGCCACCGGCTCGCCGCCCCCTGACGACCGGTCGCCGACCGGGATCAATGGTCGTTCCAGCCACTTGAGTGATGATCAGGCGCTGCCGATACATGGAGGCATGTCTGCCCGATTCGGCCTGACGATCGGCCTCACGATCGCAGCGGTCGCCTTCGGCGGCTGGCGGATGCTCGTCCCCGGCAGCGACAGCGCCTCGTCGGGCGTCTCGAACGAGGTCTCCTCGCTCATCTCGACGACGCTGCAGGCGTCGTTCACCGGCGGGCAGGCGAGCCTCGACGCCCAGCGCAACGCCACCGGCTCCTACGCGGGAGCAGTCGTGCAGCCGCCGCTCACGCTCGTGCGCGCCGACGCCACGTCGTACTGCCTCCAGCTCCAGAAGGGTGCGGTGCTCCAGCACCTCGTCGGGCCAGGCGGCACGGCCGCTCCCGGCCCCTGCTGACGGCGTTGGCCCGCTGGTCAGGCCCAGAAGCCTGCGTGCACGGCCGTTGCCTGCTCGAGGAGATGCGGGCCGCTCGACCTCGACCCGGCGCCCACCACGCGCGAAGACCTCGCGACACGGGAGCCGCAGGGTCGAATCCGTCCGGCAAATCCTTCACGAGCTGCCTCCAGCATGTCGCTCCCGAGCGCGTAGACGACCCGGGTGATGCCGGACCAGTAGATCGCGCCGGCGCACATGGCGCAGGGCTCGGTGCTCGTGTACAGCGTGGCGCCGCGGAGGAATGCGTCACCGAGCTCGATGCCCGCGGCCCGCACGACGTTGAGCTCGGCGTGACCCGTGACGTCGCGCAAGGTGACGACCGTGTTCTCGGCTTCGAGGACGGTCTCCCCGGCCGCGTCGACGATCAGGGAGCCGAACGGATGGTTCCCCGCCGCACGTGCGGACGCAGCCAGCTCGATGGTGCGCAGCAGGTGCCGTTCGTCTGTCGATCCGAGGGCCATCGGTTCGGACTCTAGCCCGGCGGCCATGGAGTCCCGGACGACGCCGTCAGGCAACCCGGACGGCCACGTCGTCGCGCGACACCACGCCGACGAGTGCCGCGACGCAGCGCGGATCGAACTCCACCCCGGACTCCTCCTGGAGCAGGGCGAGTGCCTTGCCGTTCGTCCAGGCGGCGCGATAGACCCGCGGCGAGACGAGGGCGTCGTAGACGTCGCAGACGGCGAGGATCCGCGTCTCGAGATCCAGCTCCGCCCCGCTCAGGCCGCGCGGGTAGCCGCTGCCGTCGAGCCGCTCGTGGTGGTCGAGGACGAGGCGCCCGACCTGCTCGTCGAAGCCGCCGAGCTCGGCCAGGAGCTCCCGTCCCTGTTGCGGATGCTGCTTGATGACCTCGAACTCGTCGTCGTCGAGCGGGCCGGGCTTCTGCAGGATCGAGCTCGGGACCGAGAGCTTGCCCACGTCGTGCAGCAGGCCGCCGATCGCCAGGTCGCGGAGCCGAGCCCCCGAGAGCCCGAGAGCCTCACCGACCTCGACTGCGAGGGCGGCGACGCGACGCGTGTGCTCCTCGGTCGAGCTGTCCTTCTCGGCGAGCCTCACCATGATCGCCCGCACGCGGGCGCCGAGGAACGCCTCCTCGGCCAACACGACCTCGGAGGCCCGGAGATCGCCGACGAGCGGCCGCGACGACTGGCTTCCGCGGCGCAGGTCGTAGGCAACGGATGCTCCGACGAGGCCGATCCCGATCAGCTCGAAGAGGTGACCGATCCACCAGCCGAGATCCATGAACGTCAGTGCGAGGGCGCCGAAGAGCGAGCACGCGAGGAGGACGAGGCCGACCACGACGGCGAGATCGGCGATCCGCCGGGTGAGCAGGAAGGTGTTCGCGGCCCGGATCGCGAGCCCGGCGAAGAGCAGCAGCCCGACGGCGAGGAGCGTCCAGGCAGCAGGTGAACGCGCGTCCGGCACGCTGGGCACGAGCCGCGGCACGAGCACTCCGACCAGGCTGACCGTGAGGATGATCGCGACGATGGCTGCGACGAGGCCGAGGAGCATGGGAATCGACCGGCGCTCGTTCACCACCGCCAGCGTCGAGAGGGCGAGAACCGCGGCACCGACCGGGAGCGTGGCGGCGCCGGTCAGCGCGATCACCCCGTTCTGCCCGACGAGCACGCCGGGCGTGACGAGCCCGTGCACGGCGAGGAGCGCGGCCATGATCGTGAACCCGCCTGCGATGACCACCGTGCGGGCGTCACCGCGCCGTGCCCCGATCGTCATCAACACGAGCGCCGCGGCGGCAGCGACGAGCGCGCTCACGCCGACGCCGTAGAAGTGCACCCACAACGGCGGCATGACCATGACGCCGCCGAACAGCCAGAGCCCGAGCACGGGCAGCAACGCCACCCCGACGAGCAGGCGGATCCCGGAGGTCGGCAGGTGCAACCGCATCCCAGCGGTATCGACAGGATTGAGCCCGGAACTCAAGCGCCGCGCCGCACGCCGACCTGTTCGCGAGGGGCCCGGCGCTAGAGCAGCGAGCGGTGCACGACCCAGGTCGTGTCGTCCGCGCGCCTCGCCTCGACCCAGAGGTCGTCGTCCCCGGCGAGCAAGGTGCGGAAGTCCGGCGGCAGCCGCTCATCGCGCCCGTCGACGGTCGCCGACTCGACGCCGTCGACCCGGCTGTAGGTCAGCTCCTGGCCCGGCGAGCCCGGCTTGACGTCGAGGGTCTCCACTTCCGTCGCAGAGGCGCCCCATGTGTCGCCCGAGATCCGGTTGGCCTCGACCTCGTACGGCGTCTCCACAGTCGCCTCGACCGCGTCGGCGATCGGGAACAGTACGCCGTCCGGGACCGATGCCGGCGCGATCAGCGTTCCGTCGGGGAGCACGACGAACCGCACCGTGTCACCCGGAATGCCGGGAGCCTCGGCCGAGACGACCGTTCCGAGCATCGAGGGTCGCGGGATGCCGCTGACTCCAGGGATGCCGAGTCCCGGGTCGCCGTCGAGCCCCGGAGGCCGCGCCAGCGGATTCGGCGACATGCCGACAGCGAATAGTTGACGGACCCAATGCAACATGGCCGACAGCATAGGATCACGGCTGCGCGCGGTGCGCGCGCGTCTCGGCGCGGGCGTCGCGCCACCAGATGATCTCGTACGCGTGGAACACGACCCAGACCGCCGCCACGAGCGCGAGCGCGACGAGCGCCGGCACGACGAGGGCGACCGGCCACAGCAATGCGCAGGCGACCGCGGCGACCAGGCGGCCGCGGCCGAGGGTGCGGGAGACGCGAAAGCGCAGCGCCACGTACGAGAACAGGTAGACGGCGGGGCCGACGCAGAGCCCGAGGGCCGGGATCGTGTCGAGCTCGTCGTGGACGTGTGCGAGGGTCGTCTCCATCGCGAACGCGAAGAGCACGATCCCCGCCACCATCGGCAGATGGAGGTAGGTGTAGATGTCGCGCGCGAGGGCCGTGCGCTCGGCGCCGCTGCGATCGGCGAGCAGCTGCCGGGCGCGGAACGGGAAGAAGTCGAAGTACGCGAGCCAGAACGACGTTGCGACGACGAGGCCAAGGACGGCGGCGACGATCACTCCGGTGTCGAGCCCGGTGTTCGTCGCTGCGAAGCCGATCGCGATCAACGACTCGCCGATCGCGATGATCATGATCAGCCCGTGCCGCTCGATGAAGTGGGACGGTTCGACGCGCCAGCCGGTCAGGTCGGTGAACAGCGGCCCGAGGAAGCCGACGGCGAGCGCGGCCACCCAGAGGACGTACTTGAGGCCGCCGTCGACGAACCCGGCCGCGAGGATCAGGGCGCAGCCGATGAAGGTGGCGGGCGACGTCCGCAGGATCGCCCCCAGGAGATCCGGATCGCCGCGCGCGGCGAGCGTGAACAGCGTGCGGTGCATGACGTTGACGACGAGGAACGCAACGCCGAACAGGACACCGTGATCGCCGAACGCCGACGGGACGGCAAGCGCCGTGACGAACATCGCGGCCATCGCCACCAGCATCGCCGCGAGCACAACGCCCTCATCGGGATCGACCGTATTCGTCAACCAGGCATAGGCAGCCCACGCCCACCAGAGCGCGGCGAGGATCAGCAGGCCCTGCCCGAGCCCACCCCACGTCGGATCGTCCAGCAGCACCCTCGTGACCTGCGTGAACGCAGGACGAAGACGAGGTCGAAGAGGAGCTCGAGCGGAGTGACGCCGTGCACGGCGCCGAGCACGGATTCCTGCTCGACGCGCGGGCCAGGACGTCTCGGGCGTGCCACAGCGGACAACGATACCGCCGAGCTACGACGCGAACGAGAGGCCGAGAATGACGATGCTGCCCTCGGTCCCGCGTTCGATCATGTCGGCCGCCGCTGCCTGCATCGCGAAGAACGGTCCGCGCAGGTTCACGGCGATATGGGTGTCGAACAACTCCGGGGTGGTGTCGAGCAGGGTGCCGCGGGTGGTAATCCCCGCGGCGTTGCACAGGCCGTCGATGCGACCGAACTCCTCGACTGTGCGGGTCACCGACCGGCGGGCCTGTTGCGGGTCGGCCATATCGGTCTGCACAAACCGCACATCGCCACCAAGTTCTTCTAATTCGGCGGCGAACCGCTTGCCGGCATCAAGCCGGCGCCCGGTCACCACCACCTGGGCGCCCTCGCGCACCGCCGCGCGGGCCGACGCCCCGCCGACACCCTGCGTGCCGCCGTTGATCAACACGACTTTTCCGTCGAGCAAGCCGCTCATGGATGTCCTATTCGCTAATGAGGATGGGATTCTTGTGGAACAGGAGTCTGTTCCTGGTGGGGCTGCCGGGCGATGCCTGGTGTTTCCCGTCGTTTAACTGCGTGAGTTCACCGGTAACGGCAGAACCATCGATCGAAGGAGCGATGGCAGCTTGTCGCTGCTTTGTGGAATCGATTGGGCCACCGAACATCACGATGTCGCAGTCATCGACGTTGACGGGCGTGTGGTGGCCCGCGGACGGGTCAGCGACGACGCTGTCGGGTTCGCGCAGCTGGCCAAGGCCGGTGGCAGAGCCTGGCATCTGATCCCGGTGGGGATCGAATCCGATCGCGACCCGTGGCTGCCGCGCTGCGCGCCTCGCCCGCTCGTGGCGCCGCAGGAGATCGAAACCACCAAGCCCAACGGCATCCATTCAACAAGTTTCTCGGCCGACTCCAACATTGCCTGAGCACCGGTCGGCGATACAACGAACACCTGGCGTTTCCACCTCCTCTAGCTCTCGCGGCTTGACTTCATGGTTTTGTGCATCGGATTCCGGCGTCCAGCAAGCCGATCCGCGGCGAGTCAAGTATCTGGCGATCCGCCCGCAGATGTCGGTTTTTCCCGCCCAGCGAAATTCCCATTGATCGGGGTGCAGAT
>CAVVWG010000012.1:0-196643 GCA_963751875.1 uncultured Thermoleophilia bacterium
GATGGACCCGCGGCGGCTGACCGTGGCGCTCAGTCGCGCCAAGCAGAAGATGATCCTCGTGGCCTCGCGCTCGGTCTTCAATATCTTCAGCGCCGATGAAGAAACCTTTCAGAATGCCCAACTGTGGGAAAAATCTGCTGCGCCACACCTGCACCGTCCCGCTTTGGCAGGGTGAGCGTGACGGCCGCTGGGTCGAGGTGTGGGGTAATGAGCCGCGAGACGGTTGATGAGCACAAGTGGCGGGTAATCGGTAACGTCACGGCTCGCGACGTGCTCGACGCTTCCAATCAATCACCCATGACCCATCACTCATCGCTCGTCACACGTTACTATTCGCCCATCACGACGGTCCGCACTCGCTCACTGGAAAGCGACCGACAGACATGCCTGTCTCGGTGAAGAACTCGCAGGTCATCTACGACGCGCTGAAGGCGTCGACGTCCGGCTGTGTCGGCGCTGCCGGAGACCTGGCTGGTCCACCTGATCCGCATGGCCGAGGACGACCCGGAGATGACGCTGGTGCGGCTGGCCAAGGAAGAGGAGGGCGTCGGCATCTCGGCCGGCGCGCACCTGGCCGGCGTGAAGTCGGCGCTGCTGATGCAGAACCACGGCTTCTCGCCGGCATCAACGGCATCGTCTCGTGCGCGCAGCTCTACCGCATCCCGCTGCTGATGCTGATCAGCTACCGCGGCGAGTTCGGCGAGCGCGACCCCTGGCAGACCGAGGGCGGCGGCGTCACCGAGGCCGTGCTGCGACGCGCTCGGCATCCCGTACGAGCGGCTCGACGACCCCGGCCAGGTCGCGCCGCGCATCCGCAAGGCCCAGACGCTGGCGGAGGCAGCGCTCAAGCCGGTGGCGCTGCTGCTGTGCCGCGACCTGATGTGGGAGGACGGCAGCGTGATGCAAGCGCATGCGACGCGCATGCGACGAGCCGATCTACCCGCACAGCCTCGCACGGACGTGCGTCGTCGTCACGATCATGGGCGCGGTCGCGGCGGAGCTGCAGTCGCTCGGCCACCAGCCGAACTTCTTCTACCTGCAGCACGCGATGGGCCTGGCCTCCTCGATGGGGCTCGGCATCGCGCTCGCGCGGCCCGAGCTGCCGGTCGTGGTGTTCGACGGCGACGGCTCGATGCTGATGAACCTCGGCGGCCTGACGACGCTGGCGCGCTACCGGCCGCCGAACCTCGTCCACGTCGTGTTCGACAACGAGAGCCTGCTCTCGGTCGGCGGCTTCCCGACCGCGACCGCGACCGGCAGCGACATCGCCGGCATGGCCGCACGCGGCGGGCATCCCGCGCACGGCCACCGTGCGCGATCCGCCGCGGAGTTCGTCGCCGCCTTCGACGAGGCACGCGGCAGGCGAGCTGACGACCATTGTCGCCAAAGTCGAGGCGATCGGCGCCGAAAGGATTCGTCACCGATCTGCCGATGCTGGAGAACCGTTTTCAGTTCCCGCGCCACCTGCGGACGATGGGGAAGACTGGGTAACGTCGTATTATGACTCGCGCACGTTGATTCGCTCGTGGGCGTCGAGCAGGGCCTGCACAAGACCGGACCCTACATTGTGGCGCTGTTCCCATCCCGTGCGGGAGGAACAACGACATCGATGAGGGGCCGCGGCTTGTACCATGCCTGCCCAACTCCGGCAATATAGGGAAGGGACACATTTATGACCGTACTCACCACGCTCACTGAAGCGCTAGCCTCCGGCGCTGTCCGCGTTCTTCGATCTCACCGCGGCCGCTCAGCCCAGAGACGCCGGTGATCGGCCTGCCGCCGATGTTCGCTCTTCGTCTCCGGGCTCCACGCTGTAAGTAGATATCGCGCTACGACGAGCGCGGGCCGGGCTGGTACTGGAACACGCTGACGCTGGGCGAGCACACCGGCACGCATTTTGACGCGCCAGTCCATTGGGTGACCGGCAAGGATCTTCCGGCCAGCGCGGATATTCAACCACATGGTTGAACAACAGGCGATACTCGGATCGGTCTTTCACGCCCTCGGCGATCCACGCGGCGGCAGATGCTGCGCGATCTCGCGAACGGCGAGCGAACGGTGAGCCAGCTGGCGGAGCCCTTCGCGATCTCGCTCGCGGCTGCCTCCAAGCACATCAAGGTGCTGGAGAACGCCGGGCTGATCCGGCGCGAGATGCGGGGCCGGACGCATCTGTGCCGGCTCGATCCCGGGCCGCTCGCCAGCGCGCATGAGTGGCTGAGCTTCTACGAGCGCTTCTGGACCGACCGGCTCGACATGCTCGAACGGCTGCTGCGCGAGGAGGACGCCGCACCCCGAACCCCACACACGAAAAGGAGACGACACATGACACGAGATCGCGACCCCCGAAGCCTATGGCGTGCTGATCGAGCCAGCCACGTTGACGATCCAGCGCCTGCTGCCCGGGCCGATCGAGCGCGTCTGGGCCTATCTCACCGAGAGCGAGCTGCGCCGCAAATGGCTCGCCGCCGGCGAGATGGAGATGAAGGCCGGCGCACCATTCGAACTCGTCTGGCGCAACGACGAACTGACCGAATCCGCCGGGCCAGCGCCCGCCCGGGTTTCCCGAGGAGCACCGGATGCAGAGCCGGATCACCGAGATCGATCCGCCGCGCAAGCTCGCTTCACCTGGGGCGGCAGCGGCGACGTGTCCTTCGAGCTGGAACCGCAAGGGCGAGAAGGTGCTGCTCACCGTGATCCATCGCCGCCTGCGCGACCGCGCGACGCATGCTCGGACGTCAGCGCCGGCTGGCACATGCACCTCGACATTCTGGTGGCCCGCTCGACGGGCCAGGAACCGGACCCATTCTGGGACGGCTGGAGCCGCCTGCGGGTCGAGTACGACCGCCGGCTGCCGGCCTGAAGACACAAGTACGAGAGGAAACGAGCCATGAGAAAGCTGATCGCCGCTATGAAGACCTCCCTCGATGCAAAGTTCGAGGGGGCTGATGGATATGCCGATTGGGTTGATGCGTGGTCCGAAGACTACGGTCTCACCTCGCAAATCGACGCGTGCCTGCTCGGGGGCCACATGTACCCCAACTACGAGCTCTACTGGTCCGCGATCCAACAGAACGAGCCGGGCGAGCCTCACCCGATGACGGGGAACCCACCGACGGGGGCTGAGGTTGCATGGGCGCGCTTCGCCGCTGAGACGCCCCACTACGTTCTGTCGAACACTCTGACGTCGGCGGGCTGGGCGAACACGAGCTTCATCCGGGAACTCGAGGACATCGCTGCGCTCAAGCAGCAGCCGGGCAAGGACATCTATCTCATGGGTGGCGCTCAGATCACGGGGTCGCTCATCGATGCCGGGCTCGTCGACGAGCTTCGACTCATTGTCTTTCCGTTGATCGCGGGTCGAGGAAACGATCTGTTTGCGGCAACCGAACGTCGGCGCGGCCTCGACCTACACGAGGCCAACAAGCTTGACGATGGTCGCGTAAGCCTCGTCTACGGAGTCGTCGGCGCCTCGGCTGAATCGTGAGCGTCGGTCACTCGGCTCCGGATCGGTCCGCCGACTTCAATCGCACGATCGTCGAGGAGTTCCGGGCAAACGGGGGCCGCGTCAGCGGGACATTGGCGGAAACCACGTTGCTCCTCCTCCACCACATCGGCGCAAGGACCGGCATCGAGCGGGTTACTCCACTGGCCTATTCCGCCCAGGACGGTGACCGCCTCGTGATCGTCGCCTCGAACGGAGGATCACCGACCCACCCCGACTGGTACCACAACCTCAAGGCCTACCCCAGTGTCCAGGTCGAGGTGGGCACCCAGACGTTCACGGTGCTGGCCGAGGAGCTCGACGACGCTGCGCATGACCGGGTGTGGCCCGAGCTCGTCGCGGACGCGCCGACTCTCGGTCTCTATCAGGCCATGACGACACGGCGGATTCCAGTGTTCTTGCTGACCCGGAGGGTTTGACGCCCGGCGCCTCGGGTGGGATCGGCGCCGGGCGTCTTGGGCGGCGACCGACAAAGGCACCCAAGACGAGGTAC
This sequence comes from uncultured Thermoleophilia bacterium, assembly GCA_963751875.1. GTDB lineage: Bacteria > Actinomycetota > Thermoleophilia > Gaiellales > Gaiellaceae > Gaiella. The sequence continues at coordinate 3,996 of CAVVWG010000012.1, forward strand.
GCGAGGCGATGGCGCTCTAGACTCGGCACATGGTCCCGTTGAGCCTCACTTTCCGTCGCCACCGCTGTAGCCGAACGACAGGGCCGGGACGATGAAGGGGCTTCGGCGCGTCGGGGTCTGGCTCGGGGCCCTCGGGTGGGCGCCCGCCACGGTCGAGCGGGAGATCGCGGCCGAGGTCGAGCAGCTCGGATACGGCGCCCTCTGGTACAGCGAAGCTCATAACAGCAAGGAGTCGCTCAGCCACGGGGCACTGCTGCTTGCGGCCACCCAGCGGATCGTGATCGCGAGCGGGATCGCGAACATCTGGGTGCGCGACCCGATGGCTGCGGTCGCGGGCTCGAACGCGCTCGCCGAGGCGTATCCCGGCCGCTTCGTGCTGGGCCTCGGCGTGAGCCACCCGCCGCAGGTTGCCCCCCGGGGCCATTCCTACGAGAAGCCGGTGGCGGCGATGCGTGCGTATCTCGAGGCGATGAACGCCTCCGAGTACACAGGCCCTCGGCCGTCGGAGCCCGTCCCGCGCCTGCTCGGGGCGCTTCGGCCCGCGATGCTCGAGCTCGCCGCGACGATGGCAGATGGCGCGCATCCGTACCTCGTTTCCGTGGAGCACACGCGGAGGGCCCGCTCGATCCTGGGGTCTGGAAAGCTGCTCGCCACCGAGCAGTTCGTCCTGCTGGAGGACGATCCGACCGAGGCTCGTCGGCTCGGCCGCGAGGCGCTCGCCTGGTATCTCACCCTGCCGAACTACACCGACAACCTGCGCTGGCTCGGCTTCTCCGAGGAGGATCTCGCCGACGGCGGCAGCAACGCGCTCGTCGACGCGCTGGTGGCGTGGGGTGACGAGGACGCGATCCGCGGACGGGTCCTCGAGCACCTCGAAGGCCGGCGCCGACCACGTCTGCATTCAGCCGATCGGCCACAGCTCGGACAGCATCGGAATCGAGCAGCTGCGGCGGCTCGGACCGGCCCTGCTCGACCTCCAGTAGTCGTCCGTGATGGATGACTGGTCGCCTGCGGCCAGTGATGCTTCATGTTTGTCAACTGGCCGGTGGGCTCCACGGTCGGAGCGTCAGCGTCGCCGGCTCGGCCGCGCGATCCGCCCGAACGCCCGCTGCCCGCCGTCCGGCTCGTGAAGGCGCACAGCTGGAGCAGCTCGCCGTCGAGCTCGAGGCCGGAGCCGATCACGCCGGGGCCGCGCAGGCGGACGTCCTCGCCGAGCCCGGCGGACGGGCCGCGCGTGGCGCGGCGCATCGGCGACCTCGTCGACGAAGCCGGCGATCCGCTCGATGTCGGCGGGTCGCTGGTCGAGCCGCTCGAGCGCGTCGAGCAGGTAGCCGGCGCGGAGCTTCGGCCAGAGCACGGTGAACGCCGCCGGGCGCGAGACACGCAGTCGAGGCAGAGGTCGTCGCCGATCGCGAGCACGGCGCCGCACTGGCCGGGCTCGAGCGGGAACGCGTCCTCGAGCTTCGCGCAGCCGGTCGCCGTACGCCTCGAACGTGTCGCGGTTCGCGCCGGTCGGCGAGGCGACCGCCATGCGCTCCTGCTTCTCGCCGACCTCGCTCCACACCTCGCTCTGCGCGACGCCGCGGGCGAGCGGCTGCGCGGCGAGCATCTCGGCCTTGCGCCGGCGCAGGTGCGCGTGCGAGATGTGGGTGGCCGCGTCGAAGTCGACCGAGCGAGCGGTCCAGCGGCCCTGCTCGACGCACGAGACGGGGATCGGCAGCTTCGCGCCGGCGCCGACGAGCACGGTGACGTTGAGGATGCGGTTCTGCTTCGCGCCGACGAGCTCCTCGCCGTCGTAGAGCAGCACGTTCTCGTCGAGCGGGTTGATCGACGGCGAGCTCGGGCACCGAGCCGGCGTCGGACGGTCTCGGTGATCGTGAGCCCGCGCGGCAGCGCCTCGTCGAGCGTGATGTAGGCCGCGACCGGGTCGCGGGTGGGGAAGAGCGGCGTGATGACGATGCCGCGGTGCTCGACCGGGTCGCCGAGCTGGAAGGTGAATGGGGTGGTCGGTGTCATGTGGTGCTCCTTTCGGGTTCGTGAAGGAGTCCGCCGCGCGCGGCCGCAGAGTCTTACGGGACGGACGCCTCGTAAGATCGGCGCATGTCCGAGCTGACTCACTCCTCGATGCGCGATGCGAGAGATGCCGAGGACAACCGACTGCTGGAGACCGGGGAGATCGATCTCCTCCTCGCCGGCTGGTACGAGACGATCGTCGCCCGCTGCGTCGCGAAGATGCGCGGCCCGGTCGGGCACGACGTCGCGCAGGCCGTGTGCGAGCGCCTGTGGCGGGAGCTCAAGGCCGGCAAGCACCGCGACGGCCGCTGGCCGTTCCGCGTGATCGTGCACAAGGTGATCGGCTACGTGTGCGCCGGCTGGTACGAGAAGGGCTGGGGCGAGGGCGAGCTGATCGAGATCGACGGCCCGCCGACGACGACCTTCACCGGCGACGTCGAGCTGCGGCTCGACGCTCGAGGCGTTCGTCGCGACGCTGCCGCCGGGCGACGGCGAGGTGGCGCGGCTGTGGCTGCTCGAGCGGCTCGAGCCCGACCAGATCGCGGAGCGGCTCGGCAAGCAGCCGAACGCCGTCTACCAGGCCCGCTTCCGCATCAAGCCGCGTCTGCGGGAGTGGCTCGAGTCGTGACGACCACGGTCGAACAACTCCTCGACGAGTTCGTCGGCCGCTGGACGCGCGGCGAGCCGCTCGCGGTCGACGAGCTCCTCGTCCGCGCCGGGCCGCAGGCCGACGAGCTGGCGGGGCTGATCGACGCGTTCCTCGAGCGGGCACCGCGGCGAGAGCCGACGCCCGAGGCGCTCGCCTTCGTCCGCTCGCTCGACGAGCCGCCGCTCCTGCGCGCGCGGCAGGCGCTCGGGCTGAAGCTCGACGACTCGCTGCGGCGCTCGTCGAGAGGCTCGGCCTCGGCGAGAGGGCGCGCGCGAAGGTGCGCCGCTACTACCAGCAGCTCGAGCTCGGCCAGCTCGACCCGGCGGGCGTGGCGGCGAGCGTGTGGGACGCGCTGAGCGGCGCTGCTCGGCCGCGACGCGCGCGCGGCTGGCGGCGTTCCGACCGCCGGCGCCGGCGGCGGAGGCGATGTTCCGGGTCGCGAGCGCCGACTACGACGTACCGGCGGTCGCCAACGCACCGGCTGCGAAGGCCGAGCCCGAGCTGGACGAGGTCGATCGGTTGTTTATCGGGTGGCTGAGCGCCCGTAAGACCGCGCTCACGGCATCGCAGCTCGAGCGGGGGAGGCCGTAGTCAGCGCGTCAGCAGCCCGGCGTCGAGCACGAGGCTCGAACCGGTCATGTAGCGCGCCTTGTCGCTGACGAGGTAGAGAACCGCCTCGGCCACGTCCTCCGCCTCGATCCACGGCACCGGGAGCAGGTTGCCCGCCGACCGCTCGGCGATCTCGAGTGGCGTCGATCCCTCGAGCGCCGCGATGCCGTCGTTCAGTGGCGTATCGACACCGGTCGGGTGGATAGCGACGACGCGAATGCCGTGTGGGGCGAGCTCGATCGCCCACGACTTCGTCAACCCGGTCAGGCCCCACTTGCTCGCCGCGTAGTGCGACAGCCGGCCCATTCCGCGCAGGCCGGCCACCGACGAGTTGTTCACGATCACGCCTCGTCCGGCCGCGATCATGTGCGGAATCACGCGTCGAGCCACGATCCACGGGCCCTTCAGGTTGATGTCGAGCATCGTGTCCCACTCGGTCTCCGTGAGCTCATGGGCGAGGCCGTAGGCGCAGATGCCGGCGTTGTTGAAGAGCACGTCGATCCGGCCGAACGTCGCGATCGCTGCGTCAACGGCTGCCGATACGGCTGCGTCGTCACGCACGTCGGCGACCGCAGTCAGGCAGGTGGCGCCGATCTCCTCGCATTTGGCGCGTAGGGCCTCGAGCTCCCCGCTCGTTCCCATCGCGTACCCCGGGTACGCGAGAGGCGCGGCGACGTCGAGCGCGACGATGTCGTATCCCGCTTTGGCGAGGGCGAGGCTCGTGGCGTAGCCCTGTCCGTGGGCGGCGCCCGTGACGAGCGCTGCGGGCCGATCGCTCATCGGGCGCGGTAGTGCTCGAGGTGGGAATCCAACGGCACCTGGAGTGCGTCGTTGAACACGTTCGTCGCGATCATGATCGCGCCAAACGCCGTCAGGACGACGATCTGCTCGTCCGTGTAGCGGTCTGCCAGGCGTGCGTAGAGCTCGTCGTCCACTGCGTGAGGATCGTGAGCAAGGCGCATCCCGAAGGCGACGACAAGCTCGTCTTCCTCGTCCAGGCCGAGGGCGTCGGGATCCTCGCCCGCATCGATCAGGATCCGGCGGAAGAACGTCGAGCAGATGAGGCAGTCCGACTCGGTCGAGATCGCGTGACAGAAGAGGGTCGCGCGCCGATCACCGAGGAACGGCACGACCTGCTCGTGCAACGGGTACCACTCGAGCAGTGCACGCAGAGCCGCGGGAGCGTGCGCCAGCGTCCACTTCATGTTGGTCATCTTGGCGCCCGACGCCTCGTGCGCGGACGCGAGCTCCACGGACGCGGGCGGTGCGCTGTCCTTGTCCAGAGGTGCGATCCGAGCCATGGCGATCATGATGCCACTGCCTCGGTCGCGTCGACGACGAGACCGTCGTCGAAGCGGTGGAGGGCTCCGTGCTTGTCACGTAAGAACGCGCCGCCGAATGCCAGATACTCAGGTATGCGGCTGAACTCCGACGACACGCTGAGCCTCTCCCCGTCCGACCTCTCGAACCACCTCGCCTGCCCGCATCTGACGACGCTCTCCGTCGCTGCGACGCGCGGGGAGATCGTCAAGCCGAAGCTCGAGTCGCCGCACCGCGACCTCATCTTCCGCAAGGGGAACGAGCACGAGGCCGCCTACCTGGCGCGGCTCGAGGCCGAGGGCCGCTCGGTCGTCCGGATCCCCACCTACGACGACGAGGAGTTCGACGCCGACGAGGCGCAACGGCTGACCGAGGAGGCGATCCGCGCCGGCGCGGCAGACGTCATCTACCAGCCGTACCTCACCGACGGGAACGTGGCGCGGCTTCGGCGACTTCCTCGAGAAGCAGCCCGACGGCGGCTACGAGCCCGTCGACACGAAGCTCGCGCGCAGCGCCAAGCCGGCCCACGTGCTGCAGCTGCTGTTCTACGCCGAGCAGGTGGCGCGCATCTCCGGCCGGCCCGTCGAGCACGTCCACGTCGAGAACGGGCTCGGCGAGCGCGAGACGTTCCGGGTGGTCGAGTTCGAGGCGTACTACCGGCGCGTCCGCGAGCGGTTCCTCGCCGCGATCGCCGACGAGCCGCGAGACGTACGGCTGGCCGGCGAGCCACTGCGGGATCTGCGACTTCCGGCACATGTGCTGGCAGCAGCGCGTCGACGACGACCACCTCTCGCTCGTCGCAGGGCTGCGGCGCGCGCAGGCCGAGACGCTGATCGCCACGGGGGTCACCACGCTGGAGCAGCTTGGCGACCTGGCGCCGGCGACCCTGGCCAGCCGGCTTCCGCCGGACGCCAACGCCGACTCCTTCGAAGGCGCCCGCCACCAGGCGGAGCTGCAGCTGCGAGGGCGGCGCGAGGACCGCTACCTGTTCGAGCTCCTCCCCGACGAAGAGGAGCGCGGCTTCCGGCTGCTGCCCGCGCCCGACGCGGGCGACGTCTGGTTCGACATGGAGGGCCACCCGTTCTACGAGACCTCGCGCGGGCTCGAGTACCTCTTCGGCTACTGCTTCCGCGACGACGCGGGCGAGGTCGTCTACGACGCGGTGTGGGGGAGAGACCGCGACGACGAGCGCATCGCGTTCGAGCAGTTCGTCGACTGGGTCGTCGCGCGCCGTGCTGCAGCACCCGGGCATGCACGTCTACCACTACGCCGCGTACGAGCGCTCGGCCCTGACCCGCCTCGCCGGCCAGCACGGAACGCGGGAGCAGGAGGTCGACGACTTCCTGCGCCAGGAGGTGCTGGTCGACCTCTACCGCATCGTCAAGCAGTCGCTGCGGGCCTCGACGGACAGCTACTCGATCAAGGCGATCGAGAAGCTCTACGGCTTCGAGCGCACCGCCGAGGTGTCGGGCGGCGACGAGTCGGTCGTGCGCTTCGAGGAGTGGGTCGAGACCGGCGACGACACGATCCTGGAGGAGGTCGAGCGCTACAACGAGGAGGACTGCCGCTCGACGTACGAGCTGCACGAGTGGCTGCGCTCGATCCGGCCGGACCACCGTGCCGTGGCGGCTGCCTCCCGACCAGCGCCCGCCGACGGAAGAGGCCGAGGAACGAGATGCCGCCCGCGAGGCCCTGAAGGCGCGGCTGCTCGAGGGCGCCGAGGAGGGCGAGCCGCGGCGGCTGCTCGCGAACCTGCTCGACTACCACCAGCGCGAGGCGCGGCCCGAGTGGTGGGCGTGGTTCCGCTGGCCGCAGCTCGACGACGACGAGCTCGTTCGCGACCGCACCGCGATCGGTGGGCTCGAGTGGGACGGCAACCCACCCGAGGTCGAGGGAGGGAGCCACGCCTACCGGATGGCGTTCCCGCCGCAGGAGCACAAGATCAGCGGGACGGCGTTCGATCCCCGCACGCGTGCGAGCTTCCGCGTCCGGGTCGACGACGACAACGGCATCGTCACCGTGCTGCGCGGCGTCAATCGCGTGGAAGAGCCCCTTCCGGAGGGACTGACGCCGGGCGCGCCGATTCCCAACTGGGTGATCCGCGAGGCGCTGCTCCGCTTCGCGCGGGCGTATGCCGACGGCGACGAGGCCGCATACCCCGCGCTCGCCGCCCTCCTCGAGCGCCGCACGCCGGACGCTCTGCTCGCTGCCGACCCGGTGGCGGCGGCGCTCTCCCTCGGGCCGAGCTACCTGTTCGTGCAGGGACCGCCAGGATCGGGCAAGACCTGGCAGGGCGCACGCATGGCGATCGCGCTGATGCGGCAGGGCAAGCGCGTCGGCGTCACCTCGCTCAGCCACAAGGCCATCCACAACCTGCTGCGCGCGATCCAGCACGAGGCAGATGCGCAGGGGTTCACATTCAGAGGCGTCAAGCGCGGCAAGGACGAGACCGAATCGGGCTCGGAGTTCTCGAGTCGCTGCATCGTCACGTCGAACGACAAGGCCGACATCTTCGACCCTGCGATCGATCTCGTCGCCGGCACCGGCTGGGCGTTCACGCTGCCGGGGCTCGACATCCACGAGAGCGAGCGGCCGCTCGACGTGCTCTTCGTCGACGAGGCCGGCCAGCTGTCGCTCGCCGACGTCCTCGCCGCCGGGACGAGCGCCCGCTCCCTCATCCTGCTCGGCGACCCGAACCAGCTGCCGCAGGTGTCGCAGGGCTCGCATCCGGAGGGATCGGGGGTGTCGGTGCTGCAGCACCTCCTCCAGGATCACCTGACGATCCCGCCCGACCGGGGGCTGTTCCTCGCCGAGACGTGGCGCCTGCGCCCCGAGCTGTGCGACTTCACCTCGAACGCGTACTACGAGGGTCGGCTCGAGCCCGCGCCCGTGACCGCGCTGCGGTCGCTCGCCGCCGGCGACGGCCCGGTCTGGCTCGCGGTCCCGCACGAGCGCCGGAGCCAGTCGTCGGTGGAGGAGGCGGACGCCGTCGCGGCTGCCGTCGCCGGGCTCGTCGGCTCGCCGTTCACCGGCGACGACGGGCGTGACCCGGCCGCTGCGAGCGGACGAGGTGCTCGTCGTCGCGCCGTACAACGCTCAGGTGCGAACGCTGCGCTCACGACTGCCCGCGGCTGTCGCCGTCGGCACCGTGGACAAGTTCCAGGGCCAGCAGGCGCCGGTCGTCATCGTCTCGATGGCGAGCTCGACAGCCGACGAGGCACCCCGCGGCCTCGGCTTCGCCTTCGACCGCCACCGCTTCAACGTCGCGACCTCGCGCGCGCAGTGCCGGGCCGTGCTCGCATGCACTCCGGCGTTGCTCGACGCCGATTGCAAGACGATCGAGCAGATGCGGCTCGTCAGCGCTGTGTGCTGGTTCGTGGAGTTGGCGCAGGCCTCCGCTGCTCCCGCGGATCCCCCGCAGCCTGCGGCTACGGACTGACCGCGCACGGCGCGGCCGTACGACCGCAAATCGGCCCATTTGCAGCGGCTTTTGACGTCCCTTTACCCGGTCCTAGCCGGCGCTTAAGAGGGCCGCCGTAGCTTCGCCGCATTGGATCGCACCAAGCGATCCCACAGACAGGAGAGAGAGATGAACGTCTCGACCCACACAACCCGCCGTCTCGTTTCCCTCACAGGGCTCGCAGCCGTCGTCGCAGCCCTGGCCGTCCCCACCGCACTCGCCCGTCCTGCCACAGACCCCGGCGACGACATGTCCCGCACGCCGGTGGTGCTCGACCTTCGCTCACCCGACGCGCGCGACGCGACGAATCAGGGGCAGGGCGTCGACCCGGCAATCGCAACGGCAATGGCCGCGCATCAGCGCCTCGCAGTGGTCGGCGACCTTCGCTCACCCGACGCGCGCGACGCGACGACTCAGGGGCAGGGCGTCGACCCGGCAATCGCAACGGCAATGGCGACGCATCAGCGCCTCGCGGTGGTCGGCGACCTTCGGTCGCCGGACACCCGCGACGTGACCTTCAATCCGATCGCCCAGGACTCGCCGGTCGCGGCACCCGCGCCGTCTGACGGCACCAACTGGGGCGTCATCGGGGCAGTGTTCGCGGCAATCGGGCTCCTGATCGCCGGCGGCGCTCTCGGGCTCTCGGGCCACGGCAAGCGCCACGGGAACGGTGAAGCCTGCGTAGCGCACGAGGTTGCAAGGGGAGGGGGAACGGGCCCGAGGGGCTCCTGCGAAGGGGCCCCTCGGTCTGTCCGTTCGCCAGTGCTAGCAGGGAAGTGAATGGAGGACGTAGGCGTTCACAGGGTCGTCCTTGCCCTTCATCCGGAGTCCCGCCCATCGCTCGACCACGGCTCCGGGCGGAAGTTGCGCATACGTCTCGGGTCCGATCAGCACACCGCCGACGGGAGCCAGCCCCTCTAGACGAGCACCTGTGTTGACGGTGTCGCCGAGGACGGGGTAGGCGACGTGGCCATCGCCTCCGACCTCGCGAACGATCACGCCGCCGCTGTTGACGCCGACGCGCATCCGAGGCCAACCCGGGTTCTGGTCCGCCAGGCGGGCAATGCTGCGCTGGAGCGTCAGAGCGGCGCATGCGGCTCGCCGCGCGTGATCGGGCTGGTCTCCGCTGTTGTTGAACGTGGCCATCAGCCCGTCGCCGACGAACTTCTCCAACTCCCCGCCGAACCGTCGTGTGATCAGCGGCGCTGCAATGCCCCAGTAGCCGTCGAGCACTGCTGCAACCGCGGTCGGCGACGAGCGCTCGGCAAAGCCTGTGAACCCGACCAGATCGGCAAAGAGGACACTCACTTCCTGGTGGCGCTCCCGCGTCGTCGGCAGATAGAGCCGCCGGAACCGCTCGTCCCGCCATTCGAGACGAGCAGCCAGTCCAACGATCAGGTAGGCAGTCACGATCAGGCCGTGCCATTCCCACCAGCTTGCGTGCCACTTCCGCTCGCCGGTGACTGCAACGCCGATCATCGCCTCCGAGAGCAACACGAAGCAGGCGACAACCGTCGCCGGAAGCAGGGTTCGACTCTGACGAAAGATGCTCCAGTACCGCCAGGCGCTGACCGCATACATGAGTGTTCCCACGACCGCGATCACGATGAGAAAGCGGCTTGTGGCTGCTTCGCTGTCCGGCCCGCCCACGGGCGGAAGGTCGGCAACCGTCCAGACGAGCCACACACCCATCGAGACGAGCACGACCATTCGGAGGAGCCTCCGCCGGCGAACGAGCGCGGCGGCGACGCCGGGACGGACGTCGACGAACGCCGACCCCGCCGCAAAGATCGCACCTACCAGGAGCCCGACCGGGATCGCAACCTGAAAACCGGCATGTTCTTTCGAGAAGAGGATGCTGGGCGTGCCAATCGCGTGGAGCCAGAGGAATCCACCGGTGGCCATGAACGCCAGCGAGAGGAGCAGGACGCGCGCGTCGGCGCGCCGGTTCGCCGCCTCACCCGCCGCGTAGCCGAGGCCGAATGCGACCGCGCCCACGATCCCGAAGACCACGAAGTGGAGCGGATAGTTCTCGATATGGGGATCAAGCCGTGACCGAAGTAGCAGTGACACGAGCCCGACCAGGGGGATCGAGGCGGCGATGACGCCCATCGCGACAAACGCACCGAGGCGCGCCCGCTGCTGAACGATGGTCTTCGGACCGTGCTCCCGACCGTCATCTGCCCGCGGTGAGGTCATGTCGTGGTGCTCCTTCGATTCGATCGTGCGGAACAGCCTCGCAGCGTCAAGCGCCCGCCACAGTGCGGCTAACCCCCGTATTGGTTCCGAACGAGAGCTCCGCGCTACGGACGGCTCGGCAGGCTGGCGATCAGCCGATCTGCGAGCTGCACCGCCCGCACCCGCCGCAGGTCATACCGGCACGTCCGAACCTCGGGCTTGCCCAGGAACCGGTAGTGGAACTCCTGCCCGTCGTAGGCGATCGGGCAGGTGCCTTTGAACTTCGGCAGCGTGGCGACCTTGAGTCGGGCGATCGCTTGCGTGAGGGCGCTGCGCTCGGCAACGGTGATCCGCCGCGAGCGGCGGCCTTCGGCGCTGATCGTCGTCGTCGTGATCCGCGCGCTCCAGTGGCACATGCTCGGCGGGCAGAGGCCGCCGGTGGCACTGACAGCGACGAGGAGTTGCGGCGTCGTGACCGCGGTGGCCGATCCGGCGGTGGCAGCCAGCCACGACGACGAGGGCGAGGACGAGGAGTTGAGCGCGGCGCACCATCTACCTCTTATACGCCGCTGCTGCCCCGATCGTCACGGAACGTATGGAGCCCGGACGACAGGCTGAAGCCTGCCGCCGTCACCTCCACCAGGATCGCTGAGGGTTTAGCCGACCGCCGAGCGGGGATCGTGTGAGTGACAGCCATGTAAGGGAGGACTATGTCCGGTCCGAGTTCGTCACCCAACCGCACGATCGTAGGCATCGTCGCGCTCGTCGCGACCCTCTGTGCCCTGGTGCTCCTGCCGGCGGCGCAGGCGACGTCGCCCAAGCCCGCGAGTGACTACCTCGCGCTCGGCGACTCGCTCGCCTACGGCTACCAGGCTGCGAAGTTCGGCGCCGAGTTCCCGAACATCGTCCCGTCGACGTTCGACACCGGGTATGTCGACGTCCTCGGCTCGTGGTTGCAATCGCTCAAGCGGCCGATCGACACGACCAACTTCGGCTGCCCCGGCGAGTCGTCCGACTCGTTCCGCTTCGGTGGTCGCGGAGCCGCGACGGGCTACACCTTCGTCCCGAACCCCGCCTTCTGCGGCGATCAGCCGGCCGCGGGCGTCGGCGCCATCTTCAGCAAGGCGTGGTTGCACGACTTCTACGGCGGCAGCCAGCTCGACGCCGCGCTCGCGTTCCTGCGGAAGCACCCGCACACGAGCCCGATCACGCTCGATGTCGGGGCGAACGACACCCTGATCTTCCTCGAGCAGTGCGGGTTCGGCGCGGTGCCCAACTGCGTCACCCCCGCTGCGATCGGGAATCTCTTCGCCCATATCGGAGCCAACGTGGCGGCGATCGTCAGCGCGCTGCAAACGGCAGCTCCGCGGGCCGAGATCGTCGTGCTCGGCCTCTACAACGCGTATCCGACGGTTCTGCCCGGCGGAGACACGCTGACGAAGGCGCTCAACACCACGCTGCGCTCGGTCGTCACGGGCCTCGGAGCCGACTTCGCCGACCCGCTGCCGGTCTTCAACCCGGCGAGCGTCACCGGTGGCAGCGAGATCGTCGACATCCCGACGATCTGCCTCTTCACCAACATGTGCCCGGGTGGGATCTTCAACCCGGCGAGCCCGTTCGCGGACATCCATCCGACCGACACCGGGTACGCGACCCTCGCCGGGATCGTGGCGGCGGCCACACCGTTCGAGCCTGGTCTGACCCCGTAGCGCACGGATGCGCGGGGCCTCTGGACGAGGCCCCGCGCATCCCTCCTTCGTCGTTCGCTACGGAACGAGCACGCCGTCCACGAAGAGCTGGATCAGGCCGGCGCCCAACCCGCCGGAGCTCACCGTGTCGGAGCCCGCCAGGGTGTTGACCTCGAGCCGGTCGTTCGCGGCCTCCGCGTGGCGGATGCCGATCGCGGCGGCGAGGCCGGTGACGTTCACGCCTGCGGCGTCGCCGCTGACCGCGATCGTGTCGTTGCCGGCGGTGCCGTTGACGATGACGCGGTCGGCCGCGCCGTCGCCGGTGGTGCCGCCGAGCGAGCCGGCGAGGTCGAGGTTGACCTTGCTGACGCCGGTGCCGGTGAGGTCGTTGACGGTGACGGCGTCGGTGCCGCCGAGGGCGTTGAAGTCGACGGTCTCGACGCTGGCGGTGTCCATCGTGATGTTGCCGGGGTTGCGGAAGAACCTGAGCCTGCTTCCGTTGGCGGAGACGTCGACCTGTTCGGCCGCTGCGGCGCCGTTGAAGACCATCGTGTCGTTGCCGTCCTGGCCCTCGACGATGTCGCTGCCGTCGCCCGGATCCCAGAAGAACGTGTCGTCTCCCGAGCCCATGAGAGCGGTGTCGGCTCCGCCGTTGCCGTCGATCGAGTCGTTCCCGTCGCCGCCGATCGACTTCTCGACGCCCGGGCCGCCGGCGATCCGGTCGCCGCCGCTGCCGCCGTCGAGCGTGAGGGCGACCGACCCGGCGGCGAGCGCTGCGGCCGAGAGGCTGTCGACGCCGCCGGCGCCGTTGACGACGAGCTCGTCGGCCGGGTCCTGATGCTGCACCGCCACCTGGGCCGGCAGGCCGCTGACGCTGACGCCTGAGGCATCGCCGCTGACCGAGACGATGTCGTCTCCGGCGCGTGCCGTTGACGGTCACTCGATCGACCTGCCCGTCGCCGACCGGTGCCGCCGAGCGAGCCGGCGAGGTCGAGGTTGACCTTGCTGACGCCGGTGCCGCTGAGGTCGTTGACGGTGATCGGCGTCGGTGCCGCCGAGGGCGTTGAAGTCGACGGTCTCGACGCTGGCGGTGTCCATCGTGATGTTGCCGGGGTTGCGGAAGAACCTGAGCCGGCTTCCGTTGGCGGAGACGTCGACCTGTTCGGCCGCGGCGGCGCCGTTGAAGACCATCGTGTCGTTGCCGTCCTGGCCCTCGACGACGTCGCTGCCGTCGCCCGGATCCCACACGAACGTATCGTCGCCGGAGCCCATCAGGGCCTTATCGGCGCCGCGGTTGCCGTCGATCGAGTCGCTGCCGCCGGAGCCGATCAGCGTCTCCGCTCCGGAGCCACCGGCCAGGGTGTCGTTCCCGTCGCCACCGTCGAGCGTCGTCGCGATCGTGTCCGTGAAGACGCCGTTCGCCTCGTCGACGCTCACCGCGTCGTTGCCGTCACCTGCGTCGAGGTAGATGCTGTCGACGTCGTCGCGCCTGAAGTGGAACGGATGCTTCCGTGCGTCGCCGACGTCGACCTGGAGCACGTCGGGCCGATCGGCCTGGAGGCGAAGCACGATGGTGTCGTCGCCCTTCGTCCCCTCGATCGTCAGCACGCCGTGCTTCAGCTTGGGGTGCTCGAACCTCTCGTGCTTTGGAGCAGGCGGCGGGCCGTTGTAGCCCGCAGGCGCGGCCTGGCCCTGGGTGGCCAGCGATCCCGGCTGCACCGACGACGACGGCAGAAACGGTCGCCAGCGACATCTTGTGAGTGAGGTTGATCATGATGTTCCTTTCCGAGTAGTTGAGCTGTCGAGTGCTAGAGACACCGCGGCCGGGGCGCCTATTCCCGCGCGGAACGTCCGGGCCGTGTAGACGGGGCGAGGGCGCTCGTGCCCGGCACGGCCGACCGGGAGCCCGAAGCGGCGACGCGCCCGCGAGACGAGCTCGTCGGCGAGCCGCGTCGAGCGGTCGGACTGGGGGACGATCACGATCTCGTCGGCCGCGAACGTCGGCAGGGCATCGGCGATCGCCTGCAGTGGATCGGCGTCGCCGACCCGTCCCTCCACACGCGCTCCGGTCTTCTGCAGCCGGTCGACCCAGGCGGAGACGCGTGCCGCGGCCTTGACGCCGGGCGCCGTCCTCGTCCGACAGCCACCGGTGCAGCCGCGAGTTCAGTGCCGGTGCGACGACCAGCACGTCCGCGTTCGCCACCTGGACGGGGGTGAAGCGGTCGAGGGCAATGATGAGCACATTCATGATGTGGGTTCCTTCCCGATTGGTTGCTCGTGCCGTTAGAGACACCGGGAACCGCGGGCGTATTCCCGCCGCAGGTCGACATCCGCCCGCGCGGGAATATTTCGGCCGCAAAGGAGTCCTTGGAGGTGTGAGAGTCGTGACTCTCTGCGGGGCGGCCCAGACGGCCGTGGTCAGCGATACCTTTCGAGGTGGCGTGTCGATGAACAGCACCCGCGACCAGGAGCTCGACGATCGGGACCTCGCCGAGCTGGCGGCGCTCGCCGACGGCTCACTCGCACCCGATCGCCGGGCGGCGCTCGAGGCCCGCGTCGCCGCCTCACCCGAGCTCGCCGCCCTGCTCGCAGAGCAGGAGCGCGCGGTTGGATTCGCCCGCAGCGCCGCAGCCGAGGTCGAGGCGCCGGCGTCCCTACGCGCGCGCATCCCGGAGCGGCGGAGTGCTCACCGCCGGCACCGGCCACGCCAGTTCATCCTCGCCGGCGCCGTTGCCGCCTCCGTCGTAGCCGTCGGGATCGGGCTCGCGGTCGGGTCGAACAACTCGACCACGAGCTTCCACGCAGCGCTCGCTCCCACCGATCTCGCGCCCGGCGCGGACGGCGGAGCGACGCTCACGAAGACGTCGTCGGGCTGGCGGATCGAGCTCGACGCCACAGGGCTCCCGCGTCTCGATGCCGGCCGCTTCTACGAGGCCTGGCTCAAGAACGACGCGGGCACGCTCGTGCCGGTCGGCACGTTCAACGAGGGCCAGAGCGTGACGCTGTGGGCGGGCGTATCTCCGGTCGACTTCCCGACGCTGACCGTCACGCGCGAGGAGGCCGACGGCGATCAGGCCTCGTCGGGCGAGAAGGTGCTGGTCGGAACGGTGGATACCGGCGGCTAGGTAGCGTCCCGCCGTCGATCTGGCGCACCACCTGCTGGCGGGCACGGAAGAGGCGGCTCATCACCGTTCCCTCGCGGATCCGCAGGGCTCGGGCTGCCTCCTTGTAGGAGAGGCCGGTGACGTCGACCGCGACGAGGACGTCCCGGAAGTCGTCCGGCAGCGCAGCGATGACGGCATACAGCTCACGGGCCTCGAGCGCTGCGTGCGGCTGCGCGGCCCTGGGATCGGCGACGAGGTCCATCTGGTCGGGGAGCGGCTCGGGACTGAGCCGGCGGCTCCTGGTTCGGCGCTCGTTGAGGAAGGTGTTGCGCAGCGCCCGCAGGAGGTAGCCGAGGTCGTCCTCGTTGCGGAGGAGCCGCGGCCGCGAGAGCACGCGCGCGTACGTCTCCTGGACGAGGTCTTCCGCATCCTCGCGTGAGCCGGTAAGCGCCCACGCGGCGCGGTAGAGCCGGTCGAGGTGGTCTCCGAGCCGTTCGGGGTCGAGCGCGGGTGCCATCGCTACAGGGCTGATCTATCACAGCTGACCGATGGCGACCGCTGAGCCTGCGTCGTCGGCAGACTAGGCCCATGGCAGAACTCGTAGCCGGCGTCGACGGCACCAAGCGTGGGTGGGTTGCCGTCGTCCTGATCGACGGCCGCTTTCGCGAGGCGCGCCTGATCGAGGGCGTGGAGTCGGACTTCGCCGAGCTCGCCGACATGAAGCGGATCGCGATCGACATCCCGATCGGGTACGGGCCGCGGGAGGCCGACGCGCTGGCGCGGGCGCTCGTCGGCGGCAGCTCGGTGTTCTCGATCCCGGAGCGCGAGCGGTTCGACGGCGCCGTTCGCCGAGGGCGGCGGGATCTCGGCCCAGGCGCACGCGCTCGGCGATCGGATCAGCCACGTCACGGCGCTCGCCGCGGGCGACCGGCGCTTCCGCGAGGTGCACCCCGAGCTCTGCTTCACGGCGATGAACGACATGCGGCGGCTCAAGTTCCGCAAGAAGTCGGCCGGCGGGGCGTTCGAGCGGCTCGGGCTGCTGCGCAGGCACGGGATCAACATCGATCCCGGCACGCTCGGCGGCGCGGCGACGATCCCGCTCGACGACGTGCTCGACGCCGCTGCATGCGCGTGGACGGCTGCGCGTCGCGACGCCGTGTCGCTGCCCGACCCGCCCGAGCGGCGGGACGGCGTCGGCGCGGCGATCTGGTACTAGCCCGACGACTAGCCCTTTGAGGGGTTGTGGCCCTCCGAAAGTGGCTGCACAATGCGGCGGATCATCCGTCGTCAGGAGGCCTTCGCTTTGTCCGTACGCCGCCCACTCACGCTTCTGCTCGCCCTCGCGGGCGCGCTTCTCGTCGTCGCACCCGCCATGGCAGGCGGAGGGCCGGACGCTCAGCCGCCGACCGACCAGATCCTGGTTCGGCTCGCCGCAGGCGCGAGCCTCGACGCGAGCGCGCTCGACGCGACCGCCGGGGTCAAGCTCAAGCACGTCCGCAGGCTCTCGGACGGCTCGTACGTCTTCAAGCTGCCGAAGCGACTCGGGGCGCGACGCGGTGCGCGCGATCACCGACCGGCTTGCTGCCCGTGGCGATGTCCTCTCGGCCGGGCCGGACGCGCTCATGCAGCCGCTGTCGGTGCCGACCGACCCGAGCTGGAGCCAGGAGTGGGACATGTTCGCCCCTTCGACGGGCAACTACGGGATCGACCTCCCCGGCGCGCGTGACATCACGCTCGGCTCGCCGAGCATCACGATCGGAGTGATCGACACGGGCTACCGGCCCCACGTCGATCTCACCGGCCGTTTCGTCGGCGGCTACGACTTCATCGGCGACACTCTCGTCGCGAACGACGGCAACGGACGCGACTCGGATGCGCTCGACCCCGGTGACTGGATCACGAGCGCCGAGAACGCGAGTGGGTACTTCGCCGGCTGCGGTGTGTCCAACAGCTCGTGGCACGGCACCCACGTGTCGGGCACGATCGGCGCTGTTTCCGACAACGGCATCGGCGTCGCCGGGATCAACCAGGACTCGAAGATCCAGCCGCTGCGGGTGCTCGGCAAGTGCGGCGGCTACACGAGTGACATCGCCGATGCGATCCGCTGGTCGGCCGGGTTGCCCGTGAGCGGGATCCCCAACAACAACCCGACCCCTGACCGGGTCGTCAACATCAGCCTCGGCGGCAGCGGCGCCTGCGACTCGGTCACGCAGAACGCGATCAACGCCGCAGTCGCAGCGGGCACGGTCGTGGTCGTCGCAGCGGGCAACAGCAACGTCGAACGCGGCGAACTTCACCCCCGCCAACTGCAACAACGTGATCACGGTCGCCGCAACCGGGCCACACGGGCAGCCGCGCGTACTACTCGAACTACGGCACCTCGGTCGAGATCGCGGCGCCGGGCGGCGACGCCCAGCTCGGCAAGACGATCCTCTCGACGCTGAACGCCGGCACCAAGGGACCGGGCGCCGACTCGTATGCGAACTACCAGGGCACGAGCATGGCGACCCCGCACGTCGTCGGCATCGTCTCGCTGATGCTGTCGGTGAATCCGTCGCTGACGCCGGCGCAGGTGACGACGATGCTGCAGGCGACCGCGACGCCGTTCCCGGCCGGAAGCACGTGCACGACGTCGCTGTGCGGAGCAGGCATCGCCAACGCCGCCGCGGCAGTCGCCGCTGCGCAAGGGCGGCGGCGGGCCGGTCAAGCCGGGACCGTTCGGCAAGACCGTCGCCCGCGAACATGGCCTCGATCGCCGGCACCTCGACGACGCTGCAGTGGGGCGCGAGCGCCGGGCGCCGCGAGCTACGCGTATTGCGTCGACACGGTGAACGACAACCAGTGTGCCGGCAACGCATGGGTGAACGTTGCCGGCGCGACCTCGGCCACGGTGACCGGGCTCGCGCAGGGCACGAACTACTACTGGCAGGTGAGGGCGACGAACACCGCCGGCGACACGGAGGCGGACAACGGCGTCTGGCGGACGTTCGCGACCCAGCCCGGCCCGACCCCGCCCGCGGCCTTCTCGAAGGCCTCGCCGGGGAACGGCGCGCGGAACCAGCGCTCGCCGGTCACGCTCAGGTGGGCGGCGAGCGCGGGCGCGACCGGGTACGAGTGGTGCGTCTCGACCGTCAGCGGCACGTGCACGTTTGCATCGACCAGCGACACGCAGGTGACGGTGACGCTCTCGGCGCGGACGACCTACTACTGGCAGGTGCGTTGCGACGAACGGTGCCGGCACGACGCGACGCCAACGGCGGCACCTGGTGGAGCTTCAGGACGAAGTAGCGCTTGGGCGGAACCGGGGGCGCGCGGCTCCGGGGTGAGGCTTCAGCCTCTCCCCGGGGCTTCCGCTCGGCTAGTGCCCGTTCCAGGAGAAGTGCATGTAGTCCTTGGTGTCGCCGCTCCACGAGCCGCCCCAGCCCCAGCCGATCGACCGGAAGGCAGCCACGACCGCGGGCGTGACCATCCCGGGCCGCATCTTCTTGCGGTTGACGTAGGTGAGCCGCGCCGGATCCCGCGTCATCCCGCAGCCGACGTAGGGGTTCTCGTTCGGGTTGATGTCGACCGCGAGCCCGTAGGCGTGGTTCGACCACGAGCCCGTGCTCGTCTTGCCCGTGCAGGGCGAGGCCGACGCCTGGCGGCACTCGAACGACGCCGTGATGTCCGTGTCCGGGATCGAGCCGCCGCGCACGTACGCGTCCGAGAGCTGCATGTGCCGGATCGGGAAGTGCAGCTGGTAGAGCTTCGCGAACACGCGCTGGAGTGGGGCGGCGGCTTTCTCGTTGACGACGAGCTGCCCGGTGTGCGCCTTCCCGTCGAAGCCCCAGTGCTTGACGGTGAGGAGCCGCAGCTGGGTCAGCGTGACGGGGCAGCCCGCGTGCCAGTAGCCGCCCTTGAGCTGCGCCTTCAGCGGCGCGGGCAGCGGCTGGATCGCGGCGGTGGCCGCGAGCACGGCAAGCGGCATTGCGAGCAGGCGCACCATCTGAGCTGAAAGGTACCCGGCCCAGAAGTGGCAGCATGCGGCGACATGACCGCCACCGCCGCATCCGACCGTGCCCACCATCGCCGCCGCTTCTCCGGGCGGGATCCGAGCGAGGCGCATCGCGCCGCGACGCCGCTCGAGCTGCTCTTCGACCTGACGTTCGTCGTCGCGTTCGGGACCGCCGGCAACGAGCTCGCCCACTATCTCGCGGACGGGCAGTTCAGGCCGGGGATCTTCGGCTTCGTCTTCGCGGCGTTCGCGGTCTCGTGGGCGTGGATCAACTACTCGTGGTTCGCGTCGGCCTACGACACCGACGACTGGGTGTTCCGGGTCGCGACGATGGTGCAGATGGTCGGCGTGATCGTCCTCGCGCTCGGCCTCCAGCAGGCGTTCGCGTCGATCGCGCGCGGGGAGGTGCTGGACAACAACGTCATGGTCGCCGGCTACGTCGTCATGCGCGTGCCGATGGTCTTTCTCTGGGCCAGGCGGCGCGGGACGACCCGCCCCGGCGCCCCGCGGCGCTCGTGTACATCTGGACGATCTCGGTCGCGCAGGTGTGCTGGGTCGCGCTCGCGATCATCGACTTTCCGATCGAGGTGACGGCCGCGATCACGCTGGTGCTGCTCGCGATCGAGATGTCCGGCCCGTACATCGCGGAGCGCTACAAGGGCGGCACGCCCTGGCACGCGCGTCACATCGCGGAGCGCTACGGCCTGCTCGTGATCATCACGCTCGGCGAGGGGATCCTCGGCACCGTCGCCTCGATCAACGCCGTCGTCCACGGCTCCTCGGGCTGGACGGTCAACGCCGCCGTCGTCGCGATCGCGGGCATCGGCCTCACGTTCGGAACCTGGTGGACGTACTTCGCGATCCCCTGGGCGGACGTGCTCGAGCTGCACCGCGAGCGGTCGTTCATCTGGGGCTACGGGCACATCATCGTCTTCGGGTCACTCGTCGCGATGGGCGCGGGCCTCCACGTCGCCGCCTACGAGCTCGAGGGCAAGACGACGATCAGCGACACGGGCACCGTTCTGTGCACCGTGATCCCGGTTGCGATCTACATCGCTGCGCTCTACGCGCTCTATGCCTCGTTCACCCACCACATCGACCCGTTCCACCTGTCGCTCATCGCCGGGACTGCGCTGGTGCTCGTGCTGGCGGTCGTGCTTGCCGCCGTCGGGGTCAGCATCGCGATCTGCCTCATCGTGGTGATGTTCGCGCCGCTCGTGACGGTGGTCGGCTACGAGACGCTCGGGCACCGGCACCTCGAGGACGCGTTCGAGCAAATGCGCGGCTGAGCGGCGTGGCTACACGAGCCGGTGCTCGGTCGCCCACCGTGCCAGCTCGTGCCGCGTCGAGAGCTGGAGCTTGCGGAGCACGTTCGAGACGTGGCTCTCGACCGTCTTCACCGACAGGTGCAGGCGGGCGGCGATCTCCTTGTACATGTAGCCGCGCGCGATCAGCTGCAGCACCTCGCGCTCGCGCGGGGTGAGCTCGTCGAGCTCGGCGTCGCCGCCGACCCGGTCGCCGGCGCGGAAGGCGTCGAGGACGAAGCCGGCGAGCCGCGGCGAGAACACGGCGTCGCCGTTCGCGACCTGCTCGATCGCGGCCGCGAGCTCGGTGCCCGAGATCGTCTTCGTCACATAGCCGCGCGCGCCGGCCCGGATCACGGCGATCACGTCCTCCGCTGCATCGGACACCGAGAGCGCGAGGAACTTGACGCCGGGGCGCTCGGGTGCGACCTGGTTGATGATCGCGTCGCCGCTCCCGTCCGGCAGGTGCACGTCGAGCAGGACGACGTCGGGGTCGAGCTCCTTGATCAGCGGCACCGCCGCGGCAACCGATCCCGCCTGGCCGACGACCTCCACGGCGTCGCCGAGCTCGGCGCGGACGCCCGCGAGAAAGAGGTCGTGGTCGTCGACGAGGACGACGCGGCGCTTCACGATGCGCTCCTCGCCACGTGCAGCTCCACCTCGGTGCCCTCGCCGGGGCTCGACACGATCGTCGCGCGGCCACCGGCGCGCTCGAGCCTGCCCTCGATCGACTCGACGAGGCCGCGCCGGTCGGCCGGCACGGCGGCGCGGTCGAACCCGGCTCCGCGGTCGCGGACGAAGACGGCGACCTCCTCGTCGGTGACCTCGACGTAGACGTCGATCTCCTCGACGCCTGCGAACTTGGCCGCGTTCGTCATCGCCTCGCGGGCAGCGAGGACGACGGCGCCGAGAGGCCCGTCGACGGGACAGTCGCCCGCGCTCGCGATCTCGACGCGGACGCCGTGAAGCTCCTCGACGTCGCCGGCGGCCGCCGAGAGCGCCGCCACGAGCGAGGCGTTCGCGTCACCGATCGGCTGGTCGCCGTACAGCCAGCCGCGGAGCTCGCGCTCCTGCCGGCGCGCCAGAGAGGCGACCCGGCGCGGCTCGTTGGCGTGCCGCTGGATCAGCGCCAGCGTCTGCAGCACGGAGTCGTGCACGCGCGCGGCGACGTCGGAGCGCTCGTCGCTGCGGATCCGGGCGGTGCGCTCTGCGTCGCGGTCGATCGCGAGCCGCCACACCCATGGGCCGGCGATCAGCAGCAGCGCGCCCGCCACGGCGCCCGGCGCGAGCAGCGTCGAGTTGGTGCCGTCGCTCGAGAGGAGCGCCACGGCGCCGATCGCAGCCAGCGCGATGCCGCCGTAGGAGAGAGGCGCGTCGGGGTGGAAGCTGCCACCCTGCCGCCACGCCAGAGCGAGCCCGGCCGCGATCAGGGCGATGCCGACCACCGACCGGTCGGAGAGGCCGAGGGCGCTGAGCAGCAGGCCGCCCGCGAGGAGCGTGAGCACGGCCGCGACCCAGCGCCGTGGCGTGCGGGAGTACGCCCACAGCGCCAGGTAGAGCACGATCCCGGCGCCGCCCGCCAGGGCGAGCAGCGCAAAGACGAGCCGGACGAGGGTGACGTCGACCGCGAGGGTCTGCGCAATGCCTGCGCAGACCCCCGCGATCACCCGGTCGTCAGTGCTCGGTGCGAAGCTGGATCGCAACATGCCGGGTCATCGTAGGTTGGGTCACGGCAGGGCGCGCTCGATCCGGACCGAGCCCAGGCCGGTGTGGCCGTCGATCACGAGGACGCGGGGCCCGGTCTCGACCACGTCGCTCTCGACGTTGCGGCCGTCGCCGCCGACGCCGCCGGGGAGGTCGACCTCGCCGATCTCGGCCGTTCCGTGGGCCTGCAGGGCGACGCCGGCCGGGACGATCACGTGGAGATCGCCCACGTCGACGCTCGCATCGACGTGGGTCTCGCCGAGCGGGAGCTTCAGCTCGCCGGAGATCGAGGTCGAGCGTGCCGATGCCGAGGTGGTAGTTGCTCTGCAGGTTCGTCGACGCTCGTGACCGCGACGTCGCGGTCGCCGACGCCGCTGCCGAGGTCGACGTCGAACACCGCGAAGAAGGCGGCGACGGAGATGAGCGCGAGGGCGATGAGCGTCGCGAGCGTGATCGCGAGCCACTTCCCCAGCCGCCGCATGCGCCGGGAGTCTCGCTTCGCGAGCTGCGCCGGGGAGGACACCGGTACGGCGCCAGGGTCAGTCGTGGGGTCGATGGAGGGATCGGCGGCGCGATCGGCCGCCGGCTGGCGCGTGATCCAGAGGATCACGATGCCCGCGACCAGGAAGAGGAACCAGGAGCCGCCGTTCAGCGACAGGCTGACGCGTGACAGGAGGATCGCTCCTGCGACTGCGAGGAAACCGAGGCCGATCACCGGCCACGGCCGGTCTCGCCGATTGCGGAGTGCAGCCGTCGCGATCGAGTCCTCCTTGCCCTCGTCGGGCATGACGAGCGCCGCGGCCGCGTAGATGAGGAGGCCGGCCCCACCGAGGAGGGTGAGGACGACGAAGCCGACGCGGAAGATCGCAGGATGGATTTCGAAGTACTGGGCAAGGCCGCCACTGACGCCGGCGACCTTGCGATCCGAGCGGCTGCGCTGCAGGCGCCGGATCTCTGGGATATGTGTGGTTGAGTTCATGTCATGAGGATGGCCTGCGGCGGCCGCCGCGACCATCCGGAATGACCCTAGTCCGACCCTTAGACGGCCCTGGGCGCCTACCCGAGCAGCTCGCGCCGGTGCCGCAGGGAGTCTTGCTCCGCTTCGTTGTCGGTCAGCCGGATCGCGGCGTCGTACGCGTCGCGCGCGTCGTCGTCGCGGCCGAGTCGAGCCGAGCAGGTCGGCGCGGACGGCGTGGTAGGGGTGGTACGCCATCGAGCTCGAGATCGTCGATCGCCTCGAGACCGGCCTGCGGCGCCGTCGACCTGTGCGAGCGCGACCGCGCGATTGAGCGCCACGACAGGCGTCGGCGTCCACACGAGCAGCTGGTCGTAGAGGGCGATGATCTGCGCCCAGTCCGTCTCCTCGGCGCTCGCGGCGTCGGTGTGGACGGCGTTGATCGCGGCCTGGATCTGGTACGGCCCCGGTTGGTTGCGTCGCAGGCACGCACGCACGAGCTCGTGGCCCTCGGCGATCAGCTCCCGATCCCAGAGCGACCGATCCTGATCGGGCAGGAGCACGAGCGACCCGTCGGCGGCGGTGCGGGCCGGGCGCCGCGCCTCGCTGAGGAGGAGCAGCGCCAGCAGCCCCTTCACCTCGGGCTCGTCGGGCATCAGCTCGGCGAGCAGGCGGGCCAGGCGGACAGCCTCGCGGCAGAGGTCGTCGCGGACGAGCTGCTCGCCGCCGCTCACGGTGTGGCCCTCGTTGTAGACCAGGTACACGACCGCGAGCACGGGGCGGAGCCGGTCGGTCAGCTCCTCGTCGCGGGGGATGCGGTACGGGATGTTGGCGGCGCTGATCTTCTTCTTCGCGCGCACGAGCCGTTGCGCCATCGTCGGCTCGGGAACGAGGAACGCGCGCGCGATCTCGGGGGTCTGGAGGCCGCCGAGCAGGCGGAGCGTCAGCGCCACCTGGGCGCTCTGCGCGAGCGCGGGGTGGCAGCACATGAAGATGAGGCCAAGCCGGTCGTCCTGCATGGGGTCTATGGGCATTGCGCCGTCCTCCTCGTCGGGGTCGACTGCTGTGAGATCGAGCGCCTGCACCTGCCGGTCGTGCCGCGATGCCTCGCGCCGGAACCGGTCGATCGCGCGGTTCTTGGCCGTCGTCACGATCCAGCCGGCCGGGTTCGGCGGCACGCCCGTCTGGGGCCAGCGCTCCGAGGCGATCAGGAACGCCTCCTGGACCGCCTCTTCGGCGACGTCGATGTCGCCGAAGAGACGAACCAGGGTGCGCGATCGCCTGGCCGGACTCCTCGCGGAAGACCTGCTCGATCGTGGCTGCGGCAACCGACACCGCGGGCTACTGCTCCGGCTCGTCCTGGAACGGGCGCACCTCGACCGGGGCGCTGGCAGGCGACCGTCGCCTTGCGGGCCCAGGCGAGCGCGGCGTCGAGATCGGCAGCCTCGATGACCCAGAAGCCGCCGAGCTGCTCCT
The DNA here is from genome assembly GCA_963751875.1 of uncultured Thermoleophilia bacterium. GTDB lineage: Bacteria > Actinomycetota > Thermoleophilia > Gaiellales > Gaiellaceae > Gaiella. The sequence goes on from CAVVWG010000012.1 coordinate 28,450, forward strand.
TGGTCTCGGCGAACGGCCCGTCGGTGAGGAGCACCTCGCCGGCGTCCTCGCGCACGACGGTGGCGGTCGTCGCTGGGTGGAGGCCGCCGGCGAACACCCACGCGCCGGCCTGCTTGATCTCCTCGTTGACCGCGTCGACGTCCGCGTACATCTTCGTGATCTCTTCTTCGCTCGGCGGCTCCTGGCCGTCGATCATGTACACCGACAAGAGATACTGCGTCATCTTCGTCCTCCTTCGACTGTTCGGATCGGCACCGTACCGACCCTCCTATCAGTCCTACGAACGGCGCACCGCTCAAATCGACACCCCACGCAAAGGAGTTTCAGCAGATGGCCACGACCGACCACCGCGTCACCGGAGTCGACTTCGTCTCGGTCCCGACGCAAGACCTCGACCGAGCGGCCGACTTCTACGAGAACGTCGTCGGCCTCACGCCCGGCCCGCGCTGGCAGCGGCCCGGATCGCCTGCGATGGGCGCCGAGTTCGAGACCGGCACCGTCACGGTCGCGCTCATCGTGACCGAGCTGCTCGGGATCGAGTTCAGCCCGCACAACGTGCCGATCGCGCTGCACGTCGACGACGTCGAGGCCTCGCGCGCCGAGCTCGAGTCGCGCGGCGTCTCGTTCCTCGGCGAGACGATCGACAGCGGCGTGTGCCACCAGGCGCTGTTCAAGGATCCCGACGGGAACGTGCTCGACCTGCATCACCGCTACGCGCCGCGGGCGTGATCTCAGCCCATCGCGCGGAGCCGGTCGTGAAAGCCCGTGCTCGGCGCGTGGATGTTGAGCATCCGGGCGCCGTTTGGTCCCGTCATGAAGCCGTGGGCGACCCCGGGCGGGGCGGCAACGAACGATCCCGGGCCGGCCACGATCTTCTCGTCGCCGAGCTGGAAGTGCACCGAGCCGCCGAGCACGTAGAACGAGTCCGTGTGGTCGGTGTGGCTGTGCGGGTCTGGCCCCTCGTGGGTGGGCTCGAGCTCGAACTCGATCAGGCAGAGGTCATCCGTTCCGACCTTGATCGTGGCGACGCGGTGGTTGGCGCGTAGCGCCTCGCCCTCGCCGGCGTGGAGGAGGACCGCGCCGGTGTGGGTGGGCCCGTCGCCCGGCGCGGTGGCGTCGACGCTGTCGAAGCCGCCGGGCTCGCCGCGGTCGAGCTCGCGCAGGTGCTCTGCAAACCGCGCATCCGGCGTGTGGAAGTTGAGGAAGCGCGTCGGCATCGTGCTCCTGAACCCGTGCACGAAGCCGGGTGGAGCGCTGACGGTGCCGCCGGGGCCGACCAGGTGCTCCTCGTCGCCGATGCGGATCGCCAGCTCACCCTCGAGCACGTAGAACGAGTCGGCATGCTCACGGTGGAAGTGGAGATCGGCCCCCGGTCGCGCCGTCGCGAACCACGACTCGGTCACCGTCAGCTGCTCGAGGCCGGACTTGAGCACGATCCTGCCTCCGAACAGTGACTCGCCTTCGCCGGGGCCGCGGTAGATGCCTTCCATGATTGGCCGAGTATGAACCCGGCCGGTGGCGCTTCGCGGTACGGATACCCACACAGTTCCACGCTCGCTCGTATGCTTCGGCCAGGATGCTGACGCGCGCCGAGTTCGAGGACGCCCAGGCGCGTGCCGCCGCTGCGCTCGCCGACGCCGGGATCGTCCTCACCGAGTCGGAGCGGCGCGGGATCGAGGTCGCAGACTTCGGCCTCTCCGACCTCGAGCACTACGGCCTCGAGCTCGTCACGTTCGTGAACACCGAGCGCGTCTGCGCGAAGGAGCTCGTGCTCTTCCCGCACCAGAACTGCCCCGAGCACCTGCACCCACCGTTCGACGGGACGCCCGGCAAGGAGGAGACGTTCCGCTGCCGCCGCGGCCGGGTCTACCTCTACACCGAAGGCGAGCCTGCGACGGAGCCCGCGTGCAGGCCGGCGCGTGCCGCGGACGGCGCCTACACCGTGTGGCACGAGATCGTGCTCGATCCGGGCGAGCAGCACACGATCCCGCCCGGCACGCTGCACTGGTTCCAGGCCGGGCCGGAGGGCGCCGTCGTCTCGGAGTTCTCGACCGAGAGCCGCGACGAGCTCGACATCTTCACCGACCCGGAGATCGGGCGGGCGACGGTGGTCGCCGGCTAGGCGACCGGATCGACGGGGATGATCGTGCCCTTGTTCATGATCCCGTTCGGGTCGAACGCCTTCTTCAGCGTCTCGAGCAGGTGGAACGACGAGCCGTACTCGTCCCTGACCCACGGCGCCCGCGCCTTGCCGATCCCGTGGTGGTGGACGATCGAGCCGCCGCGCGCGAGCGTCTCCTCGCAGATGATCGAGATGATCGGCAGGTAGTACTTCGTCACCTCCTCCTCGGGGCCGCAGTCGACGAGGTCGTAGAAGTAGTTGAAGTACATGTTGGTGCCGTTGATGTAGCTGTGCGACGAGTGCCCGCCCGCCATCGTGATGTCGGGGATCTCGGCGAGGATGCGCGCGAGGGCGCTCTCGTAGATGTCGTTGACCGTGCTCCAGTCGGCGGAGATCTCGGTCGTGCGGTTGACGTTGCGCGTCGTGCGGATGCGCTCGTCCTCGGCGGTGATCTTCTCCGGTCCCCAGACGAGGTCGTCGAACCAGGTCGCGATCAGCCCGCTGTCGACGGGCTGGCACTCGGGGTAGCGGGCGACGATCTCGGCGATGCCCTCGGCCGTCGCCTTCGCGATCCCGGCCGCTCCCTCCGCCATGAAGAGGAGCACGCAGTCGTCCGGCTCGGCGAAGTGGGAGAAGTGCAGCCCGCCGTCGCCCGGGTCGTAGAGCCGCGCCACCGACGGGTGGTAGCCGCTCACCATCACCTCGCGCAGTGCCTCGAAGCCGGTCTTCATGTTCTTGAGCGTCCAGCCGAGGAACGCGTTGTTCTCGGGTAGGTACGGGAAGAGCTTCACCGTCACCTCGGTGATGAAGCAGAGCGCGCCTTCGTTGCCGATCACGATGTGGCGGATATCGGGTCCGGCTGCCCGGCGCGGGACGTTCTTGATTCGCGTGATCTCGCCGCCCGGGAAGACCGCCTCGAGGCCGACGACCATGTCCTCGATGCCGCCGTAGAGGGTCGAGAACTGGCCGATGCTGCGGGTGGCGACGAGGCCGCCCATGTGCGCCACCGGCTTCGACTGCGGCGAGTGCCCCGTCGTCAGGCCGAGCTCGCGAACCCTGTCCTCGAGCACCTGCAGCGGCACGCCGCACTGGCAGGTGGCCTGCATGTTGTAGGCGTCGATCTCGATGATCCGATTCATGTCCGAGCCGTCGAGGACGATCGAGTCCGGAACGATCGTCTCGAGGCCGCCCTCGGTCGCGGTGCCGCCCGTGCGGGGCACGACGTTGATTCCCTGCCGGTCGGCGAACGCGAGCACCTCGGCCGCCTCCCAGGTGCTGCGCACCATCGCCACGGCTGCGGGCGCAGGCAGCGTGTAGACGCCGAAGATGTTCTCCAGCTTGCGGAAGTTGTCGATGCTCCGCTGCTGCAGCAGCTGCTCGTCGGTGAGCACGTTCTCGGGGCCGAGGATGTGCTGCAGGCCCTCGACGATCTCTGCTCTGGTCAATGCCATGGTGGCGTCCTTTTTGGTTCGGTCGGTCTCAGTGGAAGATCGGGAAACGAGCGCTCGAGCAGCGGATCGGTGGCCGCTCTGATGGCCTGGTAGACAGTCTCGTTCATCCGCTCGTAGATCGCGGTGTTGCCGGGATCGGGAGCGAACGCTTCGCGCTCGCTCGTCATCCGCGCTGCAGCCGTCTCGATGTCGGGGTAGATCCCGGCGGCCGAGGCAGCGCAGATCGCGGCGCCGAGGCTCGCGCCCGCCGCACCGCTGCTCCGGGTCGCGGGGAGCCCGAACACGTCGGCGAAGGTCTGCATGAAGAGCGGGCTGGAGGCGCCGCCGCCCGAGATCACGATCTCCTCGAGCGTGATCCCGAGCTCTCCGGCCATCGCAGCGACGTTGTGCTTCATCGTCAGCGCGATCGCCTCGACGATCGACCGGTAGACGTGGGCGCGCGTGTGGCGGGCGTCGAACCCGAGCATCACGCCCTTGCGGAACGGTGCCTCGGTGGGGGCGAGCCAGTCGAGCACGCTCATCAGGCCGTCGCTGCCGGCCGGAACGTTCGCTGCCTCGTCCTCGATCAGCTCCTCCCGCGAGACGCCGAGCGTCGCGGCCCGCTCGGCGAGCTCCGGGCCGAGCAGGTCGAGGAACCAGCTGAGCGTCCACATGCCGCGGCGCACACCGTGGCTCTCGTAGAGGTAGCGGTGGGGGATGCAGCCGAAGTTCGTCCAGAACGACGTCGGTGCCGCGTGGTTCTCCCGGCCGGGCACCATCGCGGCGATGTAGGTGCCGAGCGAGACGAGCGCCGTGGTGCCGGCGAGTGGCGCTGTGTCGATCAACCCCGCGCCGAGCGCCTCGACCGCCTTGTCGTTCGCGGTCGAGACGACGGGAAGACCGGCCGGGATGCCCGGTCGCCGTCGGACGCAGCGGCCGTGACGTTCCCGATCACCTCGCCGGGCAGCTGGAGCTCGAAGAGCAGCTCGCGCCTCAGCCGGAACTGCTCGAACAGCGCAGCGTCGTTGCTCCAGTCCCATCTGTCCACGTCGATCGGCCACTGCAGGAGGATGCTGTTGGCGGCCGAGTCGCGGAACGCGCCGGTGAGGCGGTGGCCGAGATACCCCGAGGAGGTGGTCGCGTACGCGAGGGCCGGGTCGTCGGGCAGGTAGGGGAGATAGGCGCGGTCGTCCATCCAGCTGATCACCGGCTCGACGAGCGATCCGTCCGCTTTGAGGAACGCCTTGCAGCAGCGGATCGTGCAGAGGCCGACGGCCGCGATCTCGCCCGGATCGCCGTCGAAGCGCTGGAGCGCCTGGCGGCTCGCCGCGGCGAGCGAGTCCCAGAGGTCGTCGTCGGGATGGAAGACGACGCCGTGCCTGGGCCGGCTCGTCGGGCGCAGCGGCTCCCGGCCCTCCGCGACCACGTGTCCGTCGGCGTCGACGACGACGACCTTCGTGCTCTGGGTGCCGCCGTCGATGCCGATCAGGTACGGGCCAGGCATGCCGCTCCCGACCCCGTCCTAGCGGACGAGGTAGCCGCCGTCCACCGAGAGGACGTGCCCGTTGACGTAGTCCGACGCGCGGCTCGCGAGGAAGACGACCGCTCCCATCAGGTCGAGCGGCTCGCCCCAGCGGCCGGTCGGGATGTGATCGAGCACGCGCTGATTGAGGACAGGGTCGCTCCGGGTCGCAGCCGTGAGCTCGGTGGCGTAGTAGCCCGGCGCGATCCCGTTGACCTGGATGTTGTGCTGCGCGAGCTCGTCGCAGTAGGTCTTCGTCAGGCCTGCGATGCCGTGCTTCGTGGCCGCGTAGGCCGGCGCCTGCCGACCGCCGAGGAACGAGAACACCGAGCAGATGTTGATGATCTTGCCGCTGCGCTGGGGCACCATCCGCTGCGCCGCCTCGTAGCTCATCTCGAACGCAGCGGTGAGATTGACGGCGACGGTGGCGTCCCAGATCGGTCGCCCGTAGTCGAGCACGTCCCCGAGCGGAGCGATGCCGGCGCTGTTGATCAGGATGTCGACCGAGCCGAGCTGCTCCGCGCACGCGTCGACGACGCGCCTGGGAGCGCCCGGCTCGGTGATGTCGACCTGCATCGACGCATGCCGCACGCCTTCGGCCTCGATCAGGCCCCCGGTGACGCCGTCGTCATCCAGCAGGCTCGGCACGAACACGTCGGCGCCGCCCTTCGCGAGCGCAAGCGCGAACGCCTGCCCGAGGCCGGTGTTGCCGCCGGTCACGATGGCGCGCTTCCCCCGCAGGGAGAAGAAGTCCATCGTGAACTCGCTGCTCGTCATCGTCTCGAGGCCCCGCCGCGACCCTACGCCGCGCCGAGCGCTTCCGTGATCTTGGCGATCGCGGCCGTCTCTTCCTCCTGCACGCCGCCCTTCGCCTCGGCGACCGCATGGGCCACCTCGAGCACGAACGCGCGATACGCGTCGAGCTCGTCGGGCGCCTTGGCGGTGAGCGTGGCGACGGCGGTGGCGAGCGCCGTCATCGTTCCCTCGTTGACCTCCGTGGGCGAGGCGACGAGCCCGAAGCCGGTGCCGTGCGTCTCGGCGAGCTCGCGGACGAGCTGGCTCGTGTTCTCACGGTTGGCCGCGAGATCCTTGGCGATCGCCTTCGCCTCGCCGAAGCTGTCGGTGAAGTCCCGGTGCGCGACCGAGACGAGCATGCCCGAGCCGGTGACGCCCTTCTGCAGCGCGTCCCACTCGTCCTCGGTGAAATCTGCCTTGCCTGCCATCGTCGTCCTCCCTTAGCGGTGGTGAGCCCGGATTCTTACAGCCGCTCCGTGGGTCAGGCCGACGCAGGAAGCGCGTCGAGGCGGAAGCCGCCCGCCTGCTCGAGCGCCGCGATCCGGTCCTCGAGCGGCGGATGCGTCTGGAAGAGACCGGCGAGGAAGGCGCCAGGCCCTGCCACGGAGCGGGTGGGGCTCTCGATGAAGAGGTGTGCGGTGGCGCGATCGGCGTAGGCGACCTCGCGCGTGTCGAGCTGCAGGCGGCGGAGCGCGAGTGCCATCGCCTCCGGGTCGTTGAGGATCGCGGCGGCGCTCGCGTCGGCGAGGAACTCGCGACGCCGGCTCAGCGCCAGCTGCAGCATCACGGCGGCGATCGGAGCCAGCACGAGGGCGACGATGGCGGCGATCAGCTGGATCGGATTGCGGTCGCGGCTGCCGCGGCCGCCGAAGAAGGCCATCCGGAAGGCGAAGTCGCTGATCATCGCGATCACGCCGACGAGCACCGCAGCGAGCGTCATCAGCCGCACGTCCTTGTTGCGGATGTGCGAGATCTCGTGGGCGAGCACCGCCTCGAGCTCCCGCGCCGGCATCAGCTTGCGCAGCCCGCTCGTGACGCCGACGTAGATCGACGAGGGCCGGGCGCCGGCGGCGAACGCGTTCGGAGCGGGGTCGTCGACGAGGTAGATCGGCGGCGTCGCGGTCAGGCCGGCCGCGATCGAGACGTTCTCGATCAGGCGATAGAGCTCCGGATCGTCGCTCTTCTCGAGCGGCGTCGCATGCGTGAGCCCCCCGATCAGGCGGCCGGCGTTCCACCACGCGAACACGCCGTAGGCGATGCCGAACGCGAGCAGCCCGATCGCGCCGCTCCGCCCGACGAATGCGGCCGACGCCGCGGCGAAGACGACGATGAGCGCGGCAAAGGCGAGGATGACGTACGCCGTGCGCCGTCGGTTGGCCCGGATCTGCTGCTGGAGCGTCATCGTGCGGGACCGACGTCAGGTCTGGAAGCTCACGGCGACGGGAGCGCGATCGTCCTGATCGGCGGCGAAGAACTCGCGCGCCTGGAACCCGAACATCCCGGCGAAGAGCAGCGACGGAAACGTCTGGATCGCCGTGTTGTAGGCCTGCACGGTCGCGTTGTAGTACCGCCGTGCGGCCGAGATCTTGTCCTCGGTGTCGGTCAGCTCGGCCTGGAGCTGCCGGAAGTTCTCGGACGCCTTGAGATCGGGGTACGCCTCGGCGACGGCGAACAGCCGGCCGATCGCCTGCCCGAGCAACGAGTCCGCCGCTCCCGCCGCGGCCGGCGACGATGCGTTGGCCATCGCCGCGCGAGCCTCCGTCACCTGCTCGAAGACGCCGCGCTCGTGCGCCGCATAGCCCTTGACGGCCTCGACGAGGTTCGGAATCAGGTCGTTCCGGCGCTTCAGCTGCACGTCGATGTTCGACCAGCCGGTGTTGACCTCGTTGCGCAGCCGGACGATCCGGTTGAACAGGTAGATGCCGAAGAGCAGCAGCACGACGACGATGCCGAGCAGGATCCAGAGCCAGGTCACGGCGTCAGTGTGGCATACACCGCATCGGCAGCCGCTGCTCGATCAGCAGTGCGGCGTCACCCTGTGGACGGCGCCGCCCGTCGGAACGCCGAGGCGCTTCGCGACCGCTGCCAGGCGCGACCGGTACACGTTCATGTCCGCGCGCACGAAGTCGCCGTGGGTCTGGCAGCGCCAGCCGGCGTAGAGCTCCTTGTGAAACCGGCTCGTGAGGCTCTCGTTGTGGCCGATCACGTCGCCGAGCCCGATGTGGAAGCGGCTCATCAGCCACGCCGTCAACGCCAGGGACGACGCCATCTGGCGCGCGTTGCCGAGCACCTGCGCGTCGGTCGTGCCGACGTGCTCGATGCCGATCGCGGTCCAGTTGAGCCCGACCGTGTGCCGGCACATCACGCCGAGCGGCACGAGCTGGTAGATCGTCCCGTCGGTGTCGATCACGAAGTGCGCGCAGGTGCCGGGGAGCTCGTGCAGCTCCGCGTCCGGGACGTCGGCGTTGAAGGTCGAGAACGCCGAGGAGAACGTGCTCGAGGCGGTGATGTGCTCGACGATCACCTTCGGGTTCCGGAGCTGCCACGTCGCGAGTGCGTAGTGGCGCTGCGCGTACGCCTTCATCTCGGTCTTCCGCTTGGCCGGGAAGGAGATCGGCTTCGGGACGATCTGGGGGCGAGGGGCCGCAGCTGCTTGCGGCCTGCCCGATCGGCACCGCCAGGAGGCCGAGGCAGGCGAGAGCGAGCAGCGCAATGCGGCCGGCGGCGATCATCCGCCCCAGAAGCTAGCCGTCGTCGTCTTCGTGCTCCGCGAGCCAGGCCTTCGCGACGCGCTTCTGCACCCGGGTCAGCCAGGCCTCGACGACGAGATCGTGCAGCTCCTCGCGGTCGAGCCTGGCGAGGTCGGGGATCCGCACGAGCACCGCCGGATAGTTGTTGAAGTGCGGCGTCGTGAAGTAGATGCCGCGGTCGTCGGAGAGGCGGATCTGCTTCTCGTCGAGGTCGCCGACGCGGAACATCAGCACGTCGTCGAGGCGCTCGCCGGTGTCCGCATCGACGGCATCGGCCCGTTGGCTGCGATGGAACGCGAAGGCCTTGCCGTGCACCGTGTAGGCCGGGCGGCCGTCGTCGGACACCTCGCAGGCCGTCTCCGGCAGCGCCAGTGCGAGCTCGTCCAGGTCGGCCATCGTCGCCATGGCGGGAGTCTGCCTGTTCACACAAAACTCATTCGCGGATAACGAAGTTGCTGTGATCATGGCTGCGTGCACGTGACCGTCCCACGGCGTCGAAGCGTCGCCGCGCTTGCGTTCGCCGGAGTGCTCCTCGGAGCAGTGTCCGTCGCGGCCGCGCTCGCAGCGCCGTTCGCATCCGTCGCCACCCCGTACAGCTACGTGGCACTCGGCGACTCGTTCTCGGCCGGCGAAGGTATCGCACCATTCCTGCAGAGCGGCCCTGCCTGTCACCGCTCCTCCCGGGCGTACTCGACCTGGGTGCGGCCGGCGGGCTACCCGAAACCGCTGTATGCGATCGCATCGGGCCGCTCCCGCGCGGGGGCGGGCGGCGGTGCCAACCTGTACGGCTCGGACACGAACGTGCGCTCGGCGAATCGGGTCATGTGGGAGACCTTCGCGTGCTCGGGCGCGACGACGACGAACGTCCTGCCGCGGAGCCTCGGCGGCGTGCCGCAGGGAGCGGCCGGCCGCTACGACGGCAAGACGCAGATCGACAGCGCGGCCCTGGCCAGTGCCAACCTGGTCACGCTCACGCTCGGTGGCAACGACGCGGGCTACGTGGACGTGCTCGTCACCTGCGGTCTCGGCAACTGCAACACGCGAGCGTTCGAGCGCAGCCGGGCCGCGATCATCGCCCGGACGAAGCCGCGCCTCGAGAAGGTCTACCGCGCGATCGCGGCGAAGGCGCCGCACGCCCGCATCCTCGTTCTCGGCTATCCCCAACCCTTCCCGGCCGCGAAGGCACGGCAGGCCTGCCCTGCGCTGAGCCCGTTCCGTGGGGAGCAGGACATGTTGCGCCGGCTCGGGACGCGCCTCAACGGGACGATCGCCTCCGCGGTTGCGACGGTCGCCCGCTCGGGTGCGAGGATCACGTTCGTCCCGGTGGCGGGCAGGTTCGAGGGCCACGAGGTCTGCGGCAGCAAGGGCGCGTGGATCAACGGGATCGTCACGAGCTCGACCGGGTTCGGGCTGAATCCGGCCTCGTTCCACCCGACGCTCGGTGGTCAGCGCGACGGGTACGGGGCCGCGATCAACGCCGCGCTCCGGCGCTGACCGGGTCGCCCGGCTACCAGCGGTCGAGCAGCTCGCGCGCCTGGGCCTCGATGTCCGCGACGATCGCTGCGGCGGGCCGGACGGCGTCGAGCATGCCGATCGACTGCCCGGCATAGATGTGCGCGATGTCGTAGTCCTGGGCCGCCCGCGCCTCGACGAACTCCTCCCGGGGCTTCGTGCCGGCGCCGAGCTCGTCCTCGTGCCCTGTCCAGCGGGCGCCGAACGCGGTGCGAATCGCGCGCGCCCGGAACTCGGCCGGCCAGCCCTTGTCCTGGAGGCGGTCGTAGACGCTCGTGTAGAGCGTCTCCGTCTCGTCGCTGCGCGCGATCCGCTCGCGCGCGGCGGCGCTGTTGCGCGCCTCCTCGGCCAGGAGAAACGGGGTGCCGACCCAGGCGCCGACCGCTCCGGCCGCGAGAACCGCGGCAAGCCCTCGCCCGCTTGCAATCCCGCCCGCCGCCACAACCGGCAGGTCGGTGAGCTCGAGCACGATCTGCAGCAAGGGCAATGTGGCGACCGCACCGGTGTGACCTCCACCCTCGGTGCCCTGCGCGACGAGGACGTCGACGCCCGCCTCGATCGCGACCTCGGCCCACTGCCGGCTCTGTACCTGCGATGCGACCAGGATGCCGGCGTCGTGGAGCCGCCCGACGTGCGGCCCCGCGTCACCGAACGAGATGCTGATCAGCGTCGGCCGCGCCTCGATCGCGATGTCGAGCAGCTCGGGGCGCTGGTCGAGCACCCAGGAGACGAGCCCGATCCCGAACGGCACCGGCGCGCCCGCCTGGACGATCGCCAGCTCGGCTGCGATGCCCTCCTCGGTGTCGGTCTCCTCGATCCCGATCATGCCGAAGGCGCCGGCCTCGCTGACGGCGCGGGCGAGGCGGCCGCCTGCCTGGGGCGTCATCGGCGCGCTGATCAGCGGCACCTCGACGCCGAGCAGCTCGGTCAGCGGGGTTGCGATCACACCTTCACTCTAGACACGCGCTAGGTGACGTCCTCCTGCCGGGCGAGTAACCTCTCAACGGTGAGCAGTCGGTACGACCGCGACGATCTGCCGGTTCTCCCGGAAGAGGACGACTGGTTCGCGACGCCGTTCCAGGAGCCGATGGAGACGGACGAGGTGGCGTGGCAGGACGACGAGCCCGCCGCACCGCCGCCGCGCCGTGCGCCCGACGGGCTCGCGCAGCGGCAGATCGTGATCGTGCTGGCGGTGCTCGCGATCATCGCCGTGATCGTGATCGCGATCCTGCTCGTGCGGGCCGTCAGCGGCTCCGACGACTCGACGACGCCCCCGGTCACCACGGCGACGACTCCCACCGACACGACCCCGGCGAGCACGACGCCGACGAGCCAGACACCACCCCGACCGACACGACGCCGACGGATACGACGCCGACGACGACGACGCCGACGAGCGGCGGCGTCACATCGGTGCCGACGGAGGCGACCCTCCGTGCCGGGCACGACGGGCTCCTCGGTCACCGACCTGCAGAAGGCGCTGAACCAGCTCGGCTACGACGCAGGCACGGCGGACGGCAACTACGGGGCCGCGACGACGGCGGCAGTGTCCGCGTTCCAGAAGGACAAGGGTCTCACCCAGGACGGCGTCGCCGGGCCGACCACGCTCGCGGCGATCAACACCGCGCTCGCAGCCGGCTGAACCACGCCTCTAGTTCTCGACCGTGACGAGCGTCCCGATCGGCGTGTAGGGCCACACCTTCGCTGCCGCCGCGAGCGGGAGCTCGACGCAGCCGAGGCTCTGCGGCGTGCCGAAGCTCGAGCGGTTGAACGCGTGGAGCGCCTCACCGTGGTTGAAGTAGCTGATCCAGCGGATGCCCGGATCGTTGTAGTGCGACCCGTCCGGGTTCGTGCCGGCCATCGTTCCGATCGGGATGTGCTCGAACACGGGGAAGGTGCCGAGCTCGGTCGGCGCCGCCGGAACGCCGGTGTTCCCGGGCGAAGTGAGGATCGTCTTCCCGTCGTGCCACAGCGTCAGCAGCTGGGGGACGTTGCGGTGCACGTAGACGTAGCTGTAGCCCGCCGTGCGGCGCTTGCCGGCGAGCACGTCCTCGAGCAGCGCCTGCCAGACCTGCGGCCCGACGAACGCGTCGACGTCGAGGTCGTGGTCGTGCTCGAACATCATCACCGCACCGCGCGTGATCTCGTTCCACTCGAAGGTGCGCCAGATCCCCTTGAGCTCCTTCGGGGTCGTGGCCGCGTACGGCCAGCTGAAGTGGCCGGCGGGCGGGTCGGCGACGGCGGCGAGCTGCGCGGAGGCCGTGCGGGGCACGGTGGTGTCGGAGGAGCTCCAGTCGACCGGGAGGTAGCCGGTCTGGGCGAGCAGCTGATGGAGGCGGAGGATCGTGCCGTGCTGGACCTCCCAGGTGAGCGTGCGGGTGGTCCGGCCGCCCGCGGCCTGGACGAGGTCGACCTGCCGCGGTAGGCGCACCTCGACGTGGGATCCGAGTGGGAAACCGAGTCCCGACGGCCGGAACGAGACGGTGTGCGTGTCGAGCGTCGTCCAGGTGCCGGGCACGTGAGGTGTGATCACCGGCGTGCGCTCTCCGATCGCCTTCGACTCGGCCCGGGAGAAGGTCAGCGTGATCGCGCCGTTCGCGGTCAGCGGCTTGTCAGTGGCAGGCTCGGCGACCATCTGCACCCGCTCCCGCGCGGGGAACCAGCTCACCCGCAGCGGCGCCGACAGCCGTTCCCACGTGCGTGGCGCCGAGCTGATGCTGACGGTCCCGGCTCGATGGGAGCCGCTCGCGACGACCCCGACCGAGACGGTCTCGCGCGGCGTCGGAAACCGAAGCGTGCGAGGCCCGCCTGCGTCGCGGAGCACGACGAGCCGCACCGGTTGATCGAACGAGACCGTCACCGGCTTGCCGGCCGGCACCTCGAGCCAGCGTCCCCGCAGCTCTGCCGTCGGGGTGACGACGCGGAACGTCTTGTGGGCGGTGTGACCGACGAGCCAGCCGATCCAGGCCGGGCGCTTCACCGTGACGTCGACCGTGAGCCGCTCGCCGGTCGACACCGTCCCGCGCGGCCAGAGCTGCCCGTGGCGAATATCGATCGGGATCGTCTTCCCGCCACTCGCGTGGACGGTCACCTGTTCAACGGATCCCGCATAGCCCGGCTGATCGACCGTGGCGAGCGCGTCGGGAGCGGAGCCGAGGGCGACGTCCGGCCAGGCGAGCAGGGCCGCTGCGGCGGCGACCGCGCAGAGGAGAAGGATCACGGCGAGCGCCCACAACACGGGCCTGCGTCGCGACCTCCGTCGCGGTCTGCTGTTGAATTGCTGAACGGCCATGCCTCCTGCATACCACGCCCGTGTGAGGGTCAATGCAAGGTTTCGGCGGCGACAGGCTTCAGCCTGTCGTCCGGGCGCCCGACGTTTGTCCTTCACCCCCGCGGGGAAGCTTGAGTGATGTCCTCCGATCAGATCAATACCGGGGAGCCGCTCCCCGTCACGTTCATGGCCGACGACGGCTCGATCGTGATCAACTTCGGGATCCTCTGCGGGCGCGAGGCGACTCAGGCCGAGATCGACCGGCTCGCCCAGGCGCTCAACGACCAGGCGGGAGCCGGGCCGGACATCACGATCGTCTCGTCGCGGCGCCAGGACTACGGCCTCGGGATCGAGACGGTGACGCATCAGGTCACGGTGGAGGCGACCGGCGTGCTGTCTGCGCTGCCCGAGGCCGTCTGCGGCTCGTGGGTCGAGCGCTGTGCCGCCGATCGGCGCGTCGAGTCGCTCGGCCTCGGCTTCTAGTCCGCAGGGCGTCGACGAGGTCAGAGGAGCGCGAACGCGAGGTCTGCTTCGTGCTGCGAGAGGGTGGATCACGGCCCAGCCGGCCAGGGGGAAGAGGGCCGCCACGAGGAACGCGATCCGCCACGACCCTGCCGCGACGAGGGTCGCGAAGCCGATCGGCGCGACGATCCCGGCGACTCCGAGGAGCGTCTGCTGGAGCCCGATCCCGGCGCCACTCGCCCGAGCGCCCGCGATCTCGGCGGCGGCGACGAACGACAGCCCGTTCCACGACAGGCCGATCCCGCCCGCCACGGCGAGCACGGGGACAAGGACCCAGTTCGGCGAGCCGGCGAAGACGGCGACCAGTGCCAGCGTTCCCGACACCGCGAGTGCCGCCCGGCAGAGAGGCACGATCCGACTCCCGAACCGATCGGAAACGTGACCCAGCAGGATCCGCAGGGCCCCTCCGAGTACCTGGGCTGCGGCGTAGACGAGAGCTGCGTCCCGGGTCGAGAATCCCCGTCCCTCGCTGAGGTAGAGCACGGTGAAGCTCATCGTCGCGATCTGACCCACCACGATCAGCGCACTGCCCGAGGAGATCAGCCACAGCGCCGGGTCCCGAAGCGGCCGCGAGGGGGCAGGTGCGTGGGCTTCGACTACAGGTACGACCGCCGGCTCGCGGAGGAGCGCTGCGCCGGCGAGGGCGGCCGCAAGGCAGGTGCCGGCGAGCGCGGCGAAGGCCCAGCCGAGCCCGGCGCTGTCGGCGAGCGGTGGCAGGGTCAGCGCGGCGACAAGTCCGCCGAGAGGGACGTTCGCCTGGCGGATCCCGAGTGCCAGGCCGCGCTCGGACGGGGCGAACCAGTGCATCACCGCCCGGCCGCTCGCAGCGTTGACACTCGCGCCGAGTGCGCCGGCCGCCACGAGTAGGAGCACGAGTTGAGCGAAGCCCGAAGCGATTCCGACACACCCGAGGGCAATCGCGGACGTCGAGAGCCCGAGCGGAAGGACGACCCGCTCGCCGATGCGGTCGGTGAGAAGGCCCCACGGCAAGAGGGTGGGGGTCATCCCGATCCCGAACGCCGCCAGCGTGACTCCGGTCTCGCCGAGGCTGAGACCGAACTGCTGCCGGAGCTCGGGCGCGAGCACGGCGACGCTGATCGCCGCCGCGGCCACGGTTGCCTGTGCTGCCGTTCCGACGGCGAGCACCACCCAGCGGTACCGCGCTCTGGTCACCTCCCGACGCTACCAGCGCGATCGCGCGACTCGCAGGGCACAAAAAACGCACCGAGCCGGTGGCCCCCGTGAGTGCCAGGGCCGACTGACCTACCGCCGAAGCGGTCTGCCTGTTGGCCGGCTCTCCCGCCTCAGTTGACTTGCGTCGCCTGCTGCGGTGGAGACTCCGTGCTCGGTGCTCGACCAACCTATGCGGCAGCGCCAGGGTCCGTCAATGGCTGCTGTCGCGGAAATCTCCGCATATTGCGAAGAACGGTTCCCCCGGCCCGGAGGCCGGCTACCAGTCGGTCGGCTTGTAGTCCTTGAGGAACTTGCCCCAGATGTGCTCGCCGGTGTTCGTGCCGTCGATGATCGGGTCGACGATGCGCGCCGCCCCGTCGACGATGTCGAGCGGCGGCCGGAACCGGTGCTCGGCCGTCTTCTGCTCCGCCACGTGCAGCGGATCCTCGTCGGTGACCCAGCCGGTGTCGACGCTGTTCATGTGGATGCCGTCGCCGTGGTAGTCGGTCGCGGCGGTGCGCGTCATCATGTTCAGCGCCGCCTTGGCCATGTTCGTGTGCGGGTGACGCGTCGTCTTGAAGCGCCGGTAGAACTGCCCCTCGACGGCCGAGACGTTGACGATGTGCTTGTCGCGGTCGGCCGTCGCGAGCATGAGCGGCTTCAGCCGGGCGTTGAGCACGAACGGCGCCACGGCGTTGACGAGCTGCGTCTCGAGCAGCTCGACGGTCGAGACCTCGGCGAGCAGGAACCGCCACGAGTTCCGGTCGCGGAGGTCGACCTGCTGCAGGTCCTGGTCGAGCTGCCCCTCCGGGAACAGGTGGCCCTGATCGGACGCCTCTTCGGGGAGGAGGCGCACCTGCGAGAGGTCGGCCGAGCTCGCCGCTCGGCCAGCACTCCTCCTCGGACTTGGAGGATGTCGTAGCGGCGAACCCCCGTCGTCGGCCCGAGCAGCCGCTGCACCTCGGGGGCGAGGGAGAACTCCGCCGCGCGCTCGAGCTCGAGCATGTGGCGGTAGAACTCGGGCGGCCGGCGGACGGTCTGGCAGGCGTTGTTGACGATGTAGTCGAGCCGGTCATGGGTCGAGAGCAGGTGGTGGCAGAGCTCCTCGACGCTCGGCGTGTGGCGCAGATCGAGGCCGTAGATCTCGAGCCGGTCCTCCCAGTCGCCGAAATCGGCCTCCTGGGCGTAGCGGGCGGCCGAGTCGCGCGGGAACCGCGTCGTCACGATCAGGTGGGCGCCGGCGCGGAGCAGCTTGATCCCCGCCTGGTAGCCGATCTTGACGCGGCCGCCCGTCAGCACGGCGACGCGGCCCTCGAGGTCGGCGGTCTCGGAGCGCTTGGCGAAGTTGAACTCCGCGCACGGCGGGCAGAGCTGGTCGTAGAACGGATGCAGCTCGCGGTACGGCCTGCTTGCAGACGTAACAGTGCTGCTCCTCGTTGGTGCTGCTTCGCTGCGCGACTCTCGGGTTCGTCGCGATGCTGCTCCTCGCGATCCTCGGGCTCGAAGCCCTTCGGCGGGTAGACGTTCGGCGTCGTGAACACCGGCCGGTCGCGGAGCACGCGGATGCCGGTGTCGGCGAGCATCGACTCGTCGGCGCGGATGCTCGCGTCGCGCTCCTCCTTGCGCTTCGCCTTCGTGAACCGGCGGCGTTGCACGACGTCGGGGTTGAAGACGTCGGCCGCCGCCGTGAGCAGGCGCGTGCGCTCCTCGACGGTCAGCGCGCCGAGGAGACCGCGGTCGTTCGCGATCGACTCGAGCAGCTCCGTCGCCTGGCGCAGCTTCGCCGCGATCTCGTCGTCCGCAGGCTGCGCGTCCCTGTTTTCCGCTGTTGACATCGCCCGGCAGGGTATCTGGCGGCATGGCCCCGCATCGCTAGGCTACGCGTCGCAGATGGCAGGCGAGACCCCGGATACCGATCCCGTCGAGACCCGCGAGTGGCTCGAGTCCGTCGACGCCGTCGTCGAGTTCGACGGCCGCGAGCGGATGGGCTACCTGCTCGACCAGGCGATCGACCACGCGCAGGAGTTCGGCGTCAAGGTCTCGGCCGGGCTCAGCACGCCGTACGTCAACACGATCCCGGTCGACGAGGAGCCCGAGCTCCCGGGCGATCGCGAGCTCGAGCGGCTGGCAACGGCCCTCGTCCGCTGGAACGCGGTCGCGATCGTCCTGCAGGCGAATGCCGAGTCGTCCGAGCTCGGCGGCCACATCGCGAGCTACCAGTCGGCCGAGACGCTCTACGAGGTCGGCTTCAACCATTTCTGGCGCGCGCGCACCGAGGAGCACGCGGGCGACCTCGTCTACATCCAGGGCCACTCGTCGCCCGGCATCTACTCGCGCGCGTTCCTCGAGGGACGGCTGACCGAGGAGCACCTCCGCCGCTTCCGGCAGGAGGTCGACGGCGGCGGGCTCTCGTCGTATCCGCACCCGTGGCTGATGCCCGAGTTCTGGCAGTTCCCGACCGTCTCGATGGGCCTCGGCCCGCTGATGGCGATCTACCAGGCCCGGTTCATGAAGTACCTGGCCGCTCGTGACGTCGTCGACCCCGGCGACCGAAAGGTCTGGGCGTTCATGGGCGACGGCGAGATGGACGAGCCGGAGTCGATGGGCGCGATCTCGCTCGCCGGCCGCGAGAAGCTCGACAACCTCGTGTTCGTCGATCAACTGCAACCTGCAGCGCCTCGACGGGCCGGTGCGCGGGAACGGGAAGATCATCCAGGAGCTCGAGACGAACTTCCGCGGCGCCGGCTGGAACGTGATCAAGGTGATCTGGGGCTCCGGCTGGGATCCGCTGCTCGAGAACGACACCGACGGCTGGCTCCACCTGCGGATGGAGGAGGCGGTCGACGGCGAGTACCAGACCTTCAAGTCGAAGGACGGGGCGTACGTCCGCGAGCACTTCTTCGGCAAGTACCCCGAGACGCGCGCGATGGTGGAGGACTGGACCGACGAGCAGATCTGGGAGCTCCGGCGCGGCGGCCACGACCCGCAGAAGGTCTATGCCGCCTACGCCGCCGCCGTCCGGACGACCGGCCAGCCGACCGTGATCCTCGCGAAGACGATCAAGGGGTACGGCATGGGCATGGCCGGCGAGGGCCGGAACATCACCCACCAGCAGAAGGCGATGAACGAGGAGGCGCGGCTCGCGATCCGCGACCGGCTCGGCCTGCCGTTGAGCGACGAGGAGGCGACGGGCGCGTTCTTCCACCGCCCGCCCGAGGACAGCCCCGAGCTGCAGTACCTGCTCGAGCGCCGCGCCGCCCTCGGCGGCAGCCTCCCGGCGCGCAATGCCGCGGCGGATCCGATCCCGACGCCCGAGCCGTTCACGACCGTGCTCGAGGGCAGCGGCGAGCGCGCGAACTCCACCACGATGGCGTTCGTCCGCATCCTCAACACGCTCGTGCGCGATCCCGCGATGGGCGAGCGCATCGTCCCGATCGTCCCCGACGAGTCACGCACGTTCGGCATGGAGGGGATGTTCCGCCAGCTCGGGATCTTCTCCCAGGTGGGCCAGCTCTACCAGCCGGAGGACTCCGAGGACTTCATGTTCTACCGCGAGGACCAGCACGGCCAGATCCTGCAAGAGGGGATCAACGAGCCGGGCGCATTCTCGTCGTGGATCGCGGCGGCGACGTCCTACGCGAACCACGGCGTCGCGATGGTGCCCTTCTACATCTTCTACTCCATGTTCGGGTTCCAGCGGGTCGGCGACCTCGCCTGGGCGGCGGGGGACAGCCGGGCGCGCGGGTTCCTGATCGGTGCCACCGCCGGCCGCACGACGCTGAACGGCGAAGGGCTCCAGCACGAGGACGGGCACTCGCACATCCTCGCCTCGGTCGTGCCGAACTGCCGCGCCTACGACCCGACGTACGCCTACGAGCTGGCCGTGATCGTCCGCGAGGGCCTCCGCCGCATGTACGAGGAGCAGGAGGACGTCTTCTACTACCTCACGGTGATGAACGAGAACTACGTCCAGCCGCCGCTGCCCGTGGGGGTCCAGGAGGGAGTCAGTGTCGAGGAGGGGATCCTGCGTGGGATGTACCTCCTCCGCGAGGGGACGGGCGACGGCCCCCGCGTGCAGCTGCTCGGCTCGGGAACGATCCTTCGCGAGGTGATCGCGGGTGCGGAGCTGCTCGAGACCGACTTCGGGATCGCGAGCGACGTGTGGAGCGTGACGAGCTTCACCGAGCTTCGTCGCGAGGGGCTCGACGTCGAGCGCTGGAACCGCCTGCACCCGCTCGAGGAGGCACGCGTCTCCTACGTCGAGGAGGTGCTCGCCGGCCGCGAAGGCCCGTACGTCGCGGCGACCGACTACATGCGGGCCTTCGCCGACCAGATCCGTCCGTTCGTGCCCGGCCGCTACGCGGTGCTCGGCACCGACGGTTTCGGGCGCAGCGACTATCGCGCCAAGCTGCGGCAGTTCTTCGAGGTCGACCGCCACCACGTCGCGGTGACGGCGCTCAAGGCCCTCGCCGACGACGGCAAGATCGAGGCGTCGGTCGTGCAGTCGGCGATCGAGCGCTACGGCATCGACGTCGATGTCGACGCGCCCTGGAAGCGCTGAACCGCCGCAACGTCCGTGCGCCCGTAACGCGAGCGTCACGAAGCGTCCACAGCCCCGCTTGAAATCGCGCTCTCCGGCTCCCCCTGTCCGGAGTAGACACTAGGCAGCACGCCGCTGCGGCGGTACCTCTGTCGGTCTTCCCATCTCAAGCCAAGGAGGATCGACCGTGAATCGACACACGATCGCGCTCGCCGGCGCGGCTACCGCGGTGCTCATGAGCGCCGCGGCGCTGGCCACCGCTGCCGGCGACGCCCCGACGACGATCGAGGCGTGCCGCAACACCCGGCACGGCCTCGTCCGCATCGTCTTCAGCCCGAACGCCTGCAAGAGCAACGAGACCCATGTCTCGTGGGACGTCGAGGGCCCGGCCGGCCCGGCCGGCCCTTCAGGCCCGGCAGGGCCTCCCGGCCCGAAGGGGGATTCCGGGTCGGGGATCAGCTCGGTCGACGCGCTCGCCGGGACGGCCTGCAAGACGTTCGACGGCGCCAACGGCCACGTCGAGGTCGGCTCGACGGCCACTGACCTGATCACTCTCACGTGTGAGCTGGGCGGGTCGCCGCCGCCTCCGCCAACGGGCAACGCCAGGCTCGTGATCAACGAGGTCGACTACGACCAGGTCGGGGCCGATACCGGCGGCTTCGTCGAGATCGCCAATACCGGCACGGCTGCCGCAACGCTGGACGGGACGGCGCTCGTGCTCGTGAACGGCGGCGACGGCACGGAGTACGGCCGGAAGACGCTGACGGGCACGCTCGGGGCGGGAGCGAAGCTCGTCGTCGACGTCGATCCCCAGAACGGCGCGCCCGACGGCCTGGCGCTCGTCGACACAACGAAGGACACGCTGCTCGATGCGCTCAGCTACGAGGGTGCAATTCACACGGCCACGATCGACACCAAGGTGTTCGACCTGGTCGAAGGCACCGTGCTTCCCGTCGACGTCGCCGACTCGAACACGGTCGACGGAACGCTCGCGCGCATCCCCGACGGGACGGACACGAACAACGCGGCCACGCGACTGGTCGTTCACGACGACGCCGACCCCGGGAGCGGCCAACGTGAAGACGTCGTAGCCCGCAATCGCCTGGCGGCGAGCGTTCTCCGCTCGCCGCCAGGCTTGTCCTTATCTCCCCTTCAACCGCATGTTGGCCCGGCCCTCGGCGCTGATCGCCTTCCACTTCTTCCGCTCTTCGGAGGCGGCGCGCTTGTCGAGCTTGCGCTCGAGGTGGGCGAGCTCGGCCTGGAGCTTGAGGTAGCTGTCCCAGCGGTCGGCCTCGAGCGTTCCGTCGGCAAGCGCGGCGCGGACTGCGCAGCCCGGCTCGGTGTCATGGGCGCAGTCGGAGAACCTGCACTGGTTGAAGAGGTCCGTGATGTCCTCGAACGCCTCGTCGATGCCGTCGTCTGCCACCCACAGCTGGAGCTCGCGGATCCCGGGCGTGTCGATGATGAGAGCGCCCGTCGGCAGCTGGATCAGCTCCCGGCGGGTCGTCGTATGCCGACCCTTGCCGTCATCGCGGATCTCCTGGGTCGCGAGCAGCTCCTCGCCCGCGAGCGTGTTGACGAGCGTCGACTTGCCGACGCCGGACGAGCCGAGCAGGACAGCCGTCGCACCGGGCTCGAGCAAGGCACTCACGGCGTCGAGGCCCTCGCCCGTCAGGCTCGAGATCGCGTACACCGGCACACCGCCGGCGATCGTCTCGACCTCCGCGACGGCGGCCTCGGGAGCGGGGTGGAGGTCGGCCTTGGTCAGAATGATCACCGGCCGCGCGCCGCTCTCCCACGCCAGGATCAGGTACCGCTCGAGCCGCCGCAGGCTCAGGTCCTCGTTCATCGAGGCGACGAGGAACGCCACGTCGATGTTCGCGGCCAGCACCTGCTCCTCGGCCGCCTGCCAGGCGGTCTTGCGCGAGAACTTCGTGAACCGCGGCAGAACAGCCGTGATCGTGCCCACGGCCGAGCCGGCGTCGGCCCCGGGGGCGACGACGACCCAATCGCCGACCACGGGCAGGTCAGCGTTCGTCGCCGCCTCGTGGACGAGCCGGCGTGGCACCTCGCAACGGAGCTCGCCGAGCTCGGTGAGCACGTCGTAGGCACCGCGATGCTGAATCGAGACCCGGCCGGGGACGACGTCGTCGCCGGCGTAGGGCTCGTACAGGGTGCTCAGCCGGTCGTTCCAGCCGAGCGATTCGAGTTCGGGCAAGCGATAACTCCCTTTGGTCCTCGGGTACATGAAAGCGGCGCGCGGGACTGCGCGCCAGTCGACGAGGTCCGGACGGGAGGTTGGAGTGAGTTCCGGTTAACCGACGGACCGCGCGACGCGCGAGGTGGAGGCAGCGATGACAATCATTTCGACGACCTCCTCGTGTCGGTGAGCGGAGGATTCCGCTCTCGGAAGCGTACCGCAGATTCCGGGCCGACGATAGTCGTCAGCTGTCAGCGAGCACGGCTTCCGCCGCCCTGCGGCCCGAGGCGAGGGCGCCGTTCAGCGAGGGATGCTCGCGGTGGTCGCCGCAGGCGTAGAGGCCCTCGGCGAGGCGCACGGGCTGGGCGCCGAAGCCGCCGACCGGGTACGCGGGCAGCGCCCGCGGAATCCGGTAGGTCCGCAGATGGCGCCAGTCGGCGACGCTCGAGCCGAACCAGCCGCGGAGCTGGCGCTCGACCTGCTCCAGATCCGGGCTCGCCGGCACCGAGGATCGTGGCCGACACGAGCGCGCGGCCGGGAGGGGCGTAGCTCGGCGCCGCCTCGCTCGGCACGCAGAGGTTGTTGATCGGGCCGCCTTCGCCGTTGACGACGAGCCACGGCCCCGGAATCGGGGTCGAGGGTGCGTCGTAGTACACGCAGGTGACCGCGTTCCACCCGTGCGCGGGCTCGTCGACGAGACCCGAGGTCGCGACGACGACGGCGCCGGCCCGGAGCTGGTCGCCCGACTCGAGCGAGACGGCACGTGGCCCGACCGTCGCGACCCCTGTGCCCTTGCGCACGTTCACTCCCGCCGCGAGTTGCGTCGCAATCGCTCCCATGCCGCCGGCCGGGCAGCGCTGCCGGCCCGTCGGAGAACGTGTGCAGGACGAAGTCGAGAAAGCGGCTCGACGTCGTGAGCCGCTCCTCGAGGAAGATCCCGCGCAGGAACGGCGCGAAGAAGGTCTCGACCGTGCTCCGTGCGACACCCGCCCGCCGGAGGGCGTCGGCGGTTGTGGTCTCGTCGCCGCCCCCGCGAAGGAGCTTCAGCACCGCGGCGCCGTCTCGCACGCCGACGAGCCCGCCGGCGAGCGCGCGGAGGCTCCTGACCGGGGCGTGGCGCGGGTCGGCCAGGCGGCGGAAGCGTCCCTCCGAGCGGATGATCGCGCCTCGCTCGAACAGCCCGAGATCGAGCCGCTCGAGATCGAGCACCGCCCGGGCCTCACGGTAGGCCGTGGGCAGCACCTGGAAGCCGTGGTCGAGCAGGAATCCATCGACGGCGTCGGTCCTGACGCGGCCGCCGATCGTGTGAGAGCGCTCGAGGACGAGCGGCTCCCGGCCGGCCGCAATCAGCGCACGGGCGCAGGCGAGGCCGGCCATCCCCGCGCCGACAACGATGACGTCGTGTTCCGCGCTCACGATCGCGAGGGTATCTCAGCCTGGCGAGCGCGCTCGCGAGGCCCGACTCGATGTCGGGCTGCCCAAACGTGAAGCCGGCGGCCTCGAGCCTCGTCGGCGCCACGCGCTGGCCCTCGAGCAGCATCTCCTCGCCCATCTGCCCGAAGGCGGCCTTCACGGCCGTGGCGGGCAGCGGGAAGATCGCCGGCCGGTGCAGGGCACGGCCGAGGGCCTTGACGAAGCTCCCGGTTCGTGACGGCGCCCGGCGCGACCACGTTGACGGGGCCTGCGAGCGGCTGCTCGAGCGCGAAGAGATAGGCGGCAACGGCATCGTCGAGCGAGACCCAGCTCCACCACTGGCGACCGCTGCCGACCCGTCCGCCCGTGCCGAGCTTGAACGGCAGCAACATCCGGGCGAGCGCCCCGCCGTCCTTCGAGAGCACGATCCCCTGCCGCAGGTGCACGGTGCGGAGCCCTGCGGCACGGGCGGGCTCGGCCGCAGCCTCCCACGCCTCGACCACGTCGGCCAGGAACCCCGTGCCGGGCACCGAGTCCTCGTCGACGATCTCGTCGCCGCGGTCGCCGTAGAACCCGGTGGCGGACGCGCAGACGAGCACCGGACGGCCGGCGAGGCCGGCGGCAGTCTCGGCGATCAGGCGCGTCCCGTTCACCCGCGAGTCGAGCACTCTGCGCCGCACGTCGTCGCTCCAGCGCTGGCCGATGTTCTCTCCCGCGAGATGGACGATCGCCTCGACGCCCTCGAGCGCACGCGGCGTCGATCGTGCCCGCGTCGACGTCCCATTGAACCTCTGCCGGACCGGTCGGTGCGTGGCGTACGACGTGGAGGACGTCGTGCCCGGCGTCCTCGAGCGCGGCGGTGAGGGCCGTTCCGATCAGCCCGGACGCGCCGGTGATTGCGATCCGCACGCCGAAAGTCTATGAGAGGATCGTGGGATGGAGGTCGAGGCGATCGTCGCCCGCGTCTGGCCCGGCGAGGAGCCACGGGTCGAGGTGCTCGGTGGCGGCATCACCAATCACAACTACAAGGTGGACGCGGCCGGCGGGCCGTACGTGCTCCGCATCGCCGGGCGCGACACCGACGCGCTCGGCATCGACCGCTCCGTCGAGCACGAGGCGGCGCTCGCGGCTGCGGCGGTCGGCGTCGGCCCGGAGGTCGTGACGTTCGTCGAGCCCGAGGGGTACCTCGTGACGCGCTTCATCGAGGGGTCGATCGTGCCGCTCGAGGACATGCGCGAGCCGGAGTGGATCAAGCGCGTGGCGCAGGCCCTCAGAGCGATCCATCGCGGGCCAACCCTTCCGGCGCGCTTCAACTCGTTTCGGGTCGTCGAGGACTACCGGACGACGGCGTTCGCACACGGCGCCGAGGTTCCGCCGAGCTACGCGTGGGCGCGCCAGGTGGCGCGGCGCGTCGAGCGGGCGCGGGGTGCGTTCGCCGAGCGTCCGTGTCACAACGACCTCCTCAACGCGAACTTCATCGACGACGGCCGGCGCCTCCGGATCGTCGACTGGGAGTACGCGGGCATGGGCGACGTCTTCTTCGATCTCGCGAACTTCTCCATCAACCACGAGCTCGACCGCGAAGGCCGCGAGGCGCTGCTCGAGGCCTACTTCGGCGAGCTCCGAGCCTCGAACGAGCGGGCGCTCGAGCTGATGCTGTTCATGTCCGACTTCCGCGAGGCGATGTGGGGCGTGATCCAGGGGGCGATGTCCGAGCTCGACTTCGACTTCGGAAGCTACGCCGCCGAGCACTTCGAGCGGATGCACGTGACCGCCGCCTCACCGGCGTTCGTCAGCGCGCTCGAGTCCGCGTAGGCGCAGCCTTCAGCGGCTGTGCCAGAACACGGCGGCGGCCGCCGTGGCCTCCGCCGCGAGGCTGATGAGCGCGATTGCCTTGAGCCAGCGAGGTGTGTGCCGCATGTCACGATGTATCGGCTGTTTCGCACCCCCGCTTGAGGCCGTCGACAGCTTCGGCAACGCATCTGCAACGGTCTAGACAATAGGACCTCAAACGCAATACGCTGCGGGCATGGATCCGGCCCTCGACCTGGTGCTCGAGCGCGGCTCGAAGCCGCTGCACGTGACGATTGCGGAACAGCTCGCGGCCGCTATCGCCTCGGGCGCGCTCGCTGCCGGCACCCGCCTGCCGCCCGAGCGCCACCTGGCCGAGTCGCTCGGCGTCAGCCGGATGACGGTGCGCCAGGCACTCGGTGATCTCGAGCGCGACGGCCTGCTGCGCCGCGTCGTCGGGCGGGCAGGCGGGACGTTCGTGTCCGAGCCGGGCTCCGTCGGATCCGGGGCGCGGCACGGCCGGCCTCTCGGCCGAGCTGCGCCGTCAGGGTGGCGCCAGCGCGGTCGAGCCGATCTCGGCCGCGGT
Organism: uncultured Thermoleophilia bacterium; assembly: GCA_963751875.1. Lineage (GTDB taxonomy): Bacteria > Actinomycetota > Thermoleophilia > Gaiellales > Gaiellaceae > Gaiella. The sequence goes on from CAVVWG010000012.1 coordinate 54,077, forward strand.
CGAGCCGGCGGGACGGCGGGTGGCGGCCGCGCTCGATCTCAAGCGATCCGACCCCGTCGTCGTGATCACGCGCCTGCGCCTCTCCGGCGGCAAGCCACTCGCCGTCGAGCGATCCTCCCTGCCGAGCCGGCTCTTCTCGGACATCGAGGACATGGATCTGAGCGGCTCGCTCTACGACGTGATGGACGACGGGTTCGGCCTGCGGCCGGTGAGCGCGATCGAGAAGCTCGAGCTCGTCGAGGCGCGGCCCTCCGACGCGCGGTCGCTCGGCATCCGCCGCGACGCGCCGTTGCTCCTCGTCGAGCGGATCGGCTACGCGGCCGACGGGACGCCCGTCGAGTTCGCGCGTGACCGGTTCCGCGCCGACCGCACCCGGCTCGAGATCGAATCGGCCCTGATCTCCGAATGATCGGAGTCGGAGAGTGAGGTCTCGCGCCCGCGCCGTCGTCATCGGCGGCGGTGTCGGCGGGTGCTCGATCCTCTACTGGCTCGCCCGGCTCGGCTGGGACGACGTCGTCCTCGTCGAGCGCTCCGACCTGACGAGCGGCTCGACGTTCCACTCGGCGGGGCTCGTCGGCCAGCTGCGGAGCTCGCTGGCGCTGACGCGGATGATGATGAACTCGGTCGAGCTCTACCGCACGCTCGAGGCCGAGGTGGGGCTCGAGACGGGCTGGCGGGAGGTCGGATCGCTGCGCCTCGCCTCCTCGCCCGAGCGGCTGGAGGAGATCACGCGCCAGGCAGGCTGGGCGAAGACGTTCGGGCTCCCGCTCGAGCTCGTCTCGGCGGCCGAGGCGCAGGCGCTCTTCCCGCCGATGTCGACGGACGGCGTCCTCGGAGCCGCCTATCTCCCGAGCGACGGCTACATCGACCCGAGCCAGCTCACGTTCGCGCTCGCGGAGGGCGCGCGGCGTCGTGGCGCCGAGGTCAACACCAACACGCGGGTGACGGGCATCACGACGGAGCGGGGCGAGGTGACGGGGGTCGTGACCGACAAGGGCACGATCGAGACCGGCATCGTGATCAACGCCGGTGGCATGTACGCGCGCGAGATCGGCGCCCTCGCCGGCGTCACCGTGCCGATCATCCCGATGGCGCACGAGTACCTCGTCCTCGAGCCCTCCGGCCTGCCGCTCGACATGCCGACGATGCGCGACCCGTCGCTGCTCGTCTACTTCCGGCCCGAGTCGGGCGGCCTGATCATGGGCGGCTACGAGCGCAACTGTGCGCCCTGGTCGCTCGACGGGATCCCGGCGGATTTCAACGGCAAGCTGCTCGAGGAGGACTGGCCCCGGTTCGAGGAGCTGATGGAGAACGCGATCGTTCGCGTCCCGACGCTCGAGGGCATGGGGGTCGTCAAGCTGATCAACGGGCCCGAGGCGTTCACGCCCGACGGCGAGTTCATCCTCGGCCCGTCCGAGGTGCGCGGCTTCTGGGTCGCCGCGGGCTTCTGCGCCCACGGGCTCGCGGGCGCGGGCGGGATGGGGCAGCTCGTCGCGGAATGGGTGGTCGAGGGGACGCCGTCGCTCGACGTCTGGCACATGGACTCGCGCCGCTTCGGCGCCGCCTACCGGTCGCGCGAGTACACGCTTGCCCGCACGACCGAGATCTACGAGACCTACTACGACGTCACGTACCCGGGCCACGAGCGCACGGCGGGCCGGCCGCTGCGCGTGTCGCCCGCCTACGAGCGGCTTGCCGCGCTCGGCGCCTCGTTCGGCGAGAAGTCGGGCTGGGAGCGCGCGAACTGGTTCGAGCCGAACGCGGCCGACGGAGACGAGTCGCTGCGGCCCCGCGGCTGGGCGGGGAAGCACTGGTCGCCCGCGATCGGCGCCGAGCACCGCGCCTGCCGGGAGGCGGTCGCGATCTTCGACGAGTCGTCGTTCGCGAAGATCGACGTCGGCGGCGAGGGAGCGGCCGCGTTCCTCGAATCGCTCTGCGCGAACCGGGTCGCCCGCGACATCGGCGCCGTCACCTACACCCAGATGCTCAACGAGCGAGGCGGGATCGAGTGCGACTTCACGGTCACGCGGCTGGCCGAGGATCGCTTCAGGATCGTCACCGGCACCGCGTTCGGCCAGCACGACCTCGCCTGGATCCGCCAGCACGCGCCGCGCGACGGGTCGGTGCACGTTGCCGACGTGACGTCGGCGCTCGCGTGCCTCGGGGTGTGGGGGCCGAACGCGCGGGCCCTGCTGCAGCCGCTCACGACCACGGATCTGGCGAACGACGCGTTCGGCTACATGCGGGCGCGGGAGCTCTCGATCGGCGCCGTTCCGTGCCTCGCGGTCAGGGTCACGTACGTCGGCGAGCTCGGCTGGGAGCTGTATTGCCCGTCCGAGTTCGGCGGGCGGCTGTGGGACACGATCTGGGCCGCCGGGGAGGAGCACGGCCTCGTCGCCGGCGGGTACAAGGCGATCGACTCGCTCCGGCTCGAGAAGGGCTACCGCGTCTGGGGCGCCGACATCACGCCCGAGGAGACGCCGTTCGCAGCCGGCCTCGGCTTCGCGGTGAAGCTCGACAAGGGAGCGTTCCTCGGGCGGGACGCGCTGGTCGGGAAGCCGGAGCCGGAGCACGTCCTCCGCTGCCTGACGCTCGACGATCCGCGCGCGGTGGCGCTCGGCTCCGAGCCCGTTCGGGTCGGCGACCGTCTCGTCGGCCGGGTCACGAGCGGCGGCTACGGCTACACGGTGGAGCGGTCGATCGCCTACGCGTATCTTCCTGCCGCCGATGCCGGCGATCGGCACGCGCGTCGCCGTCGAGATCTTCGGCGACTGGGTCGAGGGCGAGGTGGCGGCCGAGCCGCTGTTCGACCCGGAAGGCAGCCGCGTCCGAGGTCTAGCCGGCCCAGGGTGCCCGCATGTCCGGCGGGCGCAGGGCGGCGAACGGGTCGGTGATCGCGAGTGCCTGATCGGCGAACGCGAACTCCTCGGCGGGCCGACCGCCGGCCCGCCCCGAGTCGCGGCGGCCACCCGTCGGGACGAGCGCGCCGCGGCGGATCAGCACGCGCTTGAGGTTCGTCGCCGAGACGTCGTAGCCGAGCGCCGCCGTGTAGACGTCGCGGAGCTCGTTCAGCGTGAAGGTCGCCGGCGCGAGCGCGAAGCCGATGTTCGAGTACGACAGCTTGCCGCGCAGCCGGTCGCGCGCCGAGTGGATGATCGCGCCGTGGTCGAACGCGGTGGGGGGAAGGTGGTCGACCGGGTGCCAGCCCGTGTCGGGAGGCACGGAGGGGTCGACGCCGAGCGGCACGAGGCCGAGGTAGGCGGTCGCGATCTCCCACTCGACCGGGTTCCGCCCCGGGTCGCCGTAGGTCGCCACCTGCTCCAGGTGCGCGACCTCGGCGAGGTCGACCTTCACCGCGAGGTGGCGGCGGATCGATGCCTCGAGGGTCTCGTCCGGCGCCAGCACGCCGCCGGGGAGCGCCCAGGCGCCGGAGAACGGCTCGAGCGCCCGTTGCCACAGCAATGCCTGCAGCACGCCGTCCCGCACCTGGAGCACGGCGGCCAGGGTGACCTGGTGTCGGTTTGGTAGACTTCGGCCGAGGTTTACGACTCATAGTCAAAAACTAGCGAAAGGTTCGGACGATGACAAAGGGCCCGGCAGTAAGCCACCGACGGCGGGCGACCATGGCGGCGGTTGTGTCAGGGCTCGTGGCGGCTGTCGCGCTCCTCGCCGCGGGCTGTGGCAGCAGCAACGACGCGGCCGGCACCACCGAGAGCACCGCGACCGACACGACCGCCGCGAAGGCGATCAAGGTCGGGCTGATCACGGACCTCGGCCAGCTGAACGACAACGGGTTCAACGAGGGCGCCTACAACGGGCTCAAGCGGGCCGAGCGCGTGCTCGGGGTCAAGGGCCGGGTCGTCGAGTCGGCCTCGGCCGCCGACTACATCCCGAACATGTCGACGCTGGCGAAGCAGGGCTACGACCTGATCATCGGGGTCGGCTTTGCCCAGGGAGATGCGATCGCGACCGTGGCGAAGAAGTACCCGGACACGAAGTTCGCGATCGTCGACGTCGACCAGGCCTCGCTCAAGGGCAAGCCGGCGAACGTCGTCGGGTTGCTGTTCCGGGAGGAGCAGGTCGGCTATCTCGCCGGCTACCTGGCCGCGCTCGAGGCGAAGCGCGCCGGCGCGAACAGGATCAGCGCCGTCGGAGGCTTCAAGGAGCCGCCGGTCGACCGCTACATCGCGGGCTACCAGGCGGGCGCGAAGGCGGCGGTGCCCGGCATGGTCGTCAAGTGGGGCTACTCGCAGGATTGGGACGACCAGGCGAAGTGCAAGGAGCTCGCCCTCAACCAGATCGCGGCCGGCTCGAAGGTCGTCTTCCAGGTCGCCGGGGGCTGCGGCCTCGGCGCGCTGCTCGCCGCCAAGGAGCAGAAGGTGTGGGGCATCGGCGTCGACGGCGACCAGTCGTTCCTCGGCCCGCACGTGCTGACGAGCGCGCTCAAGGGCGTCGACAGCGCCGTCTTCCTGACGTCCAAGTCCGTGCAGGACGGGATGTTCAAGGGCGGCACCAATTCCGTCTTCGGGCTCGACCAGGACGGCGTCGGTCTCGGCAAGTTCAGCCCGCTTGCCAACAAGGCGGACATCGCCGCGACGGAGAAGATCGAGCAGCAGATCGCCGACGGCACGATCTCCGACATTCCGACAACGTTGGGCTAGGGCATCGGGCTCGGGTAGCCGGACGTCAGGGCGTCAGTTCGAGCATCCCGTGCGGCGCGCCGTACTCGGCCAGCTTGTCGAGGAACGGCTGCGCCGGGAACGACTCCGGGCCGACGACGCCGACGCCCGCCCAGGTGCCCTCGGCGAGCAGCTCGAGCGCCACGACCGGGTTGATCGCGGTCTGCCAGACCACCGCCTGCGAGCCGTACTCGCGCATCGACCACTCGTTGTCGACGACGTGGTAGAGGTAGGTCTTCCGCGGGCTCCCGTCCTTGCCGATGCCCGTGACGAGGGTGCCGGCGCAGGTCTTGCCGACCATCCGGTCACCGAGCGTCATCGGGTCGGGCAGCGCCGCGGCGACCACGTCGCGGGGCGCGACCTCGACGCCGCGCACGCTGACCTTCTCGGTCGAGTCGAGCCCCAGCTTGTGCAGCGTCTTGAGGACGTCGATGAACTCGTCGCCGAGCCCGTACTTGAAGGTGACGCGGTTGCAGTCGATCACGCGGGGCACGAGGAGCACCTCCTCGTGCTCGACGTTGACGCACTCGACGGGGCCGATCCCCTCGGGGAAGTCGAAGACCTCGGGCTCGGAGAACGGCTCGGTCGTGAACCAGCCGCGGCCCTTCTCCCAGATCACGGGTGGGTTGAGGCACTCCTCGATCGTCGTCCAGATCGAGAACGTGGGCGCGAAGTCGTAGCCCTCGACGACGAGGTTGGCGCCGTCCCGGATCCCGATCTCGTCGATCTCGGAGAACAGCTCGTCGGCCGCGTGGCGCGCGAACACGTCGGCGGCGCCGGGCTCGATGCCGATCCCGACGATCGCCAGCCGGCCCGCCTGCTCCCAGCTCTCGTGCTGTGCGAACTGGTAGTCGCCGAGCTTCACGCCCGTCTCGGAGTAGGGCCGCTCGGGGTGCGGCTGCGAGAGCGTCGCAGCCATGTCGAGATACGTCGCCCCGGCCTCGAGGCAGGCGTCGAAGATCTGCGGGTTGAACCGCGGGTCGGTCGCGTTCAGCACGGCGTCGGCCTTCGACGTCCCGGATCAGCGCGACGATCGACGCCTGGCTCGACGCGTCGATCGCGGCTGCCGCGAACCGGTCGGGCTCGCCGAGCCGGTCGACGACCGACTGAGGGCGGGAGACGTCGAGATCCGCCAGCGTGATGTGGTCGAAGAACGAGCGGCGTTGGGCGATCGCGGCGAAGGCCGAGCCGACGCCGCCGGTTCCGACCACGAGGATTCTCATACGCGGGTTCTACCTGATCGCACGGTCAGGACCTGCACGAAGCGCAGGCCCTTAAACTGATGCCACTCGGCGTAGGGCCGGCGACGATCCAACGGGAGGATGAACGTGAGCGAGTACGCAGTGACCAATCCGGCGACGGGCGAGCGCGTCGAGGAGTACCCGACGATCAGTGACGCGGCGCTCACGGACGCCATTGCGACCGCGGACCGCGCCCACCGCGAGTGGTCGCGGGCGACGACGGTCGAGGAGCGCGCGGCGCTGGTTCGGCGCGTCGGCGAGCTGCACACGGAGCGCCGCGAGGAGCTCGCGGAGATCATCGTGCGGGAGATGGGGAAGCCCATCGAGCAGGCGCTCGGCGAAGTGGACTTCTGCGCCGCGATCTACGAGTACTACGCGACGGAGGCCACGAGCCTGCTCGCCGACGAGCCGATCACGCTGTCCGACGGTGAGGGATCGGCGTTCGTCCGGCGGAGCTCCGTCGGCGTCCTGCTCGGGATCATGCCCTGGAACTTCCCCTACTACCAGGTGGCGCGATTCGCCGGGCCGAACCTCGTCGTCGGTAACACGATCCTGCTCAAGCACGCGCCGCAGTGCCCGGAGTCGGCGGCGGCGATGCAGCGCATCTACGACGACGCCGGCTTCCCTCCCGGGGCCTACACGAACATCTACGCCACCAACGACCAGGTCGCGGACGTCATCGCCGACCCCCGAGTTCAGGGCGTCTCGGTCACCGGCTCGGAGCGTGCCGGGGCCGCGGTGGCCGAGATCGCGGGGCGGAACCTGAAGAAGGTCGTCCTCGAGCTCGGCGGCTCGGACCCGTTCATCCTGCTGAGCACCGACGACCTCGACAGCGTCGTCGAATCCGCCGTCGCGGCGCGGCTCGAGAACGCCGGTCAGGCGTGCAACGCCGCCAAGCGCTTCGTCGTCGCCTCCGATCTGTACGAGCCGTTCGTGGACAAGCTGACGGCGGCGTTGACCGCGGTCGAGCCGACGATCCCTCGTCGCCGGACGCGGCGATGGGCCCGCTCTCGTCGGAGACGGCGGCCGACCGCCTCGACGACCAGCTGCGGCGCGCAGTGGCGGGCGGCGCGACGCTCGTCGGCGGCACGCGTCGAGGGAACTTCGTCTCGCCGGGAGTGCTGAACGGGGTGACGCCGAGCAACGACGCGTACCGCGAAGAGCTGTTCGGCCCGGTCGCGATCGTCTACCGCGTCGGGTCCGAGGACGAGGCGGTCGAGGTCGCGAACGACACGCCGTACGGCCTCGGCTCATACGTGTTCACGACCGACGCCGACCAGGCGCTGCGCGTTGCCGACCGGATCGAGGCAGGGATGGTCTTCGTCAACATGGTCGGCGCCGACGCCGCCGAGCTCCCGTTCGGCGGCGTCAAGCGCTCCGGCTTCGGCGGAGCTCGGCCGCTACGCGACGGAGGAGTTCGTCAACCCGAAGATGATCCGCGTCTGAGGGCTGCGATTGAACGTATCGCAGGATCCTCAGGCGATGCTTGTTGCCGCGCTTCGCGCGGATCCTGAAGCGAATACGCTTCCCGCAAACCCCTTCCCGATTGACCTAATGCGTCGAGGTGATAAGAAACAACCACGCAATGCGCAACGAGGGCACCAGCAAGGACGTCCTGCCCGAGCGCGGCCCGCGCGGGCCTGTTCGACGCGCGCGGCGGCTCGACGCCGTCGACCGGGGCATCATCGAGGCGCTGCAGCGCAACGGGCGCGAGGCGTTTCGCCGCATCGCCGCCACGCTCGGCGTCTCCGAGGCGACGATCCGCGCCCGGTACGCGCGCCTCTGCGCCGACAACATCCTCCAGGTCACCGGCGTCACCAACCCGCTCGGCCTCGGCTTCGAGGCGCAGGCGATGGTCGGCATTCGCACGGCCGGGCCGCCCGACCAGGTCGCCGACGAGATCGCCCGCTGGGAGGAGGCCGACTACGTCGTCGTCACCGCGGGGCAGTTCGACGTGCTCGTCGAGCTCGTCTGCGCCGACCGACGTGCGCTCCTCGGCGTCACCAACCGCATCCGGGCGCTACCCGACGTGATCACGACCGAGAGCTTTCTCTACCTCGAGCTCTGGAAGCAGGCCTACGACTGGGGTGCCAACGTCCACGAGCCACCGACTGCGGAGGTCGTATGAGCAACCCGAAAGTCGCGCGCTGATGGCATCGGTACCCGTGGACGTCCGGCTCGACAAGGTCGTCAAGCGCTTCGACGAGACCGTCGCCGTCGACGGGATCTCGCTCGAGATCCCGCACGGCTCGTTCTTCGCCCTCCTCGGGCCGTCCGGTTGCGGGAAGACGACGACCCTTCGCATGATCGGTGGCTTCGAGGAGCCCAGCGAGGGCGCGATCTACCTCGGCGAGCAGGACGTCGTCGGCACGCCGCCCTACAAGCGCGACGTCAACACCGTCTTCCAGAGCTATGCGCTGTTCCCGCACATGAGCGTCTTCGACAACGTGGCCTTCGGGCTCGAGCGCAAGGGGGTCGAGAAGAAGGAGCGGCGCGGACGGGTCCTCGAGATCCTCGAGCTCGTCGACCTCGCGGGCCGCGAGAGCCGGAAGCCGAAGCAGCTCTCGGGTGGCCAACAGCAGCGCGTTGCGCTTGCACGCGCGCTCGTCAACAACCCGCGCGTCCTGCTTCTCGACGAGCCGCTCGGCGCGCTCGACCTCAAGCTCCGCAAGCAGATGCAGCTCGAGCTCAAGCGCATCCAGAGCGAGGTCGGGATCACGTTCGTCCACGTCACCCACGACCAGGAAGAAGCGATGACGATGGCCGACACGATCGCCGTGATGAACCTCGGCAAGATCGAGCAGCTCGGCTCGCCGACCGATCTCTACGAGCGGCCGCGAACGGCGTTCGTGGCGAACTTCCTCGGGACGTCGAACCTGCTCGGCGGCGCGGTCGAAGGCGCCGACAGCGTCCGGCTCCTGGACGGCAGCGTCGTCACGGTCGACACGGCCGGCCGAACCGGGAACGTCGCGGTCGGGGTCAGGCCGGAGAAGATCCGGCTCGGAGACGGCGCCCAGAACGTCCTGCAGGGGAAGGTCAGGGAGAGTGCGTACATCGGTGTCGCGACGCAGATCGTCGTGACCACCGCGGTCGGAGACGTCACCGTCTTCCACCAGAACAGCGAGACCGGCGGGCTCGTGCCCGCGCCCGGGGACACCATCGTCATCAGCTGGCGGCCCGAATCGGGGTTCGTCGTGGAGCAAGGAGAAGGGGCAGACACATGACAGCGCGCATGACTCGTAGGGAGATCGTCCAGCGTGGTGCCGCCGGCGTCGCGTTCCTATCCCTTCCCGGCCTGCTCGCCGCGTGCGGCGGCGGCAGCGGCGGTAGCAGCTCGAGCGCGGTCAACGACGTGCTCAATTTCTCGAACTGGCCGCTCTACATCGACTTCGACGAGAAGACGAAGAAGCATCCGACGCTCGACGAGTTCACCGCCAAGTCCGGGATCAAGGTCAACTACTTCGAGGACATCAACTCGAACGCCGAGTACTTCGGAAAGATCCAGGGCCCGCTCTCACAGGGCCACGGGATCGACCGGGACATCATCGTCCTCACCGACAACGAGCGCTTCCTCGGACTGATGATCGACAAGGGCTGGGTCGAGGATCTCGACAAGGACAAGATCCCGAACATCGCGAACCTGATCGACGCGCAGGCCTCGCCGCCGTTCGATCCGGATCGCAAGGTGTCGCTGCCGTGGCAGTCCGGCATGACGGGGATCGCCTGGAACGAGAAGGTCAGCGGGCCTGTCACATCGGTGACCCAGCTGCTCGAGGACCCGAAGCTGAAGGGCAAGATCACCGCCCTGAACGGCATGGGCGACACGATGGGCCTCGTCATGCTCGACAACGGCGACGATCCGGCGAAGGTGACGGACGCGACCTGGAACAGCGCCCTCGATCGCGTGCAGGCCGCCGTCGACTCGGGGCAGATCCGCCGTTTCACCGGCAACGACTACGCCCAGCCGCTCGCCAAGGGCGACCTCGCGGCCGCCGTCGCGTGGTCGGGCGACATCTACCAGCTGCTCTCGTCGAACCCGAAGCTCCGGTGGGATCTCCCGACGAAGGGCGGCATGATCTGGACGGACAACATGATCATCCCGACCGGCGGCAGCGCCGCGACGGCGTCGACGTTCATGAACTTCGTCTACGACCCGAAGATCGCGGCCCAGATCGCCGCCTACGTCGCCTACGTCCCGCCGGTCAAGGGCACGCAGGAGGCGCTGGCGAAGATCGACCCGGAGCTGGCGAAGAACCCGCTCGTGTTCCCGACCGACGCGACGCTGGCGAAGGCGCACCAGTTCGACTCGGCCGCCCTCAACAACGAGACGTACATCGAGCAGTGGCAGAAGGTCCTCGGGGCCTGAGGAGCGAGAGGGCGTGAGCATCTTCCATCGTCGGCGGGGGCTCACGCCCTTCCTGCTCCTCGTGCCGGGCCTGCTCTGGCTCTGCCTCTTCTTCCTCGCGCCGCTCGGCTTCCTCGGCTACCAGTCGCTCGAGACCGGTTCGTTCGACACGGGGTACTCGTTCGACTGGGCGTTCTCGAACTACTGGGACGCCCTCTCGACCTACCACGTCCAGTTCGTGCGGTCGTTCGTCTACGCGGGGATCGCGACGCTGCTCGCACTCGCGATCGCGTATCCGCTCGTCTACTGGATCGCCTTCCGCGCGGGGCGCTGGAAGAACGTCTTCCTGATCCTGATCGTGGCACCGCTGTTCGTGACGTACCTCGTGCGCACGCTCGCGTGGCTCAACATCCTCTCCGACGAGGGGCCGGTCGTCGGGTTCCTGCGTGACATTCACGTCCTCGGCGCGGACGGCCGGCTGCTCGCGACGTCCGTCGCCGTCGTCGCAGGGATCACCTACAACTTCCTCCCGTTCATGGCGCTGCCGCTCTACGTCTCGCTCGAGCAGATCGACGGCCGCCTGCTCGAGGCGGCCGAGGACCTCTACGCGAGCAAGCGCCAGGCGTTCCTGCGCGTGACGCTGCCGCTCTCGGCGCCCGGGATCGTGGCCGGGACGCTGCTCACGTTCATTCCCGCCGCGGGAGACTTCATCAACGCCCAGCTGCTCGGGACGCCGAAGCAGTACATGGTCGGCAACGTGATCCAGTCGAAGTTCCTCGAGCTGATCGACTACCCGGCAGCCGCGTCGCTGTCGTTCATCCTGATGGCGCTGATCCTCGCCGGGCTGCTCGTCTACGCCAAGGTCGTCGGCACCGAGAGGCTGACGGGCTGACGATGCGCTGGATCCGCCGCCACATCCTCCCGGCCTACGCGTTCCTCGCGTTCTGTTACCTGATGCTGCCGATCGCGGTCGTGATCCTGTTCTCGTTCAACGCGCCGACCGGGCGTTACAACTACGTCTGGGAAGGGTTCACGTTCGACAACTGGATCAACTGGGACTCGGTCCCGGGGATCAAGGACGCCGTCATCACCTCGCTCGAGATCGGAGTCATCTCGACGATCGCTGCGACGATCCTCGGCACGATGCTCGCGCTCGCGATCGTCCGTCACCAGTTCCGCGGCCGCGGCGCCACCAACATGCTGATCTTCCTGCCGATGTCGACGCCCGAGATCGTGCTCGGAGCCTCGCTGCTGACGCTCTTCCTCAACATGCGGATCTTCACGGGCTTCGGGACGATCTTCATCGCCCACGTGATGTTCATCGTCAGCTACGTCGTCGTCACGGTGAAGGCGCGGCTGATCGACTTCGATCGTCACCTCGAAGAGGCGGCGATGGATCTCGGCGCCGGCCCGTTCACGACGTTTCGCAAGATCACGTTGCCGCTGCTCGCTCCCGCCATCCTCAGCGCTGCGCTGCTCGGCTTCGCCCTCTCGATCGACGACTTCGTGATCACCTACTTCGTCGCCGGCTCGACGACGACGTTCCCGCTCTTCGTCTGGGGTGCGGCGCGCGTGTCGGTCCCACCGCAGGTCAACGTGATCGCGAGCGCGATCTTCATGGTGGCCGTGCTGATCATGATCGGCAACGTCCTCTGGGGCCTGCGCACGCGCCGCCGCGGCGACGACGCAGCGGCCGCCGAGCCTCTGACGATCGCGATCCCGGAGCCCCTCGCTCGCCCCGAAGCCGCCTCATGACGAGCGCGACCGACCTGCAGCAACTCGCTCGCGACCACCTGTGGATGCACTTCACGCGGATGGGCGGCTTCGGCACAAGGTCGGGCACAGGTCAGGACGTGCCGATCATCGTCAAGGGCGACGGGTGCTACCTCTGGGACTCGAACGGCAAGCGCTACCTCGACGCCCTCGCCGGATTGTTCTCGGTCAACATCGGCTACGGCTACGGCGAGGAGATCGGCCAGGCGGCGCTCGAGCAGATGCGCGAGCTGCCGTTCTACACCAACTGGTCGTACGCCCATCCGAAGGCGATCGAGCTCGCGGCGGAGCTCGCAACGCTCGCTCCCGGCGACCTCAACCGCGTCTTCTTCGTCTCCGGTGGCTCGGAGGCCGTCGAGTCGGCGTGGAAGCTCGCCCGGCAGTACTACACCGCGCGCGGCGAGAAGCACGCGCGCCAGGCGCTGCGCGAGCCGGAGACCCGGCACGATTCGATCGCCGCGGGCGCCCGCCGCGGCCCGCACCGGTACAAGGCGATCGCCCGGCACATCGCCTACCACGGCACCACGATGGGCGCGCTCTCGATCAACGGGATTCCGGCGCTGCGGACGGCGTTCGAGCCGCTCGTGCCGGAGGTCCGCCACGTCCACAACACGAACCGCTACCACCGCCCGCGAGACCGAGAGCGAGGAGGACTTCACGCAGTTCCTGCTCGACGACCTCGAGCAGGCGATCCTCGCGATGGGACCGGAGACGGTGTGCCTCGTCCACATGGAGCCGGTGCAGAACGCGGGCGGCTGCTTCACGCCTCCGGTCGGCTACTGGCAGGGCGTCCGCGCGATCTGCGACGAGTACGACATCCTGCTCTCCGCCGACGAGGTGATCACCGGCTTCGGCCGCCTCGGCTACTGGTTCGGCTCCGAGCGCTACGACATCCGCCCGGACATCGTCACATGCGCGAAGGGGCTCTCGTCGTCCTACGGCCCGATCGGCGCCGTGCTCGCGCGCGACGCGGTGATGGAGCCGTTCCTCGACGCGACGTCGATGTACTCCCACGGCGTCACGTTCGGCGGGCACCCCGTGATGTGCGCGATCGCGCTGAAGAACATCGAGATCATGAAGCGGGAAGGCATCGTCGAGCACGTTCGCGCCACCGAGGATGCGTTCCGGGCGAAGCTCGAGACGCTGCTCGAGATCCCGATCGTCGGCGACATCCGCGGCACGGGGTTCTTCTACGGGATCGAGCTCGTCAAGAATCGCGAGACCAAGGAGACGTTCGACGACGCCGAGTGCGAGTCGCTCCTGCGCGGCTACCTCTCCCCGGCGCTGTTCGAGGCGGGCCTGATCTGCCGCCAGGACGACCGCGGCGACCCGGTGGTGCAGATCTCGCCGCCGCTCGTCGCGGGTGAGGCGGAGCTGGACGAGATCGTCGGCATCCTCGGCGACGTGCTCGGCGAGGCCGCGAAGCGCATGCTCGCCGGGTGCCCGACCGCGGCGGGTACCTCCGGGGCGACGTCGCCGGACGGTACGGTTATCCGTATGGCGCCGGTGTCTGCGACGGTGAGAGTGGCGGCGTGAAACTGACGAGGAGGCAATGACGTGACAGAGACGGAGTCCGTGGTCACCCAGGCTCGGGAGAACGGCCCCGTCGTCGTCGCGACCGACGTGACGCGGCGGTACGGCGCGGGCGACACTGCGGTCGACGCGTTGCGCGGCGTCTCGGTCGAGGTTCCGCCCGGCGCGCTGACGGCCGTGATGGGCCCGTCGGGCTCGGGGAAGTCGACGCTGATGCACATCCTCGCGGGCCTCGACCAGCCGACGTCAGGGAGCGTGCAGATCGCCGGCACGGAGATCACCGACCTCGGGGACACCGAGCTGACGAAGCTGCGCCGCGAGCACATCGGCTTCGTCTTCCAGTTCTTCAACCTGCTGCCGATGCTCTCGGCCGAGGAGAACATCCTGTTGCCGCTCTCGATCGCCGGCGAGAAGCCCGACCCGATTGGTACAAGGATCTCATCGGTCGGTCGGGCTCGGCGACCGGCTTCACCACCGGCCCGCCGAGCTCTCGGGCGGCCAGCAGCAACGCGTCGCGATCGCGCGAGCGCTCGTCTCGCGCCCGTCGGTCGATCTTCGCCGACGAGCCGACCGGCAACCTCGACTCGAAGACGAGCGGCGAGATCCTCGAGCTCCTACGCCACTCGGTGCGCGACCTCGGCCAGACGATGGTGATGGTCACGCACGACGCGCGCGCGGCTGCAGATCGCCGACGGCATCCTGTTCCTCGCCGACGGCGTCATCGTCAAGGAGATCGAGCGGCGCAAGCCGCACGGAGATTCTCGCCTCGATGGAGGAGCTCGGGCCCGAGTGACCCGCTTCGCCCTCAAGGGGATCCTCGGGCGCAAGCTTCGCACCGTTCTGACGGCCCTCGCGATCGTCCTGGGCGTCGCGATGGTGAGCGGCACGTTCGTGCTCACGGACTCGATCGACGACGCGTTCAACACGATCTTCACGGACGTCTACCGCGGACCGACGCCACGATCACCGGCAAGACCGCCTTCGACCTCGGCGACAACGGCAGCGTCGCGCCGCCGTTCGACGAGTCGTTGCTCCCCAAGGTGAAGGCGCTCCCGGACACGGGGGCGGCGGTCGGGGGCGTCGGCGGGGACGCCCAGCTGATCGGGACAGACGGGAAGGCGATCACCTTCGGCGGCGCGCCGAACCTCGGCTTCAGCATCGATCCGGACCAGCCGTCGTTGAACAGCCTCTCGCTCGTCGAGCGGGAGCTGGCCGAAGACGGCGAGGTCGTGATCGACCGATCGACGGCAGGCAAGAAGGATCTGAAGATCGGACAGGAGATCGGCGTCCAGGCCGAGGGGCCGACGGAGAAACTCCGCATCTCGGGCTTCGTCAAGTTCGGCTCCGTGTCCTCGATCGGCGGCGCGACGCTCGCGGGGTTCACCCTGCCGACGGCGCAGAAGCTCTTCGCAAAGCCGGGCAAGCTCGACCAGATTCGGGTCGCGGCGAAGGACGGCGTCTCGCCCGACGCGCTCGTCGCGGAGATCCAGAAGATCCTCCCTGAGGGGACGCAGGTGCGGACCGGGGAGGCGCAGGCGCAGGAGGACGCGTCGGACACGAACGCGTTCATCTCGTTCCTGCGCACGTTCTTGCTCGTCTTCGGGGGATCGCGCTCTTCGTCGGCGCCTTCGTGATCGCCAACTCGCTCTCGATCACGATCGCGCAGCGGACGCGCGAGTTCGCGACGCTCCGGACGCTCGGCGCGTCGCGTCAGCAGATCATGGTCTCCGTGACGATCGAGGCCTTCGTCGTCGGCTCGTCGCCTCGATCGTCGGGCTCCTGCTCGGCCTCGGCCTCGCCAAGGGGCTCTTTGCCCTCTTCGACGCGGTCGGGTTCACGCTGCCGAACAGCGGTCTCCTCTTCCAGGGCCACACGATCCTCTATTCCCTGCTCGTCGGCGTCGGCGTCACCGTCCTCGCCGGCATGTACCCGGCGTTCGCTCGCGACAGGCGTGCCGCCGATCGCCGCGGTGCGCGAGGGCGCCGTCCTACCGTCGGATCCGTTCGACCCGATCCGTGGCACGCCACAGGCGATTGTCGTCACCGGCCTCGGGATCGCAATTGCGGCGGTCGGGATCGTCGCGCGGCCGTGGACGACGCTCTTCGCGGTCGTGCTCGCGGTGATCGGGCTCGTCCTCGTCCTGTTCGGCAACTCGCTGTTCCGGTCGCGGGTCGTCGGCGCGGTCGTCACGATCGCGCCTCGGCGCACTCGCTCTCCTGTACGGGCTCTTCGTCCACGGGCTCGGGACATCGCAGGTGCTGCTCTGGCTCGGGCGTCGGCGTCCTGCTCCTCTTCGCCGGCGTCGCCCGCATCACGACGCGGCTCGTGCCGCCGCTGTCGAAGGTGCTCTCGCCGGTCGCGCGCTGGGCGATGCTCGTCCTGATGATCGTGACGCTGCCGATCTGGCTCCCGATCTGGGGGTTCTACTGGCTCTACCGCTACGCCGCCTTCACGCCCGGCTGGGGCGTCTGGCGCATCCTCGCGCTGATCCTCTTCATCGCCACGATCTTCAACCCGATCGCGCTGATCGTCGCGATCATGTGGATCCGGAAGGCCGCCTTCGGCTGGCAGCCCGAGTGGCCCGTGCAGTTCCCGCGCTTCCTGCCCGAGCGCGAGAGCACCCAGCTCGGCGGCGAGAACAGCCGGCGCAACCCGCAGCGCACCGCCTCGACCGCGGCCGCACTCATGATCGGCCTCGCGCTCGTCACCCTCGTCGCGACGCTCGCGGCCGGCATCGTGCAGTCGTTCACGGGCGCGGTGAACGACATCTTCACCGGCGACTACTCGATCACGGCGCAGAACAACTTCGATCCGATCCCGATCTCGGCGGCCGAGGCTGCGGCAAAGGCCCCCGGTGTGACGGCGGTCGGCAGCGTTCGCACAGGCGACGCGCTGGTCTTCAACAAGACGATCTTCGCGACGGCGGTCGATCCGGGGCGCAGCCAGGTGATCGCGCTCGACTGGGTGGACGGCTCGCAGGAGACGTTCGTCGAACCTCGGGCCAGGACGGCGCGTTCGTCGACAAGGACTATGCGAAGCGCCACGACCTCGAGATGGGCTCGCCGGTCGACGTGACCTTCATCAACGGCGTCACCAAGCAGTTCGCGGTCGAGGGCATCTTCGACCCGCCGCCGGGCGGCACGCCGTTCGGTCCCGTCACGATCTCCGCCGCCGCCTGGGATGCGAACAACTCCGACCCGCAGAACCTCTACTCGTTCGTGAAGATGGAGGGTGGGGAGACGGACGCGAACCTCGCCGCGCTCGACAAGGCGCTCGAGCCGTACCCGAACGCCAAGGCGCAGTCGCGGCAGGACTTCATCGACAGCCAGATCTCCGGTCTCAGCTCGATCCTGAACATCCTCTACGTCCTGCTCGCGCTGTCGGTCCTCGATCAGCCTCTTCGGGATCGTCAACACGCTGGTGCTGACCGTGTTCGAGCGCACGCGCGAGATCGGAATGCTGCGCGCGATCGGCATGACGCGACGCCAGGTGCGGCGCATGATCCGGCACGAGAGCGTGATCACGGCCCTGATCGGGCGGTGTTCGGCATCGTCCTCGGGCTCGTGCTCGCTGGCCTCCTGATCGCCCGGATCGACTTCCTCGTGTTCGCGTTCCCGACGACGCAGGTGATCGTGTTCGCGATCGCGGCGATCCTCGTCGGCATCGTCGCCGCGATCTTCCCGGCGCGCCGCGCCGCCAAGCTCGACCCGCTCGAGGCGCTGCAGTACGAGTAGGGAGGGGAGAGGCTAGCTGCGTAGCGCGCCGCGGCGACGCCGTCCGCCTCGGCCGCCTCGGCGACCGCCGCCGCAACCGCGAGCGCGACGTCGCGGTTGAACACGCTCGGGATCACGTACTCGGGCCCGAGCTCGTCGTCGGCGATCACCGACGCGATCGCGTGGCCGGCGGCGACCTTCATGCCCTCCGTGATCGTGCTCGCCCGGACATCGAGGGCACCGCGGAACACGCCGGGGAACGCGAGCACGTTGTTGATCTGGTTCGGGTAGTCCGAGCGTCCGGTCGCGACGACGGCGACCTTGCCGGGCGGCAGATCCTCCGGCGCGATCTCGGGTGTCGGATTGGCCATCGCGAACACGATCGCGTCGTCCGCCATCCGCTCGATCCCCGCCCGGGAGACGGCGCCCGGCATCGAGAGGCCGAGGTAGACGTCGGCGCCGGCGAGGAGCTCGTCCGCCGTGCCCTGCAGGCAGTCGGGGTTCGTGCGCTCGGCGAACGCCTGCTTGACGGGGTTCAGCCCCTCGCGACCGTCGTAGATCGCTCCCCCGTGGTCGCAGCCGATCACGGTGCGGACGCCGGCGTTGAGGAGGATGTCCGTCACCGCGACACCTGCGGCGCCGACGCCGGTCGTCACGACCGTGATCTCCTCGATGCGCTTGCCGACGACGCGGAGCGCGTTGAGGAGGGCGGCGAGGACGACGATCGCGGTGCCATGCTGGTCGTCGTGGAAGACCGGGATGTCGAGCTCGGCCCGCAGTCGCCGCTCGATCTCGAAGCACCGCGGGGCGGAGATGTCCTCGAGGTTGATGCCGCCGAACCCGGGGGCGATCGCCTTCACGATCGTGACGATCTCGTCCGGGTCCTTGGTGTCGAGGCAGAGCGGCCACGCGTCGACGCCGCCGAACTCCTTGAACAGGAGCGCCTTGCCCTCCATCACCGGCATCGCCGCCTCGGGGCCGATGTCGCCGAGCCCCAGCACGGCGGTGCCGTCGGAGACGACGGCGACGGTGTTCTGCTTGCTCGTCAGGTTCCAGGCGAGCTCCCGATCGGCGGCGATTGCCTGGCAGATGCGCGCGACGCCGGGGGTGTACGCCATCGAGAGGTCGTCGCGGGTCTTGACCGGGACCTTCGACTGCATCTCGATCTTGCCGCCGAGGTGCATCAGGAACGTGCGATCCGAGACGTACTCGACCTCGATGCCCTCGACCCGGCGAACGCTCTCGACGATCCGCTCGAGGTGCTCCGAGTCGGCTGCGTCGACCGTCACGTCGCGCACCTTGATGCCCTTCTCGACGCGAACGAGGTCGATCGCTCCGAGCGAGCCGCCGGCCTCGCCGATCGCGCTTGCGAGCCGCCCGAACGAGCCGGGCGAGTCCGCCAGCCGCACGCGAATGGTGGCGCTGAACGATGCGGACACGTGACTCATCGCCGGATCACTCCTTCTGCGGCCAGGGCCGCGATCTCGTCGGGCTCGTAGCCCAGCTCGCCGAGGATCTCGGCGGTGTGCTCCCCGACGGCCGGTGGTGCCGACGGGTACAGGGCACGCTCGCCGTCGAACGACAGCGGCAGCGCCGTGAGCCTGAGGTCCGGGATCGTTGGATGGTCGAGGTGCTGGATCATGCCGAGTGCTTCGGTTTGCGGTGCGTTCGCGACATCGGCGATGTCCGCGACGGGGGCGGCAGGGACGCCGGCCTCCGTCAGCCGTGCGTGCCAGTACGCCGTGTCGTTCGCGGCGAGTGCCTGCTCCAGGATCGCACAGAGCTCGTCGCGATGGCTCACCCGATCAGGGTTCGTGGCGAAGCGGGGGTCGTCGACGAGATCGGGTAGGCCGAGGACGTTGCAGATCGCGGCGAACAGCCGGTCGTTGCCGCCGGCGATCATCAGCTCGCCGTCTCGCGTCGCGAACACCTGGTACGGCGCCACCATCGGGAAGCGCGTCCCCTCGGGGTGCGGCACCGTGCCCGCCGCGAAGTACCCCGCGAGGTGATACCCGACGTAGCCGAGGGCGGTCTCGTAGAGCGACACGTCGACGACCGCTCCCTCGCCGGTCGAGCCGCGCTCGAGCAGCGCCGCCAGCACGCCGATGGCTGCCCACGTCCCCGTGCCCTGGTCGATCAGCGACGAGCCGACGCGCACGCCGGGCCGGCCGGGCTCGCCCGTGATCGAGATCAGGCCGCCCGCCGCCTGCATCAGGGCGTCGTAGCCCGGCTCCTGGCTGAGCGGCCCGACGTGCCCGTAGGCGCCCACCGAGCAGTAGACGAGCCGGGGGTTGCGCGCCCGCAGCGCGTCGGGGCCGAGCCCGAGCTCGTCGGCGAGCCCGGGGCGCAGGCTCTGCAGGAACACGTCGGCGCCGTCGACGAGCCGCAGCAGCGCCTCGCGGCCGCGCTCGTCGCGGAGCGAGAGCGCCAGCGAGCGCTTGCCCGCGTTGGCGGAGAGGAACATCGTCCCCTCGCCGTTCCAGAACGGCGGCCCCCAGGCCCGGCCGTCGTCGCCCGTGTCGGGCCGCTCGACCTTGATCACGTCGGCTCCGAGCGTGGCCAGGATCTGGGCGCAGTACGGGCCGGCGATCGAGGTCGTGACGTCGAGCACGCGCATGCCGTTGAGCGGGGTGAGGGCACTCGGCGTCATCGGCTCCATCATCGCGGTTCGGGTCTCTGCGAGGATGCAGTCGTGTTCAATCAGATGGTCGACTGGGTCTCGGGCTCGAACTGGAGCTACGTCGCCATTCTCGGGGTGGCGATCCTGGACGCGTTCTTCCCGTTCGTCCCGAGCGAGACGACTCGTGATCGTGGCGGGCACGCTCGCCGGCGCGGGCAACCTCAACGTCTTCCTCGTGATCCTCTCCGCCTGGGCGGGTGCCGTGATCGGCGACAACATCTCGTACGGGATCGGCAAGTTCGCCGGCGAGCGGACGGTGAAGCGGCTGTTCCACCACCCGAAGGCCTTGAAGGGGTTCGACTGGGCCGAAAAGCAACTCGAGGAACGCGGGAGCTACATCATCATCATCGCGCGGTTCATCCCGTTCGGGCGCACGGCGGTCACGTTCACGTCCGGCTACACGAAGGGCCTGCCGTGGCACCGCTTCTTCCGCTACGACCTCGTCGCCGGCGGCCTCTGGGCGACCTACGCGACGATGCTCGGCTACATCGGCGGCAAGCAGTTCGAGGAGCAGCCGTGGAAGGGCGTGCTGCTCGGGCTCGCAATCGCCTTCTCCGTCGCGTTCGCCGTCGAGTGGATCAGGCACCGGCGTGCCAGGCGAGTGGCGCCCGACGCCTGACTCAGAAGGCGAGCTTGGCGCGAAACGTAGGCTGACGGGATGAACCGCCTCGCCGCCGAGACGAGCCCGTACCTGCTCCAGCACGCGGAGAACCCGGTCGACTGGTACCCCTGGGGGCCCGAGGCGCTCGAGCGGGCACGCAGCGAGGAGAAGCCGATCCTGCTCTCGGTCGGCTACAGCGCCTGCCACTGGTGCCACGTGATGGCGCACGAGTCGTTCGAGAGCGCGGCCACGGCGGGTTGATGAACGAGCACTTCGTCAACGTCAAGGTCGATCGCGAGGAGCGGCCCGACGTCGACGCGCTGTACATGGACGCGACCGTCTCGATGACCGGCCAGGGCGGCTGGCCGATGACCGTCTTCCTCACGCCGGCGGGTGAGCCGTTCTATGCGGGCACCTACTTCCCGCCGGAGCCGCGGCACGGCTTGCCGTCGTTCGCCCAGCTCCTGCTCGCGGTGGCCGAGGCCTGGGAGACGCAGCGGGACGACGTCGTCACGCAGGCACGACGGCTCGTCGAGGCGGCGAGTCACTCGGCCCGGATCGAGCCGTCCGCCGAGCCGCTCACCGCCGCGCTGCTCGACGACGCCGAGCGCGGGATCGCGCGCACGTTCGAGCCCACCTACGGCGGCTTCGGACGGGCACCCAAGTTCCCGCCCGCCTCGAACCTCGAGTTCCTCCTCCGCCGCGGGTCGCCGGAGGCGATGGCGATGGTGACGAAGACGCTCGACGAGATGGCTGCCGGCGGCATGTACGACCTCGTCGGCGGCGGCTTCCATCGCTACTCGGTCGACGAGCGGTGGCTCGTGCCGCACTTCGAGAAGATGCTCTACGACAACGCCCTGCTCGCCTCCACGTACCTGCACGCGTTCGTCGTCACGGGCGAGCCGCGATACCGCGCGATCGTCGAGGAGACGCTCGACTACGTGATTCGCGAGCTGCGGCTGCCCGACGGCGGTCTCGCCTCGGCGCAGGACGCCGACACGAACGGCGTCGAGGGCCTCACGTTCACGTGGACCGAGGAGGAAGGCGTGCCGGCGGAGCTGCTGCAGCCGTTCGAGCACGGCCGCTCGATCATCCGCGGCTCTCTCGACCACGAGCTGCGGGCCAGGTTGCTCGCCGAGCGTGAGCAGCGGCCCCAGCCAGGCCTCGACGACAAGGTGCTCGCGTCCTGGAACGGGCTCGCCCTCGCTGCGCTCGCCGAGGGCGCCCGCCGGCTCGAGCGCAACGACTGGCTCGACGCGGCGCGAGGGGTGGCGGAGTTCCTGCTCGGGCCGCTCTCGCGCGACGACGGGCGCCTCTCGCGCTCCTGGCGGGAGGGAAAGGTCAGCGGCGAGGGCTTCCTCGACGACTACGCGAACGTTGCCCACGGCCTGCTCGAGCTCCACCTCGCGACCGGCGAGTCGCGGCTTCCTGACCGAGGCGCAGCGCCTCGCGCTGCTCGCCGTCGACCTGTTCCACGATCCCGCGTACGGCGGCTTCTTCCTCGCCCCGACCGGCGGCGACGAGCTCGTAGCCCGCACGAAGGGGCTCGACGACAACCCGATTCCGTCCGGCAACTCGATGCTCGCGCATGTGCTGCTCCGGCTCGGCCGGATCTGGGGTGACGAGGAGCTCGAACGCCTCGGCGTGTCGGTGCTGCGGCTCGTGGCGCCGACGCTGCCGCGGGCGCCGGGTGCCTTCGGCTGGACGCTGTGCGCGCTCGACCTCTGGCTCTCGCCGCCGCGCGAGATCGCGATCGTCGGCCCTGCCGAAAGTGCCGTCGCGCGGGCGGCGCTCGCTCCCTTCGCGCCGAACACGGTCGCCGCGTTCGGGCCTGCCGACGGCGTGCCGCTGCTCGAGGGAAAGACTCTTGTCGACGGCAAGCCGGCGGTGTACGTCTGCGAGCGGTTTGCCTGTCAGGCGCCCGTCACCGACCCCGCGGACCTCCGCTCCGACTAATCTCCAAGCGCATGACAACTATCGAGCAGACCGGTGCCGAAGAGGTCGCGTGGGACCTCTCCGACCTCTACGCCTCAGGCGACGACCCACGCATCGAGAGCGACTTCGCCGAGGCCGAGGCCGCGACGGCCGCCTTCCGCGATCGCACCTACGGCAAGGTCGCGACCCTGTCGGCGACGGAGCTCGCGGACGCGATCAACGAGTACGAGCGGATCGAGGCCATCGCAACGCGAGCCCTCTATTACGCGCACATGAGCTTCTCCACGAACATGGCCGACCCCGCCCGCGGCGCGCTCGTCGCGAAGCTGGGCGAGAAGGCCGCGAGCCTCGAGACGCAGCTCCTCTTCTTCGGCCTCGAGTGGGCCGCGATCGACGACGAGACGGCCTCGGCGCTGCTCGAGGACCCGGCGCTCGACCACTGGCGCCACTGGCTCCAGGCGCAGCGCGTGTTCCGCCCCTACCTGCTCACCGAGCCGGAGGAGAAGATCCTCACCGAGAAGGCCGTCTCCGGGGTCTCGGCGTGGTCCCGGCTCTACGAGGAAGTGCTCGGCGGCATCCGCGTCTCGCTCGAGGGCGAGGAGGAGCCGGTCGCGCTCGAGTCGGCGATGGCGAAGCTCTACTCGTCCGATCGTGACGTGCGGCGGGCGGCAGCCGAGGGCGTGACCGAGGCGCTGCAGCCCACGATCCGTACCCGCACCTCGATCTTCAACACGATCCTGGTCGACAAGTGGATCGACGACCGGCTGCGCGGCTACCCGACGTGGATCACGTCGCGCAACCTCGCCAACGAGACGTCCGACGATGCCGTGCAGGCGCTGATCGACGCGACCACGTCGCGCTACGACGTGCCGCAGCGCTACTACCGCCTCAAGGCGAAGCTGCTGGGCCTCGACCGGCTCGAGCACTTCGACCGGTTCGCCCCCGTCGCGGACGACGCCTCGAAGACCTCCTGGGACGAGGCCCGTGGCGTCGTCGTCGATGCGTACAGCAGCTTCTCGGGCGAGGCAGGCGCGGCGGTCGAGCAGTTCTTCGACGACAACTGGATCGACGCTCCGGTGCGGCCCGACAAGCGCCACGGCGCCTACTGCGCCACCAACGTGCCGGGCGTCCACCCGTACGTCTTCATGAACTACACGGGCGACCGGCGCTCGATCCTCACGCTCGCCCACGAGCTCGGGCACGCCCTGCACGGGTCGCTGGCGCAGCCCCTCGGGCTCTTCAACGCCTCGACGCCGCTGACGACGGCGGAGACCGCGTCGGTGTTCGGCGAGGCGCTCACGTTCAAGGGGATGCTCGCGGCGGAGGACGACCCGCGCAAGCGGCTCGACCTGCTCACCGGGCAGCTCGAGGATGCGATCGCGACGACCTTCCGCCAGATCGCGATGAACCGCTTCGAGAACCTGACCCACACCGAGCGGCGCGAGCAGGGCGAGCTCTCGACCGACCGGCTGAGCGAGCTCTGGATCCAGTGCCAGTCGGAGCTGTTCGGCGAATCGGTCGGCATCGAGGGCTACGACTCCTGGTGGAGCTACATCCCTCACTTCATGGGCACGCCGGGCTACGTCTACGCGTATGCCTACGGCTACCTGTTCGCGCTCGCGATCTTCCGCTCGTACCAGCGCGAGGGCGACGCGATCGTCGAGCCGTATCTCGACCTGCTGCGGGCCGGTGGCTCGAAGTCTCCCGAGGAGCTCGCGTCCATGGTGGGCCTCGATCTCACCGATCCGTCGATCTGGGCGAGCGGCATCGAGGCCATCGCGGACGACCTCGACGAGGCGGAGGCGCTCGCGCTCGAGATCGGGCTCGGCTGATAACAACAGTCTGTCTGTAGAGCTCGAGAACGCCCGATTTCAAACAAATGGGACGGCCCTAGCGTCTAGGTCATGGGACGGTTAGGGTCGTCCCGTCAAAGCCAGCTTCACCTCACTCAAGGAGAGGTACATGCGCAGGGTCATGCTCATCGCGCTCGCGCTCGTCGCGTCGCTTGGAATCACGGCGTCGACAGCGACGACCGCATCCACGGAAGCCGGCGTCACCGCGACTTCCATCAAGATTGGCGGCACGTTCCCGCTTTCAGGCCCTGCGTCGCTGTACGCGACGATCCCGGTGGCGATGAAGGCGTACTTCTCGTACATCAACGCCCGCCGCGGGCCTGACGGCAAGCGCGGCGTCTACGGCCGCCAGATCCTCTGGAACTACAAGGACGACCAGTACTCGCCGCCGAACGCCGTGCAGCTCACGCGCGGTCTCGTCGAGCAGGACAACGTGTTCGCGGTCGTCGGCTCGCTCGGTACCGAGGTCAACCTCGCGATCCGGCCGTACCTGAACTCGAAGAAGGTCCCGCACATGCTCGTCTCGACGGGTGCGACGACGTGGGGCCAGGACTGGAAGCAGTACCCGTGGACGACCGGCTGGCAGCCCGCCTACCAGCTCGAGGGCAAGTTCTACGGGCAGGCGATCGCCCGCAACAGCCCGAATGCGAAGATCGGGGTCATCTACCAGAACGACGACTACGGCAAGGACTACATCGCGGGCCTCGAGGCCGGTCTCGGCGCCAAGGCGTCGAACATCGTCGACAAGGAGCCGTTCGAGGTCACCGCGCCGAGCGTCGCCTCGCAGATCGCGAAGCTCAAGGCCAGCGGCGCGACGATCTTCGTGATCCTCGCGACGCCGACGAAGACGATCCAGTCGTACGCGACGGCGAACGCGCTCAAGTGGTCGCCGGCACGTGATCTACACGAACTCCGTCTCGGCCACCGACACGTTCCTGACGCTCGCGAAGGCGAACGGCGGCGGTGACCTCGTCAACCGGACGTTCACGACGCAGTACGCGAAGGATCCGGCCAACCCGAAGTGGGACAACGACGCCGCGCATGAAGCTCTACAAGCAGATCATGGCGAAGTACTACCCCAAGGGCCGCGTCACCGACGGCCTGAACCTGTACGGGGTCGCGACGGCCGAGGCCTTCGTCGAGCTCCTCTACGGCGCGGGCAAGAACCCGACGCGCGCCTCGCTGATGAAGGCGTTCCGGACGCTGGAACCAGGCAAATCCCTTCCTGCTGCCGGGCGTCAAGCAGCGGACGGGCGTGACGAACCAGTTCCCGATCAAGTGCGAGCAGCTCGTCAAGTTCACGGACGGCACGTTCAAGCCCGTGTCCTCGACGAAGTGCTCGACCTCGGGCACCTAAGCCCGACCGCAGTTCACGTTCGATCGACGGGGCCGGCATCGCCGGCCCCGTCGCGGTTCGGGTGCCGTGCCGGCTCAGAGGCTGCCGCGGTAGCGCGCCCAGTAGCCCTCCATCGTCGTCTCGCGGGTCGCGCGATGGGCGAGGTCGGACGGGTTGATGTTGACGGCGCGGACGATCCAGCCGTCACCGACGTCGAGGACGTTGACGCAGCCGGGTGCCTGCTCGAAGTGGCCGAGGAACATCCGCTCGCCGGTCAGCGCGTGGGAGAGGATCGCGCGGTTGACGGCGCCGTGGAGCACGAGCAGCACCGTGTCCCAGGCCGGGTCGGCGACGAGCCGGTCGAGCGCGGGAATGACGCGGTCGAACAGCTCACCGATCGTCTCGCCGCCGAGGAACGGCCTGTCGTTCGGGACGACGCCGCGAAACGCGTGCACGAAGGCGTGCTCGAGCTCGGAAGGAGGGATCGACGAGAGCCGGTCGCCGCGGAGCTCCTGCAGCTCCGGCCAGACCTCCGGCGTCGTGCCCGGGGCGACGAGCTCGGCCGTCTCCATCGTCCGCGGCAGCCCGCTTGCGATCACGCGGTCGAACGTGATCCCCGCGAGCAGCCCGCGCGCCGCCTCTGCCTGGGCTCGTCCCTCGTCGGTCAGCGGAACGGTCTCCGGCGGCACGGGGCGGCCCGCGTCGTCGAAGTAGGCCACCGCGCCGTGGCGCATCAGGTAGATCCGGCGGCGGGTGGGCTCGGTCACCGGTAGCGGGCCAGGTAGCCGGGGCTTGCGATCGCGAGTCGCGCCTCGACCTCCGCGCGCAGCTGCCTGGAGGTCGCCGGGGCGGATGTCGCCTGCGCGGATCCGCCGGGCCGTCTCCCAGTCCGCCTGCGTCGGCCCGGGTGCCTCGCGCTCGACGATCGAGAGCGCGTTCATCGCGACGAGCGTGCGAAACCGGAGCCGATGGTCGGTCAGCACGGGCAGGATCTCGGCCTCGAGGAACTCCCGCACCGCGGTCGCGAGCTCGCTCGCGTTCGGGCGATCGGTGCTCATGCCGCCTTCTCGATCAGATCGAGGAGCTCGAGCTCCATCTCCGCCGCGAGGCGGCCGAGGATCGCGAGCTCGACGCTGCGCTCCTCGCCCTGGAGGTGGCGGCGGGACTGGTTGAGCGCGCCGATCGCCCACTTGCAGTTGCCGAGCACCTCCCAGGCGAGCAGCTCGTCCGGCGGGATCTCGACGCCCGTCAGCTCGGCATAGCGCTCGAGGTACGGCTCGACGGCTCCGATGCCGCCGAGGCGCAGGTCGTCCCGCCCGAATCGCCACGCGCGGACGAGCGGCCACGCCAGGTCCTCGGCCGGGTCGGACAGGTGGGCGAACTCCCAGTCGAGCACCGCCACGAGCCCGGTCTCGTCGACCATCAGGTTCCCGATCCGGAAGTCGCCGTGGTTGACCACCCTCGGCCGCTCGAGCGGGAGCCGCTCGCGGCACCAGACGAGACCGAGCTCGATCGCGGGGTGCGGCTCGTCGACCTGGTCGAGCTCGCGGTACAGGCGCTGCCAGAGATCGGGGACGGTGAGCTGGGGCAGCGCACTGACCGGGATCGAGTGCACCTTCGCGAGCTCGTCGGCCATCTGCACGTCGAGCCCCGGCGGTGGGGCCTTGACGATCCGGCGCCCGATCGTCTCGCCGTGCACGAGCTCCATCACGAACGCCTCGCGCCCGTCGAGGTCACCGAGGTATGCGATCGGCTCGGGCACGCGCACGCCGGCCTCGCGCGCCGCGGAGATGACGGCGAACTCGTCGCGGAGCGAGAGCGTGTCGACGTGGATCACGCCGCCGCCGGCGCGACGGAGGAGCAGCTCGCGTCCGTCGGCGGTCGTTACCGCCCAGGCCTCCTTCGACGCGCCCCCGGCCAGCTGGGTCGCCGTCGTGACGACGGTGCCGAGGGCCTCACCGAGCGCCTCGTCGACGGCGTCCTTCACCGCCTCCTTCAACCCACGAGCTCCGCGAGCGCCTGCAGCGCCTCGCGCTGCCGTGCCTGCAGGACCATCGTCGTGACGCCGCTCTCGCGCCAGGCCGCGAGCCGGTCGGCGATCCGGTCGCGACTGCCGACGAGCGCGATCTCGTCGACGAGCGCATCGGGCACTGCGGCCGCCGCCTCGCCCTTGCGGCCGGCGAGGTAGTGATCCTGGATCTCGGCTGCCTCGGCCTCGAAGCCGTAGCGCTGCGCGAGGCGGGTGTAGAAGTTCTGGCCCCGCGCTCCCATGCCGCCGACGTAGAGCGCCAGCATCGGCCGCAGGAAGTCGCGGCAGGCCTGCACGTCGTCGTCCATCAGCACCGGCACGAGCGGCGCCAGATCCCAGCCCTCGGGACGGCCGCCGCGCCGCGCGAACCCTTCCTCGAGCGCCGGGCCGTGCACGCCGGGCGCCCGCTCGGGCGAGAAGAAGATGGGGAGCCAGCCGTCCGCGATCTCGGCCGTCAGCGCGACGTTCTTCGGCCCGATCGCCGCCAGGTAGATCGGCACCTCGTTGCGGGTGGGGTGGATGATGATCTTCAGCGGCTTGCCGAGCCCCGTCGCGTCCGCGCCGCTGTAGGGAATGTCGTAGTGCTCGCCGTGGTGCTCGAGCGGCTCCTCGCGACGCAGGATCGTGCGGACGATCTCCACGTACTCGCGCGTGCGCGTCAGCGGCTTGCCCCACGCCTGGCCGTGCCAGCCCTCCGCCACCTGCGGTCCCGACGTCCCGAGCCCGAGCAGCACGCGGCCACCCGAGAGGATGTCGAGCGTCGCCACGGTCGACGCCGTCGCGGCCGGCGAGCGCGCCGGCATCTGCATGATCGCGCTGCCGACGGCGACGCGCTCGGTGGTCGCCGCGATCCACGCCATGGGCGTGACGGCGTCCGTGCCATAGGCTTCGGATGTCCAGACCGAGTGGAACCCGAGCCGGTCGGCCTCCTGCGCGAGGGCGATGCCGCCGAGCGGGTCGTCGTACCCGAGTTGCAGAGCGAGGCGCACGTGAACGATCCTACTCCGGTGAGCACCGCACTCTTCCCGCCCGCGTACGTCGAGCGCCGCGAGCTGTACCGCGCGTTCATGGAGGCGCACGTGTTCCCCAACGAGCAGCTGCTCGACCGCGAGGACGACGCTGCGCAGGAGCTCGTGCGGACGCTGCAGGAGCAGGCGCGGGCGGCCGGGCTCTGGGCGCCGCACATGCCGGCCGAGGCGGGCGGGACGGGCGAGGGGTTCCTCTACTACGCCTGCATGAACGAGGAGATCGGGCGCGCGCACTGGGCGCAGCTCGTCTTCGGCTGCCAGGCGCCCGACGCCGGCAACGCCGAGATCCTGCACCAGTTCGGCACCGAGGAGCAGAAGGCGCAGTTCCTCGAGCCGCTCGTGGCGGGGCGGGCGCGGTCGTTCTTCTCGATGACCGAGCCCGACGTCGCCGGCTCCGACCCGACCCTGCTGCGGACGAGGGCCGTGCTCGACGGCGACGAGTGGGTGATCGACGGCCACAAGTGGTTCTCGAGCGGCGCCGAGGGAGCGACGTTCGGGATCGTCTTCGCGATCTCCGATCCCGACGCCGACGACGTACAAGCGCGGCACGATGATCCTGGTGCCGGCCGATGCGCCCGGGCATCACGATCTCGCCCGGGACGCCCGTGATGGGCCACGGTGGCCGCGCCTGGAACACGCACTGCGAGGTGCGCTACGAGGGCGTCCGGGTTCCGGTCGCGAACACGCTCGGCGAGCGGGGCGAGGCGTTCAGGCTGGCCCAGAAGCGCCTCGGCCCAGGCCGGATCCACCACGTGATGCGCTGGCTCGGGCAGATGCAGCGGGCCTTCGGCCTGATGTGCTCCCACGCGCTCGAGCGGGAGGCGTTCGGCGGCCCGCTGGCCGACAAGCAGACCGTGCAGAACTGGATCGCCGACTCGGCCGCCGAGATCCAGGCCTGCCGGCTCCTGACGATGGACACGGCGCGCAAGATCGACGAGGGGTCGGAGGCGCGCGTCGAGGTGTCGCTGCTCAAGTTCTACGCGGCGGGCGTACTGAACGAGGTGATCGACCGCGCGATCCAGGTGCACGGCGCCAAGGGCCTGACCGACGAGACGCCGCTCGCGCAGATGGCGATGCATGCCCGCGCGGGCCGGATCTACGACGGGCCCGACGAGGTGCACCGGATGGTCGTGGCGCGGCGGATCCTGAAGAGCTACGCCGCCGGCGATCCCTGGCAGTTCTCCTAGCGCCGCGCGCGTCACTGGGCGAGCGAGGGCGGAGGCACGACGACGCCCTCGGCCGTCTTCGCGCCGGGAACGTTCGGGAAGTGGAAGTCGACCGGTTCCCTGCCCGGCTGGACGGCCCAGGCGTGCCCCGTGAGCCCGGAGCCGAGCGCGAGCCAGACCGCATCCGCGACGGCAGCGGGAGTCACGATCGGGAACCCGGCGGCGTCGAGCCGCTCCCGCACCGCGCCGCCGAGCATCGCCGTGTCGGCGATGCCGGGGCAGACCACGTTGATCTGGATGCCGCGACGCTCGAGCGACGGCGCGACGCTGCGGACGAAGCCGACGACCGCGTGCTTCGTGGCCGCGTAGACCGGATCGTCCGGCATCGCGGTGAGGCCGGCGAGCGAGGCGGTCGCCACGATCCTGCCGCCCGCGGGCATGACCTGCGCGAGGCGCCTGACCCCGAGGACGACGCCGTCGACGTTGACCGCCATCGCCCTCCGGTAGGTCTCGAGCGAGATCTCGGCCGGATCGGCCTCGCCGCCGAGCACGCCCGCATTGAGGCAGGCGACGTCGACCGGCCCGACCGCGTCCCACTGGGCCGGGTCGGTGACGTCGAAGCCGGTCGTCAGGTCGAGGACGTCGACCGCGAAGCCCTCGGCCTCGAGTCGCGTGACCATCGCCGCCCCGAGCCCTGCCGCGCCACCCGTGACGAGCGCTCTCACGGGACGAGCACGACCTTCCCGCTCGAGCGCCTGCTCTCGACCAGCCGATGCGCCTCTGCCGCCTCGGCGAGCGGGAACGTCGAGCCGACGATCGGGCGCACCTGCCCGGCGCTCCAGAGCCGCAGCAGGTCGGTCGCCGCTTCGCGGACGACCTCGGGCTGCCGCTGCATCAGCCGTCCCAGGTAGAAGCCCTGGACGCCGACGTTGCGACCGACCAGGATCGCCGGGTCGACCGTCTGCCAGAGCCCGCCGGCGAAGCCGATCGCGATCGCGGCACCGAGCGGGCGCAGGAGCTTGATCGAGTCGGCGAACAGCTGGCCGCCGACGGGGTCGAAGACGACGTCGACCGGCTCGATCTCGTCGAGCCTGTCGTAGGTGACCGCCTGCCTCGCACCGAGCGAGAGCGGCAGTGCCAGCTTGTCGTCCGAGCCCGCCGTCGCGACGACCTCGGCCCCGAGGTCGCGGGCGACCACGACCGCCGCGCTGCCGACGCCTCCGGCGGCGGCATGCACGAGCACGCGCGCGCCGGGGTGGATCACGACCTGCCGGGTGAGCGGGATCCAGGCGGTCAGGTACGCCATCAGGAACGCGGCGCCCTCCTCGAACGACGCCCCGTCGGGGAGATCGAAGAGCCACTGCTCGTCGACCGTCGCGAGCTCGGCGTAGCCGCCACCCGACGAGCGGACGAGGCCGATGACCCGACGGCCGTCTGCCGTCACGCCGGCGATCTCCGTGCCCGGAATCCACGGCAGCTCGGGCATCTGGGGATAGAGGCCGCGGCGGATCAGGATCTCGAGGAAGTTGATCGCGACCGCCTTCACCTCGACCACGACCTGGCCGTCCTCGGGAGCCGGCGGCGGCAGCTCGCGCAGCACGAGCTGCTCAGGGTCGCCGATCCCCTCGAGCACGACCGCCTGCATCAGCGGCCCGTGAACTGCGGCGGGCGCTTCTCGACGAACGCGGCCACGCCCTCCTGGCCGTCCTCCGAGAGGAGGCAGCGGCGGAAGCCATCGGCCTCGCGGCGGAGCCCCTCCTCGAGCGAGAGGTCGCGCGTCGTCCGGGCCAGCTCGCGGATCACCGCCACCGCGTGCGGTGAGACGGCCGCGAAGCTCGCCGCGACCGCGGTGGCAGCGGAGATCAGCTCGTCGGCCGGGACGACCTTCTCGACGAGCCCCCAGGCGTACGCCGTCTCGGCGTCGATGAACTCACCGCTGAGGTTGAGCAGGTTCGCGCGGCCGACGCCGACGAGGCGCGGCAGCCGCTGGGTGCCGCCGCCGCCGGGGATCAGGCCGAGCTTGATCTCGGGCTGGCCGAGCTGGGCGTTGTCGGCGCAGATGCGGACGTCGCAGCACATCGCGAGCTCGAGCCCGCCGCCGAGGCAGTAGCCGTTGATCGCGGCGACGAACGGCGTGTGGGCCGCATCCATGCGGCGGCCGATGGCGTGGAGGCCGCGCGCCGCGCCTCCCTCGTTGCCGCCTGCCTCGCGCAGGGCGGGGAACTCCTTGATGTCGGCTCCGGCCACGAACGCCCGCTCACCCGCGCCGCGCAGGACGATCGCGCGCGTCTCGGGGTCGCTGTCGAGCCGTTCGACCTCGGCCTCGAGCTCCTCGACGAGCGCTGCCGAGAGCGCGTTCATCGGCGGGTTGTCGATCGTGACGAGCGCGACGGCGCCGTCGTGCTCGGTGGTGACGAACGTTCCCAATGATCCTCCTCGATGGACGGGCGAGGGGATGCTCGCCCTACGGCACCTGCGCGAACTGCTCTCTCAGCGCGGTCTTGCGGAACTTGCCGACCGCTGTCTTGGGGATCTCGTCGACGGCCTCGAACCGCTCCGGGAGCCACCACTTGGCGAAGCTCGGCGCCAGGAACTCCCGCAGCTCGTCGGCATCGGCGCTCTGGCCTTCGCGGAACACGACCACCGCCAGCGGGCGCTCCGACCACTTCTCGTCGGGGATGGCGATCACCGCTGCCTCGAGCACCGCCGGGTGGCCCATCAGCGCGTTCTCGAGCGCAACGGTCGAGATCCACTCGCCGCCGGACTTGACGAGATCCTTGGAGCGGTCCTGGATCTCGACGTAGCCGTTCGGCTCGATCGTGACGATGTCGCCGGTCTTGAACCAGCCGTCGTCGGTCCAGCGATCGTTCGCCTCGGGCGCGTCGTAGTACGACGACGCGATCCACGGGCCTCGTACCTCGAGCTCGCCCATCGTGGCGCCGTCCCAGGGAACGAGACCGTCGCCGCCGCGGGCCCTGATCTCGACGAACGGCGAGGGGAGGCCCTGCTTGGCGCGATAGCTGTACTGCTCCTCCTCGGAGAGCGCGAGCTCCCGGCTCGAGAGGGCGGAGATCGTGCCCATCGGCGCCATCTCGGTCATGCCCCAGGCATGGACGATGTGGAGGCCGTGGCGCTTCTCGAAGCCCTCGATCATCGACTGGGGCGCGGCGG
Source organism: uncultured Thermoleophilia bacterium (assembly GCA_963751875.1). Lineage (GTDB taxonomy): Bacteria > Actinomycetota > Thermoleophilia > Gaiellales > Gaiellaceae > Gaiella. The sequence goes on from CAVVWG010000012.1 coordinate 87,160, forward strand.
CGCCGCCGACGATCATCGACCGCAGGCGCGAGAGGTCCCACTTCTCCGGCTCGGCATCGAGCAGCTGCAGGATCCCCATCCAGATCGTCGGCACGCCGGCGGTGACGGTGACCTTCTGCTCGACGAATGCATCGAGCAGCGACGGTGGATCGAGGTGCTGGCCGGGAAAGACCTGATCCGCGCCGACGAGCGTGCACGTGAAGGGAAAGCCCCAGGCGTTGGCGTGGAACATCGGCACCACCGGCAGCACGACGTCCGCCTCGCCGATGCCGAGCGAGCTCGACTGCGTCGAGGCGAGCGAGTGGATCACGATCGCGCGATGCGAGTAGACGACGCCCTTGGGCTGCCCCGTGGTGCCGCTCGTGTAACACATCGCCGCCGCCGAGCGCTCGTCGATGTCCCGGTAGATGAATGCCTCCGCGTCGGCGGTCGCGATCAGATCCTCGTACTCGATCGCGCCGGGCGGCGTCTCGCCGGCGCCGACCGCGATCACGTGCTCGAACCCGACCCGGTCGCGGAACGCCTCCACGAGCGGCCACAGCGTCTTGTCGGCGATCAGGACGCGATCGCCGGCATGCGTCGCGATGTAGGTGAGGTCGTCGGGGTGGAGCCGCAGGTTGAGCGTGTGGGTGACGAAGCCGCCGATCGGAGCGCCCAGGTAGGCCTCCATGTGCTCGTGGTGGTTCCAGGCGAACGTCGCCACGCGGTCGCCGTCGACGAGGCCGAGCTCGTCGCGGAGCGCGAGCGAGAGCTGCTTCGCCCGCCGGGCGAAATCGGCGTAGGTGTAGGTGTGCCAGCTCTTGTCGGGCAGCCGGCTCGTGATCGACTTGTGGCCGAACAGCTCCTCGCCGCGCCGCAGGATCGTCCCCACGTTCAGCTGGTAGTCCATCGTCAAGCCCTGCATGTCAACCCCTGCATGTCACCCTCCGTCGCCGTCGAGCAGATGGGCAGCTATCTCCGAGCGAAGCTGGGCCCCGGACGCCTCCCAGGACTGGATCCAGAGGGCGCGCTTGTAGAGACGGTGGAGCACGTGCTCCCACGTGAACCCGATGCCGCCGTGCACCTGGATCGAGCGCTCGCAGGCGGCGACGGCCGCGTCGGCGCAGAGTGACTTGGCGGAGGCCGCGGCGATCGGCGTGCGATCGTCGTTCTCGCTGATGCACCAGGCGGCGAAGAGCGCGAGCGACCGGCCGAGCTCGAGCTCCATCAGCGTCGTCGCGAGCGGATGCGAGATCGCCTGGTAGGTGCCGATCGGCTTGCCGAACTGCTCGCGCTCGCCGGCGTAGGCGACCGCGAGCTCGAGCGCCCGCGCGCCGACGCCGCAGGCCTCGAGCGCGAGCGCGGTCAGCGAGCGGGAGCGGATCTGCGGCAGCAGCTCGGAGCTCGCAAGCTCTCGCCCTGCCTCGCCGCCCGAGACGACGCCGAGTGGCCGCGTCTCGTCGTTCGTCTGGAGCACCTCGCGCTCGAATCCCTCGAGCTCCCAGATCGTGTCGCCGCCGACGTAGGCGACCCGGGTGGCGGTGTCGAGATCCGCGACGAGCGGGCCGGTGGCAAGCGTCCAGCTCGCAGCGCCGCTCGCAACCTCGGACTGCAGGTCGGCCGGGAGCGCCGGCAGCGTGACGGCAACGGTCGACCAGTACGGCGCGTGGGTGAGCGCGCGTCCCATCTCCTCGAACAGGATCGCCTCCTCGAGGAACCCGAGCCCGGCGCCGCCGTTCTCCTCCGCGACCGACACGCCGGTCCAGCCGAGCTCGGCGAGCTCCTGCCAGGACGGCTCCGGATTGGCCGCGAGGAAGGCGCGGGCCTGCGCGCGGAGCTCCTCCTGCTCCGGCGTGAACGCGAAATCCATCAGCGCCTCGACCTCGGCAGCCCGAGCACGCGCTCGGCGATGATGTTGCGCAGGATCTCCGAGGTGCCGGCCTCGATCGTGTTGCCCCGGCTGCGGAGCTGCACGTGCTGCCAGTACCCGCCGTACGGCGCGTTGTCGGCGAGGAGCTGGGCGTCGGGGCCGAGCAGCTCGAGCGCGAGCTTCGTCAGCCGCTGGGCCGCCTCCGACCACTGCTGCTTGAGGATCGAACCCTCCGGGCCCGGGATGCCGGTCTTCATCAGCGCCGAGAGCGACCGGTAGGCCGTGTAGCGCAGCGCCTGCAGCTCGATCCACTCCTGCGCGATCGCGTCGCGCTGCAGCGGCGTGGCGCCGCGGTCGCGGGCCAGCTCGATCAGCTTCCCGACCATCACCTCGAGCGCAGCCGTGAGGGCGAAGCCGAGCGTGCCGCGCTCGTGCAGCAGCGTCGTCATCGCGACCTGCCAGCCGCCGCCGACCTCGCCGATCACGTTCTCGACGGGCACCTCGACGCCGGTGAAGAAGATCTCGTTGAACTCCGCCTCGCCGGTGATCTGGCGGAGCGGCCGCACCTCGACGCCGGGAGCCTTCATGTCGACGATCAGGTACGTCAGCCCCGCGTGGCGCACGGAGGCGGGATCGCTGCGGGTGACGAGGATGCACCAGTCGGCGATGTGCGCGTAGGACGACCACACCTTCTGGCCGTCGACGACGAAGTGGGAGCCTTCGAGCCGCGCGCTCGTGCGGACGGCCGAGAGGTCGGAGCCTGCGCCGGGCTCCGAGAAGCCCTGGCACCAGATCTCGTCTGCCGCGAGGAGAGGCTGCAGGTAGCGGGCCTTCTGGGCCTCGGTGCCGAGCGCGATGATCGTCGGCCCGGCCATCCCGAGCCCGATCACGCCGAGGTGCTGCGGAGCCTCGGCGCGCGCCGTCTCCTCGAGATAGATCGCCTGGTAGCTGTACGGCTTGCCGCCACCGCCGTACTCCTTCGGCCAGGTGAGCCCGATGTAGCCCGCGTCGTAGAGCGCGCGGCTCCAGTTGCGGATCGAGTCGTCCGAGTAGCGCGCCGCGCCGCCGCGGTGGCCACGCAGCTCCGGCGGCACGTTCGCCTCGAGCCACGCGTGGAGCTCGCTGCGGAACTGCGCCTCGTCGGGGGTGTCGCGAAGATCCACGGGGTGATCCTAGAGTGTTGCGGACAACGGACTACACAGCGGAACTTAACGGCGGATTCACCCGCGTCACAGCCGTCCGGGTCTACCCTGATCCGAGCGCGAACGCCACTGAGAAGGAGGAGCCGATGTCCGATTCCGAGACCCCGCAGACCGCCGAGCCCACCGACCACCGCACCCAGCTCGAGGAGGCGCTGGTCGAGGTCAAGCGCGTGATCGCGGGCCAGGACGAGATGCTCGAGCGCGTGCTCGTGTGCCTCGTCGCGGGAGGCCACCTCCTGATCGAGGGCGTCCCCGGCCTCGCCAAGACGCTGACGATCAAGACGACCGCCGCGGTGCTCGGCGGCACGTTCCGGCGGGTGCAGTTCACGCCGGATCTCGTGCCGAGCGACCTCGTCGGCACGCGCATCTACCGCGCCGACACCGGCGGCTTCGACACCGAGGAAGGCCCGGTCTTCTGCAACTTCCTGCTCGCCGACGAGATCAACCGCGCGCCGGCCAAGGTGCAGTCGGCGCTGCTCGAGGTGATGCAGGAGCGGCAGGTGACGATCGGCCACGACACCCATCTCGTGCCCGATCCGTTCCTCGTCATGGCGACCCAGAACCCGATCGAGTCGGAGGGCACGTATCCGCTGCCCGAGGCACAGGTCGACCGCTTCATGCTGAAGGTCGTCGTCGGCTACCCGACGCGCGACGAGGAGCTGACGGTCGTGCAGCGCTCGCTCGTCCCGGCCGCGTCCGTGCGGCAGGTGCTCGAGCTCGAGTCCCTCAAGGGCCTGCAGCAGGCCGTGCAGAACGTCTACGTCGATCCCTCGCTCGTCGCCTACGCCGTCTCGCTCGCCGAGGCGACGCGGAACCCGGCGATGGTCGGGCTCGCCGATCTCTCCGCCTACGTCGAGTACGGCGCCAGCCCCCGCGGCCCGATCGCCCTCGTCCAGAGCGCCCGCGCGCTCGCCCTGATCCACGGACGCGACTACGTCCTCGGCACCGACATCCGCTCGCTCGTCAAGGACGCGCTGCGGCACCGGCTCGTGCTCACCTACCGCGCGCTCGCCGAGCAGCGGACGGCGGACGACGTGCTCGACCTGGTGCTGCAGGCGGTCGCGATGCCGCCGCTCGAGCTCGGGCGGCCGGTAGCAGCGTGACCCCATTGCGGGCATTCGGTGTCGTCGAGACGCCGGAGCGCCCCGGCCCCGGGCCGATGCCGGAGCCGTTGCTCCGCGCGCTCGAGCTCTCGATCGGCCGGCGCGTGGACGGCCTGCTTGCGGGCGACCACCGCTCGCACGTGCTCGGGCGCGGCAGCGAGCTCGCGCAGGTTCGGCCCTACGAGCCGGGTGACGACGTCCGCCTGATCGACTGGAACGTGACCGCGCGCACGCGCGAGCCGCACATCAGGGTGCAGCTCGCCGAGCGCGTGCTCGTCACCTGGGTCGTGCTCGACCAGACGCCCTCGATGGGCTTCGGCACGGCCGATCGCCGCAAGGCCGACGTCGCCATGGGCGTGGCGCTCGCGCTCGGCCATGCCGCCAGCGTGCGCGGGAACCGCGTCGGGCTGACGTCCTTCGGCGGCGGCTCGCCGACGCCGTTGCCGCCCCGGCAGGGCCGCGCGGGCCTCGTCGGGATGCTGCTCGCGCTCGGTGACGAGGACGGCCCGGGCGCCGCCACCGAGCTGGCTCCGGCGCTGTCCCTGCTCGCGGCCGTCGCGCGCCAGCGGGCGCTGATCGCCGTCGTCTCCGACTTTCGCGGGCCTCGCGACTGGCGGCCGCCGCTCCTCGACCTCGCCGCCCGGCACGACGTGCTCGCCGTCGAGATTCGCGACCCGCGCGAAGACGAGCTCGTCGACGTGGGGGAGGTGTGGTTCTCGGATCCGGAGACCGGTGGCCGCCTTCGCGTCGACACGAGCGACGCGAGCCTGCGAACGCGCTTCGCGGAGGCCGCCGCGCAGGAGCGGCGCCAGGTCGCAGCCGACCTCGCCGCAGCGCGAGCCTCGCACGTCGTGCTCTCGACGAGGGGTGACTGGCTCCGCGTCCTCGCCGCCCATCTCGGGAAGCGCCGATGACCTTCGGGACGCCCATCGCCCTGCTCGGGCTGCTCGTGATCCCGGCGATCGTCGCGCTCCTGATCGTCGGGGAGCGGCGCCGCAAGGCGCAGGGTGCCCTGTTCGGGACGCCCGCGCTCGTCGCGGCGTCGGCACCGGCGCCTCGTCGCATCCGCAGGCTGCTGCCGTTCGCCCTCGCGCTCGTGGCGCTCGCGGCGTTGATCGTCGGAGTCGCCCGGCCGCGGGCCACGCTCTCGGTTCCGGGGCGACAGGCGACCGTCGTCCTCGCACTCGATACCTCCCGTTCGATGACCGCGACCGACGTGAAGCCGTCACGGCTCGCGGCCGCCGTTGCCGCCGCGCGCACCTTCCTCGATGTCGCACCCGACGGGTACTCGATCGGGATCGTCTCGTTCTCGACGCGGGCCACCGTCGTGCTGGCCCCGACGACCGACCGCGAGGCGGCCCGGACCGCGCTCGACCAGATCACGCTCGGATCGGGAACGGCGATCGGCGATGCGATCGACCGCTCGGTCGCCGCCGCCCGGCCCGGCCTCACCGCCGACCAGCCGACGCCCAAGGATGCACCGCCGGCGACCGTCGTCCTGCTCTCCGATGGTGAGCAGACCGCCGGCGGCAAGCTGCCTCTCGTCGCGGCGGAGGGAGCACACAAGCTCGGGGTGCCCGTCAACACGGTTGCGCTCGGAACGAGCGACGCCGTCGTCGAGGTGCCGCTGCCGGGCGGGCTCAAGGAGCAGGTCACCGTGACGCCCGACGCGAAGACGCTGGCCGAGGTGGCGAGGATCACGGGCGGACGGTTCGCAGCAGCGCCGACCGCTCAGAAGCTCAAGGAGGTCTACAGCGACCTCGGCAGCCGGATCGGCTCGAGGCGCGAGAAGCGCGAGGTGACCGCGGCGTTCGCCGGCGTCGGCGTCGTCTTCCTGCTCGTCGCGTCCGGTCTCTCGCTCGCGTGGACGAGGAGGCCGTTGTGACCGGCCGCCGCTCGCTCGCGCTCGCCGTGGTTCTCGGCGCCGCATTCCTCGCTGCGCTCTCGGCCGGGAGCGCCCGGGCCGCGGACGAGTGCAAGGGGTTGCGCGTGTGCCTTCCCGTCGCCGGCCCGTGGGTCGTCGTCCCGGCGGGAGGGATCGACTACGAGCTCGCCTGCCCCGTCCAGGGGTACGTCGTCGCCGGCACCGACGCGCGGGTGGCGACGGCCGACGTCGACGTGTGGTTCCGCGGCGAGACGGGCAGCCCGGTCGGCCCCGGCGTGACGACGCGGCGCAGCGTGGTCTTCCACGCCGCCCGCGTTCCTCCCAAGGCCGCGACGTCGAGCTTCCGGCCGTTCCTCGGCTGCATCCCGACCTCGGGTGGCGGGGGACGTGCCCTGACCGCGTACAAGGCCTCGATCAAGCCGTCGCAGGCGCTGTTCAGCGTCGTCGTCAACTCACCGATTCGTGGCGCGGCGAAGACCGTGCGCGCGTCGTGCCCGGCATCTGCGCAGCTCCTCGGGTCGAGCTCCGCGATCGCGTTCCGCCAGGTGGCCTCGCCGTCGGCGCTGCAGCGTGGTGCGGTGCAGGTGCGGCGCAGCACTGCCGGGAGAGCGGTCATCGCCCGCGTCACGGCCACGGCCGCCGCGGGAATCCATGCCGAGGTGCAGGTGCGGGCCGTCTGCGCACGGGTCCGATGAGGTGGCTTCGATGACCTTCGCCTCCCCGTACCTGCTCGCGGCGCTCGTGCTGCCGGTGCTCGCGCTCGTCGCCTACGTGTGGCTCGAGCGACGGCCGCCGCGGGCCGCGATCTCGTTCCCGAACCTCGCCGTGCTCGCATCGGTGGCGACCCGCTCCAGCTGGCGCCGCCACGTGATCGCCGGCCTGCTGCTCGGCGCCGTGGCGCTGCTCTGCGTCGCCGTGGCCCGGCCGCGGGTCCCGATCGACACGACGTCCGACCGCGCCACGGTGGTGCTCGTGGTCGATGTGTCCTACTCGATGGTGGCGACGGACGTGAACCCGAGCCGGCTCGAGGCAGCGCGGGCCGCGATCACGTCGTTCGCCAATCACGTCCCCAGCCGCGTCAAGGTCGGTCTCGTGGCCTTTGCCGACGACCCCGTCGTCGTCACCTCGCCGACGACCAACCGCGCCCTCCTCAAGGTGGGCATCGCGTCGCTTGCCCCGGGGTACGGGACGGCGATCGGCGATGCGCTCGGTCGCGGCGTCGATCTCACGCGCCTGTCGACCGGGCAGGGCGAGTCGGCGGCGCCGGCCACGAGCGCGAAGTCGACCGGAGCGATCGTCCTCCTCTCGGACGGCACCCAGACGCACGGCGTGCTGACGCCCGACGACGGCGCCCGCCTCGCCAAGGAAGCCGGGATCCCGGTCTACACGATCGCGCTCGGGACGCTGACCGGAACGGTCACGATCAACCGGAACGGCAGCCAGGTCGTCGTCCCGGTGCCCCCCGACCGGACGACGCTTGCGCGCCTCGCCGAGTCGACGGGAGGCTCCTCGTTCGACGTCACGGACGCCGAGAAGCTCGGCTCCGTGTACGACCGGCTCGGCAAGATCGTCGCCACGACCTCCAAGCCGCGCGAGGTCACAGCAGCGTTCGTCGCCGTCGCGGCCGCGCTCCTCACCGTCGCGATCGGCATCGCCGCGCTGTCGGCGCCGCGGCTTCCCTAGAGCACCCCGCGACCCGGCATCTAGTAGCCTGCCGCCGCAGTGGCGACCTTGCTGTCGGTCAGGGAGATCACGCTCCGCTTCGGGGGCATCGTTGCCCTCGACGGCGTCTCATTCGACGTCGAGGCAGGGCAGGTGTCGGGCCTGATCGGCCCGAACGGCGCCGGCAAGACGACGGCGTTCAACGTGATCACGCGCCTCTACACGCCGGACGAGGGTGAGCTCGAGCTCGACGGAGCATCGTTGCTCCAGACTCCTGCCTACCGCATCGTCGAGCGTGGGATCGCGCGGACGTTCCAGAACATCAACCTGTTCAGGTCGATGTCGGTGCTCGAGAACGTCCTGCTCGGCGCCCACTCCCTCGGTCGTGGGGTGAAGGAGAGCGATGCCCTCGCGACGCTCGACTACGTTGGTCTCGGAAAGCGCTCCAACGACCTCGCCGCGGCGCTGCCGTACGGGATCCAGAAACGGGTCGAGATCGCGCGGGCCCTCGCCGCGAAGCCTCGCCTCCTCCTGCTCGACGAGCCGGCCGGCGGCCTCAACCACGAGGAGGTGGAGGAGCTCGGCGACTTCATCCTGAAGGTGCGCGACGATCACGCGCTGACGGTGCTCCTCGTCGAGCACCACATGAGCCTCGTGATGCGCATCTCCGATCACGTCAACGTGCTCAGCTTCGGCCGCAAGATCGCCGAGGGGACGCCGGCCGAGGTTCGGGCCAACCCCGACGTGATCGAGGCCTACCTCGGAAGCGACGACGACGCATGAGCGCGCCTGCTCGAGCTCAACGACGTCGAGGCGCGCTACGGGCCGGTGCTGGCACTGCGGGGCATCTCGCTGGCCGTCCCGGAGGGCGCGGTGGTGGCAGTGCTCGGGGCGAACGGCGCCGGCAAGACGACGACGCTGCGCTCCGTCTCGGGCACGGTCAAGCGCAGCGGCGAGATCCTGCTCGACGGCAAGCCGCTCCGCGGCGGGCCGGAGGCGTCGGCCAGGGCCGGCGTTGCCCACGTTCCCGAGGGGCGCGGCACCTTCACCGAGCTGTCGGTCGTCGAGAACCTGCGCCTCGGCGCGTACACCCGCCGAACCCGGTCGCTGAAGGCGGACATCGATCGGATGGCGACGTACTTCCCGTGGATCAGCGAGCGCGGCGAGCAGCGCGCCGGCACGCTCTCGGGCGGCGAGCAGCAGATGCTCGCGCTCGCCCGGGCCCTGATGGGACGCCCGCGCCTGCTGATGCTCGACGAGCCGTCGCTCGGGCTCGCGCCGCTGATCGTGAAGGAGATCTTCCGCATCGTCCGCGAGCTGAACGAGAAGGAGGGCCTCACCGTGCTCGTCGTCGAGCAGGATGCGCGGATCGCCCTCAATGCAGCGTCGACCGCGTACGTGCTCGAGGTGGGCAAGGTGGCGGTCTCCGGGTCGGCCGCGGAGCTTCGCGACGACGAAGCTGTTCGACGGAGCTATCTCGGCTACTGATGGCGCAGTTCTTCCAACAGGTCGTCTCGGGCCTCGCCTCCGGCGGCATCTACGGATTGCTGGCGCTCGCGCTCGTCCTGATCCACCGTGCCACCGGCGTCGTCAACTTCGCCCAGGGCGAGATGGCGATGTTCTCCACCTACATCGCCTGGACGCTGACGACGAACCACGGCGTCAGCTACTGGCCCGCGTTCGCGATCACGCTGCTCGCGTCGTTCGCCGGTGGATTCGGGATCCACCAGGCGGTGATCCGCCCCGTCGAACGAGGATCCCAGATCCGCGTCGTCATCGTCACGATCGGCCTGCTCCTGGTGCTCAACGGGCTCGCGACGTGGATCTGGACGGGTGAGGTGCGGGCGGTGCGCAGCCCGTTCCCCGGCGGCACCTTCGAGATCGGAGGCGTCGCGATCGCGTACGCGGACGTCGGCACGATCGCCGTCTGCTTCGCGGCCGTGGCCGTGATGTGGGCGTTCTTCCAGTTCACGAAGGTCGGGCTCGCGCTGCGCGCCGCCGCGGTCAATCCCAACGAGGCGCGCCTGGTCGGCGTCCGCGTCCCGCTGATGCTCGGCCTCGGCTGGGGCCTCGCTGCCGTACTCGGAGCGATCGCGGGAATGCTGACGGCACCGAGCGTCTTCCTCGACCCGAACATGATGCAGTCGGTGCTGATCTACGCCTTTGCGGCGGCCGTGCTCGGCGGGATCGACTCGCCGATCGGGGCAGTGGTCGGCGGCCTGATCCTCGGTGTCGGCCTCAACCTCATCGGTACCTACATCGACTTCATCGGGTCCGACCTGCGCTTGCCTGCGGCGCTGCTCGTGATCCTCATCGTCCTCCTCGTCCGCCCGGCCGGGCTGTTCGGGAAGCCCGAGGTGAAGAAGGTATGAGCCGCGCCACGCTCCGCACCCTGATCGTCTTCGTCGTGGTCAGCGCGATCGTCTTCACGCTCCCCGCGTTCGTGACCGACTTCCGCGCCCAGCAGTTCTCGTACGTGGGGATCTATCTCGTGGCGCTGATCGGCCTCAACATCCTCACCGGCTACACCGGTCAGATCTCGCTCGGGCACGGCGCCTTCATGGCGATCGGCGGCTACACGACCGCGATCCTGATGACCGATCACGGCGTCAAGGACATCGCCACGATCCCGATCGCGATCGTGGTCACGGGGGTTGCCGGGTTCCTCTTCGGTCTTCCGGCCGCCCGCCTCTCGGGCCTCTACCTGGCACTTGCGACCTTCGCGATCGCAGTCGCGATGCCCTCGGTGATCAAGCGCTTCGAAGGCTTCACCGGCGGCGGCTCGGGCGTCAACCTCTTCGGCACGCCGGAGCTGACGGCATCGCTGACGCCTGTGCGCATTGCCGGGTTCGAGCTCAACTTCAACAACTGGCTCTACTACCTGGCCTGGTCGATCGCGATGCTCGGCTATGTGATCGGCTGGCTGATCCTGCGCGGGCGCACGGGCCGTGCCTTCCGGGCCGTCCGGGACAGCGAGACGGCCGCGGTCTCGTCCGGCGTCAGCCTCGCGCGGACGAAGGCGCTCGCATTCGGGATCAGCGCCGCCTACGCGGGTGCCGCAGGTGCGCTCTTCGCGATCGCGACGACCTACGTCAACCCCGACACGTTCCCGGTGGCGCTGTCGATCTTCCTCCTCGTCGGCGTCGTCATCGCCGGGCTCGGCTCGTTGCAGGGGCTGATCATCGGCGCGATCTTCATCCAGTTCATGCCGCTCTGGGCCCAGAACATCTCGAAGTCGCCGGGGGCGCCGGCGGTCATCTACGGCGCGTTCCTGATCCTCGTCGTCCTGGCTCTGCCGGGCGGCGCAGCAGGGCTGATTGCGCGTCTCGTGCAGCTGACGCGGCGCGGGCGAGACTTTCCGAAGCCCTAACAGACGGGGGCTACCATCGTGCGATGACCGTCGAACGAGTCGGCGCGCCAACGCGCCCGCAAAACGCCTCCCGGATGCACCCGAAGCTGATGCTGACGGCGGTCGTGGTCGCTGCGTCGCTCGTGCTCGGTGCTACGGCGGCGATCGCCGCGACGGCCCGCTCGAGCGACCCGGGGGTGACGTCGAGCACGATCCTCCTCGGAGGCACGGCACCGCTCACCGGCTCCTGGTCGGCGTACGCAGCGGCCTCGCGGGGCGCGGATGCCTACTTCAAGTACGTCAACGCCCGGGGCGGCGTCAACGGCCGCAAGATCGAATACCGGGTCGTCGACGACGGTTACAACGCGGCCGAGACGGTGGCGCTCACCCACGAGCTCGTCGAGCAGGACAAGGTCTTCGCGATGTTCAACTCGGCCGGCACCGCAGGCAGCCTCGCCGTGCGGCCGTGGCTCAACGCGATGAAGGTGCCGCAGCTGTTCGTCGCCTCGGGCGCGACGACCTGGGGGCGCGATTACGCGACCTACCCGTACTCGATCGGCTTCCAGCCGAGCTACCAGGCCGAGGGATGGGTCTACGGGAAGTACCTCGCCCGCACTGCGGCGGGCTCGACGATCGCCGTCCTGTTCCAGAACGACGACTACGGCAAGGATCTGCTCGGCGGGCTCAAGCGCGGGCTCCAGCGCTCGAAGACGAAGGTGATCGCAGCGCAGCCCTACGACGTAGGTGCGGTCGACGTCTCGGCTCAGATCGCGAAGCTGAAGGCGTCGGGTGCCGACACCCTGGCCATCTTCGCGACCCCGAACGTCGCCGTCCAGGCGTACTCGATCGCGAACAAGACGGGCTGGAAGCCGAAGCGCGTGATCAACAGCGCGGTTGGCGCCGGTGCCGCCACGATGGTGCGGGCCTCCGACAACGGCCAGAACAAGCTGGTCAACGGCACCCTCTCGATCGCCTTCATGAAGGACCCGAACGATCCCCAGTGGAACGCGGACGCGAGCATGAAGCTCTACCGGAAGATCCTCAACCGCTATGCGCCCGGCGCGACGGGCGACGACTCGCAGTACGTGTACGGGATGGCGGCCGCGTGGACGGTCGTCGAGGCACTCCGGCGGGCCGGCAAGGATCTCACCCGCGAGTCGCTCGTCAAGGAGCTCGATACGTTCACCGCGGCCGGGAACCCGTTCCTGCTGCCCGGTATCGCCGTGAAGACGGCGGGTCGCGATCACTTCCCGATCGAGCAGATGCTGCTGCAGCGCTGGCAGGGCGCCACGTGGAAGTCGTTCGGCGGCCTCTGGGGCTATCGGGCGTTCTAGAGGCTTGGTGTCCGAGCCGGCTCGCCGGCTCCGACCGCTCGACTATGCTTCATCCTCCGGCGCGAGGAGACCGCCCGGCGACAAACGGTCACCGATGGAACACCTCGTCTCCGAGATTCTCAGCGCGTCCCTGTCCGACCTGATGGCCGAGGCGCGGTCCGTGCGTCGCGGGCGTCTCGTCACGTACTCGCCCAAGGTCTTCATTCCGCTGACGACGTTGTGCCGCGATGTCTGCGGCTACTGCACGTTCGCGCGGCCGCCACGCCGCGGTGAGCGCGCGTTCCTCTCGGTCGACGAGGTGCTCGAGATCGCCCGGGCGGGAGCGGCCGCCGGCTGCACGGAAGCGCTGTTCACGCTCGGCGACAAGCCGGAGCTTCGCTACCGCGTCGCGCGCGAGGAGCTCACGGAGCTCGGCTTCGGGACGACGATCGAGTACCTGGCGCACTGCGCCGGCCGCGTGCTCGACGAGACGGGCCTGCTCCCCCACCTGAACCCGGGCGTGATGAGCCGGGACGAGCTCGAGCTTCTGCGTCCGGTGTCGGCGTCGATGGGGATCATGCTCGAGACGGTCTCCGACCGGCTCTCGCTGAAGGGCGGGCCGCACTGGGCGTCGCCCGACAAGGTGCCCGCGGTGCGGCTCGAGACGATCAGGCTGGCCGGCGAGCTCGCGATCCCGTTCACGAGCGGGATCCTGATCGGCATCGGCGAGACGCGGGCCGAGCGCCTCGATGCCCTGCTCGCGCTGAAGGCGCTCGACGACGAGCACGGCCACATCGGCGAGGTGATCATCCAGAACTTCCGCGCCAAGCCGGACACGCGCATGGCCGATCATCCCGACGCGACGCTCGACGAGCAGCTCTGGACGGTCGCGGCGGCGCGGGTGCTGCTCGGCGCCGACTGGCACGTGCAGGCGCCGCCGAACCTCGCCTACGACGAGTTTCCGTTGCTGCTCGACGCGGGAATCGACGACTGGGGCGGCGTCTCGCCGGTCACGATCGACCACGTCAATCCCGAGGCGCCGTGGCCCGAGCTCGAGAGGCTGCGCGCCGCGACCGAGTCACGAGACCTCGCGCTCGCCCCTCGGCTGCCGCTCTATCCCGAGTACGTGGCCGACCTCGATCGCTGGGTCGACCCTGCCGTCGCTCCTGCCGTGCGTCGTGCCTCGGACGGGCTCGGGCTCGCCCGCGAGGATCGCTGGGCGCCCGGCGAGCCGGTCGAGGTGCCGTTCCTCGTCCGCCGCGATGCGATCCCGCTCGAGCTCGCCGGTGAGGAGCTCGGCCGGGACGAGATCGTGCGGCTGCTCTCGGCCCGCGGCAGTGAGCGGGAGCAGGTGTTTGCCGCCGCCGATCGGCTGCGACGCGAGGTGTGCGGTGACGAGGTCACCTACGTCGTGACGCGGAACATCCAGTACACGAACGTCTGTTACTTCAAGTGCGGCTTCTGCGCCTTCTCGAAGGGCAAGCTGGCGGAGAACCTGCGCGGGCCGGCCTTTCTCGTGCCGATGGACGAGATCGTGCGCCGCTCGCAGGAAGCGTGGGACCGGGGGGCGACCGAGGTGTGCCTGCAGGGCGGGATCCACCCGTCCTTCACCGGCGACTACTACGCCGAGGTCGTTGCGTCGATTCGGGAGGCGGTGCCAGGCCTCCACATCCACGCCTTCTCGGCGCTCGAGGTGTGGCAGGGCGCGGCGACGCTCGGCCTCACCCTCGACGAGTACCTCGCCCGCCTGCGCGATCTCGGCCTCGGCTCGCTGCCCGGAACCGCGGCAGAGATCCTGGACGACGAGGTGCGCGCGATCATCTGCCCCGACAAGGTCTCGACCGGCCAGTGGCTCGAGGTGCACGATGCCGCCCACCGCGTCGGCCTGCGGTCGAACGTGACGATGATGATGGGCCACGTCGACGGACCGGGCAACTGGGCGAATCACCTGCTCCGTGCCCGCGAGCAGCAGGTGCGGAGCGGTGGCTTCACCGAGTTCGTGCCACTGCCGTTCGTGCCGATGGAGGCGCCGATGTTCCTCAAGGGTCGCGCGCGACGCGGGCCGACCTTCGGCGAGACCCTGTTGATCCACTCGGTCGCCCGGCTCGCCCTGCATCCGCTGATCACGAACATCCAGGTGTCGTGGGTGAAGATCGGGCCCGAGGGCGTGCGGCAGGCCCTCGCCGCCGGCGTCAACGATCTCGGTGGCACGCTGATGAACGAGTCGATCTCGCGGGCGGCCGGGTCGGAGTGGGGCCAGGAGCTTCCGCCCGAGCAGATGGAGGCCGTGATCCGCTCGGCCGGCAGAGTGCCGCGCCAGCGCACGACGACCTACGGCACTCCGCCCGAGGAGCAGGTGCTGCGGTCGTTCGGCGCCGAGCCGCTCCTGGAGCCGCTCAACCCGCCGGTGCGCGACGCGGGCCTGAAGCGGCCTGCCCGCCTCGTGCGGCCCGGGCTTGCCGGTGCGAGCGCGTAGCGTCTAGCCCGGATCCGGCCCGGCGTCAGGCGCTCCGGACCGGTTCTTTCGCATCCGAAACGGGAGTGACACAGCCCACCTGACGGCCGAGAGCCGCGAGCGGGAGAGCGCCTGGTCGAGCGCGATCGTCGCCTCAGGCCCGTGGACGCCCTCGCCGTGGCCGACGAGCAGGTGCTGCGGCTCGTAGGCGCGCAGCCGGCGCGGCGGCGTCAGCTTCAGGAACGGGTGAACGCCGACCCGGTCGTCGCCGATCGTGAAGAACGGGTTCGTGCCGAGCGCATCCGCGGCCACGAGCACCTGCGGCTCCGGCCACCAGAGCGCGACCTCCTGCCAGCGTTTCGCCCGCTTGATCTCGATCACCTCGAACGGCGTTCCCGGCAGCGATTCCGGAACGCGGAGATGAGGCACGCCGAGCCGCTCCGCGAGAGCTGCGGCGTCGCGGTTGTGCCGGTCGAGGAGCTGGATCACCCCTGCCGGCGTTCCGAGCGACGAGGCACGGTCGATCGCGTCGGGCCAATCGACCGGATCGACGAGCCAGACGCCATCGCCCGTCGCGAGCGCATGCGACGTCCGCGTCATGGGCTCCTCGACGATCCACGAGAACCCGTGGCGATCGAGGTCGTCGCAGAAGCGGATCGTCATGACCGCCGAGCGTAGCGATGCGCCCGTTCGTCCATGCCCGCCGCGGGGTGGTGTCCAGCCGCCGGGTAGGACATGCTTTGCCGATGCGGTTCCTCTTCCGGCTCGTCGTTCTCGCTGCGATCGTGGTCGTGGTGATCCAGGTCATCCCGTACGGGCGCGATCACTCGAACCCGAAGACGGTGCAGGAGATCAAGTGGAACACGCCGGAGACCCGCGCGCTCGCGCAAGACGGCTGCTTTGCCTGTCATTCCAACCTGACCGATTGGCCGTGGTATACGAACGTCGCGCCCATTTCGTGGCTGACCCAGCACGATGTCGAGGACGGCCGGGCGAAGCTGAACTTCTCCGAATGGCAGCGCCCGCAGGATGCCGACCTCGATGAGGTCGTCCGTGTCCTCCGCGACGACAAGATGCCGCCGGTGCAATACAGGCTGATCCACTCGGAGGCGCGTCTGAGCGATGCCGAGCGCCAGAAGCTGGAGCTGGGGATCGTCGACAGCTGGACGAAGGATCCGCCCGGCAAGTAGCCGGCGCGCGCTGACGGGTAGGCCGCGCGGCAACCGCCGCAGGCTCAGCCCGCGAGCGCCCGGTGCGCCTCCGGCAGCGTGAAGCGCCCGGCGAGGAGCGCGCTGCCCGCCACCGCGGCCTCGCACCCGAGCGCGCGGACCGCGATCAGGTCGTCGATCGACGAGATGCCGCCGGCCGCGATCACGGGGAGCCCGGCGCGCAGGACCTCGCCGAGAAGCTCGACGTCGGGTCCGGCGAGCGATCCGTCGCGGGCGGTGCTCGTCACGAGCAGCCGTCTGACCCCGGCCGCGGCGCAGTCCTGCGCGAGCGTCGCGGCCGTCGTGCCCGAGCTCCTCGTCCAGCCGTCGACGGCAACCTCGCCGTCCCGGACGTCGATCGCGACGACGAGCTGGTCGGCGAACCGGGTCGCGGCCGCAGTGAGGAAGGTGGGGGAGAGGGCGGCAGTCCCGACCATGACGCGGTCGGCGCCCGGCCGCGATCGCGTCCGCGATCGCGCTCTCGGTTCGATAGCCACCCCCGACCTGGAGCGGGAGCCCGCCGGCCGATGCAACGCGCTCGACCAGCCCGAGCGTCGGAGTGCCGTTGAATGCTCCGTCGAGGTCGACGAGGTGCAGGCGCCGCGCGCCCTCGTCGCGAAACCGGCGGGCAAGCTCGACGGGATCGCCGCCCTCGATCGTCACGGCCTCTCGCCGTCCCTGGTGGAGGCGGACGACGCGGCCCTCGAGCACGTCGATCGCCGGCAGGACATCGAAGTCTTGTGTTAACACGTTATCATGCTATCATGATTGGGATGGCGCGAACAACGACATCCTCGAGTGGGGAGGAGCAGCTCGACCTCGTCGACGGTATCGACGAGCTCGCGGCCGCGATCCGCACGCTGCGCACGACCGACGAGGTGACCCGCTTCCTCCGCGATCTCTGCACGCGTGCGGAGCTCGAGGCGCTCGTGCACCGGTGGCAGACGGCGCGGCTCCTCGACGAGGGGATGCCGTATCTCGAGATCGCCGAGCGGGTCCCGACCTCGACGGCCACCGTCACCCGCGTGGCGCAATGGGTGAGGCACGGCGCCGGCGGCTACCGGATCGCCCTCGAGCGGGCGAAGCGGCGATGAGCGCGTTCACCCGCGCCGGAGAGAACGGCCGCCTCACGCTGGCTGTCCCGGCCAAGGGCCGGA
This sequence comes from uncultured Thermoleophilia bacterium, assembly GCA_963751875.1. Taxonomy (GTDB): domain Bacteria; phylum Actinomycetota; class Thermoleophilia; order Gaiellales; family Gaiellaceae; genus Gaiella. Next base: position 104,343 of record CAVVWG010000012.1, read on the forward strand.
TGGCCGAGCCGACGCTGCGGCTGTGCGCCGATGCGGGGCTCTCGTTCGAGACGACCGAGCGCTCGCTCGTGGTGCCGTGCGCCAACGCTCCCGTCGACCTCCTGCTCGTGCGCCCGAGCGACATTCCCGAATACGTCCAGGACGGCGTCGTTCACCTCGGCGTGACGGGCGCGAACCTCGTCGTCGAGGCGAATGCCGACGTCGTCACGCTCGCCGAGCTCGGGTTCGCGCGCTGCACGCTGCAGGCTGCGGTCCCGAACGATGCTCCTCAGACCTCGATCGCCGATCTCGACGGCCTCCGCGTCGCGACGGCATATCCCGTCTCGACGAAGATGCTGCTCGACGAGCGCGGCATCGGGGCCGAGCTGGTTCCCGTCTCCGGCTCGGTCGAGGCGACGCCGCGCCTCGGGCTCGCCGACGCGATCGTCGATCTCGTCTCGACCGGCTCGACCGCGAGCGCCAACGGCCTGCGGCTGATCGGCACCCTGCTCTCCTCCCAGGCCGTCCTGATCGGCGGCCGCGGCGCGGTCGAGGAGCAGCACGACCTCGTCGAGCGCCTCGAGCTGATGCTCTCCGGCGTCGTCGCGGCTCGACGCAGGCGCTACGTGATGATGAACGCGACCACCGAGACGCTGCCCGCGATTCGCGCCGTGCTGCCGAGCATGGGAGCGCCGACCGTGCTCGAGCTGGCCGACGAGGGGGCGATCGCGGTGCACGCCGCTGTCGCTGCCGATGACGTGTGGGCGTTGCTGCCCGCGCTCCGGGATGCCGGCGCCACCTCGATTCTCGTCCTGCCGATCGAGCGGCTCGTGCCGTGAGGGGCGCCGGGCTCGACGACGCGATCACGGTCGCGGCGCCGATCGTCGCGGACGTGCGCGATCGTGGCGACGCGGCCCTGCTCGAGTGGACCGAGCGGTTCGACGGACCGCGGCCGGAGGGATTCCTGGTGTCGCGGGAGCGGATCGCGGCCGCGGCCGTGCCGGATGACGTGCTCGACGCTCTGCGCGCGATGATCCGGGCCGTCCGGGCGTTCAACGAGGCCCAGCGGCCGGTCGACACGGTGGTCGAGGCAGCGCCGGGCATCGTCTCGGAGCGCCGCTGGCTCCCGCTCGATGCGATCGGGATCTGCGTCCCGAGCGGGACCTTCCCGCTGCCCTCGTCGCTCGTGATGGCGGCCGTGCCGGCGCTCGTCGCGGGGGTGAGGCGGATCGCCGTCGTGACGCCGAACCCGGTCGACGTCACCCTCGTTGTCGCCCGCGAGCTCGGCCTCGACGAGGTCTACGCGATCGGCGGCGCGCAGGCGGTTGCGGCGCTCGCCTACGGCACCGAGTCGATCGCGCCCGTCGACCGGATCGTCGGGCCGGGAAATGCCTACGTCACCGCTGCGAAGCTCCTCGTTTCGAGCCGCGTCGGCATCGATCTTCCTGCCGGCCCGAGCGAGGTGATCGTGATCGCCGACGAGACCGCGGACGCCGACGCCTGTGCCGCCGATCTCCTGGCCCAGGCCGAGCACGGGCCCGACAGCGAGGCGCTTCTCCTGAGCACCGATGCCGTGCTGTCCGAGCGCGTCTCTACACTTGTTGCTCAATATGACAACGTCATGGTGGAGACGGTTGCGTCACTTGCTGACGCGGTTGCTCGCTCGGAGGCGTTCGCGCCCGAGCACCTCGAGCTGCACGTGCGCGACCCGGAGGCGCTGCTCGCCGGTGTTCGCAACGCCGGCTCGGTCTTCATCGGCGGCTCGGCCGTCATCGGCGACTACGCGGCGGGTGCGACCCACGTCCTGCCGACGGGCGGTCTCGCGCGCTCCTCCGGCGGCCTCGGCCTCGAGATGTTCATGAAGCCGCTGCAGATCGTCCGCGCGACGGACGAGGGAGCTGCAGCCGCGGCGGGTGTGATCGGGCCGATCGCACGTGCCGAGGGCCTGCCGCTCCACGCCGCCGCCGCCGAGCGCCTGCTGGAGCGCGCGTGAGCACGCGGCCGTCCGATGCCGGCGCGCGGTCGACGGACGCGCGGCGTGACGGAGGACGGCGACGGTCGCGTGACGGCACGGCTGCCGCCGACGTACCTGCCGCTGCGAGCGGAGGTCCCGCCGCGGTCCAGCTCCCGGACGGCTTCGCCCCCTACGCCTGGGCGGCCACCGTGGCGGAGGTCGCCGCCCGGCACGGCCTCGCTCCGGCCGAGGTGCTGAAGTTCGACCAGAACACGCCTGCGCTCCCGGGCGTCGCCCAGGTCCCGCTCGCGGAGAGCTTCGCGACCCTCAACGCGTATCCCGACGGGACGTACCGCGATCTTCGCGAAGCGGCGGCCGCGTACGTCTCGAGCGAGGGCGGCGCCGAGGTGGCGATGGGACCAGATCGTCGTCGGCGCGGGAGCGGACGATCTCATCCTGCTCTGTGCGCGCACCTACCTCGCCCCGGGGCGGACGGCCTCGATCGTCCCGCCGACCTACGCGCTCTATCGCATCGCCACGATGCTCGCCGGCGCCGATCCGATCCTCGGGCGCGGACGGCGCTGACGGCGCAAGCCTGATCTGGCGCTGCAACCCCGACAACCCAACGGGTGCCGTCACCCCGGCGGCCGAGCTCGTCGAGCTCGCGCGGCGCCATCCCGACGCTGCGGTGGTCGTCGACGAGGCCTACGTCGAGTACGGCGGCGAGACCGTCATGCCCTGGCTCGACGAGTGCCCGAACCTGGTCGTGCTGCGAACGATGTCGAAGGCCTTCGGCTACGCCGCGCTCCGGGTCGGGTACGCGGTCGCAGCTCCGGCGACCGCCGCAGTGCTCGAGGCGCGCCGGGCGCCGGCGCCGATCGCCGCTCCCGCCGCGCGGATCGCCGCTGCAGCGCTCCGCGATCCCCGCTACGACCTCGCGCCGGAGCTCGCCGAGCGCGAGCGCGTCCGCGAAGCTCTCGTCGCGGCCGGCTTCGACGCGCCGCCGGTGGCGGGCAACTTCGTCTGGATCCGCAGCGAGGACGATCTCGGCGCGCGCCTCGAGCAGCAGGGCATCATCGTCCGCCGGTTCCCGGAGGGGATCCGGGTGACCCTCCGGCGGCCGACCGAGAACGACCTCTTCCTGCGAGCCCTCGGCGCCGAGCCCGGCCCGCCGCCCGGGCGCGAGGCAACGCTCATCCGCACGAGCACCGAGACGGCGCTCCGCATCACGCTCTCGCTCGACGGCAGCGGCCGGTCGCACGTCGCGACCGGGATCGGGTTTCTCGACCACCTGCTCACGCTGCTCGCCTTCCACGCCGGGTTCGATCTCGACTGCGTCGCGGGCGGCGACCTCGAGGTCGACGAGCACCACACCGTCGAGGACGTGCTCGCCGCGTTCGGGAGCGCCCTCCAGCAGGCGCTCGGAACCCGGGAAGGAGTCGCGCGCTACGGCTCCGCCGTCGTGCCGATGGACGAGGCCCGAGCGATGGCGGCGGTCGACCTCGTCCGGCGTCCGCACGCCGAGATCTCGCTCGCCTTCACGGGGGAGCGGGTCGGCGGTCTCGCGCTCTCGTTGCTCCCGCACGCGCTCGAGCGGTTCACGATGGAGGCCGGTTGCACGGTCCATGTCGAAGCGACAGGGGTCGACGACCACCATGTCGCCGAGGCCGCGTTCAAGGCCCTCGGCCAGGCGCTGCGGCAGGCGGTCGCGGCCGGCGACGGCGGCATCCGCTCCACCAAGGGCATCGCGTGAAGGTCGTCCTCGCCGACTACGGCGCCGGCAACCTGCGCTCGGTCACCTCCGCATTCGCGCGGGCGGGTGCCGAGGCGTCGATCACGACCGACGACGATGCCGTGCGTGAGGCGCCGCTGGCAGTGATCGCGGGCGTCGGCCACGTCGAGAGCGCGGCGCGCGGGCTCGCTGCGAACGGCCTCGACCAGGCGATCCGCGACCGCATCGCCGCCGGCAAGCCCGTGCTCGGGATCTGCGTCGGCATGCAGCTCCTGTTCGGTGAGAGCGAGGAAGGCGGGACGGGCCTCGAGCTCCTCGACGGCCCCGTCCGCCGCGTCCGCGCGCGGCGCGTGCCTCACATGGGCTGGAACGACCTCTCCGTCACGCGGCCGTCGGCCCTCGTCGAGGGTCTCGACGGGCAGGACGTCTACTTCGCACACAGCTTCGCGGTCGAGCCGAGTGACGAGCGCGTCGTCGTCGCAACAGCGGATCACGATGGGCGCGTCGTTGCAGCCGTCGAGCAGGGAGCCGTTGCAGGCGTGCAGTTTCACCCCGAGCGGAGCGCGGCCGCAGGCGCTCGCCTCCTCGAGAACGCGCTCGCATGGTCAAGAAGCGCGTAATTCCCTGCCTCGACGTCAAGGAAGGACGCGTCGTCAAGGGCGTGAACTTCGTCGACCTCCGGGAGATGGGCGAGCCGATCGAGCTCGCCACTCGCTACTCGGAGCTCGGCGCCGACGAGCTCGTCTTCCTCGACATCACGGCCACCCTCGAGGGCCGCGGGCCGATTCTCGAGCTGATCGAGCGGGCAGCGGCGGAGCTGACGATCCCGTTCACGGTCGGCGGCGGCGTCACGGGCCTCGACGATGCGCGCTCGCTGCTCCGTGCGGGCGCGGACAAGGTCGCGGTCAATCGAGCCGCCTTCGACGACCCGTCGATCCTCACCGCGCTCGCCGACGAGTTCGGCTCCCAGGCGGTCGTCTGCGCGATCGACGCAAAGGCCGGGGAGGTCGTCACCCACGCCGGCAAGAAGCCGCGAGGCCGGGACGCGGTCGACTGGGCGATCGAGGCGGTCGAGCGCGGCGCCGGCGAGCTGCTCGTCACGTCGATCGACGCCGACGGCACCCGGGCCGGCTACGACCTGCCGCTGACGCGCGCGTTCGCCGAGGCGGTCGAGGTGCCCGTGATCGCCTCGGGCGGGGCAGGAGAGGCGGCGCACCTGGGAGCTGCGTTCGAGGTCGGAGCCGAGGCGGCGATCGTCGCCTCCATCGTCCACGAGCGCCCCGAGCGGCTGCCCGAGTTGAAGGCCGAGCTGAAGGAGGCGGGATGGAACGTCAGGATCTGACCCCGGGCGAGCTGATGCCCGCGATCGTGCAGGACGCCGGCACCGGCCGCGTCCTGATGCTCGCCTGGATGGACGAGGAGGCGCTCCGCCGCACCCGCGAGAGCGGCGAGGCGTGGTTCTGGAGCCGCTCGCGCCAGGAGTACTGGCACAAGGGAGCGACCTCGGGGAACACGCTGGCAGTCGTCGAGATTCGGGATGACTGCGACGGCGACGCAATCCTCCTCCGCGTCGATCCCGCCGGCCCCGCCTGTCACACGGGCGCCGAGTCGTGCTTTGCCCCCTGGCTCTGGCGCGTCGTTGCCGAGCGCGCCGCCACGCGTCCGGAAGGCTCGTACGTCGCCGGATTGCTCGACGCCGGGCGTCGCCGCGGTCGCACAGAAGGTGGGGGAGGAGGGAGTCGAGGCTGCCCTCGCCGCCGTGGCCGACTCCGACGAGCGCCTCGTCGAGGAGCTGGCGGATCTGTGGTTTCACAGTTACGTTCTGCTTGCCGCGCGAGGGCTCGATCCCGAGAGGGTCGAGGAGGAGCTCCGCCGGCGCCACCAGACCACCGGCTAGGGACTTGCATCGACACGAGGAGGGGGCATGGCGAGGACACCACTGCTCAACCAGGTCGAGGACGCGATGGGGTCGCATCGCGGCGGAGGAGGCAGGAGTCACTCGGCGCGAGATCGTCAAGCGGGCCGCGGTCGCCGGCGTCGGCCTGACCGCTGCTCGGACGGTTCGCGCCGCTCGCTCGCGGGGCGACGGCGCCGCGGGTCGCGATCGTGGGCGGCGGGCTCGCCGGCCTGACGACCGCTCGCCGGCTCAAGCAGGCAGGGATCAACGCAACGGTCTACGAGGCGTCTTCGCGGCTCGGCGGCCGCTGTTTCACGGGCCGCGGGGTCTTCGCCGACGGGCAGATCTTCGAGCACGGCGGCGAGCTGATCGACAACGGTCACATCGCGATGAAGCAGCTCGCGCAGGAGCTCGGCCTCGACCTCGACAACCTCGTGCAGGGAGAAGCCGCCGGAACCGAGCTGCTCGGCCACTTCGACGGACGTCCGTACAGCGTCGCCGCGATGACGGCCGACCTGAAGACGATCTGGCAACAGCTGCACAAGGACACCCTGGCCGCGAGCTATCCGACCACGTATCTGAGCGCCGACCGACCGCGGTCGTCAGCTCGACCAACTCTCGATCGCTCAGTGGATCGACCTCTACGTGCCGGGTGGCCGGACGTCGCAACTGGGGCAGATGCTCGACGTCGCGTACAACATCGAGTACGGAGCAGAGACGACCGCCCAGAGCTCGCTGAACATGCTCTACCTCCTCGGGTATATCGGTCCCGGGCAGTTCCGGACGTTCGGAAAGTCGAACGAGAAGTTCCACGTGCGCGGCGGCAACGACCTCGTCGTGACGCGGATGGCACAGCAACTCGACGGTCAGATCCAGGTCGCGAACGAGCTCGTCGCGATCGCCCTCACGAGCGGTGGCACGTACAAGCTGACGTTCCGCGCCGGCTCCGGAACGACGACGGCGACCGCTCGACCACGTCGTGCTGGCACTGCCGTTCTCGACCCTGCGACTCGTCGACACGTCCAAGGCCGGGTTCGGCGCCACCAAGGCCAGGGCGATCCGCGAGCTCGGGATGGGCACGAACTCGAAGCTGCACCTCCAGTTCAAGCAGCGGTTCTGGGCCGACCTCGGATCGAGTGGCGAGACGTACTCCGATCGCGGCTATCAGAGCACCTGGGAGGTCTCACGCGCCCAGAGCGGCACGCTCGGGCATCCTCGTCGACTACACCGGCGGGACGATCGGCGCGAGCTTCGGGAGCGGCACGCCCACGTCGAGGGCGAAGACGTTCCTCGGCCAGATCGAGCCGGTTCTGCCCGGCGCGACGGCACAGTGGAACGGCAAGGCTGCGCTCGACTACTGGACGGGGTACGAATGGACCCGGGGCTCGTACTCGTACTGGAAGGTCGGCCAGTACACGGCGTTTTCCGGCGTCGAAGGCGAGCGCTCCGGAAATTGCCACTTTGCGGGCGAGCACACCTCGCAGGACTCGCAGGGCTACCTCAACGGCGCGGTCGAAAGCGGTGAGCGGGCCGCCTCCGAGATCCTCGCCGATCTGAAGTAGCGGGTCGCCGGCCGGAGGATCCGTGGTCAACTCCGGCCGGCTGCGTCCCACGCTTCGTGGGCGCTGCGCACCATGCCCCAGACGCGCGCACGCTCCTCGGCCGGAAGATCGCCGTAGCGGAGGCCGAACTCGTCGATCACGATCCCCCACCAGTCCGCCTCGGAGTCGACGTCGACGCTTTCGGTGCCTGCGCTGGTCGTCGTCATGTGCATGCAGCCGCGGAGGACTTCGACGCCCTCGTCGGTGCGGCGCATGATGTCCGCGATCCGGACGAAGCCGGATGTCGGGGCCGTCGAGAGCTCCTGGTGCATCTCGAGGAACTGCTCGGTTCGCGCGGGCGCGGCGGCAAAGTCGGCGCCGATGAAGGCGCCGCGTGGGTCGTGCTCGAGCCTCCACCCGTGCGGATCGAAGCTCGACGGGCGCAGCTCGTACGTGAACCCGGACTGCTCGTAGGTGCCGAAGACGAGCGGGAGGGGCTCCGACCGGGCCGTCGCCCAGCCCCGCGTCGACGAACCATTGCGACCCATCGGGTAGCCGCGCCGTGATCCCGAGGTGATTGCCGTTCGGGCCGGGAGCCTCGCGCCCACCGCCCTGCACCCCCGAGACATGGCGGGTGACGTCGACCTGGAGCCACTCGAGCAGCGTCACGAGAGCGCCGTTGAGGTGGAAGCAGTAGCCACCCCGGCCGTCGATCACGCGCTCGACACACGCGAGCGGCTCGATTCCCGGCGGCTGCCCCGCGGTAGATGTCGATGTTCTCGTACGGGACCCGGGCAACGTGCGCCCGCGCGAGAGCGCGCGAGCGTTGCGGCGTCGACCGTGCCGCGGGCGGCATCGACGCCGAGATGCTCGAGGTACGCCGCCGCGGCGCGATCCGATAGCTGCTGGCCGTCCAGGATCGAGACGCTACCCTGCTCGCCGGAGACCCGAGCCGTAGCCCTACACGTCCCACTCGCCGGCGAGCAGCCGCGGTACGAGGCCGTCGAGCAGGCGCAGCGTCATGCCCCAGAGCACGTGCCCTTCCACCTCGATGCCCTCGACCTCGATCGACCGCTCGAAGTAGCTCGACCGGAACGGCAGCCGCCGCCGCTCGGTCGCCTCGCCGAGGTCCTCGACGGCCGGTGTGAGCAGCCGCGCGACCTCGTCCGGTTGGAGCCGCCACTCGACGTCGGCCGGGACGACGCCCGAGGAATGGATAGACGCGGAAGCCCGTCGCCATCGTCTCGAGCGGATCGAGCGCGGCGAGCACCTCGACCTGCGACGGCAGCAGCCCGACCTCCTCCTCGGCCTCGCGAAGCGCCGTCGCGAGGAAGCTGCCCCCGTCGACCGGCTCCGGGCGCCCGCCCGGCAGGCCGAGCTGGCCGCCGTGGATGCCCCGGTCGGTGCGGAGGAGCAAGCAGGATCCGCAGCACACCGGCGCCGTCCCGAAAGACCGGTGCCAGCACGGCGGCATCTTCCAACTCGCGCGCCGTCGTCACGCCTCGCTGCGGAGCAGGTCGGCGGCCGTCTCGCGCCGTCGAATCAGCCGCGCCTCCCCGCCGGCGACGAGCACGGCCGCGGGCCGGGTGACGCCGTTGTAGTTCGACGCCATGGCGAGGGTGTACGCACCCGTGGCGGGCACGGCAAGCAGGTCACCCCTGCGTGGCGCCGGGAGCGAGACATCGTCGATGAGGACGTCGCCCGACTCGCAGTGCATCCCCGCGATGCTGACGCGCTCGGTTGCGGGCTCGTCGGCGCGGTCGGCGGCGAGCGCCGTATAGACCGCGTCGTAGAGCTGCGGACGCGGGTTGTCGGACATGCCGCCGTCGACGGCGACCCACGTCCGCTCGGGCAGGCGCTTGACCGCGCCGACGCGATAGAGGGTGACGCCGGCCGTCCCCACGAGCGAGCGCCCGGGCTCGAGCCAGACCTCCGGTGAGGGGAGACCCGCCTCGGCGAACGCGAGCCGCGCCGTCTCGACGGCGCTCGCGGCCAGCACGGCTGCGTCGGGCGCGTGCTCGTCGAGGTTGTGGCGGATGCCGAAGCCGCCGCCGAGATCCGCGACGCGCGCCGTCCAGCCGAGCTCGTCGCGGCACGACGCGGCGAACGACGCGAGCCGGACGATCGTCTCCGCCTGCGCGTCGAAGTCGGCCAGCTGCGATCCGACGTGAACGTGCAGGCCCAGCACGTCGAGGCCGAGCGCGAGCGCGTCCTCGATCAGCGTCCGCGCCTGCGCCGGAGGGAGGCCGAACTTCGAGCCGTGGTGCCCGGTGCGGATCGCCTCGTGGGTGTCGGCGTCGACGCCGAGCGTGACGCGCACGAGCACCCGCTGCACGCCGGCCGCAGCCGCCAGGACCGCCTCGTCGGGCGCGTCGAGGACGACCGTTGCGCCTTCGGCGGCCGCATCGCGGAGGAACGCCTCGTCCTTGTTGTTGCCGTGCACGACGATCTCGTCGCCGTGGAATCCGGCGGCCCGGGCGAACTCGAGCTCGCCGGCCGAGGCGACGTCGGCGCGGATGCCCTCCTCGCGGAGGAGGCGGAGAACGGCGACGTTGGCGAACGCCTTCGTCCCGAACGCGACGTGGCCGCCGTCCGACGGCCGCGAGCAGCGCCCGTGCCCGCGCCCGCAGCGTGCTCTCGCAGTAGACGACGAGCGGCGTGCCGAACTCCTCGCGCGAGGTCGGCAGCGGCGACATCGCCGAGCGTGAGATCGGCGCCGACGATCCGCGCCGAGTCGGGGAACACCTCGAGCACGTTCCCCGCGTCGTTCGGCCCGGCCATCAAGCCTCTACGCAGCCGTGGTGGCCGCGGCGTAGCCCTCCCGCATCTCCTCGAGCGAGAGCGGCTCGTAGTCTCCGGCGTGGCCGGCCTGGCCGAAGTCCTCCATGCGCCGGGCGATCAGCTCCTGCATCGCCGCGCGGGCGGGCTTGAGGTAGTCGCGCGGGTCGAACTTCTCGGGCGACTCGGCGAACACCTTGCGGATCGCGCCGGTGACGGCGAGCCGCGAGTCGGTGTCGACGTTGATCTTGCGGACGCCGTGCCGGATCCCGAGCTGGATCTCCTTCACCGGCACGCCCCAGGCAGGCTTGAGCGCACCGCCGTACTGGTTGACCTCCGCCACGAGCTCGGGCGGCACGCTCGACGAGCCGTGCATGACGAGGTGCGTGTCGGGCAGGCGGCGGTGGATCTCCTCGATCAGGTCCATCTTGAGGACGTCGCCGGTCGGCTCCTGCGCGAACTTGTAGGCGCCGTGGGAGGTTCCGAACGCGACGGCGAGCGCGTCGACGCCCGTCTCGTGCACGAACGCGACGGCCTCGTCCGGATCGGTCAGGTGCACCTCGCCGGAGCCATGTCCGTCCTCGACCCCGCCGAGCGTGCCGATCTCGCCCTCGACGGTGACGCCGCGCGCGTGGGCGTACTCGACGACCTCCTTCGTGACGGCGACGTTGTAGTCGAACGACGCCGGGGTCTTGCCGTCTGCCTCGAGCGAGCCGTCCATCATCACGCTCGTGAAGCCGAGATCGATCGCGGAGATGCAGGTCGCGGGCTCGTTTCCGTGATCGAGGTGGAGCGCGACGGGGATCTCCGGATAGAGCTCGACGGCGGCCTGCATCAGGTGCCAGAGGAAGCGGTCGTTCGTGTACGACCGGGCGCCGCGCGACGCCTGGATGATCACGGGCGAGGACGTCTCGCGCGCGGCCTCCATGATCGCCTGGATCTGCTCCATGTTGTTGACGTTGAAGGCCCCGACGCCGTAGCCGCCGCGGGCGGCTTCGTCGAGGAGCTGGCGCATCGAGACGAGCGGCATGGTGCGTTTCTCCCTGTTCGCGGTTGTCGTCTCGCCAGCGTACTGGCGCAGCGCGAACGGAGTGGTCGGAACGCGACGACGGTGGTACGATCAGGGAGATGTTCCTGCTTCTTACGTGACCGAGGGAGACCTGCGGCGACAGCCGTGACGACCTCCCCTGAGCCTCTCCGCATGAGAGGCTTTTTTGTACCCGGATTCCCTAGAGCGACAAGTGACGGAGACGATGGAGCGCTACGACCCACAGGCAATCGAGGCGAAATGGCAGAAGGTCTGGGCCGACGAGAAGTCGTTCCACGTCCCGAACCCGGATCCCGCCGAGCTGGCCGGCGGCGAGCGCCGCAAGTCGTACGTGGTCGAGATGCTGCCGTATCCCTCCGGCGACCTCCACATGGGGCACACGCTGAACTACACGATCGGCGACGTGATCACGCACACCCGCCGCCGCAGCGGCATGCAGGTGCTGCGGCCGATGGGGTACGACGCGTTCGGCCTGCCGGCGGAGAACGCCGCGATCAAGGAAGGCGGGCATCCGCGCACCGTCACCGAGCGCAACATCGTCTCGATTCGCGAGCAGATGCACCGCATGGGCTGGGCGATCGACTGGGGCCGCGAGATCTCGACCGCCGACCCGGCCTACTACCGCTGGACGCAATGGCTCTTCCTGCGCTTCTACGAGAAGGGCCTCGCCTACCGCAAAGAGGCCCCCGTCAACTGGTGCCCGGTCGATCAGACCGTGCTCGCCAACGAGCAGGTGATCGACGGCCATTGCGAGCGGTGCGGCGCCGAGGTCGAGGCGAAGATCCTGATCCAGTGGTACTTCCGGATCACCGACTACGCCGACGCGCTGCTGGACGAGATGGCCGACCTCGAGGACTGGCCCGATCGCGTCCTGACGATGCAGCGCAACTGGATCGGCCGCTCGCACGGCGCCCGCGTCGTCTTCGGCGTCGACGGGAGCGGGGAGGAGCTGCCGGTCTTCACGACGCGGCCCGACACGCTGTTCGGGGCGACCTTCTTCGCCCTGGCACCCGAGAATCCGATGGTCGCGCAGCTGGTCGCGGGCTCCGAGCACGAGGCCGAGGTGCTCGACTACGTCCGCCACACCGCCGCCCGCTCCGAGGTCGAGCGCGAGACGAAGGAGAAGGACGGCGTCTTCACCGGGCGGTACGCGATCAACCCGGTCAACGGCGAGAAGATCCCGATCTGGGTCGCCGACTACGTGCTGATGGGCTACGGCACCGGCGCGATCATGGCCGTGCCGGCGCACGACGAGCGCGACTTCGCGTTCGCCGAGCGCTACGGGATCGAGATCCGGCCCGTCGTCACGCCGGAGGGCGGGGAGCTGCCCGAGGATGGCGCCTACTCCGCCCACTCCGAGAACGAGGTGCTCGTCAACTCCGGCCCGTTCACGGGGCTGCCGAGCCCCGAGGCGAAGGAGAAGATCGTCGCCTGGCTGGCCGAGCAGGGTCTCGGCGAGGAGACGATCGGCTACCGCCTGCGCGATTGGCTGTTCTCGCGCCAGCGCTACTGGGGCTGCCCGATCCCGATCATCCACTGTCCCGGCTGCGGCGAGGTTGCGGTGCCGGACGACCAGCTGCCGGTCGTCCTGCCCGACATCACCGAGGTCGCGCCGAGGGGCCGCTCGCCGCTCGCGGCGGCCGAGGACTGGGTCAATGTGACGTGCCCGACGTGCGGCGGCCCGGCGCTCCGCGAGACGGACACGATGGACACGTTCGTCGACTCGTCGTGGTACTTCATCCGCTACACCGATCCCGCCAACTCGGAGCTGCCGTTCGGCCGCGAGATCGCCGACTACTGGCTGCCGGTCAACCAGTACATCGGCGGCATCGAGCACGCCGTGCTGCACCTCCTCTACGCCCGCTTCTTCGCGAAGGTGATGAACGAGATGGGCCTGTGCTCGTTCCGGGAGCCGTTCGCGCGGCTGTTCAACCAGGGGATGATCGGCGCCGGCGGCGCCAAGATGTCGAAGTCGAAGGGCAACGTCGTCAACCCGCTCGAGTACGCCGACCGCTACGGCGCCGACACGGTGCGCATGTACACGCTCTTCATGGGCCCGGCCGACGAGGACATGGACTGGCAGGACAACGGCCTGGAGGGCATCTGGCGCTTCCTGAACCGGATCTGGCGCCTCGCGCACGAGCAGGCGGCCGTTCCTGCCGGTGATCCCGGCACGGGCGCGCTGGCGCGGAAGACGCACCAGACGATCGCGAAGGTCACCGACGACATCGACCGGCGGTTCTCGTTCCACACCGCGATCTCGGCCGTGATGGAGCTGGTCAACGAGATCGCACGGAACCCCGACGATCCGGCCGCGCGCTTCGCGACCGAGACCGCGGTGTCCCTGATCCAGCCCTATGCACCGCACGTGGCCGAGGAGCTGTGGGGCGTGATCGGTCAACGGGGTTCGAATGCACGGGAGGTTGTGGGAGAGCGCCTGGCCAGTGGCCGATCCCGCGCTTCTCGTCCACGACGAGGTCGAGATCGCGGTGCAGGTGAACGGCAAGGTGCGCGACCGGCTCCGCGTGGCCGCGACGATCGAGGACGACGAGCTGCTGGCGCTGGCGCTCGCCTCCGAGCGCGTGCAGGCGTACGTGGACGGCAAGGAGCTCCGCAAGACGGTGATCGTGCCCGGCCGGCTCGTCTCGCTCGTCGTGTAGGTCGTGCCGGCGACGCTGGAGCGGCGGCGAGAGGCTTCAGCCTGTCGTCCGGGCTCGGCGAGCAGCCGACTCTAACGAACGCGTGTTCGCTAGGCAAGTCCGGCTTTCGCTGCTGTGGAGCAATCGGCACTGATCCGGCACGAACGTGGCACGAAGTCGTTACACGTCTGTTGCCACGATTGACGACATGATCTTCGAACGGTTCCCGCGCCGGCAGACGGCCATCCTGCTGGTCGTCTGCATCGCCGTGCTCGCTCTCGTCGGCAAGCGGATTGCCGCCCAGGGCGCGGCCCGGGCGCCCGCAGCGCAGGCTGTCGCTCTCACGGAGAACAAGGCTGCAGGCGGCGCGGTGGTGCCGGTGGTGCCGGGCCTCGGCTCGTCGTCTACGTCGTCGGCGCTGTCCGGCACGCGGGGCTCGTGCGCCTCGCCGAGGGAGCCCGCGTCGCCGATGCGCTCGTCCGCGCGGGTGGTCCGAGCCGGAGGGCCGACCTCACGCTCGTCAATCTGGCGGCGCCGGTCGCCGACGGGCAGCAGATCGTCGTCCCGACGCGCGGCGCTCCCGGGCGCGGGCGGCGGCGGGGCGGCGACGGGCAGCGCGGCGAAGGTGAGCCTCGCGAGCGCCACGCTCGAGCAGCTCGACGCCTTGCCGGGGATCGGGCCGGTGACGGCGCAGAAGATCCTCGACTGGCGCCAGACCCACGGGCCGCTTGCGCTCCGTCGACGACCTCGATGCGATCCCCGGCATCGGGCCGGCGCGCGTGGAGCAGCTGCGCGACCTGGTGACGCCGTGAGCCGGCTGCAGGACACGCTCGACCGCGGCTGGCCGGCAATCGCACTCGCAGCCGTCGGGCTCGGGCTCGCCGCCGCGAACTGGATCGCGTTCCCTCGGCTCGCCGGCATCGCGGCGAGCGTCGCCGGCGGTCGCGCGCGGCGTTCCGCCTGCCACCGAAGCTCCGGCTCGCCCTGGCGGCGATCGCCCTCGGCGGGCTCGGGCTCTGGTGGGGCGGCCTGCGCCTGCACGAGCTCGACCGCAGCTACCTCGCGACGCGGATCGGCGACCCGGCCGGAGCGCAGGTCGTCGTCACCGGCGCTGCGAGCATCTCGCCGTACGCCGTTCGGGTGGCGGCAGACGTGCGCCGCTTCGACGGCGTCGAGCTGCGCGAGCGGGTGCTGCTCGAGCTTCCTGCCGGTCGGGCGCCTCCGCAGGGCGCCGTGCTCGATCTCCGGGCGCGCCCGGTCGCCCCGCGAGGGCCCGAGACCGGCTTCGACGAGCGAGGGTGGCTCGAGCGGCGTGGGATCCATGTCGTCCTGCACGCGAGCGGCCCCTGGCATGTCGTCGGCCGGCGGGGCGGGATCGGTGGCGTGGGCGATCGGCTGCGCACGGAAATCGGCGAACGCCCTCTCGCTCGGGACCACCGGCGAGCGCCGGTCGCTCGTCGTCGGCGTCGTGCTCGGCGCCGACGAGGGCATCGATCCGGATCTCCGCGACGCCTTCAAGGCGTCGGGGCTCTACCACCTGCTCGCGGTGTCGGGTCAGAACATCGTCCTGATCGGGTTCGGCGTGCTCGGGCTCGCGTACGTCCTCGGGCTGGGGCGCACCGTCGGTCACAGCCTCGCGATCGTGGCGATCCTGGCGTACGCCCTCGCGGTGGGCTGGCAGCCGTCGGTCGTGCGCGCGGCCGTTGCGGGATGCCTCGCGTCGCTTGCGTGGCTGCTGTCGCGTCCGAGCGACCGGTGGCACACGATGGCGATGGGGGCGGTGGTGCTGCTCGCGTGGACGCCTCGCTCGCTGCTCGAACCGGGATTCCAGCTCTCGTTCGCCGCGGTGGGCGCGATCTTCCTCGCGATGCCGCGCCTGCGCCGGCTGCAGCGAGGGCTACCCGGTGCCTGCCGCATTCGTCGAGGTGGTCGGCATCTCGGCCGCCTGCGGGATCGTGACGGCGCCGATCCTCTGGTTGCAGTTCGGCACCATCCCGCTCTGGACCGTGCCCGCGAACGCCCTCGCCGAGCCGGCGATGCCGATCCTGCTCGGCTGCGGGCTCGGCGGCCGCGGTGCTCGCGCCCGTGATTCCTCCCGCGGCGGTGGCGTTGTCGTGGATCGCCGGAGCCGCAGCAGCGTGGATCGCATTCTCGGCGCGCCTGATCGCGTCGCTGCCGTATGCGCAGACGTCGTCGAGAACGCTCGTCCTGGCCGTTGCGGCAGTCGTCGTGGCCGTCGCGGCGCTGAGGCTCGTGCCGCCCTACAGCCGCCGCACCACGGTCGTCACGGCCGTTGCGCTCGTGCCGCTCGCCTGGCTCGGCTGGTGGGCGCTGCACCCACCTCCGACGTGGTCACCGCCCGCCGGGCTCCGCGTGTCGTTCCTCGATGTCGGACAGGGCGACGGCATCCTGCTCGAGACGCCCGAGGGGGCGATGCTGGTCGACGCCGGCCCACCCGAGGCGCGCGTCGACCGGCAGCTGCGGCGGATGGGCCTGCATGCGCTCGCAGCGATCGTCGTCTCGCACGCCCACCGCGACCACGTCGGCGGCGTCCCCGCCATCCTGCGGTCGCTGACCGTCGGTTCCGTGATCGACCCGATGCAACCGGGCCAGGGATTCGACGAGCGGACGATGCGGTCGACGGCCCGCCGCCTCGGCGTCCGGCTGGTTCCCGCCCGGGTCGGGCGGCGGTACGCGCTCGGGCGTCTCCGGCTCCGCGTCCTCTGGCCCGATCACGCCGGCTCTCCCGACGAGAACCCGCATCTGCACGGCGCAGTCGTGCTCGCGAGCTACGGCTCGATCGACCTCCTCCTGACGGGCGACTCCGAGTCGGAGGTGACGCGCGGGCTGCCGCTGCGCCCCGTCGAGGTGCTCAAGGTCGCCCATCACGGCTCGTCCGATCCGGGCCTCGCGGAGGAGCTGCGGATCCTCCGGCCACGAGTGGCGGTGATCTCGGTCGGCGCCCACAACGACTACGGCCACCCGCGGGCCGACACGCTGGAGGCACTCCACGCCCGTCGCGGGCTCGCGGTCTACCGCACCGACGAGAGCGGCCGCATCGTGCTCGAGTCCGACGGCCGCTCGCTGACTGTCCGGACGGCTCGTCCAGTACGGTAGAGCGGGTGAGCGAACGGCCCTCTCTCAAGCCTGCGTACCTGATCTCGGGCAGCGACCGGCCGAAGGTCGAGACGGCGGTGCAGCGCCTGCGGGCGCGCTTCGTGCCCGAGTCGGTCGAGATCGCATCGGCGCTCGAGGCGAGCGGAGCCGACGTGGTCGCCCTCTGCAACTCCGGCAGCCTGTTCGGGGACGCGCGTCTCGTCGTCGTGACGGACGTCGACGGTCAGAAGAAGGATCCGAGCCGTCCCGCGACCGGCGGCTGGAAGGCTGCCGACGTCGAGGCCGTCGCGACGTACCTGGCGGCGCCCGCGCCCGACACCGTGCTCGCGCTCGTCGGGCTCGAGGTCAAGAAGGACGCTCCGATCGCGAAGGCGTGTGCGAAGAGCGGCGACCTGCTGATCTACGACGTCGCCAAGCGAGGCCGGGTTGCCTGGGTCGCCGAACGCTTCCGGCAGGCCGGCGTGAAGGCCGAGGCGGACGCGTGCTCGCTCCTGATCGAGTACGTCGGCGAGGAAGATCTCCACGGGCTCGCGAACGAGATCGACAAGATCGCGACCTGGGCGCAGGGTGAGCCGGTCGGCGTGGCGGAGATCGAGCAGCTCGTCTCGCCGCTCGCGGACGTGCCGTCGTTCGCGCTCACCGACGCGTGGGCAGATCGCCACCCCGGGCACCTGCTCGATCTGTCGGAGACGCTCTTCGACCGCTCCGACAAGCCGCGCCGCGACACGGCGCCCCGGCTCGCGGCGACGCTGAACGGCCACCTCACGCGGATGCGGCAGCTGAAGCGGCTTGCCTCGCAGGGCGTGCCCGCGCGCGAGGCGGCGACGACGCTGAAGATGCATCCGTTCTACGGCGAGAAGGTCTACCGCCAGGCCGAGGCGTTCTCCGACGACGAGCTCGCGAGCGCGACGGTGCGGTTCGCCGAGCTCGATCTCGCGCTGAAGGGCGGCAGCCGGCTCGCGCCGGACGTCGAGCTGCTGCGGGCGCTGATCGACGTCAGCGCCGAGCCGGGCCGCGACTAGCGACGCGGCTAGCCGGCGTCCGGCTTCAGCCGGTCGTACCGGGCCAAGCGTCGGAACGGAGCTCTACGCAGCGGGCGTCGCGACGAGGCGCGCTGCCTGGGCCTTCTTGCGCCCGGCGGTGTTCTTGTGGATCGCGCCGTTCGATGCGGCCTTGTCGATCAGGCGGACGAGCGCAAGGTGCTCGGTCGCGATCGCATCGGCGTCGCCGGCAGCGACGGCCGCTTCGAGCCGCTTCGTCAGTGTCTTGATCGTGGAGCGGTAGTGGAGGTTCTCGTTCCGCTGCCGTGAGGCGATCAGGACGCGCTTTTTCTGTTGCTGAATGTTCGGCATCTACCCTCGAGCGTAGGAATGCCCGCAGCTTGCGGGCGGAAGCGATCGTAGCAGAGCCTCGAAGCCTCCCCGAACGGCGACGCGAGGGCCGCCGTTCATGCGAAGGTGGAGAGCGTGTCTGCGCCGAACTCGACCGGCATGAGCGACGCTGCCGATCCCTCCGAGGCGTCTGCGCGCGGCGGCCAGCACCGCCGGCTCGCCCGCTCGACCCTGATCTTCTCGGTCGCGACCGGCCTCTCCCGGATCCTCGGCCTCGTGCGCGAGATGGTCGCGGCCTACTACTTCGGCATCAACGGCAAGATCAACGCGTTCACGGTCGCGTTCCAGATCCCGAACCTCGTTCGCGCCCTGCTCGCGGACGCCGCGCTCTCGGGTGCGTTCGTCCCCGTCTTCAGCGACCTGATCGAGAAGGGCGATCGCAAGCGCGCCTGGCGGGTCGCGTCGACGGTCTTCTGGCTCGTGCTCCTCGTCCTCGGCGGGCTCACCGCGATCTTCATCCTGATCGCGCCGCTGCTGATCAAGCCGTTCGGAGACCCGGGCGGCGACTTCGATCTCGCCGTCGGGCTCTCGCGGGTGCTGTTCCCGATCGTGGTGCTGCTCGGTCTCAGCGGCGTCATCGTCGGGATCCTCAACACGTACGACCACTTCACCGTGCCGGCGTTGACGCCCGTGTTCTGGAACCTCGCGATCATCGCCGGGCTCTGGCTCGGCGTGCCTCGCGTCGACGGTGAGGACGCGGCGCTCTACGTCTACGCGGGCGCGATCCTGGTCGCGACCCTGATCCAGCTGTTCCTGCCCGTCCCGTGGCTGCGCGGGCTCGACGGTCGGATCCAGCTCGTGCTCGACTGGCGCGACCCGGCCGTGCGCCGGATCTTCACGCTGATGCTGCCCGTCACGCTGACGCTCGGCCTCATCAACGTCAGCGCCGTGATCGACACGCTCATCGCCTCGCGCCTCGTCGACCCCGACCTTGCGCCTGCCGCGATCAACTCGGCGTTCAGGCTCTACATGCTCCCGCAGGGCATGTTCTCGGTCGCGGTCGCGACCGTCCTGTTCCCGGCCCTCGCCCGTCTCGCCGCCCGCAACGACCTCGACGGCTTCAGAGCGACGATCAGCACCGGCCTGCGCCAGATCGGCTTCCTCCTGATCCCGGCCGCGATCATCTCGACCGTCCTCGCGACGCCGATCGTGCGGCTCGTCTACGAACGCGGCGCGTTCACCGAGAGCGACGTCACCGTCGTCGCCGGCTGTCTCGCGGCGTTCTCGCTCGGCCTCGTCTTCAACGGCTGGATGCTGATGATGACGCGCGGCTTCTACGGCCTGCAGTCGAACTGGCTGCCGACGATGATCGGCGTCGGCACGCTCGTGCTCAACGCGCTGCTCGACCTGGTGCTCTACCGGGTGGGCGTGTGGGGTATCCCGCTCGCGACGTCGATCGTGAACATCGTCGGCGCCGGGCTGCTCGTCTTCTTCCTCCGGCGGCGCGTCGGTGGCCTCGACCTCGCGCGCGTGACCGACGCGATCGTGCGCATCACGCTCGCCTCGCTCGTGCTCGGCGCGATCGCGTTCGGGGTCTGGTACGCGCTCGACGATGCCCTCGGCCGCTCGACCGTCGCGCAGATCGTCTCGCTCGGCGCCGCGCTCGGGATCGGCGCCCTGGCCTACCTCGGCGCGTGCCGGCTGCTCCGCGTGCGCGAGCTCGACGCGCTCCGGCAGACGGTGTCGCGCCGTTCGGTCTGAGCGCGCTCTGACGCGCCGAACGGAAGGCGCTAGGCTCCGCGCCGATGATCGTTTCGCCCGGATCGGTCGAGGATGTGCCACGCGTGGCAGCGCTCTACCGCGCCTGCTTCGACGACCGGGTGATCACGGTCGCGGGGATCCGCCACCGCCAGGTCAGCGCTCGGCCGGAGGACGAGCTGCGGTTCTGGCGCGCCGAGGAGGGTGGCGAGCTGATCGGCTGGTCGTTCGCCGGCCGCGATGCGTTCGCCGCTGCGCGCACGACGGCGAACGCGGCCATCGTCGTCCATCCTGCCCATCGCCGCGCCGGAGTCGGCTCGGCGCTCTGGGACGATGGTCTCCGGCCATCTCGACGCGATCGGCGCTCGTCGCATCGTCGCCTACAGCCGGGCGGACGCCGACTCGGTCGCCTTCGTCCGCGCCCGCGGCTTCAGCCTCGAGAGCACCGACACCACGTCGGCCGTCGACCCGCGAACGCTTCCGCCGCCGCCGGAACCGCCGGCCGGGATCGCGATCGCGCCGATGGCGGAGTACGAGGACGACCCGACGCCGGTGTTCGAGGCCGACAAGGCAAGCGCAGTCGACGAGCCGGGCCCGGGCGATTTCTCGGGCATCACGTACGAGACCTGGCGCCGCCTGATCTGGGACGCGCCGGACAGCGACCACGACCTGAGCGTCGTCGTGACCGCCGACGGCGTCGTCGTCGGAACGTCGTTCCTCTACTCGGATCGCGAGACGGGACGCGCGATGAACGCCGGCACCGGCGTGATCCGCGCCTTCCGCGGCCGGGGCCTCGGCGCTCCTGATGAAGCAGCACTCGCTCGCGCGGGCGGCCGCCTCCGGGATCACGAGGGTGATCACCCAGAACGACGAGACCAACGCCCCGATGCTCGCGATCAACGCGAAGCTCGGCTACGCGCCGCTGTCGTCCGGGCACGCCTGGGTGCTCGAGCGCTGATCGCGGCGGGTTGCGGCGCCCGGTTCAACCCGAGCGCGCGAAACGCCGAGATCCAGGCAAAACGGCATGACAGCTAGCATCCGGGCCTGATTCCCATGGACCAGAGCCGCATCCGCAACTTCTCGATCATCGCCCACATCGACCATGGGAAGTCGACCCTGGCCGACCGGATTCTGCAGCTCACGGACACCGTGGCCGACCGCGACATGCGCGCGCAGCTGCTCGATTCGATGGATCTCGAGCGCGAGCGGGGGATCACGATCAAGGCGCAGGCGGTGCGCGTGGCGTGGAAGGGCCATCAGTTGAACCTGATCGATACGCCTGGTCATGTGGACTTCACCTACGAGGTGTCGCGCTCGTTGCAGGCGTGCGAGGGGGCCGTGCTCGTCGTCGACGCGGCCCAGGGGATCGAGGCGCAGACGCTCGCGAACGCCTACCTCGCGATCGAGAACGAGCTCGAGATCGTGCCGGTCGTGAACAAGATCGATCTGCCGTCGGCCGATCCCGACGGTGCGGCGCTCGAGGTGACGCAGCTGCTCGGTGGCGATCCGGCCGACGTCGTGCGCATCTCGGCCAAGACCGGCATCAACGTCGACCAGGTGCTCGACGCGATCGTCGAGCGGATCGCGCCGCCCGAGGGAGACCTCGACGCGCCGGCGCGGGCGCTCATCTTCGACTCCTCCTACGACCAGTACCGCGGCGTGATCGCGTTCATCCGCGTCGTCGACGGGCGGTTCGAGACCGGCTCGGGACTTCGCGCGATGGCGCTCGGGACCCAGTTCGACGCCGAGGAGCTCGGCTTCATGTCACCCTCGCGCGTGCCGGTGTCGGAGCTCGTGGCCGGCGAGGTGGGCTACGTGATCACGGGGCTCAAGGATGTCTCCGCCCTGCGGGTCGGCGACACGTTGACGACCCGCAAGGGCGCTGCCGCGACCGAGCCGCTGCCCGGCTACAAGGACGTCAAGCCGATGGTGTTCGCCGGCCTGTTCCCGAGCGACTCGGACGAGTACCCCGAGCTGCGCGACGCGCTCGAGCGCCTGAAGCTGAACGACGCGGCGCTGTTCTACGAGCCGGAGACGTCGCGCGCGCTCGGCTTCGGCTTCCGCTGCGGCTTTCTCGGGCTGCTCCACATGGAGATCGTGCGCGAGCGGCTCGAGCGCGAGTTCGACCTCGACCTGATCGTCACCGCGCCGAACGTCGCCTACCGCGTGCTCGAGCGCAACGGCGAGTGGCGCGAGGTGCACAACCCGTCCGAGATGCCGGCCGAGCTGGAGGAGGTCGAGGAGCCGTACATCCACGCCTCGATCATCGTCCCGAAGGAGTACGTCGGCACCGTGATGGAGCTGAACAACGAGCGCCGCGGCACGCTTCGACCAGCTCGAGTACCTCTCGCCCGAGCGCGTCCACCTGACCTACGACCTGCCGCTCGCCGAGATCGTGCTCGACTACTACGACCAGCTCAAGTCGCGCACGCGCGGCTACGCCAGCTTCGACTACGACCTCTCCGGCTTCCAGCCGGGCAAGCTCGTGCGGGTCGACGTGCTCGTCGGCGGCGAGCCGGTCGACGCGCTGTCGCTCATCATCCACCGCGAGTTCGCCTACGACCGCGGCCGGCTGCTCGTCGAGAAGCTGCGCGAGGAGATCCCGCGGCAGATGTTCGACGTGCCCATCCAGGCTGCGATCGGGTCGCGCGTGATCGCCCGCGAGACCGTCAAGGCGCGCCGCAAGGACGTGCTCGCGAAGTGCTACGGCGGCGACATCTCCCGCAAGCGCAAGCTGCTCGAGAAGCAGAAGAAGGGCAAGAAGCGGATGAAGCAGGTCGGCGGGGTGGAGGTGCCGCAGGAGGCGTTCCTGGCGGTGCTCAACCTCGACGCGGACAAGAAGAAGTAGCGCTTGGCGGTCGGCGCAGAGCCGCTCGCGAGCACCGACGGCACCAACGTCGGCCATCTCTACGTGCACCTGCCGTTCTGCTCGCACCGCTGCGGCTACTGCGACTTCGTCACCGTCGTCGGCCGGCACGAGCAGCACGGCGCCTACGTCGATGCGCTGCTCGTCGAGCTGGAGCGTGAGCGAGGGGTGCTCTCGGGCGATGTCGCGACCGTCTTCGTCGGCGGCGGCACGCCGTCGTTCACCGATCCGGACGCTCTGCGGCGGGTGCTCGCGTCGCTTCCCGCCGCGGCCGAGATCAGCGTCGAGGCGAACCCGGAGACCGTGACCCCGGAGCTCGCAGCGCTCCTGCGCGAAGGCGGCGTGACGAGGGTCTCGCTCGGGGCGCAGAC
The DNA here is from genome assembly GCA_963751875.1 of uncultured Thermoleophilia bacterium. Taxonomy (GTDB): domain Bacteria; phylum Actinomycetota; class Thermoleophilia; order Gaiellales; family Gaiellaceae; genus Gaiella. The sequence continues at coordinate 127,354 of CAVVWG010000012.1, forward strand.
CTTCGCCCCGCGCCTGCTCGAGGTGCTCGAGCGCGTTGCCGGTCCGGACGACGTCCGGCGCGCGTTCCATACTCTTCGTGATGCCTCGTTCGACAACATCTCGCTCGATCTCATCTACGGGATCCCGGGCCAGGAGCCCGCCGACCTCGACCATGATCTTGCGGAGGCTCTGGCGCTCGCGCCGGAGCACCTCTCCCTGTACGAGCTCGAGGCGAAGCCGGGCACGCGGTTCACGCACGCCTGGGGAGACGAGCTCGAACGCCAGTCGGAGGCGATGGAGGGGTACTTCGAGCGTGTCGTCGAGACGCTGACGTCGGCCGGCTACCGCTGGTACGAGACGGCGAACTTCTGTCTCACCGGCGCGCGGGCGGGCGGGCGGGACCTTCGCTCTCACCACAACCTAGGCACCTGGCATGGGCGCGACTACCTCGGCGTCGGGATCGGGGCGGTGTCGACCCTCGGGCAGCAACGCCGCCGCAACGGTGCATCGATCGGCCGCTACATCGGCGCGCTCCTGGATCGGAGTGCGGCTGTCGGGGCCGCTGATCCGCCGCGCGAGATCGAGCAGCTCGATGCGCTGACGAAGGCGCAGGAGCGCGTGATGCTCGGGCTCCGCCTCGACGAGCCGTTGCCGCTGGCCGGCCTCGAGGGCGTCATCGATCGGGCCGCGCTCGAGCGGATGGTGGCGGGCGGCCTCGCTGTCGCGGAGACCGGGCCGGCGGGCGAGGAGACGCTCACGCTGACGGCGCGCGGCCGGTTCCTCGGCGACGCCGTCACGGCCGAGCTGCTCGTCTGACGCGCGCTCGAGCGTCGATGGCGCTGCGACCTGACGCGCGGCCCGAGCGCGTCCACGGCGCCGCGCCCCGGTACGATCCGTAGACCATGGAACAGCTCTCCGCCCGCAGGCGAGAGATCCTGCGGAGAGTGGTCGAGGAGCACGTCGCCACCGGCCAGCCCGTCGGGTCGAAGTCGCTCGTCGAACGAGCGGGCATGGGCGTGTCGTCGTCGACCGTGCGGAGCGAGCTCGCGGAGCTCGAGACGCTCGGGCTGCTGACGCATCCGCACACCTCGGCGGGGCGCGTTCCGACCGAGCACGGCTACCGGGTCTATGCGGAGCAGCTCGTCGACGCGATCGACGGGCGTCCCGATCCGGTCGTGTTCGACGTCGCCACCGTCCGCAGCGAGCTGGAGCAGACCCTGCGCTCGACGACGGAAGCGCTCTCGCAGGCGACTCGGCTCCTTGCCCTCGTCTCTGCCCCTGCCCTCGGCGCGGCCGCAGTGCGGCACGTCGACGTGCTGCAGCTGCAGCCGCGGGCAGTGATCGTCGTCGTGATCACGTCGACGGGAGGGGTCACGAAGCGCGTGCTCGAGCTCGAGCAGCCGGTCGACCCGGGGCTCGTCGACTGGGCACGCACGTATCTCGAGGAGCAGGCCGTCGGCCTGCGTCTCGGCTCGGCCACGCTCCGCCGCCGGCTCGAGGATCCGATGCTGCCCTCGAGCGAACGGGCATTCCTCGGCCGCCTGCGGACGGCGTTCGTCGACGCGGTCGCAGACGATGGGCCGCAGCTCTTCGTCGGCGGCGCGGCGGGGCTGCTCGGCGACGCGCGTGGCGCCGAGCTCGAAGCCTGTCAGCACCTGCTCGAGGTGCTCGAGCGACGCGCTGCAGTCCTCGAGCTCCTCTCCGACGCGCTCGATCCGCGCCGCACCGTCGTCCGCGTCGGCCCCGAGGTCGACGGAGGCCACCTGCACGACGTCTCGTACGTCGGCGCCACCTACGGGATCGCGAGCCGCTCGCTCGGATCCGTCGCCCTCCTCGGCCCGCTGCGGATGGACTACGACAAGGCGATCCGGGCGGTTCGCGCTGCGGCATTCGAGCTCTCCCGGCTCGTCGAAGACGTCTACGAGGACGAGTAGCACCCGCTGTAGCGACCGCCCGTGCCGGTACCCTCGACACCCTGATGGCGACGGCCGAGCGCGACTACTACGAGATTCTCGGCGTCGACCGTGGCGCCCCGGATGCCGACATCAAGCGGGCATTCCGCAAGCTCGCGCGCGAGCTTCATCCCGACGTTTCCCAGGAGCCTGAGGCAGAGAAACGCTTCCGCGAGGCGGCCGAGGCGTACGAGGTGCTGTCCGACCCGGAGCGCCGCGCCACCTACGACCGCTACGGGCGAGAGGGGCTTCGCGGCGGTGGGTTTGCGCCGGCGGACTTCGACCTCGGCAATCTCTCGGACATCTTCGGTGCGTTCTTCGGCGAGTCGCTGTTCGGCCAGCAGACGCGCCGCGGCGGGCCTTCGCGCGGCGGCGACGTCGTCGCGAGCGCCGAGATCACGCTCGCGGAGGCGTACAGCGGGATCTCGGTCAGCGTGCCGACGCGGGTCGCCCAGACGTGCGACACGTGCGGCGGCAACGGCGCCGCCCCCGGCACCGTCCCCGTCACCTGCGATGTCTGCGGAGGCGCCGGCCGCGTCCAGCAGGTCTCGCAGAGCGTCTTCGGACAATTCGTCCGCACCGGCGCCTGCCCGCGCTGCGATGGGCTCGGCCGCGTCGTCGAGACACCGTGCGCCACCTGCGACGGCATCGGCCGAACGCTGCACGACCGCTCGGTCGACATCGACGTCCCCGCCGGCATCGCCGACGGGCAGCGGATCCGCGTTCGGGGCGAGGGGCACGCCGGTGAGCTCGCCGGTCCCTCCGGCGACCTCTTCGTCCAGATCGGCGTCACCCCGCAGCCCGGCATCGAGCGCGACGGCGACGACCTCCACACCGCCGTCGACCTGACGATGACGCAGTCGGCGCTCGGCACCACGCTCGCGGTTCCCGGGCCTGCCGGCGAGATCGAGGTCGAGATCCCCGCGGGCACCCAACCGGGCGACGTTCACGTGCTCCGTGGCCAGGGCATGCCGTCCCTCGAAGGACGACGGCGCGGCAACTTCCACGTGCATTCGCGCGTCCACGTCCCGCGCCGCCTCGACGAAGCGCAACGCGCGTTGATCGAGCAACTCGAGCAGGACCTCGGCGACGAGCCGTACCGCGCCGACGACGGCGACGGCGGTCTCTTCGGGCGGATCAAGAACGTGTTCCGCTGACGATGACCGAGGTGCCGCCGCACGAGCGGCGAACCGCTCTGCTCGTGCAGGTTCCCGTCGAGGAGGCGGTCGACGACTTCCGGCGGCGCCACCTTGCCGCCTCGGTCGCACGCGGCCTTCCGGCTCACGTCACCGTGCTGTTCCCGTTCGCCGGCGTGGCGAGCATCGACGCTGAGCTCCGTGCGCAGGTCGTCGAGCATTTCGCGACGTTCTCGGCGTTCTCCGCCGAGCTGGCGCGAGTTGACCGGTTCGACGCGCATGTCTGGCTCGCACCCGAGCCTCACGAGCGGTTCATCGCGCTCCTGACCGGAACCCACGCCCGCTTCCCGCAGTTCCCGCCGTACGGGGACGCGTTCGCGGAGCCGGTGCCACATCTGACGATCGCCGAGGTCGGCCCGGGCGGGAGCGTCGAGCACGTCGCCGAGCAGGCCGAGCGCGAGCTCGGGGCAGGGCTCCCGTTCGGCTTTACCGTCCAGCGCATCAGCCTCTTCGAGGAGCTCGCCGACGGCACGTGGCAGCAGTCCGACAGCTTCGAGCTCGGATGACGGGCGAGTTCGTCCGCGTGTCGGCCCGCGTCCCGCTCGCGCAGGCAGAGGAAGCGCGCGCGGCCGCCATCGAGCTCGCGCCCGGCGGCTTCGAGGAGTCGGAGTCGGGCGACACGCTCGTCCTCGGGCTCTACGTCGACGAGAGCGCGGTCGAGGCCATTCGCGCCGCGTTCGCCGACGTCGAGGTCACGCTCGTGGCGCCGGGCTGGGAGGACGCCTGGCGTGCATTCCACCGCCCCGCACGCGCCGGTGGGCTCTGGATCGGCCCGCCGTGGGAGCAGCCCGACCCCGGCGAGCTCGCAGTCGTGATCGACCCGGGTCGAGCATTCGGCACCGGCGCGCATCCGACGACACGCCTCTGCATCGGGCTGCTCGCGACCTCCGAACGCGGGTCGCTGCTCGACGTCGGGTGTGGGTCGGGCGTGCTGTCGATCGCAGCGGCGCGCCTCGGGTTCGATCCGATCTGGGCGGTCGACAACGACCCGGTCGCGGTCGAGACCACGATCGCGAACGCCGCGGTCAACGGCGTCGTGCTCGAGGCGACGGTGCTCGACGGCGAGTCCGACGAGGTTCCGACGGCGGACGTCGCGGTCGCGAACGTGCTGCTGCGGCCGGTGGAGAAGATCCTCGCGCGGCTCGAGACGCGGTTCGCCATCACCTCCGGCTACCTGACCGGCGACATGCCGGCGGCGCCCGGCTGGCGGCACCTCGAGCGCGCCGAGCTCGACGGCTGGGCCGCGGATCGCTTCGAGCGAAGCGCGTAGCGTCGTCCCGCGCGCCGCTACGCCTCCGGGACCGGCACGACCGGATCGCCAACCCGAATCGTGCCGCCCTCGAGGATGTCGGCCCGCAACCCGCCTCGGTGCACGAGACCCGCGAGGATGCCCGGTGGCGCCAGCCGCTGGAGGTGCGAGCACGGCTCGGCGAGACGCCGGCCGACGCACTCGACCTCGCCGATCAGGAAGCGGCGACCGACGAGCGCGTTCAGCCCGATGCCGCGGGTGACGACGTTGCGACGCGCCTCCTCCCAGGAGATCTCGACCCCCTCGGTGGCCAGAGCCTCGAGCGCCTCCGCCTCGATCAGCGTCACCTCGTAGCCACGGCCGCTGCCCGAGAACGTTCCCTCGCCGCTGAAGTACCGGTCGCCCTCGAGCCCACGCCCCGCGACCGCCTCGGCGGCTCGGAACACGAGCCAACGGGGCCTCCGCGGCCGGCGCCACCAGCAGGCCGGCGACGACACCGCCCGCCTCGGCGGGCTCCCCGTACGGCACCGCCACATCGAGACCGAGCTGGAACGGCGCGATCACGACGCCCTCGACGAGCGAGCCGCCGCGCGCGAGCAGACCGGCGGGATCGAGCAGCGGGCCGGACGGGACGCCGAACATCAGGACGGCGTCACGATCGCCCGTCCGGAGCCGCGACGGCGGCGATCCAGTACCCCGGCCACGCGAACGAGACCGGGTCGTCGATCGGCACGAGCCCGAGGTTGCGCCCGGCGAGCCACTGGCGCCAGAAGACGTTCGGATCGTCGCCGTCGGCCGTTGGCAGCTGCCCGGGCTCGAAACCGAGCGCCCGCGCGAGGCACGTCGAAAAGCCGGGCTCCGAGCCGATCATCGCGAGCACCATACGCGTCGCCTCGCACCGCCCGCCGGCCACAGCGCTCCGGGAGCGTTACATTCCCGCGACATGGCCACGTTCACGACGCGGTTCCTCGGGTGCAAGGTGTCGTTCGCCGACGAGCAGGCGATCCGCGAGCGCCTGCTCGCGGACGGTCACAGCGAGGCGTCCGAGCGCCGGAGACGTCGCCGTCATCAACACCTGCTGCGTCACGAACGAGGCGGTGGCAAAGTCCCGTCAGGCGGCTGCTCGAGCCGCCCGCACGCACGCCCGCGTCGTCGTCACCGGCTGCGCCGCGAACCTCCCGACGCAGGCGTTCGCCGGCCTGCCCGACAACGTCAGGGTGATCGCCCGTCGGAGCGAGGAGCTCGTCGACGCCGTCTCCGCCGACGTGGGCGCGATCGGCTGCGTCCAGGCCGACCATCGGCTCGACCGGGTGCGCGCCTTCGTCAGGATCCAGGACGGCTGCTCGTTCTCGTGCTCGTTCTGCGTGATCCCGCTCGTCCGTGGTGCCACCCGCAGCCGGTCTGCGACCGCCGTCCTCGACGAGATCAGGCGGCGAGCGGCGCAGGGTCATCAGGAGGTCGTGCTCACCGGCGTCAATCTCGGCTGCTTCCGCGATCGCGAGGCAGGGCTGACGCTCGCGGGGCTGATCCGGGCGGCGGGAGCGATCGACGGCCTCGAGCGGTTGCGGCTCTCGTCGATCGAGGTGAACCACGTCACCCCCGACCTGATCGCGGCGATGCGCGAGACCCCCGTCGTCTCCCGGCACCTCCACGTTCCGCTGCAGTCGGGCGACGACGACGTGCTGCGAGCGATGGGACGCCGCTACACGATCGGGCAGTACCGCGCACGCATCGAGCCGCTCGACGACTTCAACCTCACGACCGACGTGATCGTCGGCTTCCCGAGCGAGGACGAGCGCGCGTTCGGCAATACGATGGCGGCGGTGGAGGCCGTCGGAATCAGCAAGGTGCACGTCTTCCCGTACTCGCCCCGGCCGGGAACGCGGACCGCCGCCGACGACCCCGTCCCGCGGCAGGTGAAGAAGGAGCGGAGCGCGCGCCTCCGAGCAGCGTCGGACGCAGCGTGCCGGGCTCGCTGGTCGAACCGGGTGGGGAGCAGGGACGTGGTTCTCGTCGACCGCCCGGGGCTGGGGTACGCCGACGACTACACGCCGTGGCTCGTCGACGCGCCGATCGGCGCGCTCGTGCCGGCCGAGGCGGTCGGCGTCGCCGACGAAGGGGTGCTGGCCGTTGTCGCAGCCTGACTGCCTCTTCTGCAACCTGGTCGCGAACGGCGACCACGTGCACGCCGCCGACGGCTTCGTCGCCATCCGGGACATTCAGCCCGCCGCGGAGACGCACCTGCTCGTCCTGCCCGAGCGGCACGTCGACACGTTCCGTCAGATCGACGAGTTCCCGGACGAGGAAGCCGGCCGGATGCTGCGGTTCGTGGCCGCCGTCGCCGCTGCAGAAGGCCTCGACGACTACCGCGTGATCGTCAACGTCGGCCCGCGCGCGGGGCAGACGGTGTTCCACCTTCACTGGCACGTGTTGGCAGGAAAAGCGCTACCCGGGTTCCACTGAGCGCGGATTGCGGGCAGACTGTCGCTGTGGAACTCATCGGCACCATCGAAAACGAGCTCAAGCAGGCGCGCCTCGCTCGCGAGGACGACCGCCGCGACGCGCTGATCCTGATCCTCTCGAGCCTGCGCTCGGCGGAGAAGGAGCTGCAACGGCCGCTCTCGGAGGACGAGGAGCTGCAGGTGCTGCAGCGCGAGCGCAAGAAGCGCGTCGAGGCGTTCGAGGCCTTCGAGGCGGCCGGCCGCGAGGAGCAGGCCGACAAGGAGGACTTCGAGCTCGAGGTGCTCGAGGAGTTCATGCCGGATCCGCTCTCCGAGGACGAGCTCGACGAGATCGTCGACGACGTCATCGCCGAGGTCGGAGCCACGTCGCTGCGCGACATCGGTCGCGTCATGGCCGACGTGATGCCGCGCGTGTCGGGCAAGGCCGACGGGTCCGCCGTCAGCCAGATCGTCCGCGAAAAGCTCGCGTGACGGATTCCGCGATGGAACGCCCCCAGATCGACAAGCCCGAAGGCGACATTCCGTTCGACCTCGGGATCGAGGACATCGTCGTCGGAGACGGTGACGAGGCCACGAGCGGCCGGAAGGTGACGGTCCACTACGCCGGCGTCGCGTTCTCGACCGGCGAGGAGTTCGATGCCTCGTGGAACCGCAACCAGCCGTTCGAGTTCAAGCTCGGCAAGGGCCAGGTCATTCCCGGCTGGGACGCCGGCGTGCAGGGGATGAGGGTGGGCGGCCGGCGCAAGCTGACGATCCCGTCGGCGATGGCGTACGGCGCGCGTGGTGCCGGCGGGGTGATCGCCCCGCACGAGCCACTCGTGTTCGTCGTCGACCTGCTGTCGGTCGACTGACGAGCGGGAGAGCCCTGCCGCCCGGCAGAGCCCTCCCGAGGTCTTCCGACTACGCGTTCTGGATCACGCGGATCTGGTTGCCCGACGGGTCACGGAAGCCGGCGTCGACGCCGTACGGCTGCTTCGTCGGCTCCTGCGTGAACTCGACGCCCTTGCCCTTGAGCTCCTCGTAGGTCTCCTGGATGTCGTTGGTCGCGAAGAACAGGCCGCCTGCCGCGCCCTTCGCCATCACGTCCTTCAGCTGTGCGGATGTCTCGGCGTCGATCACGGGCGGGCCGGGAATGGACATCAGGACGACAGCGATATCGGGCTGGCCGACCGGCCCGACGGTGAGCCAGCGGAAGTTGCCCATCTCGGGCACGGTCACGTCGTCGCGAAGCTCCAGGCCGAGCTTCTCCGTGTAGAACTCGAGCGCCTCGTCCTGGTCGTGAACCCACTGGTTGACGGTGGTGAGCTGCATCTGCATCGGTGGTGCCTCCCTGTTGCGTCTTGAATGTGGTCGGAGGCCACGCTAGTCACGGCTCAGTCGGCTGTCTTCTCCAAAACTGCTCGACTCGGCCGGCCGTAGGCGATCAGCATGCACGTCGGGATTCGCACCCGGTCCGCTGCCGGGGGATAGGCGGCGCGGTAGGCGAGCGGCGAGCATCCGAAGGCACGCCCGAAGCTCGACGTGAACGAGCCGACGCTCCGCAAGCCCACGGTGAAGCAGATCTCGGACACGGTCCGGTCGGTGCTCCGCAGCAGCGCGGCCGCGCGCTCGAGCCGGCGCGTGAGCAGGTACTGGTGCGGCGTCTCGCCGAACGCCTTGCGGAACTCGCGGCTGAAGTGCGCGGTGGAGAGGTGCGCGGCCCGCGCGAGCGCGGGAACATCCAGTGGATCGCGATAGCGCGCGTCGATCAGATCCTTCGCGCGGAGGAGATGCCGGGCCGGAGGTTGGAGCGTCAGGGTCACAGGGCCACCGAGGCAGAGGAACGTCGTCGGTCGTAGGCACGCAGCAGCTTCGAGGCGAGCCCGCGGTTGCGGGCGACGAGATCGTACGCAGCATCGGTCGAGCCCGGGGAAGGCGTCGAAGGCGGAGGCGAGAGCCGCGCCGCCGGGGATCGTCCTTGCGAGCGGCGCCAGGGCGGAGCCGCCCGACCGGCGGCGGCCGGTCGCGTCGACCACGTGCATGGTGGCGTATCGCTCCAACGGCGTGAGGTCGCGCAGGAGCAGGGAGCCGAGCGGGGATCCGATCGGCGCGATGTCGACGCGAGGTGGCCGCGCGACCCGCAGCGCGACCCGCGTGCAGAAGCCGCAACCCTCGTCGTAGAGCACGGTCAGCTCGGCCATATCGTCGACGGTAGCGATGACCCCTACACTGGCGGCATGCAAGACGTGGTCATCGTTCCCAATGAAGTTGCGGCCGAGCTCGCCGGCGTCACCGACGGCGTGCTCGACTCGTTGCGCGACCGGCTCGGGTGCTCGATCTCGCTCCGCGGCAACAAGCTCACGCTCGACGGCGACGGCGAGCGCGTGGCCGAGGCGCGGGCGGTCGTCGACGAGCTCGTGGAGCTCGTCGAGGGTGGTCACGCGATCGGGCCCGACACGGTCGGCGCCGTCGCAGCCGCGCTCGACCAGGCCGCCGACATCCGCGACATCTTCGAGGACGTCGTCTGGCGGCACCGCGGCAAGAAGATCGCGCCGAAGACGGTCGTCCAGAAGCGCTACGTCGACGCGATCCGCTCGAGCACCGTCACCTTCGGGGTCGGCCCGGCCGGCACCGGCAAGACCTACCTCGCGATCGCGCTCGCCGTCGCGGCGCTGAGCGAGAAGCAGGTCGGCCGCCTCATCCTCACCCGGCCGGCGGTCGAGGCGGGGGAGCGGCTCGGCTTCCTGCCCGGCGACATGCTCGCGAAGGTCGACCCCTACATGCGGCCGCTCTTCGACGCCCTCTACGACACGATGGATCCCGACCGCCTCACCGCCTACATGGAGCGGGGCACGATCGAGGTGGCGCCGCTCGCCTTCATGCGCGGCCGCACGCTCAACGACTCGTTCATCATCCTCGACGAGGCGCAGAACACGACGCCCGAGCAGATGCAGATGTTCCTCACCCGGCTCGGGTTCGGCTCGAAGATGGTCGTCACCGGCGACATCACCCAGATCGACCTTCCCCGCGAGCAGGCGTCGGGCCTGATCCAGGTGCGCGACATCCTGCGCGAGGTCGACGGCATCGGCGTCGTCGAGTTCGGGCACGAGGACGTCGTCCGGCACAAGCTCGTGCAGCGGATCGTCGAGGCGTACAAGCGCCACGCCGAAGAGACCGGCACCGCCCGCAAGAAGTGATCGAGGTCGAGGTCGAGAACCGCAGCGGCGTCGAGGTCGACGTGGCAGGCGCGGTCGACCTCGCGCGGCATGCGCTCGCAGTGGAGGGCGTCGAGGAGGCCGAGCTCGGGATCGCCTGGGTGACGCCGGACGAGATCCGCGTGCTGAAGGCAGAGCATCTCGGCATCGACGAGGCCACCGATGTGCTCTCGTTCCCGATCGACGGTCTCGACGAGCTGCCCGACGGCGTGCCGCGGGCGCTCGGCGACGTCGTGATCTGCCCCCAGGTCGTCGCCGACGAGTGGCGCTGGCCGCTCGTCCACGGGATCCTCCACCTGCTCGGGCTCGAGCACGGCGACGAGATGGAGCGCCGCGAGCGCGCGATCCTCGAGGCAGGCAGGGATGAGCCCGGCGCCCGGGGCGGCGGCCGCCCTCGATCCTCGAGAGCTTCAACGTCGCGTTCGAGGGGATCATCCACGTGCTCCGCACGCAGCGGAACATGCGGATCCACTTCCTCATCGCCGTTGCCGTGCTGATCGCCGCGCTCGCGGTCGACGTCTCGAAGATCGAGCTGATCGTGCTGCTGCTCTCGATCGCCTTCGTGCTGATCACGGAGATGATCAACACCGCAGTCGAGGCCGCGGTCGACATCGCATCGACCTCCTTCGACCCGATGGCGAAGCTGGCGAAGGACATCGCGGCGGGCGCGGTGCTGATCGCCGCCGTCAACGCGGTCGCGGTGGGCTACCTCGTGTTCTCGGGTCAGGTGGCGGACCGCTCGAACAGGTTCCTCGACCGGCTCTCGAAGACGCCGGCCGAGCTGACGCTCGTCGCGCTCGTCCTCGTCGTCGTGCTCGTGATCTCGATGAAGGCGCTGTCGGGCCGGGGCACGCCGCTGCGGGGCGGCTGGCCGTCCGGCCACGCGGCGGTCGCGTTCGGCGGCTGGATGGCGATCACGCTCACGCTCGACGGATCGGAGCACCGCTTCCTCGTCTCCTCGCTGGCGTTCATCATGGCGCTGCTGGTGGCGCAGACGCGGGTGGAGGCCGGGGTCCATTCCTCCCTCGAGGTCGTCACCGGCGGTACTCTCGGCGCCATCGTGGCTCTCGTCATCTTCCAGGTCTTCTCGACATGACCGACGACGAGCTGCTCGCGCGCGCCGACGCGATCGCGTCCAGGGCGTACGCGCCGTACTCCGGCTTCAACGTCGGTTGCGCCGTCCTCACGCGCGACGGCACCGTGATCGAGGGCGTCAACGTCGAGAACGCGGCGTACCCGCTGGGCGTGTGCGCCGAGCGGACGACGTTCTCGAGCGCCGTCGTCCAGGGCTACCGGCCGGGCGACTTCATCGTCGCCGCGATCACCGCCTCGCCCTGCGGCGGCTGCCGCCAGTGGCTCGCCGAGATGCAGGTCGAGCGCGTCGTCTTCCGCAACGGCGGGCGGGTCGTCCAGATGACCGTGGACGAGCTGCTGCCGGAGCAGTTCGACGCCGGCCACCTCGCATGAAGTCGGGCATCGTCGCCGTCGCCGGCCGGCCGAACGTGGGCAAGTCGACGCTCGTCAACGCGCTCTGCGGCGACAAGGTCGCGATCACCTCGAACGTGCCGAACACCACCCGCCGCCGGATCTTCGGCGTCGCCAACGGGCCTGACTGGCAGCTCGTGCTCGCCGACCTGCCCGGCTTCCAGCGCCCGATGGACGCGCTGACGACGAGCATGCAGAAGACGGTCGACTCGTCGTTCGAGGAGATCGACGTCGTCCTGCTCGTCGTCTCGGCCCGCGACCGCATCGGTGCCGGCGACCGCTACGTCGCGCGGCGCGTGTTCTCGCTCGGCATCCCGGTGATCATCGCCGTCAACAAGATCGACCGCCTCAAGCACGGTCACATCGCGACCCAGATGAAGTCGGCCGCGACGCTCGGCGACTTCCATGCTCTCCACCCGGTCAGCGCGGTGACGAAGGACGGCGTGGGCGAGCTGCGCGACGACCTCGTCCACCTGCTGCCCGAAGGCCCGCTCTACTTCCCGCTCGACCAGTCGACCGACATGACCACCGAGGACCGGGTCGCCGAGGTGATCCGCGAGAAGGCGCTCCACCTGACCCGCGACGAGGTGCCGCACGCGATCATGGTCGTCGTCGAGGAGATCGGCGAGAAGGTCGTGCGCGCCGTCCTCCTCGTCGAGACGGAGTCGCAGAAGGGCATCCTCGTCGGCAAGAAGGGCGCCATGGTGCGCGAGATCGGCACGCGCGCGCGGCCCGAGGTCGAGCGGCTCGTCGGCCACCCGGTGTTCCTCGAGCTCGTCGTCAAGGTGCGCGCCAAGTGGCGCCGCGATCCCAAGATGGTCGAGCGGCTCGGGATGTAGCTCGGCCGGTCGCCGGTCTAGCCGGCGGCGGAGTCCGACTGCCACAGACGAGAACGCGTTGCCCTCGCTGTCCGAGCAGGCCGCGAACCAGCCGTGGGTCGGGACGGGCGATTTGTCCTCGGCCTTGCCGCCGAGCTCCCGCACGGTCGCGATCGAGGCGTCGATGTCGTCCGTGTCGAAGTAGAAGGTCGGGTGGCCCGTCTCGCCCGCCATCAGCGCGACGCCGGCGTTGTCGTTGACCTGCGCCATCCGGTAGTCCATGCCGGGCATGACGGAGTCGCCGAAGCTCCAGCCGAACACGCCGCTCCAGAAGCGCTGCGCCCGGTCGATGTCGGTGGACGGGAACTCGACGTGAACGACCTCTCCTGCCATGGGTCTTCCTCCTCGGTAATCGTGCTGGACCGGGACGACGTGGACGTACGCCGTGGACGCCCGAGCTTACTCCTCGAGATCAGCGATTCCCACCGCGCTCACCGAAGGATGACGCGAAGTGCACCGGTTGTTCACAGGGCGCGCTAGCGAACGTGCTGCACGTCGGGCGCGATCCGCAGGATCACGCGCTCCGAGGTGATGGTCGACGGGTCGTAGTCGCGGCCACGGTACTTCTGGCTGAGCGCGTCGATGTGGGCTCGCGCCTCCGGCCCGCGGACCGTCTCGACGACGCGACCCCGGACCTCCGCATAGGTGTACGGGTCGTCGCGCACCCACACCATCACGGTCACGCGCGGGTCGCGCTCGACGGCGGCGAACTTCGCGCGATGCACCTCGGTGTTGATCAGGACGTGGTCGTCGTCGGCGTCGACCCACATCACGTGCGTCATCGAGCGCCCGGACGGCAGGTTGACCGTCAGCGCGGCAAAGTTCGCGGCCTGCGCGAGCTCGCGCACGCGCGGCTCGAGCGCGCCCACCGGGTCAGCTGCCGTGACGCATGTCGCTCAGCTCGTTCGCGCCCACGCGCTCGGCGAGCGTGCGGGCGACCTTCACGGTGAGCGACGGCATCTTCTCGAGCAGGTCCAGGAAGGCGCGATCGGTGATCACGAGCACGTCGAGCGGCGTCACCGCGGTCACCGTCGCGACCCGCGGGATCTTCGAGAGCAGCGCCATCTCGCCGACGAAGCTGCCGGGGCCGAGGGTCGCCATCTTGCGTCCCTTCCGGCGCACCTCCACCTCGCCCGTGACGATCACGAAGAACTCGCGCCCGCGCTCGCCCTCCCGGATCAGCACCTTGCCCTGCGCGGACATCGAGCTCGTCCGCGATCCGGGCGATGCTCTGCAGCTCCTGCTTGGAGCAGTTCTCGAACAGCGGCGCCGACTTGATCAGCGCGATCTTCGCGTTCGTCCCGAGAGCCATGGGGGGACTCTATAACGGCCGGGGCTGGAGCGCGCAACCGCGGCCCGGTCGGCCGAGACTAGACTTGACCTCGATGGCGCAGGCACAGCTTCTCCCGCTCGACGTCGAGCTGCCGCTCGATCTGCGGCTGCCGCGGATCGGCTCCGTCGACGCGGTCGCGCTCGAGGCCCGCGCGGGCGAGCTCGCGAAGCGCTCGATCAAGAAGGGTGCGAAGCTCGCCGCGCTCGACCTCGCGATCCGGATGATGGATCTGACGACGCTCGAGGGCGCGGACACGCCGGGCAAGGTCTCCGCTCTGTGCGCGAAGGCGATGCACCCGGATCCCGGCGACCCGTCGATCCCGTCCGTGGCCGCGGTCTGCGTCTACCCGAACCTCGTTGCCGTCGCGAAGAAGAGGCTCGCGGGCTCGACCGTGAAGGTCGCCTCGGTCGCGACCGCGTTCCCCTCCGGGCCAGTCGCCGATCGAGGTGAAGCTCGAGGACGTCCGCGAGGCCGTCGCGCTCGGGGCCGACGAGATCGACATGGTGATCGATCGCGGCGCGTTCCTCTCGGGCCGCTACGCGAAGGTCGTGGACGAGATCGTGCGCGTCAAGGAGGCGTGCGGCGCCGCGCACCTGAAGGTGATCCTCGAGACCGGCGAGCTCGGCACCTACGACAACGTCCGCCGCGCGTCGCTGCTCGCGATCGCCGCCGGCGCCGACTTCATCAAGACCTCGACCGGCAAGGTGAGCCCCGCCGCGACGCTGCCGGTGACGCTCTGCATGCTCGAGGTGATCCGCGACGTCCACGACGAGACGGGGCTGCATCATCGGGATGAAGCCGGCCGGCGGGATCAGGACGGCCAAGCAGGCGATCCAGTACCTCTGCGTGCTCAACGAGACGCTCGGCACGGCCTGGATGACGCCCGACCTGTTCCGGTTCGGCGCCTCGTCGCTCCTCAACGACGTGCTGATGCAGATCCGCAAGCAGCGCACCGGGCGCCTACCAGTCCGGCGACTACTTCACCATCGACTGAGATGGCCACCAAGACCCCAGCGCAGCACCCGCGCCGTTCCCTCGCCGCTCGAGTGGGAGTACGCACCTGCACCCGAGGCGCGCGAGATCGTCTCGCTCGAGGAGCGCTACGGCCTCTACATCGGCGGCGAGCAGGTTGCGCCGCGCTCGCGGAAGTGGTTCGCGACGACGTCCCCGTCGACCGAGGAGCATCTCGCCGAGGTGGCGCTGGCGGGAGCCCGCGACGTCGACCTCGCGGTGCAGGCGGCGCGCGGCGCCTTCGAGGACGGCTGGTCGTCGCTGCGCCCGGCCGAGCGCGCCAAGTACCTGTTCCGGATCGCGCGCCTGATCCAGGAGCGCTCGCGCGAGCTCGCGGTGGCGGAGTCGCTCGACGGCGGCAAGCCGATCAAGGAGTCGCGCGACGTCGACATCCCGCTCGCGGCAGCGCACTTCTTCTACTACGCGGGCTGGGCCGACAAGCTCGAGTACGCCTTCCCGAACCGCCGCCCCCGCCCGCTCGGCGTCGCGGGCCAGATCATCCCCTGGAACTTCCCGCTGCTGATGCTGGCCTGGAAGATCGCGCCGGCGCTCGCCTGCGGCAACACGGTCGTCCTCAAGCCGGCCGAGACGACGCCGCTGACCGCGCTGATCTTCACCGACATCTGCCGCCAGGCCGAGCTGCCGGCGGGCGTCGTCAACATCATCACCGGCGACGGCTCCACCGGCGCGCATCTCGTCAAGCACCCCGACCTCGACAAGGTCGCGTTCACCGGCTCGACCGAGGTGGGCAAGGCGATCCAGCGCGAGCTCGCGGGCACCGGCATCAAGCTGACGCTCGAGCTCGGCGGCAAGGCCGCCAACATCGTCTTCGACGACTGCGCGCTCGACCAGGCCGTCGAGGGCATCGTCAACGGGATCTACTTCAACCAGGGCCACGTCTGCTGCGCCGGCTCGCGCCTGCTCGTGCAGGAGTCGATCTACGAGCCGCTCGTCGCCAAGCTGAAGCGGCGCCTGCGCACGATCCGCGTCGGCGACCCGCTCGACAAGAACACCGACCTCGGCGCGATCAACTCGCGCATGCAGCTCGACCGGATCCGCGAGCTCGTCGCGGCCGGCACGGAGGAGGGCGCCGAGATGTACCAGCCGCCGTGCCGCCTGCCGGAGAAGGGCTACTGGTTCGCGCCGACCGTGTTCACGAACGTCGCCCAGAGCTCCCGGATCGCGCAGGAGGAGATCTTCGGGCCGGTGCTCTCCGTCCTCACCTTCCGTACCCCGGAGGAGGCCGTCGAGAAGGCGAACAACACGCCGTACGGCCTCTCCGCGGGCGTCTGGACGGAGAAGGGCTCGCGCATCCTCTGGATGGCGCGAGCGCCTCCGCGCCGGCGTCGTCTGGGCGAACACGTTCAACCGGTTCGACCCGACCTCGCCGTTCGGCGGCTACAAGGAATCGGGCTTCGGCCGCGAGGGCGGGCTCCACGGGCTCGAGCCGTACCTGAGGTTCGACCGATGAGCAGGATCGCCGTCCGCAAGACGTACAAGCTCTACATCGGCGGTGCGTTCCCGCGCTCCGAGTCGGGCCGCACCTACGAGGCCGAGGGCCAGAACGTCGCCTGGGCCTCGCGCAAGGACGCGCGCGACGCCGTCAAGGCTGCCCGCGGCGCCTTCGCGAAGTGGGCGGGGGCGACGCCGTACAACCGCGGGCAGGTGCTCTACCGCCTCGCCGAGATGATGGAGACGCGCGCCACCGACCTGGCGCGCGCCTGCTCCGGCCGGCGCGAGGTCGAGCGCGCGATCGATCGGGTCGTCTGGTACGCCGGCTGGGCCGACAAGCTGCCGCAGGTGCTCGGCGGCTCGAACCCCGTCGCCGGCCCCTACTTCAACTTCACCGTGCCCGAGCCGACCGGCGTCGTCGCGGTGCTGGCCCCGGAGCTGCCGGCGCTCGAGGGACTCGTCTCCCGCATCGCGCCGGTGATCGTGAGCGGCAACACCACCGTCGTCGTCGCGTCGGAGACGCAGCCGCTCGCGGCCCTCGAGCTCGCGGAGGCGATCGCCACCTCCGACCTGCCCGGCGGCGTCGTCAACCTGCTCACCGGCTACCGCGCCGAGCTGGCGCCGATCCTCGCCTCGCACATGGACGTCAACGCGATCGACGTCACGGGCGCCGGCGACGACACCGCCGCGCTCGAGGTGCTCGCGGCCGACAACGTCAAGCGCGTCGTCCGCGCCCACAGCGAGCAGAGCCCCTGGGAGATCTCCGCGTTCCTCGAGCTGAAGACCGTCTGGCATCCGGTCGGCGGACGTAGGCGTGTCGCCAGGCCGACCGGATGCGATTGCACCTTCGCGTGATCCTAGGTGGTCGTTCTCCGAGTCGGCGTCGGCCCGACGGCCAGTCACCGCTCGACCTGATCCACCGCGCTCGAGCTCTCCTGCAACCGCGCCGCCGGCGGCCCCTCGAGCAGCACCCACGGCGACCCGCTCGCCGCCGCCCGCTCGAGGTACCGCTCGTGCATCCAGTGCCGCTGCTCCTCGAACTCCCTGACGCCGTCGTGCTTCCACGGCACCTCGATCCCGCAGACGAAGTAGAGGTCGTAGCGCCGCTCGAGCAGGTCGTCGAAGGCGTGCGTGGGCTCGCCGAGGTAGACCTGGTGGAACAGCGCCGTCGTGAACGCGTCGGTGTCGCAGAAGATGACCTCGCGCGCCGATCGGGCCAGGGTGTCCTCGTACCAGCACTGGATCCGGGCGATGTGGGTGAACTCGTCGCTCGTCCACGGCGCGTCGGGATCGCGCCCGATCTCGGTGTAGGGACGCCCGAACTCGGGATTCCAGACCGTGTCGTACTCCGCCGCCAGCGTCCGCGCGAGGGTGGTCTTCCCGGTCGATTCGGCACCGAGCAGGCAGACGCGCTTGACAGGCCCGGCCACCGCCGCAGCCTACGCCATCCGTCACCCGTCCACCGCGACCACGGCCGCTCCGAGTAGCATCACGATCCGTGAGGGGCGCACGACGGCTGAGCCAGGCAATCGCAGAAGGCGATGGGATCTCCGTGCTCGTCGAGGTTGCCGACGGCGGCGGCGCCGGAGCTGCCCAGGAGCAGGGAGCGGAGGGCCTCGTCGTCCGGCGCCGCGACGACGGCCTGCGGGGCAGCACGCATCTGCCGCTGCTCGCGTTCGGGCATCAGCACGAGGTCGGCGACGTCG
The DNA here is from genome assembly GCA_963751875.1 of uncultured Thermoleophilia bacterium. Taxonomy (GTDB): domain Bacteria; phylum Actinomycetota; class Thermoleophilia; order Gaiellales; family Gaiellaceae; genus Gaiella. The sequence goes on from CAVVWG010000012.1 coordinate 145,252, forward strand.
ACGCGCTCGTCATCGATGCGGCCGAGCACGGCGATGCGCTCGGCGACGTGATCGACGCCGCGCTCGCGCGTGGCCTCGAGTGCGTGATCCGGGTGCGGGACGAGGACGAGCTGGAAGAGGTGCTCGAGCACGTCGACCCCGAGATCTTCCTGCTCTCCGCCGAGGACGCAGACGACGACCAGGATCACCTCGAGCGCCTGCTCGAGCTCCTGCCCGACATCCCGGCCGGCAAGCTCGCGATCGCGGAGCTCGCGGGGGCGAGCCGCTCGGACGTGCTCGAGCTCGAACGCGCCGGGGTCGACGCGGTCATCGTCTCCGGCAGCGACGTGGAGTCGCTCGTCGGTGACACGCCTCCTGAGGTCTAGAGACGGGATCGCCCTCGCGGCGATCCTCGTGCTCGCCGCCGCGCTTCGACTCGTCGGCGTGCGCTACGGGCTGCCGCTCTCGGTCCTGAATCCGGACGAGTCCAACATCGTGCCGCGCGCGTGGCGCATGGGGCACGGGCACCTCGATCCCGGCTGGTACGACTACCCGTCCCTGCTGATGGCCGTGCTGGCGCCGGTGCAGGCGCTCTTCGGTGGCCCGTCGTTCCTCGCGGCCCGCTTCGTCGCCGTCGCGCTCGGGCTCGGCGGGGTCGGCGCAACGTGGTGGCTCGGTCGCCGCGCGTACGGCACCGGCGCCGCGATCGTCGGCGCTGCGGCGGTCGCCGTGGCGACGACCCACGTCGCGTACTCGCGGATGGCCGTCACGGACGTGCTGCTGACGCTCGCCGTCACCTGCGTGCTCGCGCTCGCCGTCGGCGGCCGCATCGAGTGGGCCGGGCTCGCGGTCGGTCTCGCCGCGTCCGCCAAGTACCCGGGAGCGATCGCGGCCGTGCCCGTGATCGTTGCGGGGTGGGGGAGGTGGAGGGCGCTCGGACGGGCCGGTGCGCTCGCGGTTGCCGGGTTCGCCCTCACGAGCCCGTTCGTGCTCATCCACGCGGGAGCTGCCTGGGACGACATCTCGCGCGTCCAGCGCCTGGCCCGGGCCGGCTGGCTCGGGTTCGAGAACGATCCGATCGCACCGCTCGCCTACCTCGACCGGCTCCGGGACGCGGTCGGCCCGTTGCTGATCGTGGCGGCGGTCGGTGTCGTGGCCGCGCTCTTTCGCCGCACGAAGACCGATCTGATCCTGCTCTCGTTCGCGCTCGCCTACTGGCTGACGCTGATGCCGCAGCAGGCCCACTTCGAGCGCTACATCCTCCCGCTCGTCCCCGTCCTGGCCGTCCTCGCCGGCAGCGTCCGGCTGGCGGTGCCGTTCGCGCTCGTGGCGCTCGCGCTCCCGCTCGCGTGGAGCGTGTCCGACGCGCGCGAGCTGACGCGCACCGACACCCGCCTGCGGGCCGACGCGTGGGTGGCCGCCAACGTCCCCGCCGGCGATCTGATCGCGGCCGATCCCTCGACCCTGCCGCTTCCCGGCCGCCGGGTCGTGAGGCTCGAGCTGCCGGGGCCTGGGCGGCCATCCGACCCCGAGCGCGACCTGGCGCGGCTGCGTCGCGAGGGAGTGAAGTGGGTGATCGTCTCGGGCGACGTCACCGACCGCGTGCTCGCGGCCCGCGGCCACTATCCCCGCGAGGTCGCGTTCTACGAGCAGCTCGTTCACGGCCCGAAGCCTGCGTTCGTCGTCCTCCCCAGCGAGCCTGGGCTGGCAGGCCCGTGGGTGCGGGTCTACCGGCTCTGATCGGTACCGTGGCCGCGATGAGTCGAGAGCGCCGCACCGGCCTTGCCATCGCCGTCGCCGTCTTCCTCTCCGGAGCCGCCCTCCTCGGGCTCGAGATCACCGCGAGCCGCGTGCTCGCGCCGACCTTCGGCAGCTCGCTCTTCGTCTGGGGCTCGCTGATCGGGATCGTCCTCACCGGTCTCGCGATCGGCTACTGGGCGGGCGGGATCGTCGCCGACCGGCTGCCGAGCCCGTACCTCCTCGTCACGGTGCTCACCGCTCGGTGCCGTGCTCGTCGCGCTCGTGCCGGTGATCGACCAGACGGTGCTGACGTGGATCGTCGACTGGGATCCGGGGCCGCGGCTCGATCCGCTGCTTGCCGCCGCGATCCTCTTCGGGCCGGCGAGCATCGTCCTCGCCTCCGCCTCGCCGACCGCCGTCAGGCTGGCGGCGAGCTCCCTCGAGCGCCTCGGCCGCACCGCCGGCCGCCTCTTCTCGATCTCCACCGCGGGCAGCATCTTCGGCACGTTCGTCACCGCCTTCTGGCTCGTTCCCGAGCTCGGCACCGACCAGGTGCTGGCCGTCGGGGCGGTCACCCTCGTCGCGGCGGCGTTGATCGTCGCGTCGCGGTGCGCCTCGTTCCGGCGGCCGTCGTCCTCACCGGCGCGCTCGCCGGGGCCGTCGTCCTGGCGCTCTCTCTCGCGCCGGCCGACAACCAGCAGCTGAAGGGAGTTGCGGCTCAGAACTGGTCGCCGCTCTACCGGCAGCGCGAGAGCAGGACGCCGGGGCCGCTCGATCCCGCGTCGATCGGGATGCTCGGCGCGACCTTCAGCGTTCGCGAGGCACGCGACACGCAGTACCACCGGCTCGTCGTCGTCGACGACGACGACTCGCGCTACCTCCGGTTCGACAACTCCTTCCAGAGCGGGATGTGGCTATCGGATCCCTACCGGACGCGGTTCCTCTACACGGACTACCTCGATCTCGGGCTCGCCCATCGCCCGTCCGCCAAGAACGTGCTCTTCATCGGCCTCGGCGGCGGCTCGGCGCCGAAGCGGATGTGGCGTGACTTCCCGGACCTGCGGCTGCAGGTCGCCGAGCTGGATCCGGAGGTCGTCAACACCGCCTACCGCTGGTTCAAGCTGCCGCGCAGCCCTCGTCTCACCGTCGACGCCGACGACGGGCGGCAGTGGCTGACGCGCCATCAACAGAAGTGGGACGTGATCGTGATCGACGCGTTCTACGCCGACTCGATCCCGTTCCACCTCGCGACGCACGAGTTCCTCGAGCTCGTCCGTGAGCGCCTCAGCCCGGGCGGCGTCGTCGTCGTCAACGTGATCGGAGCGGTCACCGGGGAGGAGTCGAAGCTCCTGCGCTCGCTGACGAAGACCTATCGCTCCGCCTTCCCGACGGTGCTCCTCTACCCGGTCTACGAGAGCGTCGGCGACCGCAATCCGACCTACACCCGCAACGTGATCCTCGTCGCGACCGACGGGGCGGCTCCGACGACGGCGTTCCTGCGGCAGCGCTGGAAGGCGATCCGCAAGGCGACGCCGACCGCCCCGGCCCTCGACAACGCGATCGCCGATCGCTGGAACCGGCCGGTGCGCTTCGACGACGTGCCCGTCCTCACCGACGACTACGCACCGACCGACGCGCTCCTGACCGACTAACGCCGCTCGGCCGCGATTCGCTCGAGAACGTCGGCCACGCCGTCGTCGTCGTTCGAGGCGCAGACCTCGTCGGCCACGGCGAGCACCGCCGGATGCGCGTTGGCGACGGCGACGCCGTGGCCGGCCCAGGCGACCATCGCCGCGTCGGTGAGGTGGTCGCCGAACGCAACGACCCGATCCGCGCCGAGGCCCCGCTCGTCCGCGAGCTGCGCGAGGGCCGTCTCCTTGCCCACGCCCGCTGCTGCGATCTCGACGAAGGAGCTGCCGGCCAGCGTCGTCGACGCGTCGTCGCCCGCGAGCTCGGCCGCGACGGCGAGGACATGCTCGAGATCGGCGTCGGGAAGGCGCGCGATCAGCTTCGTCATCGGCAGCGACCACGTGAGCGGGTCGCAGGGCTCGTACGCGTCGGCCGGGCGTGGCCACCACTCGGGCGTGCGCAGCGCCTCGTAGGCAGGCTCGCTGCCGAACCGCAGCTCGTGCTCCCACCCGAACGTGATCGCCGGAAACCGCTCGCGCAATCCGCGCACGAGCACGTGCGCCGTCGGCGCTGCGAGAGGCGTGTGGGCGACGACGGAGTCGGTGTCGAGGTCGTAGAGCGTGGCGCCGTTGGCGCAGATCGCGATGCCGCCGATGCCGGCGTCGGCGGCCAGTCCTCGGGCGCCGCGCGGCGAGCGGGCGGTGGCGATGATCACCTCGATGCCGGCCGCACGAACCGCGGCCACGGCGGCCCGTGAGCGCTCGGAGACGGTGCGGTCCGACCGCAGCAGGGTGCCGTCGAGGTCGATCGCGATCAGCTGAACGCGACTCGGCCGGATGGCTCATCCGAAGAAGGCGCGCGCGACCTCGTACCACTCGGGTGGCACGGTCTTCAGCTCTGCGGTTCCCTCCTCGAGGGAGATGTCGACGATCGTGTCGCCGTGGAGCGCCGCCATCTGCCCGAACTTGCCTTCCTCGACGAGGTCGGCGGCCTTGAGGCCGTAGCGCGTCGCGAGCACGCGGTCGCGCGGCGTCGGGACGCCGCCGCGCTGGACATGCCCGAGAACGGTGACCCGGGTCTCGAAGCCGGTGCGTTCCTCGATCTCCCGCGAGAGTGCGTCGCCGACGCCGCCGAAGACCACATGACCGAACTGATCGCTGTCGCGGGCCTCGCCTGCGACGAGCTTGCGCTCTCCGGATTCGTACGTGAGCTCGTAGCCCTTCGCTGACGACCACGATCGAGAAGTCCTTGCCCGCTTCGTGTCGCTTGACGATTTGCCGGCAGGCGGCCTCGACCGTGATCGGCTCCTCGGGGATCAGGATCGCGTCCGCACCGCCGGCGATGCCGCTCATGACTGCGATCCAGCCGGTGTGCCGGCCCATCACCTCCACGACCATGACGCGGTTGTGCGACTCCGCTGTCGTGTGGAGCCGGTCGATTGCCTCGGTCGCGATCGTCACCGCCGTGTCGAAGCCGAAGGTGTAGTCGGTGCCGGAGAGATCGTTGTCGATCGTCTTCGGCACCCCGACGACGGGGAACCCATGGTCGCGGTAGAGGGTCGCTGCGACTCCCAGCGTGTCCTCGCCACCGATCGCCACGAGCGCGTCGAGCCGCTCGGCCGCGAAGTTGGCGAGCACCGCCTCGACGCCGCCCTCGATCTTGGTCGGGTTCGTCCTCGTGGTGCCGAGGATCGTCCCGCCACGCGGCAGGAGGCCGGAGATGTCCTTGCGCTCGAGCGGCGCGAAGATCCCGTCGACGAGCCCGCGCCACCCTTCACGCACGGCGACCATCTCGTGGCCCCGGTCGAATGAACGTCTGCCGACCGCCCGGATCACCGCGTTCAGTCCGGGGCAGTCTCCGCCGCCGGTGAGAATTCCGATTCGCACCTGTATCGCCGCCTCTCGTCGCTTTGTTCGATGCCGATACTAATTCAGGAACGAGAAGAGCGCGCCGGTTTCGGACAGAAACACGCAGCTACACTCGGCCGATGCGATTCGTCGTCGTGGGCGTCCTCGGCGTGGTGCTGCTCGCGGCTGCCTGGGGGCTCGTCGAAGGCGTGTCGCAGGCCGGCGCCGGTACGACCGCGCCGCGTTGCGCGCAGCTGGGAGGCTGGCAGCGCCTCGCCAACAAGATCAAGGCGCCCGTCTACTGCCCGAGCTGGTTCCCGGACCCCCTCGTGCCGCAGATCGGCAACCGCTGGAACAACATCGACGCGGTCGACAAGGATCGCAGCTACCTCGAGAGCTGGGCCTGGCAGGAGGCCGCCGGCCTCAACACGCAGGAGATCCACGTGATCCTGCGCGGCTATCCCGGCCAGACGGCGATCCCGCGAACCTGCCAGGACGTGACCACCGTGAACGGGAAGACCTACCGCAAGAAGATCCCGTGCTTCCAGGACCCGCGCGGCACGTGGCGCTCGGCGAGCGGGATCACGGCGACGATGTACACCGTCAACCACGGCGCCGACTCCTGGCACGTCCTCTTCGCCTGGCGCCGCGGAGGCTCGCTCTACACCCTCAGCGAGCACGTGGCGCCGCCGCTCTCGTTCTCGAAGGTCGTCGCCAACCTGAAGCGCATGCTCGACGGGCTCGTGCTCGTCCGCCCGGCCTGATGTCCGGTCTGACCCGGCGCCAGGCGCTCGTGGGGTCCGCGGGCGCGGTCGCCGGTGCGGCCGGAATCTACGCCCTCGTCGACCGCCACACGGGTGCTCCCGATCGTGGCCCGGCGCCCTCCTCGCTCCCGCCCGAGCAGCACCTCCTGAGCGGCGTCCAGGTCGTCACCGACAACGGCGTCGAGGTGCTCGTCCCGCCCCTGCACCACGCGGTCGTGACGGCGAAGGTCGCGGGCGGCGATCTCGGCAAGGCGCGCGCGGATCTCGAGAGCGCGCTCGCGGCGCTGGAGTCGCAGTACCCGGCGACGCCGGCCGGTCTCGGCGTCACCGTCGCGTGGGGCCTGCCGTACTTCCGGCGCTACGTCCCGGCCCAGTGGGAGCGGCTCCAGCCCTACGACATCCGAGCGCAGTCGGCGGCGCTCCTCGACGCGAAGCGGTTCCCGAGCGACCCCGAGGACACCGAGCTCGAGCAGAACGACGTCGCGGTCCTGCTTCGCAGCGACAGCCTCGACGCGATCGCGGCGGCCGAGAAGGCGCTGTTCGACGATCTCGGCGTCCTCACCAAGACCACGATCCGGCGCGGGTTCGCCGGCGGCGGGTTGCCGAGCAAGCTCGCCGTCGCCGCCGGCGTTCCCGGCGCCGACCTGATCCCGCCCGAGGCCGAGCTCTTCCTCGGCTTCACCTCGACGCTCCGCGAGAACCTCGGCCCGTCGCGGATCGCGAACCTGGAGACGCTCGGCCTGGCCCGGATCCCGGAGGGGTACTTCACCCACGGCACGCACATGCACCTGTCGCACATCCACGAGAACCTCGAGGCGTGGTACGTCAACTCGTCGCACGACGACCGCGTGCACACGACGTTCCGGCCCGGGCTCGAGGTTCCGGAAGGGACGCTGACGGTGCCGCAGGGCCGGGCGGAGGTCTCGACCGCCGCCGACGTCCGCCGCAGCTACCGGGTGCACGGCTCGATCGGTCACAGCGGTGCGCTCCAGACCGCGTCCCGCCTCGAGCGCCGTCGGGTCGGCCCCGACGGCACCGTCTATCCGGCGGGCATCGCGATCCCGCAGCGGGCCGACTTCAACACGCTCGACAACCCGTTCGCCTGGAGCGCCGACGGCAGCGGCTCCGCCGATCCGGCGGCCGGCGTCCACTTCGTCGTCTTCAACCCGACGAGCGACGACTTCCACCGCGTGCGCAACGCGATGGACGGCGTGCTGCCCGACGGGACGACGCTGCCGTTCGAGCCGCGGGCCGAGGGGCAGGGCTTCAACAGCATCCTCCGCACGACCCGGCGGCAGAACTTCCTCGTCCCGCCGCGCGCCCATCGCTCGTTCCCGCTCTCCGAGCTCCAGGCCTGAGGCGTCGCCGCGGCGGGCGGCTAGGATCTCGCCGGGCCGAAGTGGCGGAACTGGTAGACGCACCGGACTCAAAATCCGGCGCCTGAAAGGGCGTGGGGGTTCGATTCCCCCCTTCGGCATCGACATCGGAGACCCCGGACTCCACAATCGGCAGCACCCCTTAACGAATCCGCGCATGAGCCGATACCGGGTGGATGCGGTCGCGGTCTCATCCCGAGGTCCGTCGGCCGACCGGTCGACGGGCGGGTCGACAGATGTGTCCTCGAACGGAGCCTTCCCTCGGGCGGAGCTCGACGCGCTGCACGAGACCGCCCTGCTCGTTGCCGACCGCCACGAGATGCCGGAGCTCCTCCGCCTGATCCTGACGCGGGCGGCGGCGCTCGTCGGCGTCGACGACGCGTTTCTCTACTTTCTCAAGCCGGACGGGCAGACGCTCGCCATCGTGGCGGGCATCGGTGAATTCGCCGCGCAGATCGGGTTCTCGGTCGCGATCGGGGAGGGGCTCGCCGGTCGGGTAGCGGCGGAAGGCGAGCCGCTGACGGTTGCCGACCACGGCAGCTACGCCGGTCGCTCGCAGAGCCCGGGCCGATGAGGGTCCGCACGATCGTCGGAGCGCCGCTTCGCGGAACCGAAGGCATCCTCGGGGTGATCGGCCTCGCGCGCGGCGACTCGTCCGGCTTCGACGAGGAGGAGATCGCGCTCCTCGACCGGTTCGGCCGGGTCGCGGCGATCGCGCTCGACAACGCGCGCCTCCACGAGAGCCTCCAGGTGGAGCTGGCAGAGCGGCGTCGTACCGAGGAAGAGCTCCTCGATACCGTCTCCCGGCTGAGTCGCTCCGAGCTGGAGCTCCGTCGCGCCCAGGCAGAGACGATCCGCAAGCTCGCCGATGCCGCCGAGTTCCGCGATGCGGAGACCGGGCATCACACCGAGCGGATGTCGCGGATGTGCGAGCTGATCGCGAGGCGCATGGGGCTCGACGAGGAGCGCTGCCGGCTGCTGCGTGACGCAAGCCCGCTGCACGACATCGGCAAGATCGCGATCCCGGACGAGATCCTGCTCAAGCGGGATCGCTTCACCGACCAGGAGCGGCGCACGATGCAGCGCCATGCCGAGATCGGCCACCGGCTCCTGAGCGGCTCGGCCTCGGAGGTGCTGGAGCTTGCAGCGACGATCGCGCTCGTCCACCACGAGCGCTGGGACGGGAACGGCTATCCCTACGGCCTCGCCGGAGAGGCGATCCCGCTCGAGGGGCGCATCGCCTCCGTTGCAGACGTCTTCGACGCGCTCACGACCGATCGCGTCTACCGCGCGGCGATGCCCGTCGAGGAGGCGCTCGCGATGATGCGGGAGCAGCGTGGCTGCCAGTTCGACCCGCTGATCTTCGATGTGCTCGAGGACATCGCCCGCGAGACGCAGCACGATGTGCACGCCGAGGGCGACACGGCCGGAGACGAGGCGCCGGGGCTCGAGGAGCAGGCCCGTGGCGGCGACGCCGCGCGCTGCGTCGACCGAGTCGTCGGGAAAGCAGGTGAGAGCCAAGATCTCCGAGCGGCAACTGCGTCGCGCCTGCCGGGCCGCCGAGCACGGGTTCGAGGGAGGCCGCGGACGCAGCGTGATCGAGGAGGTTCTGGCGAAGCTCTGTCGGCCGTTCGACGGCTCGCTGCTCGCAAGCGTCTATGCAGTCGAGCACGACCGCCTGTGGCTCGTTGCCCAGTACGGCTACGCGGAGGTCAGGGACGGCTTCGAGCTGAAGCACGGTGCGATGGGGCGGGCGATCCGCACGCGGACGATCCAGCTCGTCGCGGACGCGGCGGAGAACATCGACTCCGTTGCTGCGACGGGCAGCATCGCCTCGGAGGTCGCGATCCCGTTCCAGGCCGGGGACGGCGTCGCGGGCGTGCTCAACGTGGAGTCGATCGGGATGAGCCTGCCCCAGTCGGCCGGAGCGACGCTCGTGCCGCTCGCCTCGCTGCTCGGAGAGCGGGTGGCCGAGAGCCGCGAAGGCCTGGACTCCAATGTCGGAGACCTCGTGCGCCTCTGCGTCCACGCCAGCTCGCTGCGGGGAATCGGCGCGATCGCCGAGCTCTCGACGCGAACGACCGCCCGGATCCTCGGCCTCTCGTCCGCGCAGCTCGACCTCTGGCGCGAGGACGACGTCCGGCCGAGGCTCGTCAGCTTCTGGCGACGGCACGACGTCCATCTCGAGCCGCTCGACGCCGAGCTCCTCATCCGCCTCGAGCGGACGACAGACGCGCATGTGACGTCGAGTGTCGTGGCCGGCGCAGCAGGTCGGCCTCGCCGACGGATCGACCGAGTCCCTGATCGTGCTGCCGCTCCGTGCCGGCGGCGGCCCCGTCGGCCTGCTCACCGGGCGGCTCGCCGGTCCTGCTCCCACCAAGGATCACCTCGAAGCGGCGACGCTGTTCGCACAGCACACGGCCGCGCTGATCGACGTGGCGACGGCGCTCAGGCGCGAGAAGCGCGCCGCCGTCACCGACCAGCTGACCGGGCTGCTCAACCGCCGCGGCTTCGACGAGCGCTTCCACGAGGAGCTGCGACGGGCGGCGAGTGACGACATGCCGGTATCGGTCATCGTCTGCGACTGCGACGGGCTGAAGACGATGAACGACCTCCGCGGCCACGAGCGGGGCGACGCGCTGCTCGAGCTGATCGCGAGCTGCCTCCGGACGCACAAGCGCGTCAGCGACGTCGCCGCCCGCACCGGCGGCGACGAATTCGCCATCCTGCTGCCGAACTGCGGACCTCGATACGGCGCTCGTCGTCGCCAACAGGATTCGCGGTGCGATCACCGCCGAGACGCTGGCCGGCTTCCGGCCGAGCGCGTCGTTCGGTGTTGCGGCGTTCCCGCTGCACGGGAGCACGGCCGCCGAGGTGATGAAGGTCGCCGACGAGGCTCTCTATCGCGCGAAACAGCGCGGCGGCGACGACATCTTCGCCTTCGCCGGCTGAACGGTGACCGTCGCACGGCGGTCGATCGCAGGGCCTGATCGACGCTAGGGGCTTGATCCTGCCGCTGATTGTCCTAGACTGGCGCCACTCAGACGGAGGGATCGGCCCGCGCCTCGGCGGCGGGCCGGCGGTCGGTCAACCAATGGAGGAGGAAAGCTTGTCGCTCAAGAAGACCAGCCTGTTCCTCGTCGGCCTGCTGATTGCGTTGGTCGCGCTCGTCGCGGCCGGCTGCGGCGGGAGCGGCGGGGGCAGCGCACCGGAGGCGTTGCCGTCATCATCGTGCACCGCGATCGAGTACGAGGGAGACGGGAACCCGGATTACCTGCTCGTCTCCGACCTGCCGCTGCAGGGCGCCTCGCGCACCCAGACGCTGCAGATCAACGACGCCATCCGCTACGAGCTGAAGAAGGCGGACTACAAGGCCGGCGACTACAAGATCGGCTTCCAGGCGTGTGACGACGCGACCGCCCAGGCCGGCAAGTGGGACTCCGGCAAGTGCTCGCAGAACGCGAACGCCTACGCGGCGAACGACAAGGTGATCGGCATCATCGGCACCTTCAACTCGGGCTGCGCCGGGATCATCATCCCGGTCGTCAACCAGGCGCCGAACGGCGGCATCGCGATGCTCTCGCCGGCCAACACGTACGTCTGCCTGACGCAGGGCGGCCCGGGCTGCGACAAGACGGAGCCTGACAAGTACTACCCGTCGGGCACGCGCAACTACGCCCGCGTGGTCGCCAACGACGGCTACCAGGGTGCCGCCGACGCCGAGTTCGCGCAGTCGATCGGCGTCAAGAACGTCTACATCCTCAACGACAAGGAGGCCTACGGCCTCGGCGTCGCGACGAACTACCAGAACGCCGCGAAGTCACTCGGGATCAAGATCGCCGGGTTCGGCGCGTTCGACCCGAAGGCATCGTCGTACGAGGCGCTCGTACAACAACATCAAGGCGACCGGAGCCGACGCAGTCTTCATCGGCGGCCTCATCTGCGAGAACGGCGCGCAGCTGATCAAGGACAAGGTCGCAGTGCTCGGCCCGAACGACGGCGCCGTCAAGCTGCTCACGCCGGACGGGTTTGCGACTGCAGAGCACGATCGACGACGCAGGCTCGGCTTCCGCCGGCATGTACATGTCGGTCGCCGGCCAGCCGATCGACAAGTTCCAGGGCGAGGCTCGGACAGTTCGCGACGGACTTCTCGAAGCAGTACCTGAACGGGAAGACGATCGACCCGTACGCCATCTACGGCGGCCAGGCGGCAACCGTGATGCTGAACGCGATCGGTGCGTCCGACGGCTCACGCAGCGACGTGATCTCGAAGATGTTCGCCAGCGACGTCCAGAACGGCCTGCTCGGATCGTTCAAGTTCAGCGCGAACGGCGATCCGCAGGAGGCGAGCGGGGCAGTCGTCGCCATCACGGTCTACAAGGCGACGGACAAGCTCGTGACCGACAAGGTCATCTCGCCGAAGCAGTCCACGGTCGACGCAGCGCTCGGCCAGTAGAGGAACGAAGACAGGTCGGGGTCAGGCTTCGGTCTGGCCCCGACACCGTTGCGGTGACGGGAGGGCATTGCCCTCCCGTCACATTTCTGTTTAAGTCACCCGGCGATGAGCAGCACCCTCACGAAGCTTCGCGGCGCGAGCATCACCGACCTGATCGGGCTCGCCCTCGTCGGTCTCGTCGTCTTCTGGCTCGTCGTCAACTTCATCAAGTCGCCGACGGAGTTCATCAACATCGGGCTGATCGGCCTCACGACCGGCACGATCTACGGCGTCGTCGCGCTGGGCTACACGCTCGTCTACGGCATCCTGCAGCTGATCAACTTCGCGCACGGCGACGTGTTCGCGCTCTCGGGGCTCGTCGCGAGCACGGTCATCGTCAGCGTCCTCGGCCTCGACGTGAACTCGAGCACGCTCGCGGTCATCGGCGGCCTCGCTTTCACGCTCGTCGTGATCATGGTCGGCTTCTCGCTCTTCAACGCCTCGATCGAACGAGTGGCCTACAGGCCGCTGCGCCACGCGCCGAGGCTGGCGCCGCTGATCACCGCCGTCGGCATGTCGTTCATCGTCCAGAACATCGCCCTCGCGACTCTACGGCGTCAACTACCGCACGCGTGCCGAACTTCATCCCTCGCACGAACGCGATCCACATCGGCAACATCGTCGTACTCCTGGAGCAAGGCGTCGGTGCTGATCATCGTGATCCCGCTCCTCGATCGGCCTCTCCTGGTTCGTCCGCTCGACGAAGCAGGGGAAGGCGATGCGGGCCGTCTCCCAGGACACCGAGGCCTCGGCGATGATGGGCATCGACGTGAACCGCACGATCTCGGTCACGTTCCTCCTCGCCGGATCACTCGCCGGCGCGGCGGGCATCGTCTACCTGTTGCAGTTCAACATGCGGTACGACACCGGGTTCGAGCTCGGTCTGATCGCGTTCACGGCCGCCGTGCTCGGCGGCATCGGGAATCTCACCGGCGCCGTCCTCGGCGCTCTCCTGATCGGGTTCATCCAGGCGTTCAACGAGGGCCTCGCGTGGTTCGCTCCGGGAAGCGACTGGACGCGTTCGATGGTGTTCGGGATCCTGATCCTCGTCCTCGTCTTCCGCCCCGAAGGGATCCTCGGAGAACAGACACCGGAGGGAGCGTGACCGACATCGGCACCCGTGCGCGCTCGTTCGACCGCCAACCGCAGCCACGTCGTCGTCGCGGTGCTCATCGTGCTCGCGCTGCTCTATCCCCAGATCGTCGACTCGCTCGCGTCGCATACCCGTGATCGGCGACTTCGTGCCGGCGACGGACTCGATGGTCGTGATGATCGCCTTCACGACGATGGCGGTCGGCCTCAACATGGTCGTCGGCTACGCGGGCCTGCTCGACCTCGGCTACGTCGCGTTCTACGCGGTCGGGGCCTACACGGCAGGCTGGTTCGCCTCGCAGCAGTTCGACCAGGTCTCGTGGCAGCTCGGTGCCGTCGGCATCCCGGACGGCCTCCCGGGAATCCATCTCTCGATGTGGCTCGTGCTCCCGATCGCCGGCCTGCTGACGCTGCTCGCGGGCATCGCGATCGGCCTGCCGACCCTGCGGCTCCGCGGTGACTACCTCGCGATCGTGACGCTCGGCTTCGGCGAGATCGTGCCGCAGTTCGTGCGGAACGCCGACAACGTGTTCGGGTTCGACCTGACGCACGGCACGTTCGGCATCACCCCGATCGACTCGCTCGGGTTCGGCGTCGATCGGCGCCGACGATCGGCCTGCCCGAGAGCTTCCGCCAGTCGTCCGAGCGGTCGCAGTGGTACTTCTGGACGGCGGTCGTGATCCTGCTGATCACGGTCTTCTGCAGCGTCCGGCTGCGCGAGTCGCGGCTCGGCCGCGCCTGGGTCGCGATCCGCGAGGACGAGACTGCCGCCGCCGCGATGGGGATCCCGCTGATGCGCACGAAGACCTGGGCGTACGCGATCGGCGCGTTCTTCGGGGGCGTCGCGGGCGCGTTCTACGCCAGCTTCAAGGGCGGCGCTTTCCCGGCCGACTTCTACTTCAACATCTCGGTGTTCCTGCTCTGCATGGTCATCCTCGGCGGCATGGGCAGCGTCTGGGGCGTGATTCTCGGCGGCATGATCCTCGGCTACCTGAACGTCGAGGGCCTGGCCACGATCGGGTCGAAGATCCAGCAGTCCGGGGTGCCGAAGCTCGACGAGTTCGATCCGACGAAGTACCAGTTCGGGATCTACGGGATCATCATCGTGCTGATGATGCTCTTCCGGCCGACCGGGCTGATCCCCGAACGGCGGCACAAGATCGAGATGGCCGAGGGCGTCCACGACACGCCGTTCTACGACGTGCAGCACGAGGGAACCCTCACCGACCGGGACCCGTCGGATGACTGACAACCTGATCGAGGTCACCAAGCTGCGGAAGGAGTTCGGCGGCCTCGTGGCCACGAACGACATCGACTTCACGATCCCGCGTGGCTCGATCGTCTCGTTGATCGGCCCGAACGGCGCCGGCAAGACGACGTTCTTCAACCAGCTCACGGGCGTCTACAAGCCGACCTCGGGCTCGATCGTGTTCGACGGGGTCGACGTCTCGGACAAGCCACCGCACGCGATCACCGCGCTCGGCATCGGCCGCACGTTCCAGAACATCCGGCTCTTCATGCAGATGACCGCGCTCGAGAACGTGCTCGTGGGGATGCACTGCCGCCTGCACGGCGGGATCCTCGGCTCGATCGTGCGCACCAGGAAGGTGAGGCGCGAGGAGGCGGAGGCGCGCGACAAGGCGCGCGAGCTGCTCGTCTACAGCGGTCTGCCGCGGCGCCACGAGGAGCAGGCCGGGTCGCTGCCCTACGGCGACCAGCGCCGGCTCGAGGTCGCGCGCGCCCTCGCCACCGACCCGAAGCTGCTCCTGCTCGACGAGCCGACGGCCGGCATGAACCCGCAGGAGACCGCCAACTTCACCGCCTTCGTCCGCAAGGTGCGCGACGACAAGGGGCTGACCGTGCTGCTGATCGAGCACGACATGAAGGTCGTGATGGGCGTCTCGGAGCGCTGCACCGTGCTCGAGTACGGCGAGAAGATCGCCGAGGGCACGCCCGCCGAGGTGCAGGCCGACGAGCGCGTGATCGAGGCCTATCTCGGCAAGGGGGCGACGGCATGAGCACGAACGGCGACGTCCTCCAGATCAACGACATCCACACCTACTACGGCGCGATCCACGCGCTGAAGGGCGTCTCGCTGCGGGTCGGCGCGACCGAGATCGTGACCCTGATCGGCGCCAACGGTGCCGGCAAGTCGACGACGCTGCGGTCGATCAACGGCCTCAACCATCCGCGCCAGGGCACGATCACGTTCCGGGGCGAGGACATCACGAACGCGTCGCCGCACACGATCGTCGCGAACGGGATCGCCCAGAGCCCCGAGGGACGGCGACTGTTCCCGCGCATGTCGGTGACCGAGAACCTGGAGATGGGTGCGTTCCAGCGCACCGACAAGGAGAACTTCAAGGAGGACATGGATCGGGTCTTCGAGCTCTTCCCGCGTCTCTTCGAGCGGCAGGACGCAGAAGGCCGGCACGATGTCCGGCGGCGAGCAGCAGATGTGCGCGATCGGCCGGGCGCTGATGGCGCGACCGAAGCTCCTCCTGCTCGACGAGCCGTCGATGGGCCTCGCGCCGATCTTCGTCGAGAAGATCTTCGAGATCGTGATCGAGATCAACCAGCAGGGCACGCCGGTGCTGCTCGTGGAGCAGAACGCGCTGATGGCGCTCGACATCGCGAGCCGCGGCTACGTGCTCGAGACGGGCCGCGTCGCGCTCGAAGGCCCCGCCGCCGAGCTGCGGGTCAACGAGCAGGTGCGCAAGACCTATCTCGGCGAGGGGTAGAGCGCTGCGCCAGGCTGAGCCTGCTCAGCCACCCACGACGATCGGCGCATACGGCGGCGCGAGCAGCACGCCGGCGCGATGGCTGCCGCCGGCGACGCCACGCGCCATCTCGAGCGCGGCCGGGATGCTGTGGGTCGGGACGAGGCCGAGCGCGCGGGCGGCGCCCGCATCGCGGCAGCCGCCGACGAGCACCCGGCCGGCGCGCTCGAGCGCGGGGGCACACGACGCCCAGTCGACGTACGGGAGCAGCGGATGGGGTGCGTGCCCCTGGCGGTACGCCGCGAGCGCGCGCGGGTCGCCTGCGCGCCGAGCCGGCGGGCGGCCGCGAGCGCGTCCTCGTCCGCGCCCTCGCGCAGCACGTGGAACAGGTTGCGATAGGGCGCCTGCGGCCCGTGCCCGAACGTGCGGCGGAGGTCGTGCAGCAACACGATCGTCCCGTCCTCGCGGAGCGGCGAGGCATCGCGCCAGAGCCGCATCGCGTGGCCGAGGCCGGTGGCCGCCGCGGTGATCGGGTTCGGCGACTCGCGAGGCTCGTGCAGCGACAGCCAGGGCAGCGGCACGACGATGGTGTCGAGCTGGCTCGGCGAGCGGGATGCCGCGGAGCGAGACGCCGCGGAGGAGCGCCTCGGCATGGGAGACGGCGGGTGGCCCGGCGAGGACCGCCACCGCCGTGAGCTCCCGCGCGAGCTGCTGCAGCGCCACGTTGCGGATCGGGCCGGGCAGCACGTTGACGAGCCGTCGCAGCGGCGAGTGCGCGATCGACGTCAGCGCCCGCGGGGAGGAGGGGTAGCCGCGGTAGCGATCGGTGAGGCGCGGATGGTCGAGCACGATCGAGACGCCGGTGACAGCGGTTCGGCGGGCGAGCGCGGCGGCGACCCGGCCGGCGAGCACGCCGGTGGGGGAGAGCGACGGCGCGAGCAGCGAGGGAGCGGGGCCGACCGATGCGATGTCCTCGGCGGCACAGGCACCGAGGAGCGTGCAGGCACCGCCGCGCTCCGACGTCTCGGCCGCCGTGACGCAGACGACGAGGTCGGCAGTCGAGGAGCGTGGGGTGGATCCGAACCGGCGGCGCGCCGTCGAGCTCCAGAGCGCCGGAGCTCGTCGCTCGTCGCGTCGTGCACCTCGACCGTGCCGCGGAAGTCGCGCGCGCCGGTGGGCCGCAGAACCACCTCGAGCTCGCGGCGGCCGGCCCGGCGCTCGAGCCCTCCGGCGATCAGGATCGTGTGCTGCTCGGCGGGCATCCCGAGCCGCTCGAGCTCGTCGATCACGGCGGCGACCGCCTGCTGGCGCGGATCGATCGCAGCGCCCGGGAGCGGCAGCGAGCGCGGCTCGACGACGATCGTGACCCGGCCGCCGCGCGTGGCGAGATCGGTCAGCGGCGGGCCGGAGAGCGGATAGCGGAGCGCCTCGCCGACCGCGGCGGCGACGTCGCGCAGCGGATCGAGCGGGGCCGGGGGCATCAGCAGCAGCGCGTCGTCGTCCATCGCGACGAGCGGCACCCGGGAGCCCGACAGGAGAGGGATGCGTGCCACCTCTCGAGCGGTGACGCTAGGCGATCGCGCGGAACAGGCGGAGGAACGTCGGCCGGTACCCGAGCTTCGGCCAGGTGCGCGACGACAGCAGGTTCGTCGCGCGCCAGTCGGTGACGACCACGGCGTAGCCCTCGGCCGCCGCCCAGTCGAGCACCGTCGTGCCGAGCGCCCGGCCGACGCCGGCGCCCCGGGCATCCGGGAGCACGGCCGCGAAGCCGAGGAACCCGGCGTTGTCGGGCCGGACGAGCCCCTTGTGCATGCCGGAGACGGTGATCGAGCAGCCGATCGCGGAGCCGACGACCCGCCCGTCGACGACGGCGACGAAGGTGGCGTACTTCGGGTCGTCGAAGTCCTCCTCCCACTCGGCGATCGCCTCCTCGAGCGGCGGGGGGCCGAGCGGGGAGAAGACGGGCGACGCATGCTGGTGCGCCGGCAGCGCGAGCTCGAGCTCGGCGAGCACGGGAATCTCGTCGCGCGTCGGCCGTCGGATCTCGATGCCCGTCCGGCAGCTCGGTGAGCGGCGCCTCGGGGGCCTCGCGGATCGCGTGGACGTGCTGCTGGCCGAAGCCGAGCCGGAACCACGCGTCGATGAGCGCGGCGTCGCCGGCGGGAACGATCGCGTAGTGCGACGTGCGCCCCTCCTCGACCCAGCGGGCCGCCGCCAGCGCGTAGAGATCGCGCACGTCCTCGGCCACCGAAACGGCGTGGCCGGCCGGCTCGACCCAGACGTTCGGCCCCCAGGTCGGGTCCTCCCGCGGCGTCCCGAGCAGGTAGCCGACGGCCTCGCCGCCGCGCGTGGCGACGGCGCCCGAGGCGTTCTCGGTGGCGAGCTCCTCGATCGCCTCGCGCGCCACGGCGAGCTGCTCGTACGCGGCCGGCAGCGACGGCTCGCCGGCGCGCTGGGCCGCATGCCGCTGCGCGAGCAGGCCGGCTGCGTCGTCGAGGAACTCCGGGCCGTATGGATGGATCTCGAGGCGCATATCGGGCAGCACCGTACCGCGCTGCTGCCTCATCCGAGAGGACGATCCTGCATAGACTCGCGGCATGTCCCCGAAGACGATCACGGGTGTAGAGCTCGAGCTCGACGACGGCCCTGCGCGCGACGCCGAGCTGTTTCTCGTCGACGGCAACAACCTCGCGTATCGCGCGTTCTACGCGCTCCCCGAGGAGCTCGCGACGAGCGACGGGATGCCGACGAACGCGCTGCTCGGGTTCGGCAACATGCTCTTCAAGCTCCTCGCCGACTACAAGCCGCGCGGCGTCGCCGTCGCCTGGGACACGCGCCCGGTGCACCGCGCCGCGGTCGCCGAGGCGGTCGACGTGGTCTACAAGCAGGGCCGCAAGCCGATGCCCGACCTCCTGCGCGAGCAGTTCCCGCACTTCCGCCCGATCGTCGAGGCGTTCGGCTACCGGAACCTCGAGTTCGAGGGGTGGGAGGCGGACGACGTGATCGCCACGATCGCGACGCGCGCCGACGAGGCGGGCGTCAAGACCTGCGTCGTCTCGACCGACCGCGACGCGTTCCAGCTCTGCTCCGAGAACGTGACGCTGATGATGACGCCGCGCGGCGTCTCCGACGTCAACGTCTACACGCCGGAGCGCGTCGAGCTCCGCTACGGCGTGCGGCCCGATCAGGTGCCCGACTTCATCGGGCTCAAGGGCGACACCTCCGACAACATCCCCGGCATCCCGGGGATCGGCGACAAGACCGCCGGCCAGCTCGTCGCCCAGTACGGCTCCCTCGAGGAGGTGATCGCCCACGCCGACGAGCTCTCGCCCGCGCGTGGCAAGGCGGTGCGCGAATACGCCGACCAGGCGCGTGCGTCGAAGGAGCTCGCGACGATGCGCCGCGACCTGCCGCTCGACGTCGACCCGACGACGCTCGTCTCCGGATCGCCCGACCGCTCGCAGCTGAAGGAGATGTTCCGGCGCTTCGAGTTCCGGGGCCTGCTCAATCGCGTCGACGAGCTCGACACGGCGCTGCCGGCGCAGGAGCGGCCGAAGCTCGAGGGCCAGGCCGTCGGTTGGCGCGAGGAGCCGCTCGGCGCCACGCGCGGCCGGGTCGGGGTCGCAATCGAGGGCGGCCGGATCGCGGTCGCCTCGGAGGACGGAGTCGTCGTCTCGGCCTGGGATCCGTCGCAGGCCACGCTGCTCCGCGACGCCGAGCTCGTCGCCCACGACGCGAAGGCGTTGCACCTGCCGTTCGCCCCGGCCGACGACACGATGCTCGCGGCGTACCTGATCGAGCCCGGCCGCTCGGCCTACCTTCTCGACGACCTCGCGGCCGAGTACGGCCTCGAGCTCGAGCCGGAGCCGTCCGCCGAGGAGACGACTGCGAGCCTCGTCCGGCACGCCGAGGCGCCCCGCCGCCTCGCCGCGACGATGCGCGAGCGCCTCGTCGAGCGCGGCTCGCTCGAGCTCTACGAGAACATCGAGCTGCCGCTCACCGCCGTTCTGGCGGCGATGGAGGACGCCGGCGTCAAGATCGACACCTATCGCATGGGCGAGATCACGGCGCGGCTCAAGGACCGGGTCGAGGAGCTCGAGGCGCTCGCGACGAACCTCGCCGGCGAGGAGTTCATGCTCGGCTCGACGCAGCAGGTGGCGCGCATCCTGTTCGAGAAGCTCGGCCTCGAGCCGGGCCGCAAGGGGAAGACGGGCTACTCGACCGACAGCCGCGTCCTGCGCGGGATCCGCGCCGACCACGAGATCGTGCCGGTGATCGAGGAGTGGCGCGAGTACTCGAAGCTGCTCAACACCTATCTGCTGCCGTTGCCGTCGTTGATCTCGGAGCGTGACGGACGGCTCCACACGACGTTCAACCAGGCCGTCGCCGCCACGGGACGCCTGTCGACGACGAATCCGAACCTCCAGTCGATCCCGATCCGGACCGACCTCGGCCGCCAGATCCGCTCGGCGTTCATCGCCGAGGAAGGGCACCGGCTGCTCTCGGCCGACTACAGCCAGGTCGAGCTTCGGATCCTCGCCCACGTCTCCGGGGAGCCGGTGCTTCGCGAGGCCTTCGAGCGGGGCGAGGACATCCACACGCGGACCGCAGCGGAGGTGCTCGGCAAGGAGCCGGCGCTGCTCACCCGCTCCGAGCGCGACGTCGCGAAGATGGTCAACTTCGGGATCATCTACGGGATCTCGTCGTTCGGGCTCTCCGAGAACCTCGAGATCCCGCGCGAGCAGGCGCAGGAATACATCGACACCTACCTCGCGCGCTTCCCACGCGTGCAGGAGTTCATCGCGCGCACGATCGCGCAGGCCGCGGCGGACGGCTACGTGACGACGCTGCTCGGACGACGTCGCCCGATCCCGGAGCTCCGCGCCTCGAACCGCCAGACGCGATCGCTCGGCGAGCGGCTGGCCGTCAACACCGTCATGCAGGGCACCGCCGCCGACGTGATCAAGGTGGCGATGATCCGCGCTCACGACCGCCTTCGCGCCGAGGGCAGGAGCTCGCGCCTCGTCCTCCAGGTGCACGACGAGCTCTTGCTCGAGGTCCCGGACACGGAGGTGACGGGCGTCAAGGAGCTCGTGCGCGCCGAGATGGTCGGCGCGTATCCGCTCGACCCGCCCCTCGCGGTCGAGGTGGGGGCCGGCGACAACTGGGCGGACGCGAAGTAGGCCCTCTCTCCGACGCGACTGGACCCATTTGTCGAATGCCCCCTATAGGGGGTAACCCACATTGGGTGGTTCGGTCGATACGTGGTCATGCAGCGGAGTCCGAGGGCGTTCGAAACCCGGTACATCCTCGCGTGCGGGGTTGCCACCTCGATCACGGCAGCGTGGGCCGCGCTGCTCGTGCTCAACGTCGGCGGAGACTCGGCGTCGCGGACGATCTCGAACGTCGGGCTCATCATTGCGGCCTTCGCAGGCGCGATCGGGTGCCTGCTCGCGGCGTCCCGAGGCGACGCCCACCGGCGCACGTGGATCTTCCTCGCATGTGCGTCGATCTCGTGGGGGCTGGGTCAGCTCATCTGGACGGCCTACGAGTCCTATGGCGAGGAGGTGCCGTTCCCCTCCTACGCGGACGCCGGCTATCTGGGGCTGCCTCCGCTCGCCGCGATCGGGCTCCTCCTGATCCCGAGCGCCATCCAGACCCTCGCCGGGCGCATCCGGACGGTGATCGACGGGATGATGATCGCGGGAGCCGTGTTCCTCTGCAGCTGGGTCGTCGTACTCGACGAGGTCTATGCAGCGGGCGACGACGGCCTCTTCACGACGACGATCAGCCTTGCCTACCCGCTCGGCGACGTGGTGCTGATCTCGATCGCCATGTACGTTCTCCTCCGCGGCCGCGAGCGCCGCGATCAGATCATTCCCGATCTGGATGATCGTGCTCGGGCTCAGCGCGTTCGCGGTGGCGGACAGCGCGTTCGCCCACCTCGGGGCGCCGGCTCAGTCCGGCCCGGGGAGCGTGATTGCCATCGGCTGGTTCGTCTGCTTCGTGGCGATCATGCTGGCCGGCCTGCGGCCGCCGCCCGTCGTCCCGGACAGCCGGGTCGAGCCCGAGGACACGCGGACTCTCGGGCTCCTGCTCCCGTATGTCGCGGTCGGCCTCGCGCTCGTCACGAGCTCGATCGAGATCGTCCACACGGGGCAGACGGACAAGGTCGTCTCCTGGTGCCGCATGTTCATCATCGCTGCCATGGTCGTGCGTCAGGTGCTGACGCTCTCCGAAAACCGGTCGCTGACGAGGCACCTCGAGGACAGGCTCGTCGAGCTCCGCGGCAGCGAGCAGCGATTCCAATCGCTCGTCCAGCACTCCTCGGATGTCGTCACCGTGATCGACGTCGACGGCATCGTGCTCTACCAGTCGGAGTCGATCGACCGCGTGTTCGGCTTCCCGGTCGACGCGGTCTCCGGGAACTCGATCAAGATGCTGCTCGACGAGGAGAGCGCACGGCAACTCGAGCGCGCGGTGCGCGAGATCGCCGCCGAATCGTATGGGATCCGCGTCCTCGACCTCCGGGTCTGCAAGGCCTCCGGTCAGCTGTGCCAGGTCGAGATGACGATGACCAACCTGCTCGAACAACCCGAGCGTGCGGGGGATCGTGCTCAACACGCGAGACGTCAGCGAACGGAAGATGCTCGAGGACCAGCTCGTCTACTCCGCCTTCCACGACTCGCTGACGACCCTGGCGAATCGGGCGCTGTTCCGCGATCGCGTCGAGGACACTCTCGAGACCGCGGGTCGCGACGGCATCGCGGTCCTCTTCCTCGACCTCGACAGCTTCAAGCAGGTCAACGACCTCCTCGGCCACGCGTCGGGTGATCTCCTGCTCGTGCAGGTCGCCGAGCGCCTGCGGCATTCGGTTCGGCCGGGCGACACCGTGGCCCGACTCGGCGGCGACGAGTTCGCCGTCCTGCTCGAGGGCGCGGATGACGCGACGGCCGTCGACGTCGCCGAGCGGATCACGAACGCCCTGCAGACGCCGTTCGTCGTCGACGGGCAGGAGATCCTCGTGCGCGGGAGCCTCGGCCTCGCGATCGCGAGCGCGGATGCGCGGAGCGCCGACAAGCTGCTCCGCAACGCCGACCTCGCGATGTACCGCGCCAAGGCCGCCGGCGAGGGTGGCTTCGAGCGCTACGACCCCGAGATGCACGTCGACCTCGTCGAGCGGCTCCAGCTCGAGGTCGATCTCCGCCGCGCGATCGAGGGCAACGAGCTCGTCCTCCATTACCAGCCCATCGTCGAGATCGCGACAGGACGGATCTCGGGAGTCGAGACGCTTGCCCGCTGGCGCCATCCGACGCGCGGCCTGCTGCAGCCGTCGTCGTTCATCCCGATCGCGGAGGACAGCGGCTTGATCGTCGCGCTCGGCAGCTGGGTGCTGCGGGAGGCGTGCTACCAGGTGAGTGCCTGGCGTTCGACGTGCGCGTTCGCCGAGCTCACGGTCAGCGTCAACATCTCGGCGGGCCAGCTCAGGCCGGGGTTTGCCGAGCAGATCGCCGCGCTGCTCCAGGAGACGCGGCTGCCGGCGGAATGCCTGGTGCTCGAGATGACGGAATCGGTGCTCATGGATCACACCGAGGAGAACCTGGCGTACCTCACCGCCTTCAAGGACATGGGTGTGCGCCTCGCGATCGACGATTTCGGCACCGGCTTCTCGTCGCTCAGCTACCTCCACCGCTTCCCGGTCGACGTGCTCAAGATCGATCGCTCGTTCGTCGAGGCGCTCAGCGACACCCCGACCGAGCGGGCGCTCGTGGCGACGATCGTGCAGCTCGGGCGCACGCTGAACATGCGAACCGTCGCCGAGGGCGTCGAGACGGAGACGCAGGCACGTGCCCTCGTCGAGATGGGCTGCGATCACGGTCAGGGGTACTACTTCTCGCGGCCCGTCCCGGCCGGCCAGTTCGAGCGCCTGCTCGGCGCCGAGACGGACGTTCCCGAGCCTGCCACGATGCGTTTGCGGCCGCGTCGAGCTGCGCGGGCCGGCGGCGTGATCTGACGACCCTGAGACCGGCTGTGGTGGGGCGGCGAACGCCGCGAGAGGCGGTTATCCGGCCGTGAGCGGCGTCGCCGCGTGGAGCGGCCGAACGCCGGAAAGCAGGTCCGCGGTGTTTCTCAACGGCATTTTGGTCGCTATACTCCCCGCTCGCCCATGGCCAACCAACCGACTGAAAGCACCCCTATGTCCACTATGGAAATTCCCGTCCTCGAGGACGGCGTCTGGATCACCGGCCCCGACGGGGAGCTGATCCCGGACTACGACGCAACCTTCCCCACGATCAACGAGGGAGAGGTCGTGCACGGCACCGTCGTGCGCGTCGACAAGGACGAGGTGCTCGTCGACATCGGCTACAAGTCGGAGGGCGTGATCCCGGTCTCCGAGCTGTCGATTCGGCGCTCGGTGAACCCGGCCGACGAGGTCTCCGTGGGCGAGGAGATCGACGCGCTCGTGATGCAGAAGGAGGACGCCGAAGGGCGCCTCATCCTGTCCAAGAAGCGCGCCCGCTTCGAGCTCGCCTGGAAGGCGATCGAGGCGGCAGCAGAGAGTGGCGAGGCCGTCAACGGCCGCGTGATCGAGGTCGTCAAGGGCGGCCTCATCCTCGACCTCGGCGTCCGCGGCTTCCTGCCGGCGTCGCTCGTCGACATCCGCCGCGTCCAGGATCTCGAGGAGTTCACGGGCAAGGAGCTCCGCTGCAAGGTGATCGAGCTCAACCGCTCGCGCAACAACGTCGTGCTCTCCCGTCGCGCCGTCCTCGAGGACGAGCGCAAGGAGATGCGCCAGGCGATCCTCGACCGGCTCAACCCCGGCGACGTCGTCGACGGCCAGATCTCGAACATCGTCGACTTCGGCGCGTTTGTCGATCTGGATGGGATGGACGGCCTGATCCACATCTCCGAGCTCTCCTGGAGCCACGTCAACCATCCGTCCGAGGTGCTCGAGATCGGCCAGACCGTCAAGGTCAAGGTGCTCGACATCGACCGCGAGCGCCAGCGGATCTCGCTCGGCCTCAAGCAGACGCAGTCGGATCCGTGGCAGCAGGTGCTCGAGCACTACCACGAGGAGGACGTCGTCGAGGGTCGCGTCACGAAGGTCGTCACCTTCGGCGCCTTCGTCGAGATCCTGCCGGGCGTCGAGGGCCTCGTCCACATCTCCGAGCTCGCGCAGCATCACGTCGAGAACCCGCGCGAGGTCGTCTCGCAGGGTGATCCGGTCAACGTCCTGATCCTCGAGATCGACGGCGACCGGCGCCGGTTGTCGCTGTCGCTGAAGCGCGTCGAGGAAGGCGCCGAGCCGCTCCCGCGCGCCGATGGCGGCGAGTCCGTGCACCTGACGCCGAACCTGCGCCTCTCCGAGGAGGCATTCCCCGCCTCGGACGGTGACGAGGCAGAGGAGGCGCGCATCCTCGAGGACGAGGCGGTCGACACGGCTGTCGAGGCCCTCGTGGCCGAAGAGGTCGCCGAGGAGCTCGTTGCCGAGGCCATCGTCGCCGAGGCAGTGGCGGAAGAGCTGACAGAAGAGGCGATCGAGGCCGATGCCGCAGGCGACACCGAGGCAGCCGAGGAGCTGGCGGAGGAGGCGATCGCTGCCGAGGCGGTCGCCGTCGAGCTGGCCGAGGAGGCCGTCATCGCCGAGGAGCTCGCGGAAGAGCTCGCCGTCGAGGCGCTCGTCGACGACGTCGAGGCGGAAGAGCTCGCCGAAGAGGCCGTTGCGGCCGCTTCCGACGAAGAACCGAACAGCTAGACAGTTGCCGCGCCCGATCGCTGTCGCGATCACGGGTGGAATCGGTGCGGGGAAGACTGCCGCGCTGGCGGCGTTCCGCGCGCACGGTGCTGCGACGGTGTCGAGCGACGAGATCGTCCATCACCTGCTCGCGACCGACCCGGATGTTCGGGCCGCCCTCGTGGAGCGGTTCGGCGACGAGATCCTCGGTGAGGACGGCGCTCCCGACCGCAGCAAGATCGCGCCCATCGTCTTCGGGGACGCCGAGGCCCTCGCCTTCCTGGAGGGACTGCTCCACCCGCTCGTCTCGCGCGAGTACCTGCTCTGGCGAGAGCAGCTCGCCGCCCTCGACGATCCACCCGCGGTCTGCGTGACCGAGGTGCCGCTGCTCTACGAATCGGGCGGCGAGACCCGCTTCGACCGCGTCGTCGTGATCACCGCGCCGCGTCAGCTCCGCGAGCAGCGGCGTCAGGTCCCGCTCGACAACCGCGACGACCGGCTGATCGACGATGCCGAGAAGGTGGCCAGGGCCGACTATCACTACGTCAACACCGGGAGCTTCGAGGATCTCGATGCGTGGGTCGCAGGCCTCATGACGGAGCTGGCGAACGACGCATCGTGAGGCGCCTGCTCATCGCCCTGACGGGGGTCGCAGTCCTCGGCGCGATCGCGCTCGCGATTGCGCACCATCAGCCGGACTTCGTCCAGCGGATCCGCTACCCGTTGCGGTACGAGGCGATCGTGCGCGGGCATGCGAAGAACTACGACCTCGACCCGTCGCTGCTCGCGGCCGTCATCTACACCGAGAGCCGGTTCAACGCCCGCGCGCGGTCCGACGCCGGCGCGATGGGCCTGATGCAGCTGCTGCCCGACACGGCTCGCGGGATCGCGGTGCGAACGGGTGGGAACGGGTTCGTCGTCGACGACCTCTACTCGCCGGAGATCAACATCCGCTACGGCGCGTGGTATCTCCGCAACCTCCTCAACCGCTACGGCGACGAGCTCACCGCGCTCGCCGCCTATCACGCCGGCCCGGGCAACGTCGACAGCTGGCGCAAGCAGGGCGTCGGCATCCAGTTCCCGGAGACGCGGAGCTACGTCGAGAAGGTCGAGCACGTGAAGAAGATCTACGCCGACTCGTACGCGAAGGAGCTCGGACTGCGTTAGCGTGCATGCGATGGCCGACCCTCGCGACCGCGCGTATGCCGAGCTGATCGTCGGCGACTGCCTCGAGGTCGAGCCGGGCTGGCAGGTGCTCGTCGGCGGCAACCCGCAGGCCCGGCCGCTGCTCGAGGAGCTGTGCGGGGCGATCGGCCGGCGCGGCGCCTACGCGCTCCTCCGCGTCTCGTTCGAAGGGTTCCTGCCCCAGTCGCTCCGCTGGGTCGAGGAGGTGCCGCTGGAGGTCCTCGCCAAGCCGGCGCCACTGTTCAGCAACGAGATCCGAACGGCCGACGCGATGATCTTCGTCCAGGCGCCCGACAACACGCGTGCTGCCGCGGCGATCGAGACCGAGCGGATGGGCACCCTGCAGGCCGCCTACCGGCCCGACACCGCCCGGATGATGAATCACGACGTGCCCTGGGTCGTGTGCCAGTACCCGACCGCCGCGCTCGCGCAGGAGGCCGGGCTCGGCAGCGAGGCGTTCGCCGAGCTGCTCTACGGCGCCGTGCTCCGCGACTGGGCGGCGGAGGGAGAGCGCATGCGCCGCGTCTCGGCGCACTTCGACGCCGCCTCGGAGATCCGCATCGTCGGCACCGGCACCGACCTGCGGCTGTCGCTCGAGGGGCGGACGATGAGGGTCGACTCGCTCGGCGCCAACCTGCCCGGAGGCGAGTTCTTCGGCTGCCCCATCGAGGACTCGGCCGAGGGTGAGATCTCGTTCGGCGACTTTCCGGCGGTGTACCGGGGCCGCGAGGTCGCGGGCATCCGCCTGAAGTTCGCGGACGGCGTCGTCGTCGACGCCTCCGCCGACTCGAACGAGGACTACCTGATCCAGACGATCGACATCGACGAGGGCGCGCGCCGTCTCGGCGAGCTCGGGATCGGGTGCAACCCCGGCATCACCCGCTTCATGAAGAACACGCTCTTCGACGAGAAGATGGACGGCACCGTCCACCTCGCGCTCGGCAACAGCTACACCGACCTCGGCGGCGTCAACAAGTCGGCCATCCACTGGGACCTGGTCAAGGATCTGCGGCTGCCCGGCTCCCGCATCGAGCTCGACGGCGTGATCGTCCAGCAGGACGGCGCCTGGCTCGTCTAGAGCGGGTGTCGTCTACCCGACAGGCGGCACGGGAGGAGGCGGCGCCGGAGCGGGGAGATCCTGCAGCATGTGCTGCCACAGGTTCTCGAGCATCCGCGTCATCGGCCAGAAGGTGACCGAGCCCCCGAAGTCGAGCGTCCCGGCCGCGAACACCCGTGCCCCGGCCTCCGTCTCGTAGTACGTCATCTCGCCGCTCAGTCCCGGCCCGAAGAGATCGGTGACCCGGGCCAGCACCACCGTTCCCGGTGGGGAGTCGGGCGTCCACGAGTCGATCTCGATCCCGTAGCCGCCCACCGTCTCGCCGAACGTCGACCCGGTCGCGAGGCCGGTCTTGTCGAACAGCCACGGCGCCGCCTCGGCCGCAACGACGGTGTACGCCCCCTGGCGGCGGCCGTCGTCGTTGGCGCGGTACTGCGCACCGATCAGGCGCGCCTCGGGGCGGCCCTCGGTGCGCCAGAGCCGGACGCGCGTCATCTTCGTTCCCTGCTTGTCGACCCGCCAGAAGAAGTTGTTCGCCGACAGGAAGATGAGCCGCCCGCCGAGGTCGCGGAACCGCTCGACGACGTCGTAGGCGTGCCCGGTCATGTACTCGCTGTGCCCCGGGAAGACGACCAGGTCGTAGAGCGCGCGCAGCTCGTCGCCCGAGCCGAAGGCCTCGAGATCGTCGTCGGCGACCATGTCGGGCACCTTCCCCGAGCGCAGCAGCCAGCGGAGGATCGCGCGGTCGTACGCCTTGAAGCGGGGCGGCACGCCGCGGTCGCGGTACGGGCGGTCGAGCTCGACGGGTGGGTTGCCGCCCGCGTACCACGTGTCTCCCCAGCCGTCGCCGTCGCGGTCGTACATGTTGTACGCCTGCCACGTGTTGGTCGGCAGGACGACGAGCTGGCGCTGCAGGCCGGGGGTGGCAGCGCGCAGCACGAACGGCGCGAAGCCGACGCGGCCGTCGTCCGTCGTCAGCTGAGCCGTGTAGAGGCCGGTCGGCCAGGCGCCGGTCTGGACCGTGATCGTTGCCGGCGCCGACCGCTTGCCCGTCCAGTCGATCGGCACCGGGTCGCCCTTCGGCACGCCCACCATCTCGTCGTTGCGCTCGCTGCTCGTGTACTCCGCGCCGCAGTGGAGGAACTGCAGGGTCAGCGCGCCCGCGTCGGCGAGGATCCGGAGCTCCATCGGCTCGCCGGGCAGGTACGAGCGGCGCAGGAACACGGCCTCGACGCCGAGCACGCGGACGACGGGCGCCTCCTGCCTGGCGATCGAGGGCGGGCGCTTGCCGCCGAGGACCGTCGTGCCGGCTCCCTTGCGGGCGATCGTCAGCCGCATCACGTAGGAGCCCACCGGCGTCGCGATGTCGGGCGTCCAGGTCAGCGAGTGCGGTCCCGGGGGAAGGTGCGTCTCGGTCGTCCAGGCGACGCTCGTCGCGCGCCGGGCCGTGTGGATCGCCTCGAGCTTCACCTTCGCGGCGCGGTTGAGCGCGAAGCTGACGACGGCCGTGTCGCGTCCCGGCACCCCGGGCGAGACCGTTGCGAAGAGCGCGCGGTCGCCGGCGTAGCGGCGGCCGATGTTCCTGGCCGAGAGAGCGAGTGTCGCGTGCGCCTGCCGGCCTCGGGCGAGCGCCGTTCCCGGCGCGAGCACGAGCGTGAGGATTGCGCCTCCGGCGGCGCGCACGAAACGGGAGCGGCTGATGTCGCGCGACACACCGAAACCGTAGACGACGGAGATGAGGTCGATGTTCGGAGTGGCGCCGTGCTGCGTGGCTGCCGGGTGGCTCGCTCAGTTCCGGAGCTCGGCCCGGACGACGATCGTCCCCCGCCGGGACTCCGACGTCCCGATCTGTGCCAGGAGCTCGTCGTCGTCGAGCACGGGGAGCTCGAGCGAGTGCCGCCCGTTCCAGACAGGGCTCGCGCAGCCGAGGAACTCGGGCTCGGCTGCGGCTGAGCGCGGTCGTCGATACACCCGGACGACAGGGTCGTCGGGGGTGCTCCCGGCGAGGTCCACGATCAACGTCCCCGAGCGCAGAGGGCCGAGCAGGTACCAGACCGATGTTGCCGCCGGTAGGCACGGGGAGGGCTCGCCGACTGCTGCTCGGGCGTCGGCGACGTCGATCGTCTCTGCGAACGGGAGGTCGTGGATCACGCGCGGGCGATCGAGCCTGGCATCGCTGGTCGGGGTAGTGAGGGTCATGGACGCCTTCGCTTTCGTAGGAGTGACGGTTCGATCCTTTCGCGCGGCGCCAACGATCCTCTAATCGCCCTCCGTGCGCGGAGTCGCCCCTGTACCCGGGGTCCACAGGGTGGTACGGTCGCCGCGACCGTTGCAACGGGAGAGATTTGGTGGAATTCCTCGTACTCGGGCCGTTTGAGGTGAAGTCAGGGGGCGAGCCGCTCTCTCTCGGCGGGCCAAAGCCACGCGCCGTGCTGGCCGAGCTCCTCGTCCACCTCGGGTCTGTGGTCTCGGCCGATCGGCTGATCGACGATCTGTGGGGCGTGGCGCCGCCGGCTACAGCCGACGCAATCGTCCAGAACGCGGTTTCGCGTCTCCGGAAGGCCATCGGGGCCTCCACGATCGAGACGGTTGCGCCGGGCTATGCGCTGAGGATCGACGCCGGAGCGGTCGACGCGTACCGATTCGAGCGCCTCGTCCGCGACGCCATGCCGTTGCCAGCGCTCGAGCGCTCCGAGGCGCTGCGAGATGCCCTTGCTCTCTGGCGGGGGCCGGCCTACATGGACCTTGCGTTCGAGAGCTTCCTCCAGAGCTCGATCTCGCGGCTCGAAGAGCTGCGCCTGACGGCACTCGAGGACAGGCTCGGCGCCGAGATCGAGCTCGGACGGCACGACGCCGCCATCCCCGAGCTCGACGCTCTCGCTTCACGGGAGCCGGCGCGAGAGCGGCTCCGCAGGCTGCAGATGCTGGCGCTCCATCGCTCCGGACGCACCCAGGACGCGCTCGACGTCTACGAGAGCCTTCGACGCGAAATCGACGCTCTCTCGGGGCTCGAGCCGAGCACCGAGACGAAGGCGCTGCAACTGATGATTCTCCGGAATGACGCTGCGATCTCGTCTCCGAGTGCCGCTGCCCCGTCGCGGAAGGTGTCCCGCCGGTCGGTCGCGATCCTCGTCTCCGACATCACGCTCACACCGCATGCAGACGTCGATCTGGAGGCCGAGGCGGCGGCGATCGTCGCGACCCGTGAGGCGGTTCGCGACGCTGTGGTGCGCCACGGAGGCATCTTCGTGCCGCTGCTCGGGTCGGAATCGGTCGCGACGTTCGGGGCGGAGGTCGTGCGCGAGGACGACCTCTCGAGAGCCGGCCGGGCCGGGATGGAGGCGAGGGAGATCCTGCAGTCGCACGGGGTGCCGGCCCGATTCGCAATCGGCGTCGGTCGGCTACTCGTCGAGGACGGTGTTCCGATGTTGCACGGCGCGGTCGTGGACGAGACGCGGGCCGCGGTGGCGGCCGCGCTCCCCGGCGAGGTCGTCGTAGCAGCGTCGGCGGCCGAGGCAGCGGCCTCCGCGCTCTCCTTCGGCTCGAGCGGCGGCCGCCTACTGCTCACCTCCGTGCAGTCGGTTCGGCCTGCGCTCGCGACCACCTCGATGCTCGTCGGTCGCTCCGAGGCGCTCCACCGGCTCGACGGTGCATTCCACCTCGCTGTCCAGACCCGGATGCCGGTTCACGTCCTCGTCTCCGGAGAGGCGGGAATCGGGAAGACCCGACTCGTCGACGAGTTCGTCCGCATGGCTCGTGCCGTCACGCTTCGTGCCTCTTGCGTGCCCTATGGAGAGGGGATCACCTTCCTCCCGCTGCGCGCGCTCACCGAGCACGCAGCGTCGCTCGACGCGACCGCACCAGTGGTGGAGGACATCCCGACGGCCGAGGAGGCGTTCGCGCACGCCCGCGGGCTCGTTCGGCATTTCGCTGCGGCGGGCCCGGTGATCATCGTGCTCGACGACCTTCACTGGGCGGTTCCGACATTTCTCGACCTGGTCGAGCACCTGGCTTCTGCGGGCAGCGGCGCCGTCCTGATCGTGACCGCCGCACGCCCCGAATTGCTCGCTCAACGGCCGGCGTGGGCGACCGGCGCTGTAGAGCTCGGGCCACTCTCCCCGGCGGACTCCCGCCTGCTCGTCGAAGGATGTGCGAAAGCGGTGGGCCTCGACGAGGCGGTTGTCAGCGAGATCGTCGAGACAAGTGATGGCTTCCCGTTGTTCGTCGAGCAACTCGTTGCCTTCGCCCGCGAGCATCGCGGCAGCGCGTTGTCGCTGCCGCCGTCGCTGGACCGAGTCCTTGCCGGCCGTCTCGACACGCTGGCAGCGGGACAGCTCACGGTGCTCAGACACGCCGCCGTCCTCGGGATTCGTTTCGACCGCGATGGTCTGGCCGCTCTCGCGGACCCAAGTGAGGAGCCGGGTCTCGACGGCCGCCTGGTCGCCCTCTCCCAGACCGGGCTTATGCGGCCGCTTGGTGGCGACGACGACCTCGGTTTCGTCCATGCGCTCGTTCGTGACGCTGTGTATGCCGGAATCACGAAAGCCGAGCGGGTCGAGTTGCACGAACGTGCGGCTCGATACGTCGATCGGGCCGAGAACCCGAATGATGTGGCCGCAGCCGTCCACCTGGAGGCGGCGGCGCTCCTGTCCCGCGACGTAGGGCCGCCCCGTCCGGAGCTCGAGCGCGAGGCGGCGCACAGGCTCGGCGCCGCCGGGCTCCTCCAATGGCGCGGCGTCGACGCGCCCGGCGCGGCAAACATCTTGCAGCGGGCCATGGTGCTCCTCGAGCGCGACGATCCGTTCCGGCTCGAGGTCGGCGTCGAGCTGGGGCTCGTGTTGAGAGATCTCGGCGATCCGCAGGCCGCGGCAGCCGTGCTCGAGGAGACCCGACGAGCGGCGCGTCGGCTGCGGCGCCGAAGCGCCGAGCTGCGGGTCGAGGTGGAGTCGATCGTGCTCGCAGCGTCGTCCGGCGGCGCGGCCGCAGTCGAGGCGGATGCACTGCTCGACCGTGCGCTTCCCGTCTTCCGACGCACGCAGGACGACCGGTCTCTCGGCCGGGCGTTCCTCGTGCGCGCGTTCCTCGCGAGCATCGGCTGCCGGTTCGCCGATTCGGAGCGGGATGCGGAGGAGGCGCTGGCGGCTCTTGTGCGGGCAGGGTATGCCCCGTCCAAGGCGTTGCTCGTCCTTGCCGCGGCGACGCTCCACGGCAGCACGCCGATTTCCGCTGCCCGTGTTCGCTGCGACGAGCTACGCGAGCGGGCACAGGGTCATTCCGTGGCCCAGGCGAACGTCGACCTGATCCGGGCGTCGATCGAGGTCGTGGGGGGTGACGAGACCCGGGCCCGCGAACTGCACGAGGGCGCGGCCGGCGTCTTCGAGGAGCACGGGCAGCAACTCATGTTGCATGCGGACTGCCTCGGAATAGAAGCGGAGATCGAGATCCTCTCCGGCGATCTCGAGCGCGCGGCGGGGCTGCTCGACGCGGCAGCGGCCGAGCTCGAACGAAGAGGGGAGAGAGCCCGGGCCGCCCGCCACGACGCGTTGCGGGCGGACGTCCTTGTCACGTCGTCGGAGCCGGGACGTGCACTGAAGCTCGTACGACGGGCAGCAGCGAGGACGCCGCGGACAGATGTTCACGCCCAGGTGACATGCCTGCAGGTCGTCGGGAGAGCTCTCGCCGCCTCGGGTGACGGTGCTGCCGGGCGTCGTTCGGTGCGAAGAGGGCTTGCGAAGCTCGAGGGCACCGACGCCGTCGAATTGCGAGCCCGCGTGCTCGCCGACCTTGCCGAGATCGAGACGTGGGCGGGGACGCCGGACGACGTGAGTGCAGCGCTCGCTCGGGCCGAGCAGGTTGCGGCCGAGAAGGGGAGCGTGCTCGTCGAGCGGCGGCTCGCTGCGTTGCGAGCAGCTGAGCCGAGGTGAAGTGAGGCCCCGGAAGTGGTACATCCGGGGCCTCGTTGACCTAGCGTCCGCCTCCACCGCCGTCGCCGTAAGGCATCGCGCTCACCTCCTTTCCGTGCGAGGAGGCGAGCGTCGAAGGAGGCTCAAACGGGTCGGTCACGGGCCGGCAACGACTCGCTCACGAGCACGCGGCGTTAGACAACGGTTACCGAGCAGTGGTACAAACGCGCCGTGCTCGAGTTCAGGCTGCTCGGCCCGCTCGAAGTCGTCGGCGACGACGGCCCGCTGCCGCTCGGCGGCCTGCGGCAGCGCGCCATCCTCGCGGCGCTGCTCCTGCGCGCCGGGCAGATCGTTCCCACGGAGCGCCTGGTCCACGATGTGTGGGGCGAGGACGCGCCACGGACGGCGACGACAGCGCTCCAGAACGGGATCGCAGCACTGCGCAAGCTGCTCGGCCCGAACGTGCTCGAGACCCGCTCCCCCGGTTACGTGCTGCGCGTGGAGAAGGGCAGGTCGACTCGGCGCGGTTCGAGCTGCTGCTCGCGGACGCACGCACGGCCCAACCGGAGGAGCGCGCCGCGACGCTGCGCCAGGCGCTCGCGCTCTGGCGGGGGCCGGCGCTCGCCGACCTGGCCTACGACGACTTCGCCCAGGCCGAGATCCGGCGGCTCGAGGAGCTGCGCCTCGTCGCCCGCGAGGAGCGAATCGGCGCCGACGCCGAGCTCGGACGCCACGCCGACATCGTCGCGGAGCTCGAGTCGCTCGTCGCCGAGCAGCCGCTGCGCGAGCGGCCCCGCGAGCTGCTGATGCAGGCCTACTACTGCTCGGGGCGCCAGGCGGAGGCGCTCGAGGCCTACCAGGACGCACGCCGCGCGTTCGTCGATGAGCTCGGCGTGGAGCCCGGCCGGCGCCTGCAGGAGCTGCAGGCGCGAGATCCTGCGCCAGGACGCGACGCTCTGTCCAGGTTCGGCCGATCGCGACAGCCGGCCTGCGCAGGTGGACGACGAGATCGTGAAGGCGCTGCTGGCGGGCCGCGTCGTGCCGGTGCTCGGCCTCGCGGGCTCGGCGGCGCTCGCGGAGCGGCTGGCGACGGCGTTCGACTACCCGAGCGACCGGCCGCTCGACCTGGCCCGCGTCTGCCAGTACGTCGCGACGATGCGCGGCGCAGGTCGCCTCTGGGACGAGCTGCACGATCGGTTCGAGGCGGCGATCGAGCCCGAGCCGATCCACCGGCTGCTCGCGTCGCTGCCGCCGCTCCTGCGCGAGCGCGGCGTCCCACACCAGCTGATCGTGACGACGAACTACGACCTGGGGCTCGAGCGCGCGTTCGAGGAGGCGGAGGAGGAGCTCGACGTCGTCGCCTACGTCGCGAGCGGGCCGAACCAGGGGCGGTTCTGGCATCGGCCGCCGGGCGAGCCGCCGCGGCCCGTGGAGGTGCCGAACGCGTACACCGAGCTCTCGCTCGACGAGCGCACCGTCCTCCTCAAGCTCCGCGGCGCCGTCGACCCGCATCCCGGAGCGGGAGTGGGAGAGCTTCGTCGCGACCGAGGACGACCACATCGAGTTCCTCGGACGCTCCGAGCTCGCGACTGCGGTGCCGGTCACGCTCGCCGCCCGGTTGCGCCGCAGCCACTTCCTCTTCGTCGGCTACGAGATGGCCGACTGGAACCTGCGGCTCGTGCTCAACCGCGTCTGGGGAGGGCGGCCGGTCGTCTACGGCTCGTGGGCGGCGCAACCGCTCCCGAGCGCGCTCGAGCGCGCGTTCTGGCGGCACTACGACGTCGACGTGCTCGACATCGAGCCGGATGCGCTCGTCGCGCTGCTGGACGCACGCGGCTCGGCGGCGGCACGGCGTGAACGCGCCCGAGATCGCGCCGTACCGCGGCCTCAGCGCGTACGGCGAGACCGAGCTCGACGCACTGCTGTTCTTCGGGCGCGAGCGCGAGACGTCGAGATCGTCGTCGCCAACCTGGTCGCCTCGCGGCTGACCGTGCTCTACGGGCCGAGCGGCGTCGGCAAGTCGTCGCTGCTCGCGCGCGGGCGTCGCGCGGTCGCTGCGGGAGCTCCGGAGCAGCCGCTGGTCGTCGTGTTCCGGCGTTGGGGTGACGACCCCTCGCGCGCGCTGGCCGACGACGTCGCCGACGGCGGCCGGACTGCCGGCGGGGACGGGCTCGTCGAGGTGGTGCGCGCGCGGCGCCGCCGACGCGCGATGTCTACCTCATCCTCGACCAGGCGGAGGAGTACTTCCTCTACCACCCGCGAGGGACCGGCGCCTTCGAGCGAGGAGCTGGCCGAGCTCGTGACGGCGCCGCTGCGGGTCGACGTGCTCCTCTCGATCCGCGAGGACGCGCTCGCCAAGCTCGACCGCTTCAAGGCGCTGATCCCGAACATCCTCGGCAACTACCTCCGGCTCGATCGCCTCGACCGTCGTGCCGGCGAGCGCGCGATCGTCGGCCCGCTCGAGCGCTGCCGTCGCTCGGCGGGCCAGACGGTCGACGATCGAGCCGGCGCTCGTCGAACGAGTGCTCGACGAGGTCGCCGTCGGCCGCATCACCGCCGGTCGGCGCGAGCCGGAGCCGTCGAGCGCGGCAACGGTCGGCGCGGATCGAGGCGCCGTTCCTCCAGCTCGTGATGCAGCGGCTGTGGGAGATCGAGGTCGCCGCCGGCGCGAACGAGCTCCGCGTCGAGACCCTCGACCGGCTCGGGGGCGCAGCAGCCGGATCGTCGCCGACCACCTCGAGCGCGCGCTCGCGGCGCTGGAGCCGGCGCAGCAGGACATCGCCTCCAGCTGTTCAACCACCTCGTGACGCCGTCCGGAGCCAAGATCGCGCAGCAGGCGGCGGACCTCGCCGAGTACGCAGGTGTCGCCGAGGCCGAGGTCACGACCTGTCCTCGGTCGCTGTCGGAGCACCGCATCGTGCGCCGGGACGAGCGGTGGCAGGTACGAGATCTTCCACGACGTCCTGGCGGAGGCAGTGCTCGCCTGGCGTGTCCGGCACGAGCGGGAGCGCGCCGTCGAGCGTGCCCGCGAGGAGGCCCGCCGGCGGCATCGGCGCCGCGGGATGCTCGCCTTCGGCGCGCTGTTCGCGTGCGTCCTCGTCGGTGCCGCGGCGGTCTGGGCAGGGATCGAGCGCGGGACCGCCCGCGCGGAGGCGCGGCGCGCGACTGCGCGGGCGCTCGAGGCCAGCGCCGCGACGACGCTGGCGGATGACCCCGAGCTCAGCCTGCTCCTGGCGGCCGAGGCCGCGCGCCTCGTGCCCGGATCCGGAGCCGAGGATGCATTGCGCGTGCGCTGCTCGCGAGTCGGCTCCGCGCCGTGGTCAGGTCTCCGGCCCGCTGGTGGCCGCCGAGCCCGCCGGGCGCGGGCTGCTCGTCACCGGCGGCGACACCGGCCGTGCCCTCGTCGCGCGCATGCGTGACGGAGCGGTCGTCGGCTCCTTCGATCAGCAGGCGCCGATCACGGCCCTGGCCGTCTCCGCGACGGGGGACGTGGCACTGACCGGCGGCCACGACGGCAGCGCCGTCCTCTGGAGCGTGCCGGACGGAAGGCCGCTCCACGAGCTGACGGGCGCGCACAAGGCGATCACCAAGGTCGCGTTCGCACCAAGAGGAGGGCTCGTGCTCGTCGCCTCGGCAGACCGCGCGGTGCGCACGTACGACGTTGCGTCGGGAGAGCTCGTCGCGACGCTGCCGCACGCGCGGCGCGTGCGCGACGCAGCCTTCTCCGCCGACGGACGGCTCGTCGCGACGACCGTCGAGGACTCGCGGATCCGGATCTGGGACGCGCGCCGGGCGAATCGTGTCCAAACGCTCGATCAGGGAGGCTTCGCGCTCTCGGTCGCGTTCGATCGGACCGGGACGTTCTTCGCGTCCACGGGTGCGAATCGCACGCTACGGGTCTGGGACGCGCGGACGTGGGCACTCTTGTACGAGAAAGTCGAGGGCTCGGGCCGGGTCGTCCCCGTCGCATTTGGACCGGGCGGGCGCCTCATTGCCGACGGGCAAACCGACGGCTTGGGTGCGATCCGGGACGCGCGCGACGGCGCGCTGGTCGGGCGCATGAAGCATGACAACGGGATCACCGACGTCGAGTTCGATCCCCAGGGGGACAGGATCGCCACCGCGAGCACCGACCGCACGGCACGGATCTGGGCGGCCAAGAATGGAAACTCGCTCTACGTCCTCCAGGGGCATCGACGACACGATTGTGACGGCGCGATTCTCAGCCGACGGGCGCAGCCTGGTGACTGCCTCGACGGACGGGACGGCTCGTGTCTGGGACGTCGACGACCGTCCTGAGCTCCGGCCCGTGGCGATGAAAGGACCTGCGTCGCCCACACTCGTGGCGAGGAGCCCGGACGGCCGGATGACGGCACGTGCCGTCGGTCGCACGGTCGTCCTCACCGGCCCATCCGGCACGCACGTCCTCCGGCAGCACAGCGGCGACGTCGACTCGGTCGCCTTCAGCCCCGACGGATCGAAGCTCGTGACCGGCAGCCGCGATCGCGATTCGATCGTCTTCGACGCGGCTACTGGAGCGTTTCTCTATCTGCTCCGCATCCATGGCGGAACGGTCACGGATGCGCAGTTCAGTCCGGACTCCCGCTGGATCGTCACGGCCGGGCCGAGGAAGGCAGGGCTCTGGTCGGCAACCACCGGCAAGCTCGAGGAGCTCCTGAAGGGCCCTGAATCGACGCTGACTGCGGCAGCATTCACCCCCGACAGCCGCGGGATCGTGACGCGAGAGAAGAACGGCGACGTCCGCGGGCCAACTGCAGCATCTGTGGCGGAATCGACGAGCTGCTCCCGCTGGCGCAGCAGCGCCTCCAGGCGACACACCGCGTCCTCACCGACGCGGAGCGCCGCCTGTACGTCGGTTAGTCACGCTGGCCTGACGGGCCGACCGAGGCGCGCCGCTTGGTGCTGTTCCCCATCCTGGCCCAGATGTTCTCTAGCAGCTGCGCGACCGGCTTCTGCCGGATCGACCCGGCCAGAGAGAACGCCCCTGCCGAGAAGACCTTCGCGCCACGGGCCGTCTCGTAGTAGGTCATCTGCGCTGTCAGTCCGGGCCCGAGGAGATTCGGGATCTCCGCGATGACCTGGGTCCCGGGAGGCGAGCTCGAGTCGTGTGGTCGATCTCGATCCCGGCGTTCGAGAACGGCCGTCCGACCGTGCGCCGGTGCCTGCGAAGAGCCAGGCCGTCGCGGGAGCATCGCGCAGGAGCCATGGGCCTCGGTGCTCGCCCATGTCGTTCTTGACGAATTGAACCCCGAGCAGGGCTGCCTCGGGTCGCCCGAGCTCGCGCCAGCGTGCGACCCGGGTCATGACGCCGTGTTCGAGGTCGATCCGCCAGAAGAAGTTGTTGGCCGAGAGAAAGACGAGGTCGCCGCCGAGGTCGCGGAATCCTTCGACGTTGTCGTACTCGGCCTCGGTCACGTACTCGTGGTGCCCGGGAAAGACGAGCATGTCATACGCGATGGCGGAGCGTCGCCGGGTCCCGGACAGCCTCGAGCTCCGCCTGAGAGAGAATAGTCGACCCGCTTGCCACTCCGGCTCAGCCAGTGCAGGAAGTGAAGGTCGTAGTTGCGGAAGTGGGGCGGGACGCCGCGGCTCAGAAAGGGCCGGTGGAGTCGGGCCGTGTGGAAGCTCGGCGTCGCGTACCACGTGTCGCCGAGGCCATCGCCGTTGTCGTCGCGGAAGTTGTAGGCCTGCCATGTGCGCGTCGGCAACACGATCGCGACCCTGTTCTGCCCGAGCCGCTTCGGCGGGACAACGAACGGCGCGTATCCGACCCGCCCGCCCGAGGCGGTCAGCTGCGCGAAGTACAGGCCGGTTGGCCAGTTCCCGATCGCAACAAGGCGTGTGCCTCCTACGGAGATCCGCCCGATGCAAACGGGTGCTGAGACCGGAATGCCACGCAACTCCATGTTTCCCACGGTCTTGACCGACTCTGGACCGACATGGAAGAACTGCAGGATCGCCGATCGAGCCGACGTCTCGAAATGGAGCCGGGCCTGGCTGACGGGCCGATAGCTCTCCCGCGGGAAGTACGCTTCGATTGCGAGTGGGTCGTTTTCGCGGAACTCGAGCCCTGCGACGGCTTCTCCTCGCAATTCGGCGAGGCTCCACTGGTCGCCCGGGCTTCCACGGGCCGGCACCGGCGCCGCGGCTTCGAGGAGCGCGATCGCCGCCGCCGGCACGGCCAGGAGAAGGACGAGTCCCAGCGCCAGCAGCATCCTCACCTGTCCGAGCCTGCGAACTGTTGTGCTCATGCCTCACGGTGCGCCAGGCCTCTAACTGGCACCTCTAACAGGCTCAACTGCTCTCTCGAAGCTGGGAGCGCGAAGCCTCGCGTCGTCGAGTTGCCGCGCGTGTCGATTGCCCGGACTTCGATGGAGTGGATGTGCCCGAATGCCCGCGCGTCGAGATCATGGGCGAGGAAGAAGCGGTAGCGCCCGCGGCATCCCCAGGGGTTGTTCTGGCGGGTCCAGATCGCGAACTGCCGGTTGTAGAGGCTCGCCGCCGGGATCGTCCACCGCACGTCGACAGCCGTCCGCCAGACCCGCGATCCCTTCGGCCGCCACTGCAGCACGGCGGGGGTGACGGGCTTGTCGTGCCACGGTGCCGCGATCGGGCATCGGCGTCGTGTCGTACGCCTCGACGACGAGATCGAACGTGCCCGAGGACGGAGTGGCGGCGAGAGTTCGGCTACCGCGCTCGACGCGGAGGCTCTTCACGCTCGGTCGAGTGGTATCGACATACGGCTCCAGCGCCCCCGACCGCAGCGGGTTGAGGTAGATGCCGTTCCGCGACTCCGAGAAGTGCACGTGCGCCCAGCCCTTGGCGACATGGCCGACGACGGTGCGGAACGCGACGGCGACCTGGCCGTCGCGGACGCTCGGAACGACGTGCCAGTAGGAGAAGGTCAGGTCTCCATCCGCGCCGACGATCGCGACGGTCTCGCGATGAACGCGGTCGAGCACGACCCGGCCGCTCAGGGTCGCGTAGACCGGCGTTCCGTCGGGGCACGAGATGTCGATGCCGAAGTGGAACGAGTGCGTGGTTCCATGGCCATCCTCCGCGATGCGTGGATCGCCGAAGAAGCCGCGCACCGGGTGCTGGCGGTGGAACGGCTTGACCGGCCAGCCGTAGGACGAGCTCGGTGAGCTCGAGGAGGAGCGTTGGCCCGAGCCCTGCGCGCCGGCGAGAGGGGTGCTGAGAAGGCCGGCGATGGTGACGACGAGCGCCACGACGATACGTGCGGTCTGAGTAGTCATGGCCGCAAGCTCGACCCGGCCCCAAACGGGCAACCCACGGCGCACCAACGGCCCGCTCACGGCCCGGCGAGCGGCCGGATCCAGGCACGTCGCGCCGTAGACGAACGGCTGTTCCGGCCTTCGCTAGGCTGTCTCCATGCGCGATCTCCGCGTCACCGCCGCCTACACGCCGACGGGCGACCAGCCGAAGGCGATCAGCGAGCTCACGAGCTCGCTCGAGGCGGGCAACCGTTTTCAGACGCTGCTCGGGGCCACGGGCACGGGCAAGACCGCGACGATGGCGTGGCTGATCGAGAAGCTCCAGCGGCCCGCGCTCGTGATCGCGCACAACAAGACGCTGGCCGCGCAGCTGTGCAACGAGTTCCGCGAGTTCTTCCCCGACAACGCGGTCGAGTACTTCGTCTCGTACTACGACTACTACCAGCCCGAGGCGTACGTGTCCGCAGGCCGATCTCTACATCGAGAAGGACTCCTCGCGCAACGACGACATCGACCGCCTTCGGCACGCGGCCACCGCATCGCTCCTTTCACGGCGGGACACGGTGATCGTCGCCTCGGTCTCGTGCATCTACGGCCTCGGCTCGCCGGAGGAGTACGAGGCGCGCCTCGTCAACCTGGCCGTCGGGGAGATCCACGACCGCGACGAGCTCCTCCGCAAGCTGGTCGACACCCAGTACGTGCGCAACGACACGCTGCTCGGGCGCGGGCGCTTCCGGGTCAAGGGCGACGTCGTCGAGGTGCAGCCGGCCTCGTCCGAGACGGCGTACCGGGTGTCGCTGTTCGGGGACGAGGTCGAGCAGATCACGCACTTCGACCCGCTCACGGGCGAGGTCTACGCGAAGCTCGACAACCTGACGATCTTCCCGGCCACGCAGTACGTGACCTCGAAGCCGACGATCGAGGCCGCCATGGACGGGCTCCGCG
This sequence comes from uncultured Thermoleophilia bacterium, assembly GCA_963751875.1. Lineage (GTDB taxonomy): Bacteria > Actinomycetota > Thermoleophilia > Gaiellales > Gaiellaceae > Gaiella. Next base: position 186,976 of record CAVVWG010000012.1, read on the forward strand.
CCGAGCTCGAGAGCCAGGTGCGGCTGTTCGAGTCCGAGGGCAAGATGCTCGAGGCGCACCGGATCCGGCAGCGGACCGAGTACGACATGGAGATGATGAAGGAGCTCGGCTTCTGCAACGGGATCGAGAACTACTCGCGCCCGCTCGAGGGGCGGCCGCCGGGATCGCCGCCGCACACGCTGCTCGACTACTTCCCGTCCGACTTCCTCTGCTTCATCGACGAGTCGCACCAGACCGTGCCGCAGATCGGCGGCATGTACGAGGGCGACCGCTCGCGCAAGCAGACGCTCGTCGACTTCGGCTTCCGGCTGCCGTCTGCGCTCGACAACCGGCCCCTGCGCTTCGACGAGTTCCTGCAGCGAATCGGGCAGACGATCTTCGTCTCGGCGACACCCGGCTCGTACGAGCTCCGCAACTCCGCCGTCGTCTCGGAGCAGCTGATCCGCCCGACGGGCATCGTCGACCCGATCGTCGAGCTGCGGGCGACGAAGAACCAGATCGACGACCTGCTCGGCGAGATCCGCCGCCGCTCCGACGTGGGCGAGCGCGTGCTCGTGACGACGCTGACGAAGAAGATGTCCGAGGACCTCACCGACTACCTGCTCGAGGCGGGCGTCAAGGCGCGCTATCTCCACTCCGAGATCGACACGCTGGAGCGGATCCAGATCATCCGCGAGCTGCGCCTCGGGGAGTACGACGTGCTCGTCGGCGTGAACCTCCTTCGCGAGGGTCTCGACCTACCGGAGGTGTCGCTCGTCGCCGTGCTGGATGCCGACAAGGAAGGCTTCCTGCGCGGCAAGACGGCTCTCGTGCAGACGATCGGGCGCGCGGCTCGCAACGTCAACGGGCGGGTGCTGCTCTACGGCGACAAGATCACGGAGGCGATCCAGTTCGCGGTCGACGAGACCGATCGCCGGCGCGCGACGCAGCTCGCCTACAACGAGGAGCACGGGATCACGCCGGAGAACATCATCAAGGGCGTCTCCGACATCGCCGAGTTCCTCACGCTGGAGTCGCCCACGGTTCCGGGCCGCCGGCGGCGCGGCAAGGCGAAGGTCGAGGGGCTCGACCAGGCCGAGCTCGAGAAGCTCGCCATCACGCTCGAGGAGGAGATGTTCGCGGCCGCCGAGGAGCTCCGCTTCGAGTACGCCGCCAAGCTTCGAGACGAGATCAAGGATCTGCGACGCGAGTTGCAGGCGCTGGCCGGCGCCTGACGCTCACGCCGCCGACAGGAGAGGAGAGACCACCGTGTGCAGGAACATCAAGCAGCTCCACAACTTCGACCCGCCCGCAACCGACGACGAGGTGCATGCGGCGGCGCTCCAGTACGTGCGCAAGATCAGCGGCACGACGAAGCCGTCGAAGGCGAACGAGGCCGTCTTCGAGCGGGCGGTGAGGGACATCGCCCATCTCTCGCGCCACCTGCTCGACGATCTCGTCACCTCCGCGCCGCCCCGCGACCGCGAGGTCGAGGCCGCGAAGGCGCGCGAGCGGGCCGCGAAGCGCTTCGGCACCGCCGCCGCCTGACGCGGCGAGGCGCCGGGTGGGTCGAGCCCACCCGGCGCCTCCGTCGCTCACCTCCCTCGACAGCTCGCAGGGCGCTACTTGCCGCCCTTGCCGAAGTGGTCGAGATCCCACTTCGCGACGCGGGTGCCGAGCTCCACGCCCGCCGTCGTCGAGAAGCGGTAGTGCAGCCCCGCCCAGATCCGGGCGTTCGCCACGTCTGCGATCAGCTCGTCGCCGGTTGCGAAGTGACGTGTCGTCGTCAGCGTCGTCCCGCCGCCCGTGGCGCCCGGGACGTCGATCTCGATGTGCGTCGTCTTCAGAATCGACTCGAGCACGGTGATGACGGCCGAGGTGACGCAGCCGTGCGCACTCGGGTACTCCGGGTGGTTCGGCGTCGTCAGGAGCGGCGACCACGTGGCGTCCATGTCAGTCGCCGCGTTGCCGTCGGTGTCCGCCGCGCGGATCGCTGTCACCGGGCGCCACAGGAGGTAGTGGTACTTCGACTCCATGCAGGCGATGCCGGCGTCTGACGAGATCATGGTGCCCATCGCCAGGAGCCGCGCGGTGTCGTCCAGGTCGAACCCGTGCGTCGTGGCGACGTCGCGGAACACCTGGTTGTACTGGTTGATCACGTTCGCGTTCCAGAACTGCCCGATCGCGGTCTGAGCCGGCGTCCGCGCGAGGCTACCCACCGAGCCGAGCAGCTTCACCTCGTTGAGGTCCGTGGTGTACTCGGTGCTCGTCAGCGCGGGCGGTGCCGGCGAGCGGAACTGCGACGCCGAGTCGAGCACGAACGGCGTCATCGACCCGATCCACGGGGTCTGGGCCGACTGGGCCGAGGGCGGGGGTGCGAACACCCACGTCCCCGGAGGCTGCGGGGCGACGCCGAACGGCGTCGAGACGGGCGCGTCGCGTCCGTCGTCGAGCCGTGAGGCGATCAGGTCAGCTGCTGCCGCGGCTCCGACCGCCGCTCCCGCCTGCTTCGCTTCGGCGGGAAACGGCGGCCAGTGCGGTCCTCAGGTAGTCGGTGTACGTCGAGGTCAGCGTCGCCGCCTGCGCCGGGAAGTAGTAGACGAGGGTCGAGTACGCCGCCGACGCAACCGCGGCCCGCGCAGATGCCCCCGGGATCGAGAACCCGAGCTTGCGATAGGGACGGTCATTGCCCTTGCCGTCACTGCCCCTGATCGCGGCCACAGCGTCGTACACCGCGGCCTGGACGTACGTCATGTACAGCGCGCCCTCGATCTGGAACTTCGCCGGCGTGGCCGCGCGAACGGTGTTGACCGCGATCACGTTCCAGTCGAGCGCCGCCTGCGGAGAGATTGTCGCTTTTGCCGCCGCGATCGGTGCGGCCGTGGGGCCGCTCGTGCCGACGCCGAGCGCGCAGATGCCGAGCACGACCGCTGCCACGGCTCCGCGAAGGTGCATGCGCTTCATGGGAGCTCCTCCTCTCGTGCGAGTGCGCGTGATTGCGCCGCGTTCGACCCTAGGGAGGCGCCCGTCGCGCGCGCCCACGGTGCGGGCTGGCAGGTCGCTGCGGGTGCAGGCACGGCATCGCGGCGGGTGGCCGCCCCCTTGACCGGTGGCTCGCGATGGTGGAGAAATGCGTCCACTTCCCGGACGAGGTGGTGCCTGATGGAAGGATCGAGCGCCGCGAACGGCCCAGGGCTCCAGATCGAGGGGCTTCAGGCCTCCCGCGCCCGCATCGCGGCCGCCGCGATGGCCGACCGCCGCAGGATCGAGCGGGAGCTGCACGACGGCGTGCAGCAGCACCTCGTCGCGGTGATCGTCAATCTCCAGCTCGCCCGCGAGCTCGCCGACACCGACCTGGAGGGCGCCAAGGCCGTGCTCGACGAGCTCAGCGCGGACGCGCGCCAGGCACTCGCGTCGGTCCGCGAGCTGGGACACGAGCTCTACCCCTCGCTCCTTCGCGATCGCGGGCTGGTCGAGGCCGTCCGCGCCGCAGCGGTCGCGTCGGGCGCGCGGGTGCGCGTCGAGACGGATCCGCCCCGGGGCGGGGAGGATGCCGATGCCGCCGTCTACGACTGCTGCGTCGAGCTCATCGGCAACGTCGCCCAGCACGCCGGCACGGGGGCCCGGGCGACGGTGCGCCTCTGGCAGGAGGACGGCTCCGTCCGGTTCGAGGTCGCGGACGACGGGGTGGGCTTCGATCCGCGCGCGGCGGGGCGTGACGGCGGGCTCGCGCGCGTCGCCGATGCGGTGGGCGCACTCGGGGGCTCACTGGAGGTCGACGCCGGGCCTGGGCGCGGCGCCCGCGTCGCCGGGAGCGTCCCGGTCGCGTCGTGAGCGGCTCCGCGTCAGCCCTGCTCGCCGAGGTACATGATCACGGCCTTCACGCGCTTGTGGGCGGATTCCTCCCAGGAGAGCCCGAGCTTGAGGAAGATCGAGTGGATCACCTTCTCGACCGACCGGGTGCTGAGGAAGAGCGTCCCCGCGATCGCAGCGTTGTTCTTCCCCTCGGCCATCTCGCGCAGCACGTCGAGCTCACGCGGCGTCAGGTCGTGCAGCGACGACTCCTCGGCGTGAGCCCTCGTGGCGACGAGCGTCTCGACGACCTTCGGGTCGATCACCGAGCCGCCGCCCGCGACGGCGCTGATCGCGGCGACGAGCTCGTCGACGTCCTCGATCCGCTCCTTGAGCAGGTACGCGCGGCCCTCGCTTCCGTCCTCGAGCAGGGCGAGGGCATACCCGGGTCGGTGTACTGGCTGAGGACGACGACGCCGAGCCCGGGCGAGCTCGCCCGCAGCTCCCGCGCGGCCTGGATGCCCTCGTCGAGCCCTGCCGGAGGCATCCGGATATCCGTGAGGACGACGTCGGGCTCGTGCTCCGCGACCGCGGCGAGGAGCGACTCCAGGCTGTCGCACGCTGCGACGACCTCGACCTCGGGCCGCGTCTCGAGCAAACGTCGGAGCCCCTCACGGACGAGGTAGTTGTCCTCGGCGAGCACGACGCGGATCGCCACGCGCAGAGCATACGACGCGCTGGACACCCCGGCCCGATTGCGAGACAGTTCACCACACGCTGACGATAGACAGAGGAAGGGAGGGGACATGAGGACGATCGGCATCCTCCTCGCCGGCCTGGTGCTCCTGGTCTCGGGCTGCGGCGGCTCGAGCAGCACCTCCGCGGCGGAATCAGCAGCTGCAGCACGCAGGCGGACATCACCGCGATCGACCAGATCGAGAAGACCTGGCACAGGGCGGGGTCGACGAAGGACATCGACCTGATGATGACGCGTCTGGGCGCCGGACGCGACCTTCACGGTCGGTGGCGAGCCGTACGTGGGCAAGGCGCAGATCCGCAAGTTCTTCGAGGGCGCGGGCCGTTCCAGCCCGGAGAACGACTGGGTCTCCGACACGCCGGCGTACAAGATCCGGATCACCGCCAACGGCGACAAGGGCACCCTGTACTTCGAGTGTCACTACATCGACACGGCGACGGGCAAGCTCGTCAACATCGTCGCCGCCGACCAGGACGTGCAGAGGATCGACGGCAAATGGCTGATTACGACCTCGGCGGCAGCACCGGCCACGCTCGAAAGCCTGACGCCGGCGCCGGCGTCAGGGGGCGGCGGTCTCCCCAGGATCGCGGGGAGCCGCCCTCTGGCGCGCCTCGTCGCGCGGATCCCGATCTCGGTGCGGACGAAGCTCCTCGTCTCGTTCGCGCTGATCGTCGCCCTGCTCGTGGCCGTCGGCGCCCTCGGCCTCCGCGTCCTCGGACAGTCGAACGCCCGGGTCGAGGTGCTCGGGACGCTGCAGCGCCGGGCTGCGACGTACCAGAGCCTGCAGACGCAGGCTCAGCAGCTCCGCCAGCTGCTCGCCGTCCGGGCCGCCGCCGACCCGAGCAGATTCGCTACGCGGGCGGCAGACGACCGCTCCCGTCGACAGCGGCATCGCCTGGCTGCTCGTCGACCAGTCGATCGCCGCTGCGCTGTCCCTGCTCGGGCCGGCGACGAACGAGTCGCGCTTCGGATTCGACCCGCCTCCCGGCGACGGCAGTTGCTGCGCAAGATCCGGACGACGCATGCGGAGTTCGTCGCGACGCTCGACCGAATGCTGGTGCTCGACCGTGCCAACGTGGCGAAGCGACCGAGAGCCGCGAGCGCTCCTGACGATGGCGATCGCCGCCGACAACGAGCTCGGGGCGCTCACCGACCAGCTGGCGACGATCACCCGGGCCGATACCGACGCGCTGATCGCGGCCAACGCCGGGTCGTTCACCGCCTCGCGCGACCTGTTCGTGGCGGTCGCGGTCGGCAGCGTCCTGCTGGCGCTCCTGCTCGGCTACGTCCTCTCGCTCTCGCTCGTCGATCCGATCCAGCGCTCCGAGGCGCGACTCGCCGAGATCGCGGGCGGGGATTTCTCACGTCACGTCGAGGTGCCCAATCGCGACGAGCTCGGTGCGCTCGCCGTGAACCTGAACCGGATGAACGACGAATTGCGGCGGCTGTACGAGGAGCTCGAGACGGTCAGCAGGCACAAGTCCGAGTTCCTGGCGAACATGTCGCACGAGCTGCGGACGCCGTTGAACGCGATCATCGGCTTCTCCGAGCTCCTGCAGCAGCAGCATCTTCGGCGCGCTCAACGAGCGGCAGCTCGGCTACGTCGAGGACGTGCGCGACGCCGGGCACGACCTGCTCGCGCTGATCAACGACATCCTCGACCTCTCGAAGGTCGAGGCCGGCAGGATGGAGCTCGAGCTCGCCGACGTCTCGCTCCGGGCGACGCTGGAGAACGGGCTGACGATGCACTCCGAGCAGGCGGCGCGCGACGGGGTGGCGCTCGGGCTCCGGCTCGAGCCGGAGGAGATCGCGATCAGGGCGGACGAGCGCAAGATCCGCCAGGTCGTGTTCAACCTGCTCTCGAACGCCGTCAAGTTCACCCCGCCGGGCGGCCGCGTCGACGTTCTCGCGCTGCTGACGCCGGACGGGGTGGAGGTCGCCGTCTCCGACACCGGGCCCGGCATCGCCGCCGAGGATCAGGACGTGATCTTCGAGGAGTTCCGGCAGGCACGGAGCAGCTCGGGCCGGCACCCGGAGGGAACGGGCCTCGGCCTGCCGCTGTCGCGGAAGCTGATCGAGCTCCACGGCGGACGGCTGTGGGTCGAGAGCGCGCCCGGCGAGGGCAGCACGTTCCGCTTCACGCTGCCCCTCGCAGCCGGTCGGCGTGACGCGATGGCCGCCGTCACCGTCCTGATCGTCGACGACAACGAGAAGAACATGCGGCTCGCCCGTGACGTCCTGCGCGTCTCGCGGGCTCGAGACGCTCGAGGCGGGGAACGGCGCCGAGGGCATTGCCGTCGCCGTGCGCGCGCCTGCCGGACGTGATCCTGATGGACATCCGGCTGCCGGACATGGACGGGACGGAGGCGATGAGCGCGCTCAAGGGCGATCCGAGAACCGCCGCGATCCCGGTCGTCGCGCTGACCTCGCTCGCGATGAAGGGCGATCGCGAGTGGCTGCTCGCGCAGGGCTTCGACGGCTACCTCGAGAAGCCGATCGACGTGCGCGCGTTCCCCGGGCAGGTGCGGGGCTTCGTGGTCTAGCGGAGACTGCGCGCCGTCAGGGGCTCCGCCCTCAGGAGACGCCGACCGCGTACTTGTCGCGCAGGTAGCGCAGGTACGGCTCCGGATCGATCGGGCCACCCGCGACGCGCTCGAGCGTCTCCTTCGGCGTCAGCTTGCGACCGAGCGAGTACAAGTTCTCGCGCAGCCAGTCGCCGAGCTCGCCGAACTCGCCCTCCGCGAAGCGCTCCTCGACGCCCGGCAGTGCCGCCTGCGCCGCCTCCCAGATCTGCACGCTCATCACGTTGCCGAGCTGGTAGGTCGGGAAGTAGCCGAAGAGGCCCGCCGACCAGTGCACGTCCTGGAGGACGCCGAGCCGGTCCTCCGGGACGGGGATCCCGAGGTACTCCTCGAACCGCGCATTCCACGCGTCGGGCAGATCGGCGGTCGAGAGCGTCCCTGCGATCAGCTCCTGCTCGAGCTCGAACCGCAGGATGATGTGCATGCCGTAGGTGACCTCGTCGGCATCGACGCGGATGTAGGACGGCTTGACGCGGTTGACCGCCGCCTGGAACTCCTCGGCGCTCAGGTGCCCGAGCGCGTCGGGGAACGTGGCCACGAGCTGCGGGTGGAGCCAGCGGCAGAACGGCAGCGAGCGGCCGATCACGTTCTCCCACAGCCGGCTCTGGCTCTCGTGCAGCCCCGACGAGCAACCCGCGGCGAGCGGCGTGCGCTCGAGCGACGGGCTGACGCCGCGCTCGTAGAGGCCGTGGCCGATCTCGTGCAGGCAGCTGAACAGCGACTCGAGGTCTGTCTCGGAGTAGCGCGTCGTGACGCGGACGTCGGTCGTCGCGAACGCCGAGCAGAAGGGATGGACGGTGCTGTCGAGCCGGAACGACGTGGGCTCGTAGCCGAAGGCCGTCATCGCGGCGAGGCCGATCTGCCGCTGGCCTTCCTCCGGGAAGGGCCCGTCGCCGAGTCCGCCGCCGGCGTCCGCCGAAGCCGCGATCAGCGGGATGAGCTCGCTCTTGAGCCGGTCGAAGACGACCTGGACCTCGGCCGTCGTCGTTCCGGGCTCGAAGTCGTCGAGCAGGATGTCGTAGGGATCGTCGGCGGGCTCGAAGCACGCGATGTACTCGCGCTTCAGCTCGAGCTGGCGGTCGAGCCACGGGCGGAAGGCTGCGTAGTCGTTCTCCTCCCGCGCGACCACCCATGCCTCCATGCCCTCGGAGGCCGCCTTGGTCAGCGCACCGGCGAGCTCGGACGGAACCCGCCGCGCCTTCTCCCAGTCACGCCGCGTGACGCGAATCAGGCAGGCATCGTCGGAGTCGTACGGGAGGGAGGCTTCGAGGTCGCTCAGCTCGTGGACGAGCTCGCCGATGCGCTCGTCACTGAACCGCTCGTGGGCGATTCGCTCCACGGTCGCGAGGCGCTCGGCGCGGACTGCAGCCCCCGCCGGCGGCATCATCACCATCTGATCCCACTCGAGCAGCGCAAGCGCAGAGCGGAGGTCGGACACTTCTCCGAGCCGGAGCCGTAGCTCGGCCAGCTGATCGTTCATCGGGGCTCCTCTCGACGGATGATGCCGGGGAGCTTAGTCCCTGCTCAGCGGCGCCAGGCGGGCGAGTCGTCGGTCCAGACGCCGCTCACGAGCACGCGCACGGCGCTTCCGTCTGCGCGCATCTCGAAGATGTCGCCGTCGCTGTCGCGGTTGCTCGCGAAGGCGAGCATCGACGAATCGGGAGACCAGGTCGGGCCGTCGTCTGCGATCCCCGTGTTCTCGGTGAGCTGGGTGACGCGCTTCCCGTTGGCACCGACGGAGTAGATCTCGTCGTCACCGCCATCGTCGTTGACGAATGCGATGCTCTTGCCGTCGGGCGACCACGCAGGCGACCAACCGCCGTGCTTGAGGAGCCTCCGCTCGCGCGAGCCGTTCGCGTTCATCGTCCAGATGTGCGGGAAACCGCCGCGGCGGCTCGTGAAGGCGATCTTCGACCCGTCCGGCGACCACGACGGATCGGTGTCCTCGCAGCTGCTCGAGGTCAGCTGCCGCATTCCCGTCCCATCCGGGTGAATGACGTAGATGTCGAAGTTCCCGTTGCGATCGCTCGCGAACGCGATCCACTTGCCGTTCGGTGACCAGGCGGGCTTCTCGTCCCAGGCTGCGCCGCTCGTGATCTTCTTCCGGGCGGCTCCGTTGGGCGCGACGGTTGCGATGTCGAAGTCCTGTCCGGTTGCGTCGGACGTGGCGATCGCGAGCCGGCTGCCGTTCGGCGACCAGCTGGGCTCGACGTCCATGCCGGCGCCTGCTCGAGGGGAGGATGCGCTGGGGCCCGGCCTGAGGCCGATCACGGCGATCCGGACGGGGCCGCCGCGCTCGCTGCCGAACGCGATCACGGGCCGCGACGAGGCGGCGCCCGCGACGCTACCGGCCACCGCGACAAGCGCGGCAGTTCCGGTCACGACGGCAAAGGCCATCATCGCTCGGCGCGATCTCGTAATCCCCAATCCCCCTCTGAAGTGCACTAACGGCCGGTCGCATGGTGACATGGGTCCGGCGAGAATAACAACCCCTAATGGGGAGCGCGTTTTCATGTATGCGGGGAGCGCGTTTCGTGCCTACGTCGGCTCGAAGCTGC
>CAVVWG010000013.1:0-54244 GCA_963751875.1 uncultured Thermoleophilia bacterium
AACGCGTCGCGCAGCACGCGGCGGTGCTCGGCGAGCGCGTCCGCATAGCCGCCGGTGCCGAGCTCCCGGAGCAACCGGGTCGAGCCCTCGATGTCGGTGAACAGCAACGTGACCGTTCCGGTCGGGAGGGCTCGCGGCATGCGCGGAGTATCGCTCAGGTGCGGTCGACCGCGAGGCCTACGCGGGGAAGACGTCGAGCAGGCGATCGATCCGCGACACGGGCTTGAAGCCGAGCCGCTCGAGGATCGGCCTGGACATCTGGCCCGCATGCGTCACGAGCACGGGCGTGCCGCGGTCTGCCGCCTCGCGTGCCCGGGCGGCGACGAGCGCCCGATAGGCGCCACGGCCGCGGGCGGACGGCAGCGTTGCGCCGCCGAAGAGGAGCAGGCCGAGCGGCGTGTACGAGGCGTAGCCCGCAGCGACCGGCTCGCCGTCGACGAATGCGAGGAACGTGGAGCCGATCTCGCCCTCGGTGGCGAAGTCGGCCTCGGCCTGCTCGAAGCCGACCTCGTCGGCGTTGCCCCCGAACGCCTCGTGCTGGATCCGCCGCGCCGTCAGGAGCTCGTCGACCGACTCCACCCGACGCGCGGAGGTTCCCGGCCGGCTCGGGCATCTGATCGCCCGCGGTGAGGACCATGCCGATCGCGACCGGCTCGTCCTCGTCGGGGAGGATCCCGAGCTCTGCGAGCTGCTCGATGAGGTCCGCGGGCGTCGACGACTCGCCGAGCTCCCATTCGCTGCCGCCGCGACCGCGGTCGCGGAGCAGCGCGCGAATCTCCTCGACCGCAGAGGCGACCTCACCCGGCGCGAGCCTGACGCGCTGCACCGTGGCGCTGTGAGGCCCGGTGCCGCTTCCGAGGTAGACGACGTAGCGCCCTGCCGGGTCGTGCACCAGCTCGCGTCCTCCGGCATGCGGCTGGTGGACGTTGGGATTCTCGGCGAGCTCGCGGATCACGTTCCCCAGAGCTCCGTGAGCCGAGCGCGCGTCGACTGCGATGTGCTCGGGCAGCACCTTGACGTCCGCGAGCACGGGCATGAAGTTCGTGTCGCCGCCCCAGCGTGGCACGACGTGCTCGTGCAGGTGGCCCGAGATGGATCCGCCCGCGACCGCGCCCAGGTTCCAGCCGACGTTGAATCCCTCCGGCCCGTACGCCGTCTGGAGCGTCGCGACGGCCTGCACCGTGAGCGCGTGGATCTCGGCCGACTCGTCCTCGTCGAGATCGCCGAGCGCGGGGATGTGGCGCACCGGCGCGACCATCAGGTGCCCCGACGAGTACGGGAACTTGTTCAGCAGCACGAACGCCCGCTCGCCGCGGTGGACGACGAGGCTCGCTTCACCGAGCTCGCCGGCAGCCTCGCGGCAGAACACGCACCCTTCGGCGGCGCCGGCCTCCTGCACGTAGGCGAGGCGCCACGGCGCCCAGAGCTGTTCCATTTGGCCTCTTGTACCAGTACGATCCTGGCGGCTGCGGCGCCGACTCCCCGGGAGGGCGTGTGCCGTATCCGTTCATCGAGAGCCCGCATCAGACGGCGGCGAGTGGCCGGTCGATCGGCGTCGTCGTGATCCACACGATGGAGATCGCCGAGCGCGCCGGCGCGGCAGAGGTCTGCGCGCGGTGGTTCGAGAATCCGGCCTCCGAGGTGTCCGCCCACTACTGCGTCGATGCCGACAGCATCGTCCAGTGCGTGCGCGAGGAGGACATCGCCTGGCATGCGCGCGGCGGCAACGCCAACTCGATCGGGATCGAGCTCGCCGGATACGCCGGCCAGCGCGCGCTCGGCTGGAACGACGCCTACAGCCGGGCGGTCGTCGAGCGGGCCGCGCGGCTCACGGCCGACGTCTGCGCGCGGCACGGGATCCCGATGCGGCGCCTCCGGGCGGCGGATCTGGTCGCGGGCAAGCGCGGCATCACGGGCCACGCCGACGTCAGCGCAGCGTTCCGCAAGAGCGACCACTGGGATCCCGGGCCGGACTTCCCGTGGACGCGGTTCCTGCGCCTAGCGCGCAGCAGCGACGTCGTCGAGCGCGCCACGCAGGCCTGACGCGACCTCGTCGAGCTCTTCGCGCGTGATCACGAGCGGCGGCGAGATCTGGAGGCCGCCGCCGACGAGGGTGCGCGTGAGGACGCCGTGATCGCGCGACTTCAGCGTGACGCGATCGGTGAGGCCCGGGTCGTCGGCCAGCAAGCGCGGGATCGATCTGGACGGCGGCGACGGCGCCGTGCCCGCCGCGGATCTCGGTCACGAGCTCGTGGTCGAGGAGCGGCGCCAGCGCTGCCGGGATCTCGGTCTCGAGCTCGAGCCCGCGGGCGATGAGCCCCTCGCGCTCGATGATGTCGAGGTTCGCGTGCGCCGCGGCAGCCGCACTCGCGTGGCCGGAGTAGGTGTAGCCGTGGCGCCAGACACCGGCCGCTGCGCTGTTCCAGAACGGCTCCTGGATCGTCTTGCCGACGATGACGCCGCCGAGCGGGACGTAGCCCGACGTGATGCCCTTGGCGAACGTGACCGCGTCGGGCTCGATCCCGGCCCGGCTGCACGCGAACCAGTCGCCGACGCGTCCGTAGCCGCAGATCACCTCGTCGGCGACGAACAGCACCCCGTGCGTGCGGCAGATCTCGCGCACCGCCTGCAGGTAGCCGTCGGGCGGGAGCAGGATGCCGCCGGCGCCGATGATCGGCTCGCAGAAGAACGCGGCGACGTGCTCCGGCCCGAGCTCGAGGATCTTCGCCTCGAGCGCCTCGGCCGAATCCCACGCCACCCTGGCGGTGCCGCCGGCGAGCGGGCCGACGCCGACCTTGAACGCCTCGGTGCCGACGATGCTGGTGCCGTAGCCGGCGAGGCCGTGGTAGGCGCGCTCGCGCGAGATGATCACCGTCCGGTCGGGCTGGTCGACGAGGCTCCAGTAGCGGCGCACGAGCTTGACGACGGTCTCGATCGACTCGCCGCCGCCGCTCGTGAAGAAGACGGCTGCATCGTCCATCGGCGCGATGGCGGAGATCCGGTCGGCGAGATCGGTCGTGGGGCGGCTGGAGACGTCGCCGTAGTGCGAGTAGGCGTGGAGCTTCCGCATCTGCGCCGCGGCCGCGTCCGCGATCTCGGCGCGGCCGTAGCCGACGTTCGCGTACCAGAGGCCGCCGGTCGAGTCGATGTAGCGGTTGCCCTGGTCGTCCCAGAGCTGGCAGCCCTCGCCGCGCTCGAGGATCAGCTCGCCGGAGGCCTGCACGGCGTGCATGTCGGAGACGGGATGCCAGAAATGGGTCATGCGGGTCAGCCTATCGGCGCGCTGTGCCGGGAGCGGCGGTCAGGCGCGTCGCTCAGCCGGGCCCGGTGATCGAGCCGAGGCCCGTGTTCAGCCTCGCCCTGGGGCAGGCGCCCCAGTAGCCGAGCTTCTCTGCTCGGGCCTTCTTCACCGCGGCGAGGAGCGCATCGGCATAGCGGCCACGCTCGTTGCGGAAGAAGTACGGCGACGCCGTGCCGCCACGCACGAGCGCGACGTTGACGTTCGTCCCGTGCACGATCACGTAGCGCAGCAGCCGCCCGTAGCGGTCGGTCTGGTCGAGGGCCGGGTCGCGGACGAGCGTGACCGGCGTTCCCTTCGGCGTCAGCTGCCGGAGCGCCGAGAGGGCAGCCTTGCCGAAGCAATCGCCGTGCAGCTCGGGTGCGTCGATCTGCAGGAGGCGCACCTTCTTGCCGGACGTCGTGCGGAGCGTGTCGCCGTCGTTCACGGACGCGACGATCGCTGACTCGCCGCTCGCGCGCCGCGGTCGTTTGGGTAGCCGGCCGTCGTCGAGCCGCCCCTCTCGCTGCTGCAGCCGGCAGCGACGAGGGCGAGGGCGACGACGAGGACGAGCGGGTGAGGCTGAAGCCTCACCCTGCGCGCTAGTCGACAGGTACCCAGACCAGCCTCACGTCGGTGACGCGCACATCGGTGGCCTCGAGCCTGATCGACACCGTCTCGATCTCCTCGGCCACCGCCTTCCACTTGTCGTTGCTCGCCGTGACCTCGTCGAGGATCTCCTGCTCGAGCTCCGCCAGATCGTCCTTCGTCTGCTGCTCCTTCGCCTCCGCCGTGCTCCGCCGCTCGGAGGCCGTGGCGGTCTGGCCCGTGCTTCGAGGCCACCGAGCCGACCGCATTCGTGATCGACCGGGCGCTGCGCTTGCCTCCGAAGATCGCGCCGAGCACGGCGCCGGCACCCGAGATGAGCTCGTTCGCCTGGCGCGACTTCGTCTGCGTATCGAGCTCCTCGACCCGTCGCTGCGCGAGCTCGAGCGCGTTCTGCAGCCGGTCCTTCTTCGCCTCGAGGCGCTTGGTCAGCTTGACCGTCTCCTCGTCGGCCTTCGCCTGACCGGCTTCGTCGCAGCGCGCCAGGAACGCTTCCTCCGTCTCGCCCGGGCGGGAGGCCAGCTTGAGCTGCTTGTTGCGGAAGATCTCGAGCGCACGGTTCGCGACGAGCCGCGCCTGCACGTCCTTGCCGGCCTGGGCGAAGAACTTCGCCTCGGCGATCGGCGCCGCCGGCAGCACGTAGGTGGCGCCGGCAGGAGCGTCGGGGCGGAAGTCGCGGTCGTCGAAGTCGACCACCGTCTCGGAATCGAGGTCGAGGCCGGCGTCGAGCGGTCCGTAGAGCGCCTCGAACTCCTGCTGGTCGTCGATGCCGGCGGCGGTGTCGTCGTAGCGCAGCGACACCCGGGTGGCGATGAAGGCGTGCAGGCGCGTCACTCCGGCGGTCGCGCCGACCTGCGCCGCCCAGGGCGCTGCAGGATCGAGGTAGGAGACGGTGGCGCCGGCTGCGGCGGCAGGCGCCACCGACGTCTCGTCGGCGGCGAGCGGGGCGGCCGGGGGAGGCTCGGGCGTCGCAGTGGCCGCGTCCGCGGCTCCACCGGCAGTCGCCGGCGCAGCCTCGGCCGGGCGCACGGCGCCGCTCATCAGCTGCTGCACCTGCTCCTTCGTCAGCGGGCCGCGCAGGTACGACATCGCCCAGCGCGTCGAGAAGACGCGCGGCCGTGAGTCCTTGGCCGAGACGAGCATGAACTGGCGCTTCTGCAGCGCGCCGATCGAGCGAGTCGAGGGCCGAGATGTCGGCGCCACCCGCAGCCGAGCGCAGGCCCTCGAGCACGCGCGCCTTGTCGTTCTCGGTCTGCAGCCGCCCGACGAGCCACGTCCCGGCGTTCGACATCGCCTTGTAGTCGAGGTCGACGGGATTCTGGGTCGAGAGCACGAGGCCGAGCCCGAACGCGCGGCCTTGCTTGAGGATCGTCAGGATCGGCTTCTTGGCGGGCGGAGCGGCGGTCGGCGGCACGTAGCCGGCGACCTCGTCCATGTACGCCAGCGCGCGGAGGTCGGAGGTGCCGGACTGCCCGCGCATCCACGTGACGAGCTTCGCGAAGACGAGGGTGGTGACGAACATCCGCTCCTCGTCCGAGAGATGGGCGGTGTAGACGATCGCCGCGCGCGGCTTGCCCTCGGGCGTGAAGAGCAGCGCCTGCGGATCGAGAGCCGCACCCTCGCCCCAGGCGGCGAACGCGGGCGACGCGATCAGCGCGTTGAGCTTCAGCGCGAGCTCGGTGCGGTCCTTGGGCGGGAAGAACGCATCGATCTCGAAGACGCCGAGCTTGCGGAGCGGGGGAGTCTGGATCTCGCCGATCAGGGTGCCGAGGTCGAGGTCGCGCCCGGCCCGCCAGGCGTTCTCGATCAGGTTCGAGAGCAGCACGTGCTCGCGGCTCGAGAGCGGATCGGCGGTGATCCCGACGAGCCCGAGCAGGCTCGTCACCGTGCCCTCGATCTCGTCGCGCAGCGTCTCGGCCTCGGTGTCCCAGGAGAGCGCCGGCGCGCGCAGCGAGCCGAGCACGTTGAGCGGCACGCCGGCGGACGAGCCGGGCGTGTAGATGGTGACGTCGGCCGCGTCCTTCAGCTTCTGGATCTGCTCGGGGCCGGTGCCCTGCGCCGCCAGCCCCTCGCGCCAGGTCGTCGCCGTCTTCTCGGCGAGCTGCTCGACCGTGATTCCGGCGGCCTGGGCGTCGGAGGCGTTCACCCAGGGCTGGAAGCTCGCCGGCGCAAGGTCGGGGAACGTGAGCGCGAGGTTGCCCATGTCCCCCTTCGGGTCGATGATCAGCGCCGGAATGCCCGCCAGCAGCGCCTCCTCGAGCAGGACGATCGCGAGCCCGGTCTTGCCGGAGCCGGTCATGCCGACGATGACGCCGTGCGTCGTCAGATCGCTCGAGCCGATGACGAGGTCGTCCGTCGCCCGGCTTGCCCGTCGCGGGATCGATGACCTTGCCGAGGGCGAACGAGCCGCGATCTGCCATGGCGCCGAGTGTATGACAACGCTGACCCCGTAGAATCGGCGAGATGATCGACCACATCCGGATCGAGCCGGGCACGAAGCCGAAGCTGGCGAAGCGCGACGGCGGCGACAAGCTCGGGCTCGGCGGCAAGGAGCACGCGCAGGGGCTGCTCGCCGTCTCGCGGCAGAAGCTCGAGAAGCTCCAGCAGCGCCTCTACGCCGAGGGCAAGCACTCCGTGCTGCTCGTCCTCCAGGGGCTCGACGCCTCCGGCAAGGACGGCGTCATCCGGACGGTCTTCGAGGGCGTCAACCCGCAGAGCTGCCGGGTCGCCTCGTTCAAGGCGCCGACCTCGACCGAGCTCCAGCACGACTACCTCTGGCGCGTGCACGCCGTCCTGCCGGCCCGCGGCGAGATCGGCATCTTCAACCGCTCGCACTACGAGGACGTCGTCGCGGTGCGGATGCTCGAGCTGGCACCCGAGGAGGTGTGGAAGCGGCGTCCGGGGCACATCGTCGCGTGGGAGCGGATGCTCGTCGACGAGGGAACGACGATCGTGAAGGTATTCCTCAACGTCTCGAAGGAGGAGCAGCGGGTACGCCTGCAGGAGCGGATCGACGACCCCGAGAAGCGCTGGAAGTTCCGCAAGAGCGATCTCGACGTTCGCGCCCGCTTCGACGACTACATCGAGGCCTACGACGACGTGATCGAGCAGACCTCGAGCGAGCACGCGCCGTGGCACGTCGTCCCCGCCGACCACAACTGGGTCAAGGCGACCGCGGTCGCCGAGCTGCTCGTCAATGCGCTCGAGCGCATCGATCCGCAGCTCCCGGAGCCCGAGGAAGGGCTCGAGGGGCTCGTCGTCGAGTGAACCGACGGGCGAGGCGCCGGGCGACAGGCCGCTCAGCCTGTCGTCCGGCGTCGCCGTTTCTAGGCGAGGATCGGAAGCACCATCGGCGCCGGGCAGCCGTGCTGCAGCAGGCCGAAGACCTCGATGATGTCGACCTCGACTGCCTGAGCGATCGCCCGAGCGTCCGCCGGGGTCAGGCCCCACTCGGCGAGCGCCTCGAAGCGGGCGCGGACGAGCCGGGCACGAAGCGGCTCCTCGGACGGGGCCGGCTCGAGCATTGAGAGTTGCGCCGCATGCATGTGGTTCGTTCTCCTGTTGCCGCAGGGATGTTGACGTCCGGTGGTGGGCCCTCGCCTAGCCGAGGAGAGGGATCACGAGGTGCGCCGGGCAGCCGCGCTGAAGCAGGACGATCGCGTCGAGCAGCTCGATGTCGAGGTGGCTCGCGATCACGAGCGCGTTGCCGGGCGGGCAGCCGTGCCACGTGAGGCTTTCGAACCGGGCGCGCAGAAGTTCCTCGGCCTCGGTCGCTTCGAGCATCTCAAACTGTGCCGCAGTCATCTTTCCGTCTCCTTGTTCGCCGCAGGATGGAGGGTCATAGTCTTCCCGTGCAATGGTGAGGTGGGCATCCCCCCGCGGAGGGGAGATCGATGCCCCGATCGAGGGAAGCTGCCGTTCATAGAACGATCTGGAGGGCAGTTTCGGGCGGGCAACCGCGTTCGAGCAGGCTCCGGGCGGCGTGGAGGTCGACCTCGGTGTGGCCGGCCAGGATCAGCGCGTTGCCTGCGTCGTAGCCGGCTCGCATGAGCTCCTCGAACCGCCAGCGAAGCACTGCTTCGACCTCTGGGCTCTCGGTCTCTTCCAGCTGTGCCGTCGTCATCTCGCCAATCTCCGTGGTCGTCGTTCGGGACGCCAGAACAGACCTATCGGCACGAGAGGCGGATCCCCAAAGGGTGGGGACACAAACTCCCCCAGAACGAGGGATCAGGCGCTCGCGGGAGCGGCCCGGGATCGAGCCGGTTGAGCACCCTGCCGCCGCCCTCGGCGCAGACCACTCCGAGGTGGATCAGCTCCGATGGGTGCGGCCCCTCACCCAGGTTGGGTGAGGCGCATCCCTCGCGAATCACCCAATCGAGGGGGCTGATCGAGCGCACGGGCGCCGATGAGCCTCTTGCACAACCCCCTCAAACCCCTAGCAAGGAGATTCATGTCGTCTTTCATCGCCAAGCTGCAGCAGCGGCTTGCCAAGGAGGAGTCGGGCTTCACGCTCATCGAGCTCCTCATCGTGCTCGTGATCATCGGCATCCTGCTGGCGATCGCGGTGCCGTCGTACCTCGGCTTCAAGGATCGTGCCAAGAAGTCGGCCGCGCAGGCCAATGTCCGCTCCGCCGTCCCGGCGGTCGAGGCGTATTACGCCGACACCGGCGCCTACACCAGCATGGCCCTCGACGACCGGCGCACGCGCCTGACACGACCGGCCTCAAGGGCATCGACGCAGGCATCAAGGTCACGGTCGTCCGGCCGGCGCGGCTACGAGGTACTGCATCAGCAACACGCAGGGCGGGTTCACGTACTACAAGATCGGCCCCGCCGGCGACATCACGACCGTCGCCTGCACCTAGGCCGACCCGAACCATCGCTCGACCCGAGGGGGCGCGGAGCAATCCGCGCCCCCTCTTTCGTTCGGATGCTCCGACCGACCGGCTGCTGGACACGTTTGGCGAGCCCCCGCACGGTCAAGGATGCGGCTCGACGGGCGCGGGCGACGCGCACCAACGAGAAAGGAGCACAGCATGGCTGGCATCGGTCTTGGTGGGATCCTCGTGATCGTCGGAATCGTGCTCGCGATCGTCTGGAGCCTCTGGGTCGGGATCATCATCGCCCTCATCGGGCTGATCGCCTTCGGCGGCTTCGCGAAGGGCAAGTGGTACTAGCCTGCAGTACCCGCTACGTCAGGCGGTCGGACTCGAGCAATCGGTTGAGATCATCCCAGTCGGGTAGAAAGCACTACGCCGTCGACTTGAGAGGAAGATGCGATGAGTGATGCCTTCGAGGCCCGCAGGGAACTCGGCACGTGGTTCATGCAGATGCTCAACGAGATCGACCAGGAACACGTCGAGGACGAAGCCGGGATCAACAAGCTGAAAGGGATGATCTCGGAGGCGTTCGCGCAGTGGCGGCTCGAGACCGGCTACGGGATGCTCGGACTTCCGGCAGAGCCGCCTCCCGGCGAGGACTGAGAGAGACGAAGTCGATATGTTCTGCGGACGCCGCGGAGATTTCGACTAGGCGCCGGTCATGCTCGGACGGTGTCGAGATGCTGAAGGAGCTCGTGTGCAGCAAGCTCGATCTGCTTGTGTCGCCACTCAGCGGCTCGGTACTGGCAGGCGATCAGGCCCATCCGATGGACGCGTCGGAGGTCGCCATAGACGAACGCGTAGCGAGCCTTGGTGTCGTCTGACGCACCCTCGGTAAGCCCGAGGTGCCACGCTCCGTAGTCGTGCCATGAGTGCGTCTCGAGGAAGCGGTTCTCATCGTCGGTGCTCGGTTGGACGTCTCCCCACACGCTCTCGAGCACATACTGGTGCGCGTCGATCAACCGTCGTGCGTGGGCTACGGCATCCTCGTTGAGGAGATAGTGCGCCATTGTTGGAGCATTCGTTCCCCTCGGCTGGGCAGCCGAAACAGAGGTTGGGCCGGGGCCGATACCGGAACTGGCTAGAGCCAGCGCATCTAGAAGGGCACTGTCTGTGAGATCCCGAACCCGCTTATTCAGGCGGGTTCGGTCTCTTCGAGGTGAGGTGGGATCAGCTCAGTGGGGTACAAAGCTGTACCCCCCGGACGGGATCACCGCCTGCGCTCGATTCGGATCGTGTACCCGTTCGCATCCGACGCAACGATGGTTCGGCGCCAACGGCGCGAGGAGAACAGCGCGAAGACGATCCCGAAGAAGATGCCGAACCCGTACGTGCTCCACTCACCGTTCGTGACGATCGCGAGCGGCAGGACGACGAGCATCACGACGGCGAAGAAGGTGAGGAAGAAACTGAGCCAAAGCGGAAGCACAAACATCCCGCGGCGGCGAGGCCTCTCCATGCAGCGATCATCGTTCGCCGCCCGCGGGTGTCTAGTGGAGGCCGTGGAACCTCAGCACTCCCACGCCGCATACGCGCGGCCTGTGGGGCGCGTAGGGATGCGGTGGAGCTATCGTCTGTGCTGCTTTGAGCGGCCCGCTCGGATATGGCCGAGGTGCTGAGTTCCATTGGTTGTGGCTCATCATCGGTGGTGGGGTCGGCCTCTACGTGGCGGGTCGTGTGCTTCGAGGCTGGCGACGAGCGAGGAGTTCTCGCCGAGCGTCACAGTGAATCCTCGGTCCCTTGTCAGGCGATCGGCGCAGCGGGACAATGGGCAGGCGATGAGACTAGTCCTGTTTGTTTTCGCTTTCATCCTCGTGGTGGCGGCTGTTGTCGGCGGGGTTGCCGTGAGCAGCCTGCTGTGGCTGTTGTTGATAGCGGCCTTGGTTTCGTTCGCGCAGTCGGGAGTTTCACAGGCCGAATCGACGAATGAGGCCGCTCGAACCCAGGGCATCGGTCGATGCAGACAACGAAGGGCTACCTGCATCTCGCCGGCGCGGTGTTCCCCGATGACGCCGCGAACCTCGAGCGGCGGATGCTGGGGTACCAAGTACGGTACCAAGTCGCCGAAAACGGCTGAGACAAGCGCTTCTGGCTAGAGCCAGCGCTTGTTGGAAGGTACGTCGGTGGGAGCCTGGGGCCGCACGTTAAGCGGCCTCAGGTCACCGCCGGTCATCTGAGGTCATGCCGGTCGGGTAGAAAGTCGGTAGAAAGTTCGTTTGGGCTAGGCGGTTCGGAACTGCTCCTCGTTTGAACCTCGCCCGTCGTCCCACGTCACGATGACGCCCGACACACCTCCGCGCGGAACCGGTCCCGCTGCGCAGTCTCCTGGGTATAGAACTCAGCGGCAGTGCTTGTCCCCACGGGCACTATGGGAAGCACTTCGGAGGAAAACAGAGGCTCGTTGTGTTCCGACAGCGCAGTGAGCCGCACCGACGACGCCGGGTATGGGCCGGCGTTGTGGATCTGGACGGTCGACGCAGGGCTGTTGCCGGTCGCCTTCCCGATAACGAGTACGGCCGAGAGCTCCCGTGCGGTCGCCGCCTGGGAAGCCTCGAGCTGCGCTGTTGCCACGCCCGCCTGGAGATGGGCGCCGTAGATGGTCGCGGCGACCGTTGCGACACCAATGACGACCACCACGATCGTCGCTGTATCCACCGGCCGAAGTTAACTGCGGCACCCGGACGGGGCACGTGCATCAGACGGCTTGGAGCTCCAGGTCTTCGACGAGGGCGTCGCGCAGTTCCCACACTCCATCAGGCAGTTCGTCAGCGCCGACGTCAGCGGCCCACCGGTCGACGACCTCGACGACCAACTCCTTCTCCGGCCGGCCCAACCTGACCGGAGCCGAGGCGCCAACGGCATTGAACGCGCGGACGACCTGCTCGGCGCCGTCGATCGAGCTCATCTCTTCGACGAGTTGGACGCGGCTATCCCAGGGGATCTCGACAGGCCCGCGCCACAAGGTGATCGTGACGTGATCGAGGCGCGTGGGCATCGGCACCTTGACAGCCTAGCGCTAGAGCCCGCCTACTCCTAAGCGCAACGACTACTTCACGCATCCTGACAGGGCCCTTACGAGAGGGTTCGTACGCTGGACACCACGATGCAATCGAGGAGCAATCAGAACCCTGCCCAGCGCGCCCGGTGTCTCCGACTGCCTGCTCGTCAGCCGGTCACCCCAAGGCAGTGATGTGCCCGACGTGTGGAGGCGAGACGCAGCGTTTCGCGAGCGGGTGGCGCAGCGTGCTTGCAGAGGGCGCGGCCGACACGGTAACCGTGACCGTGGTTTGTCCCGTCTGCAGAACGAACGCCAGCAGCAAGCCCCGCTGACCGATTAAGCAGTCCCAGGCCGCACGCTCCCAGTCGGAGCCGGCCAATGCGTCAAGACAGGCACCGAACTCGGCTGCCATGAGTCGGATCGGGAACGGCGTTTAGGCTCGAGCCGATGTTGGGTAGCTTTCCGGGGCGGTGAGCGGTCACATCAGCGGCGGGCGGAAGCGGCGTAGGAGTCAACGGCCAATAGCTACGCGATGGCTGTGGCCGGTGGCAACCACGCTCGCAGTCTTTGTGCTCGCCTCGCTTGTCCTCAGCCGCGTTTAGGCGCAAAGTAGGAGCCGTACGAAAGTGAACCCGTATAAGCCGCCGCCCGGGCTATGTGCGGCCGGCGGCTGTGCGGTTTTGGGCAGCCTGCAAGTGGGGACACGGAGTGCGTATGCGAAATTTCTTGCGCTACTGGCGTGACCCGGACTACTGGCGCTGGCGCTGGGGGCGGGTCGGCGAGGGCGCGAGGTTCGGCCTCGTGCTCCTGCTGGCCAGCCTAATCGGACTCGGGGTTACTACACGGCGGTGGTTGCGGGTTCGGGTGACACCACGGCGGCGTATGTGCCTCCAACCCAGAAAGTCGTGACCGTCCAGCGGACGGTGATCCATCCGATCGAAGGGAAAACAAGAGTCGAGACGGAACTGCAGACAGTGTCCGTTCCCTCCTCCAGTGGCGCACAGGTCGTGACGGTGCCGGGAACGGAGCAGACCGTGATTGAGCAAGTCACAGTAAATCGTCCGGGCCGCGTTCGTGTCGTCACAAATGCGCAGACAAGGACGATGTTCGAGTCAACGACCGTCGAGCGGCCGGTGAACGTTACGACCATCGTCTCCGGTCCGACCCGGACGGTCACAAACCAAGTCACATCGCCGAGCCGCACCGTGACGGGGCCAACTCAAACAGTCACGAACACGGTAACCCAACCTCTACGAACAGTCACCGAAACCACCACGAACACTGTGACGACGACACAAACGGTAACAACGACCGAAACCGTAACGTGCAAGCGGCCGTGTTGATGGTTTGACCACGAAATTGCTTCGGCTCAGGGAGCCGTTCTGAGGCCCTGATAACCCTCGGTCACGGGTGCCGCTCACGCCGCCCACCTCTCCCGGGCTTTTTCCAGGTCGTCCGCCAGTGTCCACTTGCCGTGCTTATTCCGAGCGAACCGTGGCCGCTCATCCTTACGTGAGCGGGGGTATTCGTGATCTCCCGCTCAGACAGGCACCGCTTGCTGTCTTCCCTAGGGGAGACAGAGAAGCCCTTCCGAGTACGTGTATTCGTGGACTCCAACGCGGTGTGCGTCGAACGCGCCACCGGCCCGAAGTCAGTTGCACAGGTGCCGCAATAGTTGCCGGGCTTCACACCTGCACCTGTGGCTGAGTACGGGTCAGGCGGAGCCGAATCGCTTCAACGTCAGCGGAGTTCAGATCACCGATCTGCTTGCCCAATGCGGGTAGCGAGAGCTCGACCGTGACCGCCCCTCTTGATTCGTCCAGTTGCTCATCGGTCGATGCAGACAACGAAGGGCTACGTGCATCTCGCCGGCACGGTGTTCCCCGATGACGCCGCGAACCTCGAGCGGCGGATGCTGGGGGTACCAAGTTCCGGTACCAAGTCGCCGGAAACGGCTGAGCCAAGCGCTTCTGGCTAGAGCCAGCGCTTGTGCCGGAAGAATCCGACCATGCCGACGATCACGACGACCATCAGCGCCACGATCACCCAGAAGGCGGCGTGGGTGTCGAAGCCCGGGAACTCGACGTTCATCCCGAAGATCCCCGAGATCAGGGTGAGCGGTAGCAGCACGACGCTGAAGATGGTGAGCACGCGCAGGACGTCGTTCTGGCGGTGTGAGATGACCGACTCGTTCGTCGACTCGAGGCCGTCGACGACCTCCTTGTAGTTGTCGAGCTGGTCCCAGATCCGCTCTGCGGCGTCGACGATGTCGTCGAAGTAGAGGTCGAGCTCCTCGGGCAGGAACTTGTCCACCCGGCGCTCGAGCACGCGCAGCGTCGAGCGGCCCGGCTTCATGACCTTCCGGTACGAGATGATCTCCTGCTTCGCGTTCGAGATGTCGCGGACGACGTCCTCGGCGTAGCCCTCGAACATGTCGTCCTCGATCGAGTCGAGCTTGTGCCCGATCTTGTCGAGGATCGGGAAGCAGTAGTCGAAGAGGTCGTCGAGCACCTCGTAGAGGAGTCGGCCGGTGCCCTTCGCGAAGAGCTGCTCGCGCAGAGCCTCGTCGCTCTCGCAGCGGGCGAACAGCCGCGTGACGGGGAGAAGCTCCCGGTTCGGGATCGTGACGAGATAGTCCGGCCCGATGAACACGTCGAGCTCGGCCGCGTTCAGCCGCGAGATCGCCTTGTCGTAGACGGGGAAGTGGAGAACGATGAAGAGGTAGCCGTCCTCCTCGTAGTCGTCGACCTTGGGCCGCTGGCGCTTGGAGACGATGTCCTCGACGTCGAGCGGATGCCAGCCGAAGCGCTCGGACAGCATGTTCGCCGTCTCGAGGTCGGGACCGACGACGTTGACCCAGGTGAGGCCGCTAGCGCTGAGCTCGGCGATCGGTGCCGGGCGTGCGACGACCTCGGCCATTCCGCGGCCGCGAGTCTTCCGTGCAAGGCGGGGAAGGCTTGGCATCGGTACTGAGAGGGTCGTCGATCGCATACACCATGTTCTGGATTGTACCCCGCATGCCTGCAAAAGGGGCATCCGGGCATGGCCGGGCCGGCGCCTCGATGGGATCGGCGCCGACGTCAGTACACTGGCGACTCGAGCGCCCGTAGCTCAGGGGATAGAGCGCGCGCCTCCGGAGCGCGAGGTCGAAGGTTCGAATCCTTCCGGGCGCATCCAGCAGAGCGTCGGGGTCCGGCTCCAGCCCGACCTCGACACAGACCTACTCGGGTCTACTCCTGGGTCTCGGTGGCTTCGAGCCGCTGCAGGCGCCAGTCGATCGAGGCCGCCATCCGCTCGAGCCGGCTCATCATCTTCTCGCGATCGGCCCGCGAAGCGACCTCTGCGTCCTCGACCCGGCGCATGAGCGCCCTGACGTCGCCCGTGCTCGGCTCGGACACGCTCCCGATCTCGCGCCGCGTGCCTGGCGCCGGCTGACCGCCTGCCGGCGCGCCGCCGGCGATCTCCTCGACGCGGGCGGCGAGCTCCTGGAGCGTCTTCGGGATACTGCGTGTCTGCATCAGCTCGGCCAGCGCCCGGTCGTGCTCGCCGAGGTGGAGGCCGAGCCGCTCGATGGTCATCCGGTTGCGCTCGAGCAAATCGTCGAGAGCCGACGCATCGCCCGTGACCGAGCCGCCGGCTTGCGGCTGCGCCTCGGCGGCGGCGAGGCGCTCCTCGATGTCCCGGGTGAGCTCCCCGACTCGCTCCGCGACCTGTGCGGCCACCTGTGCCTCGATCCGCGCGTCGACGAGACGCTGAAGCTCCTCCGCCGTGGGGCCGGTCGCGTCCGGCGCGACGGCGCTCGCCAGCTCGGTGCGGAGGGCTTCGATTGCCTGCGTCACCTCGGCGCTCGTTGCCACGTCCTCGTTGAGGCGGTCGTCGAGGAAGCGCAGCCTCTGCGACAGGGTGTCGAGCTCGCTCGCGACCACCGGATCGGTGACCGGTGTGCGCTCCGCCTGTGCGAGCTGCTCGCGGATTGCGTCGAAGTCGTGGGCGAGCTGGTCGACCCGCGGGTCGGGGGCGACGGAGGAGGCAGAGGCGAGCTCCTCGAGCCGTGTTGCGAGCGCCTCGAGCTGCTGGTGCACTGCCGGGTCGTGGACGGGCTTCGGTGTCGCGTTCATCTCGTCGAGCCGGGCGCGCACCTCCGCCAGGTCCTCGCCGAGACGGTCGACCCGGGTGGTCCGGCGCCTGGTCGTCGCGCAGCGAGGCGAGCTCGCGCACCAGCTCGTCGACGCGCGGGTCCGCGAGCGGGGCGGGAGCAGGGGTGAGGTCATCGCGGGCACCGATGAGCGCCCGGGCGAGATCCTCCGGTGTGACGACGCCGGCCGTCAGCCTGCTCTCGATTTCGTCGAGACGTTGGGCCAACGCCTGCTGGGCCTGGCGCTCGGCTGTCAGTTCCTCGACGCGATGGGCGATGTGCTCGATCCGGTCGGCGGGCGTGATCGCTTGCGCGAGCGCGGCGATCTCATCGCGCGCCGCTGCAAGGCTCTGGCCGAGCTCGTCGAGCCGCCGCGGTGCGCCCGCTTCCTCCTGGGCCGTGAGCCCCTGCCGGACGTCGCCGAGCGTCGAGGCGAAGCCCTCGACCTGGTGCTGGAGCCCTTCGAGGCGGGCGGCGAGTGCCTCGATCTGGTCGGTATCCGGCTTGGCCGCGAGCCGCTCCGCGAACTGGGTCTCGATCCGGGCGAGCCGCTCGTCGAGCTCGGGATCGCCGACGGGTCGCGCCTCGAGCTCGACGACCGTCTCTCGCAGCTCGGCGAGCGACCGCGCTTGCTCGTCGAGAGCCGCCGTCGATCCGGCGTCCTCGGCCAGCAAAGCCAGCCGCTGCTCGAACGCGACCAGCGAGTCGTGCAGCGCGACGACCTCGTCCGGCGTGACGATGTTCTCGACCCGGGCAGCGAGAGCGCCCAGCCGGCCTTCGACCTCGACCGGGTCGGCGACCGGGCGATCCGCGATTTCCGCAATGCGCTCCTCGATCACGCCCAGTGACGCCCGGAGCTCCCCGGCCTCGTCGGTCTCGCCGAGGCTGTCGAGGCGAGCAGCCAGCGCATCCAAACGGCTTTCGGTCGCCGGATCGGCGGTCGGTCGCTCGGCGAGCTCGGCAACGGCGGTGCCGAGCTCCTCGAGCCGGGCTGCCAGCTCGGGGTCGACTGCCGGCGCAGCGGTGGAGTGGGCCGTCAGCTCGGCAACGGTGGTGTCGATCCGGGCGAGATCGAGGGCGAGCCCGGCCATCCCCGACTGCAGCGCACCGAATGCCTCCTCGACGCCGCCGGTGACACCCTCGAAGCTCTCCGCCAGCGTTGCGAGCGTCGCCTCGATCCGCTGCGTCCGGGCAACGGTCGCCTCGACGCGCTCGGCGAGGTCGGTGACGCGGTCGTCGAACTCCTCGGTCGGGTGGGGCGCGCCGGCCCCGACACGCAGCGCGAGCTCGGCGACAGCATCCTGAAGCCGAGCTGCGTACTGATCGTCGTCGTGGTGGGGCTCGGGTGCGCTCCTCGGCGGGGAGGCTGGAGGCGGGATCGGGAGCAGCTTGATCGACGCGCTCTGGTCGGACCACTGCTCCGCGAGCGCGCTCGCGAGCTCGAGCCGGGTGATGGTGCCGAGCTCGACGAGAATCTGGCCGAGCGGCTGCCCTGTCTTCTCGTGCTCGATCGTCGCCTTCGCGACGTCCTCCTCGGAGGCAAATCCCAGCTCGAGGACGATGTCGCCGATCCGGCGTCCTCTCGTCGCCGGCGGCGCGCTCATGCGGACGCACCCCGCTCCGACATCGGTGGACCGAAGCGGGCCGGCCGTGGCGGAGCGGCGGCTGGGGAGCTCACACGGTTCGTATCGGGATCGACGGGGTACCCCTCGCTCACTCGTCCCAGGGAGAGATCGCATCTGGGCGGGAGTGATGCCTGCCGGCCTCGTTCAGGGGACGCAGAGCCGACGTGATCGCCTACGTCGTGAGCATCGGCGCCGCGAAGTAGGCTGCCGAGATGGAGGTCGCGTCCACCGTCGTCCGGCTGCGCCTGGCCGAGACGTTCGTGATCGCTCGTGAGGCGCACGACTGGGAGGACGTCGTCCAGGTCGAGGTGCGCCACGCCGGCCACGTCGGCCGCGGCGAGGCTGCCCCGATCGACCGCTACGACGAGACGGCAGAGTCGGCGCTCGCGTTCGTCGAGCAGCACGGAGACCTGCTCGGCGACGATCCGTTCGCCCTGGAGCAGATCGGCGAGCGGCTCGCCGAGATCCCGGGCGAGCATGCGGCCAAGGCCGCGCTCGACGGAGCGCTCCACGACCTGCAGGGCAAGATGCTCGGCATCCCGGTCTGGAAGCTGCTCGGGCTGCCACGGAGCGGGCCTCCGACCTCGTGGACGATCTGGCTCGGCGACCCGGACGACATGGCCCGGCGCACCGAGCTCGTCGGCGACCGCTTCAAGCGGCTCAAGCTCAAGCTCGGAGGCGGTGACGGGCTCGACGTCGAGCGCGTCCGCGCCGTGCGCTCGCGCACCGACCTGCCGCTGCAGATCGACGTCAACGAGTGGTGGTCGCTCGACGAGGCGCTCGAGTCGATCCCGCAGCTCGTCGAGCTCGGAGTCGCGTACGTCGAGCAGCCGCTGCCGGCCGGCGACGCGGGCGCGGAGGAGCTCCGGGCGGCGTCGCCGATCCCGATCTACGTCGACGAGGACTGCCACACGCTCGCCGACGTGGCGCGCTGCGCCGAGATCGCGCACGGCATCAACATCAAGCTGGCCAAGTCCGGCGGGATCCGCGAGGCGATCCGCATGGCGCACGCGGCGCGCGCGCTCGATCTCGGCGTGATGCTCGGCTGCATGGTCGAGTCGGGCATCGGCATCGCCGCCGGCTGCGTCGTCGCGCCGCTCTGCGACCACGTCGACCTCGACGGCAACCTCCTGCTCGCCGAGGACCCGTGCCCCGGCGTCGCGTTCGTCGACGGCGTGCAGCTTCCCTCCGAGGAGCCGGGTCTCGGTGTCGGCTGACCTCGAGCGGCGGCTGCTGATCCTCGCCGAGGGCTTCTCGGGCGACCCGCACTACGGCAAGACGATGCGCGGGGTGCTGCGCTATCGCCGTGAGGACGTCGTCGCGATTCTCGACTCGACGCGGGCCGGCGAGAACGAGGAAGGCGTGCCGATCGTGCCAGACGTCGCTGCCGCTCTGCCGCTCGCACCGACGGCGGCGCTCGTCGGCGTGGCGACCCAGGGCGGCAGGTTCCCGCCGGCCTGGCGGGAGATCCTCCGTGACTGCGTCACGAACGGGATCGGGATCGAGAACGGCCTGCACCAGTTCCTCCGCGACGATCCCGAGCTCGCCCCGCTCGCGCGCGAGTCGGGCGCGACGCTGACCGACCTCCGTCGCCCGCCCGACGATCTCGACGTGCCGAGCGGAGCGAACCTCGAGGTGCCGGGCAAGATCGTCCTCACCGTCGGGTCGGATTGCGCGATCGGGAAGATGACCGTGTCGCTCGAGCTCGATCGCGAGGCGCGGGCTCGCGGCATCGCCTCGAGGTTCGTGCCGACGGGTCAGACGGGGATCGCGATCGCGGGCTGGGGGCTCTCCGTGGATGCCGTCATTGCCGACTTCATCGCCGGCGCGGCGGAGCGGCTCGTCGTCGAGGGGAGCGAGCGCGGGGGAGACCTCCTCCTCGTCGAGGGCCAGGGCTCGATCACGCATCCGGCCTACTCGGGCGTGACGCTCGGCCTCATCCACGGCTCCGCGCCGCACGCGTACGTGCTGTGCCACATGGCCGGGGCAACCGAGGTCGAAGGCTACGAGGGGTATCCGTTGCTGTCGCTGCCGAAGCTCGTGGCCCTCCACGAGGCGATCTCGCTCACGCGGCGGCCGGCGGTCGTCGCGTGCATTGCCCTCAACACGCGCCATCTCGGCGATGACGAGGCGCGCGCTGCGATCGCGGAGGCGGAGGCCGAGACGGGCCTCGTCGCCGACGACCCCGTGCGGTTCGGTGCCGGGCGGCTGCTCGACGCCGTGCTCGCCCGCGTTCAGCCACTCTCGTAACGCAACATGCCGCAGGTTACGATGTCGCCCGCTCCGAGGACCGGGGCGTAGGGCGGCGAATCGGGAGACCCGTGCGAAAAACGATGGCAACAGCCGTGTGCTTGGCTGCGCTCGCGCTCGCGGGGAGCGCGCCTGCCGCCGACGTCGGCGCCAACGACGACACCGGCAAGTACGCGGCCGACTCGGGCACGACGTTCTTCGGCCAGATGGGCGCGCTCGGGCTGAAGCAGTCCGTGATGACGACCCGCTTCATGCCGAGCGATCCGACGACGATCCAGGACGGGGAGGCACTCGACCGTGCGATTCCGGTCGCGGAGCTCGCAGGCCTTCGCGTCGCGCTCGCCGTCTATCCCTATCCGCCCCGCGAGATCGAGGACGGCACGGCGACGCCGGCCGCGTTCGCGACCTGGCTCACGCTCGTGGCGCAGCGCTACCCCACCGTGCACCAGTACGTCGTCATGAACGAGCCGAATCAGCCCGCCTTCGTGCGGCCGCAGTTCGGTCCGACGGGCAAGATCGTCTCCGCGGCACGCGCGGGGGCATTCCTCGCGGCCGGCTACGACGCGCTCAAGGCGGTCGACCCGACGATCCAGGTGATCGGTCTCGGCCTCTCCCCGCGGGGGAACGATCAGCCCACCGCGACGAGCAACGTCTCCACCTCACCGGTGCGGTTCCTCGCAGCGCTCGGCGCGTGGTACCGCGCGACCGGCCGCACGCTCCCGCTGATGGACGGCCTCAGCTTCCATCCCTATCCGGACCAGGCGATCGATCCGCTCGATCGCGGCTACCGCTGGCCCAAGGCGGGCTTCGCGAACCTCGACCGCATCAAGCAGGCGATGTGGGACGCCTTCCGGGAGACGGCGCAGCCGACCACCGTGAACGGGCTCAAGCTCTATCTCGACGAGGTGGGCTGGCAGGTCGACACCTCGACGCTGACGGGCTATACGGGGACGGAGAGCGTGCGCGTCACGAACGACGTCACGCAGGCCAAGGTCTACTCGGAGCTGGTGCACGACGCCGCCTGCGACCCGCAGATCGCCGAGGTCAACATCTTCGGGTTCTACGACGACAGCCCGCGCGACAGCGGCTTTCAGGCCGCGCTGAACCACGTCGACGGCACTCCGCGCGCCTCGGCGGCGGCGGTGCAGGCCGCGATCGCCGACTCGGCGGCGGGCTGTGAGGGGACCTCGTCCTGGTGGATTCCCGCGAAGCACGTGATCGGCGCCGTGGCTCCGGTCTGGCTCGTCGACCGGACGCGGCAGGTGATCCGCTTCGAGGCGGCCGCCGACGAGGGCGCCGGCGTCATCGCCTGTCTCATCCCGGGCACGCATGGAGGCGTGGCCACGGCGGCGCTGATGGCCAAGCGGACGGCAACGAGCCCTGGCTGCACCGCCCGCAAGGTGATGCCGATGCACCCGGTCGCCTTCACGATCCGGCGCGGGCTTCCGCTGCGGCCGGCGACGGTGGCGATGCGGCTCGTCGCCGAGACGAGCAAGAAGCGCTTCAACACGTACTCGCGCACGCTGCGCTAGCACCCTGCGCTAGCCGGCCGCCTTCGCACGCCGCGCTGCGCGCAGCTCCAGGAACACCACCACGAACATCGCGAGCCCGGCGATGAGCGCGACGACGGCCCAGGCGATCTGGTGCGCGGTCGCGCTCGACAGGACGAGCGCGGTGAGCCCGACGACGGCGAGGGCGGTGCGGAGCCTCTTCATGGCCCGATGCTAGGACACCGCGTCGTTCCCAGGGCGATGCAAGGGCTTGACAACGAACACGTGTTCGTGCATCATGACGAACAGATGTTCGCACGCATTCTTCTCGTCACTCTCGTCGCGGTCACCGCGTGGGCCCTGTTTGCCCGGGACTCCGGTGCCGGCGGCCAGGCCCGCTCGTACCGCGTGCAGCCCGGCGACACGCTCTGGTCGATCGCAGCGTCGTCGTACGGCGGCGACCCGCGTGAGGGCGTCTGGAAGCTCCGCGAGCGCAATCACCTGGCAGGGACGACGATCGCGCCCGGCCAGGTGCTCCGGCTGCCGTAGCGAGCTCGCTGACCGCGGCGACGAGGCTGCAGCCGTCGCCGGCCGGTCAGCGCGGCGTCACCATCCGCGACGTCGTAGGATGAACCTCGACGGCCGGCATCTCCGGCACACCGACCGGAAGGGACAGCCATGGCAACTGACCGCATTCTCGATCTCCTCCGCCGTCCCGTCGATCCCGACGAGGTCGCAGAGATCCGCGAGCTCTGGAAGATCCACTCGATCGCCGAGGACAACCGCGATCTGCCGGGCCTGATCTCGACGCTGACCGAGGACTGCGTCTACTCCGTCGCCGGCACCGGGGCGCGCTGGGAGGGACACGAGGGCGCGACGCGGTTCTACACGGAGCTGCTGACCGCGTTCCCGGACATCCACTTCGATCTCGACTACATCGTGATCGGCCCCCAGGGCGTCTGCGAGGAGGCGATCGTCACCGCGACCCACACCGGCAAGTGGCTCGACTTCGAGCCGACCGGCGAGAAGCTCGAGTGGCGCAACGCGATCTTCTTCCCGTGGGACCCCGTCGCGCGCAAGTTCAAGGGCGAAATGGTCTACACCGACCTCGTGATCCCGGGCCGCGACGCGGCCTGACGCAGACCCGACGCGGACGGACGCCGTCCGACAACCGCCCGCTCCGTCTCGCCGCGCGAGCCCGGTCGCAACGGGTACGAGTCGGTCGGCGGCGATAGACTCGCCCGGTGGATCTGGACGTCGTGTTCCTCGGGACGTCGGGATCGGCTCCCACCGCCCAGCGGGCGACCTCGGCGACGCTCGTCCGCCGCGGCGGCGACAAGCTGCTGATCGACTGCGGTGAGGGCACGCAGCGCCAGCTCCTGCGCTCCGACGTCGGTCTCGCCGACCTCGAAGACGTCTTCCTGACGCATTTCCACGCCGACCACTACCTCGGGCTACCGGGGATGTTGAAGAGCTTCGCCCTGCGCGGCCGCGAGCTGCCGCTCCGCCTCCACGGCCCGCCCGGGCTGCGTGATCTCCTCGCCGCCTTGCGCCGTGTCTTCGGCAGCCTCACGTACCCGATCGAGACGCTCGAGCTCGAGCCGGGCGACGCGATCGACCGCGGCGACTACGAGATCCGCGCGTTCGCGGTCAACCACGGCCCGCAGGCGATCGGGTACCTGATCGCCGAGGCCGACCGTCCGGGGCGCTTCGACGTCGCCGTCGCCGACGGGCTCGGCGTTCCGCCCGGGAAGGAGCGCGGCCTGCTGCAGCGTGGGGAGGCCGTCGTGCTCGCGAGCGGGGAGACGGTGACGCCCGATCAGGTGCTCGGCCCGGCCCGCCCGAGCCGCTCGCTCGCCCTCACCGGCGACACGGGTCCGGCCGCCTCGGTTGTCGAGGCAGCCACCGGCGTCGACCTGCTGGTCCACGAGGCGACCTTCGGCGCCGACGAGCGGCAGCGCGCCCGCGAGACGAACCACTCGACCGCCGCGGAGGCTGCTCTCGCCGCGAAGGCAGCAGGGGTCGGGCTGCTCGCTCTGACCCACCTCTCGGCCCGGTACTTCGGCTCGGAGGTCGCGGAGGAGGCGCGCCAGGTGTTCCCCGCCACCGTCGTGCCGCGGGACTTCGACGTGATCGAGATCCCCTACGCCGAGCGGGGCGAGCCGGTGCTCGTTCCCCGCGGCGCCCGGCGAAGCCGCGGCCCGGCGACACCACTCCAGCCAGAGGAGTGAGCGCGGCCGACCCACCCGACTTCGGCGCCCGCGCCCGCATCTACGACACGCTGCGGCCGACCGACGCCGCCTGGTGGGAGGCGTTCGCGGCGATGGTCGAGCTCGGTGACCTCCGCGGCCGGCGCGTCCTCGACGTCGGCTGTGGCACGGGACGGCTGCTCGCCGCCCTCGTCAGCGAGGCGCATGCGAAGGCCTGGGGCATCGACGAGAGCGCCGAGATGGTCGCCGTCGCGCGCGAGACGCTCCCTGCCGGCGTCGGCGTACGGCGCGGCAGGCCGAGCGGCTGCCGTTCCGTGACGGCTGGTTCGACCGGGTGACGATGTCGCTCGTGCTCCACCTCGTCGACCGCCCGCAGGCGCTCGCCGAGGCGCGTCGCGTCGTGCCGGACGACGGCCGCATCGCGATCAGCACGTTCCATCCCGACCACTTCGAGACCTACTGGCTGCAGCCGTACTTCCCCTCGATCAAGACCATCGACGCCGCGAGATTCCCGACGCCCGACGAGATGGAGCGTGAGCTGGCCGCGGCCGGGTTCCCGCGGGTCGAGATGCGCCGGCTGACGGCCGAGAGCGAGCTCAGCCGCGAGGAGGCGCTGGCCCGCATCCACGGCCGCCACATCTCGACCTTCGACCTGCTCGAGCGCCGAGGAGATCGCGGAGGGCACGGCCCGCGCCGAGCGGGAGCTGCCGCAGCGCGTCGTCAGCCGCCTCGACCGGCTGGTCGTCGCCGGCACGGCCGCGTGACGGTCGCGGGGCTGCCGTCGGGGCCATCGTCTAGACTGGCCCGAGTCCCCTTTAAACCGGCACAGCGAGGCCGGAAAGGAGCAACGATGACGATGCAGCACTCCGGCCGCGATGCGGCCAAGACTTTGCTCGACGCCCCGGCAGTCGAGCGGACGCTCTCCCGAATCGCTCACGAGCTGATCGAGCGCAATGCCGATCTCGACGCGCTCGCGCTCGTCGGCATCCACACCCGCGGCGTGCCGCTTGCCTACCGCCTGCGGGCGCTCGTCGAGGAGCGCTCGGGCGTGGAGGTCGACATCGGGGCCGTCGACATCACGTTCCACCGCGACGACGTGCTCGTCCGCGGCGGCGGGCCGCCGCTCCACGCCCAGCCGGTCGTCCGCGGTACCGAGCTCGACTTCCCACTCGAGGGCAAGACGGTCGTGCTCGTCGACGACGTCCTCTTCTCCGGCCGCACGATCCGCGCCGCGATCGACGCCCTGCTCGAGTACGGCCGCCCCGCTCGGGTGCAGCTCGCCGTCCTCGTCGACCGGGGCCACCGCGAGCTGCCGATCCGGCCGGACTACGTCGGCAAGAACATCCCCACCGCGCTCGCCGAGCGCGTCCGCGTCGAGCTCGACGAGACGGACGACGGCGACCGCGTCGTGCTGCTCGGAGGAGGAAACGATGACTGAGACCGTCCATCTCCGCGCCGCACCCGAGCTGCCGAGCGAGCCGCCCCCGACGCCTCCGCGGCGCCACCTGCTCGGCATCTCCGACCTCGACCGCGACGACATCGAGCGCCTGCTCGGCACCGCCGCCACCATCGCCCGCTCGCTCGACCGCGAGGTGAAGAAGCTGCCGGCGCTCCGCGGCCGGCTCGTCGTCAACCTCTTCTACGAATCCTCGACGCGCACGCTCTCGAGCTTCGACCTGGCCGCCAAGCGGCTCTCGGCCGACACGATGGCCGTCCGCTCGTCCGGCTCCTCCGTCGACAAGGGGGAGTCGCTGCGGGACACGTCGCTGACGCTGGGCGAGTACGACCCGGACGTGATCGTGATCCGGCATCCGCACATCGGCGCCCCACAGCTCGTCGCCGACGCGACCCGCGCCCACGTGGTGAATGCCGGCGACGGCAAGCACCAGCATCCGACCCAGGCGCTGCTCGACCTCTACACGATGCGCGAGGCGCTCGGCCGGCTCGAGGGCCTGCACGTGGCGATCGTCGGCGACGTCCTGCACTCGCGGGTCGCGCGGTCGCTGATCGAGGCGCTCGCGCTCGTCGGCGCCCGGACGACGCTCGTCGGCCCGCCGACG
The DNA here is from genome assembly GCA_963751875.1 of uncultured Thermoleophilia bacterium. Classification (GTDB taxonomy): domain Bacteria; phylum Actinomycetota; class Thermoleophilia; order Gaiellales; family Gaiellaceae; genus Gaiella. The sequence continues at coordinate 25,532 of CAVVWG010000013.1, forward strand.
CTCGTGCCGCGCGGGATCGAGCACATGGGCTGCGAGGTCTCCTCCGAGATCGAGACGATCGGCTCCGCCGACGTCGTCTACGTCCTCCGCATGCAGCGCGAGCGGATGCTGGCCGGAGCCGCCTACGTCCCCTCGCTGCGCGAGTACGCGGCGGAGTGGGGGATCACGGCGCAACGGCTGCGCCCCGGGCAGATCGTGATGCACCCGGGCCCGATGAACCGCGGCGTCGAGATCGACCCGCAGGTGGCCGACTCCGACGTCTCGCTGATCACCGAGCAGGTCCGCTCGGGGCTCGTCGTCCGGATGGCGGTGCTCTACGACCTGCTCGCCGGTGGGCCGATCGACGTCGCGCGCGGCCTGGAGGTCGCATGACCCTCGTCTGGCCGGACGCGCCCGGCGACAGCCTCACGATCCGCGGTGCCCGGGTGATCGACCCGAGCAGCGACCTCGACGGCGCCTTCGACGTCACGATCGAGGACGGCATCATCGTCGCCATCGACCCTGCAGTCGAGTCGGCCCGCGGGCTCGTGCTCGCTCCGGCCTTCGTCGACCCGCACGTGCACCTGCGCGTGCCGGGCCGCGAGGACGAGGAGACGATCGCCTCGGGCACCGCCGCCGCCGCGGCCGGCGGCTACTGCGCCATCCTCGCGATGCCCAACACCGACCCCGTCGTCGATTCGGCCGCCGTGCTCGGCGCCCTGATCGAGCAGGCGCGCGAGGATGCGGTGATCCCGACCGGCTTCATGGCCTCGATCTCGAAGGGGCTCGAGGGGCAGGAGCTGACCGAGATGGCCGAGCTCGCGCGACTCGGGGCGGCCGCGTTCACCGACGACGGCCACCCGGTCGTGTCCGCCGGGCTGATGCAGCGCGCGCTCCAGTACAGCGCCGTCACCGGCAGGCTGCTGGCGCTGCACGAGGAGGAGCCGACGCTCTCGCGCGACGGGCAGATGCACGACGGAGCGGTCTCGGCCGAGCTCGGTCTCGCCGGCTGGCCGTCGGTCGCGGAGTCGGTGATGATCGGGCGCGATTGCGACCTCGCCGCATATGAGCAACGGCCTTTGCATATAATGCACCTCTCGGCCAGGGAGTCCGTGGCTGCCGTCCGGGCCGCGCAGGCGCGCGGCGTCGCCGTCAGCGCGGAGGTCTCGCCCCACCACCTCTGCCTCACCGACGACACCGTGCGCACCCTCGACACCAACCGCAAGATGAACCCGCCGCTCCGCTCGGAGGACGATCGCCAGGCGCTGCTCGAGGGACTCCGCGACGGCACGATCGCCTGCATCGCGACCGATCACGCGCCGCACGCGCGGCACGAGAAGGATGCGCCGTTCGAGGAGGCGCCCTTCGGCGTCACCGGCCTCGAGACGGCCTTCGCGGCGATCTACACCCACCTCGTCGAGCCGGGCGAGCTCGACCTCGGCCTCGTGCTCGAGCGGATGTCCGCCGGCCCGGCCCGGATCTTCGGGCTGCCGGTGCCGCGGATCGAGGTGGGGGAGTCGGCCAACCTCGTCCTGCTCGATCTCGACGCGACCTGGACGGTGACCGAGGACGGCTTCGCCTCGAAGTCGGTCAACTCGTGGCTGCTCGGCGAGACGCTGACCGGCACCGTCGTCAAGACGATCGCCGACGGAAGGGTGGTGTACGCGGCATGAGCAACGGCTTCCTCGCCCTCGAGGACGGCACCGTCTTCCCGGCCCGCTCGGTCGGTGCGCCCGGCGTCGCGTTCGGCGAGGCCGTCTTCACGACGGCCATGACCGGCTACCAGGAGACGGTCACCGACCCGAGCTTCGCCGGGCCAGCTCGTCGCCTTCACGGCGCCGATGATCGGCAACTACGGCGTCGACGACGCGCGGCTCGAGTCGACGCAGCCCTGGGTCAAGGCCGCGCTGATGCGACGCTGCGGCGGCGATGCCTGGGCGCAGTGGCTGACCGCCAAGGGCATCGTCGCGCTCGAGGATCTCGACACGCGCAAGCTCGTCCTCCGCATTCGCGATGCCGGTGCGATGCGCGCCGCCGCCGTCGCGGACGAGAACGATCTCGGCCCCGACGAGGCGCTCGAGCTGATCGGCGCAGCAGCCGACGATGGAGGGCCAGGCCCTCGTCTCGGCCGTCTCGTCGGTCGCGCCGGCCGTCTACAACGAGGACGGGCGCGTGCGGGTGGCGGTCGTCGACTACGGCGCCAAGACGTCGATCATGCGCCGCCTCCGGCAGGCGGGCGCCGCGGTGACCGTGTTCCCGCACGTCACCGGCGCGGACGATCTCGCCGGCTTCGACGGCGTGATGCTGTCGAACGGCCCCGGCGACCCGGAGCCGCTCGTCGAGGAGGTCGCGGCGATCCGCGACCTGCTCGGGCGCACGAGCGTGCTCGGCATCTGCCTCGGGCACCAGCTGCTCGGGCTCGCGACGGGCCACGAGACCTACAAGCTGCCCTTCGGCCATCGCGGCGCCAACCACCCGGTGCTCGAGCGCGTCGACCGGCCGCGTCCTCGTCACGAGCCAGAACCACGGCTTCGCCGTTGCGCCGACGCGACGACCAGGAGGCCACCTACGTCTCGCTCTACGACGGCACCGTCGAGGGCTTCGACTTCCCCGAGCTGAATGCGCGCTCGGTGCAGTTCCACCCCGAGGCCGGCCCGGGCACGCACGACGCCTGGCCGATCCTCGAGGGCTGGGTCGACGAGCCTGGTGCCCGCCTGATGCCGCGGCGCACCGACATCTCGTCGATCTGCCTGATCGGCTCCGGCCCGATCGTGATCGGCCAGGCCTGCGAGTTCGACTACTCCGGCTGCCAGGCGCTGAAGGTCCTGCGCGAGGACGGGTTCCGCACGATCGTCGTCAACTCGAACCCGGCCACGATCATGACCGACCCGGGCTTCGCCGACCGCACCTACATCGAGCCGCTCGACATCCAGGGCGTCACCGACGTGCTCCGCCGCGAGCGCCCCGACGCGCTGCTGCCGACGCTCGGCGGCCAGACCGCGCTCAACCTCGCGATCGAGCTCTCCGAGTCGGGCATCCTCGACGAGCTCGGCGTCGAGCTGATCGGCGCGCGCGTCGACGTGATCCGCCGGGCCGAGGACCGGTCGCTGTTCCGCGACGCCGTCGAGAGCTGCGGCCTGCGCACGCCGAAGTCGCAGATCGTCACCTCGATCGACCAGCTCGGGCCGATCCCGGCCCCGGCCGTCGTCCGGCCGGCGTTCACGCTCGGCGGCCACGGCGGCGGCTTCGCCGAGACCGAGGCCGAGCTGCGCACGATCGTCGAGCGCGGCCTGCGCGAGAGCCCGATCACGCAGGTGCTCGTCGAGGAGTCCGTCCGCGGCTGGGACGAGTTCGAGCTCGAGGTGATCCGCGACCTCAACGACAACGTCGTGATCGTCTGCTCGATCGAGAACCTCGACCCGATGGGCGTGCACACCGGCGACTCGGTCACGGTGGCGCCGCAGATGACGCTCTCCGACGAGGCCTACCAGGAGCTGCGCGACGCGTCGGTCAAGATCATCCGCGCCGTCGGCGTCGAGACCGGCGGCTCCAACATCCAGTTCGCCCGCAGCCGCGAGACGGGCGAGATCAGGGTGATCGAGATGAACCCGCGCGTCTCGCGCTCCTCGGCGCTCGCCTCGAAGGCGACGGGCTACCCGATCGCGAAGGTCGCGGCGAAGCTCGCCGTCGGCTACACGCTCGACGAGATCCCGAACGACCTCACCAAGACGACGCCGGCGAGCTTCGAGCCGACGCTCGACTACGTCGTCGTCAAGTTCCCGCGCTTCGCCTTCGAGAAGTTCCCCGGCGCCGACGCGACGCTCGGCACGCAGATGAAGTCGGTCGGCGAGGCGATGGGCATCGGCCGCACCTTCACCGAGGCCTTCCTCAAGGGCTTCGGCTCGCGCGAGCTCGATCCCGGCTCGGCGACGCCCTGGGCGACGTTCGACGACATCCCCGAGGGCGTGCATCCCTGGTTCAAGGAGCAGCTCGCCCACGCGCGCCGCGAGCTCGCGTCGCTCGACATCCTCCGCGCCAAGCGCGCCGGCTGGGGCGACGACTCGATCGGCGCGGCGTGGGGGACGAGCGGCGACGACGTGCGCCGAACGCGCTACGCCAGGGGCATCCGGCCGTCCTACCGGCGCGTCGACTCGTGCGCCGGCGAGGTCGATGCCGGCTCGAACTACTACTACTCGACCTGGGGCGAGGAGGACGAGGCCCTGCCGCCGATCACGAAGCCGCGCGTCGTGATCATCGGCTCCGGCCCGAACCGGATCGGCCAGGGGATCGAGTTCGACTACTGCTGCGTCCACGCCGTGCAGACGTTCCGCGCGCTCGGCTACGAGGCGGTGATGATCAACTGCAACCCGGAGACGGTCTCGACCGACTACGACACCTCCGACCGCCTCTACTTCGAGCCGCTCTCGCCGGAGGAGGTGCTCGCCGTCCTCGACCGCGAGCAGCCCGAGGGCGTCGTGACCCAGTTCGGCGGCCAGACGCCGCTGCGGCTCGCCCGCCACATCGAGGCGGCCGGCTACGAGATCATGGGCACGCCGCTCTCGGCGATCGACCTCGCCGAGGACCGCGAGCAGTTCGGCGCCCTCGCCGACGAGCTCGGCATCCGCTGCCCGCCGTGGGCCACCGTCGAGGGCGCCGAGCAGGCGCTCGCCGCCGCGGCCGAGATCGGCTACCCGGTGCTCGTCCGCCCCTCCTACGTGCTCGGCGGCCGGGCGATGCGCGTCTGTTACGACGACAGGCAGCTGCGCCAGGCGATGGGCGCGGTCTCGGGCTCCGTCCTCGTCGACCGGTTCGTCGAGAACGCGGTCGAGATCGACGTCGACGCGCTGTGCGACGGGGAGGACGTCTACATCGCCGCGGTGATGCAGCACGTCGAGGAGGCCGGCGTCCACTCCGGCGACTCCTCCTGCGTGCTGCCGGCGCAGACGCTCACGCTGGCGAACGCGCTCGAGGTGGAGCACATCGTCAAGCGCCTCGCGCCGGCGCTCGGCGTGATCGGGCTGCTCAACCTCCAGCTCGCGATCGCCGACTCGACCGTCTACGTCCTCGAGGCCAACCCGCGCGCCTCGCGCACGGTGCCGTTCGCCTCGAAGGCGATCGGGATCAACCTCGTCGAGGCCGCCTGCAAGCTCGCCGCCGGCCAGAAGCTGCGCGACCTCGACCTGCCGACGCCGCGGCCGCAGCAGGTGAGCGTCAAGGCAGCGGTGCTCCCGTTCGCACGCTTCCCCGGCGCCGATCCCGTGCTCGGCCCCGAGATGCGCTCGACCGGAGAGGTGATGGCGAGCGCCTCCGACCTGCCGACGGCGCTCGCCAAGGCAGAGCGCGCCGCCGGACGCCCGCTGCCGAGCTCGGGCACCGCGTTCATCTCGGTCAACGACGCCGACAAGCCCAGCGTCGTCTCGATCGCGGCGGCGCTCGCCGGGCTCGGCTTCGAGCTCATCGCAACCGACGGCACCGCCCGCACTCTCCGGGCGGCCGGGCTCGAGGTGGGGGAGGTGGCCAAGGTCGCCGACGCCGACGAAGGCGAGCAGACCGTCGTCGACCTCGTCCGCGACGGCCGCTGCGACCTCATCGTCAACACGCCGCAGGGCTCCGGCGCCCGCGCAGACGGCTACCGCATCCGCGAGGCCGCGCTCGTCGCCCGCGTTCCCTGCATCACGACCATCTCCGGCGCCGCCGCCGCCGTGCACGCGATCGCGAACGCCCGCGCCGAGACCGCGCTCTCGCTCCAGGAACGCATCGGAACCGGCGCGTGAGGGGAGAGGAGCTGCGCGTCGCCGGCACCGAGACGGTCGGGCCGTACACGCTCCTGCGCGTCGAGGCCGGCCCGATCGACCCCGGCGTGCCCGGCCAGTTCTTCATGCTCCACCCGCCCGGGCACGTCCTGCCGCGGCCGATGTCGCTCTGCCTCACCCGCGCGGGCGAGCTGGGCTTCCTGATCGACCCGATCGGTCCCGGCACGCGCACGCTCTGCGGGCTCGGCGCCGGCGATCGCCTGCACGTTCTCGGCCCGCTCGGGAACGGCTTCGACCTCACGGTGCCGCGCCCGCTGATCGTCGGCGGTGGCATCGGCGTGGCGCCGTTTCCCTACGTCGCCCAGGTGCTCGGCACCGTGCCCGCGATCCTCGGCTTCCGCACGGCGCATCACGCCGAGGCAGCCGCCCTCGTCCCGGGCGCCGAGGTCGTCGTCGAGCCCGACCTACGTGACGTCGCTCCTGCCCGAGGAGCCGGTCGACGTGCTCGCGTGCGGCCCGGAGCCGATGCTCGAGGCCGTGCGACAGCTCGCGCCGCAGGCCCAGCTCGCCTGGGAGGCGCCGATGGCCTGCGGCTTCGGCGCCTGCTACGGCTGCGTCGTCGAGGTCGAGGGCCGCCTGCAGCGGCTGTGCATCGCCGGGCCGGTCCTGCGAGCCGCGTGACCGTCCCGATCCTCAACGCGAGCGGCTGTCTCGACGCCCTCACCGCACCCGAGGTGGCGCTCGCACTCGACGCGTTCGTCACGAAGACGATCACGCCGCTGCCCCGCGACGGCAACCAGCCGGTGCGGATCGCGGAGACGGACGCCGGCATGCTCAACTCGATCGGCCTCCAGGGCCCCGGCATCGACGGCCTCGTCGACCAGACGCTGCCCGCGCTCTCCGCGGCTCGGCCTGCGCGTCTGGGTCTCCGTCGGCGGCTTCTCCGTGGCCGACTACGCCGGCATCTGCGAGCGCCTCGACGATCGCGCCGATGTCGAGGCGATCGAGCTCAACCTCTCGTGCCCGAACGTCGAGGAGGCCGCCGAGACGGCGGCGCAGATCGTCGCCGGCTGTCGCGCGCGCACCTCGAAGCCGCTCTACGCCAAGCTCTCGCCGGCCACATGGGACATCGCCGAGTCGGCCAAGGCGGTTGTGGCGGCGCGGCGCGGACGGCCTCTCGCTCGTCAACACGATCCGCGGCATGGCGCTCGACCCGCAAACGCTGCGCCCCAAGCTCGGCCGCGGCACGGGCGGCTACTCCGGACCGGCGCTGAAGCCGATCGCGCTCGCGTGCATCTCCGCGTGCGCCAGAGCGGTCGACGTCCCGATCGTCGGGATGGGCGGCGTCGGCTCCGGGCTCGATGCTCTGGAGCTCGTCGCGGCAGGCGCATCCGTTGTCTCACTGGGCACCATCCTGTTCGCCGATCCCGACCGCTCCGGCGCGCGTTCGCCGGGAGCTCCTCGCCGAAGCCACGGCACGCGGTTTCGCAAATCCGCTCGACGCGAGGGGAGTTGCCAATGGTTGACTACAAGAAATCCCTGCAAATGGGCGAAAACGGTTCCTCTTGACCCTGCCTGCCGGATTGCTAGACTCGTCCCCCATGGTCGCTTCGAAGATTCAGGCCCAAGCACCCGCTCGGTCACTCGACCAGCGGATGGAGGCCCTCAAGCGAGCGAACGACATTCGAGTACGACGGGCACAGCTCAAGAAGGATCTCAAGGACGGGACCGTGCAGATCGAAGGAATCCTCCTCGATCCACCGGAGTACGTCTCGACCGCGAAGGTCTTCGACATGCTCATGGCCGTTCCCAAGTTCGGCCGCGTCAAGGCGGCCCGGCTGCTGAACCAGTGCCGGATCAGCCAGTCGAAGACGGTCGGTGGGCTCTCCGAGCGGCAGCGCGCGGAGCTCGTGTCGCTGTTCAACCGGTAGAACGACCATCACGCCGGTCCGCGTGCAAGCGCTCCCGTATTCGTCATCACCGGCCCCTCCGGCGCCGGCAAGGGAACGCTGATCAAGGCGCTCGTCGAGCGGGTTCCCGATCCTCGAGGTCGCGATCTCGGCGACGACGCGTCCCCGCCGGCCCGGCGAGTCGGACGGCGTCGAGTACCACTTCCTCAGCGAGAGCGAGTTCGTCGCGCAGATCGAGCAAGGCGCCTTCCTCGAGCACGTCAAGTACGTCTCCGGCAAGCGGTACGGGACGCTGCGCTCCGAGATGCAGCGCGTCGCCGACGACGGCCGCGTCTGCGTGCTCGAGCTCGAGCTCGACGGCGCCCTGGCCGTGCAGGAGGAGGTGCCGGGCAGCGTCACCCTCTTCATCGCAGCTCCCGTGGAGGAGCTCGAGCGCCGGCTCCGCGATCGGGCCACGGAGTCGACGGGTGAGATCGGCGACCGCATCGAGCTCGCGCGCAACCAGCTCGAGCAGGCCCACAAGTTCCGCTACATGGTCCGGAACGACGACGTGGCCCGCGCGACGGGCTCGCTCTGCGCAATCGTCGAGCAGGAGCTCGAGTTCGCAGCTACCATGGCTTCCTCATGATCGAACCTCGCATCGATGATCTGCTGGAGCACGTCGACTCGCGCTACGCGCTCGTCATCGTGGCCGCCAAGCGGGCCCGCCAGATCAACAGCTATCACCACCAGCTCGGCGAGGGCATCGGCTTCGACGTGGCACCGCCGCCGCTGATCGAGTCGCGGTCGAAGAACTACCTGACGATGGCGATGGAAGAGGTCGCGCAGGCAAAGATCGCCTACGCGTACCCCAAGCCCTAACCCGGCGCCCTTCCGCTCACCCGCAACGTCCTCGTAGCCCCGAACGGGCACACTATGCCGATGGCGCGCATCGTCCTTGGCATCACCGGCGGGATCGCGGCCTACAAGGCGTGCGAGATCATCCGCCTCCTCGTTCGCGCCGGCCACGACGTGCTGCCGCTGCCGACGCGCGGCGCCGAGCGCTTCGTCGCCGCCGAGACGTTCTACGCGCTCGCGCGGACGACGGCTCCCGCCGATCCGTATCCGCATCTCCAGCGCGCCGATCTGTTCGTCGTCGCGCCGCTGACGGCGCACACGATGGCGCGCCTCGCCCACGGCCTGGCCGACGACACGCTCACCGAGGCCGTCCTCGCCCACGACGGCCCGATCCTCGTCGCACCCGCGATGAACACGCGCATGTGGCAGCACCCGGCGACACGAGCGAATTACGAGCTGCTGCTCGCGCGCGGCGTCGAGGTCGTCGGGCCGGCGAGCGGCGAGCTCGCCGAGGGCGAGGTCGGCGTCGGCCGCATGGCCGAGCCGGAGGAGATCGTCGCGAGAGCCGAGGCGATGCTCCGGCAGTCGCGCTCGCTCGAGGACAAGCACGTGCTCGTCACCGCCGGTGGGACCCGGGAGCCGATCGACTCCGTGCGCTTCGTCGGCAACCGCTCCTCGGGGCGCATGGGCGTCGCGCTGGCGGGCGAGGCACGCAGGCGGGGCGCCCGCGTGACGCTGCTCGCCGCGAACGTCAGCGTCCAGCCGCCGCACGGCGTCGAGGTCGTCTCGACCCCGACGGCTGCCGATCTCGAGCGTGAGGCGCTGGCGCGCAGCGACGCGGACGTGATCCTGATGGTTGCTGCGGTCGCCGACTACCGCGCCGCCGAGCCGATCGACGGCAAGCGGCCGAAGGACGGCGGCGAGTGGCAGATCGAGCTGACCCCGACCACCGACATCGCGAAGGCGCTCGGTGCGAGCAGGCGCCCCGATCAGGTGCTCGTCGCGTTCGGCGCCGAGCACGGTGCGGCCGGGCTCGAGCGCAAGCGGGCGATGCTGCACGACAAGAACGTCGATCTCGTCGTCTACAACGATGTGGGACGCACCGACATCGGCTTCGACAGCCCCGACAACGAGGTCACCCTGATCACCGCGGACGGCGACCGGCTCGTGCCGCACGCGCCGAAGCCCGCGATCGCCGTCGCCGTGCTCGACGAGGTCGAGCGGCTGTTCGAGGAGCGCTGATGGAGGGATCGACCGCACGAGAGGCACTGCCCGCGACCGAGGCCGCCGACCTCGCGGATCGCGTCGTCGCGGGCCTCGCGACGGTGATGCACGCGCCGAACGAGACGCTGCGGCTGCCGCTCCTCTGCCTGCTCGCCGAGGGTCACGTGCTCGTCGAGGACGTCCCCGGGGTCGGCAAGACCGTGCTCGCCAAGGCGCTCGCCCGCACGCTCGACCTCCAGTTCTCCCGGCTCCAGTTCACCCCCGACCTGCTGCCGTCGGACGTGACGGGCGTGAACGTCTACGACCAGCAGGAGGGGCGCTTCCGCTTCCGGCCCGGCCCGGTCTTCGCCAACGTGCTGCTCGTCGACGAGGTCAACCGCGCCTCGCCGAAGACGCAGTCGGCGCTGCTCGAGTCGATGCAGGAGACGCAGGTCACGGTCGACGGCGAGAGCTACCAGCTCGATCGACCGTTCCTCGTGATCGCGACCCAGAACCCCGTCGAGTACGAGGGCACCTATCCGCTGCCCGAGGCCCAGCTCGACCGGTTCGCCGTCAAGATGTCGATCGGCTACCCGCCGCTCTCGGACGAGGCGCGCATGCTCGCCGAGCAGACCGGTGAGCCGCCGCTCGACCGGATCGTGCCGGTTGCGAGCCGCGACGAGCTCGTCGACGCCATCACCGCGGCGCGCGACATCTTCGTCGAGGAGTCCGTCAATCGCTACGTGGTGGCGCTCCTGCGGCACACGCGTGGCAACCGGCACCTGGCCCTCGGCGCGAGCCCGCGCTCCGGGATCGCGCTCCTGCGGCTCGCGAAGGCGCGCGCGCTCGTCGAGCGGCGGACGTTCGTGACCCCGGACGACATCCGCGAGATGGCCGAGCCCGTGCTCTCGCACCGGCTCCTGCTCGCTCCCGAGGCGCGGTCGGCCGGCCTCGGCCCGGAAGACGTCGTCCGCGAGGCACTCGAAGGAACGCCCGTACCGGTGTGAGACGGAGGAGCTCCGGGGCCATCGGACTCGGGCTCGCCGCCCTCGTCGCATCGTGGGCGTTCGGCTCGACGCCGCTCGTCGTCGTCGGTCTCGGTCTCGTCGCCGCCGGGCGTCTTCGCCCGCCTCTGGGCGCGCGCCGCCGAGGGCTCGATCGACTTCGAGCGGAAGCTGCTGGCCGGTGAGCGGATCGAGGGAGACGACCTCGCGGTCGAGATCCGGGCACGGCACCGCCGGCGCCTGCTCGGAGGCTCGATCCTCCTCCGCCAGCGTCTCGGCCCGCTCGAGCAGTCGGTGCGGATGCACCGCGCGCGCACCGTCATCGTCTTCTCGACCCTTCCTCGCGGACGCCATCGGCTCGAGCCACTCGACGTCGCGCTGACCGATCCGCTCGGCCTCGCGCGGGTCGAGCAGCAGGTCGACGAGGCGGCGAGCGTGCTGATCCGGCCGCGCATCCCGACGCTGACGTCCATCTTCTCGGCGCACGGCGCGCGTGATGCAGGAGCGGCGCGCTCGCGGCTCCGGCGCCCGACCGGCTTCGAGATCCACGCCGTCCGCGACTACACGCCCGGCGAGCCGCTGCGGGCGGTTCACTGGCCGAGCACCGCCCGGCGCGGCCGGCTGATGGTGAAGGAGCTCGACGACGCCCCGCGCGACGATCTGGCGATCGTCCTCGACCAGGATCCCGACGGCGTGGCAGGGCCGGTCGGGCAGTCGAGCTTCGACGCGGCCGTCCGCGCGGCGGGGGCGCTGGCCCTGGCGCACGTGCTGTGGAACCGGCGGGTCGTCCTCGTCGGGACGGCGGCGGAGACCGAGGATGTGCGGATCCGCGCCGCCGGGCACGACTGGGAGCTGGCGCTCGACGCGCTCGCGACGGTCGAGCCGGTCGACGGCGCGCGCGTCGATCGCGCCCTGCGTTCGCCGTCCGCGGCGATCACGCGGGCGCGCGAGATCGTCGTCGTCACGGGACGGCCGGACCGGGCGGTCGAGCCGCTGCTCGAGCTCCGGCGCGGCGGCCGCTCCGTCTCGCTCGTGATCATGGCCTCCGAGACCTACGCCGGCCGGGCCGCGCGACCCACAGCAGCCGGCCGCGCTGCGCGCTGCGGCGCAGGGCGTGCTGGTGGCCGTCGTCACCGCCGAGATCCCGATCGCCGAGGCTCTGGCCGGGCGCAGCGCGGGAGCGGCCAGTGGCTAGCGTCGTCGGCGGCTTCGGTCGGCGGCTGCTCGCCGCATCGGTGCCCGTGGCTGCCGTCGCGTACGCGTGGGCGTCACTCGAGAGCGGGCCGAGCGCGCGCGTGTTCGCCGGCGTCGCGGCGCTGGCGGTGCCGGCCGCGCTGCCGTCGAGGCTGGCCGTCCGGGTCGCCGTCGCCGTCGCGACGCTCGGTGGGCTGACGCTCGTCGCCGCCGGGCGCAGCGTCGGGGCGGTCCGGGACGTCGTCGACCAGGGGCTGCGGGACATCTACGCCGTCGCGCCGCCGTTCGTCCCGAAGACCCACTCCGAGCTGCATGCGCTCGTGATCCTCACCGCCTGCGCGTTCTGCCTCGCGATCGCGGTCACCGCCGGCAGCAGGCCGTTCCTCGCCGCAGCGGTCGCCGCCGGCGGGATCGGGTGGCCCGCCACGATCCTGCCGGCCCGGAACACGATCGCGATGGGGGCGCTGGCGCTGCTCGCCGCGCTCTGGCCGATCGTGATCGGCGGCGTGCGCGACCGGCGCGGGATCGTTCCCGGTGCAGCGGTCAGCCTGGGCATCGTGCTCGTCGCCGTGGTGCTGGCAGGTGCCGGCGCGCGACCCTCCGTGGCAGCGCTCGACTGGCAGAACTGGGACCTGTTCGGCGAGAGCAGGGCCGGGCACACCGTCGAGGCCGTGTGGCGCTCCGACTACGGCGGCATCGACTTTCCACCCGGCAAGACCACCGTGCTGAAGATCAAGGCGCCCCGCCGCGCCCTGTACTGGCGCGCGACCACGCTCGACACCTTCGCCTCGGATCACTGGGTCGAGACGCTCTACCAGACCGAGGGCGCCGACCTCCAACCGGACGCTGCCACGGGATCCCTTGCTCCCCGCCGCCGCGCTCGTCGCGTGCCGACTGGGTGAAGCAGGAGGTGGACGTGCGCGCCCTCGTCGACGACCACGTCATCGCCGCAAGCCAGCCGATGGAGATCGCCGCGAGCCGGTGAGCAGCGGCATTCGCTACCTCAGCGGCGGCGTCATGATGGCTCCGGGTGGCATCGGTGACATGCGCCGCTACACCGTCTGGAGCTACGCGCCGGCGCCGTCCCCGGCGTCGCTCGTCAAGTCGCCTCCCGCGTACCCGCGGTCGCTGGCGCGCTATCTCGACGTCGGCCGCACCGTCGTGCCGCGCCTACGGCGCCCCCGGACGCGCGGCCGGCGGTGTCGGGGATCTTCGCGGACGATCTCTACCAGCAGCTGTGGGCGTACGAGCCGATGTGGCGGGAGGCCAGCCGGCTCACGGCCAAGGCGCGGTCGCCGTACGAGGCCACGATCACGATCGAGCGCTGGCTGCGCTCAGCCGGCGGGTTCGGCTACGACGAGCATCCGCCGGCGGCGGTCGGGGAGCCGCCGCTCGTCGACTTTCTCGTCCGCTCCAAGCTCGGCTACTGCCAGCAGTTCGCCGGGACGATGGCGCTGATGCTCCGCTACCTCGGGATACCGGCCCGGGTCGCCGTCGGGTTCACGAGCGGGACGTGGAAGGACGGCACGTGGACGGTGACCGATCACGACGCGCATGCCTGGGTCGAGGCCTGGTTCGCCGGGCACGGTTGGCTCACCTTCGATCCGACGCCGGGACGCGGCACGTTGTCGGCGACGTACACGAATGCGTCGGACTCGGCAGATGCGATCCGGGCGCTCGGCACCGGACGGTTCCTCGGCGCGGGCTCGTTCGCACCGACGACGCCGAGGCGTGGCGTGGCGACCCCCGAGGTGACGACCTCCGCCGGAGTCCCGTGGCGCCTGATCGTCGCCGCTCGGCGCTGGTCGCCGCCGCTGCTTCTCGGTCTCGCCCTGCTGAAGAGCGGAGCGCGGTGGCGTCGCGCCCGCACCGACGACCCGCGGCGCCGTGCAGCCGCGGCGCGGGCAGAGCTGGCGGCCTTCGTTCGCGACCAGGGCTCGCAGGTGCCGCCGTCGGCCTCGGTCCACCAGCTCTCGCTCGAGCTCCGCGCGCGCGGAGTTGGAACCGACGCCTTCGCCGCCGCCTTCGCGCGTGCGCGCTACGGGCCGCCGGCGAGCGCTGCGGTCGCTGCAGACGAGACGCGCCGGGAGCTGGGGAGGATCCTCTCGCTGCTGCGCGCGCGGCTCGGACCGGGGAGGAGGATCCGTGGCTTCCTGACGGTGCGCTCGCTCCGCGGCGGCGTGAGGTCAGGCACGATAGAGCGATGAGTGAGGCGTACGACCTCTACCAGCTGGGCCGCGCCCGTCTGCGCGAGGGCCTCGCTGCGCAGGCGACCGTGCCGCTCGAGAAGGCACGCCGGCTCGAGCCCGACAAGGCGTCGATTCGCGAGGCGCTCGGGATCGCGTACTTCCGCATCACCGACTGGCCGTCGGCCGAGCGCGAGTTCCGCAAGGTGCTCGAGCTCTCTCCGGTGGACGACTACGCGCACTACGCCCTCGGCCGCTCGTTGCTCCGGCAGGGGCGGAGCCGTGAGGCGTCGACGCACCTCAAGCTGGCGCGCTTCCTCCAGCCGCGCGATCCCGACGCCAGGCTCTAGGCCTGCGCACAGCCGTCGTCGACGGCTCGTCGAGATCGGCGAGCAGCGTGGCGTAGCGGCGGTAGCGCCGGCTCGCCGCGCGCGTGAAGGTGTCGCGGTACTCGTCGGCCGCGTCCTCGTCGAGCGAGTGCGCGTACGACTCGCGAATGTCGAGCAGGCGGTCGGCGATCGCGTCGACGACGAGCTGATAGTCGCCGTACGCCTCCTCGGCGCTCTCCGCGGCAGAGGAGTTCCACGCGGACTCGGCGTCGGCCGCCTCGGCCAGCAGCTCGGCGTCGTCGGCCGCGAAGAGGTCGAGCTGCCGGTCGACGAGCTCGTCGAAGCGGCGGCTGCCGGCGGAATCTCACACGAGCTCCTCGTAGAGCGCGAGATGGGCTGCGCCGGCACGGTCCCAGGTGAGGCTCTCGCGCGCGGCTTCGGCGCCGGCGCGCGCGGCCGCGAGCGCGTCCTCGTCGTCGAGCAGCTCCCGCAGCGCCCGTTCGAGACCCTCGACGTCACCCGGCTCGACCACCCGGCCCGCGCCGAAGGCACCGACGATCTCGCCGAGCCCGCCGACGTCGTAGACGACTGCCGGGATGCCGGCGCCGATCACCTGCAGCAGCGCGCCGGACTGGTCGAGCTCGGCGCGGTAGGGGAAGACGGCGACGGTCGTTGCGCCGAGCACGTCGGCCATCTCGTCCTCGCCCAGGTAGCCGAGCCGCCACTCGGCCCGATCGCCCGCCTGCTGCCGGAGCTCGTCGATCGGGATCCGCGGATCGCCGGCCACGAGCAGCCGGGCACCGGCGATGCGCCCGACGGCCTCGATCGCGTCGGGGAGGCCCTTGTACGGCCGGATCACGCCGAGCGCGAGCACCGTGCGGCCGTCGTCGTGCCGGGCCGGGTCGCTGCGGAAGGCGGGGTGGGGGATGACCCGCAGCTTGGCGGGGCTGACGCCGAACGCCTCGAGCGTCCTGCGGCCGCGCTCGCTGTGGGTGACGATGCGGTCGAAGCGGCCGAAGAGCCGCTTCCAGGTCCTCGTGTGGCTCGCCGTCCGGCGCGGCAGCAGGTCGTGCGCGGTGAAGACGAGCGGGCGGCGCGTGTGGAGCAAGCAGCCCGTCGGCCTCGGGCGCTGCGACCCATTGCAGGTGGAGCAGGTCGCAGTCGGCGAGGCCGAGCCGGGCAAGAGCCAACGGATGCTCGAGGGCCTTCACCGCGAGCCGGGCCCGTGACGAGCTCACCCCGCTCGAGACGCGATACAGGCTGTCGTCGACCGTGAAGCCCTCGGCCTCCGGCACGGCTCCGAAGCGGAAGCGGCGACGTGAGCAGGCGCACATCCACGCCGTTCCGCACGAGCGCGGCGGCGAGCGCGTAGTCGTACGGAGGCGTGTAGGCGGGGGGATCGGCGATCACGACGCGCATCGGCCAAGCCTAGAGACTTGGACTTCGGCGTCTGCTCCAGGACCGCGAACCGGTAGCGTCCGAGCACGCATGGCAGCTTCGGCGTGAGGCGATCGCATGACCTTCGAGGAGGCACGGGCGCAGTTCCCGGTGCTCGAGAGGCTCGCCTATCTCAATGCCGGCACCTTCGGCCCGATCGCCCGCACCACGCACGAGGCGATCAGCGCGGAGCTCGAGCGGGACTATCGCGACGGCCGCAGCGGTGGCCCGAACTTCACCCGCGTGATGGAGCTGCGGGATCAGCTGCGTGAGCGCATCGCGGCACTCGTCGGCGCCGAGCCGCTGCAGGTCGCGCTGACGACGAGCACGACCGACGGCTGCAACATCGTCCTCGGCGGGCTCGGGCTCGGCCCGGAGCGACGAGATCGTGACGACGACCGACGAGCACTTCGGCCTGCTCGGAGCGCTCGCGACGTCCGGCGCCAGGGTCGTCGTCGTCGCGCCCGAGCCGGATGCGATCCGCGCCGCCGTCACGCCCCGGACGCGGTTGCTCGCGCTCTCGCAGGTGATCTGGACGACGGGACGGATCCTGCCCGGTGCGCGAGCTCCGGGAGGAGACCGGCATCCCCGTGCTCGTCGACGGTGCCCAATCCGTGGGTGCGATCCCCGTCGCCGCGGCCGGATTCGACTACCTCACGATCTCCGGTCAGAAGTGGCTCTGCGGGCCGGACTCGACCGGGGCGCTCGTCGTCGCAGATCCGGACGGCCTGAGGGTCTCGGCACCGAGCTACTTCTCGCAGGCCGAGTACGAGCCGGACGGGCAGTTCCAGCCGAAGCCCGGCGCGGCCCGCTTCGACACCGGCTGGTGGCCCGCGTCGTCGCTCGCGGGCCTGCTGGCGGCGCTCGACAGCCGCCCGTCCTGGGCCTTCGATCATGCCGCCGCCGTCGCCGAGCGCTGCCGGGAGCTCCTCGCCGGCGGGGTCGATGGGCTCAGCGTCGAGGTGGTCAGCCCGGCCGAGGGCGAGCGCTCGACCCTCGTCGCCTTCCGACCCGCCGGCGAGCCGGCCGAGATCGTCGAGGCGCTCTACGACGCCGGCGTGCACGTGCGCGAGATCCCGAATGCCGGCCTGATCCGCGTGTCCTGCGGCTGGTGGACCTCGGACGGCGATCTCGACCGCCTGCTCGCCGGGCTGCCTGAGTGACCGGCCAGGGCTCCTGTCCCTGCGGCGCTGTCCGCTTCGCGATCTTCGGCCCCGTCCGCGACGTGATCGTCTGCCACTGCGCGGCGTGCCGGGAGGCGACCGGCGGGCCGTGGCCCGCAGCGGCCGCCTACCGGCGCGATCTCGCCGTCGGCGACGAGGCGGCGGTGATCTGGGAGCTTGCCGCCGTCTCCGAGCACGGCGCGAGCCGGGGCCGCTGCCGCTCCTGCGGAACGGTCGTGTTCTGGGACGCGCCCGGCCGCGACACGGTCTCGTTCGCGGCGGCGCTGCTCGACGGCGGGCAGCTCGAGGTTGCGGCGCACATCTGGGTGCCGGAGAGCGAGAGTGCTGCGCTCGCGGGGGCAGGCGTTCCGGTCGAGCCGGAAGGGCTGCCGGCGTCTGTCCGCGTGCGCTGGAGCGACGACGAAGCCCGGACGACCGGCTGAAGCCGGGCGCCGCGGCGCGTCAGGCGGCGGCGGTCTGGAGGCCGAGCTCGCCGGCGATCGGCTGCAGCGCGGCGACGACGTTCGCGATGTGCTCGTCGAGCTCGAGGCCGAGCAGCTCGGCGCCGGCATAGACCTCGTCCCGATGGACGCCGGCCGCGAATGACGGCTGCTTCAGCTTCTTCTTGACGGACTTCGGCTCGAGGCCCTCGAGCCCGGTCGGGCGGACGAGCCCGCAGGCGTGGATGAACCCCGACAGCTCGTCGCATGCGAAGAGCGTCTTCTGCAGCAGCGTCTCGCGCGGGATCGCGAGATGCTCGGCATGCGAGAGCACGGCGAGGATCAGCACCTCGGGGTAGCCCTCCTCGCGCAGGATCGGGGCGCCGTCCTGCGGGTGCTTGTCGAGCGTGGGGTGGATCTCGTAGTCGAAGTCGTGCAGGAGCGCCGTGCAGCCCCACAGCTCCTCGTCCTCGCCGAAGTGGCGGGCATACCAGCGGGTCGACGCCTCGACGGCGAGAGCATGACGGAGCAGCGACTCGCTCTTCGTGTAGCGGGTCAGGGTCGTCCACGCGTTCTCACGGGTCACGTCCAAGGCCACGGGTACGATAGCGCCCGCCTCATGCAGTCGTTCGTCATCCAGGGTGGTCGCCCGCTCTCCGGCACGATCCGTGCGTCCGGGAACAAGAACGGCGCCTTGCCGATCCTCGCCGCGACCGTGCTCGCGTCCGAGGAGGTGCGGCTGACGAACCTGCCGCGCATCCGCGACGTCGAGGTGATGGTCGAGCTGCTCGCCGACCTCGGCGCGGATGCGGTCTGGGCCGGGCCGAACGAGGTGCGCGTCGACAGCTCCGGGATCTCGAAGACCGAGCTCGACCCCGACCTCTGCCGCGAGATTCGCGCGTCGTTCCTGCTCGCCGGCCCGCTGCTGGCGCGATTCGGCCGCGCCGTCGTGCCGCCTCCGGGCGGCGACGTGATCGGGCGCAGGCGGCTCGACACCCACATTCACGCCTTCGCCGAGCTCGGCGTCGAGATGGAGATCAACGGCGCCTACGACCTGCGCACGAACGGCCTCGTCGGCAAGCGGATGTACCTCGACGAGGCCTCGGTGATGGGCACCGAGAACGCCATCATGGCCGCCGTCCTCGCCAAGGGCGACACGATCGTCGGGCATGCGGCGTGCGAGCCGCACATCCAGGACCTCTGCCGCTTCCTCAACACCCTCGGCGCGCGGATCGAGGGCGTCGGTTCGAACATCCTCCGCATCCAGGGCGTCGACCGCCTCGGCGGCGGCGCGTATCGCATCGGCCCCGAGCACATCGAGGTCGCGAGCTTCGCCGCGCTCGCCGCCGTCACGGGGGGCGACCTCACGATCCAGGACGTCGAGCCGGACGACCTGATCTCGATCATCCCGGCGTTCCGGAAGCTCGGGATCGAGCTCGAGGTGGGTGAGTCGACCCTGCGCGTGCCGCCCGGCCAGGCGCTCGGCGTCGTCGACGACCTCGGCGGGCAGATCCCGAAGATCGAGAGCGGCATCTGGCCCGCCTTCCCTGCCGACCTCACCTCGATCGCCGTCGTCGCGGCGACGCAGGCCACGGGCACCGTGCTCGTCTTCGAGAAGATGTTCGAGAGCCGCCTGTTCTTCGTCGACAAGCTCGTCTCGATGGGCGCCCGGATCATCCTCTGCGATCCCCATCGGGCCGTCGATCACCGGCCCCGCCAAGCTCGTCGGCCAGCGCCTGGAGAGCCCCGACATTCGCGCCGGCATGGCGATGGTGATCGCAGCGCTGTGCGCACAGGGCCGCTCGACCATCGGCAACATCCGCCAGATCGACCGCGGCTACGAGCGCATCGACGAGCGGCTGCGGGCGCTCGGCGCCGATATCGAGCGCGGAGAGCTGTGAGCGGCGCCCGGGTCACCCCGGGAACCGGCCTGGCGAATGTCGCGACCGGAGTGCCCCTGCTCGACCACCTTCTCGTCGAGCTCGCCACCGCCGGTCGCTTCGACCTCTCGCTCGAGATCGAGCCCGACGAGCCGGTTGCCGAGGTCGATGCCGCCGGTGCGGCGATCGGCCACGCGCTCGCACCGTTGCTTCGCCCCGGCGCCCACGGGCACGGGGTGATGATCTCGGTCGAGGCGCTCGCGATGGTCGTCGTCGAGGCGTCCGGCACCGCTCTCGTCGCGTCGAACGCCGATCTCACCGGCGCCGGCGGCCTCGGCACCGACCTCGCGGCGCGCTTCCTCGCCTCGCTCGCCGACGCCGCCGCGCTGACGCTGCACGTGCGGCTGATCGAGGGCGAGAACACCGACCACGTGCTCGAGGCGATGTTCAAGGCCCTCGGTGTGGCACTGTCCGAGGCGACCGCCGACTCGGCCGACCGATAGGAGACACCATGGAGAAGACCGTGATCCGCACCGAGAATGCCCCGGCACCGTTCCAGGGGGCGCCGTACAACCAGGCGATCCGGGTCGGTGACCTCGTCTTCGTCGCGGGCCAGCTCGGGCTCAAGCCGGGCGACACGGCGGTCGAGGGCGATGTCGCGGTGCAGACCGAGCAGGTGATGCGCAACCTCGCCGCCATCCTCGAGGCTGCCGGCAGCTCGCTCGACGAACCTCGTCAAGACGAGCGTGTTCCTCCAGGATCTCGGCGACTTCCAGGCGATGAACGAGGTCTACGCGCGCCACGTCGGCGATCGCCCGCCGGCCCGCTCGACGTTCGAGGTCGCGAAGCTCCCCTCCGGCGCGCTCGTCGAGATCGAGGCAGTCGCTCACACGTAGCGGGGCCGCGGCCTGCCGCGCCGCCCGCACGACGAGTCACAATCCAAGCCGATGCCGACCGCGATCCGCGCCTACATCCGCTCGCTCGGCATCGATGCCTACGTCGTCGGCGGTGCCGTGCGCGACGAGCTGCTCGGCATTCCTCACCGCGACGAGGACTTTCTCGTGCCCGGCGTCGACCAGGCCGGCCTCCGCGCGCTCCTCGAGCCCCACGGCCGCGTCGAGGACATGCAGGTCCACGGCCAGCTCGTCGGCGTGCGCCTGCATCCGACGGACCGGGCGATCCGGGCGCTCGTGCCGGCAGGGATCGACCTCACGCCGCCCCGCGCCGAGCGGTCGACCGGCCCGGGCCACCGTGACTTCGCCATCGTCAGCGACGCCTCGATCGAGCTCGAGGAAGACATGGCCCGCCGGGACTTCACGATCAACGCCATGGCCCGCCGGCTCGAGGACGGCAGCCTCCTCGACCCGTTCGGCGGCGTCGATGACCTCGAGCGCCGCCGGCTGCGCACCGTCGGCCCGACGAGCTTCGAGGACGATCCACTTCGCCTCGTCCGCGCCCTGCGGTTCGTCTCCCAGCTCGACTTCGACCTCGCACCCGAGACGTTGAGCCAGATGCACGCCGCCGCTCCCGGTCTCGCGCATGTCTCCGCCGAGCGGATCGGAGGTGGGATCAAGGCCGACGCCCAGGGCGAGCTCTCGAAGCTCCTGCTGGGCCGAAAGCCTGCCCGCGCGCTCTTCCTCGCCCGCGACACGGGCGTGCTCACGCGCGTGATCCCGGAGTTCGCCCCTGCGATCGGCTTCGCGCTCGGCTCCGACCGGCAGCCGCTGCCGCTCGACGAGCACCTGTTCGCGGTCGCCCAGATCGCCGCAGACAACGGCTCGAAGCTCGAGGTGCGGCTCGCCGGACTGCTCCACGATCTCGGCAAGCCACTCGTCGAGGGTGACGACGACCACCATCCGCGCATCGGCGCTGCGCTCGCCGACGAGATCCTGGAGCGCCTCCGCTACCCGACCCGGGTTCGGCATCACGTCGTCTGGATCGTCGCCCACCACGGCTTCAAGCTCGACCATCCGCCCGACGCCCGCGATGCCCGGCGCTTCCTGGCCGAGCACGGCGATGCGCTCGCCCACGACCTGATCGACCACAAGCTCGCCGATCTCGCCGCGAAGGACGTCCCCGCCGCCGAGCTCGAGCGCATCGAGGAGCTGCGCCGGCTGCTGACGCAGGAGCGGTCACAGCCGCACCATCTGTCCGACCTCGCCGTCACCGGTGACGATCTCCGCGCGATCGGGTTCCCCGAGGGGCCGGGCCTCGGCCGCGTGTTGCACGATCTCCTCGCCGACGTCGTCGACGACCCGGCCCGCAACGATCGAGACTGGCTGCTCGAGCGGGCCGCCCGGGAGCTCGCGTGAACGCCGACGCCGTCCGCGCGGCGTACGACGCCGTCTGCGCGGAGGCCGGCCCGGGCGTCACCGTCGTCGCGGCGACGAAGTACGTGGCGGCCGAGGACATGGGCATCCTCGCCGACGCCGGGGTCGCGATCGCAGGCGAGAACCGAGCGCAGGACCTGCAGCGCAAGCACGCGCTCCACGGCGACGCGTTCCGGTGGCACTTCATCGGCGCCCTCCAGTCGAACAAGGCGCGCATCGTGAACGAGATCTGCGAGCTCGTCCATGCGGTCGACACCGACTCGGCCGCCCGCCGGCTGACCGTGCCCTGGCTGCTCGAGGTCAACCTCGCCGGCGAGGAGTCGAAGAGCGGCGTTCCCGAGAGCGAGATCGAGGGCTACCGCGAGCGCTACCCGCTGCTGCGCGGGCTGATGACGATGCCGCCGTTCGCCGACGACCCGGAGGCCAGCCGCCCGACCTTCCGGCGGCTCGCCGAGCTCGCCCGCGCGCACGGGCTGACGGAGCTCTCGATGGGCACCTCGCAGGACTGGCGGGTCGCCGTCGAGGAGGGCGCGACGCTGATCCGCGTCGGCAGCATCCTGTTCCGCGACTGAGCGCCACCGAAATCCGGCCGCTGGGATACCATCCGCGCGTCATGGGCTTCTCGGACGTCTGGAACCGCACGCTCGTCTACTTCGGCATCGCCGAGGATGAGGAGTGGGACGAGGACGGGCTCGAGACGCAGGAGGAGCTCGAGCGCGAGTACCGCTCCCGCTCGACGCGGCAGAACGTGCGCCGGCTGCCCCGGCGGCGCGAGCCTGATGGCTGGACGGACGACAGCCAGAGCGTCGAATCGGCGCCGACGGCCGTCGCGACGTCGTCGTCGCGCTCCTCGCGCCCGACCCGCCTGCGCTCGGCCGACACGGGCGGCAAGGCGAGCGTCCACCTCGTGCTGCCCCGCAGCTTCAACGACGCGCAGCAGATCGCGGACAAGTTCAAGGACTCGGTGCCGGTGATCCTCAACCTGCAGAGCGCCGACAACGAGCTCTCGAAGCGGCTGATCGACTTCGCGAGCGGGCTCACCTACGCGCTCAACGGCAGCATGCAGCGCGTCGCCGACAAGGTCTTCCTGCTGACGCCGCGGAACGTCGAGGTGTCGGCCGAGGAGCGCGCCCGCATGCTCGACAAGGGCGGCTTCTTCAACCAGGCCTGACAGCCTGGCTGGGCCACCGCAGGGAACGAGAAGCTTGTGACGAAAGCCCGGCTGTGGGCTCCGCCGACACTGTGCTCCTGCTCGCCGACACGGCGTCGTCCGTGCAGCGGTTCGTGTCGTGTTCTTCGACGTCTACATCCTGCTGATCCTGGCCTACGTCCTCACCTCGTGGATCCGGATGCCGTACTGCGCTCCATCGGGTGCAGCGCTTCCTCGACGACATCTGCGAGCCGTACATCCGCATCTTTCGCCGCGTCCTGCCCTCGGTCGGGCCGCTCGACCTGTCACCGATCGTCGCAATCATTACGCTCGTCATCGTCCGAGCGATTGCTGGTCGGGCTGATCGGGCGCCTGCTACTAGACGAAAGAAGGGAGTCGTCATGGCACTCACACCTGTCGAGATCAGACACATCCAGCTCAAGCGTGGCCTCTTCGGCTACCGGAAGGCATCCGTCCATCGGATGATGGACGACATCGCCGACAGCTTCGAGACCGTCTGGCGCGAGCGCTCGCAGCTCGTCGAGCGCGTGGAGGAGCTCGAGACCGAGGTGACCCGTCACGTCGAGCTCGAGGGCCTGCTGCGCTCGACGCTCGTCTCGGCCGAGCGCGCGTCCCAGGATCTCAAGGAAGCCGCGCGCCGCGAGGCCGACGTGATCGTGACCGAGGCGAACGCCGAGGCGCGGAAGGTGATGCGCGACGTGATCGGCGAGAAGGAAGCCCTGATGGGCGACGTGCGCCGCGTCCAGGCGCTGCTTCGCTCGGCGCTCTCCGTCGTCGAGGAGGCGCCGGCCGAGTTCACCGAGACGCCGGAGGCCTCGGTTGCCCCGACCACCGAGGAACATCCGGGCTGGACGGTCGAGACGCGTGACTCTCAGTCGGCCCCGGTGATGGTGCCGCCACCGGCTGCTGCGGACGAGTCGGAGGAAATCCGGAAGCTCGCGGGGTAGGACACAGCGTAGGACGTCTATCCTGGGGGCATGGAGCCCCGCACCATCCGTCTGAACCTCCGGGTCTCGCCCGGCGCCGGCCGCTCTGCGGTCGTCGGGCGCCACGGTGACGCCTGGAAGCTCCGCGTCGCCGCACCCCCGGAGCGTGGGCGTGCCAACGCGTCGGTGGTGAGCCTGCTCGCGACGTCGCTCGAGATCGGCCGGCCGGACGTGCGCATCGTGAGCGGAGCGGTCTCGCGCGACAAGGTCGTCGAGATCGTCGGGCTCACTCTCGAGGAGGCAGAGCAGCGCCTTGCATCTGCCCGGAAAGGAACGTCATGACGATCGACCTCGCCGAGCGCCGGGTGGAGCTGCTCCGTCTCCGGGAGAACATCGTCCGCGCAGCCGGCGACCTCGCGGCGGACGACGAGGGCGTGGGGGAGATCAACACCGCCGCGGGCGACCAGCACCTCGCGGATCACGCCTCGGACCTCGTCGACCTCGAGCTCGATCAGTCGCTCGGCGAGAACGCCGACAACGTGGTCGCCGAGATCGACGAGGCGCTGCACGCGACTCGACGCCGGCACCTACGGCACCTGCTCCGTCTGCGGTGCCACGATTCCGGAGGAGCGCCTGGCCGCCGTCCCGTACGCCACGCTCTGCCTCGACGACAAGCGCCGCCAGGAAAACGGTTGAGCGAATCGGCCCGCCCCGACCCGCCGCGGCGCATCGACGTTCGCGTCGGCTCCTCGACGAACGCGCTGCAGCCGGTCTCGAGCGCCGAGCGCCGCCTCGGGGCGGGGCTGGCGCAGTGGGTTGCGCTCCTCGTCATCGTCGGCACGGCGATCGCAGCCGACCAGCTGACGAAGTCGATCGTCTCGATGCGCCTCCCGATCGGCGACGCGGTGGCCACGATCGGCCCCTTCAGCATCCACCACGTTCAGAACTCCGGCATTGCCTTCGGCCTCTTCGCCCACTCGACGACGGCGGTGATCGTGCTCACGGCCGCCGCGGTCGCGGCGATGCTCGTCTTCTTCAGCCGCTCCGCCCAGCGTCATCCGTTGCTCCCGGTCGCGCTCGGGCTCGTGATCGGCGGCAGCGTCGCCAACCTGATCGACCGGGTGCGGCTCGGTCACGTCACCGACTTCCTCGACTTCGCCTACTGGCCGGCGTTCAATCTCGCCGACACCTTCATCGTCGTGGGCGTCGGGTTGCTGTTCGCCTCGTTCGTGGCGTCCGACAAGACGAGCCCGCACCTTGGCACGGCTCCGCTTTCACGTTCCTGAGCACCACGCCGGGGCGCGGCTCGATCGCGTTCTCGCCGTGCGGCCCGAGCTCGACTCGCGCGCGCTCGCCGAGCGCCTGATCGCGACGGGTGCGGTGCTCGTCGACGGCGAGCCGCGGGCGAAGAGCTTCCGGCTCGAGGGCGGGGAGGAGATCGACGTCGAGATCCCCGAGGCGGTCGAGCTGCAGCCGGAGGAGCTCGACATCCCGATCGTCTGGGAGGACGAGCACCTGCTCATCGTCGACAAGCCCGCCGGCCTCGTCGTCCATCCGGCTGGATCGACGCGGACGGGCACGCTCGTCCAGGGACTGCTCGCCCACGGAGCCGAGGGTGGGGACGACGACGACCGGCCCGGGATCGTCCACCGGCTCGATCGCGACACGTCGGGCCTGCTCGTCGTCGCCCGCTCGGAGGAGGCGTACGAGCTGCTCCAGGAGCTGATTCGCTCGCGCGAGCTCGAGCGCACCTACGCGGCGCTCGTGCGGGGCAAGCCGCAGTCGGCGTCGGGGCGGATCGAGGCGCCGATCGGACGCGACCGCCGCGATCGCACGCGGCACTCGCTCGACACGCCGACCCCGCGCGAGTCGGTGACGTGGTTCGACGTCAAGGAGACGATGCGCCACCACGCGCTCCTCGACGTTCGGCTCGAGACCGGCAGGACGCACCAGATCCGCGTCCATCTCGAGGCGATCGGGCTTCCCGTCAGCGGCGACCCCGTCTACGGCGTCGCAGACGACCTCGGTCTCGAGCGCCAGTTCCTCCACGCGCACCGGCTCAGGTTCGAGCATCCGGTGACGAAGGCCGAGGTCGACGTCAGCTCGGAGCTGCCGTGGGATCTCGCGGCAGCGCTCGCGCTCGCCCGCGACTGACTCTGCGGTCCACGACGTCCGGTACCATTGGGCGTTCACGTTCCACTACCCGGCGATCAGCGCCTGGGGCGGTGGTGCCGCGGCTCCGCGATCGGAGCCCGGTTCCGACCCGGCCCGCCGGAGCACGACATCCGAAACCACACTGAAAGGGGCTGGTCCCGTTGGCAGTCGTCTCCATGAAGGAGCTACTGGAGGCTGGAGTTCACTTCGGCCATCAGACACGTCGCTGGAACCCGAAGATGAAGCGTTTCATCTTCACCGAGCGCGGCGGCATCTACATCATCGACCTGCAGCAGACGCAGCAGCTCGTCGAGGATGCATACGACTTTGCACGGAACATCGCCGAGCGCGGGGGCACGATCCTCTTCGTCGGCACCAAGAAGCAGGCGCAGGACGCCGTCCGCACCGAGGCGGAGCGCGTCGGCATGCCGTACGTCTCGAACCGCTGGCTCGGCGGCCTGCTCACGAACTGGCGCACGATCTCCGACCGGATCGCGTATCTGCACGACCTCCGGCGCCTCAAGAATGATGGCCAGCTCGCCCTGCTGCCGGCGAAGGAGCGCATCACGATGGAGGCCGAGCTCGAGAAGCTCGAGTCGAACCTCGGCGGCGTCGCGGACATGAAGCGTCAGCCCGACGCGATCTTCATCGTCGACCTCAAGAAGGAAGCGCTCGCCGTTCGCGAGGCGCAGCGCCTGCATCTGCCGGTGATCGCGCTCGTCGACACGAACTGCGATCCCGACGAGGCCGACTTCGTGATCCCCGGCAACGACGACGCGATCCGCTCGTGCTCGCTCGTCGTCCGCGCCCTCGCCGACGGCATCGCCGCCGGCCAGAGCAAGGTCTCGGCCAAGGACTTCGCCGCCAAGGCCGCTGCCGACGAGGCAGCCGCCGCAGCCGCGGCCGAAGCAGCAGCCGCTCCCGAGGTCGTCGCCGAGGAGCCCGCCGCCGACGCGCCCGCGGCGCCGGAGCGCAAGGGCGACATCGAGGAGATCGAGGGGATCGGGCCGGCCTTCGCCGAGAAGCTGAGGGCGGCCGACGTCTCGTCGATCGACGCGCTGCTCGAGAAGGGCGCCACGCCCGAGGGCCGCTCGGCGCTCGTCGAGCAGACCGGTATCGACGCCGTCCGCGTGCTTCGCTGGGTCAACCACGCGGACCTGATCCGCGTCGTCGGCATCGGGCCGGAGTTCGCCGAGCTGCTCGAGGCGTCCGGCGTGGACTCCGTCCCGGAGCTCGCGCAGCGGAACGTGGAGAACCTCGTGACCGCGCTGACCGAGACGAACGACGCACGCAGCCTCGTGCGTCAGGTCCCGAGCGCAGCCGAGGTGACCGACTGGATCGAGCAGGCGAAAGCGCTTCCGCGCGTCGTCGCTCACTGAGAAACTGAGAAGAGGAGAAACGCGTGACCGAAATTAGTGCAGCCCTCGTCAAGGAGCTTCGTGAGGCCACGGGCGCGGGCATGATGGATTGCAAGCGGGCGCTGCAGGACACGGAGGGCGATCTCGACGCCGCCCGGACGCTGCTGCGCGAGAAGGGGATGGCGCAGGCCGGCAAGCGTGCCGACCGCGCGACGACCGAGGGCCTCGTCGGCACGATCGTCGAGACCGGTGTCGGCACGATCGTCGGCATCGGTTGCGAGACGGAGCCCGTCTCGAAGAACGACGAGTTCCAGTCGTTCGCCGAGCGCGTGCTCCGCGCCGTCCACGCGGACGGTGTCGACGCGGCCGCGTCGTTCGACGAGGAGCGCATGGAGCTGATGGGCAAGCTCGGCGAGAACATCGTCGTCGCCGGCGCCGAGCGCTACAACGACGGCGGCACGATCGCCGCGTACGTCCACCCGCCGGCCAACAAGATCGGCGTGCTCGTCGACCTCGACGGAGGCGACGAGGCGCTCGCACGGCAGCTCGCGATGCACATCTCGTTCGCGGCTCCCGAGTGGGCCACGCGAGACGACGTCTCGCCGGAGGCGATCGAGGCAGAGCGGCAGGTCTACCTCAATTCGGACGAGGTCCTCTCGAAGCCGGAGGCCGCACGTGAGAAGATCGTCGACGGCATGCTCGGCAAGCGCTTCTTCGCGGCCTCACCCGGTGGCGTCCTGGTCGACCAGGCATGGATCCACGACCAGTCGACGACGGTCGGGAAGGCACTCGCCGACGCCGGCGCAACGCTGAAGGGCTTCAAGCGGGTCTCGGTCGCGGGGTCGTGAGCACCCAATCGGGCGACGCGGTCGGGACAGCGCCGGTTGGCGCTGTCTCGCCGTTTCGCCGTGTGCTGCTGAAGCTCTCGGGCGAGAGCATGATGGGCGACCGCGAGTACGGGGTCGATCCGAAGACGGTCGCCGCGATCGCCCGTGAGGTGGTCGAGGTGCGGAACAGCGGCACCGAGCTCGCGATCGTGGTCGGCGGCGGCAACTTCTACCGCGGCATGGCGGCGGCGGCAGACGGAATGGACCGCGCCACGGCGGACTACGCCGGAATGCTTGCGACTCTGCTGAACGCGCTCGCGCTGCAGGACGCGCTCGAGAAGCTCGACGTGCCCACGCGGGTGCAGTCCGCCCTCGCGGTCTCGGAGGTGGCAGAGCCGTACATCCGCCGCCGCGCGATGCGGCATCTCGAGAAGGGCCGCGTCGTCCTGTTCGCGGCCGGCACGGGCAACCCGTTCTTCACCACCGACACGGCCGCCGCCCTCCGCGCGCTCGAGATCGGCGCCGAGGCGATCCTGATGGCCAAGAACGGCGTCCAGGGCGTCTACGACGGCGACCCGCGCACCGACCCGACCGCGCAGTTCCTGCCCGAGATCACGCACCTCGAGGCGATC